>NZ_RJTN01000021.1 GCF_005497185.1 Pectobacterium polonicum | reverse complement strand
CACCTGACCCCATGCCGAACTCAGAAGTGAAACGCCGTAGCGCCGATGGTAGTGTGGGGCTTCCCCATGTGAGAGTAGGGAACTGCCAGGCATCAAATTAAGCAGTAAGCCGGAGTAATCTGGTGGTTGTAAAGAAATTCGGTGGAGCGGTAGTTCAGTTGGTTAGAATACCTGCCTGTCACGCAGGGGGTCGCGGGTTCGAGCCCCGTCCGTTCCGCCACTTATTTGAAAAGCCCTAAGCATTAGCTTAGGGCTTTTTCTTGTATGTATAACATTAGAGTTTTTAGATAACTTTCTCTTTTTTCTTCTTCTTACGTTTTTTCGCCAATCATTTTCTCTTTTTCTTCTCTACGGGCAGTGCACGCGACAAGTCTGCGATAAAATTCTTATAACGGAAGAGGACATTTTTTTGGTAGGGTATTTGGTGTATTGAAACGGATAGTGGACGAGTCGTGCGGAAAAGAACCTATGCAATGAGATATGTTGCCGGCCAACCAGCCGAACGTATCTTTCCTCCTGGGGAAATGTATTATCCTGGGCAAACGATACCGACAGGCTCGTTGTTGCTGGAGGGGGATGTTTTACGCGTAATGGTGTGGAATATTTTTAAGCAACAAAGAATGAATTGGCTTTCTGTGTTGCAGAATTTCGGCAAAGATACCCAGCTTGTCCTATTACAGGAAGCGCAAAGTACGCCAGACCTTATCCGTTTTGCAACCACTAACTACCTTTCTGCCGATCAAGTACCTGCCATTATCCTCCCGCAGCACCCATCCGGTGTGATGACGCTATCAGCAGCCCAACCTGTATATTGCTGTCCTTTACGTGAACGGGAACCTTTACTGCGTTTGGCTAAGTCTTCTTTAGTAACGGTCTATGCGCTTCAGAATGGGCAGAGGCTGATGGTTATCAATATCCATGCGGTTAACTTTAGCTTTGGTGTTGAGGTTTATACCAAACAACTAGCTGCAATTGGGGAACAGCTCATACATCATCAAGGGCCGGCTATTATGGCTGGGGATTTCAATGCATGGAGTCAGCAACGTATCAATGCACTTAATCGGTTTGCGACAAGGATGGAGTTGCAGGAGGTCTATTTTGTTGATGACCAGCGGCGTAAGGCGTTTGGACGACCGCTAGATTTCGTCTTTTACCGTGGGGTGATCGTTAACCAGTCTTCTGTATTGGTGACTCAGGCCTCAGATCATAATCCACTGCTTGTCGAATTCAGCCTGATTTAATGGCGATAAAAAAACAGCCCTCTACATTTCTGTAGGAGGGCTGCATTTTGTTGCTGATTCTTAAGAATCAGGTTTTATGTTGCTGCTAACATAAAGCGTCAGACGATCGCCTGGCTGGATGTTGGCATTCTTATTGATAACCGTATTCCAGCGCATTACATCAGCGATATTTACGCCGTGGCGTTTAGCAATACTTGCCAGCGAATCACCCTTTCGTACTTGATAGGTGATAGAGCTGCTATTACCTGACGCTTTGGCAACTTGCAATGTCTGTCCAACCCTGAGCGCACCAGCGCTACGTAGATTGTTCCAGCTCTGCAAATCTTTAGCGCTGACATTAAGCCGCGCTGCAATTGCCGATAAGGTGTCGCCTGAGCGTACCTTATATTGCTGTGATGCTGACTGCGTTTGCGCTAAGCGTGTTGGTTGAATCGCTGCGATGTCACCATCAGCCAGTGAATCTTTCAACTGCTCAACGTGAGCTTTAGGAACCATAATGTAATGTGGCCCATTTGGTGCGGTTACATTACGCTTATAGCCCGAGTTATAGCTCTTCAGCTTATTCAACGACAGGCCAGCCATCTCAGCGGCTTGAGTCAATTCTATCTGCTGCCCCAGCTCAACCTTGGCTAATGCCCGGCTTTCATTGGGTTGCGGCAGGCTTACGCCATACTTCTTGCTGTTTTTAAGAATATCGCTCAAGGCTAACATCTTAGGAACATAAATGGACGTTTCACGCGGTAACGCCAATGCCCAAAAGTTGGTTGATTTTCCTTTTGCTTTATTTACTTTCATCGCCTGCATGACACGGCCTTCACCACTGTTGTATGCGGCAACCGTCAATAACCAGTCACCATCAAACATCGTGTTGAGACGTTGCATCATATCCAGCGCAGCTGTCGTAGACGCAATTACGTCGCGACGCCCGTCATACCACTGGTTTTGTTTCAAACCATAATTAAGTCCTGTGCCAGGGATAATCTGCCATAGCCCAGCGGCATTGGCGGATGATGTGGCACTTGGATCAAAAGCGCTCTCCACTATGGGTAGCAGTACCAGTTCCATCGGCATTTTACGTTGCTTAATCTGCTCGACTATCCAGTACATGTACGGCTCTGCCCGTAATGTTACATCGTGGAGATAGCTCTTATTTTTCAAATAACGCGTTTTTTGCTCGCGGACCCGGGCGTTATCCGGAACCTCCATCTTCAGCTCGTCGCCAATGAAGTTCCACAGATCTCGTTGCGCGAGGCTATCGTCATCTAACCATCGCGCGGAGGCCTCTCGGCTATCTGTGTACTTTCCTGCTTCACTTTGACTTGCCGAAGACAAACTCTGTGCATGCTGTTTCGGTTGCGAGGTGTCATGTGGCGATACCTGACAACCGACTAGCAAGACTGAGGCGATGATTATCGCTTTAGCCTTCATATGTTGGTCAATAGTTGCTTAAAAGACGAGCAAGGATACTTTGATTAGAGGAATAGCACAACCTAAACCTTCAGAAGCAGTCTTTCTTGCTGCGTAGCAGCTCAAAAACTTGCCAATTCTCTATATTTTCAGGTTCTTTTGATAATTTTCTTTTTAAATCAAATTCATGGCAACGGAGAAAAAGATTAATTCTTCTTTCCAGCCCTAATGTTGTTGGCAGGCTAGACTGCGATTTTTCGCGTATCTGGCTGATTTTATGGAGATAAGCTTCAATACTTGGCTCTTCTGGCCATATAGCATTAGAAAACGTTAAGTTTGATAACGTGTATTCATGGGCACAGCACACTACGGTATCATCAGGGAGTGCTGCTATTTTACTAATTGATTCATAAAGTTGCTTCGCTGTTCCTTCAAGTATTCGGCCGCATCCTGCTGAAAATAGCGTATCACCGCAGAACAAAAACGGCGCATTATAGTAGGCAATATGACCTAATGTATGCCCTGGAACCTCAATTGCAGAAAATTCCGAATTTAACAAAGAGACGGTATTTCCTTCCTTGACGAGATAGGTTGCGCCGCATTTAGCGGTTTCTTTCGGGCCGAAAACGGGCAAGTTAGGGTAATGATTGAGTATCTCACGGACACCTCCCACATGGTCGTTATGGTGGTGAGTGAGCAAAATTGCTTCGGGGAAAAGTGAGTTTTGAACGAGCGCATTTAGCACTGGGCTCGCCTCACCCGGATCGACGATCACACAACGCTTGTCTTTATTACTCAATAACCAAATGTAGTTGTCCTGAAGTGCGGGGATACTGATAAGATTCATTCATCACCTCTTTTTCTAGCAGCCTGAGGGCGAGAACAGACGATGAAATCGGCACAAATTCCTCAGACCATTGTTGCCCCTGATTCATGGGATGATATCACCTGCGGGCAGTTTTATCGCGAGTCGCTTGAGCTGGCTTTGTTGCCATGGTGGCCAAAACTCTTTGGTTTTCACCTTATCAAGATAGGGGCGCTGAGTGCAGAAATCGATGTAACAGAGTGCGCAATCGCGCATCAGGTTAACGTTGCTCCACACGGTGATAATCTTCAGGTCGTGGCTGATGCCCATCAACTGCCTTTCTCTGAAAAGTCGATCGATGCCTGCTTACTTGCTCAAACGCTGTCTTATTCGTCGGACCCACATCGTGTTCTACGCGAGGTTGATCGCGTTTTGATCGACGATGGTTGGTTAATCCTGAGCACATTTAATCCGATCAGTTTGGTTGGTCTTGGCAAACTGATCCCTCGGGTTAATAAAAAGCATCCCTATTGCAGCCGTATGTTTACTCAAATGCGCATCACGGACTGGTTGGGGCTATTGAACTATGAGGTTATTCATCAGACTCACTTTCACGTTACGCCATGGCGAAGGAATAAGGGGAAGTTGAATAAACATATTCCGATGCTAGGGTGCCTGACGTTAATTATTGCCCGAAAGAGAACGATTCCGCTAACGTTCACGCCGATGAGAACGCGGTTGCAGAAAGCATCTGTGCGCCGCACAGTGGGCGCAACAAAGATATATCGGAGATGAGAGAGATGCCTACGGTGATTTACTCCGCCTGATAGCCAATGTCATCAAGTGTTGGCGCACTGGCGGCGGCGCGAGCAAGCTCATCGCAGCGCTCGTTTTCTGGGTGTCCGGCATGCCCTTTTACCCATTCCCAGCGCACGGAATGACGTTGAATCGCGGTATCCAACCTTTTCCAGAGATCGACATTCTTGACGGGTTTTTTGTCAGCGGTTTTCCAACCACGCTTTTTCCAGTTATGAATCCAACTGGTGATCCCCTGACGAACATATTGGCTATCTGTGCTGAGTACGACATCACAGTCGGTGGTCAGTGTTTCAAGCGCTGCAATCGCGGCCATCAACTCCATTCTGTTATTCGTTGTAAGACGATAACCTGCACTTAACGCTTTTTCGTGCTGCTTGTAGCGCAGCAGGGCGCCATAACCGCCGGGGCCGGGATTACCGAGGCAAGATCCGTCGGTGAAAATTTCTACCTGTTTGCGCATCTCTGGTAGACTCTCCCTCATGGTAAAAACGGCAAGTCTGACATAAACGAAAACGATGAGCACTGAAATTACGCGACAAATCGTCCTCGATACAGAAACCACCGGTATGAATAAACTGGGGGTTCACTACGAAGGGCATAAAATTATCGAGATCGGTGCGGTCGAGGTGATTAACCGTCGCCTGACTGGCCGCCATTTTCACGTCTACATCAAACCCGACCGTTTAGTTGACCCAGAGGCCTATAACATACATGGTATCAGCGATGAATTTCTTGCTGACAAACCGATGTATGCTGATATTGCGGATGATTTCCTCGATTTTATCCGTGGCGCGGAGTTGGTCATTCATAACGCGATGTTTGATATCGGCTTTATGGATTATGAATTTCGATTGCTGAATCGGGATCTTCCTAAGACGGAAACGTTCTGTAAGATCACCGATAGCCTGCTTATGGCGCGGAAGATCTTTCCCGGCAAACGGAACAGTTTGGATGCGCTCTGCGATCGCTATTTAATAGATAATAGCAAGCGTACGCTGCACGGCGCATTGCTCGATGCCGAGATTCTGGCAGAAGTTTATCTGGCGATGACCGGTGGTCAAACGTCGCTAACTTTTTCGACGGAAGGTGAAACGCAGCAGCAGAATGAGAATAGCGAGACGATCCAAAGAATTGTCCGTCCACAATCAGCGCTAAAGGTGCTTTATGCCGATGAGGCCGAGCTATTAGCACATGAGCAACGCTTGGATCTGATTGCTAAAAAAGGTGGTAGCTGCCTGTGGCGAGCAGAATAATACCGCTGAAGTATCCCCCTTTACATAGCAAGATAGATAGGTCGTTATGTCATGGGGAGAGAATAGTCACTAAGCTGAAATTATAAGCAAACAGAAGCGGTTAGTTATAAAAAGCATTGACGTAATAGTGCCATCATCTTAGTATTCATCTCGCTCAGTGAGCATGAGTGGAGCGGTAGTTCAGTTGGTTAGAATACCTGCCTGTCACGCAGGGGGTCGCGGGTTCGAGCCCCGTCCGTTCCGCCACTTATATGAAGACCCTGAATCAGCAATGATTCAGGGTTTTTTCATTTCTGATTCTTATAGAAAAATGGCCACCAAAAATGCGATGGCCGTTTTTTTAAAAATCCCAATCTTCGTCTTCTGTGTTGACGGCTTTACCGATCACATAAGATGAACCTGAGCCAGAGAAGAAGTCGTGGTTCTCATCGGCATTTGGCGAGAGCGCCGAGAGAATCGCGGGGTTCACATCCGTCATGCTGGCGGGGAACAACGCTTCATAACCCAAATTCATCAGCGCTTTGTTCGCGTTGTAGTGGAGGAATTTCTTCACGTCTTCCGTCCAACCGACGCCGTCATAGAGCTCCTGCGTATACAACACCTCATTGTCATACAAATCCTGTAGCAGATCGTAGGCGAAATTTTTCACCTGCTGCTGACGAGCAGGATCGGCCTTCACTAACCCACGCTGGAATTTGTAGCCAATATAGTAGCCGTGTACCGCTTCGTCGCGGATGATCAGTCGGATCAAATCCGCTGTGTTGGTCAGTTTGGCGCGGCTTGACCAGTACATTGGCAGATAGAATCCAGAGTAGAACAGGAATGATTCCAGAAACACGCTGGCGACTTTCTTCATCAGCGGATCGTCACTGCGGTAGTGCGACAGAATAATGTCGGATTTCTTCTGTAACGCCGTATTCTCTTCGCTCCAACGATACGCATCATCAACTTCGCTGGTTAGACACAGCGTCGAGAAAATAGAGCTGTATGAGCGGGCATGCACCGCTTCCATAAAGCTGATGTTAGACAGCACGGCTTCTTCGTGCGGCGTCACCGCATCGGGCATGAGCGTCGGCGCGCCCAGCGTATTTTGGATGGTATCCAACAGCGTCAGGCCAGTGAACACGCGGATCGTCAACTGACGTTCGCGGGCATTCAGCGTGCTCCACGATGGAATATCGTTAGAAAGCGGCACCTTTTCCGGCAGCCAGAAGTTAGACGTCAGCCGGTTCCAGACTTCCAAATCTTTGTCGTCTTCAATTTTGTTCCAGTTAATCGCCTGGACGCGAGTGAGTGCGGTCATGCTTCGATTTCCTTCCGCGATGGCTTATAGCGCACAGGACACACAGCCCTGAACTTCGGTGCCTTCCAGCGCCATCTGCCGTATGCGAATGTAATAAATAGTCTTAATGCCTTTGGTCCAGGCGTAGATCTGCGCTTTATTGATGTCGCGCGTGGTGGCGGTATCGCGGAAAAACAGCGTCAGCGACAGCCCCTGATCGACATGCTGCGTTGCGGCGGCATAGGTGTCGATAATCTTCTGCGGCCCGATTTCATAGGCATCCTGGTAATACTCCAGATTGTCATTGTTCATATATGGGGCAGGGTAGTAGACGCGACCGATCTTGCCCTCTTTACGAATTTCGATACGTGACACAATCGGGTGAATGCTGGACGTCGAGTGGTTGATATACGAAATCGAACCGGTCGGCGGAACCGCTTGCAGATTCTGGTTGTAAATGCCGTGCGCAATAACAGATTCGCGCAGTGCCGCCCAGTCCTGCTGAGTGGGAATGTGGATGCCAGCCTGTTCAAACAGCTCACGTGCGCGGTCTGTTGTCGGTTCCCACTGTTGTTCGACGTATTTATCAAAATACTCGCCCGTGGCGTATTTGGAGAGTTCAAAACCTGCGAAACGCTGGTTACGCTCTATCGCTAGCGCGTTTGATGCCCGAATCGCGTGGAAAGCGACGGTGTAAAAATAGATATTGGTGAAATCGATGGCTTCTTCTGTACCGTAAAAAATACGCTCTTTCGCCAGGTAGCCGTGCAGATTCATCTGACCTAAACCAATCGCATGGGATTCGTCGTTGCCTTTTTCAATAGACGGCACGGAGCGGATGTGGCTCATGTCGGAAACGGCGGTCAGCGCGCGGATCGCCATTTCAACTGTTTGGCCGAAATCGGGCGAGGCCATTGCGTTGGCGATATTCATCGAACCGAGGTTACACGAAATGTCTTTGCCGATGTGACGATAGCCAAGATCGTCATCGTACAGGCTGGCGTCATTGACCTGCAAAATCTCAGAGCACAGGTTGCTCATATTGATGCGGCCGTGAATCGGGTTTGCGCGATTCACCGTATCCTCAAACATCATGTAGGGATAACCGGACTCGAACTGGATCTCGGCGAGGATCTGGAAGAATTCGCGTGCCTTGATTTGGGATTTACGGATGCGCTTGTCGTTAACCATCTCGTGGTATTTTTCGGTGACGCTAATTTCCGACAGCGGCACGCCGTAAACCTGTTCAACATCATAAGGTGAGAACAGGTACATCACCTGATTATTCTTCGCGAGCTGGAATGTGATATCGGGGATGACCACACCCAAAGACAGCGTCTTGATACGGATTTTCTCATCGGCATTTTCCCGCTTGGTATCCAGAAAACGCAGAATATCCGGGTGATGCGCGTTGAGGTACACCGCGCCCGCGCCCTGACGCGCACCAAGCTGGTTGGCGTAGGAGAACGCATCCTCCAGCATTTTCATGATCGGGATAATGCCGGACGATTGGTTCTCGATACGTTTGATCGGCGCACCGGTTTCACGGATGTTGCTAAGCATGAAGGCGACGCCACCGCCGCGTTTTGAGAGCTGAAGCGCGGAGTTAATCGCGCGACCAATCGACTCCATATTATCTTCAATGCGCAGCAGGAAGCAGGAAACCAGCTCGCCGCGCTGTTTTTTACCGCAGTTGAGAAACGTGGGCGTGGCGGGCTGGAAACGTCCGCTGATAATCTCGTCAACCAGCGCGCTAGCCAGTGTTGTGTCCCCTTTGGCAAGCGCTAGCGCTACGAGACAAACGCGATCTTCGTAGCGTTCAAGATAGCGTTTGCCATCAAAGGTTTTCAGCGTATAACCGGTATAGTATTTGAACGCACCCAAAAAGGTTTGAAAGCGGAACTTGTGAGCGTAAGCCTGCTGGAAAAGGCTCTTGATGAAATCGAAATGGTATTGATCCAGCACGTCCGCTTCGTAGTAACCTTCTTCGACCAGATAACGCAGCTTTTCTTCCAGATTGTGGAAGAACACGGTGTTCTGGTTCACATGCTGTAGGAAATAACGGCGCGCCGCGAGCTTATCCATCTCGAACTGGATATTCCCCTCTGCGTCGTAGAGGTTGAGCATCGCGTTCAGCGCATGGTAGTCGAGTGTATGGTAATCGAGCGAGTGGGCATCCGCGTCGGCTTTGGTTGCCTTTGCACTCACGTGGTCTGTTGTTGCCAAAATTCAGTTACTCCCTTACGCACGTTTGCAACGTCTTCTGCCGTGCCGAGCAATTCAAAGCGGTACAGGTAAGGCACCTGACATTTCTGCGCAATGATGTCACCGGCGATGCAGTACGCTGCACCGAAATTGGTATTGCCTGCGGCAATCACGCCGCGTAGATAAGCGCGATTGTGCGGATTGTTGAGAAAGATGATGACCTGACGCGGCACAGCCCCTTTCGTGCTGCCTCCGCCGTAGCTGGGGACAACCAGAATATAGGGGCGTTCAACTTTCAATGCAGGCTGTTCTGTCGCTATCGGGATTCTCAGGGCGGGTAAGCCGATCCTGGAAATGAAGCGATGCGTGTTTTCCGACTGGCTGGAGAAATAGACCAGCGGGTTCATATTGCCCCCTTACTGCAATTGCAGGGCGGCGTTCAGAGTACTGATCTTATCCGGGCGGAAGCCGCTCCAATGATCGTCGGCCGTCATCACGACGGGCACCTGCTGATAGCCCAACGCTCTTACCTGCTGTAACGCCTGTTCATCTTCAGTTAAGTCCACCAGTTGATAGTTAATTCCTTGCTTGTCCAACGCACGGCATGTGGCGTTGCATTGAACACAATCTGGCTTAGTGAAAATAGTAATACGCATGATTCGTATTTACCCTTTGGCGTGAAAGAAGTATGTCGGAGCGGCTATCTTCAGGGCATGTGCGCCCGAACCGATCCACTGGGTAGCGACCCGTTACGTGACGGCTACACAAAGAATACTAGATGTGGGCATTTAAAATTTCAACCACACAAGATATATGATTTTTAGTTGACCTTATACCAATTGACGCAAACCCAGATGCAGCAAGGCTGGGAGAGAATGCAAGTAAAAAATGCAGAAATAAATAAATGTGACGCGCATCATTTTTGACGAAATAGTGTGCGACGAAATGAAGGGTAATGTGGGAAAGACAAAAGCCAACATGACTAATCCAGCTTTCCTTTGGTAAAAGGTGGCTTCTTAGTAACGCTTTTTTATGCTGACTAAGAGACAATTTCGTGCGCAATGAAACCAGCATTTTCATGCTACTTCATAGCACGCGCCCGACGCAGGGCGCTCAGTCGCCGCCGCCCTGCGAACCCAGGCTTCCGGCTAAATTATGCCGCTACGCGGTTCCATCGGTGCCCATGCTCGCTTTTCGAGCCGCCAGCGACATGCTCCCGGCATGGCGCTGGCTTTCGCGACGTCCTGTCGCTCACTCGGCGGTCAAGCGCACCGCTGCATAATTTTCACGCCGGATAACGGCAAAATCCTTGATGCCCTTATATTTGTGACTAAGAGATACACCCTATATGTATTGATTACAGGACAGGCAGGTTTCTGCCGTAATAGATTTCCTGCATTTCGTGATACAGCAGATCGGTGATTCTTTTCCGTTCAGCCGCGCTGAGTGCTTCAGGGCTGACGTTGAACAGGTAATGCTTGAGGTCGAAATCCTTCAATAACATCTTGGTATGAAAGATATTTTCCTGATACACGTTCACATCCATCATGTGATAGAGCGCTTTCATATCCTCAGACATGAAGTTCTGAACCGAATTGATCTGATGATCGATGAAATGTTTTATGCCGTTGACATCACGGGTAAATCCCCGCACGCGATAGTCGATGGTCACAATATCGGATTCAAGCTGGTGGATAAGGTAGTTCAGCGCTTTCAGCGGTGAGATTACGCCACAGGTTGACACTTCTATGTCCGCACGGAAGGTGCACAGCCCGCCTTCTGGGTGGCTTTCCGGGTAGGTATGAACGCAGATATGGCTTTTATCCAGGTGCGCCACGACGGAGTTGGGTAGCGGCCCTGGGTGTTCTGAGGTATCGACATCCCGTGGATCGATAGGTTCTTCGCTGACCAGAATGGTCACGCTGGCACCTTGTGGGTCATAGTCCTGACGCGCGATGTTAAGGACGTTGGCACCGATAATTGAGCAGGTTTCAGTGAGGATTTCTGTTAAACGGTTAGCGTTATATTGTTCGTCGATATAGGCGATGTAACCATCGCGATCGTCAGCCGTTTTGGTGTAACAGATATCGTAGATACAAAAACTCAGGCTTTTCGTTAGGTTATTAAAGCCGTGTAGCTTCAGCTTGTGCAATTTACGTCACCCCCTTGTGGTTGTGTGGTTACCCTAAGTGATGGGCTATTGCGCATTCTGTAACGCGCTCAACAGATACTGTGGCAGGGCAAAACTGCCGATGTGAACATCTGGTGTGTAATAGCGACAGGTGATACCGGATTGCGCAAAACGCTGGTGCAGCGTGGCGGTGTCTATCTGGCGCAGCGCCGGGTGATTGCTGGCCCAGGCGAACGTCATAATGCCGCCGTAGTACGTCGGGATTGCGGCCTGATAAAAGCTGACATCGTTGAAATAGCGGCTGAGTTTTTTATGGCTGCCGACGGCTTCATCCTGTTGCAGGAAACACACGCCATTCTGAGCAACAAAAATCCCGCCTTCGTTCAGGCAGCGAGCGCAGCCCTGATAGAAATCTGAGGTGAACAGGCTTTCACCGGGGCCGACAGGGTCGGTGCAATCGGAAATGATAACGTCAAACTTATCGCTGCACTGTCTGACGAAGTTTACGCCGTCATCAATCACCAGATTAAAACGCGGGTCGTCATAGCTACCGGCGCTGTGATTGGGCAGATACTGGCGACAAAACTCCACCACGCCCGCATCGATTTCTACCATCGTGATCTGTTCGACGCCGCGGTGTCGACTGACTTCCCGCAACATGCCGCCATCGCCGCCACCGATAATCAGTACGCGTTTGGCGTTGCCGTGTGACAGAAGAGGAACGTGGGTGAGCATTTCGTGATAGATGAATTCATCGCGCTCGGTGGTTTGCACCACGCCGTCAAGCGCCATCACGCGACCTAACGCCTTGTTTTCAAAAATGATGAGATCTTGGTGATCGGTCTTCTCGTGATACAGCACCCGATCAACCGAAAAATATTGGCCAAAGTTGGCATGCAGGGTTTCATACCAAATTTCTTTCTGGGACATGTTAGGGCTTCCTCCGCGATAACAGCCATGAAAATTGGCGCGCCATCATAGCCGACTCTTTTGCCGCTTGCACGGTCAAATTTCAGTCAGTACGGAGGAGGGGGCGGAATTACTGCGCGTAGGAGAGTAAACCGAGCGAATTACGTGCCAGAGACTGACATTTCTTCGGCGTTGGAATTGCGATTTTACTGAGATCGCGATAGCTGTCTTCACCCATCGCTGTCATGTCATAGGCGCTATAATTGCTAAGATCCCAGCGGTTCTGCTGAGCGAATGCGACCAACGTCCGACGAACCTGTTCATTTGGCAGGTCTTGGTAACCACAGTGGTTTTTCAGATAAACAAAGATCGCGGTTAGATCGGCCAGATCTTCCGCCTCAAATTCATTCAGCGCCTTGCTGGCGGAAGAGAAGCTCATCAGGCTTAGCAGGAGCAGAGCCAGCGCAGAGTTTTTCATGGTTGAACCTGTTCCAAATATCGTCAGCTGACGTTATCACAGATATCGCAGGGTTTTCCAAGCTTTCTTACGGGAAACATCTGATATCCCATCATCTTTCAAGCGGCACATGCGTTGATTTTTCTTAAACCCTCATTTTCGTGGATGCACACATTGCGCGGTTCAAAACGCTAACATCTTGTCTTGCAGCTCGAATTATTTCGGGAATGATGATAAAAAAACGGGTCATGGACGAGGGAGAAATATTTTTATTAACTCCATGAAATATAGATTATTTTTTTGATTTCATTTCAATAATAAAAGTCGTGTCAGGTTAATCGCAGGATTAGAGCCTATTTATCGTTGTTTGATACGATGACGCCGCTGTCAGGCTCTGTTATTAATAACAGCGATCTCATCTAATACAGTTTTTATTCTATGATCTCCGGTGTCTGGCGCGTCAGTAGTTGGTTGTTGGCGGGACTGTTGCTGCTTCCTTTAGCGACGGTTTTTTATCAGGTTTTTTTTGCCGACGGAATGGGGTTTACCCAACTGTGGCAAATCGGGTTACCCACTTATCTGATGCATTCTGCGGTTATCGTGATTGGCACGCTTTTTTTCAGCTTGCTGTTTGGGTTGCCTTCAGCCTGGCTCATCGCCATGTACCGTTTTCCCGGCCATCGTGTGCTGCAATGGGCGCTTTGCCTACCACTCGCGATGCCTGCGTTCCTGCTTGCTTACCTTTATACCGATGTGTCGCGGCATCTTTCCTCGCTGTTGCGGGAGTGGGGGCTACAGATAGCACCATCGTGGGGAGAATCCCACGCCGTTGGGCTATCTGTTTCACTGGGCTGCGTGAGTCTGACGCTGGCGCTCGTTTTATACCCCTACATTTACCTGTTGGTGCGTGAAGCACTGGTGAAACAGCCTGCTAGCCTTATCCATTCGGCTCGTTTGCTGAATCAGACACGTTCCCAGGTATTCCGTCGCTTATGCTTGCCTATTGCGCTACCTGCGATTGCCTGCGGTGGCGCGTTAGTGGTGGTCGAGACATTAGGCGATTATGGTGCCGCGTCTTATCTTGGTATTCCAACCATGACAACACAGGTGCTCGATATCTGGCAGGGACAGGGCGATCTCGGGGCGGCGTCGCGCCTTGGTGTGTTGATTCTGCCCGCGATCTTTCTCTTGATGTTTCTGGTTAATTTTTGGCGCCGGAAGCAGAAAATTTATCAGGCTCAGTCGAACGCTTCTCTGGTGGTTCCGCCTGTGTTGAGCGGGTGGCGCAGCAAGGTCGCTCGCGGTTACTGCTGGGGAATTGTCTGTCTGTCATTCCTGTTTCCGCTGTTGTATCTCCTCTTTTTGGCACTCCGCCATATGCTGTCGGTATGGGATATAGCATTCCTTCATGCGGTGACGAATAGCCTACTGGCGTCTTCCACGGCGACCGTCATCATTACGTTAATGGCGCTGTCGTTTATCTTCTACACCCGTACGGCTGGCATGTTCGCCAACCAGACGCCGGTTCGGCTGGTGAGCCTGAGTTTTGCTTTGCCTGGCGCGGTACTGGCCGTTGGGCTGTTTACCTTGCTGTCGTTGGTGGATAGAGGGATTACTCTTTTTGCTAACGCAGCCGGACTACCCACAGCAGATGCTTGGCTGGCGGGTTCATTGTTTATTCTCATTCTTGCCTATAGCGTTAAATTTGGGCGTTTGATGCTAGACAGCCTTGAGCGCAGCATGGACGCTATTCCGCGGTCGCTGGATAGTGCGAGCCTCGTGCTGGGGGCTTCCCCCCTCAGCCGTTGGTCGCGCGTGCATATGCCGTTGTTGCGCCGCAGTGTGTTCATCGGCGCGTTGCTGATTTTCACGGAAAGCATGAAAGAGTTGAATGTCTCGTTGCTGCTGCGTCCTTTTGGGATCGATACGCTGGCAACCTATGTTTTTCGCTTTACGGCGAGTGAGCAAGTCGCGTCATTTGCCTTTCCTGCGCTGGTGTTAGTGGCGGTAGGGCTGATACCAGTTTTTGGGCTGAATCGCGCATTGAATATAAAAGGATAATCACATGGCCGCGTCGATAGATATTCTGAGCGTTCAGTCGGTAAGTTGTTCGTTGCAGCAGTCTCCCGTGTTGGAGAACATCTCATTTTCCGTGCGTGATGATGAGACTATCTGCCTACTGGGCAAGAACGGTTGCGGTAAGACGGCGTTATTACAGGTGATTGCGGGCCTGCTACCGATTACCCAGGGCAAGATCTTGTTAGAGGGGGAGCCAGTCAGTTCACCGCAAGAGTACGTCTTGCCTGAACGGCGTCAGGTTGGGCTGATTTTTCAGGACTATGCACTTTTCCCGCACCTGACTGTTGCAGGCAATATTGCGTTTGGGTTATATGGCCGTCCGGAAAGCGAGGTAAAGCCAATTTGTGCGGAGATGCTGGCGCTTTTGCAACTGGATGAGGTTGCCGCGCGTTATCCACACGAGCTATCAAATGAACAGCAACAGCGTTTGGCGATTGCCCGCGCGCTGGCCTGTGAGCCGAAACTGCTGCTGCTGGACGAACCGTTTCCCGGTTTGGACAGCCAGACCCGCTATCGCCTGATTACTGAATTACGGCAGGTTCTCAAACAGCGTCATGTCGCGGCGGTGTTCGCCACGCACAGCCGGGAAGAAGCTTTTGCCTGCGCCGATCATCTGATTCTGTTGGATGAAGGAAAAATTATGCAGCAGGGCTATCCCTCTGAGCTGTACCATCGGCCGAACAGCCGCTTTGTGGCTGATTTTATGGGGAATACGAATTATCTGCCCGTAAAGATTATGAGCGACCACCAATGGCAGAGCCCATTGGGCGATCATCATGCAACACACCCACTCAATCAGCCGATCGATTCGCCGTGCGACTGGATGGTGCGTCCTGCTGATGTGGCGTTGGCGCTCGATCCTGATGGTCCGGCATTTATCGAAGATCGGCTGTTTATGGGGACATCAAACTTGTATCGGGTAAAGCTGGGGGAACTGATGTTATTGGTGCAGACCGGCAACTGGTTTGAGCCAGGACAGCAGATACGTTTGAGCATTAAGACGGACCCTCCGGTCCTGTACCCTGCTTTGCCGGCCGTCAGCAATACGGCTGACGGCTCTGAAACGAAATGACTACGCGTCTGCGTGTAAATCTGACGCAGGCATGATCCAGGCGCTGTTGTGCTTTTCAAACCCTAATTTCGGGTAGTAATCCACCGCCAGCGGCGCAGCCAGCAAAATAATTTTGCAGCCTTTTTCAAGCTGCTGAGCGGTTTCCTGAATCAGCTTCTTTCCTATTCCCGCATGCTGACAGTTGTCTGACACGGCCAGATCGGACAGATAACAGCAAAAATGAAAATCTGTTACGCTGCGCGCAATCCCAATCAGAGTATCCCCTCGCCATGCGGAAACCAGCAGATTGGCGTGCTTAAGCATACCTGCAATCGCTGTCTCATCATCCAGCGGGCGACGCGGCCCCAATGAGGTTTTCGCTAACAGCTCAACGAACTGCTGGCGGGAAAGTGGGGCGTTCACTTTGTAGCAAACATCCACAGAGGGTGTGCTCATGGTGTCTCCTTCATGGTGTGGTTTCTGATATACTTCGCGCGCCTGGGCATGACCTGGGCTGATTGACATCAGCATTGGCGCATCATCGATAATGAGTCTGTCATTTTTCCGATGGTGCTGAATACCTTACTTCAAAGAGTTATCAGTATGATGAAACATACCGTGGAAGTCATGATTTCTGAGCAGGAAGTGATGGCGCGGGTTACCGAACTGGGGCAACAGATCAGCGAACACTACCGTGATAGCGGCAGCGATATGGTGCTGGTGGGGCTATTGCGCGGCTCGTTTATCTTTATGGCCGATTTATGCCGGGCGATCGATGTCCCTCACGAAGTGGATTTCATGACGGCATCCAGCTATGGCAGCGGTATGAACAGTACGCGCGATGTTAAAATCCTGAAAGATTTGGATGAAGATATTCGCGGCAAAGACGTATTGATCGTTGAAGATATTATCGATTCGGGCAATACCCTGAGCAGAGTGCGAGAAATTCTGCAACTGCGTGAGCCAAAATCGTTGGCTATCTGTACGCTATTGGATAAGCCAGAGCGCCGTGAAGTGGCGGTGAAAGTTGAGTGGGTTGGGTTCTCGATCCCTGATGAATTCGTTGTGGGATACGGCATCGACTATGCTCAGCACTATCGCCATTTACCTTATGTCGGCAAGGTTGTTCCGCAAGAATAACGGTCAAGGTAAGGCCGATGCCGTGAGCGACGCCCAGTGAGTGGGCGTCAGGCTGCGAATCAAGACAGGGTGGAAATCGCGCGGCGATAACGCTGTTCCAGCGTCTCCCGGTTGGTTGCAGTCACTTCCAGATCGCGCAGTCGGCCATCCTGAATACCGTACACCCAGCCGTGGATGGTGACTTTCTGCCCACGTTTCCAGGCGGACTGCATGATGGTGGAGTGGCCGAGGTTATAAACCTGCTCGACAACGTTGATTTCACAGAGCGTATTCAGGCGCTGTTCGGGAGGCAATTCCCCCAGCAGCGAACTATGCTTGTACCACAAATCACGGATATGCAGCAGCCAGTTGTTAATCAAACCCAGTTCCGGGTTTTCCACCGCCGCCTGAACACCGCCACAGCCGTAGTGGCCGCAGATGATGATGTGTTCGACTTCGAGAACTTCGACGGCATATTGCACGACAGACAGGCAATTGAGGTCGGTGTGAATAACCAGATTTGCGACGTTGCGGTGAACAAACAGTTCACCAGGCTCAAGGCTGGTCAGACTTTCCGCAGGTACGCGACTGTCCGAGCATCCAATCCATAGAAAACGGGGACGTTGCGCCTGCGCCAGGCGTTCAAAATAGCCAGGGTCCTCTTCCACCATCGTTTTAGACCAAAGCTGGTTATTGGCGATGAGCGTTTCAATTTCTTTCATGAAAGTAAATGACCTGTAACAAACAAGGGGCAGTGATGAGTAATATAAGGCAACATGCGTCGTTTGAAAAACGATAGTTTATACTCGTCATACTTCAAGTTGCATGTGCGTTGGCTGCGTTACTCGGCACACTGGTGTGCCTCGCCCCGTTGGGTCCGCTGCAAGCCGCGTTCAAATCTGCCACTGGCAGATTTGTCAGTCACCCGAATCACTTACCTGAGTAAGTTCATCGGGATGAGGGAGAGACATCCTGTCTCTCACCGGAGGCCAGCCGTTGGCTGGTCAAATTCGTTCCCGACGAATTTGTCCTTCCTTTGCCGCCTACCTGCAACTTGAATTATTTAGAGTATATATTTGTCACACTTTGAATCTGTAGAACTCACTGATAATAAGGCAATCCATTTCTTATGACATATGCACTGGAACTGGCGCAACTAACCAAAACTTATTCGGGAGGCGTCAAGGCGTTACGGGGAATCGACCTGAACGTGGAAGCAGGGGATTTCTATGCGCTGCTGGGGCCGAATGGCGCAGGAAAATCCACTACGATTGGGATTATCAGCTCGTTGGTGAACAAAACCGCCGGGAAAGTTCGCGTCTTCGGCTATGACCTTGAGCTGGATAAAGTGAATGCGAAACGCCAGTTGGGGCTGGTTCCGCAGGAATTTAACTTCAATCAGTTCGAAACGGTATTACAGATTGTGGTTAATCAGGCGGGTTACTATGGCGTGAAACGTCAGGATGCGTTGCAGCGTGCCGAAAAATATCTGAAACAGCTGGATTTGTGGGGGAAACGCAGCGAAAAAGCAATGATGTTGTCGGGGGGGATGAAGCGCCGCCTGATGATTGCACGTGCGTTAATGCATGAACCTAAGTTGCTGATTCTTGATGAACCAACGGCGGGTGTGGATATCGAATTGCGTCGTTCCATGTGGGGTTTTTTGAAAGAGCTAAATGCGCAGGGCACGACGATTATCCTGACGACGCACTATCTGGAAGAAGCGGAAATGCTGTGCCGCAACATCGGGATCATTCAGCGAGGTGAGCTGGTGGAAAATACCTCGATGAAGCAACTGCTTGCTCAACTGAAGTCCGAAACGTTTATTTTCGATCTGGCGGCAAAAAGCCCGCTACCACAGCTTGAAGGTTATGCGTTCCGTCTGATGGATACGTCAACGCTGGAAGTGGATGTGATGCGCGAGCAAGGTTTGAACGCGCTATTCAGCCAGCTAAGCGCGCAGGGGATAACAATATTAAGTATGCGTAATAAAGCTAACCGGTTGGAAGAGCTGTTTGTCACGTTGGTTAATGGGGACGGCGTGAACGGTAAGGGAGAAAAGGCATGATGCGTTTGTATTGGGTGGCGCTACAGAGTATCTGGGTTAAAGAAGTGACCCGTTTTGGCCGTATATGGATTCAGACGCTGGTGCCACCCGTGATCACCATGACGCTGTATTTTATTATTTTCGGCAACTTGATCGGTTCACGTATTGGGGAAATGCACGGTTTTACCTACATGCAGTTTATCGTGCCGGGTCTAATTATGATGGCGGTGATTACCAACGCCTATGCCAACGTCGCCTCTTCCTTCTTCAGCGCTAAATTCCAGCGCAATATTGAAGAGTTGCTGGTCGCGCCAGTGCCAACACACGTGATCATTGCGGGGTATATTGGCGGCGGTATCGCGCGCGGTCTGTGCGTCGGCATTCTGGTAACCGCAGTGTCGTTGTTCTTCGTTCCGCTACATGTTCATGCCTGGTGGATCATCGTTCTAACGCTGCTACTGACGGCGACGCTGTTCTCGCTGGCGGGATTACTGAATGCGGTGTTTGCGAAAACCTTTGATGATATCAGCCTGATTCCGACGTTCGTATTAACGCCGTTGACCTATCTGGGCGGGGTATTTTACTCGCTGACGCTCTTACCGCCCGTCTGGCAGGCCGTTTCCAAACTGAACCCGGTGGTGTAC
The DNA here is from genome assembly GCF_005497185.1 of Pectobacterium polonicum. GTDB lineage: Bacteria > Pseudomonadota > Gammaproteobacteria > Enterobacterales > Enterobacteriaceae > Pectobacterium > Pectobacterium polonicum. The sequence continues at coordinate 67,296 of NZ_RJTN01000021.1, read as the reverse complement.
ATGATCAGCGGCTTCCGCTACGGCTTTCTTGGGATTCAGGATGTGCCGCTGCTGTTCACCATGTCGGTACTGATTGCCTTTATCGTGGTATTTTATCTGCTGGTCTGGTGGCTGATTGAACGCGGACGCGGGTTACGAACGTAGTGTGTGAATGCTGCAAATGAAAAGGCGGTGGTAACACCGTGTTAGCCTTTTTGCAGGCTGATCTAAGAAGTGAAAACGGGAGTAATGGAATAGAAGAGTAAAGCGTTTGCGCCAGGGACAAAGGCGTCAGGAACGCCTTTGAACGTCGCTTGCGACGGCCCTGAAAGGGTGAATCTCAGGGATGAGATTCATATCTGCGCAATCCAAGCTTACAGCTACCGTACTTGCAGCGTCTTTACGATCTATCCATTACAACCGCTCGATTCCTTCAGAAACTGTCGATCAGGCGACCTGAACCGGAATCGCTTTTGCCTGACGTTGCAGCTCGTTATTGCCAGAGAAATAGGCAACCTTAGGGCTGTGGCTTCTGGCCTGCTCGTCGGACATCTGCACATAGGAACAGATAATCAGTTTGTCACCCACGCAGGCGCAGCGCGCGGCGGCACCGTTCACAGAGATAATGCGTGAACCTCTTTCTCCTGCAATGGCGTAGGTAGAGAAACGCTGCCCGTTATCAACGTTGTAGATATCAATCGCTTCGTATTCCAGAATGCCCGCAGCCTCCATGAAATCCTGATCAATGGCGCAAGAGCCTTCATAATGCAAGTCAGCCTGAGTTACTTTGACCCGGTGCAGCTTGCCTTGCAGCATGGTACGTATCATCGCTTTGTTACCTCGGTTCATACAGTCAAATCGACCTGGTGGTTATCAATCAATCTGGCCTTGCCTAACCAGGCCGCTATCAAAATCACGGCACGCGTACTGGCAGTGCTCAGCGGTTGCAGCGTATCAGCATCGCGGATAAACAGTTCATCAGGCGTAAAGCCTGCTTCGCGTAATTTATCTGCCGTTTGTTCCAGCAATGGATCGATCTGGCGATCGCCGTTGTCTAACTGCGCTGAAAGCGCCATCATCAACTGGTACAGCGTCGGTGCCAACTGGCGCTCTTCAGCACTGAGATAGCCATTACGTGAACTCAATGCCAACCCATCTTTTGCACGCACGATAGGCACGCCGATGATATCAATGTCATAGCCCATATCACGGACAAGCTGCCGAATCAGCGCTAACTGCTGGTAATCCTTCTCGCCGAAGCAGGCCAAATCCGGCTGTACCAGATTGAACAGCTTGCTAACGATAGTGGCTACGCCTCGGAAATGACCGGGGCGGCTAGCCCCTTCCAACATAGAAGACAGGCCGGGCACATCGACAAACGTTTGCGATTCCAGCCCATTTGGGTATATCACATCCGGGCTCGGTGCGAAAACCAGATCGGCACCACGGCGGTTCAATTTCTCGCAGTCTTCCTGCAACGTTCGGGGGTAGCGGGCTAAATCATCTGGCCGCTCAAACTGCATGGGATTAACAAAAACGCTGACAATAACGATATCGGCGCGAGCTTTGGCTTCATCGACCAGCGTCATGTGCCCGTCGTGCAAATTGCCCATAGTGGGAACCAAAGCAATGCGTTTCCCTTCCTGACGCCAGCGACGCACTTCGCGGCGCAGCAACAGAGGGGTTTCGATAATTAACACGCCATACTCCTTAAAAAACAGTCTGATTAATGAAACGAATGCGCTTCATCCGGATAGATACCCTGTTCGACTTCCTGTGCATACAGGCGCACTGCCGTGCGAATATCACCGCTTTGGGCCAGAAAGTTCTTGGCAAATTTAGGTGAACTATCGCCAGTAATGCCGAAGGCATCATGCATGACCAGAATCTGCCCGTCGGTAACGTTGCCTGCGCCGATGCCGATGACAGGAATCGACAACGCGTCTGTGACGCGTTTAGCCAGCGCGACAGGTACGCATTCCAGCACAAGCAGCTGTGCGCCAGCTTCTTCAAGTGCGAGGGCATCAGCCAACAGTTGATTGGCATCGCTTTCGCTGCGGCCCTGAATTTTATAGCCACCGAAGATATTAACGGACTGCGGCGTCAGACCCAGATGACCGCAAACCGGTACGGCGCGTTCGGTCAGCATTTTTACCGTTGGGGCAAGCCAGCTTCCACCTTCCAGTTTCACCATATTCGCACCGGCACGCATCAGTTCTGCTGCCTGGCTAAACGTTTGTTCTGGTGTGGCGTAAGTCATAAACGCCATATCGGAGAGAACCAGCGCGAGTGGTGCGCCGCGGCGGACGCACTGTGTATGGTAGACGATGTCGTGTGTGGTCACAGGCAAGGTGGAATCATGACCTTGCACGGTCATGCCCAGAGAGTCACCTACCAGCATCACGCGAATGCCTTGTTCAAAAAATAAACGAGAGAAGCTGGCGTCGTAAGCTGTTATCGTAGCGAATTTTCGCTGCTCTTGTTTCCATTGGCGCAAGTGGGAGATAGTCGTCGGTTTCATGACGGTCTTCCTATGTCAATAGGGCGAATAATTGAGGGAAACATTCTAATGTAAGCCGACGTGTGGCGATATACCCGCCATGCTAATCTGCTTGTATGTTGGCTTTACTGTGGCTCAGGTAGTATTGTCGTCCCACAATGTCAGACCATTGCGATCGACATGGGTTAGCCGTTGCGCGAGCGTTTCGCCGTCAGGGAATGCCAGATCAGGGGCAATTTCCGCGAGTGGGTAGAGCATGAATTCACGATTTTTCATATCGTAATGCGGCACGGTCAGACGTTCCGTCTGGATCGTGGCATCACCAAACAACAGAATATCCAGATCCAACGTGCGTGGGCCCCAGCGGTGCGCTTTACGTTCGCGACCTTGTTCCAGTTCAATAGCCTGTGTGCAATCGAGCAATGATTCGGCGGCTAATGCGGTTTCCAGTTCAACGACGGCATTAAGATAATCCGGTTGATCCTGTGGGCCGAGCGGGCGACTACGATAAAACGAGGAGCAGCGAACGACGCGAGTCTGTGGAATCGCATCCAGCGCTGCCAGTGCGGCGCGTACCTGTTGCAAAGGCTGGGCAAGATTGCTTCCCAGCGCCAGATACACGCGTGCCATCAGGCTTGATCCCTGCGTGCCGTCGTCGGTTTACGTGGACGACGAGGGCGGGAGCGACGATGTGGTGTCGGGCCGTCATCCAGCGATCTCAGCATGGTTTGTTGGCGTGGCGGTGCTGCAACCTGGAATTCCCCCCACCACTGAGCCAGACGCAGCAGCTCCTGATGGTTTTCTATTTCGGCACGCAGGCAAAGCAAGTCATACGCGGCGCGGAATTTAGGATGTTCCATCAGCTTATAAGCGCGTTTACCTTGACGGCGAGACAGTCGCGTTTGCAACTGCCAGATATCGCGGACTAACGAGGTAATACGCTTAGGGATTGCCAGAGAACGGCACTGTTCGTCCAGTACATCGTTCATTGCCAGCGAGAACGCATCGAAGTAGGCCAGACCACTTTCCTGAGCCAGCTTTTGTGCATGCTCGATCAGCGGATACCACAGCATGGCGGAGAACAAAAATGCCGGATTCACCCGCATGTCGTTTTGCAAACGCTTATCGGTGTTTTTCAACACTTGGGCAACCATGCGCTCCAGCGTGGAATCGCCGTTTGGTGTGAAATGGCGGCTCAGCAGCGGGAAAAGCGGCTGGAACAGCTGGTATTCACACAGCATTTTATAGGTTGGATAGCCATAGCCCGACTGAAGCAGCTTCAGCGACTCTTCAAACATACGCGCCGCAGGGATATCGTGCAGCAATGAGGCCAGACGAGGAATCGGCTCAGCGGTTTCCGGGCTGACCGTCATGTTCAGCTTAGCGGCGAAACGGACGGCGCGCAGCATACGCACCGGATCTTCACGGTAGCGCGTTTCGGGATCGCCAATCATACGGATGACGCCCTGATGCAGATCGTTCAGGCCATTGGTATAATCGCGTACGCTGAAATCAGCAATGCTGTAGTAGAGGCTATTGATTGAGAAATCGCGGCGTTGAGCGTCTTCTTCTACCGAACCGAAAATATTGTCACGCAACAGCATGCCGTTCTGAGCCTGCTGAGAAGAGTTTTTAGTTTCTTGCTGCTCTTGATGCTGATCGTGGTGACCACGGAATGTGGCAACTTCAATCACCTCTGGCCCGAACATGATATGGGCGAGACGGAAACGGCGCCCGACCAAACGACAGTTGCGGAATAACTTGCGCACCTGATCGGGCGTGGCGTTAGTGGTGATATCAAAATCCTTCGGCTTTTTGCCCAGCAGCAGGTCGCGTACACCGCCGCCAACCAGATAAGCCTCGTAGCCCGCTTTGTTCAGGCGATAAAGTACTTTCAGCGCATTATCGCTGATGTCGCTGCGTGAAATTGTATGTTGGTCACGCGGAATCACCGTCAGATGCCGACGCGGTTCCTCTGATTCGACCATTTCGTTCTCACGATTCAGTACTTTACGACAAAAATTAGCAACTCGGGAAAAGATAATACACCTCGATAGTGATGGATAAATCAACAGCACAGCATTGGCGTCGCCCCCCAAAGGGGCGGCTAAGGATGGCGCGCCACGAAAAATAGCGGCTAATCATAGCTCACCAATGCCCCTTTGAGAATGCTGATGTGATCGCGGACGCGTTTATTGCTGCTTGCAACGGGATGGTATCCAGGGACCAGTGCGCCACAGACCATGCCAGAAGCGCGGAAAGTGTCATATCCTGGCTATTTTCTGGCAGCGGTTGATGTAAAAATTGCAGTGCGGCAAGCAGCACAGGACGCGGATCGCCGTCCGGTAGTGAGGGGGCGTGATTTTGTTTGGAAAGCTTATTTCCCTCACTATTCAGCACCAGCGGCAGATGAACGTAGGTGGGGATCGTGTAGCCTAACTGGCGATAGAGCGAGATTTGCCGAACGGTTGGCTCGATAAGATCGGCACCGCGCACGATCTCGGTAATCCCCTGATCGTTATCGTCGATCACCACGGCTAGATTGTAGGCAAATAGCCCATCGCGGCGGTGGATAATAAAATCTTCCTGAGCGAGAGCGTTATCGGCATACAGATCGCCACGTAATTTATCGTGAAAATGAAATACCGGCGTCGTCTGGCGCAGACGGAGCGCGGCGTTATCGGCAGGCAGGTTGCGCGTCCGGCAATAGCCATCATAGTGCCCACCTAGCTGCTGAATGCGGCTACGCGTACAGGTGCAGTAGTAGCTCATTCCCTGCTGTTGAAGCTGCTGAAGAATCTCGCGGTAACGCGCATGCCGCTGTGACTGGTAAACCACATCACCGTCCCAGTGCAAACCGTAGTGTTCTAATTGTGCGAGTATGCGAGAGGCGGCACCGGGAATTTCCCGTGGAGGATCGATGTCTTCAATGCGTACTAGCCAGCGCCCTTGTCGAGAACGAGCCTGAAGATAACTACCCAGTGCGGCGATCAGTGAGCCAAAATGCAGGTCACCAGAGGGAGAAGGGGCAAAACGCCCGATATAACGGTCGGTTTCAGAAAGGCGATTAGCTTCAGAAAAACTATTTTTTCCGGTAAAACAATCGGTTCCAGACATAAGAGGTTGGTGCTATCTCGTCAGCGTTTTATCCAGACAGAAGATAGAGTGATGAATATCATTCATCAGCGGTAAATTATCCGAAGACGGCCCCTGCGAGTGGCAGGAGCCGATTTTAGACAGGATATTATCCTGCCATTTGCTTTTCGCGTATCTCTGCCAGCGTTTTGCAGTCGATACACAGATCGGCAGTCGGACGAGCTTCCAGACGGCGGATGCCAATCTCGACGCCACAGGATTCGCAGAATCCGAAGTCCTCATCTTCGATTTTCACCAGCGTTTTGGCGATTTTCTTAATCAGCTTGCGCTCACGGTCACGGTTACGCAGTTCGAGACTGAACTCTTCTTCCTGCGCCGCGCGATCCACGGGATCGGGAAAATTAGCGGCTTCATCGCGCATGTGCGATACAGTCCGATCCACTTCATCCATGAGTTGGTTGCGCCATGCTTCAAGAATACGCTTGAAATGAGCCAGCTGAGCGTCGTTCATATACTCTTCGCCCGGCTTCTCTTGGTACGGCTCTACTCCGGCAATTGCGAGAATGCTCAGAGAAGATGTCTTACGATTTTGCCCTTCTTGCATGTTGCTTCTCCTACATAACACGACACGCATAATACCCTTTTATGCAGTGAAGTTGCGGCGTTGTTGACCAGAACTTCAGCTATCTGGGTATATCGGCCCCCAAAGGGGGGAAAAAACAGGCCGCTATAAATAGCAGATGAAGATGGGGTTGGCAATGCTTCCTGACACCGGCCTGATAAAGTGTGAGGAACAACTTGTATACATTAAGTAATAAACAATGTGTTACGCCTTTGGTGGTACGTTCGGCGTGTTATGCAATGCTTGTGCTTCATCCCAACAACGGTAGCTTGTGCGTCAATTTAATACCATCAGGGCATAATGTGGAGCCGTAACATAAAATTTCAACCCCTGCCTGCTGTGCTTCGATAAATAATTCCGCATAGCGTGAATCGATATGCCGGGCAGGAGAAACCTGCTGGATTCCTGAATGGAGAACGGCGAAAAAAAGGACGGCACGTTTTCCATTGGAAACCATCTGTTGCAGTTCACGCAGATGCTTTTGCCCTCTGAGTGTAACCGCATCGGGAAAGTAACCACATTTATGTTGCAATAATGTGACGGATTTCACCTCAATATAGCAGTCAATCTTGTCCGGCGCCTGTAAAAGCAGGTCTATTCGGCTGTTTTCCGTACCGTATTTCACTTCCGTTTTTACATCAGAGTAGCCTGCCAGCTCTTCTATGCGATTCTCTAATAAGGCTTCGTACAATAATGTGTTGGCACGCAGAGTATTGACACAAATCCAGTGATTTTGTTGCGTTTCAGTGAGTTCCCAACTTTGCGGATACTTACGCTTAGGGTTATCGGACGTTGAATACCAGACGGTATCGCCGGGTGTAGCACAGCCTGTCATCGCACCCGTATTGGCACAGTGTAGCGTGAGCGTCTCGCCTTCCGGCGTCACGACATCGGCCAAAAAGCGTTTGTAACGTTTAATCAACCGGGCGGGCTGTAAGCGTGGGGTATAGTCCATGCGTATCCTGTTTTTTGTTTATCCACTCGACTACTTATTTAATAAATGACCAGCTTTCCAACTGCTGATAGCGGGTTTTGCCATTATCGAATAATGACTCGTAAAGTGAAAAGTGCGTCATGTCGACCTGCCAGCTAAAGGTGGCGGGGGGAATTGCCACGGGGCGAGTTGCGCCACGTAATAGCGTAATGTGCGGATGAAACGGCAAGGCCGTTTGATAGCAGCCGTTGCGCGCGGCCTGAGAACGCAGCAGTTCCGCCAACTGTAACAGCCCGCGCGGTGCACGACGGCAGCCCAGCCAGACCACGCCGGGACGCGGCCAATGTCCAGCGTCATTTAGCGTGAGGGTAAACGCGGGCTGGCGGATTCGACCTGCTAATGCCTGTAAGACCTGCGCCTTTTGCTCACTCACATCGCCTAAAAACGCCAGCGTTAGATGGAGATTGGCTGCGGCGATCGGACGGCCTGCGTCCAAAGGAAAGTGTTCGGCACGCCAGCGGATAATCGCTTGCTGTGTGGTTTCCGGCAGTGATAAGGCAAAAAACAGGCGGCGGGGGGCTGGCATGGTGCTCTCTCTTGTTCTGATTCCATCCGATGCGACATTCATCCAGATGCTACAATGCTCGCCGCTGAAAGTTAACCTTATACGGAGATGTCTGTGATTTTACCGCCCGTCAGCGCCGTGCTGGATGATGTGATAACAGCGCTACATACTGCTCCTCAGGTGTTGCTCAATGCCCCAACAGGAGCGGGGAAATCAACCTGGCTGCCGTTGCAATTACTGCAACAGGGCAACGTGAACGGACGCATCATCATGCTAGAGCCACGCCGTCTGGCGGCGAAGAGTGTTGCCTGGCGGTTGGCACAGCAGCTAGGTGAAGAGCCAGGGCAAACCATCGGTTATCGGATGCGCTCGGAAACCTGCGTGAGTAGCGCAACGAAGCTGGAAGTTGTCACCGAAGGCATGCTAACCCGTTTGCTGCAACAGGATGCGGAGCTGCAAGGTGTAGCGCTAATCATCCTTGATGAATTCCATGAGCGTAGCGTGCAGGCCGATTTGGCATTGGCGCTGCTGCTGGATGTGCAACAGGGGCTGCGTGACGATTTAACGCTACTGATTATGTCCGCCACGCTCGACAATGCGCGGCTGTCAGCGCTGTTGCCGGAAGCCGTCTGCGTGGTTTCCGAAGGCCGTAGTTATCCGGTAGAGCGGTGTTATGCACCGCTAAATAGTCAGGAACGTTTAGAAGAGGGGGTTGCGCGACAGGTGAGGCGTTTGCTCAGTGAAGAGGACGGCTCTCTGCTGCTGTTTTTGCCTGGTGTCGCGGAGATCCGCCGCGTGCAGTTGCTGCTGGAAAATAGCGTGTCGAACGAGACGGATCTCTGTCCTTTATATGGCGCGTTGACGCTGGCGGAACAGCAAAAGGCCATTCTGCCTGCGGAACCAGGCCGTCGTAAGGTCGTGTTAGCCACCAATATCGCTGAAACCAGTCTGACAATTGAAGGTATCCGGCTGGTGGTGGACAGTGGCCTTGAGCGCGTAGCCAGCTTTGATGTGAAAAGCGGCGTCACTCGGCTGGTAACACAGCGCATCAGTCAGGCGTCGATGGTACAACGCGCCGGACGTGCCGGACGCTTAAGTCCGGGTATTTGCTGGCATTTGTGTGCTCGTGAACAGGCAGAACGCGCGGCGGCGCAAAGTGAAGCCGAGATCCTGAATAGTGATTTAAGCAGCGTCTGGCTGGATTTATTACAGTGGGGTTGTACCGATGTGGCGCAGTTAACCTGGTTGGATTTGCCACCCGCTCCTGCGCTTTATGCTGCGCGCCAACTGCTGCGCCAGCTTGATATTACTGATGAGCAGGATAGGTTGACTACTGAGGGGCGCAAGATCGCTGCGTTAGGCAGCGATGCTCGTTTGGCAACCATGCTGTATGCCGCGTCACAGCAAGGTCCCGATGTGTTGGCTACCGCAGGGTGTCTGGCGGCGATACTCGAAGAGCCACCGCGTAGCGGGTCGATCAATCTGGCTGACTGGCTGCATCGCCCGCTCCCCCATTGGTTGCGGCGTGCAAAACAGCTGACTCGCCGTTTATCGACGACCTCGGGACATATTGACGGCGGCGAAGCCGACTGGCTGCTGGCACTGGCTTTCCCTGATCGTATCGCCCGGCGGCGCAGTCAGGATGGGCGCTACCAGCTCGCTAACGGTAGCGGCGCGATGATGTCGGCTGATGAAGCGTTGTCAGGTAACGAATGGCTGCTGGCCCCTGCGCTATTACAAAATAACCAGAGTGCCGACGCGCGGATTTTATTGGCGTTGCCGCTGGATATTGAACGGCTGGAGCGGCGGTTACCTGGATTAATAAATGAGCGTAACGTGGTGCACTGGGACGAAGAAAAGGGTACTCTGCGCGCCAGCCAGCGCGACCAGATAGGTTGCCTGACTCTGCGAACGCGCCCGTTGAATAAGCCTTCCGATGAGGCATTACAGCAGGCGATGCTATCCTGGATTCGGGAGCAGGGGCTCAACGCATTGAATTGGGACGCTGCGGCGTTGCAGTTACGTGCTCGCTTACAGTGCGCGTGTCAGTGGTTGCCTGAGGTTGACTGGCCGCGAGTGGATGATGACAGACTGCTGGCAACGTTGGAAAGTTGGTTACAGCCGTCACTGCCTGGCGTGCACGATTTACGGACACTGCACCAGATTAATTTGAGCGACGCGCTGCTGCGGCTTTTGGACTGGTCGCTGCGTCAGCGGCTGGATAGCGCGTTGCCCACGCATTACACAGCGCCTGGCGGTAGCCGTTTGCCCATCGCCTATTATGACGATAAGCCACCGGTACTGTCGGTACGGATGCAGGAAATGTTCGGCGAGCAGCAGAGCCCGCTGCTGGCGGAAGGGCGTGTGGCGTTGGTGCTGGAACTTTTATCACCCGCACAGCGTCCACTACAGATTACGCGCGATTTAGCGGCATTCTGGCAAGGCACCTACCGCGACGTGCAAAAAGAGATGAAGGGGCGTTACCCCAAGCATGTCTGGCCGGACGATCCGGCAAATACGGCTCCGACGAGACGTACCAAGAAATATCAGAATCACTAATTTCAGACGTTTCCGCTTTCCCAAAAAGGGGGCTGGAAACAGAGTAGGCGGCTTGAGCGCAGAGCGGATAGCCGTGAACAACCTGATGGAGAAGTTATTGTAATGTCTCGGGATGACCGCGAACCTATCGGACGCAAAGGGAAAACGCCAAAACGTAAGCCTGAACGTAAGCAGGCTATACGACGTCGTAGGGATGACGACTATGATGATGACTATGACGATTATCAGGACGACTATGACGACGATGATGATTATGACGGCGATGACGCCATGACGCGGAAATCGCAGAGAAGACGGCGCTGGCTGGGGCTGGCTATCAAGCTATTCCTGATCTTTGCCGTGGCAATGGCGATCTACGGTGTATACCTCGACAGCCAGATTCGCAGCCGTATTGAAGGCAAAGTCTGGCAGTTGCCCGCCGCCGTCTATGGCCGCATGGTCAACCTTGAGCCCGGTATGGCCTATAGTCAGAAAGAGATGATTAGCCTGCTGGAAGGTATGCAATACCGTCAGGTGAGCCGCATTACCCGACCGGGCGAATTCAGCGTGCGTGGTAACAGCATCGATATGCTGCGCCGCCCGTTTGATTTCCCCGATGGGAAAGAAGGGCAAATTCAGGCGCGCCTGACGTTTGCCAACGATCGTTTGTCACAGATCCAGAATCTGGATAACCAGCGTAATTTTGGCTTCTTCCGTCTCGATCCGAAACTGATCACCATGATGCAGTCGCCGAATGGCGAGCAGCGCCTGTTTGTGCCGCGTGCCGGTTTCCCCGATCTATTAGTGGATACGCTGGTTGCGACCGAAGACCGCCATTTTTATGAACACGATGGCATCAGTCTGTACTCGATTGGTCGTGCGTTTTTAGCCAACATCACAGCAGGACGCGCAGTGCAGGGCGGGAGTACGCTGACGCAGCAGTTAGTGAAGAACCTGTTCCTGACCAACGAACGTTCGCTGTGGCGTAAAGCCAACGAAGCCTATATGGCGCTGATCATGGATTATCGCTACAGCAAGGATCGCATCCTTGAGCTGTATCTTAACGAGGTGTACCTCGGTCAGAGCGGTAACGATCAGATTCGCGGCTTCCCACTTGCCAGCCTGTATTACTTTGGTCGTCCGGTGAATGAACTGAGTCTCGATCAGCAAGCGCTGCTGGTGGGGATGGTGAAAGGGGCGTCGCTGTATAACCCGTGGCGTAACCCTGATATTACGTTAGAGCGACGCAATCTGGTGCTGCGACTGTTGCAGAATCAGCAGGTTATTGATGCCGATCTGTACAACATGCTGAGCGCGCGTCCGCTGGGCGTGCAGCCGAAAGGCGGTGTTATCAGCCCCCAGCCGGCGTTTATGCAGATGGTGCGTCAGGAACTGCAACAGCGGCTTGGCGACAAGGTTAACGATCTCTCTGGCGTGAAGGTCTTTACCACGCTCGATCCTGTCTCGCAGGATGCAGCGGAAAAAGCGGTAGAAGTCGGGGTTCCGGCACTGCGTGCAGGACGTAACGTCAGCGATCTGGAAGCGGCGATGGTGATTGTCGATCGTTTCAGTGGCGAAGTCCGCGCGATGGTTGGCGGTGCTCAAACGCAGTATGCCGGGTTTAACCGTGCGCTACAGGCGCGTCGTCCTGTCGGATCGCTGGCGAAACCACCGACTTACCTGACGGCATTGAGCCAGCCAGATACCTATCGTTTGAATACTCTGCTGGCGGATGAGCCGCTGTCGCTCAAGCAGCCTAACGGACAGCTGTGGCAGCCGAAGAACTACGATCGTGAATTCCGGGGCCGCGTCATGTTAGTCGATGCGTTGGCAAACTCGCTGAACGTCCCGACCGTCAATTTGGGGATGGCCGTAGGGCTGGATCAGGTCACGGCAACGTTGAAGCGTTTAGGTATTCCCGAAAACGTGATTCAGCCTGTGCCAGCGATGCTGCTGGGGGCAATCAGTTTAACGCCGATGGAAGTGGCGCAGGAATACCAGACGATCGCCAGCGGCGGCAACCGCGCTCCACTTTCCTCACTGCGTTCGGTGATTGCGGAAGACGGTACGGTGCTGTATCAGAGCTTCCCGCAGGCGGAACGCGCGGTTCCGGCGCAGGCAGCCTATCTGACGCTGTATGGCATGCAGCAGGTTGTTGAACGCGGTACGTCGCGCTCGCTGGCGGTGAAATTCCCGAATTATCATCTGGCAGCGAAAACCGGTACGACTAACGACCTGCGTGACAGCTGGTTTGCTGGGATCGACGGTAAAGAAGTGGCGATTAGCTGGGTAGGGCGCGATAACAACGGCCCGGCCAAGCTGACTGGGGCGAACGGTGCGCTGACGATTTATCGTCGCTACCTGGAGAACCAAACGCCGCTGCCGTTGATGCTGACGCCACCGGAAGGCATTACGACCATGACGGTAGATGCCAGTGGTAACTTTATCTGCAACGGCAGCAGCGCCGGGCGCGTATTGCCAATTTGGACGGATAATCCGCAGGCGTTGTGTCAGGCGAGCCAGCCACAGCCTTCAGCGCAGCAGGACCAGCAAAACGGAGAAGGCGTCGCTGACTGGATCAAACAAATGTTTGGGCAATAAATGCTTATCACTACCCCGGCTAATCTATTGTCTCTTATAGACAAAGACAGGGGTATCACGGGTTTTGTCGTTATCCGGCGTAAAAAATTATGCTGAGGAGATAGCAGGCTTAGGATGAGCCGCATGGACGCGGCGAAAGCTTGCGCCACGTCGGGAACGTGTCGCAAGCGGTCTGTTAAGCCTGATACCGACGAAGGAACCGCGTCAGCGGCATAATTTCCGCCAAAAGCCTCGGGGTCACGGGGCGAGCGGCGCTTAAGCCGCCCCGTGTCGGGCGCGTGCTACGAGGTAGCATGAAAATGACGGTATTATCGCGCACGAAACCGCCTCAACAGTGGCATAAAAATGTGACTAAGAGGCTGAGTTAATCTGGGGGCATTTGTTGCCCCTGCTATTTTGGGACGATCACCACGCCCTGTCAGATACCACTTTTCCTGCCGGAGCACTCTAACGCTGACAGGTAAAAGTCTTGCGATTGGCATTCCGTTGCGCCTATCATGCTGCCTTTATCGTAATCATTATCGTTCTCTTTTAGACTGATGATTATGGGAATAGTGAATTCTGCTCACCCCTTTCCTTCGGTGACATTAACAACCAAAAGCGCTATGCAAAATCAAACTGTACTGCCTGATACCCCCTTCAGACTGGACGACGTGAGTTTTTCCGTCGCCGGGCGCACGCTGCTACATCCGTTATCGATCACGTTTCCCGTGGGGAAAGTGTGTGGGCTGATCGGGCACAATGGCTCAGGCAAATCGACATTGCTGAAAATTCTGGGTCGCCATCAGTCCGCCAGCAGCGGAACCGCATTGTTGGGTGAACAGGCGATCGGAAGCTGGGACAGCAAATTGTTCGCCCGTCAGGTTGCCTATTTACCGCAGCAGCTTCCTGCTGCCGAAGGGATGACCGTGCGTGAGCTGGTTGCCGTGGGGCGCTACCCGTGGCATGGCGCATTAGGCCGTTTCGGCAGCGCCGATCGGGAAAAGGTCGAAGAAGCCATCACGCTCGTTGGGCTAAAGCCATTTGCTAACCGTCTGGTGGATAGCCTGTCCGGCGGCGAACGGCAGCGAGCCTGGCTGGCGATGACGGTGGCACAGGATAGCCGCTGCCTGCTGTTGGATGAACCGACTTCGGCACTGGACATTGCGCATCAGGTTGAGGTGCTGGCGCTGATTCAGCGTATGAGCCGCGAGCGCGGCATCACCGTGATTGCAGTGCTGCATGATATCAACATGGCTGCGCGCTACTGCGATCATCTGGTGGCGTTGCGCGGTGGCAAAATGATTGCGCAGGGTGAACCTGTCGCGCTGATGCAAGGGGACGTGCTGGAAAATATCTACGGCATTCCCATGGGCATTCTGCCTCATCCGGCGGGTGGCGCGCCGGTCAGCTTCGTTTGTTAACTCGGTTTACCTGCTCATGATGCCTGAATTTTTTTCTTCCCCGCGTTCTCCTGACCCGCTACGTCGTCGTTTGCTGACGGCGCTGCTGCTGTCTCCGCTGGTTTATTCGGCGGCGAGTAGGGGAGCCACCGCTTCACGTCCTGATTTGAACCGCATTGTGGCGCTGGAATGGTTGCCCGTTGAACTGCTTCTGGCGTTAGGCATCACCCCCTTCGCGATTGCCGATAAGCATAACTATAACCTGTGGGTGAAAGAGCCAGCACTGCCTGAGTCGGTGATTGATGTGGGGCTGCGTACCGAGCCTAACCTTGAATTGCTGACGCAGATTCGCCCGTCCCTGATTCTTTACTCTGAAGGTTACGGCCCTTCGGTCGCGAAAATGTCCCGTATTTCTCCGCTGCTGGGCTTTGGCTTCAGCAACGAACAGGGAAAACCGCTGGCGTCGGCACAGGCATCAGTAATGAAACTGGCCGATGCGCTCAATATGAAAGCGGCCGGAGAACGGCATCTGACGGAGTTGGCGCAGTTTATCCAACAGGAAAAGATTACGCTTCAGCCGTGTACCGAGCGGCCTCTGCTGCTCATCACGCTGGTCGATAGCCGCCACGTGCTGGTAATTGGCAAGAACAGCCTGTTTCAGGAAGTGATGGATCACGTCGGGATAGAGAATGCCTGGCGTGGTGAAACCAGTTTTTGGGGCAGTACGATTGTGGGGATTGAAAGTCTGGCGGAAATCGGTGATGCCAACGTGCTCTGCTTCGAACATGGCGATAGCGCCATCAGCGCACAGCTTGATAATAACCCGCTCTGGCAGGCCATGCCATTTATGCGTAACCAGCGTTTACAGCGCGTGCCTGCCGTTTGGCTGTATGGCGGAACGCTCTCGGCGATGCGCTTCTGCCGCGTATTGAATCAGGCATTGGAGGCGAGAAAGCATGCCTAATTCTCTGTCTGTCGCGCACAAACGTGCTGTGCACCCGTTGGTACTTCCCATTGTTTTAATCGGTTTTCTGCTGTTCGTGATGCTGGGCGTGGGCAGCTACAATTTGCAGCAACAATTGCCTGTGTCGCAGTGGTTTCAGGCGCTGACTCAGCCCACGTTGAACAATATGCCGCAGCTTCTGTTCCACTACAGCCTGTTACCGCGCATGGTGTTGGCACCGCTGATTGGCGCAGGATTAGGGTTGTGTGGCGTACTGTTTCAGCAGGTCTTGCGCAATCCGCTGGCCGAACCGTCAACGCTGGGGATTGCCACTGGTGCACAGCTAGGCATTACGGTAGTCACGCTGTGGGCGCTGCCCGGCGGCGCAGTGATCCAGCAGGCTGCTGCGATGATAGGGGCACTGATGGTTGGCGCATTAGTGTTTGGCGTCGCCTGGGGGAAACGGTTATCGCCAGTGACGCTGATACTGGCAGGGTTGGTACTCAGTTTCTACTGTAGCGCAGTCAATCAACTGCTGGTGCTCTTCCATCATGAACAGCTTCAGGGCTTATTCTTGTGGAGCAGCGGCGTGCTGAACCAGCAGGACTGGAGCAATGTACAATTTGTTCTCCCGCGTCTCGCGGTGTGTTTCTGTCTGGCGCTGTTGTTGATTCGCCCGTTAACCCTGCTGGGGCTGGATGACGGCGTTGCACGTAATTTGGGGCTTGGGCTGTCGCTGGCACGTCTGAGCGCGCTTGGGTTGGGGATTTTTCTGTGCGCGCAGTTGGTGAATGCGGCGGGCATTATCGGTTTTATCGGTCTGTTTGCGCCGCTACTGGCGAAAATGCTGGGTGCACGGCGGTTACTCCACCGCCTTTTATTCGCTCCGCTGCTGGGGGCGCTGCTGCTCGGTGTGACCGATCAGGGGGTTATCTGGCTGAGCCGGGTGTGGCTTGACGTACCGACGGGGGCGGCGACCGCGCTGATTGGCGCGCCGCTGTTACTGTGGCTGCTGCCGCGCCTGCGTAATAGCGGTCAACCTGCGATGATCGACAATAACAGCGCCCCGACGGTTGAACGCCGTCTGTGGGGAACGTGGCTGGTGCTTGGCATCGTGCTACTGGGAATGGTGGTTATCACGGCGCTGATGTTGGGGAAAGATGCAGAAGGTTGGCAGTGGGGCGGTAGCGATGTGTTAGCGCAGTTGCTTTCATGGCGCTGGCCTCGGGTTCTGGCAGCGCTGACGGCCGGGGTGATGCTGGCGGTGGCAGGAACGCTAATCCAGAAGCTGACAGGCAACCCGATGGGGAGCCCTGAAGTACTGGGAATTAGCTCCGGTGCTTCGTTTGGCGTCATTATGTTGTTGTTCTTCATCCCCGGAAACGCATTCGTGTGGCTGCTTCCCGCTGGAAGTGCGGGGGCGGCGTTGACGCTGCTGGTCATGGTGATTATCGCTGGACGCGGTGGTTTCTCCACGCAGCGTATGCTGCTGGCAGGGATCGCGCTGAGCATGGCATTCTCCACCGTGATCGCGCTGCTGTTAGCCAGTGGCGATCCGCGTATGGGCACCGTGCTGACCTGGCTGTCGGGATCAACCTATGCGGTTGAACCGACTGACGCGATACGCACGGCGGTGATTGCGGTTCTGCTGCTGTTGATTGTCCCGCTGTGTCAGCGCTGGCTGCGTATTCTGCCACTGGGTACGACAACGGCCAGATCGCTTGGTGTAGCCGTCACACCGGTTCGTCTGCTGGTGTTGCTGCTGGCATCGGTGCTGACCGCGATGGCAACCATGATGGTCGGGCCGATGAGCTTTGTGGGCTTAATGGCACCACATATGGCGCGGATGCTGGGCTTTAGCCGCGTGTTGCCGCAAATCGCCAGCTCTGCGCTGATTGGCGGCGCGCTGATGGTGATTGCAGACTGGTTTGGTCGGATGATCCTCTTTCCTGCACAGATTCCGGCAGGGCTGCTCGCGACGTTTATCGGTGCGCCTTACTTTGTTTATCTGCTACGCAAGCAGGTGAGATAACACGAACTTCGGCGGGTAGATTAGCCCGCCGAAATCGTGTGATTAACCCGTGACGTTGATGGCTTCGACTAGCATCCAGAACGTGGTAAGCACCAGCGAAAGCGCCATGATGCCGTTGAAGGCTTTCAGTTTCCACGGTTCCTGAAGATGTTTACCGATGCGATCGCCGAGCAGCGCCCAGACTAAAATACAGGGCAGGTTTAGCGCCATAAAACTAACCACGGTGGTGAAAAGGCCACCGCTGGCGGCATAAAGCAGCGCGATGTTGCTGGACATCAGCCAGGCTTTCGGGTTCACCGCCTGAAATAGCGTCCCTTGCAGTACGGTCATCGGCTGTACTCGCCCTTGTAATTCAGGTGCCGATGAGCGCACGATTTTCCACGATAGCCACAGCAGATAGACGCACCCCAGCACGGTAAGGGGCAGGCGAATCATACTCATCCAGCTCAGCAGAAGCTCCAATGCCACCCCCATCAGCGCCGTTTGTATCCCGCAGCCAACGGAAATGCCCATCATCATTGGCAACGTTCGACGTAGGCCAAAATTGACGCCTGACGTTGCCAGCAGCAGATTATTTGGCCCCGGTGTGATCGACATCACGGTGACGTAGCTGAAAAAAGAAGGGTCGAGCATGGTGTTATCCTGATGATGAGAGAGAACACTATAGTAGGCAGAAAAAATAAATGGTTACAGATACACAAAATGATTATTGTAATGGGTACAAAATGCATTAATCATTAACTGTACTCATTGGCTGGCGGGGGAACTGTGTCCATCATCGACTCACAAGAAAGTACGCTCTATCAACAACTCGCGGAAACCTTCGCCACAGCCATTCATCAAGGGACGCTAGCGCCGGGAAGTCGCCTGCCTTCTATTCGTCGCGTCGCTGGTTCACACCAGGTGAGTGTGAATACGGTGTTGAATGCCTGGCGTATTCTCGAAGATCGTGGGTTGATCGAAGCACGACCACAGTCCGGCTATTTTGTCCGGGGGCGTCTGCCGTCGCTGACGGAAAGCAAACCTCACCGTGCGCAGGTGATTGTGCCGGGCAGTGAAAAACTGGATTTGATTGATACCGTATTCGCTGCCCAGACGCACCCAGACTACACCAATATTTCTCTGGCGTGCCCGCAGCATGCCGATTTCTATCCTACTGAGAAGATCAGTCGTATTGCTGCTTCCTTGCTGCGGCGACAGCCTGAACTGATTGGTCGCTATGCGCTACCGCCGGGCAGTGAACGGCTGCGCCGCGAAGTGGCACGGCGAGCGATGGATTTGGGGATGACATTGACCCGTGAGGACATCACGATTACCCACGGCTGTATGGAGGCGCTACAGTTGGCGCTACGCACGGTTACGCAGCCGGGCGACTGTGTGGGGTTGGAAACGCCAACCTATTTTTATCTCTTTCCTCTGCTCGCCAGTCTGGGATTGAAAACGGTGGAGATTCCTACCGATCCGCAGCGTGGACTCGCGCTGGATGCGTTGGAGCTGTTGTTATCAGAGCAGCGACTACAGGCGATTATCGCCATGCCGAACGCGCAAAATCCGTTAGGGTGCAGCATGACGCTGGCGGATAAAAAGCGGCTGGCAAAGCTGGTAAACGACTATCAAGTTCCACTTATCGAAGATGGTTTATACAGCGAACTTCAGTTTACCTGGCCGCTGTCGCCGACGGTGAAAGCCTTCGACCGTGAAGGCTGGGTCATTTACTGTTCCAGCTTCACGAAAACGCTGGCACCTGATTTTCGCATCGGCTGGATGGCGTCGGGTCGTTTTCGGGCAAAGGTGGCGCGACTGAAAGCGGTGTCGTCGATGGCGGAATCGGCGCTGTTATCAGAAACGCTGGCGCAATTTCTGGAATCGGGTGGTTACGATCATCATCTGCGCACGCTACGTCGCCGCTATGCCGCGCAGATGGATGAGGCTCGCGGGCTGATCGCTCGACATTTCCCGCAGGGTACACGTGCAACGCAGCCGCAGGGCGGTTTTGTCTTCTGGCTGGAATTACCGGGTGGTGTGGATGGGGTTGAGTTATTCCATCGCCTGCTGCAAGAAAGAATTTGCGTCACGCCCGGTGAACTTTACACGCTGAGCGGCCGCTGTAAGCATGCGCTTCGGCTGTCCTGCTGCTACCCGTTTGATGAACGCTACACGTATGCGCTTAAGCGTGCTGGCGCACTGGCATGTGAAATGAGCGGTATTGGACCAGGTAGCACAGAATAGCGTTATGGCGTGCCGTTGCGTCCCCAGGTCAGGTAGCCTGCACGCTCGCTTAAGCGCTCATAGTAGGCGCGGACGGCAGGGTAGTCAGTGTGTTCCAGCGGTGTTTCATACCAGCGATTGACCGATAGCCCGATGGGAATATCGGCCAGCGTAAACGCTTGCCCTGCAACGTAGTGGCCAGTCCGCTCCAATTGCTGGTTCAAAATGCCCATGGTGTGTGACCAAAGCGCGCAGGATTCTGCCAATAGCTGCGGTTCCTGATGTGCGGGAGACTGGCGCACCAGCGACGTAAAGGCGTAGCGCCATGAGGGATTGAGCTCGGTGGCCTGCCAGTCGATCCATTGATCGACCGGGGCGCGACTACGCGGATCTTGCGGGTAGAGCCAGGCTCCGTCCTTCGCGTTGGCGAGGTAGCGCAAAATCGCGTTCGATTCCCACATGACAAAATCGTCATCCTGAATAACCGGTATCATGGCATTGGGGTTAAGGGCCAAAAATTCCGGTGACTGTGGTGACTTATAGCCGTCGCCCCAGTCTTCGCGCTGAAAGGGAATTGCCAATTCGTCACACAGCCACAGCACTTTCCGAACGTTGATCGATGATGTGCGTCCTAGAACCTTTAACATGACTTCTCCTCTATTTTCAGGCAGGTAGACTTACTCATAACCAATTTGAGAGGGCTTGTCATTCTCAAATGAGCATCCTGATGAAAAAAATGGAAGGTGGAGGAGGGACTGTTATTGAGCAGCCATGGCGTCACTGAGTGACGCCATGGTGTACGCGTTCGCTTTATAGACGTGAGAAGCAGAGCTGTGCGGCTTCGATGGTGCGTTCGATATCTTGTGGTGTATGTGCCAGCGACATAAAGCCTGCTTCAAACGCGGATGGCGCGAGATAAATCCCTTCTTCCAGCATCATGTGGAAGAAACGCTTAAAGCGCTCTACGTCGCACTTCATCACATCCTGATAGCTGGTGACGCTGCCGGCATCGGTAAAGAACAGGCCGAACATCCCCCCCGCCTGATTAACGACTAATGGAATGTTTTCGGCTTTCGCAGCAGCCAGCAGGCCATCGGCTAACTGATTAGTCAACGCGGTGAGCTTTTCGTGTACGCCGGGTTTCGCTACTTCCGTCAAACAGGCAAAGCCTGCGGCCATGGCGATGGGGTTGCCGGACAGCGTTCCCGCCTGATAAACCGGGCCGGTCGGTGCCAGCGCCTGCATCACTTCACGCTTACCGCCGAATGCGCCAACTGGCATGCCGCCGCCGATGATTTTCCCCAGACAGGTCAGATCCGGCACCACGCCGTAGTGCGACTGCGCCCCCGCCAGTGCGACACGGAAGCCGGTCATCACTTCATCGATGATGAACAGGGCGCCAAACTCATCGCAGAGGGCACGCAGACCGGGCAGAAAATCTGGCAGCGGTGGAATGCAGTTCATGTTGCCCGCGACGGGTTCCACGATGATAGCGGCGATCTCATCAGGGTATTGTTCAAACGCTGCGCGAACGGATGACAGATCGTTATAGATGCAGGTCAGCGTATGGCGGGCGAAATCGGCCGGAACGCCGGGAGAATTAGGCTGGCCTAATGTCAGCGCGCCGGAACCGGCTTTCACCAGCAGGCAGTCGGCGTGACCATGGTAGCAGCCTTCAAATTTGATGATTTTATCGCGGCCCGTGTAACCACGTGCCAGACGGATTGCGCTCATGGTCGCTTCCGTACCGGAGTTGACCATCCGCACCATATCCATGCTGGGCACTAATGAGGTGACCAGACGCGCCATCTGCACTTCCATCTCGGTAGGCGCGCCAAAGCTCAGACCGCGCTCTGCGGCAGCAATCACGGCATCACGGATTGCCGGATGATTGTGACCCAGCACCATCGGACCCCACGAACCCACATAATCAATATACGCTTGATCGTCAGCGTCATAGAGATAAGCGCCATCAGCCCGTTCGATGAACAGCGGAGTGCCGCCGACGCCGTTAAAAGCACGAACGGGTGAGTTCACTCCGCCGGGAATAAGTTGCTGTGCCGCAGCATACAGGCTTTCAGATTTGTTCATTACGCGGTCCTGACTGGTCTTGATCGTAAAATGTAGGGGTATTCTAATGAACTGACCGCCGTTATGAAATCGCTGTGCGGGTTTTCACTTGAAAACGCGCTGCATCATACCCACTGAGAGTACTGGCTGTGTGGTGTATAAGACGGCATAATGCGGCGATTATTTCAACAATGACTGTCAAATCTTGAACGTTTTCGCTTACTGCCGGATAATAAGCGTATGAATATGGGTCTATCACCTGATAAGCCCTGAGTTGGGAGTAAAAATATGAGCGATGATATAGCAGCACTGCCTCTGCAATTTACCGATGCGGCGGCAAGCAAGGTGAAAAACCTGATTGCTGATGAAGAAAACCCAGAGCTGAAATTGCGTGTGTATATCACGGGCGGCGGCTGTAGCGGTTTCCAGTATGGTTTTACCTTTGATGATCAAATCAACGACGGCGATATGACCATTGAGAAACAAGGTGTGGCGCTGGTGGTTGATCCGATGAGCCTGCAATATCTGGTTGGCGGTGCGGTGGATTATACCGAAGGACTGGAAGGTTCTCGTTTCATCGTGACGAATCCGAATGCGAAATCTACCTGCGGCTGCGGTTCCTCTTTCAGCGTCTGATCCTGTATTGCGGTTATTCACCGACTAAAAAAATAAAAACCGTGTCCTGGCAACAAGACACGGTTTTTTTATCGCAGACGTGCTTTTACTGTGCTTACCATTCGACCGTAATCAGACGTGCTTCCGTACCCTGCGTCGTTTTTGTCGCAGATGCTGAAAGTTTTGCCTGATCGATCTGAATACGTGACTCAGTAATTTTAGGTTGAGGTACAGAGGCGACATTGCATGTCATTTGATATTGACCGGATTGCGGCGTGACGCCACAAGACGGTAATATCGTCAGTTGAGCATTAATCTGCCCGCCGCTACTTCCTGCATAGACATTTCCACAAACCGCGATCAGCAAGCTTGCGCAAAGCAACGCATTTTTCATGTTCTAAGCTACCTGGTGTAAAGGAACCGATATCGGTTCAAATTTTTCTGACTTCGTTACGACGAGCAGTAATCAGCACCTTAGTAGATGTCTATGATTCCACTCTTACGCTCAGATTATCGGCAAATATTGGCGAAATAAAAGCCTGCTAGTGTTACAACTTGTATACTAATGAAGCTATTGTTATCGAGATGATTTCATTGTGTTAATTGATGATCATTTTACTGACGAGGATGCCAGTCTTAATTCAGCTAATTGAGAACAAATTTGCTGTGCTGCCAATAGCAAGCGGGGGCCACTGCGACTAAACCAGTCTTCATTGACGGTAATCACCGGAACCGCGAGCTGTGGTTGCCAAAACGCCTGCACGCTGGAAATTCTATCTGAAGCACCGCCGACAATAATGGCCTGTGGCTGCCGCCTTAACACCTGTTCACGACTGACCTGTGGCCAAGGCACCGGGCTGTCGGCAAAGACATTTTCGGCACCGCACAGTGAAACGATCTGGCTTTGCAGCGTCGCTTCTGAAGAGGTAAACAGCGGCTGAGTGCCGAATTGAATGAATACCCGCAATGGCGTGGCGTTATGCCTATCATCAGCGTGCTGGAGTTTGCCTATTTGCTGCTGAAAATCTGTCGCAGCACGTTCGGCTTGTTCAGGATGGCGGCTATAGGCTGCTAACTGTCGCAATGAGGCCGGGATATCGTCTAACGTCTTTGCATCCAGATAAACGATAGGAATCGCGAAGTTGGCGAGCTGTTCCAGCGGGCGCTGCGGGTTGCCCTCGCGCCAGGCCAGAATCAGATCGGGCTTGAGTGCGAGGATTCGCTCCAGATTGATGCCCTGCCAGGAGGCGACCTGTTCCAGTTTTTTCGCTTCCGGCGGGTAATCTGACCAGGCGCTGACCGCAACCAGCTGTTCACCCATGCCTGCCGCGTAGGCCATCTCAGTCGCGTGTGGTGCGAGACTGATGACACGCTGGGGAATAGCATAAGCGGCGCTGCAAAGCAGCAGCCCGATCAGCCAGCAAAGGAGCCTGAAGGTCATCGATTAGCGAGTAGCTAACTTGGCCAGAATAACGTCTACCATTCGCGTTGATTGCTGTGCCGCAACGCTCAGGAACTCATCAAAACTCAGGTGTGAGGCTTTATCGGCCACATCCGAAATCGCGCGAACCACCACAAACGGGACGGCAAACTGATGGCAAACATGGGCGATCGCGGTGGCTTCCATTTCTACGGCAATGGCCTGCGGGAAGGTGGTGCGGATACGGGCTAACGGCTCTGCGCCGTTAATGAAGGCGTCGCCGCTGACAACCAGACCGCGGACGGCATTCAGCTGTAGCTCGGCAATCGCTTCCTGCGCCAGCGCGATGAGTTTTTCATCAGCAGGGAAAGCGGCAGGGCAGCCTGCCATCTGGCCGGGTTCATAGCCAAAGGCCGTGACGTCGGCATCGTGGTAGCGCACTTCATCAGAAACCACAATATCACCGACGTTTAATGTGGGTGCCAGCCCGCCAGCAGAACCGGTGTTAATTACCACGTCCGGCTTGCTGTGTTCCAGCAGCAGCGTGGTGCCGAGTGCAGCGGAGACTTTGCCGATGCCCGATTTCAGTAGCGCGACTTCTACGCCGTTGATTTGTCCGGTATAGATTTCGCAACCCGCACGCTGGAAGGTCTGACGGTTTTCAATCCGATCGCGCAGCAGCGTTACTTCTTGTTCCATCGCACCGATAATACCGACTTTCATAAGGTTCCCCGCAAATTCTGTTATAAATGGAAGGCGTATACCTAATGCTGGTCACTGAAGTCCCATTTTAGGGGAAACACAGGGGGAGGTTCCCGCAGGGATGCCTCACCCCTGTGGTCGCACCGTGTATCTCGATCGTTAAATGACCAGCATTAGGTGTATATCGCGGACGTTAGTCTATCATGGCTAGCAGGGGGAGATGGAGTGTCCATCATTGTGCTGTAGCGTAATGACAGGGAGAACCATATGTCTGGTATCGATTTTGCCAAAAAAATGAGCTTTCAACGGCATTTCAGTCGACCTAAAACGGCTGATAATGGCTATGCGATCGTGCGTCAGTTTGAGAGCGATCGGGGGCGAATTATTAACTCCGCCGCCATTCGCCGCCTACAGCAAAAAACCCAGGTCTTTCCGCTGGAACGTAATGCGGCCGTCCGTTCCCGCTTAACCCATTCGATGGAAGTGCAGCAGGTTGGCCGCTACATCGCAAAAGAGATTTTGCACCGCCTGCAAACTGATGGTCGACTGGCATCGCTCGGGCTGGTTGACAGACAAACGCCGTTTGAAAGCCTGGTTGAAATGGCATGCCTGATGCACGACATCGGCAATCCGCCTTTTGGCCATTTTGGTGAATCCGCGATTAACCAATGGTTCAGAAAATTGCTGGATAGCCATTATCTGGACAGTGAATCTCTGGAACGTGTCGATGACTGTAACGTGTCTGTGCTGCGGATGCAGCAGGATGGACTGGACGAATTGCGCGGGCAGATCCGCCAGGACCTGAGCCATTTTGAAGGCAATGCACAGGCGATCCGGTTGGTTCACACACTGCTGAAGCTCAACCTGACCTACGGGCAGGTAGCCTGTATTTTGAAATATACCCGCCCTGCGTATTGGCGCGCTGAGCTTCCCGCCGATTACGATTATTTGATGAAGAAACCGGGCTACTATCTGTCAGAGGAAGCCTTTGTCGTCAGGTTGCGTGAAGAGCTGGATATGGGCGAATTTCATCGCCACCCGCTGAGCTATATTATGGAGGCGGCCGATGATGTTTCTTACTGTATCGCGGATTTAGAAGATGCTGTCGAGAAAGATATCCTCACTATCGAAGAACTTTACGATCGTCTGCGTGAGAATTGGGGGGAAGGAGCAGAGAAAGACATCTTCGCTAAAACGATTGAACGTGCTTACAAAGAGCGCGAGCGCTTTCAGTGGCGCAGTCACGATGACCAGTTCTTTATGAATCTCCGCGTTTACACTGTGGGTCAGATGGTGCCACATGCCGCGCTGCGTTTTATCGACAATCTGCCGGAGGTCTATGCCGGGTCGTTCAATCAGGCGTTGCTTGAGGACGACAGCCCGCAGAACCGCCTGTTAGGCATTTTCAAACGTGTCGCCTTAAAGCACGTTTTTAACCATCATGAAGTTGAACAGTTGGAGCTACAGGGCGACCGCGTGATTCGCGGCCTGCTGGATATTTATAGCCCGCTGCTCGAGATGCCCTATCAGGATTTCAGTCAGCTTGTTAGCGACGATACGCACAAGCGCTATCCGATTGAAACGCGGCTTTACCACAAGCTATCCAGCAAGCACTGCCTGGCCTATTGCGAAGCAGTGACCGAGTTGGAAGGATTACCCGAAACCGAGCGTGTCGTCCGTGAATATTATTATCGGGCGCGCCTGATTCAGGATTACATCAGCGGTATGACGGATTTGTACGCCTACGACGAATACCGCAAGCTGATGGCGGCAGATTAGCGATGAACAGGCAGCAATAGAAATCGCGAGTTTTGTAAAGCCGTTCAATATTTCCTTACGCTTCACGATCTTCCCCTTTGGAACCTTGTTGGTCCATATTTATCTCATACAGCACGACCATTGAGTGTACCCGGTGTCGGGTACACGGGCCGTAAGACTCGCGTGTTGATTACTATGAGATAGACTCCTATGAAAAAAAAATCACTGGTCCTGAGTGCGCTGGCGTTAAGTCTGGCGATGGCGATGGGTTCAACTACGGCGAATGCGGCTGAGTCAGCGGCGTCTGCTGCGTCATCGGGTCAATTACCCAGCTTGGCCCCTATGCTGGAAAAAGTTATGCCTTCCGTCGTGAGTATCTACGTGGAAGGGCATACCACCGATCAGGGTAGAGAGAATAGTGTAGGCAAAGAAAATATTCCGCCGCAGCTTCAGCCATTTTTTGGTGAGAACTCGCCTTTCTGTCAGGAGGGATCGCCGTTCCAGTCATCGCCGATGTGTCAGGGAGAGGGTGACGATGACGACGGTCAACCGCAACCAAAACAGGAAAACTTCCAGGCGTTGGGCGCGGGCGTCGTGATTAATGCGGAAAAAGGCTATGTGGTGACCAACAGCCATGTTGTGGATAACGCCGATAAGATTCAGATTCGACTCAGCGACGGTCGCAAGTATGACGGTAAAGTATTAGGCAAAGACCCGCGTTCAGATATCGCGTTGGTGCAGTTGAAAGACTTTAAAAACCTGACGGCGATTAAGGTTGCGGATTCCGATCAGTTACGGGTTGGTGATTACACGGTAGCGATTGGTAATCCATATGGTCTGGGAGAAACGGCGACCTCGGGTATTGTGTCCGCGCTGGGGCGTAGCGGCTTGAATATTGAAAATTACGAGGACTTTATTCAGACCGATGCGGCGATCAACCGTGGGAATTCTGGCGGTGCGCTGGTGAACCTGAATGGTGAGCTGATTGGGCTGAATACCGCGATTCTTGCCCCAGGTGGCGGTAATATCGGGATTGGCTTCGCTATTCCTAGCAATATGGTGAAAAGTGTCGTCGCACAGATTGTCGAATTTGGTGAAGTGAAACGCGGTGAGCTGGGCATTACCGGAACTGAACTTAACTCCGAGCTGGCACAGGCGATGAAAGTTGATGCGCAGCGCGGCGCGTTTGTGAGTCAAGTGCGGCCGAAATCGGCGGCAGATGTGGCTGGCATCAAGGCTGGCGATGTGATCGTCACGCTGAATGGTAAAGCGGTTAGCAGCTTCTCTGCATTGCGTGCACAGGTTGGCTCGTTGCCGGTGGGCAGCAAAGTGGCGCTTGGGCTACTGCGTGAAGGTAAACCGCTTACCGTCGAGGTGACGCTGCAACAAAGTAATCAGGCTCAGGTGTCCTCCGGTAATCTCTATTCCGGCATTGAAGGTGCGGAGCTGAGCAATACGCAGGTGGATGGCGAAAAAGGCGTTAAAGTGGATAACGTCAAACCCGGTTCTGCTGCGGCTAAAATCGGCCTGAAGAAGGACGATATCATTCTCGGTGTTAACCAGCAGGCAGTACAGAACATTGGTGAACTGCGTAAAATTCTGGACAGCAAACCGGCGGTATTAGCCTTGAATGTACGCCGCGGCGACAGTTCGATTTATCTGCTGGCTCAGTAATCGAGTTGTTCAACGTGTAATAAAGTAATTGCCTTTTAAGACAATGAATTACGGTGATTGTCTGGCTGGGCACTTAGGTGCCCAGCTATTTCTCGTTTCGCCATGAAAGCGCTTTTGTGAGTTCTCCCACAGATTTAACCTAATTCCCGTTTCTTTGTTAATTTGCACAATGTGTGGCGCACCGCGTGACGGTATGCTGGTGCAATTGTCAATGTTCCTCTCAGAGGTAAAAATGGCGTCGTATCATCTCAATGCCAAGATGGCACAGGATATTGTCGCGCGAACCATGCAGATCATTGATAGCAATATTAATGTGATGGATGCTCGCGGTAAAATTATCGGCAGTGGCGATCAGGAACGATTGGGGGAATTGCACGAAGGGGCGCTGTTGGCGCTCTCGCAGGGACGGGTTGTTGATATTGACGATGCCGTGGCGCGCCACCTGCACGGCGTGCGTCCGGGTATTAATTTACCCTTGCGTATTGATGGTGAGATTGTTGGCGTTATCGGCTTGACGGGAAATCCCAGCCAGCTGCGACAATATGGCGAGCTCGTCTGCATGACGGCGGAAATGATGCTGGAACAGGCGAGGCTGCTGCATATGCTGGCGCAGGATAGTCGTCTGCGTGAAGAACTGGTGCTGAACCTGATCCGTACCGACGATCTGTCTCCCGCGCTCATGGAATGGGCGCAGCGTTTAGGTATCGATCTGAATAAGCCTCGCGTCGCCGCGGTGATCGAAGTGGACAGTGGGCAGCTCGGCGTAGACTCAGCAATGGCAGAGCTACAGCAGTTACAGACGCTGCTGACCACGCCGGAGCGCGACAATCTGATCGCGATTGTTTCTCTAACGGAAATGGTGGTACTAAAACCGGCGCTGAACAGTCATGGACGCTGGGATGCAGAAGAGCATCGGCGTCGCGTGGACACGTTGATGTCGCGCATGGCTGAAAGCAGTCGGCTGCGGGTGCGGCTGGCGCTGGGGAACTACTTTGCTGGCCCCGGCAGCATCGCGCGTTCTTACCGTACCGCACGCACGACCATGAGCGTGGGCAAACAGCGTATGCCCGCTCAGCGCTGTTATTACTATCAGGATCTGATGTTGCCCGTGCTGTTGGATAGCTTGCGCGGCGGTTGGCAGGCAAACGAGCTGGTGCGCCCGCTCTCGAAGCTTAAGGCAATGGACGGTAATGGTCTGCTGCGCCGAACGCTGGGGGCCTGGTTTCGTAACAACGTTCAACCCGGTGCGACGGCGAAAGCGCTGTTTATCCACCGTAATACGCTGGAATATCGTCTTAATCGTATCTCTGAGCTGACGGGATTAGATCTGGGGAATTTCGACGACCGTCTACTGCTGTACGTTGCTTTACAGCTGGATGAAGAAGAGTAGGACAGAAAGATACCCGCCTTTACTTAAATCGATCTTCCACCGTATAACCCTGATGCCGCACGGTATCAGGGTTATTTCCGATGCGGTTTTAGAAGAGGTCAGCGGCAACAAAATTGCTTAGACTGAAAACTATGACATAACCATTAACAATATAACGCGATAGCATAAATTATCGCGAAACAATATTTTTGCCCCCTCTCTATATCCACTATTGTCACTTCCATATTGTCGTTGTCAGTTCGATAACCGCATAAACGGCCTAACCAGCCACATTCATCATTATTTCATCTAAATACTTTCCAGAATTAAGGTTAGGGAGTGATAAGAATGTCAATACGTCGTCTGGGGTTATCTGTTGCTACGGCAGCGTTGTTATTTTCTGGTGTAGCCTCGGCGGCTACCGAATTATTAAACGTGTCTTACGATCCGACGCGTGAGCTGTATCAGCAATACAATGCGGCGTTTATTAAGCATTGGAAAGCGACCACGGGTGAAGATATCACCATCAAAAACTCGCACGGTGGCTCTGGAAAACAGGCTCGTTCGGTGATTGACGGCTTACAGGCCGACGTGGTGACGCTGGCACTGGCAGGCGACATTGATGCGCTCAACCTGAATCAACCGCTGATCGATCCTAAATGGCAGGCGCGTCTGCCTGACAACAGCACTCCTTATACTTCCACTATCGTTTTCCTGGTGCGCAAAGGTAATCCGAAGCAAATCAAAGACTGGAACGATCTGGTGAAACCAGGCGTTGAAGTGATCACACCAAACCCGAAAACCTCCGGCGGCGCACGTTGGAACTTCCTGGCTGCATGGGCTTATGCCAAGGCGCAGCCGGGCGGAAATGATGAAACCGCATTGAAATTTGTCACCGAACTGTATCGCCATGCTCCTGTACTGGATACCGGTGCGCGTGGGGCGACCATCAGCTTTGTACAGCGTCAGTTGGGTGATGTATTGCTGGCATGGGAAAACGAAGCTTATCTTTCTCTGAAAGAGCAGGGCGGCGATCAGCTTGAGATCGTCACACCATCTCTGTCGATTCTGGCCGAACCACCCGTTGCTGTTGTCGATAAAGTCGTTGAGCGTAAAGGGACGCAGAAACAGGCTGAGGCTTATCTGAAATACCTCTATAGCGATGAAGCACAGCGTATCATCGGTAAAAACTTCTATCGCCCACGTAACGCCAAGATTGCCGAAGAGTTTAAAGATCAGTTTGCTCCGGTGAATCTGGTCACGATTGATAAGGATTTTGGCGGTTGGACAGCAGCACAGGATAAATTCTTTAACGATGGTGGTGTGTTCGACGCAATCTTTAAAGAGATCAATAAGTAATTTTTAACGTCTGACGGATTAAGGCCGCTATTACCGTAGCGGCTTTTTCAGGTTAAAAAGGCAGAGGACCTGCCGCCTGAAACCTTCCATCAGGTAGCGCGTGTCGGCAAGCAGTTGTTGGCTGAGTAGTGAGTATGAAAATTAAAGGCACGGTATGTCACAGCGTTCTTCCTCAGTGATTCCCGGTTTCGGGCTAACGTTAGGGTTTAGCCTGAGCTATTTAGGATTAATTGTCCTTATTCCATTGGCTGCGATGTTTTTGTATGCTAGTCAACTAACGTTTGGCCAGTTTTGGGATTTGATCACCAGCCGCCAGGTCTTGTTTTCCCTGCGGCTTTCGTTTGGCACTGCACTAGCAGCCGCTTTTATTAACGGTATTCTTGGGACGCTGCTGGCGTGGGTACTCGTACGTTATACCTTCCCCGGACGTAAAGTGATCGATGCCATGATCGACATGCCCTTCGCACTGCCAACCGCAGTCGCGGGGATCGCGCTGACGGCACTGTATGCACCGAATGGCCTGATTGGTTCGCTATTTCCATTCAAAATCGCCTACACCGGCATTGGTATCACGTTGGCGCTCATTTTCGTCACGCTGCCTTTCGTGGTCAGAACGCTACAGCCGGTGTTGGCCGATATTCCTAAAGAAGTGGAAGAGGCCGCTGCCTGTCTTGGTGCGCGACCGCTTCAGGTTTTCCGCCATGTGTTACTTCCTGCATTGTTACCGGCGTGGCTGACGGGTTTTGCTTTAGCCTTTGCCCGTGGCGTGGGGGAATATGGTTCAGTGGTGTTTATTGCGGGAAATATTCCGTTTAAAACCGAGATCCTGCCGTTGCTGATCGTCTCTAAGCTCGATCAGTATGACTACAAGGGAGCAACCGGGATCGGCGTATTCATGCTGCTGGTTTCTTTCATTATGCTGCTGCTGATTAACGTGTTGCAGCGTCGCATTCAACCGAAATTGTAAGGGCTGGTCGTCATGGAACAGGTTATTTCCTCTCAGGCCAGCGCAGCTAAAAGAAAAAAACAGCCCGCAGCCTACTACATTCTGGTTTCACTGGCGTGGGTCGTCTTTTTCCTGATTTTGGTACTGCCGTTGATGATGGTAGTGACTCAGGGGCTGGATAAAGGCGTTGGCGCATTTTGGGACGCGATTAGCGAACCAGATGCGATCTCTGCGCTTAAACTGACGTTACTCGCGACCGTCATCTCTGTGCCGTTAAACGTCGTGTTCGGGCTGGCGACGGCGTGGTGTGTGACGAAATTCGAATTTCGTGGCAAGAGCTTTCTGCTGGCGCTGATCGACTTGCCCTTTTCTGTTTCCCCCGTTGTTGCAGGACTGGTGTATGTGCTGCTGTTTGGGGCGCAAAGCAAAATCTATCCTTTCCTGCTCGAACACGATCTGCAAATTGTTTACGCCGTGCCGGGTATTGTACTGGCGACGATTTTCGTCACATTGCCTTATGTTGCCCGTGAACTGATTCCGCTGATGGAAGAACAAGGGTCGCAGGAAGAAGAAGCGGCGCGACTGCTGGGGGCGAACGGCTGGCAAATGTTCTGGCACATCACGCTGCCAAACGTGAAGTGGGCGCTAATCTACGGTGTGGTGCTGTGTACCGCACGTGCTATGGGGGAGTTTGGCGCCGTTTCCGTCATTTCCGGCCATATTCGTGGCCTGACTAACACGCTACCGCTGCATATCGAAATTCTTTATAACGAGTACAACATCGTTGCTGCCTTCAGCGTGGCGATTCTGCTGCTGATGATGTCGCTGGTGGTGCTGTTACTGCGCCAGTGGAGTGAAGGTCGATTGACGAAGCAAATACAGAAACAACAGGAGTTGGCCAAAAATGAGCATTGAGATTCGTAATATTAATAAACAATTTGGCCAGTTTCGGGCGCTGAACGAGATTAATTTGTCGATCCACAGCGGTGAGCTGGTAGCGTTGCTGGGACCATCGGGCTGTGGTAAGACGACGCTGCTGCGTATCATTGCCGGGCTGGAGCAGCCAGATAGCGGCAGTATTATCTTCCACGGTCAGGACGTGTCCGTTCACGATGTGCGTAAACGTAACGTCGGGTTTGTCTTCCAGCACTATGCGCTGTTTCGCCACATGACGGTGTTCGATAACGTCGCGTTTGGGCTGCGAATGAAGCCGAAGAATATCCGCCCGTCGAAAAGCGAGATCGAAAAGAAAGTGCATGAATTGCTGAATCTGGTGCAGTTGGACTGGCTGGGGGATCGCTATCCTGAACAGCTTTCCGGCGGCCAGCGTCAGCGTATTGCACTGGCACGTGCATTGATCGTCGAGCCGAGCATTCTGCTGCTGGATGAACCTTTTGGTGCGTTGGATGCCAAGGTGCGTAAGGAACTGCGTCGCTGGCTATCTCAGTTGCATGAAGATATCGATCTGACATCGGTATTTGTAACACACGATCAGGAAGAGGCGATGGAAGTCGCTGACCGTATCGTGCTGATGAACAAAGGCGTGATTGAACAAATTGGTACGCCTGCGGAAGTGTATAACAACCCGGCCAGTGAATTTGTTTACCATTTCCTTGGCGACAGTAACCGGCTGAAAGTGGCGCAAACGGAAGAAACCATTCTGTTCCGCCCGCATGAAGTGTCGCTATCCGTTCAGGCTCAGGATGGCTATCAGGCGGTGACGGTTCGCGATATTCGTCCGCTGGGAGCGTTGACCCGTCTCTCGTTGAAATTGGGTGAGCAGTCTGAGCTGATTGAAGCCGAAGTGGCAAAAGACGATGTGAGCCTGGAAGGGTTGCAGAAAGGCGACGTGATTCAGTTCAAGCCCAAGCGCTATAATCACGATTGGGAAATCTGATTGGTATGTTGAAACAACAAAAAACCCGCGAATTCGCGGGTTTTTTGTTTTTACTGTTAATGCTCGCGGCTGCAAGAATTAACGATAAGCAGGGTTAGCGGCTACAGAGTAACGACCACTGCCAACCAGCATGATGATAATGCCAGCAAAGAAATAGAGCGCTTCGACTTCCAGTGCCCATGCACCGACTTCGGTTAGGGTGAAGAATTTACCGGTACCCACCATCAGCGTAGCGACAACCAGCGTCAACGCAGCAATCAGGCCAGAAATACGGGTAAACACGCCCAGAATAATCAAAATCGGCGCAACGACTTCGCCTACATAAACGCCATAAGCGATAAAACCAGGGAGGCCAGCGCCTTGCAGCATCTGTACGATCCAGCCTACGCCGTGCTCAACTTTTGCTACGCCGTGAAACAGCAGCAGAATACCCACGGTTAAACGCAGTAAAAGTTTACCTGCATCGGGATGATCGGTTAAACGCGTGAACCACTGATTCAACTGAGAAATCATACTAGACAACCTCATGAGTAAGCTAAAAGTGCTATTGGAGATAAGGCGGCAGTGTCGTCGATTTAGCGCCTGAATAGAAAACAAATAAATTTGATATTTTCTGTCAAAAAATTAGGTGAAACGTGTCAACACGGAAAGCATAGCACTGCAATTGTGGTGGTCTAATGATGGATGAGAATAACGCAATAACAATATGTTATGAGAAAATCCGGTGACCTGAACGGTGGAAGGTCAGGGAATAGCTTGTATAAAGGGAATATTTTTAACAGGAAATGTGGTTGGGGGCTTATCACGGGTGCGGTAGGCCCCTTTTCATCACCGGTCTATACTTCGCCAAGCAGCGCTTTTTTCGCGGCGCTGAGAAAATCGTCTGATAAGACATCGCCAGCCGTTGCACGGGCTAGCATCAGCGCGCCGGACAGCAGTGCGAATTGCGCCAGAGCATGCAGCCTGCGCTGTTCTTTATCTTCTATCGTCGAGAGGGCTTCCAGCCTGTCCAGCATGGCTCTGACGCCGCTGAGATAAACCTCGCGTATCGGCTTATCTTCACTTTCTCTGGCGACATCGCTGGCTAATGCGGTGATTGCACAGCCATCTTTAGCACTGTCACGGTGGTCGGGGGAAAGATAGTGTTCGACCATCGTTTGTAGATCATGTTGATCGGCGTGTTGGCTTATTTCCTGCCAGCGCGCACGGGAATCCTCAAGCGCTTTTCGGCTAGCGATAGCAGCGAGCTCATCTTTTGAGGCAAAATGACCATAAAAGCCACCGTGTGTTAACCCGGCCGCAGCCATCAAATCGTTCACGCTGACGCCGTTCAGACCCCGTTCACGAAAGAGCTGTGAAGAAACCTGAATAATTTCCTCTCGGTTACGCTCCATCTGCTGCTTTGATACACGGGCCATTTTGTTCTCCTTTTTTTGTCAGGCATCATCTTAGAGGATGAAAAAATCAGACTCAATAGATGATGCCTTTCATCAATAGCCAGGTCAGGCTCGTGGTGGCCATGGTGTAATGATATGAGCGCCGTTGCCTCCTTGAGCTCTGGGCAATGTTCCTGCAATCTGATCGTGCGGAGTTCCCTGAGAAATAGCACTGATTTCATCCAGTCGTGCAATCTGCTCTTCACTTAGCGTCACATTTAATGCGATTAGCGCATCGTCCAACTGTGCCTGCGTGCGGGAACCCAGAATGGGGATCAGACTGGTGCTGGAGCGGGCGGACTTATGCCGCAGCCAGGCGATAGCAATCTGTATTGGCATGACGTTCAAATCGTTTGCAACGCGAAATACCTCATCCAGCAAGGTTGTGTCTTGCTCGGTGTGTACTAATCTTCCGCCAAAACCGATCAATCGGCCTTCTTTACTTTGACGGTATTTTCCCGTCAGCAGGCCGCCACCCAGTGGAGACCAAAGCGTTGCAGCCAGCCCCATTGCTTCAGCCATTGGCAGCAGCTCTCGTTCTGCGGTGCGCTGTACCAGACTGTATTCCACCTGAATACCAGCAATGCGTGACCAGCCGCGCAGTTCCGCCATGGTGTCCGCTCGGGCAATACGCCAGGCTGGGAAATTAGAGAAGCCTGCGTACTGGATTTTCCCTGCTCGAATGAGATCGTCGAAAGCGCGAACAATCTCTTCAATCGGGGTTAGCCGATCATCAAAGTGCGCCCACAATATATCGATACGATCGGTTTTCAGTCTCTTCAGGCTGTTTTCTACCGATGAGATCATGTTCTTGCGGCTATTGCCGGTTTGGGAAATCCTGGCATCCGGCATGGCACTTAAGGTGTATTTCGTCGCCACGACAAAATGATCGCGATCTGAGGCAATGAATTCTCCGACCATCTGCTCAGATTGGCCTAACTGGTAAGCATCCGCCGTGTCGATGAAGTTGCCGCCAGCGTTGGCATAACGATCAAATACCTGTTTAGCTTGTTCTTTTTCAGAACCATACCCCCAGCCGGTGCCAAAGTTTCCTGTTCCGAGAGCCAGTTCGGAGACGCGTAATCCCGTATTACGCCCAAATGTTGTGTATTTCATACTCTTCCTTTTACATTTAAATGTTGGTTGACATTTATTATATATGTCATACATCATCTATAAGTGCAAGCAGAGTGGTATCCTCGTTACGAGAAGCAATGCTAATGGGGGTTGCTTAACTGCATGAATTGCGTTTTTAATCCATGTTCAACGCCACTATGGCGTTAAACCTTAAAAGGAAATATCCATGTCTGACGATATTCTGTTTAGTTCCTTCACGGTGAAAGGGCTAACCCTTCCCAATCGCATCGTTATGGCACCCATGACACGGGGTATGGCGGAAGAGGGGATTCCTGGCTCGGCGAATGCGGAATATTACCGACGCCGTGCCGAAGGGGGCGTAGGACTGATTCTGACAGAAGGGACGGTGGTCGATCGTCCCGCTTCGCGCAATATGCCAGGAATACCATTTTTCCACGGTGAGGCAGCGCTGGCTGGTTGGGATGCGGTGGCTAAAGCGGTTCATGCCGCTGGTGGTCGTATTGGCCCACAAATTTGGCATACGGGGTCAACGCACGGTCGTGGCTGGGAACCGGATGCCCCTGTTGAAAGCCCGTCAGGACTGGTTGGGCCGGATGAGTCCCGTGGGGTGGTGATGACGGAAGAAGCTATCGCCGATACCGTGGCGGCTTTCGCCCGTGCAGCAGCCGATGCCAAACGGCTGGGGTTTGACACGCTGGAGTTGCATGGCGCGCATGGCTATCTGATCGATCAATTCTTCTGGCCGGGTACGAATAAGCGTACAGATGTTTTCGGCGGAGCAACGATCCGTGAGCGTTCTCACTTTGCCGCAGAGATTATTCGCGCGGTTCGAACCGCTATTGGTGACGATTTCCCGCTGATCCTACGCGTGAGTCAGTGGAAACAGCAGGATTACCGCGCACGGCTTGCCACCTCCCCACAGGAGATGACGGACTGGTTGGCACCGCTGGTTGAGGCGGGTGTGGATGTTCTCCACTGTTCTCAGCGTCGTTTCTGGGAGCCGGAATTCCCCGAAATTGACGGGGCTGAAGGGTTGAACTTCGCCGGTTGGGCGAAGAAGCTGACAGGTGCGGCGACAATCAGCGTTGGCTCGGTAGGACTGAGCTCGGATTTCTTTGCGGCGTTTGGTGGCGAGGGTTCAGGTACGGCAGCGCTGGACAATCTGTATGCACGGATGGAGCGCGAAGAGTTTGATTTGATCGCTGTCGGCCGAGTCCTGCTCTCTGATGCGCAATGGGTGCAAAAAGTGCGTTCTGGGCAGACTGATAAATTACGCGGTTTTGACGCAGCGGATTTAGCCGTACTGGTGTGATATTCAGGTGCCGTAGCTGAGTAAGGCTGCGGTGCTTCATCGAATACTAGGAAAGTTAATGTAGAGCAAACAAACAGGATTTTATCGACACGACACGTGCAATAGATAATTTTTGGTGGATTTATTTCAGATGGGGAATCACTTTGCGGAAGTGGTGGGTCGTGCAGGATGACTCGGCCTTTGGCCTCGCCCCTTCGGGGTCAACGCTAACGCGTTGCTGTCTCGCTTCGCTCGGCTCGAACCTAAGCGCAGGTTCTCACCTACACGACACGTGTAAAATATAACATTTGGTGAATTTACTTCAGGAAGGAATCACTTTGCGGAAGTGGTGGGTCGTGCAGGATTCGAACCTGCGACCAATTGATTAAAAGTCAACTGCTCTACCGACTGAGCTAACGACCCGCAGAAGTGGTGGGTGATGACGGGATCGAACCGCCGACCCCCTCCTTGTAAGGGAGGTGCTCTCCCAGCTGAGCTAATCACCCAATCTCAAATCTTCTTACTCTACACAGCGAGCTACTCTTACTTAATTTCAGTAAAGAGTGGTGGGTGATGACGGGATCGAACCGCCGACCCCCTCCTTGTAAGGGAGGTGCTCTCCCAGCTGAGCTAATCACCCAATCTCAAATCTTCTTACTCTACACAGCGAGCTACTCTTACTTAATTTCAGTAAAGAGTGGTGGGTGATGACGGGATCGAACCGCCGACCCCCTCCTTGTAAGGGAGGTGCTCTCCCAGCTGAGCTAATCACCCAATCTCAAATCTTCTTACTCTACACAGCGAGCTACTCTTACTTAATTTCAGTAAAGAGTGGTGGGTGATGACGGGATCGAACCGCCGACCCCCTCCTTGTAAGGGAGGTGCTCTCCCAGCTGAGCTAATCACCCCCGCTGTGTGGAGTCGCATTATAGGGATACTTGAATATGAGTCAACGCTTTTTAAAACTAAAATGATTGTTCGTTGCAAAATTAGACAAGGCGTCGTATTTATCGCCGCTGGTGCTGCATACCTGAGCAATTCAGCGAACTATCTGGTCATTTCTACCAGAATAAAAGCGCGTGCGACATGTTACGGCGTTGAGGAATCGAAGCAGAGTGATAGAATGTTGCCCACTTTTGTTCTCTGAGCTTATGTCGGTCTTGCCGACAGCCGTTGCGTAATAAGGCTGTAATCCCAAATGAAAATCAAAACCCGTTTCGCCCCTAGTCCTACTGGCTATCTTCACGTCGGTGGCGCTCGTACCGCACTTTACTCTTGGCTGTTTGCCCGTCATCAGGACGGCGAGTTCGTGCTGCGTATTGAAGATACCGATTTGGAGCGTTCAACTCAGGACGCGATTGATGCCATTATGGATGGTATGAACTGGCTGAGCCTGAACTGGGATGAAGGCCCGTACTACCAGACTAAACGTTTTGACCGCTACAACGCTGTTATTGATCAGATGCTGGAAAACGGTACAGCCTATAAGTGCTACTGCTCTAAAGAGCGTTTGGAAGCACTGCGCGAGCAGCAGATGGAAAAGGGTGATAAGCCACGTTACGACGGTTGTTGCCGTGGTTCTCACGAGCATCATGCTGATAATGAGCCACATGTTGTCCGTTTCCTTAACCCACAAGAAGGGTCGGTTATCTTTAATGACCGTATTCGTGGGCCGATCGAATTCAGCAACCAGGAACTCGATGACCTGATTATTCGCCGTACTGACGGTTCACCGACTTATAACTTCTGTGTTGTTATCGATGACTGGGATATGGAAATTACGCACGTAATTCGTGGTGAAGACCATATCAACAATACGCCGCGTCAGATTAACATCCTGAAAGCGCTGGGCGCACCGGTGCCAGAATATGCGCATGTGTCGATGATTCTGGGTGACGACGGTAAGAAATTGTCCAAGCGTCACGGCGCTGTCGGTGTGATGCAATACCGTGATGACGGCTATCTGCCAGAAGCACTGCTGAACTATCTGGTGCGTTTAGGCTGGTCTTCTGGCGATCAGGAAATCTTCTCTATTGATGAAATGAAATCGCTGTTCTCGCTGGACGCTGTGAACAAATCGGCGAGCGCCTTCAATACTGAAAAGCTGCAATGGTTGAACCATCACTATATTAACCATCTGCCAGCAGAATACGTGGCAACGCACTTGTCATGGCATATTGAGCAAGCGGGTATTGATACGCGCACCGGGCCGCAGTTGAGTGAACTGATCGGCTTGCTGGGTGAACGTTGTAAGACGCTGAAAGAGATGGCGGACTCTTGCCGTTATTTCTATGAAGATTTTGCTGAGTTTGATGCGGATGCCGCGAAGAAGCATCTGCGTCCGGTGGCGCGCCAGCCGCTAGAACTGGTTCGTGAGAAGCTGGCGGCAATTACCGATTGGACAGCGGAGAACATCCATCACGCTATTCAGGGCTCGGCAGATGAGCTGGGTCAGGGGATGGGGAAAGTCGGTATGCCATTGCGCGTTGCGGTAACGGGCGCGGGTCAGTCTCCGGGCGTTGACGTTACGGTGCAGGCGATTGGCCAACAGCGTTCGCTGGCGCGTATTGATAAAGCGTTGGCGTTTATCGCGGAGCGCGAAGCCCAGCAGTAATCGCTATTGCGTGAATAGCGTTATACAGAACAGACCCCGGCAAAATGTCGGGGTTTTTTATGATATCGGATAATGATTATTGACCGGCGATAGTGACTGCTTTGCTGATAGCATCTGGGATCACGTCACCATGCCCTTTGCCGGGGAACAGAATAAAGTTGGCTTTTGTGCCTTGTTCGTTGAGCTGTGCGACCAGTGTTTTTGCTCTTTCCACCATTTTTCTTTGGCTGAGCCGTTCCGCCCGCTTTTCATCAACGGCTTTACCTGCCTGAGTTTTGACGGGTTCATCCTCATTTTCCCCAGCTGTGACGGTAATGGACAGCGGCGGTGTAGCGAGCAGCGGCATTCTTGCTGGAATCACGACGCCATTTCCCCACCAGATAGACGGGCTCGCGGCAACATAACGCTGGAAAGATTCGGTGTGGTTAAACAGCGTATAGAGCGTAAACAGACCGCCGAAAGAGTGCCCGGCCAGCGTTTGTTTTTGTTTATTGACGACGTAGTTCGTTTCAATCCAGGGCTTTACCGTGGATTGCAGGAATTGGTAAAACGCTTCGGCTTCGCCGCCTGCGGCAAAATCTGGATCGGTGAGCGTTGTCGGCGGCGTGTAGTCACGCGTTCTGGCGGGAACATCATAAGGTTTATCGATTGGATAACCGATGGCGATAATCAGCGGTGCCGCGCCATTTTTTGCGTTATAGCTGTTTACGGCAACGGGAAACTGAGCGTTGCCATCCAGCATGTACAGCACCGGATAACCGCCTTCAGGTGCGGGTTGGCGGGGAAGCGCGATGAAAAGCCGATAGGCATGTTGTGCATCGCTTTTCATTTCAACGTGCCTGATATCAAATTGAGCTTTTGCCTGTTCGGTCATATCAGGAATTGTTGGCTGTGCCCGAACGGGCAACATGCCAGACGCAGATACCATCAGAGAAAATACAATCATAGGAAAATAGCGCATGTGCTGGGTGCTTAATAGAAGACAGAAGCGTAACGTGAATTGATGATAATAAATCGCGTTATCGTTGGCAGCTTTTATTGTACTTATAATGATATGACACCGAAATTGCCGCCTGTTTTTTCTCACCTTTGGCGTCTTTTTCAGCGGTTGATCGGATAAGCGGATTTAGCCGTTGACACTGCTAATCGGGTTTCATATTATGCGACGCGTTCGCACAGTACTTGCCTTTGCGGTAATACTGTTAGATACGGGGCTATAGCTCAGCTGGGAGAGCGCTTGCATGGCATGCAAGAGGTCAGCGGTTCGATCCCGCTTAGCTCCACCAAACACTCCCTCTGTTTGGTTGATTATCATGAACATTCCACACGTTGTGGGGCTATAGCTCAGCTGGGAGAGCGCTTGCATGGCATGCAAGAGGTCAGCGGTTCGATCCCGCTTAGCTCCACCAAATCATCGTATTACTTCCTATCATTTGTTCCTTTCGATTTATCCACATTCAATCAATGTTTTTCATTGGCTTAATACGCTTGTGAGCGACTTCTTGTTAACGATTTTTTATAAACGGTTCTTTGTAAAGGATAGTTGGCTGCCCCCATTCTTTGAAAGCAGCCAAACTGTTGCGCTTAGATCTCTTCCGGAAGCCTTGGTGTCCAGTCTATTGGCGATAGCCCTTGCTGTTCCAAAAGCTGATTAGCCTGAGAAAAATGCTTACAGCCCAAAAATCCACGGTGTGCAGACAGTGGGGAAGGGTGTGGCGATTTCAGAATGTGGTGACGCTGTTGGTCAATGATGTTGCCTTTTTTCTGTGCATGAGAGCCCCACAAGAGAAAGACCAGACCTTCCCGCTGTTCATTCAGTGCAGCAATAACGCGGTCAGTAAAGGTTTCCCAGCCCA
The DNA here is from genome assembly GCF_005497185.1 of Pectobacterium polonicum. Taxonomy (GTDB): domain Bacteria; phylum Pseudomonadota; class Gammaproteobacteria; order Enterobacterales; family Enterobacteriaceae; genus Pectobacterium; species Pectobacterium polonicum. Next base: position 25,791 of record NZ_RJTN01000021.1, on the reverse strand, counting down.
AATTAGCATGCGAGTGCGCTTGCCCGGCCTCAACCGTTAGTACGGTGTTTAGCAGTAGAACGCCTTGCTCCGCCCAGCTTTGCAGAAAACCGTGTCGTGGAATTTCAAACCCAGGGATATCGTTTGCCAGCTCTTTATAAATATTACCTAGGGAAGGCGGAGCGGGGACGCCTGGACGTACAGAAAATGACAGCCCGTGAGCCTGATTCGGGCCGTGATAGGGATCTTGTCCGAGAATGACGACTTTGACCTGATGCAGTTCGGTAAAACGGAACGCGTTAAAAACATCTTTCTGCGGAGGATAGATCGTCTTACCCGAAGCTCGTTCTTTCCCAACAAATTCAAGGGTATTGATGAAGTAAGGCTGCTGTTTTTCTTGTGCCAGCACGTCATGCCAGGTGAGAGAGGTCGCCATCATGCACTCTTTTTTTACAGGTTGAATGGGGTTGTGGGTAGCTTACCGATCTATCGTGGCGAGGTAAAATCGTAACCGCTTTGTCAGGATTAAAACGCTTCTTTTTGAAAAAAAATTGAAAATTTACAAAAATATTTGCAATTCGATGTGGTGGTAAAATTGATATAAAACAATATATTGCCCTCGCATGGTTAAGTTGCAAGGTTTTAAAATTGATTTAAGTCAAGGATGTCTAGTTATCAGACTGGTATATAAGAGGCAGATACAAACGGTTTTATACGATCGTGACGAAATTTAGCAGTTTTTTGCTGATAGCGATTTTTACTACGCTAGTTTTTAACTAAGACAATAACACGCCGTTTTACGGAGGCAATTATGGTTACTGGTATTCAAATCACCAAGGCTAACGACAGCGCTCTGATCAATTCCTTCTGGTTGCTGGATGAAGAAAAATCACAGGCGCGTTGCGTGTGTGCGAAATCGGGTTATAGCGAAGATCAAATCGTTCCAGTGAGCGATCTAGGTCAGATCGAGTATCGTGAAATTCCGCTGGAAATCAAACCTGAAGTGCGTGTGGAAGGTGGTCAACACCTGAACGTAAACGTTCTGCGCCGCGAGACGCTGGAAGATGCCGTTAAGCACCCGGAAAACTATCCGCAGCTGACTATCCGCGTGTCTGGTTACGCTGTTCGTTTCAACTCACTGACGCCGGAACAACAGCGCGACGTTATCGCTCGTACTTTTACTGCAAGCCTGTAAGTTGTTACTGAAGTTTTAACAAGAAGGGAGCCGAAGCTCCCTTTTTTACATCTGTGTTTTTATCGTGTTCACACCAACGGTTTATTCGCCGGTCGGTTCACTAGTTTTCTGCGTTGGTTGACGACGTTTACCAACATTTTTACTGTCGCGATCGCGGACCTTCACTTTAACTTTTTCTTTTTCCTTCTCTTTTTTCTCTTTCCGCTTAGCGAGCACTTTTTTCGACGGTTTACCCGTCGTTTTGGCACTTGGCGCTTTGGTCTCTGGGCGGAGTTCCTCAACGATGCGTGGCTTTAGCGGTTCATTCAGGTAGCGGCTGATTTTTCCCAGCAGCAGATGATCGTGCGCTTCAACGAAAGAAATGGCACAGCCTTTGCGACCTGCGCGGCCAGTTCGGCCGATGCGGTGAAGGTAAGTATCTGCTGTGCGCGGCAAGTCGAAGTTAAATACGTGGCTGACATCGTTAATATCAATACCACGCGCTGCGATATCTGTTGCCACCAGCACGTTAACCCGGCCGTCGCTGAGACGTTTGATCGCCTCGTTACGCTTAGCTTGCACCATTTCGCCTTCGAGATAGCATGAATTAATGCCCGCTTCACGCAGCCAGGCTACCAGCTCATGCACTCGCTCACGCTTGCGTACAAAGATGATAGAACGCGTAACATCTGGCTGTTTTAACTGATGGCAGAGCAGGGCCGTTTTGTGTTTGAGATCGTCGGCGCGGTAATACCATTGCAGAATTTTTTTACGTTCCCGACGAGAAGGATCGGATTCGACTTCAACGGGTTCGTTGAGCAGACGCTCGGCGAAATCCTTGATCGCATCCCCTTCCAGCGTCGCAGAAAACAGCAGAGTTTGCTTGCGCCAGCGGGTTTCCCCGGCGATGTGTTCAATATCCTGGGCGAAGCCCATATCCAACATTCTGTCCGCTTCATCCAGAATCAGCGTTTCTACTGCGCGGCAATCGAAGTTTTCTTCTTTGATGTATTGCAGCAGACGACCCGTCGTCGCGACGACGACATCCTGATTTTCGCTGAACACTTCTGCGTGGTTCATATAGGCCACGCCGCCAGTGATCGTGGCGATATCCAGATGCGTATGTGCCGCGAATGCACGCGCCTGATCGGCTACCTGCATGGCGAGTTCACGGGTTGGCGTGAGGATCAGAATACGAGGTGGACCTGATTTTTTACGAGGAAAATCGATAAGATGCTGCAAAACCGGCAGCAAATAAGCGGCAGTTTTACCTGTTCCTGTTGGCGCGGAGCCTAGCACGTCACGGCCTTCCATCGCCGGAGGGATTGCCTCGGCTTGAATCGCAGTCGGACGTTCATAACCCATATCACGCAGGGCGTCTAACAGGCTTTCATCAAGATCGAGCTCGGAAAAATTGGTTACAGTCATGGTCTACCTCTATTTGGGGCGCCGATTATAGACGGATTGGCCGATTTCTTCACCTGTTTAAGCAGACATCGACACTTTTCCTGCGCTGATGTTTCACCTATGCTACTTCGGTTTGCGTTTGGAATCTTATTTTCATGAGTCATCAGGCTGATAATAAACTGACATTGCGTCGGGATGGATTTACCTTCAAGCAATTCTTTGTGGCGCACGATCGCTGTGCAATGAAAGTGGGAACCGATGGTATTTTGCTGGGAGCCTGGGCTCCGGTTTCCTCTGCCACGCGAATTCTGGATATCGGCAGCGGTTCCGGCCTCCTCACGCTGATGCTCGCACAGCGTTCTGAACCACATGTTCTAATTGATGCCGTCGAACTGGATAGCGCTGCTAGTCAGCAGGCGAAAGAAAACGTTGTTGCCTCGCCATGGGCTGACAGAATTGCGGTCTATGCCGAGGATATCGTGAATTTTGCCGCGATGCGATGCGCCGATTATTCGTTGATTGTCAGTAATCCGCCTTATTTCCAGCCTGGGATCGCGTGTGGGTCGGCTGAGCGTGAGCAGGCGCGTTATACCACCTCGTTAACCCATGAAACGCTATTGCACTGTGCGCATCAACTGCTGATGCCCGAAGGGCTTTTTTGCGTGGTGTTGCCCGTTCAGGTTGTGGAACATTTTATTCCCCTGGCGCAGCAACATCATTGGTTTGTTCATCAGCAGCTTCGCGTATCGGAACAGGAAGATAAAACTGCGCACCGCGTTTTGCTGGCGCTGTCTCGCCAGAAACGGGCGTGTGTGAATTCCGTATTGGTCATCCGTGATGCAGCAAAGCGTTATTCGATCGATTTTCAGCAACTGACAAAAGATTTCTATCTCTTTATGTAGAAGGCAGACGCCGTTTAGCCGCGTCTGCCTTTTCTGTCTGAACTATTGTTTGCGGATTATGATTTTTGTGAGTTATGGCACCAGAATAGTTGGCGTCGGGGCTTCAAACTGTTCTGGATAGTCCAGCGTATAATGCAGCCCACGGCTTTCTTTCCTTTCCAGTGCACAGCGGACGATGAGCTCGGCGACCTGCACCAGGTTACGCAGTTCCAGCAAATTGTTAGAAATCCGGAAGTGGGCGTAGTACTCATTGATTTCCTGCTGAAGCAGATGGATGCGGCGTTGTGCTCGTTCTAATCTCTTCGTGGTGCGCACGATCCCAACGTAATCCCACATGAACAAACGTAGCTCGTGCCAGTTATGCTGGATCACTACCTGTTCGTCGGAATTGTCGACCTGACTTTCATCCCAATCCGGCAATTTTTTCACCGCTTTGATTTGCGGTAATCGTTGCAAGATATCCTCGGCAGCTGACCAACCATAAACCAGACATTCCAGCAGAGAATTGGATGCCATGCGGTTTGCGCCGTGCAATCCGGTATAGCTGACTTCGCCAATCGCATACAGACCGTCAAGGTCGGTACGCCCATGCTGGTCGACCATCACGCCACCGCAGGTATAGTGCGCTGCCGGTACGATCGGTATCGCTTCTCGCGTCAGATCGATGCCAAGAGACTGTAATTTTTCATCGATAGTGGGGAAGTGCTGTTTGATGAACGCTTCGGGTTTGTGGCTGATGTCCAGATACATGCAGTCTGCGCCAAGCCGTTTCATCTCATGGTCAATGGCTCTGGCGACCACATCACGCGGTGCCAGTTCGCCTCTGGCATCGAAATCGGGCATAAAACGTGTGCCGTCGGGGCGTTTAAGGTACGCGCCTTCACCACGTAACGCTTCCGTCAGCAGAAAGTTTCGCGCCTGTGGATGGAACAGGCAGGTGGGGTGAAACTGATTGAACTCCAGGTTTGCCACGCGACAACCGGCACGCCAGGCCATGGCGATACCGTCGCCGGAGGAAATATCGGGATTCGTGGTGTATTGATAAACCTTGGATGCGCCACCGGTCGCTAAAACTACCGTTTTCGCCCGGCAAGATTCGACGCGTTCTCGCTCACGGTTCCAGATATAAGCACCAACAATGCGGCGTGTGCCGGGCAAACCCAGCTTATTGGAGGTAATTAAGTCGACGGCGTTGCAGCGTTCCATAATCCGAATATTCGGATGGGATAACGCTTTTTGTACCAGCGTATTTTCTACTTCTTTTCCGGTTGCATCCGCGGCGTGTAGAATTCGGCGGTGGCTATGACCACCCTCGCGCGTGAGATGGTAACGTTCTTCGCCGTTGGTGCTGGTTTCAGTATCAAATAGCACGCCTTGTTCGATAAGCCATTGCACGCAGTGTTTAGCATTACTGGCAATGAATTCAACGGCTTCCCGTTCACACAGGCCATCGCCAGCGATCAGGGTATCTTCGATATGAGAATCAATGGTATCGGCTTCATCGAAAACAGCAGCGATGCCGCCCTGAGCATAAAATGTCGCACCTTCGTTAAGCGGGCCTTTGCTTAATACCGTCACGTTGGCCTGAGAAGCCAGACGCAATGCCAGTGAAAGCCCGGCAGCGCCGCTGCCAATGATTAAAACATCACAGACGTATTCAGTGGTCGTTTGCATGGTTGTGTCGTGGATGCAAAAAGAAGAGGAAATCTGATGGTAGCACCCAATGGTCGGTTGCTGTATTGGTTTTTAGCCTCTTCTCTACGCTATAAAGGATAAGCGAATGACGCCATAGGGTGAATCGTGCGAATACCCTGGATTTATCGTATCATCCTCGGAAGAGCGTAGAAGCCTCAGATGAAGACAGTGTATTCAGAGACAATGTGTTCAGATAAAGACAATGTGTGATGAAGAGAATGCGTCATGATACGCATCGCAAAGACGAGTAACGGTGCTAAGTAAAAGAAAAATGATGATCCGGAACTTTATTGAATGTCTTGGTTCTAATGAGGAGCTTGCTCTAAATATGACTTATCTAGCTGGCAGTACTATTTTGTGTGTGGAGAACGGTTTGAGTAGAGATTACCTCGGATGAGCGAGCAACTGGCAGATCAGGTTCTGGTCGAGCGAGTCCAAAAAGGCGATCAAAAGTCGTTTAACTTATTGGTCGTTCGTTATCAGCATAAGGTCGCGAGCCTAGTATCGCGGTATGTTCCACAAGGGGACGTGCCGGACGTGGTACAGGAATCGTTTATTAAAGCGTATCGCGCGTTAGAATCATTCCGCGGTGATAGTGCATTTTACACATGGTTGTATCGTATCGCCGTGAATACAGCCAAGAATTATCTGGTAGCTCAGGGGCGTCGCCCGCCCTCCAGCGACATTGATGCCAATGACGCGGAAAACTATGAAAATGCGGGTGCACTGAAAGAAATATCGAACCCTGAGAATTTAATGTTGTCAGAAGAACTACGAAGCATAGTTTTCCGAACTATCGAGTCTTTACCGGAAGATTTACGTTTAGCGATCACGCTGCGTGAGTTGGATGGTTTAAGCTACGAAGAGATTGCCGTGATTATGGATTGTCCCGTCGGCACGGTTCGTTCTCGTATTTTTCGGGCGCGGGAAGCTATTGATAATAAAGTACAACCGCTTATTCAGCGCTAGCGAGCGTTTCCAGCTATCCGCATGACTAATGATGGATTTGACAAGGTAAGGGTGTCGGTATGCAGAAAGAGAAACTTTCCGCTTTAATGGATGGCGAAGCAGTAGATTCCGAACTGTTAGGCGCATTGTCACGCGATGACGCGTTGCAGCAAAGTTGGCAAAGTTATCATCTGATTCGTGATGCGTTACGTGGTGATGTCAGTGAAAACGTGATCCACCTGGATATCGCTTCTCGTGTTGCCGCTGCAATCGAAAAAGAACCTGTTCGTCTGGTTCCACAAGCGCAGCCTGAATCTCAGCCACAACCTGTTGAGTGGACCAAGATGCCTTTCTGGCACAAAATCCGTCCGTGGGGCAGCCAACTGACGCAAGTTGGTGTCGCTGCCTGCGTATCTTTAGCCGTGATTGTTGGCGTACAAAATTATCAGCAGGGCAATTCGGCCGAACATGTTGTGGAATCCGGCGTGTTCAGTACCTTACCCGCTATGGGGACTGCTTCCCCTGTGAGCTTGGGCGTACCGTCAGAAAATATAGCCCCTCACAGCGGTCAACAGAAATCTGATATGCAGCGTAACCGCCTTAACGCTATTTTACAGGACTACGAATTACAGCGCCGGTTACATGCCGAGCATGCTCTGCCGCAGGACGATCAGCAGGCGGCAATTCAGGTTCCCGGCACTCAATCATTAGGAACACAGCCCCGGTAATGAAGCGCGTTTGGTCCGCCGCCTGTTTTCTGATTGGCAGCCTGTTTTATTCTACGTTCGCCCCGGCTCAAAATGTTGAGCCGGGCGCGTTGCTGCAGCAGATGAATGGCGCTGTTCGTTCTCTGAATTACGAAATTTCATTTATCAATATCACCCTGCAAGGATTTGAGTCGGTACGGTATCGTCATGCTGTGGTCAACAATCATTCCTTGGCGCAACTGCTGTTTATGGATGGGCCGCGACGCGAGATTGTGCAGCGTGGTAATGAAATCAGCTATTTCGATCCCGGTTTTGAGCCATTTACGCTCGCCAGCGATCATATCGTTGATTCTCTCCCTTCCCTCGTCTTTGCTGATTTCCAGAAGTTATCACCCTATTATGATTTCGTTCCCGCAGATGGGCGGGTGCGTATTGCCGATCGTCTGGCATTGGGAGTCCGCGTTATTTCACGCGATGGCACACGCTACAGTTATACCGTGTGGATTGATGCGGAATCTAAACTTCCACTGCGTATCGATTTACAGGATCGTAATGGTGACAAGCGGTTGGAACAATTCTTAACGACATCGCTGATTGTTGACGATGACGTGGTTAGCGTGATGCGTCCGCTGGAAGGGATCAAGCTTCCCCCCGTTTTACCCACGTCTGCTGTAGAAAAAGGGGATTTCACCTGGGAGCCAGAATGGTTACCTACAGGAATGAAAGTGCTTTCGCACAGCAAAAAAATCTTGCCTGGTTCGTCCATTCCGATTGAAACTCGCCTGTACAGTGATGGTTTGTTTAGTTTTTCGATTAATATTAGCCCGTCTTCTGACGTGAGTGAGGAGCAGTCACTACTTACCGGTCGACGTTCTATTCACACCGTCATGCGGGGCAATCGCGAGATTACCGTTGTCGGTGATATTCCTCCTTCTACGGCTAAGCGCGTGGCTGACAGCATTCTTTTGAAGGCGCAACCATGATTAAAGAATGGGCAACAGTGGTGTCATGGCAGGATGGAATTGCAGAACTACGGTGTGAGCCCAGTGCAGGATGTGGCAGTTGTACATCTCGCTCATCGTGTGGAACCGGCTTATTAAGCCAGCTTGGGCTTTCTGCTGAAAATACGCTGCATGTTCCCTACGAACGGCCTTTGGAAGTGGGACAAAAAGTGGAGTTGGGTATTTCCGAGGGGCGGTTGTTGCTTTCTGCCGCTCTGGTTTACTTTGTTCCTCTGGTTGGGCTGCTATTCGGGGCAGCGATATTCCAAACGCTATTCAGTACCGATCTGGCTGCTGTTATTGGCGCGTTATTGGGTGGCGGATTGGCGTTTATTGGGGTTAAACGTTGGGCAAAACGGTTAGGTAAAAATAAGCGTTATGAGCCTGTTATCCTACAAATCGCGCTACCTGGAACGTTGTTGCAAAATTGATTCGTACGTCTTGGCGCAAAGGGCGTGTGGTGCGGAAACCGTGTTCACTTTCTTGCTATCTTTCGACACGCTGTTTGCCACGTAATGACACTTTACTTCCTGCTTTCCTCTTGTTGTTCTGCTATTCCAAATAAAACCGTCATAATCAAGGGGAATGCACCGGACATGACTAGGTTTTCACGCTTCCCGCATGTAGAATGCTGCGATTCAGGTGGAATAACATCGCTGCTGTTTTCACCTATGCGCATGCCCATCGGCAAGAATTTCAGGAATATCAAGGTAGAAAAATTTTTATAATGAAGCATATACGAAATTTCTCCATTATTGCCCATATCGACCACGGTAAATCGACGTTATCTGACCGTATTATCCAGATTTGCGGCGGTTTAACCGAGCGTGAAATGGCTGCGCAGGTTCTGGATTCGATGGATCTGGAACGTGAACGCGGAATCACGATTAAAGCGCAAAGCGTCACGCTGGATTATAAAGCGCAGGACGGCCAAACCTACCAGTTAAACTTCATTGATACGCCCGGGCACGTTGACTTCTCTTATGAAGTTTCTCGCTCGCTCGCTGCCTGTGAAGGCGCGCTGCTTGTTGTTGATGCCGGGCAAGGTGTTGAAGCTCAAACGCTGGCTAACTGCTATACCGCGTTGGATATGAATCTGGAAGTGGTACCGGTTCTTAACAAGATCGACCTGCCTGCCGCTGACCCCGATCGTGTTGCTCAAGAAATTGAAGACATTGTTGGTATTGATGCCACCGACGCTGTGCGCTGCTCTGCAAAAACAGGGATTGGCGTGCCGGATGTTCTGGATCGTCTGGTGCGTGATATTCCGCCGCCGGAAGGTAGCCCTGATGCACCGTTGCAGGCGTTGATTATCGACTCCTGGTTTGATAACTACCTTGGCGTTGTGTCATTGGTTCGTATCAAAAATGGCACGATGCGTAAAGGCGACAAAATTAAGGTAATGAGTACGGGGCAGGTGTATAACGCCGACCGTCTCGGCATTTTCACACCGAAGCAGATCGACCGCGATGTATTGAACTGCGGCGAAGTAGGTTGGTTGGTGTGCGCCATCAAAGATATTTTGGGGGCGCCTGTCGGGGATACCCTTACGCTGGCGCGTCAGCCGGCTGAAAAAGCGTTGCCGGGTTTCAAGAAAGTCAAACCGCAGGTCTATGCTGGTCTATTCCCGATCAGTTCCGACGACTATGAAGCATTCCGTGATGCGTTAGGCAAGCTGAGCCTCAATGATGCCTCCCTGTTCTATGAACCGGAAAGTTCGACGGCGCTGGGCTTTGGCTTCCGCTGTGGCTTCCTGGGGCTGCTGCACATGGAGATCATTCAGGAGCGTCTGGAGCGTGAGTACGATCTGGAATTGATCACCACGGCACCGACGGTCGTGTATGAAGTAGAAACGACGGCGAAAGAAACCATTTATGTCGATAGTCCGTCTAAACTGCCGCCATTGAATAATATTCAGGAACTGCGCGAGCCGATTGCCGAGTGCCACATGCTGATGCCTCAGGAGTATTTGGGCAACGTGATTACGCTTTGTATTGAGAAGCGCGGCGTGCAGACGAACATGGTGTATCACGGCAATCAGGTTGCGTTAACCTATGAAATCCCGATGGCCGAAGTAGTGCTCGATTTCTTTGACCGCCTGAAGTCCACCTCTCGTGGTTATGCATCACTGGATTACGGCTTCAAACGTTTTCAGGCATCAGATATGGTGCGCGTTGATGTATTAATCAACAACGAACGTGTCGATGCATTGGCCCTGATTACTCACCGTGATAATTCACAATATCGTGGCCGTGAGTTCGTCGAAAAGATGAAAGAATTGATTCCACGTCAGCAGTTTGATATTGCGATTCAGGCCGCGATTGGTAACCACATTATTGCGCGCTCTACGGTTAAGCAATTGCGTAAAAACGTACTGGCCAAGTGTTATGGTGGTGACGTCAGCCGTAAGAAGAAACTGTTGCAGAAACAGAAAGACGGTAAGAAGCGTATGAAGCAGGTCGGTAATGTCGAACTGCCACAAGAAGCGTTTCTGGCAATTCTGCACGTCGGCAAGGACAGTAAATAAATTCTGAGGAGTTGGCATGGCCAATATGTTTGCCGTAATTTTGGCATTGGTGACGCTGGTCACGGGGATTGTCTGGTGTTTAGAGCGCTTCGTTTGGGCTCCGGCTCGCCGGAAAAAATTTGTCGCCATGAGCGGTGCCGATCTGGCTGATGGTGCGGTTTCGTCGAAAGCCGTTCCACAACCCGGCTGGATCGAAACCATCGCGTCCGTATTCCCGGTAGTGGCACTGGTATTGGTTGTGCGCTCCTTTATTTATGAGCCGTTTCAGATTCCATCCGGTTCGATGATGCCGACGCTGTTGATCGGTGATTTTATTCTGGTGGAGAAATTTGCCTATGGCATTAAAGAACCCTTCACGCAAAAAACGCTGATCGAAACGGGACACCCGAAGCGCGGTGATGTGGTGGTGTTTAAATATCCGTCCGACCCTAAGGTAGATTTCATCAAGCGCGTGGTTGGCGTGCCGGGCGATCGCGTCAGCTATAACCCAATAACTAAGCAGGTAACGATTCGTCCATCCTGTCAGGGGCAGCAGGCGTGTGATACAGCACTGGCGGTTACATACAGCCATGTGCAGCCTAGCGATTTTGTTCAGACTTTTAACCAGCCTGGTGGTGAATCGCGTGGCGGTTTCTATCAGGTGCCTGCCAATGACAACAGTATAGATGGCGTTCGCATGGGCGCGCGCAAAGAGTCATTAGGCAATGTCACGCATAATATTTTGCTAGTACCCGGCCAGCAGGATCAGCTTGGTGGTTATTATCAGCAATCGCAACAGCAACTTGCTACATGGGTTGTTCCGGCAGGACACTACTTCATGATGGGTGATAACCGCGATAACAGTCTGGATAGTCGCTATTGGGGCTTCGTACCGGAGAGAAATCTGGTCGGTAAAGCGACTGCTATCTGGATGAGCTTTGAGAAGCAGGAAGGTGAATGGCCTACTGGCGTACGTTTGAGTCGCATCGGTGGCATTCATTAATCCAAAGTAAGCATTACTGAAATAAGATACAGGCAGCATTCTAATGCTGTCCGTTGTAGAATATTTCTGAAATACTTTTTGAAAGAACGTGCCCTAAATAATGCGAATTGCAGGGCAAAACGTTATCGTTTGAACATCGCTAACGTGCATGCAACGCGAAGTATGACGGGCAGAAAGGCAGGCTCCCTCATGGGAGCCAATGCAAACGAAACAGTTTTGACCGAATTGGTAAGCAGGGCTGTTCCGTATGCTGCTGTTTTTGACGCATCGTTGATCTATTGGTAACACATGAATCCCATCCTGATAAATCGTTTACAAAGAAAGCTGGGCTATACTTTTCAGCAGTACGAGCTTTTGTTACAGGCGTTGACACATCGCAGTGCCAGCAGCAAACATAATGAAAGACTCGAGTTTCTGGGTGACTCCATCCTGAGTTTTGTGATCGCTAATGCGCTGTATCATCGTTTTCCTAAGGTTGATGAGGGAGACATGAGCCGGATGCGAGCCACTCTGGTGCGGGGTAATACCCTGGCGGAAATCGCGCGTGAATTCGAGCTGGGAGAGTGCTTGCGCCTCGGCCCCGGTGAATTAAAAAGCGGTGGTTTCCGTCGTGAATCGATATTAGCTGATACGGTCGAAGCCCTGATTGGCGGCATTTTTCTCGACAGTGACATCCTGAATATCGAACGTTTGATCTTGAATTGGTATCAAACGCGCCTGGATGAAATCAGTCCCGGTGATAAGCAAAAAGATCCGAAAACGCGGTTGCAGGAGTTTCTGCAAGGGCGTCATCTACCTCTACCCACCTATCTGGTGGTACAGGTTCGTGGGGAAGCACACGATCAGGAGTTTACTATCCACTGTCAGGTGAGCGGCTTTAGCGAGTCGGTCATTGGTACAGGATCGAGCCGTCGTAAAGCCGAACAGGCTGCGGCTGAACAAGCGTTGAAAAAACTGGAGCTTGAATGAGCGAAGTACAGACACACTGCGGTTTTATCGCGATTGTTGGTCGACCAAACGTCGGTAAATCGACGTTATTGAATCAATTGCTGGGGCAGAAGATTTCCATTACGTCACGTAAGCCCCAGACGACGCGGCACCGCATCATGGGTATTCACACCGAAGGGCCTTATCAGGCGATCTATGTGGATACGCCGGGATTGCACATTGAAGAAAAACGGGCGATTAACCGCCTGATGAACCGTGCCGCCAGCAGCTCAATTGGTGACGTTGAGCTGATCATTTTCGTTGTTGAAGGGACACACTGGAACGACGACGATGACATGGTGTTGAATAAGCTGCGCGATCAGAAACTTCCCGTGCTGTTGGCGATCAATAAAGTCGATAACGTCACGGATAAGACTAAGCTGCTGCCGCATATCCAGTTCCTCAGTCAACAGATGGACTTTCTTGATGTCGTCCCAATCTCCGCGGAGAAGGGCACGAATGTTGATACGATTGCCAGTATTGTGCGTAAGCACTTACCGCAGGCAACGCACCACTTCCCGGAAGATTACATCACCGATCGTTCACAGCGTTTCATGGCATCGGAAATTATCCGTGAGAAATTGATGCGCTTCCTGGGGGAAGAGTTGCCGTATTCCGTGACGGTCGAAATTGAGCGTTTTGTGACTAACGAGCGTGGTGGTTATGACATCAATGGCCTGATTCTGGTTGAGCGTGAAGGCCAGAAGAAGATGGTCATTGGCAACAAGGGTGCCAAAATTAAAACCATTGGTATCGAGTCTCGTCAGGATATGGAAGAGATGTTCGAGGCTAAAGTACACCTTGAGCTGTGGGTCAAAGTGAAATCCGGCTGGGCAGATGACGAACGTGCCCTGCGTAGCCTGGGTTATAGCGAAGACTTGTAAGGGTTCACGCCGATGGAAGGCTGGCAGCGCGCATTTGTCTTGCATGGGCGACCTTATAGTGAAACCAGCTTATTGCTGGATCTGTTTAGCGAAAGCGATGGCCGAGTTCGTGTGCTTGCCAAAGGCGCGCGAGCTCGCCGCTCTAACCTGAAAGGTTGCTTACAGCCTTTCACTCCGCTGTTGGTGCGCTGGAGTGGTCGGGGAGAAGTGAAAACGTTACGCAGTGCGGAGCCTGTCTCGCTGGCGCTACCACTGACTGGTTCGATGCTGTATAGCGGTTTATATGTTAACGAGCTGCTGTCTCGTGTGCTGGAACATGAAACTAATTATTCCGCTCTTTTCTTCGATTATCTCCACTGCTTACAACACCTTGCTGCACAGGATGCCTCTCCAGAACCGGCATTAAGACGCTTTGAATTAGCGTTACTGGGCTATCTGGGATACGGCGTTGATTTCCTGCATTGTGCTGGTAGCGGTGAGCCCGTGGCCGATACCATGACCTATCAGTATCGAGAAGAAAGGGGATTTATTGCCAGCCTGGTTGTCGATAATAAAAGCTTTACCGGACACGAGTTACGCTCGTTGGCATCGCGTGAATTTCCAGATACTGGAACACTAAAGGCAGCAAAGCGTTTCACCCGTATCGCGTTAAAGCCGTATCTGGGGGGAAAACCGTTGAAAAGTCGTGAACTGTTTCGACAGTTCGTTCCTGCTGCTAATGTGTCCAAATCCACCTCTTCTGATAAATAATCCCTTCTCCTCAGTACCCCGACGCTGTGACATCGGTGTAAACTCCAACGTATCGTGCATGACTTTATCGAGGATTTATCATGGCTGAACTGTTACTTGGCGTTAACATCGATCACATTGCGACACTGCGTAATGCGCGTGGAACGGCGTATCCCGACCCCGTTCAGGCTGCTTTTGTTGCGGAGCAGGCTGGCGCGGATGGCATTACGGTACACTTGCGTGAAGATCGTCGTCATATTACGGATCGTGATGTGCGGATACTGAGAGAGACGCTCCAAACCCGTATGAATCTGGAAATGGCTGTCACGGAAGAAATGTTGGATATCGCCTGTGAAGTGAAGCCGCATTTTTGCTGCCTGGTGCCGGAAAAACGCCAGGAAGTGACAACCGAAGGCGGGCTGGATGTCGCGGGGCAGCAGGAAAAAATTGATAACGCAGTAGCCAAACTTAGCCAGGCTAACATATTGGTTTCGCTATTTATTGATGCGGATAAACGGCAAATTGATGCCGCCGTTGCCAGCGGTGCGCCTTATATCGAAATTCATACGGGAGCCTATGCCGATGCACCCGATGATGAAGCTCGTCAGCATGAATTTGAGCGGATTCGCGATGCGGCGACTTACGCCGCTGCGAAAGGGCTTAAAGTCAATGCTGGTCATGGTTTGACCTACCATAACGTTCTGCCTATCGCCGCGCTGCCGGAAATGCACGAATTAAATATCGGGCATGCCATTATCGGACGCGCAGTAATGAGCGGTCTGAAGGAGGCGGTTGCCGAAATGAAGAGTCTGATGCGGGAAGCACGCCGCTAATGGCGATTCTTGGGCTTGGCACCGATATTGTCGAAATCGCCCGTATTGATGCTGTTATTGAACGTTCAGGCGAGCGATTGGCTCGCCGTGTTCTGACGGATGCTGAATGGGCACATTATCAGCAGCATCAGCAGCCAGTCCGTTTCCTTGCCAAGCGTTTTGCCGTGAAAGAAGCAGCTGCAAAAGCTTTCGGTACGGGAATTCGCAACGGACTCGCGTTCAACCAGTTTGAAGTTTTTAATGACGAGCTGGGCAAACCTTGTCTGCGATTTTTTGCTAAGGCGGCAGAGTTGGCGGAACAGATAGGTGTAAGACACGTACATGTAACGTTGGCTGACGAAAGACGCTATGCCTGTGCGACGGTGATTATCGAAAGCTGACACTCGCGACTGGATGCTCAAATCCTGTCGGCGTGGTGCATGAGCACATATTTTTCCCACAGTTGCTCATTACCTTCAACATGGTTTGGATCTTTGACAATTGTATTGTCGATTGGACAAACTTTCTGACATGTAGGTGTGTCGTAGTGACCAACGCACTCCGTGCAGAGCGTGGTATCAATTTCATAAATGTCCATGCCCATGGAGATGGCCTGATTAGGACACTCGGGTTCACACATGTCACAGTTGATGCATTTATGGGTGATGAGTAACGCCATGATGTTCTTCTACCTTATAAATAAGGCGCAGATTATACCCGTTGGCGCTCGTTTAGACACGCGTAACTATGGTTGATGGGTAATATACTGCCGAACCGGCCTCTGTTGTCTCTGACGTGCTTTCTCCCGCGGCTATTTTCTGCGGCTTTCATGTGTTTTCGCAGGTCTTCAGCATGCGACCTATTGACTATATAAATAGTGAGGTTACAGGGTAAAATTACCATCTGTTCGTTAAATTGGTTTTATGTGTATGCATTAGACTGCATAAATCAGCCAGTATGACTGTGTTTATTGGGTTTTAATTTATTGATTTACAATTTAAATAAATTTAGTTGTGATATTGAACCACTTATTTTTGTAATATCGATGGACATCGATTTAATCGGTATTGCCGATTAAGTTTGCATCTTGAGAGTCGATGCCGGTGCATGCCCATATGATATAATTTTATAACTAATAGTGTCAGTTTAATGGCGGAACTCATAGTGCAGCAGGAAGGTCATCTTAATCAGTTTGGAACTGGATTTTTCCAACAGGGAAGCGTGGAGCCGTTAGACGCTGATTACTGGCAACAATGTCAACGGCGGTATACTTTTCAGCCCATTTATCGAACATCTGGTAAATTAATGGCTATTGAGTTACTGACTTCCGTTTTTTCTCCTACCCTGCCGCAAAAGTTCATCTCTCCTGAAAAATACTTCGCAAATATTGATGTTAATACCCGCCTGTTAATTATTGTAGAACAACTGCAACTTTTGTCTCAATGGAGTTTTCGATTTACTCGCGACGATCTTTTTGCCTCTGTCAACATTGATGGCATGACGTTATTGGCGTTGCAAAATAATCTGGAAGCCAAACGCCTGATCGCGGAAATGCCGTGGATTCGTTTTGAAATGGTTGAAAATCAGGGGGGATTGCCGAAAGAAGTATTAACCAAACTCCCTGAGGCACAAACGTTATGGTTGGATGATTTTGGTTGCGGCATGGCGAATTTTTCATCATTGATGCTGGCTCAATATGATTGCATCAAAGTTGCGCGTGAGCTCTTTATTCTCTTACAACAAAGCGGTGAAGGGCGCACTGTCTTTCCTGCGTTGATCGCGTTGCTATCACGCTTTTGCAATTATGTGGTGATTGAAGGGATCGAAACACGAGAGGAGTGGGCGATTGTTCAGGCTTCGCATGCTTATGCTGCTCAGGGCTACTATCTTTCACGTCCCCAGCCATTTGAGAATTTTGAGATGTTGAAGCTCGAACTATAGGTGGTAACCTGTTGTTTGGGATATCACTTTGATCATTAGAATACTGCTATACATCTCGTCGCTTTTCTTCTTCCGTATCAACTCATTATGTTTTCTAATGCTTCATGGTTGTGTGAAAATTCGCCACTCCGATAACCTTACCTCTCATTTCACTTCATGAAATAAAATGCTATCTTTGTTTTATTTTTGTTATTTAATTCTTATTTTATTTGTTATAACAGTGTTTAGTTTCAATAAACTAAAAGGAAGAGGTGTCGCAAATTTTGCATCAAATTATGACATATATCATCAGGCATTTGCGTTAATGATTTTATTTTTTTCTTTTAATTATTTGATTTTTAATGATAAAAAAATATAATGTTTACTGTTAACGATCAAAAATCATTTTGTGATAGATTTTATTGATTAAAACAATGATACTTATTGGTATAATTGATTTGCTTACAAAAAATTGACGTTCAAAATATATCTCCATATACCTTTAGGAATATTCTTTTATTCCATTAGAAAAGCTTATAACCCGAACAATTACTACTATTAAATTAAGATACTCTTTTGAATTTGCTGTTTTTATCTGCGCACAGTCATATGCGAGGGCTTTATGCTGACGTTGCTATGTTTCTAAATACTCCTGCTTCATGGAGCGTTTTTTCTTTCATCCTTTCTGCTCTCTGGAAATTCACCGATCCCGAAAATCGGCGGGGTAGGGGTTTGTTGCCGGGATTTTTCGCCATCTGCGTTGTGATGTGTACGATCAGGACCACTCGGGCCTGAGGAGAGTGTTATTGTGTATGAAATTATAATAACCTTACTGTTAATGCTGTTATTGTTTTCTTCTGTGAAAAATAGAAAAATTAAACAAAAGTTTAAAACGGAACAGAAAAAACAAGATTTTCTCAACATGACATTTTTTGCAATGGAATATAGCCCTGCCTCAATTATGATCGCAGATGAAAATTGTGAAATTATTTACGTAAATCGTCAGTTTATTACCATGTCTGGCTATATGCCGGATGAAGTTATTGGCAAAAAAACGAATATATTAAACTCTGGCATGACCAACGCCAGCGTCTATGAAGATCTGTGGGCTACCATAAATAAAGGTAATGTTTGGAGTGGTGAGTTTGTTAACCGACGCAAAGATGGGCAACTGTATTGGGAAAAGGCCAATATCGTTAAAATATATAATAAAGCGAGTAACACGACTCAATATGTCGGCATTAAGTTAGATATCACGGAGCGGAAATCGCAGGAACATCACGATAATTCATACAATCGTGCGCTGGAACTGTTATCAAGCGGTGCACCGCTGAAAGATATTCTGGATGCGATCATTTTCAGCGTTGAGGAAAAAAATCCTGGCCGCATTGTTTGCTCTGTACTGTTAGTCGATAAAGACAAGAAATGTCTGACGCTTGGATCTGCACCAAGTCTGCCTGGTTTCTATAAAAATGCCATTCATAATGTAAAAATTGCTGATGGCGTGGCTTCTTTTGGTACGGCAGCTTATACCGGAAAGCGCGTAGTTGCTGACGATATTTCAGTTCATCCACACTGGTCCTTATATAAAGGGCTGGCATTATACGCTGGGCTGCGCTCCTGCTGGTCTGAACCTATCATTGGCCAGAACAAAGAAATATTAGGTGTTTTAAGCGTTTACCATCGTAAAGTCTATGCGCCGACCGAGGAAGAAATTTTCTCTATAGAGAAATCTGCACAGCTGATTGCGATCGCTATAGAGCGATACCATGCCATCGATATGCTGCGGCGGAGTGAGGAACACTATCGGCAACTGGCGCATTATGACTCATTAACGTCATTGGCTAACGGCCTGACGTTTGCCGAACAAATGGAACAGGCGATTCTGTTATCTAAGCAAACTGGCAGAAAAATCGCGCTGATGTTCCTCGATCTCGATAAATTTAAACAGATAAACGATTCGTTCGGACATGCTGTTGGCGATTTGCTATTAAAAGAAGCCGCGGCGCGTATGCGTGGCGCGGTTCGTGATTCAGATACGGTGTATCGCCGTAGCGGTGATGAGTTTATTATTCTGCTTCAGGGTATTAAAGAGATTGATAATACGCTTTATGTTGCCGATAAAATCCATAATGCCTTGAACAAACCTTTTGAGATCAATGGTAAAACGCTGGATATATCATGCAGTATCGGTATTGCATTATACCCAGAGCACGGCTCCGACTCTCTGACGTTAGCAATTAATGCCGATTCCGCCATGTATCAGGCTAAAGCGATGGGACGGAGCCAAACACAGATTTATCACAGTATGAATGAGCATTGATTAGTGGAATATACTCGTCATACTTCAAGTTGCATGTGCGTTGGCTGCGCTCACTCACCCGAATCACTTACTTGAGTAAGCTCATCGGGACTCCTTCTCTTGCCGCCTACCTGAAACTCGAATTATTTAGAGTAGAGATAAAAGGCGCATGTTGAGCGCCTTTTTATTATCTTTCTCGCAGTGCTTCTGCTTTTGCCCGAATGATTGGTTTTAACAAATAACTGAGGATCGTTTTCTTTCCCGTTATTATATCTACCGAGGCCACCATGCCGGGAATGATAAGAAGCGGCTTATCGGCTGAGCCTAAATAATTTTTATCCGTCCGCAAACGAATAATATAAAAGCTGTTCCCTTCTTTATCGGTTACCGTGTCTGGGCTGATTTGTTCCAACTGACCTTTTAAACCGCCATAGATGGTGTAGTCATAGGCCGTCAACTTTATTATGGCATCCTGACCAGGGTGTAAAAAGGCAATATCCTGAGGGCGAACTTTAGCTTCCACCAGTAGTTTGTCATCTAGTGGAACAATTTCCACCAGATCGCTACCTGGCTGAATCACCCCCCCGATGGTATTTACTAGAACCTGCTGCACAATACCGCGAACGGGGGAGACGACCAACGTTCGGTTTACTCTGTCTTCCAGTGCTTTACCCGTAGCTTCAATTTTATTCAGATTGGTTTGTGCTTCACTGAGCTGAGATAACGCCTCGCTTTTATAACGACTGCGGGTTTCTTCTATTTTATTCTCGATCTCTTTAATTGCAGATTCTGCTCGGGGAATTGCGAGTTTGACAGAGTCGAGCTGACCACGGGTTTCGACTTCAGCACGACGTAGGCGCAAAACTTCTACTTTAGAAATTGCGCCTTCTGCAATCAACGGTTCCGACATTTTAATTTCTTGCTGAAGCAGACCCAGACTATTGCGGAATTGAATCTCCTTGGCAGAAAAATCCCGCAGTTCTTGGCGACGTTGGATCAACTGCTCTTCCAGACCGGATACTTCATTATGAAGCTGCTGGCGACGGCTGTTATAAAGTTCTTGTTCTCCTGCTGCAATTTTAGGCGCTTGCGTCGTTATTTCTTCGGCAAGCATGAGCTCCCTATCGCTGATTTCGGCGTTCAGGCGCTCAACGCGTGACAGCAGTGCAAGCCGGTCAGCTTCGGTTTCTCCTACATTGGAAGCAAAACGAGTATCATCAAGGCGTAGCAAAGGATCGCCAGCATTGACGACCTGACCTTCACGAATGAATACTTCCGTGACGATTCCGCCTTCCAGATTCTGAATTTTTTGCAAGCGAGAAGAAGGGATTGCTTTACCCTCGCCTCGGGTGACTTCATCAATATTCGCCAGCCCAGCCCACAAAATAAAGAACAGGAGAAAAGCTCCGATAGCCCACAGCGTGAAGCGAATAGAACGGGGTGAATCCTCAGCCATTGCCCGGCTCACTTCTGGCATCGTTTGCAGGTTTTCTTCATCTCCACCAGCAAAATACCGTTTGATTCGTTTGATATATTTACCGAGACGCATTGATCTGCCCCTTCTTCAACGCATCCATCACGATCGCTTTCGGCCCATCCGCAATAATTTTGCCTTTATCGACAATCACTAAACGATCGACCAGCGCCAGCATGGAAACCCGATGGGTAACCAGCAACAGCGTTTTTTCCGCAATAACGGGGGCGAGAGCTTGTTTTAACCGATCTTCGCTGGTGTTATCCATCGAACTTGTGGGTTCATCAAGCACCAGAATTGGAGGGTCAAGCAATAGCGCTCTGGCTATCGCGACAGCCTGGCGCTGCCCGCCGGAGAGTTGTTGGCCTCGTTCACCGACCTGAAGGTTATAGCCATCGGGGTGCAGGCGTGCAAACTCGTTTACCCCTGAGATTTCAGCGGCTCTTAGCATGGCTTCATCTTCAACATAGCGCGCGCCGCTAATGAGGTTATTGCGCAGCGAACCACTGAACAATTGAATATCCTGCGGGACATAGCCGATATTGTGGCGTAAATCGCTGACATCCAACTGGCGGGCATCAACACCGTCGATCAGAATATTACCCGTGTTGGGCTGATAGAGGTTCACGATCAGCTTTTGCAATGAGCTTTTTCCTGAGCCGCTGCGGCCAATTACACCCACTTTCTCACCGGGAGCGATAGTCAGACTGATGTTTTGCAGTGAACTGGTTTTTTGTTCTGGGTAGTTGAACGTCACATCGCGAAATTCGATCCCACCTCGGATACTCTCGCGCTTCAGCGGATGTTCGTTATCGCTACGTTCTTGCGGTAGTTGCATCATCTGTTCGGTGGTTTGCATCGTCAAACGCGCCTGCTGATAACGGCTGACCAGCCCAGACAGTTGACCTAACGGCATAAGCGCTCTGCCGTTCAGCATGTAACAGGCAATCAGCCCACCCATGCTGAGTTTACCGTTAATTAGCATATAGACGCCGACGACGATCATGGCCACGCCAGCAAATTGCTGGAACCACTGCGTCAGGTTCACCGCCAGTGAAGACAACGCTTTCGCTCGCATTTCCAGCTTACTCAGACTGCCAATCGTCTGTTCCCACTGGTGCTGCCGTTCGCTTTCTGCATTGTTGACCTTGATCGCATCCAGGCAGCTTAGCGTTTCGATCAGTGTTGCCTGCCGTTCACTGGCAAGATGCATCGTTTTTTCAATCGTGGCAGACAACGGTTTTTGCATCGCCCAGCTCGCCAGCAGGGCGATAGGGTAGGCCAGTATGGAAACCCAGACCAGCGGACCGCCGATGATGCCAATGACCAGCAGCAGAAGCAGCGTAAAGGGAAAATCGATCAGCGTCGTCAGCGTCAGCGAGGACAAGAAATCTCTGAGCGACTGAAATTCATGAATATTTTGCGCAAAACTACCGACTCGTGGTGGCCGAGCCTTCATCGACATTCCAGTAATGCGCTCAAATAACGTGGCTGAAATAATCAGATCGGTTTTTTTGCCCGCCATATCGAGGCAAATGCCGCGTAGCGTTTTGAGAATTAAATCGAAAACAAAAGCACCAGTCACGCCGATTGCCAGCACCCATAATGTCGCCGTTGCCTGATTAGGTACAACTCGGTCATAGACATTCATCACGAACAGCGGCGTGGCAAGTGCGATAATGTTCACCAGCAAACTGGCAAGGATGGCATCCAGATAGAGCGAGCGTGAAAGCTTAAGCGTATCTCTAAACCAGGATTTGGTATGAGGGATCAGTGACGGATTTTGCAAATCGAACTGATGGCGGGGCTGGGCGAACATCACTAAGCCAAGGTAATTCTGTTGTAGCATATTATGCTCA
Source organism: Pectobacterium polonicum (assembly GCF_005497185.1). Lineage (GTDB taxonomy): Bacteria > Pseudomonadota > Gammaproteobacteria > Enterobacterales > Enterobacteriaceae > Pectobacterium > Pectobacterium polonicum. Next base: position 3,502 of record NZ_RJTN01000021.1, on the reverse strand, counting down.
ACTGAAATTTCTCCGCCTTCGGTTTCACTGGGCATCAGACGTGCGCTGCCGTCGGCGTTCCACCCTAACAGAATCGCCGCTCCCCCTTCCCGTAGCAGCAACATTGCGGGAAGTGACATCTCAGAAATTTTATTCAGGGAACGTTTGAGAACGCGCCCTTGCAACCCTGCACGAGCTGCGGCTCTTGGGAGCAATTTTACGGATAATCGCTGGTTAGCTAAAGGCAAGCCAGCGGTAAGTGTGGTACGGCTGACGGATTTCCCCTGTAAGGCACAGAGGATCAGCAAACTATCCAATAACGGGTCGTCATGACGGCTGCGAGGGTCACTATTTTCATGGACAATGGGTTCATGAACGGTAGACTCATGGGCGACCGATTCATCAGAACCCTTCGTCTCTTGTACTGAATGCAACTTCATTTAACTGAACGTTCCCTTACACAACGCAATTCCCTCGCATATAAACCATAATTTATTGCTGGCTGACTAATGAAATATATTAATTAAGGCTTGGCAACTCTGCGTGGGTTGTCACGTTTGTCAAACTGACACCTGCATCAGGCGTTGGGATCGCTAAACGATTCAATAACTCTCCCATACGCGATGTGATTCGGTATTCGGTATAAAGGGCGATGAAGCGAACCTCGACCAGGCGTCTCTGTGCGGTGAACAGTTCGTTTTCACTATCCAGCAAGTCCAATAACGTTCTTTCTCCCAGACCAAATTGCTTCTGATAGGCGGTACGTACTTTCATACTGCGGTCAGCGTATTCGGCGGCAATCGGAACCTGTTGACGTGAGTTGTTTAGCGCTGACCAGGCTAGCTTCAGTTCTTCATTCAACAAGCGGAGGGCATTATTTCGAACATCCTGTGCTTCTTTTACCTGATAGGCTTTAGATTCCATGCTGGCCTTGCTACTGCCGCCTTCATACAGGTTGTAGCGCATCCGCAGCATCGCCTGCCACTCATTGTTTTGGCCGCGCGTCCCATCAACGTTATTATTCATTGTGCGAGAGAGTTCAACGTTGAGGCGTGGATAAAAGGTTGATTTTGATGTTTCATACTGCTGCTGAGTGGCTTCAATATCCGATTCTGCGGATTTTAGTGCCGGGCTATTTGCCAACATGATGCGTTGTGCTTCCTCCAAAGAGGGGGGCAGTTTTATCGCGGACGCATCGGGCATAACCAAATTTTCAGGCACTTTTCCTACAATACTCATGTAGTTGATTTTGGCATCGTCCAGATTGGTTTTTTCTGTCAGCGCGTTGTTGCGTGCTTGTGCTAAACGGGCTTCAGCCTGATCAAGGTCGGCCAATCTCCCAACGCCTTGCTCGCTGCGCAGCCTTATTTGATCGTAAATGCGCTCATGGCTTGCAAGATTGGCTTCTGCCAGGCGGACGAATTCTTGGCGTTGCAGTACATTGAGGTACACCTGAACGGTATCTAATGCCGTTGCTTCACTGGTATTCAACACTCTATAGGCGCGTGAATTGACGGTGGCACGTTGTCTGCCAACTTCACTCGAGGTGGCAAAACCATCAAATACCGTCTGATTCAGAGCGATACTTGATTCCTGGCGACTGAGCTCCGTGCGTTTATTGGTGCTGGCACGTGTTGAGGGACTATCGGTTTCCTCACGGCCAACGCCAGCATTCAGCGTAATGGAGGGGAGATATCCGCCTTTTGCCGCACGTAAGTCGTGTTCGGCGGAAAACCGGCTATTAATGGATGCGCTCACTTCGGGGTGTGTGTAGAGCGAGCTTTTTATTGCTTCCTGGATCGTCTCGGCATACGTCGCTGTGGAAAAAAGGGTAATAAAGGGTAATAAAACAAAACGGTATCTACGCATCATCAGCAGTTTTCCTTCACAAAAACTTTATTTGTGATTATTCCTATTAAAGTGTTTGAGTGTTATATAAACCCTTAACGAATTTATTTTCTTTATTTCTTTAATATCAGTGTGTTAATTCTATCGCAAAAGGCATATTGAGAGAAAGAAATAAGACTTACCCTAAATGAGTAAAGTTCTGGAAAGAATATTCTGAATTTTTTATTATATCGTTCATCGAGTCAAGCGTTTGACGCATAACGGCAGCATTATCGTAGCGTTTTTTTTAAAAAATGTCAGGACGACACACAGCAAATCAACCCTATCAGGATGATAGTCAAAATCTATAGCTGCAATATCGCAATATCATAAAAATAATTATAGATATCAAGGAGAAAGTATTTTGAACGGTGTGATTGGTGTTATTAAATTCGTTATTGGGCAAGTTTTTGTTGTCGCGCTTGATGGGAGTCAGAGACTGTTAGTCGCTGGCGATCGCGTTTACAGTGGTGAAGAAGTGATGACCGGTGCTAACGGCGCGGTTTCAATCACATTACCTGATGGTAAGACACTGGATCTGGGGCGCGATAGCCACTGGAGCGATGTAAGTAACGCATCCTCTCAGAAAAATGTAGATGTTGCCAATGATGTCGCAGCTATACAAGATGCTATTGCTCAGGGCGCTGACCCAACGCAAGTGCTAGAGGCAGCCGCCGCCGGTAATGATGACACTGGCGAAGCCGGTGATGGCGGTGGCGGGCATTTCAATTCAACGGTGGTACTGGATTTAACGGCTGATGTCGTGACAGCCCCGATTGGTTATGATACTGCGGGCATATTGTTTACCGATAGAGCCTCATCTGTTCTGGATGGTGTCGATTCATCTACGTTGCTTACTGCCACTGCTGCGACCACTGCGGAAGGCAATAGTGCGCCGGTGACGGCAGACCAGTCGATCGCCACCGATGAAGACACGCCGGTCAGCGGCACCATTGTGGCGACCGACGTGGACGGCGACACCCTGAGTTATACCGTCGGCACCCCGCCGGCCAACGGCACGCTGACGTTAAATGGGGTGACCGGGCAGTACACCTATACGCCGGGCGCCAACTTTAATGGCAATGACCGCTTTATTATCACTGTCTCAGACGGCAACGGCGGGACCACCACCAGCACCGTCAGCATTGGCGTGCGCCCGGTCAACGACGCGCCAGTGACGGCCGACCAGTCGATTGCCACCGATGAAGATACGCCGGTCAGCGGCACCATCGTAGCGACTGATGTGGACGGCGACACCCTGAGTTATACCGTCGGCACCCCGCCGGCCAACGGCACCCTGACGCTGGACGGCAGCACCGGCGCGTATACCTATACGCCGGGCGCCAACTTTAACGGCAATGACCGCTTTATTATCACGGTGTCGGACGGTAACGGTGGCACCACCACCAGCACGGTGAGTATCGGCGTGCGGCCGGTCAACGACGCGCCGGTGACGGCAGACCAGTCGATCGCCACCGATGAAGATACGCCGGTCAGCGGCACCATCGTAGCCAGCGACGTGGACGGCGATACGCTGAGTTATACGGTGAGCACGCAACCGGCCAACGGCACCCTGACGCTGGATGGCAGCACCGGGCAGTACACCTATACGCCGGGCGCCAACTTTAACGGCAAC
>NZ_RJTN01000020.1 GCF_005497185.1 Pectobacterium polonicum | reverse complement strand
AAAGGATCTGAATTTCCATCCCAGTGGGAGAATTTTAGCGCAATGTGTTCTTTTCCATCTGATAAACCATGAAAAGTAATAAATTCAACATTACTGCTGATTCCTTTTAATGGAATTAGCTCGCGGTTCCTGATCGACAGATTATTCACATTAAACATCCTTGTTAATGATTTGTTGCGTCCAGGTTGCATTTATACTAACGATTAATTATGTTGTCAATAATTAAGCATGATTTATTTTTATATGAAAGGTATTTAATTTGATGACATGGATAGGTTGTTTTTTGAACCATATTGGTGGTGCCATCCTATTTCAATGCGTTCACTGACTTCATTGAAGAATCACAACTGCCTATAACAGCGAGATAGTTTTCTGCATCCCGCGATGATGGGTTAGCCATTACATCAATGCATTCGACGCTTACAAGAACAGGCCGATAACACCTTTAAAATAGCCGCAGGGTGGGGGGAGCCAAGGTCTATATAATGCTGACGTTAGCACAGGACAGATAACCAGAATCGCTGCATGCGCAGCAGCGACTGGGCATAATAGTTACTGGCGGCGGCAAGGCCAATCGCGATAGACATAATCAGGGTCAAAGACAGACTGAGTCCCGATTGCGGCTGAGAAGATGCAGATTTTTGCTGAAGAGGCATAGTTTCGGAACGTTAATATAATGTTAAGAACGGAAGCGATAGTCTCCGGCGAGTCTTATGAGATACCAGAATATCTTTGTGCCTATTAAGTTTGTTTTGTTTTTAATGAGATTGATTTAGCTTATCGCCAGCGTTATACCACTTTCGACAGGGGACAGTATGTTTAAGCATTATCAGGTGTTTAAGAAAAAAAGTATTGCGGTGCTAATGGGATGTGCATTTCTGCCAGCAGCTGCGCTGTGGTCAATCGGGGCGCAGGCGGTGACGGCGGTTTATGTTTCTGCTGCCGGTGACGGCGCAATCGATGCCTATGTGCTCAATATGCAAAGCGGCGAATTGACCGCCATCGGGAAAGCTGCCGCTGGTGCAAAAGTGATGCCGCTGGCCGTTAGCCCAGATAAATCGCACCTCTATGCTGCTACGCGCGGTATTCCCTACTCGGCGGTCAGCTATAAAATCGATGCCAAGAGCGGTGTGCTGAGCCCGTTAGGCAAAGCAGAACTACCGGACAGCATGGCCTACATCTCGACGGACCTCACGGGGAAATGGTTGTTCAGTGCGTCGTACGGCGGCAATAAAATCGCGGTTAATGGTATCGATAACGAGGGCAAGGTGAACGCGAGTGCGGTCACGGTAGTGCCGACAGGTGAGAAAGCGCACAGCATTATTGCCGATCGCAAAAATAAGTTCGTCTTTGCCAGCAATCTAGGCAGCGATCAAATTGTGCAGTTCCGGTTTGATGCAAAAACGGGGACGTTGACGCCGAATGAGCCAGCCGAAATTAAACTCCCTGAAGGAAATGGGCCACGCCATCTGGTGTTATCACCAGATAATAAAACGCTCTACGTGAGCAACGAATTGTCCGGCAAAGTTGCGCGTTTGTCGCTGGATGAAAGGACAGGGCAGCTTACGCTGTTGGATTACACCGACACCATTCCTACCGAGGCTGGGATGAGAGCGGGAACGATCGCGCCGGATAAAAATAATGCTGATGGTCGGCCGCAGATATGGAGCGCCGATTTGCGTTTGACGCCAAATGGAAAATTCCTGTACGTATCGGAACGCACCAAAAGCACGATTACGCTGTTGCGGGTTGAGCCGAAAACGGGTCAGTTGAAATACATTACGCGCTACCCGACGGAAACGCAGCCGCGCGGTATTCAGATCGATCCAAGTGGGCAATTCCTGATCGCCAGCGGTGAAAAATCGACGTCACTATCGGTGTATCGTATCAATCAGGATAACGGTGATTTAGTGCGAGTCGGGCGCTACCCGACTGGAAAAGGCGCGAATTGGGTCGACATCGTTAAACTGCCGTAATTGCCGCTCATCGATAAAAAACGCCCCTTTCCTGTGAAAGGGGCGCTCGTCTACCGGTGATTATTTCGCGGCATTGGCAGCGGTTTTCACCCAGCCGTCAAACAGCTGCTGGTGGGCTTTGATCCAGCCATCAACATGACGTTCGATATCCTTCTGTGAACCCTGTCCTTCATGCATACGCAGGTTCTGCGCATTCACATCGGCAATCGGTAGCTTCATGATGGCGAACAATTTCGCCGCTGCGGGGTTTTTCTCAGCCCATGCCTTATTCGCGGCAATCTTCATGGTGTTAACAGGGAAGCCATAGTCGGCTCCGTTTGGTAGCTTGGTGCTGACGTCTTTCATTTCTCCCGGTTGAGAAGAGAAAGGCACCTGCAACCAGACTACGTCACGTCCCGGAACCAGCACATCACTTACCCAGTACGGCGTCCAGGTGTAGTACAGAATCGGCTTGCCCTCTTTGTAGCGGGTGATGGTGTCGGCGATCATCGCCGCATAGTTCCCCTGATTATGTTCTACCGTGTTGGTTAAACCATAGGCGGGAAGATGGTGATTGATAGCGGCTTCACATCCCCAGCCCGGCGTACAGCCCGTCAGATCGGCTTTGCCATCGCCGTTGGTATCAAACAGCTTGGCAATTTTCGGGTCTTTTAACTGCGCAATATTGGTAATGTTGTATTTTTCAGCGGTTTTTTTATCGATCAGGTAACCCTGTGCGGCACCGGAGACATATTCACCCTGACGGTAGAATTTTGCGTCTCCGCCGGCGGCTTTATATTGATCGGCGTGCAGCGGGTCCCAGTTCACCGCGATAAATGTCGCGTCGCCGGAGGCAATTGAGGTGTAGGCGACGTTATAGTCCACTTCACGGGGAGATTGCACGTCATAGCCGAGCTTTTCCAACGCGCGGCTGACCAGCAGCGTCTGGAACGTTTCCTCAGAGATGGTGCTTTGCACTGGAATAACGGCAATACCTTTGCCGGGTTGTGCGGTATCGGCGGCGTAAACCTGTGTACTCAACAGGGCGGTGGTCAGGGCGGCGGCCCAAAGTTTGGTGTTACGCATCATGATTCCCTCTGTTTTTATCGTGCGTTGAGATCGTAAATATTGCTGATAAAACGAATAGTGAATGTCGCCGCTTGTCTGGCGTGTGCCAGACAAGCGGGACGAGCGTTACGGCTTGATGAAAGGACGGGTCAGTAGGCCAATCGGGCCGCTGGCGTACCAGCTTTTGTTGCCCTTGCTACGGCGATCGCGTCCCAGAGATTGGGTAAGACGGTCGAGAATAATCGCCAGAATGACGATCCCGACACCACCGACGGCAGCCAGGCCCATATCCAGACGACCAATGCCGCGCAGTACCATCTGGCCCAGACCGCCTACGGCGATCATCGAGGCGATAACCACCATCGACAGCGCCAGCATCAGCGTCTGGTTAACACCTGCCATGATGGTCGGCATGGCCAGCGGGAGCTGAACCTTAAACAGCATCTGGCGCGGGCTGGCACCGAATGACTCGGCGGCTTCAATCAGATCGGCTGGCACCTGACGAATACCCAGAATCGTTAAACGAATAATCGGCGGCAGGGCAAAGATGATGGTCACCACGACGCCCGGCACGTTACCGATCCCGAACAGCATGACGATAGGCACCAGATAGACGAACGCGGGCGTGGTCTGCATGGCATCGAGCAGTGGACGGATAAACTTCGCAGCCCGTTCGCTACGTGCCAGCCAGATCCCGACGGGGAGCCCGATGAGCACGCAGAAGAACAGCGCAGTCAATACCAGCGCTAACGTGATCATGGCCTGCGACCAGGCACCAATCGCGCCAATGGCAATTAGGGACAGCAGGGTGGCGACACCCATTCCTAGGCTGGACATCTGCCAGGCAATCAGCGAAAACACCAGAATGGCTATAGGGGCCGGCATACCCAGCAAGAATTGTTGAAAGCCACCTAGAATAAAGTCGACCGGGACGCGAACGCCCTGAAAAACTGGCCTGAAATGCAGTACCACCCAGTCGATGCCGTGGGTAACCCAGTTGTCCAGCGGGATCAGCGTGTCCTTAAACGGATCGAGCAGGTTGAAATGCTCGGGCGTCGCCGGGGCAGCGCTGTTTAACCAATCACTGCCGGATTGCGCAGCCTGATGCGCGGCATCGGCAGAACCATCAGGAGCTGGCGCGCTGCCCCAGGCATCGCCGCCGTTGGCTGGCGTACCTGTAGACCAAGGATCGCTACTCTGCGGGGCACTATCAGGCGTAGCACTATCAGCAGCGTGATTGGCTGGCGTGCTCTGCGGGCTGGTTGCCCACGGATCGCTTTGCGCGGCGTGATTGCCCTGCTCAGGCGTTGCGTTTTGCTCGGCAGGCTGATGTTGTGCCGTGGTGGTGTCCCACGGATTTGAGGTTGATTTACTCATGGGTCACTCCTTCCTTATCCAGTGCCTGTAGCAACATTCCTTTGGAAATGATGCCAATGTACTCATGGTTTTCGCCGACGACAGGAACGGCACAGGGAGCCTGTGCGACCTGAGAAATCAGCTCGTTGAGTGACATATCTGCGGGCACGGGAACAGGTTCGGGCAGTAACGCCTGTTCCAGCGGCTGCTGTTCTTTCAGCGCCTGCTTCAGTGAATCAATAGACACGATGCCAATGAAACGTTTCCCACCTTCCAGTACGTAGCCGTAGTCACGGTCTTCGTCCTGAAGGATTTTCAGCGCGGAACGCGGTCCCACGCCGGGGGTTTTACGAATCAAGGTGACCGGGCGACGACGAGCGATATCTTTGGCGCTAAATACGTGGCTGATATCGACACCGCGGAAAAAGGTGCGCACATAGTCATTGGCGGGGTTATTCAGGATCTCATCGGGCGTACCGACCTGAATCACTTCACCGCCGTGCATGATGGCAATCCGGTCACCGATACGCATCGCTTCATCCAGATCGTGCGAGATAAAGACGATAGTGCGTTGATGACGGGACTGGAGCTTGATCAGCTCATCCTGCATTTCGGTTCGGATTAATGGGTCGAGTGCGGAGAACGCCTCATCCATCAACAGGATATCGGGGTTATTTGCTAACGCACGCGCCAGACCGACACGCTGCCGCATCCCGCCAGACAGCTCATCCGGGTAAGACGCCGCATAGGCTTCCAGGCCGACCTGCTGCAATGCATCCAGCGCTTTTTGCTCACGTTCCGCTTTCGGTACGCCAGCCAGTTCCATACCAAACGCGGTATTGCTGAGGATATTCAGATGCGGCATGAGCGCAAAGGATTGGAACACCATACTGATCTTTTTGCGGCGCACGTCGCGCAGCGCGGCATCGGATATTTTAGAGATATCTTCACCGTCGATCAGCACCTGACCCCGAGTGGGTTCGATCAGACGATTGAGAAGGCGTACCATGGTTGATTTGCCGGAACCGGATAATCCCATGATGACAAATATCTCGCCTTCTTCAATGGCCAGACTGGCATCTTTTACCCCGACAGTAAGCCCTGTTTTTTCAAATACCTGATCTTTGCTCAGGCCTTTATCAATCAGTTTAAATGCTCTGTCTGGGTGCTCGCCAAATATCTTATAAAGATTCTTTACTTCAAGTTTAATTGCCATGAAATTATTGTTTTCCTGTGTCGTTTATAATTCTATAACGTAGCCCTGATAATGATTAAACATAATCTACCCTACCATACTCAGATTCTGAGACAACCCTTTATATCCGTCATACTTCAAGTTGCATGTGCGTTGGCTGCGTTCACTCACCCGAATCACTTACTTGAGTAAGCTCATCGGGATTCCCTCTCTTGCCGCCTGCCTGAAACTTGAATTATTTAGGCTATATCTCCATCAGCGATGGTTGATATTTCCTGTGACGGTAACGCGATTATCACTACGTTATCTTCATGATTTATGTGATCTTTATGATTTTTGATTTGAAAGGTAATTCTTTTTATAACAGTGCGTTATCTGTTAGTTATTACGTATTGGATTAGTGGCTGATATAACCTTTTCTGATTGTGAATACATCACCATTTATAGTGAATTCCACTAATCGAATAATAGGGTAAATAAATCACGATTTTTGTCTTATAGACACCCAAATAGACCGACGTAGATACATTTTTTACTTATGCTATCTGTCGGTATTTTATACAGTATAGCAAAGATATAGTGGGTTAAATGATTGCATTAATTCCCACCAATAAATGAGAGTGTTCCGAATAATATATCTGTCATATTTAGAGGATAACGCCATCGGCAAGTGGGGATTTTTGAGTGTTTTTAAAAATTGCGAAGCAAAACCAGAAAGAGAAATAAGGACATTGTCACAAGAAAGGTATTTTGGTTATCTGCTCATCTGATTTCTGCTAAGGAAAAGCTAACAGTGGTCATTTGGGAATACCATGATTTCGACGACTATACCCGTAATACTTCAAGCCGCAGGTGCGTTGGCTGCGCTACTCAGCACACTTGCGTGTGCCTCGCCCCGTTGGGGCCGCTGCAAGCAGCGTTCAAACCTGCCTATGGCATGGCAGGTTTGTCACTCACCCGAATCACTTACCTGAGTAAGCTCATCGGGACTCCCTCTCTTGCCGCCTTCCTGCAACTCGAATTATTTGGGGTATATACAGGGAACGGTGAGTTGCTTATGCGTCAGTTTATCGTTGGTGGCATGGTCTATGCCATCGGCTTCCAGAAGCTCCAATCTGTGGATGAATTGCTCAATAAGGGGATTGATGAGAAACATAACATACCTGGTTTCCAAATGCCCCAGACAGGTCTTTGGACAGTTGCTTTTGATAAAGTCGAGAATCAAGAACGTTTGGAAGCTTACCAGCATGTTGAGCTCAACGCTGGGCAAATTCTAAAGGTGATTACGTCGGTTGCCAGAGCAATTTTTGACCACTACAATGTTTCCCAATCGGGCGCTTATTATTGGTGTGCCGCTCCCGATCTTTCGGGAAAAAGGGTAATTGATCTCACTGATTTATATGATGGTTTGCTGGGGTTAGCAGGGAAAAATCGATTTAACATTCGTATCCCCAGTATGCGGTCATTTAATCGCCTTGGTTCAGACAGGAGAGGCTATGTCATCCTCACACGATATTACGACGTTAAGTCTTCAAGAACAGGCATTTTTCGCTTTGGGGAAAAAACTGCAAATGGCGGCGCGTGATGTGATAAAGCGTAAGCTGGCCTCAGGTGAATATGTGCTTATTGATGGCAAATATTATCTGGCCTCAAATGCCCCTAACCTAGCGGGTAAATCGATAGCAGACAACTGACACAAGCGCATACGGCTTCGCTTGTGTCTTTTATTGTTATTCACTTATCAGGCTGACGTGAGCGGCGACAATACGCCAGCCTTCTGGCATTTTTACCCAGGTTTGCATTTGACGGCCAATCTTCGTACTGCCTGCACGGGTAAACTCCGTACTGGCGACGGCCATATCATGACCATAAGCGGTGATGACCGTATTACGCAGCGTTCTGTCCAGACCGACAGAAGGGCGAGCGAGGCGAAAGGCGCGGATTTCCTCTATCCCGTACAGATTTTCTCCCGCACCGTAGCGCACCGTTTTTTCATCGTGCCAGAACAGTTCATCCAGCACCGCAATGTCATTACCCGTTAAGGCTTTCTCATAGCGATAGAACGCGGCGGTCACGTCTGTCAGCACATCCGACTGATTGATATCGTCAGGCAACATATTTTCTTTCCTCTACTGTATAGGTGATGCCCTGCTGCTCCAGCGCCCATGCCGTCCGCAGGCACAGATCCTCGCGCCACGGTGCGGCAATAATCTGAATACCTATCGGCAGGCCGCTGGCGGTTGCCACCGGCACCGTCACGACCGGTAGCCCGACGAAGGAGATTGGCTGTGTCAGCATGCCCATATTGGCGCGTACGGGCAGGTCGGTATCATTAATGCGCATGGTTTCCTGACCAATCAGCGTGGCGGAGCAGGGCGTTGCGGGGGCGATCAGCAGATCGGTGTGTTCAAACAGCGCCAGCATCTGTTGACGAAAATAGTTACGGAAGCGCTGAGCCTGTATATACCAGGCGGCGGGGATCATCGCGCCAGCCAGCAACCGCTCGCGTGACAGGGGCTCGAAGCGTTCAGGTTGAGTACGTAAGTCAGGTAAATACTGGTTCCCACCTTCGCTGGCCGACAGAATAAAGGCGGCGCTGCGCGCCAGTGCGGCATCGGTTAGTGTCAGGCTGTCCTGTGCGCCTAGCGCTTGTGCAATCTGACTGACGGCAGCTTTTGCCTCCTCGCTAGTCCATGTGGAAAAGTAGCCATCAAGCACCGCATAGCGCAGTCCATCGCTGCCTGCTTCCAACTGTTTGGCAGTATGCTGCGTTTCTCGCTTGGCCTGAAAACGATCGTGTTCATCGTGACCTTGTAGTGCGTCGAACACCAATGCCAGATCGTCTGCGCTACGTGCGAACGGGCCGATGTGGTCGAGGCTGGCGACAAACGGGTGGCTACCGTGACGTGATAAACGGCCAAATGTCGGCTTCAGCCCGAAAATGCCGCAGAGCGACGATGGCACGCGGATCGAGCCATTCGTGTCGCTGCCCAGTGTAAAGTTAACCAGCCCTGCGGCGACGGCTGCCGCCGATCCGCCAGACGATCCACCCGCGATGCGCAGCGTGTCGAGCGGGTTGCGCGTGGGGCCGTAATGGCTGTTTTCGGTGGTAAAGCCGTAGGCATAGGCGTCCATATTCAACATGCCGGACAGCAGCGCGCCCTGACTGGCAAGCTGACGGATGGCAAAGGCGTCCTGCTTGGCGGGTGGTCGCTGGCTGAGAAGTTCGGCACCCGCCAGCGTGGTTTCGCCACTGACATCAAACAGGTTCTTGACGGCGTAAGGCACACCGGCCAGCGCGGGCAAGGCTTCCCCGCGTTGACGGCTTGAGTCGATGCGCTCTGCTTCTGCCAACATGCGTTCGCCGGTGACATGGGTATAGGCATTAATCGTGGGGTTGGTCTGCTCAATCGTGCCTAGTGCCTGCTGTGCAAGCTCTTTGGCGGAGAACGTTCCAGCCTGCAAGCCTTGCTGAATCTGCCGGATGGATAACGATGAGGACGCTGTTTTGGCGTATAAACTCATAGCGTATACACCCCGGCAATGTCCTGATGCTCATCGAGAGGGAATGCCATCAACGGCTGTGCCATCGCATGGATGCGGCTGAATTGCACCAACAGTTCCTGACGCCGTTCCTGGCTGAGTTGCAGGGATAGCAGCGTTTCCATCTGTTGCAGATAGGCTGCCAGCGCGTCTTGTTCGATCATCGCCATGTCATTTTCTCCGAGTTAAGTAGGACTAGAAGCCAGCCGCGCTGCCGTTGCTGCGTGGATCGAAAGCGCCTTCCAGCATGCCGTTGGTGTGGCGCACGATGGCTCCCGCGTGACCGACGGTTTCACTAAAACTGCCCAATAGCTCGACGTCGTGACCGAGTTGGCGCAGGGCATCCACGGTGGCGGGTTTAAAGCGATCTTCGATCTTGAGTGTGTCGGAGGACTGTCCCCAGGTGCGACCGAGCAGCCAGCGTGGAGCGGTAATCGCCTGTTGCAGCGGCAGACCTTGCTGGACGTGACGGATAAAGAGAGCCGCCTGCGTCTGCGGCTGTCCGTCTCCGCCCATCGAACCGTAGACCATGGTTCGCCCGTCGGACAGGCGTGCAGCGGCAGGATTTAAGGTATGAAACGGCTGTTTGCCCGGTTCTAACGCCAGTAAGTGTGCCGGATCGAGGCTGAACGAGGCGCCGCGGTTCTGCCAGAGCACGCCGGTTCCCGGTAGCACAACGCCGCTGCCGAATTCGTGATAAATACTCTGAATGAAAGAGACGCACAGGCCGCTGCTGTCGCATACGCCCATCCAGACGGTGTCGCCGGGGCCTTTGCCTTCTCCCCACGGCGCGGCTTTGCGGGTATCGACCTGTCGCGCCAGTGCGCCAAGCGCATCGTTTTCCAGCAGCGCCTGAACATCCTGCGTCATCAGTTTGGGGTCGGTAATGAAGCGGTCACGCAGGCCAAACGCCAGCTTGGTGGATTCGACAATGCGATGGATCGTCTGGCTATCGCTCAGATCTTCCATGTCTAAATGATCGGTCAGGCCGAGGATCGCGAGGGATACCAGACCCTGCGTTGGCGGCGCGAGGTTATAAATATCGCCTTTACTGTGTTGCAACACCAGCGGCGTTGTTCGCTTGGCGCGGTAGTTCGCCAGATCGTCAGCCGTCAACGGCATCCCGAGCTGGGTCATCTGTGCTGCGAGACGGGCGGCGACGGAGCCGCGATAAAAGCTGTCCAACCCTTCAATGCTCAGCGTCGTTAAGGTCTCGGCTAAGTCGGGCTGCGTGAAACGGCTACCCGCACGTGGGACATTCCCCTGCGGCATAAACAGCTGGCTAAAGGCAGGAAAATCGCTCAGTTCGTGATAGCGCTGGGTGAGTGCATCTTCCTGTGATTGCGTAACGGGAATGCCGTCCGCCGCATAGCGAATCGCGTCAGACAGTAAGCGAGCGAGCGGCAGCGGTTCTCCTCCCAGTTCTTGAGAGAATGCTAACGCTTCCTGCCAGCCGCCGACGGTGCCCGCGACCGTCAGCGCCGCTTTCGGGCCGCGATGCGGGATGCGGTTTTCACCCCGATAGAGCTCACGACAGGCCAATGACCCCGCAGCACCGCTGGCATCAATGGCAACGGGTTCACCGTGTGGTGGCACAATCAGCCAGAAACCGTCGCCGCCGATCCCGTTCATATGCGGATACACCACGGCAATGGTTGCTGCCGCCGCGACCATGGCTTCAATCGCGTTTCCGCCTTCACGCAGAACCGCCAATGCGCTGGCACTGGCTAAATGATGGGGTGCCACCGCCATGCCCAACGGGGCGGTATTACTTTGCATCATTTCAGGATTCCTTTTTATGTAGGGTAAATGTGAGTTGCTCTATTAACCCTAGCTATAAGCAAACAGCGTTCCAGTTTTTCGGTGCGGTGGGAAGTCGGTACGCGTGCGTATATCATCCTGACAATCCTGTGCTATGTTCTGCGCAATGAAACAAACGTTACAGCATGCGCAATGGACGAGAGACGATGATGCAAATAGATGAACGATTACGGGATCGCTATAGCGAGCTTTCACCACAGGAACAGCGCGTTGCGGATTTCATCTTCGATCACTTTGACGATCTGATTAGCTACAACAGCGCCGAGTTGGCGCGGCTGAGTGGCGTTTCCAAAGCGACCGTTAGTCGGTTGTTCAAACGGCTGGGCTACCCCAGTTACCGTGACATGCGCGATGAACTGAGAACGCTGCGCCAGAGTGGGATGCCGCTGGCGGATAACCGTGATGCGGTGCAGGGGAATACGCTGCTGGCACGGCATTACAAGCAGGAAATGGCGAATCTGACGCAGTGGATAAACCAGATTGATCCCGTACAGTTTGGTGCGGTAATTCAGGCGCTGATGCAGGCGCAGCGCCTGTGCTTGATCGGGCTACGCAACAGCTACCCTGTGGCGCTGCACCTGCGCCAACAGCTGCTTCAGATTCGCCAACAGGTCACGCTATTGGCGCAGCCGGGGCAGACGCTATCCGAAGAGCTGGTGGATCTTACGGCGCAGGATGTCGTGATTGTCGTGGCCTTTCGCCGCCGTCCACGGCTGATTCAACCGCTGCTAGCACAATTGCAAAAGCGCGGCGTACCCGTGCTGCTGCTGTGCGAACCACAGGCCAGTACGCTAATGTCGCTGGCAACCTGGTCGCTGTGCGTCCCGCTGGACAGCGTATCGGCGTTTGACAGCTATTCGTCTGCGATGAGTTTGGTGAATGTGATCAGCAACGCGCTATTACATGAAATGCTGCGTGACGGACGCCAACGCATCCACCAGATCGTGGATCTTTATGGTGAACTGGATGAGCTTGAGCAACGCTAATGGTGCGTCAGTGTGGTGCTTTTGCACTATTGCGGTGCGAATTAATTGGTTGCTATATAGCCATGTGGATCGTTTCGGGCGTGATAGCACTGGATTATTTTTGTGACGCAACGCTGTGGATTGTTTCTCGTTGTTATCTGTTCATGGGCGTAAAAAATTATGATGAGAAATGCGGGTCATCCCGAATGAGCAGCATGGACGCTGCGAAAGCCTGTGCCGCGTCGGGAGCGCGTCACAGGCGGTTCGACAGGATGACACGCGTTTCGAATGTACCGCGTAGCGGCATAATTCACGCCGAAAGCCAGGGTTCGTAGGGCTGCGGCGACTGAGCAGCCCTACGTCGGGCGTGGTGCATGAGTTGCATAAATTATCTCTCTGTAATCACGCCCGAAACATTCCACCGATACTCAATATCCATATTCCAGCACGGTTCTCTGACCTTCTACGCTGTTCCCCATCGCCAAGAGTACCCATGTAATCTGGCATGCTCCTTGCTTAATTTCTGCAACGATGGTTTCAATTTTTGTTTTTAAAGAATCTTTCGTTTCAATTACACTAACCGGGGGCAGAGACGATGTTGATCAATAAACTGGGCATCAAAAAAGGGTTACTGGCGGTGATGGGTGCGGCCATGTTACTGGTTCAGGCCGGTAGCGCGATGGCCGATCAGTTGCAGGATATCGAGAAACGCGGTGTGCTGCGTGTCGCGGTGCCGCAGGATTTCCCACCGTTTGGATCGGTTGGCACCGATCTGCAACCGCAGGGTTATGATATCGATATCGCCCGTTATCTGGCGAAAGAGATGAAACTAAAGTTGCAGCTGGTGCCAGTAACCAGCGCCAACCGCGTGCCGTATCTGCAAACCAATAAGGTCGATCTGGTGATCTCCAGCTTGGGCAAAAACGCCGAGCGTGAAAAAGTGATCGATTTTAGTCGCGCTTATGCGCCGTTCTTCCTGGGTGTATTCGGACCGAAAGACAGCACGCTGACATCGTCAGACGCGCTGGAAGGCAAGAGCATCGGCGTCACACGCGGTGCAGTAGAAGACATGGTCCTGACGGAAACGGCACCGAAGGCCGCACAGATTAAGCGCTACGAAGACAACAACACCACGCTGTCGGCATATCTGTCAGGGCAGGTGGAGTTTGTTGCCACGGGCAATTTGGTTGTCGCCGCTATCGCCGAGCAGAACCCAACGAAAGCCCCTGTCGCGAAGTTTATGCTGAAGGATTCGCCGTGCTACATCGGGCTGAAGAAAGATGAGCCTGCGCTGAAAGCGAAAGTTGATGCGTTGATCGAACAGGCACTGAAAGACGATACGCTCAATAGCCTATCGGAAAAATGGCTGAAAGCACCGCTGCCAGCCAGCATCAAAGCGTAGTAGGAGCGCGTCATGACCTATCAGCTTAATTTTTCCGCACTGTTGCCGTTCTGGCCTGAGCTGCTGGCGGGGCTGTGGGTCACCATTGAGCTGACAGTAATGGCAACCCTTGGCGGCATCGCCATCGGTATCTGCGGAGCGGCCTTGCGGAGCGGCAAGCCTACCCTGCTGAGTCGGCTGTGGGGGATCTACGTCGAGCTGATCCGCAATACGCCGTTTGTGGTTCAGCTGTTCTTTATCGTCTTCGGCTTGCCGAGTTTGGGTTGGAAGCTGACTGCCGGGCAGGCTGCGCTGTTAGCGATGTTGATTAATCTGGGTGCGTACAGCACGGAGATTATCCGTGCGGGGATTCAAGTGACGCCGAAAGGCCAGTGGGAAGCCGCTCGTGTGCTGGGGCTGACGCGCGTGCAGACGTTTCTGCGTGTGATTTTGCCGCCTGCGCTCCAGCGGATTTATCCGGCGCTGGTCAGTCAGTGCATCATCGTCATGCTGGGATCGTCGGTGGTGTCGCAGGTGTCCTACGAGGAACTGACCTTCGCCGCCAACCTGATTCAGTCCCGTACGTTCCTGAGCTTTGAAGTGTATCTGGCGACCACGCTGTGTTATCTCGTGCTGTCTGTTCTGATGCGGCAACTCTTACTGCTGGCGGGGCGGCGTTTCTTGGGGAATCAGCAATGATGACATTTACCGACTGGGATATTGTGCGCAACCTGTTGCTGGCGGCGCGTTGGACGCTGCTATTGTCGCTGACGGCCTTCATTGGCGGTGCGCTGGTGACCTTTCCGCTGATGCTGCTGCGGTTGACTAAACGCAAATGGGCGACGCGCTTTGTCCACCTGTATTCCGAGCTGTTTCAGGGGACGCCGCTGCTGATGCAGCTGTTTCTCGCCTTTTTCGGTCTGGCGCTGTTCGGTATTGATGTCAGCCCGTGGACGGCGGCGGCACTGGCACTGACGCTGTTTACCAGCGCCTTTCTGGTGGATATCTGGTGCGGCAGCGTGGAAGCCTTGCCGAAAGGGCAGTGGGAAGCCTCACGCTGTCTCGGGCTGGATTTCGGCCAGACGCTCTATCGGGTGATTGCGCCGCAGGCGATGCGTATCGCCATCGCGCCTACCGTTGGGTTTTCCGTGCAGGTGATTAAAGGCACCGCGCTGGCGTCGATCATCGGGTTTATCGAACTGACCAAAGCGGGAACCATGCTGAATAACGTGACCTACCAGCCGTTTAAAGTGTTCGGATTGGTGGCGCTGGGCTACTTCCTGATGTGCTATCCGCTCTCTTACTACAGCCGCTATCTGGAGAAGAAATTCAATGCCGCTCATCACCATTAATCAGGTTCAAAAATATTACGGCCAGAACCATGTCCTGAAAGGGGTGGATCTGGATATCGAAATGGGTGAGGTCATTTCGATCATCGGGCGCAGCGGCTCGGGTAAGAGCACGCTACTGCGCTGCATGAATGGTCTGGAAGGCTATCAGGATGGCAGCATCAAGCTGGGCGGAATGACGGTCACCGACAGGGATTCGCAGGCGCGGGAAATCAGCCGCTCGGTCGGAATGGTGTTCCAGAACTTCAATCTATTTCCGCACATGACGGCGCTGGAAAACGTGATGCTGGCGCCGCGCCGCGTGCTGGGTAAAAGCGCGGCGGAGTGTCAGGCGTTGGGCGAACAGATGCTCAACAAGGTTGGACTGGGAGAGCGCCTTCATTATTATCCCGCCAATTTGTCGGGCGGTCAGCAGCAGCGCGTCGCCATTGCCCGTGCATTGGCGATGAATCCGAAAGTCCTACTGTGCGATGAAATTACCTCGGCGCTCGATCCTGAACTCGTCGGCGAAGTGCTGAAAGTGCTGGAACAGCTTGCCGCAGAAGGCATGACACTGATTCTGGTAACGCATGAAATGAATTTTGCCCGTGAAGTGGGCGATCGCGTGGTGTTTATGCATCAGGGCACCGTCTGGGAACAGGGCGACAGCAAAACGCTGTTTGCTAACCCTAAAACACCGGAATTGAAACAGTTTATCGCCTCGGTTCGGGGATTATCGGAAGCGTAATGACGCTTGTCGAATGTGTAAGTCGAAACAAAAGTTTGGAGCATATAACCATGAGCAGCGAACTGTACGCGCAAATTAATCCTCCTCATCGTTTACTGATGGGGCCGGGGCCGATCAACGCCGATCCGCGCGTATTACGGGCAATGGCCAGCCAATTAGTGGGGCAGTATGACCCCGCGATGACCAATTACATGAATCAGGTCATGGCACTCTATCGCCAGCTTTTCCGCACGGAAAACCGCTGGACGATGCTGGTGGACGGCACCTCGCGTGCGGGCATCGAAGCGATCCTGCTGTCGGCGATCCGCCCCGGCGATAAAGTGCTGGTGCCAGTGTTTGGTCGTTTTGGTCATCTGCTGTGTGAGATTGCCCGCCGTTGTCGTGCCGAGGTTCATACCATCGATGTGCCGTGGGGTGAGGTGTTTTCACCTGACCAGATCGAAGAGGCGATCAAAACGGTGCGCCCGCGCCTGTTGCTCACGGTGCAGGGCGACACCTCGACCACTATGCTGCAACCGCTGGAGGAGCTGGGTGAGATTTGCCGCCGCCACGGCGTGCTGTTCTACACCGATGCCACGGCATCTTTCGGCGGTAACCCGCTGGAAACCGATAAATGGGGACTGGATGCGGTTTCCGCAGGGTTGCAGAAATGCCTCGGCGGGCCGTCCGGCAGTTCACCGATCACGCTAAGCCCGCAGATGGAAGCGGTGATCCGCCGTCGTAAATGCGTCGAACAGGGGATCAGAACCGACGCGCATCAGGACGGCGACGACGAGATGATCTATTCCAACTATTTCGATCTTGGAATGGTGATGGATTACTGGGGGCCGGAGCGCCTGAATCACCATACCGAAGCGACGAGCATGTTGTTCGCTGCGCGCGAGTGCGCCCGCACGATCCTTGAAGAAGGGCTGGATCGCAGCATTGTTCGCCATGTGTTACACGGCAATGCGTTGGTGGCAGGGATTCAGGGAATGGGGCTGGAAACCTTTGGCGATCTCAACCACAAAATGAATAACGTACTGGGCGTGGTGATTCCTGACGGCATTCACGGCGAACAGGTGCGTAAGCTGTTGTTGGAAGATTTCGCTATTGAGATCGGCACCTCGTTTGGCCCGCTTCAGGGCAAAATCTGGCGTATCGGCACCATGGGTTACAACGCACGTAAAGACTGCGTGATGCAAACGTTAACGGCGTTGGAGGCGGTACTGAATCGTCTTGGATTCAACACGGTACAAGGCGAGGCCTTGCAGGCCGCCTGGAACAGCTACGCGGTAAATGAGGATCGTGCATGAGTGAACCTCTACTGCCGCTCGCTGCTGCACAGACTGCCGCTGAACAGATTATGTCGCGCTGTGATGCGCTGGCTGAAATTAGCGAAACGCCCGGTCAACTGACCCGCGTCTATCTGTCGCTGGAACACCTGCGCGCCAATAGGCTGGTGGGGGAGTGGATGCGCGAAGCGGGGATGAATGTCTGGCAGGATAGCGTGGGCAATATTTGCGGTCGCTATGACGGGCTAACACCGGATGCACCGGCGCTGCTGCTCGGCTCGCATCTGGATACGGTACGTAATGCCGGACGCTACGATGGTATGCTGGGCGTATTGACGGCGATTGAAGTCGTGCGTGCATTCCATCAGCAGGGGATGCGTTTGCCCGTAGCGCTGGAAATCATCGGCTTCGGCGATGAGGAAGGTACGCGTTTTGGTATTACTCTGCTGGGAAGCCGAGGTTTGACTGGCACCTGGCCGGAAAACTGGCTGGCGTGCGAGGAGGCAGAAGGCACCAGCGTGGCGCAGGCGTTGACCATTGCGGGGCTCGATCCGCTTGAGGTGGCGCAGGCGGCACGTCCGGTCAGTGACATCGTCGCTTATCTGGAATTGCACATCGAGCAGGGGCCGTGTCTGGAGCAGCAGGATTTGGCACTGGGCGTGGTTACGGCAATCAACGGGGCGCGGCGACTCAACTGCACGTTTCTCGGTCTGGCGGGGCATGCAGGAACGGTGCCGATGACGCAGCGGCAGGATGCGCTGGCAGCGGCCGCTGACTGGATGGCGCAGGCAGAACGGGTAACGCGAGAAAGCGATCCTCATCTGGTCGCCACGTTTGGTACGTTGCAGTGTTTACCGGGGGCGGCGAACGTCATTCCCGGTGAGGTGAAGATGACGCTGGATATTCGCGGGCCGGAGGATGTACCGCTGGATGCGTTGCTACAAAAACTCCTGACGTTGGCACAGGCTATCGCGCACCGGCGCGGCTGCCAGTTCAGCGCCGAAGAGTATTATCGTATTGCGGCAACCCGCTGCGATCCTGCGTTACAGTCGGTATTAAACGACGCAGTGACGCAGGTGCAGGGGAAAACGCTGATGTTGCCAAGCGGCGCAGGGCACGATGCCATCGCTATCGCCGAACGCTGGCCCGTGGCAATGTTGTTTGTCCGCTGCCGCGGCGGTATCAGCCACCATCCTGACGAATCTGTTACTACAGCAGATGTGACGCTGGCGCTACAGGCGTTCTATCAGGCGGTGTTCTACCACGCCTCAGCACAGTAACGACAGCTACAGCTATTACAGCTACAGCACAACCACTACAGCGTAAAGCGATCGGCATCGCGCCAGGCGGGGAAGGATTCCCGGTAGCTTTGCAGCGCTTCCAGCGACAGTTCGGCGTCCAGACGGGCAGGCTGATTGGGGGCGGCAGAGGCCAGAATCTCCCCTTGCGCGTTAATAATCAGGCTATCGCCACGGTAGCTGTGGCCGTTGCCGTCGGTGCCAACGCGGTTACAGCCTGCAACGTAGGCCTGATTCTCAATGGCACGCGCCGCTAGCAACGTCTGCCAGTGTGCCGCGCGAGGCGCAGGCCAGTTGGCAACATACAGCGCCAGATCGTAATCCTGTCGATTGCGTGACCATACCGGGAAACGCAGGTCGTAGCAGATCATCGGGCAGATGCGCCAGCCGCGCCATTCAATGGTGACTCGCTCTGTGCCTGCCTGATAGTGGTGGTGTTCATCCGCCATGCGGAACAGATGGCGCTTATCATAGTGATACACCTCGCCGTGCGGATCGACCAGCAGGAACCGGTTCACCGCGCCTTTTGGCGTGTTCACGGCGACGCTGCCGCCGATCAGCGCATTGGTCTTTTTCGCCCACTGATGCAGCCACGTTTCTACGACTGATTGCTCCAGACTGCCTCTGGCAGCTTCCATCGCAAAGCCGGTGGTGAACATTTCCGGCAGCACAATGACATCACGCCCTGCCATCTCCGCCAGTAAGGTATCGAAGTGGCGCAGGTTGGCTTCGCCATCGCGCCAGACCAGCGGCTGTTGCAGCAATGAAATCTTTAAAGTCGACATAAACGCTCCGCAGCGGCATCCAACGTTGCTTCCTGTTTGGCAAAGCATAGTCGAATCAACGTGTGTGGGAACGGATCGGCGCAAAAGACGGAGAGCGGAATGGCGGCGACGCCAACGTGTTCAGTTAGCCAGCGGCAGAAGCTGACATCGTCCAGATCGGAAATTGCCCGATAGTCCGCCAGCAGGAAATAGGTGCCTTCGCAGGGTAGAATCTCGAAACGACTGCCCGCCAGCGCCTTGATAAAGCGATCGCGCTTGGCACGGTAAAAATCGGGCAGTTCACGCCAGTGTTGCGGTTGTTCACGCAACATATCGGCAATGGCAAACTGCGCAGGCGTGTTCACGGAGAACGTCAGATACTGGTGCACTTTACGGACTTCCGCACTCAGCGCCGCTGGCGCAACGCAGTAACCGACTTTCCAACCGGTCATGTGGAAGGTTTTGCCAAATGAGGAAACGGCAATCGCGCGTTGACGCAGCGACGGATGTGCCAGCACGCTGGCGTGCCCGTTGCTATCAAAACAGATGTGTTCGTAGACTTCATCGCTCAGTACGAAGATGTTACGCGCGGCAATTGCCTGCCACAGTTGCTCAAAATCGGCCTTCTGCCAGACGGTAGCGGACGGGTTGTGCGGCGTATTCAGAATCACCAGCCGCGTGCGAACGCTCAGCAAGTCGGAAAAATGTGACCAGTCCACGCGAAATGCAGGCGGCTGCAAGGCGATACGTTTGAGTACGCCGCCCGCTAGCGTGACGGCAGGCGCGTAGCTGTCATAGCTGGGATCGAAACAAATCACTTCGTCGCCGGGGCGCACCAGTGCCGCAATGGCGGCAAACAGCGCTTCGGTTGCACCTGCGGTGACGGTGACTTCGCTATCGGTATCCGGTCGCCAGCCGTACAGCTCTGCGGTTTTTTCAGCAATCACCTGACGCAGCGGCGCAACACCGGTCATCGGCGCATATTGGTTTGCGCCCTGACTGACATGATACGCCAGCCGCTGTTGTAAATAATCCGGGCCGTCAAAATCAGGGAAACCTTGTGATAGATTGATGGCCTGATGCTGTTGGGCCAGTGCGCTCATCTGGGTAAAGATGGTGGTGCCCAGCGAAGGCAGTTTACTGTCGGGGATCAGAGCGGCGCTCATAGCGGGGTAGAACTCCTGCAAGCCTGTATTGCTTGGTAATATAACATGCTGTTAGTATTTGGCAATCAAGACGCTTGGACGTTTAAACGGCTAAATGCCTTTGCGTGCTAAGACATAATGAAAAAATCTAAACCTGCAACTGCATGCTTTGAAACAGAGAGACCAAAAACGGGAAGCCTCATGACTGAAAATCAACAATTGACGGCGCTGCTTGCGGCCTGCCACTGGATAGGTGAGAAGGGCTGGTGTCCGGCGACGGGCGGCAATATGTCCGTGCGCCTTGATGAAGCGCAGTGCCTGATTACCGAATCGGGTAAAGATAAAGGCAGTCTTCAGGCAGAGGATTTCCTGCTGGTGGAGATTGCCACAAACCATGTGCCGAGCGGCCGTACGCCGTCGGCGGAAACGGGGCTGCATACGCTGCTGTATCGCCGTCAGCCGACGATTGGTGCGGTGCTGCACACGCACTCGGTGAACGCGACGGTACTGTCTCGGGTAGAGAAGGGCGCTGAACTGGTGTTGCACGGCTACGAAATGCAAAAGTCGCTGGCTGGGCAAACTACCCATTTGGATCGTGTGGCGATCCCGATTTTCGATAACGATCAGGATATTCCGGCGCTGGCGCAGCGGGTGACCGAGTACGCCAGCCACACGCCGCTACGCTATGGCTTTCTGGTGCGCGGCCACGGCCTTTACTGCTGGGGCGCGACGGTGAAAGAAGCCCGTCGTCATCTGGAAGGGCTAGAGTTTCTGTTCCAATGCGAATTGCAACGTCGACTGTTGGAGGCGAAAGCATGATTAGCGCGATCGTGACGGATATTGAAGGCACCACCAGCGACATCCGTTTTGTTCACACCGTGTTGTTCCCTTATGCCCGTGAACGGCTGGCCGACACGGTGCGGCAGCAGGGTAGCGATCCTGAGATCGCACAGGCGCTGGACGCGTTGCGTCGGGAACTGGGTCAGCCCGATGCGGATAATGATGCACTGATTACCGCGCTGAATCAGTTTATGGATGAAGATCGTAAATCCACCGCGCTGAAGCAGCTACAAGGCATTATCTGGCGCGCGGGTTATCGCAATGGTGATTTTCAGGGACATCTGTACCCTGAAGTGGCCGCGCAACTCGCCGCATGGCAGCAGCAGGGCCTGCGCCTGTATGTGTATTCATCAGGTTCGGTAGAAGCGCAGCAGTTGCTGTTCGGCTACAGCAACGCGGGTGATTTGCGTCCGCTGTTCAGCGACTATTTTGATACTCGCGTCGGTGCGAAGCGAGAGACGAATTCTTATCGCACGATTGCGCAAGCCATCGGGCTACCTGCTGAGCAACTGTTGTTTCTGTCGGACATTCGTCAGGAGCTGGATGCCGCGCAGGAAGCCGGCTGGCACACCTGCCAGCTTATTCGCGATGATGCGGATAGCGTAAGCCGCCACCGTCAGGTGGCTCGTTTTGACCAGATCGACTTACCGGAGTATGCCCAATGAGTGGATTAACCATTTTTAGCGACAGCGATGCAAGCCAGCCGATTTGGCAAAGTCAGGATGCTGAGGCGATTCAGAAACAGCTGAACGAGATCGGCGTGCGTTTTGAACGCTGGGAAGCCAGCCAGAAGCTGAGTGACGCTCCATCGTCTGAAGAAGTGCTGGCTGCCTACCAGCATGAAATCGATAAGCTGGTAGAAGAAAAAGGCTATCAGAGCTGGGACGTCATCAGCATGCGTTCGGACAATCCGCAGCGTGCGGAGCTACGCACCAAATTTTTATCCGAACATGTGCATCACGAAGACGAAGTGCGCTTTTTTGTCGAGGGTGCGGGGCTGTTCTGCCTGCATCTGAACGGCAAGATTTACCAGATTCTGTGTGAGAAGAACGATCTGCTGTCCGTACCCGCAGGCACAGCACACTGGTTTGATATGGGACCGGAACCACACTTCACCGCTATCCGCCTGTTCGATAACCCGGAAGGCTGGATCGCGCATTTCACCGGCGATAAGATCGCGGATGCGTATCCGAAATTGGTGCGTTAACGCACTCGGTTGTTGCGAACGAACGCTCTGTGAATGAACGAGTATGTTTCGTGCGTTTCGATATTTTCCGCTCTATGTTGCATGTTACGAAACGCCCGACCCAGGGCGGCTCAATCGCCGTCGCCCTGGGAACCCTGGCTTTTGGCGAGAAATATGCCGCTATCGCGGTCCCCTCGTCGCTAATGTTCTTCTGATGGACCGCCAGTGACGCGTTTACTCGTCCCATAAATGGGACTCGCCCTTCGGGCCAGCACTAGTGCTGTTCAAAAACGTCACTGACGTTTTTGTCCGACGCGTCACTGGCTTTCGCCGCGTCCGTGCGGCTCATCCAGAAGCTCATCATCTCCTCGGCATAATTTTTTACGCCGGGAAGAACGACATTACTGAAATTTATTTTTCTATTTCAACGCTGCTTGGAATATCCCTTCTTTGACGTCCTGTGGCGTGACCACGCCGGTATCGAGTACCCAGCCGCTGATTAAGGCGGCGGGGGTGACGTCAAACGCCGGGTTGTAGACGGCGGCGTTCTGCGGTGCCCACTGGCAGTGGCCGAAGCTGCCGGAGACACCAGTGACTTCGGCGGCGGCACGCTGTTCGATAGGGATGGCTCGACCATCTGGGCACGCCGGATCGTGCGTGGTGTGCGGTGCCGCGACGTAAAACGGAATCTGATGGTAGTGCGCCAGCACCGCCAGACTGTAAGTGCCAATTTTATTGGCGACGTCGCCGTTGGCGGCAATACGGTCTGCACCGACCCAAATTGCATCGACCTGACCCTGCGCCATCAGGCTGGCGGCCATCGAATCACAAATCAGTTGATAAGGGATGCTCAGCTCGCCCAGCTCCCAGGCCGTGAGGCGTCCGCCCTGCAAAAGTGGACGTGTTTCATCGACCCACACCTGCGCGACTTTCCCCTGCTGATGTGCGCGCAGCAGCACGCCGATAGCGGTGCCGATGCCTGCCGTTGCCAGCCCGCCGGTGTTGCAGTGGGTCAGCAAGCGGCTGTTGGGTTCTACCAGCGCAGCGCCGTGATCGGCAATGCGTTCACACAGGGCGCGATCTTCTTCTACCAGGCGCAGGGCTTCCTGCACCAGCGCATCGACAAACTGCGGCTTTGCTAACGCCAGCTTCATGCGATCCAGATTGTTCATTAGGTTCACGGCGGTAGGACGCGATGCCCGCAGCGTTTCCAGCGCCTGCGCCAGTTCGGCTTGTGATAAGCCTTTCTCAGCCAGCAGCGCGAGCAGCAGGCTGGCGGACAGGCCAATGAGCGGCGCGCCGCGCACTCGTAGCGTCTGGATATGCTCAACCAGTGACGCGACATCCGGGCAAGGGCTCCAGCATTTCTCTTGCGGGAGTGCCTGCTGGTCGAGTATCCACAGTTGGTTATCAACGATTTTCAGGCTCGTTGTGTTAAGTGTCTGCATAGGTCGTTAAATCCATGTTGCATCGATATTCGTATTCTGCCAAGATGCCTAATGGATGTATAGACGTCCGAACGTTTTTATGTCCATATATTTAGTTCAAGAATAGTTTTAATTCCAGAATAAGTTTGATTTCAGAATAGCGAGGAGTTGGAATGTCACTTTACCGCACTTTTACGGCGGATGACGCTGTTGCATATGCCCGCCAATACGGCGGTGTCAGTCAGCCGCAAACGCTGGTAGCCGCAGAAGAGATCGGCGATGGCAATCTGAATCTGGTGTTTAAAATTAAAGATGAAACGGGCGTCAGTCGGGTGATTGTTAAACAGGCGCTGCCCTATGTGCGCTGCGTCGGGGAATCCTGGCCGCTGACGCTCGATCGCGCCCGTATTGAAGCCGAAACACTGCTAACGCACGCCCGTTTTTGTCCGCAGCATACCGTGACCGTGTTATATCACGATCCTGAACTGGCGGTGATGGTGCAGGAAGATCTCTCCGATCATCGCATCTGGCGCAGCGAGCTGGTGAACGGTACGGATTATCCTCAGGCCGCAGCGCAGTTAGGGGAATATCTGGCACAAACGTTATTCCATACTTCTGATTTCTATCAGCACCCGCACGAGAAGAAAGCGGCGGTAAGCCAGTTTACCAACCCTGAACTGTGCCAAATTACCGAAGACCTGTTTTTTACCGATCCCTACATCGATCACGAAAGAAACCAGTTTGACGCTGCGCTGACGCCGGATGTACAGGCATTGCGTGACGATAAAGCGCTGAAGCTGTCGGTCGCCGGGCTGAAGCACCGCTTTCTGAGCAAAGCCGAGGCGCTGTTGCACGGTGACATTCACAGCGGATCGATCTTTGTGGCAGAAGGGCGGCTGAAGGCGATTGATGCCGAATTCGGTTTCTACGGGCCGATCGGCTTTGACGTCGGCACCGCTGTCGGCAACTTGCTTCTGAATTATTGCGGCCTGCCTGGGCTATTGGCTCCGCGTGAGGCGGCGGCAGGGCGTGAACGGCGTCTGGAAGATATTCGTACGCTGTGGCAGACCTTTTCCGCCCGTTTCCTGGCACTAAGCGAAGATGACAGCCGCGATCCGTCACTGGCGGAATCGGGCTATGCCGCGTTGTTTTTGCAGCAGGTGTGGCGGGATGCTATCGGTTACTGTGGAACTGAATTGATTCGCCGTACGATAGGGCTGGCACACGTCGCTGATTTGGACAGCATTCAGGAGACGGAAGCGCGTCTGGCATGTCAGCGTCATGCTCTTTCGCTGGGCAGGACGTTGGTGCTGGCCGCCCCGCATATTGTTGATGTGGATGCGCTACTGGCGCGTGTACGGCAGAACGGTGCTTAATTAGCCACGCAATTTCAAGATCCGCTCCCGTCAATGAACCGGATGGGAGCGGCAATTCGATGATTTGTTACTTCTATTTCTTCCCTTTATTCATCATGGCCTGCAAATTCGCGAAAGGGTTATGGGTGGCAACGCCAACATCCTTCTGCGCATCTTCACCTGCAACGACGGTCGAGCCGTACATATCTGCATCGGTATATTTTGAATGCTCGTGGTCGTGGCAATAGAGACACAGCATTTCCCAGTTACTGCCGTCTTCCGGGTTATTGCTGTGATCGTGATCGATGTGGTGAACGGTTAATTCACGCAGGTTGGAATAGACGAATTCGCGTGAACAACGACCACATACCCACGGGAAAAGTTTGAGCGCTTTTTCGCGGTAGCCGCTTTCAAGTCTGGCATAGTTCTTGGGGATGTAAGCCATGTGTCAGGTTTCATTCAGAAGGAAAGATGGCGTAGATTTTACAACTGATGTGCGTGTAAATGAAAGAATAGGAAGGCCATTAACAAACCTAATTTGTCGAGCAAAAACGGTAGTAACGGAATAGAAGAGTAAAGCGTTTGCGCCATGGATGGCGCAAGCCGAGCGCACATGGACGTGTTTACAGCGTCTTTACGATCTATCCGTTACTACCGCTCAATGGTTTTTATCGGTAGGAGTAGGCCGGTATAACCCGGCCTGTTTCTGTTTATGCTGCTTCGGTTTTTCTTTCCGGCTGCGGTACGGACGTGGGCTTGTTGGCAGCTAGGGCATCGAACGCGAAGTCGTCCACGTTGATAGAGCGCAAGCGGCTGGCTTCGGCTTTGGTCAGAATATTCGCTTCTTCCGCGGTAACCTGACCTTCTACCAGCGCTTGCTCTGCCAACTGATCCAATCGCATGAATGACAGCGGCTTATCGCTGGCTTTCGACAGACGTTGGTAAATTGGCTCGGCGGCGATGATATCCAACAAGGCTTCTTCCATCAGCCCGACAGGGTTATGTTCGCTGGCAACCAGATATTGCCCACGCCCCAGGCGACTACGCGTTTCTGACGGCGTTTGCAGAATCTTCGCGACCTCATGGTCGAGGTGGTCAGACGGTGCTGCGCAACGCCGTCCCAGTGGGAAGATAATAAAGGTCAGCAGCCCCGCTACAGCACGATTCGGGAAGTTACGCAGCAGATCGTCCAGCGCCTGCTCAGCCTGATGTAGACTGTCCTGCACGCCCCAGTGCACCAGAGGGAGATCCGCTTTCTGACGTCCTTCATCCTCATAGCGTTTCAGCGTAGCGGAAGCCAGATAGAGCTGGCTGAGAATGTCCCCCAGACGCGCCGAGATACGCTCGCGACGTTTCAAACTACCGCCCAGCACGGCCATCGACACATCCGCCAGCAGCGCCAGATTCGCACTGAGTCGGTTAAGCTGCTGATAGTAATGACGCGTTTTGTCGTTCACTGGTGCACGGCTTAGAAGGCCGTTGGTCAGGCCAAGCCAGAAGCTGCGTACTTTGTTGCTGCCGACGTGACCAATGTGCCCAACCAGTGCACGGTCAAAGCGTGACACGTCGTTGGCCTGCGCGGCTGCCATCTCTTCCAGCACATAAGGATGACAGCGAATTGCGCCTTGCCCGAAGATAATCATGCTACGCGTCAGGATATTCGCCCCTTCCACGGTGATGGCTATCGGTGCGCCCTGATAGCTGCGCGCCAGGAAGTTGGACGGACCGAGACAGATGCCTTTACCGCCGGCGATATCCATCGCATCCAGCACGCTGCGCTGACCGCGGTGGGTACAGTGATATTTGACGATAGCGGAGAGCACCGCCGGTTTTTCACCCTGCATGATGCCGCTGGTAATCAGCGTCGCGGCGGCGTCCATCACGTAAGCGTTACCCGCAATGCGTGCCAGCGGTTCTTCGATGCCTTCCATCTTACCGATGGATATTTTGAACTGGCGGCGAATGTGGGCGTAAGCACCGATGCCGAGGGCAATCGACTTCAGCCCGCCGGTGGAATTGGACGGCAGCGTAATGCCGCGCCCGACCGACAGGCATTCCATCAGCATACGCCAGCCCTGGCCTGCCATCTTCGCCCCACCGATGATGTAATCCAGCGGAACAAAGATGTTCTCACCCTGCGTTGGTCCGTTCTGGAACGGAACGTTCAGCGGGAAATGGCGGCGGCCGATTTTAACGCCGTCGGTGTCCGTCGGAATCAACGCACAGGTAATGCCTACGTCATCTTGATCGCCTAACAGATGATCGGGATCGTACAGCTTAAAGGCCAGCCCCAGCACGGTGGCGATGGGGGCGAGTGTGATATAGCGTTTATTCCAGGTCAGGCGCATACCCACGACCTGTTCCCCGTGCCAGTTGCCATAGCAGACAATACCAGTATCGGGAATTGAACCTGCATCCGAACCGGCCTCTGGGCTGGTCAGTGCAAAACAGGGGACTTCCTGACCGCGTGCCAGACGTGGCAGGTAGTGATCTTTTTGCGCTTCCGTCCCGTAGTGTTGCAGCAGTTCGCCGGGGCCGAGTGAGTTAGGCACGCCGACGGTGATTGCCACAATACTGGAGACGCCAGCCAGTTTTTGCAGCACCTGTGCCTGTGCATAAGCGGAGAATTCCAGACCGCCATATTGCTTTTTAATGATCATGGCGAAGAAACGATGTTCTTTTAAAAACGCCCACAGTTCCGGCGGAATATCCGCACGTTCATGGGTGATTTCAAAATCGTTGGCCATTCGGCAGGCTTCAGCAACCGGCCCGTCAATAAATGCTTGTTCTTCAGCGGTCAGTTGCGGACGCGGGTAGTTGTGCAGTTTTTTCCAGTCCGGCGCACCGCGAAACAGATCGCCTTCCCACCAGGTTGTTCCGGCATCGATCGCTTCTTTTTCCGTGTTCGACATTGGCGGCATGACCTTCTGGAACATGCGTAGCGCGGAAGCGGAAACCAGCTTTTGACGCAGGGAAGGAACCGTAATCGGAATCAGCAGAATCACGAGCGGAATCATCAGCCAGACGGGCCACAGCAACATGGCGGACATAGCTGCGAAGTAGGCCAGCAGGATGGCGCTGCCGAGCAGCAGACTGAGCCGATGGTAAAACATCGCGCCGATGATAATCAGTAGGAGGAGGATACTGACAGCAACCATAACGTGTCTCCAGCATAGTGATCGAATTAAGAATGTTTCCCCCTTCACCACGTGTTTACGGCTGTGGAAAGCGAGAACTATTTTCATCAGTGAAATAAGGCGTAATAGGTCAATGTTGTAAGAGGTCTGACCTGTTGCTTATATTTGTTGTAGTTTATCTGATTATTTTTATCAATTCGTTTACATCATAATTACAACTCACTTCACAAACCAAGCGGCTGTCGCGAGTTTTCTGACAGGCATCAGCGTTCCTCTCGATCCCGCGATTACGCGCTTCTCGCTGTTGGTACGATCCGCTACACTGCATGGCAGAAGATGATACTGTCACCGGACAAAATGAGAGGATTCCATGTATCAGGATTTAATCCGTAGTGAACTGAAAGAAGCGGCAGAAACACTGAATAATTTCTTGAGTGATGATGCAAACATTCAGTCGATTCAAAACGCTGCGGTACTGCTGGCTAACGCGTTTAAAGCGGGTGGTAAAGTGATTTCCTGCGGTAACGGTGGCTCGCATTGTGATGCCATGCATTTTGCCGAAGAGCTGACGGGGCGCTACCGTGAAAACCGTCCGGGCTATCCGGCTATTGCGATTTCCGATCCAAGCCACTTATCTTGTGTCAGCAACGATTTTGGCTACGATTTTGTCTTCTCTCGCTACGTTGAATCACTGGGGCGTGAAGGCGATGTACTGCTGGGTATTTCCACTTCCGGTAATTCTGGCAATATTATTAAAGCGATTGCGGCGGCAAAAGCAAAAGGCATGAAGGTCATTACGCTGACTGGGAAAGACGGCGGTAAAATGGCGGGATCGGCTGACGTGGAAATCCGTGTTCCGCACTTCGGCTATGCCGACCGCATTCAGGAAATTCATATCAAAGCGATTCATATCTTGATTCAATTGATCGAAAAAGAGATGGCGGATCAGTAAGCCGCTTAATAATAGACTCTAAATAGTTCGAGTTTCAGGAAGGCGGCAAGGGAAGGAATCCCGATGAGCTTACTCAGGTAAGTGATTCGGGTGAGTGAGCGTAGCCAACGCACATGCAACTTGAAATATGACGAGAAGGGAAGGGTAGGAAGTCAGATGTGTGAACTGCTGGGGATGAGCGCGAATGTACCGACGGATATCTGCTTTAGCTTTACCGGGTTGATACAACGCGGTGGGAATACCGGGCCGCACCGGGATGGCTGGGGAATCACCTTTTATGAAGGGAATGGCTGTCGTACGTTCAAAGATCCGCTGCCAAGCTATAACTCGCCAATTGCCCGGCTGGTGCAGGATTACCCGATAAAATCGTGTGCGGTAATTTCACACATCCGGCAGGCGAATCGCGGCGCGGTTGCGCTGGAAAATACCCACCCCTTTACCCGAGAGCTCTGGGGACGAAACTGGACGTATGCCCACAACGGGCAACTGAAAGGTTATAACACTCTGAAAACGGGGATGTTTCGCCCAGTTGGCCAGACGGACAGCGAATTTGCTTTCTGCTGGCTGCTGTCCCAACTGTCTGAACGCTATCCGCGCACGCCGGGTAACTGGCCTGCGGTATTCCGCTATATCGCTAAACAAGCGGATGTCCTGCGGGAGAAAGGCGTGTTTAACATGCTGCTGTCGGACGGGCGCTTTGTGATGGGGTACTGCTCAACCAAACTCTATTGGATCACTCGCCGTGCGCCGTTTGGCAAAGCGACGCTGTTAGATCAGGATGTGGAGATTGATTTCCAGCAGCAGACAACACCCAACGATGTTGTTACCGTGCTGGCGACGCAGCCGCTAACAGGCAACGAAACCTGGCATCAGATCATGCCAGGTGAATTCGTTCTATTTTGTTTCGGCGAGCGCATACTTTAAGGCTGGCTGGCTGGTCATCAGCGGTGGATTAACGACGTATTGTCCGTTAAAAACCGTGATGGCCGGTGGCTGATTGTGCTGATTAAAATAAGCGTACCCCGGCTGGAGCTGTTTCCAGAAGCTGGCGTAAGTGGAATTACGGTGGCGCTGCATGTTCTGTTCCGTCATGCGGAACGGATAGATAGCGATATCAATTTTTGCCTGCCCGTGGCGTAGCGCGGCTTCGGCATAGCGATAAATCTCATCCATATAGGTGTTGGTCATGGCATAGCAGCCAACCGACACGCATTCGCCGTGGATCATTAAATAGCGGCCAGAATACCCCTGTGATTTATCATAGTCGTTAGGGAAACCGATATTGATCGCGCGGTAATAGTGGCTGTCAGGCTTGAGCTGGCGCAAATCGACCTGATAGAAACCCTCCGGGCTTTTT
This sequence comes from Pectobacterium polonicum, assembly GCF_005497185.1. GTDB lineage: Bacteria > Pseudomonadota > Gammaproteobacteria > Enterobacterales > Enterobacteriaceae > Pectobacterium > Pectobacterium polonicum. The sequence continues at coordinate 60,456 of NZ_RJTN01000020.1, read as the reverse complement.
AAATCGCCTTCAACGCGTTTTGGCCCTAATCCGCCCGAATATTTACAGATGGGGTATTGTTCCAATAAACGATATTCGTTGCCGACTTTTGCATAGAGTTCGAATATTCGCTCTTCTTTAAAGATCTGAATATAGATCGGAGAGCCTAATAATTGCTGTTTTAATTCTTTTGCTATCGGCGCTAGCGGCGGTGAAGTCTCGCTGGCGGCGCTAGTAACAACAAGAGAAGGCAAAAGAAACAACATCGCAAACGACAGCGCGATTTTTTGCATTATGGTTCCTGATAATAAAATTGCTGTGCTACACGCGGTATCCCGCCGTGCTACTGGTGTTTAGCGTAAGCGTTGGGCGACCGTTATCGTTCTGTATTTCGTCGTCAAATAGATAACGACGAAAACGAAATCACATTATCATTGGTTTCATATTAATCAAGCGTTGAAAAGCGCTAAAAAATAACATTTACAAAAAACAGCCCGAAAGTGGGCTGCTCAATATCAGGTTGTTTATTGCGTGGGAAAGTGCGTCAGGCGCGGGTGGCTTCTATCATCATAATATCGGTGACAAAGGAACCGTCGGCCTGTACCTCAAAATGTTGCACCACCTCGTCCGCCAGCGTTTTTTGCAATTCACGGATGGCGATAGCGAAAGGTTCTGGTGTGCGCATACGGGCGATCCAGCTACTGAATTCCAGCGTCAACCTGTCGCTGGTGACGTTACGCACGACAAAACCTGCTTCCGTAAACAGACTCAGCCATTCGCCCGGTGCGTAATTACGCACGTGTGAGGTATCGCGCAGCTTCTCAACCGTCTGCAAATAAATGTCCAACAACGGATGACCGGGTGAAACGACGTCCATCATGATCACGCGACCGCCTGGCTTCAGGACGCGCCGCATTTCCCGCAGCGCCTGCCCGACATCATGCCAGTGGTGGGCTGAATAACGGCTGATGATGATGTCTGCACTGCTATCGTCGAACGGCAAAGACTCGGCTACGCCTTGCTGAACGCGGATGTTATTCAGTCCTTTTTCTGCGGCAGCCTGACTTACCACGTCCAGCATTTGGGAAGACAGATCGTAGGCGACAACCTCCGCGACGGCCTGTGCGGCGACGAAGCTGGCATGGCCTGCACCGCAGCCGACGTCGATCACGCGTGCCTGTGGGACAGGGGCTAATAAGGTGGCCAGTTGAATTAAATCCTTGCCCTGTGCATGTACTGCGCTGGTCAGGTAGTTCTGCGCCTGTGAACCGAACTGGTGTTCAACGCGATGATTATGATTCTGTTGTTCTTTCATTATTGCTCTCGCTTTCTCTGAATTGCTTTCGTTTCATCATGGGTTAAACGGCGGCGCGCCTGCCAATAAAGAAGACCTTGGTCTGAGAACACTATAATGAGAGAAAAATACGGGTACAATATGAGCATTTATACGGGTATAAAATACTCCCTGTTTGATTAGCACGGTTTTTATTGATGCTGTTGTCACCGTAAACTGTCTATACGAACGGGATGAAAAGGACGCCTGACTGATGTCTGCAAATACGTTTATGTCTGCCAATTCACTGAGTGGTCCAAAAGCGCTGGGAGCTTTCTTACGTGCGCTGCGTGAGCGGACTACGCCGGAAATGGTCGGTCTGCCTGCCTCTGGGCGGCGGCGCACCAGTGGATTACGCCGCGAAGAATTGGCGCAAATCGCCCGAATCAGCACCACCTGGTATACCTGGATTGAACAGGGGCGTGATGTGTCTGCTTCGGCATCCGCGTTGACGCGTTTATCGCAGGCGTTAAAACTGGAGCCCGCCGAGCACGACTACCTTTTTAGCCTTGCTGGTGTGAAGGACCCGCAGAAACAGAATCGGGCCACATCGCTGGATGCACAGGTTGCTGCCAGCTTGCATCACATTACTTGCCCGGCATATCTTCTGGATGGCTGCTGGAATATGCTGGCATGGAATGCGCCGTCGGAACAGCTGTTTGCCGGATGGCTGGAAAGTGAGCCTGAGCCGAATCTACTGCGTTTCATGTTTCTTAACCCATTGGCACGATCGCTGGTGGTGGACTGGCCGGAACGAGCCAAACGCGTGGTGGCGGAGTTTCGTGCGGAATCAAGTTATTACGCGCCTACCGAGTCCGTCCGGCAAATCGTGATGGCGCTGTGTGAAGAAAGCCGCGAGTTCAACCTCTGGTGGTCGCAGCAGGCAGTTACCGCCCGTGAAGGCGGTGAGCGACGTTTTCATCATCCTTTGCTTGGCGATATCGCCTATCATCAACAGACTTTCCATCCTGCCGGGCATGGCGAAGTTAAGCTGGTTATGCTTATCGTGCAGTAAACGCCGCAGGCATCGCGCAGCTTGTCTATACTGATTTTGATCTGTATATTTATACAGTGTTATCGGAGGCCAGTATGCGCAAAATCATTCATGTTGATATGGACTGCTTCTACGCAGCAATTGAGATGCGTGATAACCCGCGTCTGCGCGATATTCCTCTGGCGATTGGTGGAAGCGCCGATCGACGTGGCGTCATCAGTACCGCTAACTATCCTGCCCGACGCTACGGCGTCCGCAGCGCGATGGCGACGGCAACCGCTTTGCGCCTGTGTCCGCAACTCACGTTGTTACCGGGGCGCATGGAGGTGTATAAGTCCACTTCGCGCCAAATCAGAGAGATCTTCTCCCGCTACACTTCACTGATCGAACCGCTTTCTCTGGATGAAGCCTATCTGGACGTTACTGATAGCCCGCACTGCAACGGTTCGGCGACACGTATTGCCGAAGAAATCCGTCGAACGATTGTGAATGAACTGAATCTCACCGCTTCGGCGGGCATAGCACCGATCAAGTTTCTGGCGAAGGTCGCGTCTGAGTTAAATAAGCCGAATGGACAATATGTGATTACACCGGAGCAGGTGGATGACTTCCTGCTTGCGCTGCCGCTAGAGAAGATTCCCGGCGTCGGAAAAGTGACGGGGAAACGGCTGGAAGAGCGTGGCCTGCATACCTGTGCCGATGTGCGAGTGTATGCGCTGGCGGATCTGCTCAAAGAGTTTGGCAAGTTTGGCCGCGTGCTGTGGGAGCGCTGTCAAGGGATCGATGAACGACGGATTTCACCCGATCGGCTGAGGAAGTCGGTCGGGGTGGAGAAGACGCTGGCACAGGATATCCACGACTGGGAACAGTGTGAAAACCTGATTGAACAGCTCTATGAGGAGCTGGAAGTCCGCCTGAAACGGGTGAAGCCCGATCTGCATATTGCGCGTCAGGGCGTCAAACTTAAGTTTGATGATTTTCAGCAAACCACGCAGGAACATGTGTGGCCAGTATTGAATAAACAGGATCTGTTGAAGATTGCTCAGCAAACCTGGCAGGAGCGGCGTAAATCCAGAGGCGTCCGGCTGGTTGGGCTACATGTGACGCTGCTCGACCCGCAAATTGAGCGACAGCTGGTGTTTGATTGGGGATAAAGCTGTTCAGTTGAGGATAAAAAAGGGCGACGTCTATGCGCCGCCCTGATTTTTACGACTACGCGATTAAGCGCGCGGCGGAATCGCTTTCAGCAGCGCTGTCAGCAATTTCCAGTACAGATCGACGCTGCCGATATGCACTTGTTCATCAGGGGAGTGTGGCCCGGTGATGGTCGGCCCGATGGAAACCATATCCATGTCTGGGTACGGTTTCTTGAACAGGCCACATTCCAGACCGGCGTGGATCACCATGATGTTCGGCGTTTTGTTGAACAGCTTCTGATAGGTTTCGCGAACCAGCGCCATGACCGGTGAATGCGCATCCGGCTGCCAGCCTGGATAGCCACCTTTTGGCGATGTTTTTGCGCCAGCCAATTCGCCCAGCGCCGTCAGCGTACCCACTACGGCGTCTTTGCCGCTGTCGATCAGGGAACGAATCAGGCAGATAATTTCTGCATGGTCGTCTTCCATGGTGACAACGCCGAGGTTCAGTGAGGTTTCCACCACGCCTTTGACTTCGTCGCTCATGCGGATCACGCCGTTCGGCGTCGCGTTGAGCAATGCGAGCAGACGATCGCGGCTGTCTTGCGTCAACGGGTGTTCGTTGCTGTCGTTGGCTTCCACCACCACGGTCAGGTTTTTCTCAACGGCTGACAGCTCATTCTTCAATACTGCCAGATAGTCCTGGCTCAGCGCTTTCAACTGCTCGACGTTCGCAGCAGGCAGTGACAGCGTGGCGAAGGCTTCACGCGGAATCGCGTTACGCAGCGTACCGCCGTTGAGATCGAGAATGCGGATATCCAGCGCTTGCGCCTGCTCGAACAGGAAGCGCGCCAGCAGTTTGTTGGCGTTGCCCAGACCTAAATGAATGTCGCCGCCGGAGTGGCCGCCTTTCAGACCTTTAATCGTCAACTTCAGCGTTTGGTAACCGGCTGGCGGTACTTCGCGTGCCAGTGGCAGACGGGTAATAAAATCAATACCGCCTGCGCAACCCATGTAGATCTCGCCTTCTTCTTCCGAATCGGTGTTGATCAGGATTTCGCCCTGAAGCCAGTTAGGTTGCAGGCCAAACGCGCCATCCATACCGGCTTCTTCGGTCATGGTCAGCAGCACTTCCAGCGGGCCGTGCTCGACGCTTGGGTCGGCCAGCACCGCCAGTGCAGAAGCCATACCAATACCGTTATCCGCGCCCAGCGTGGTGCCGCGCGCTTTCAGCCATTCACCGTCAACGTAAGGCTGGATCGGATCGGTAATAAAATCGTGTACGGTATCGTTGTTTTTCTGCGGCACCATGTCCAGATGCGCCTGCAACACGATAGGTTTACGATTTTCCATGCCTGCGGTTGCCGCTTTGCGCAGCAGAATATTGCCAACCTGATCGCGCTCGGCATAGATGCCTTTCTCTTTAGCCCATTCCAAAATATGCGCAGCCAGCGCCTCTTCATGATAAGAAGGGTGCGGGATGGAGCAGATTTTAGCGAAAATATCCCACAGAGGCTGGGGGGAAAGTTGAGACAATTCAGACACTATTGCAGTCTCCTTTTTAGCGGCCAGCCTTCGCGTTCTGGCGGGCAGGGCTATAGGTTAAAAGTTAATCGTGGTTAGCCATTTAATATGGCGTGTCGCAACAGAATATCATTTTCCATCAAAGCAGGGGAAATTGCCGTCGTCCCCGCTTATTTTTCCCGCTGCAATATGAATCCGCAGGCTCGGCAGGGCGCAGGTTATCAGGAAAAACTCGGTTCTCACGTTGAGAAAAACTGGTTTTTATGTTGTTGGCTATCTATAATCTCGCGCAACCTTTTTCCCCCCTCAGACTCAACTTAAGCCGGTTTTCATTCGGCTGGGATATATTTTATGAGCGAAAAGTACGTCGTAACCTGGGATATGTTGCAAATTCATGCCCGTAAACTGGCACAGCGTTTACTGCCAGCCGATCAATGGAAAGGCATCATTGCCGTCAGCCGCGGTGGTTTGGTTCCTGGCGCGCTGCTGGCGCGTGAGCTTGGCATTCGTCACGTTGATACCGTTTGCATCTCCAGTTATGACCATGACAACCAGCGTGAAATGAAAGTGATCAAGCGCGCCGAGGGAGATGGCGAAGGATTTATCGTGGTTGACGATCTGGTTGATACCGGCGGTACCGCAAAGGCGATTCGTGATATGTACCCGAAAGCGCACTTTGTGACCATTTTCGCCAAACCTGCTGGTCAACCGCTGGTTGATGACTACGTGATTGATATCCCGCAGGATACCTGGATTGAACAGCCGTGGGATATGGGCGTGGTGTTTGTTCCGCCTTTGTCTGGCCGTTAATCGTCAGAGCGAATATCGATTTCCCCCAATGCCCGGTTTAGCCGGGCATTGTTGTTTCTACGCTATCGAGATCGATGCAATTGATCCGATCGTGTGTTTCTGCCGTTGGCATTTGTCTTCCGTGGCCTGAGTTCGTTACACTTTAGCGGATGACGAAGATGTCGTCTGATGTCCGCTAACAGCGGTTTACATTAACGGAGGCTGCTGTGGCGCAAGCTAACCTGTCTGAAACGCTATTCAAACCCTCTTTCAAACATCCAGAAACCTCGACGTTAGTCAGACGCACGCGAAATAGTCAGGACGTGCAGGGGCTGCATTCTACGCTGGAAGGCGAAAAAACCCGCAGCTGGTATCGGATGATTAACCGGCTGATGTGGATTTGGCGTGGTGTTGATCCGTGGGAAATCGAAGACGTGCTGTCACGTATTGCTGCCAGTAAGGCTGACAGAAGCAATGAGCAGTTGCTCGACACGGTGATCGGTTACCGAGGCGGTAACTGGATTTATGAATGGGCGAAGCAGGGCGCAGACTGGCAGCAGCGGGCCACGGAAAGTGAAGATGACGCGCAAATCGGGCAGTGCTGGCTGAATGCTGCCAACCTCTACAGCATTGCCGCCTATCCGCATATTAAAGGCGATGAGCTGGCGGAACAGGCGCAAACGCTGGCAAATCGCGCTTATGAAGAAGCCGCAAAATACCTGCCTTATGAACTCAGGGAACTGACCTTCCCGATTACGGGCGGCGGGACACTGACTGGCTTTTTACATATGCCATCGCAAGGCAAGGCACCTTTCCCTACCGTTCTGATGTGCGGCAGTCTGGAAATGTTGCAGAGCGATTATCATCGCCTGTTTCAGGACTATTTTGCGCCAGCGGGCATGGCGATGTTGACGATTGATGTCCCGTCTGTCGGATTTTCTTCCCGCTGGAAGTTGACTCAGGATTCCAGTTTTCTGCACCAGCAGGTCTTGCGCGCACTGCCGGATGTTCCGTGGATCGATCACACCCGCGTTGCGGCATTTGGCTTCCGCTTTGGTGCCAATATTGCCGTTCGGCTGGCGTATCTGGAATCGCAGCGCCTACGCGGCGTAGCCTGTCTCGGCCCGGTGGTACACCATCTGTTAAGCGATCCTACTCGTCAGCAGCAAGTGCCGGATATGTTTATGGATGTGCTGGCGAGCCGGTTGGGTATGCCGTACTCGACGGATGCGTCGCTGAAAACTGAGCTGGGGCGCTATTCGCTGAAAACACAGGGGTTGCTAGGACGCCGCTGCCCGACGCCGATGCTGGCAGGCTACTGGGATAACGATCTGCTATGCCCGAAAGAAGAGGCCAGCCTGATTGTGAACTCATCTGCGCAAGGGAAACTACTGCCAGTTAATTTCTCGCCGGTGTACCAGAATTTCCACCGCGCACTACAGCAAATCAGCGGATGGTTGCAGGATAAAGTGTAGAAGAGCGGGCGTAACCCACGGTCTGTGCAGGCGAATTTCCGCTACACAGACCGCTGCTCCTGCCAGATAATCGCCGTCGATCACAGGATCTTTTTGGCGTAGCAAAGTCTGTCCATATCAATCACTTCAACCGTAACCGACAGATTCTTCAATCCAAGCGCTTCGATCTTCTGAAGTACCAGATTGGAGAGATTACTTTTCTGCTCTCCCGTCCGCCCTGAAAGCACCTTGATTGCCACATGAATGAAGCTGGCTCGCTCACCACCGGTCGTATAGTTATCGTAAGCAAGGGATCTGACTTTGATGTCACTGCCGTCACTGGCAAACAAACCGGATTCGAGCGCACCGCGATAGATTGCAGGGAGCAGGGCATTTACATCAATGTTTGACGAATATTCGGCGATACAATGTGGCATAAGGTGTCACTTCTCAATTAACGGAAATGAAGAGACCAGAGTATTGAATACTCCGTGTCGAGCGGCAATGCTTTTTCAGGAAAGCCTGTGCGAACAAGAGGGAGAGACGTGAGTTGTCATGCAGGTAGTTGATAAATTGCCATTCTCTGCTAAAAAGAAAGTTCAACCAAAGGAGATCGCAGATGATGTTACCGAGTGGACACTCCAAAAGCCGACTCATGAAAAATTTTACGGCGTTGGGGCCTTATATACGTGAAGCGCAGTGCGAGGATAGCGCGTTCTTCTTTGATTGTCTGGCGGTTTGCGTCAACATCAAGCCCGCGCCAGAACAACGGGAGTTCTGGGGCTGGTGGCTAAACCTGGAAGATACCGGTCAAGTCTTTGCCTATAAGTATCACTACGGTCTGTTTGATAAACAAGGCAACTGGCGTGAGGAAAAAATTAAGGACAAAGCTGTGATGGAACAGGTGGAGAATGCCAAACAGGCTTTTCATGTCCGACTGGAGAAACTGCTGCACTCGCTGGAACCCGCCTGTACGCTTACCGCACGACCGTGATGCTTCCTTGACGTTCCCCGATTTATTCACAGGTTTTCGCGTTGTGCCTGTTGGCATAACGCGTCTGTCCTGCTACAACGTTTTCCTTATTCTTACTTTTTGACATCTAACGGCAGAGAAATTATGAGCGGCAGCCAGACTTTGGTTGTGAAACTGGGCACCAGCGTGCTAACCGGCGGTTCGCGTCGTCTTAATCGTGCCCATATCGTTGAACTGGTGCGCCAGTGTGCGCAGCAACATGCGGCAGGGCATCGAATTGTTATTGTTACTTCGGGGGCGATTGCCGCCGGACGCGAACATTTGGGTTACCCCGAACTTCCGGCCACCATTGCGACTAAACAACTGCTGGCTGCCGTGGGTCAAAGCCGCCTGATTCAACTGTGGGAACAGCTGTTTTCCATTTACGGCATTCACGTTGGGCAAATGCTGCTGACGCGTGCCGATATGGAAGATCGTGAACGTTTCCTCAATGCGCGCGATACCATGCGGGCGCTGCTGGATAACAACATTGTTCCGGTGATTAATGAAAACGACGCGGTTGCTACCGCTGAGATCAAGGTCGGTGACAACGACAATCTGTCTGCGCTGGCAGCGATTCTGGCCGATGCAGATAAGCTGCTGCTGCTGACCGATCAGGCCGGGCTGTTTACCGCCGATCCGCGTAATAATCCTGATGCTGAGCTGATCCGTGAAGTGACTGGCATCAACGATGCACTGCGCAGTATCGCAGGGGATAGCGTATCTGGCCTCGGAACGGGCGGCATGTCGACCAAATTACAGGCTGCCGATGTGGCCTGCCGCGCCGGTATCGACGTGGTGATTGCCGCTGGCAGCAAGCCGGGCGTGATCGGCGATGTGATTGCCGATATTTCGGTTGGAACGCGTTTTCATGCACTTGATGCGCCGCTGGAAAGTCGTAAACATTGGATTTTTGGTGCGCCCCCAGCGGGGGAAATTACCGTCGACGACGGCGCGCTCTCTGCAATCCTTGAACGTGGTAGTTCGCTGCTTCCTAAAGGTATTCGCACGGTGGAAGGCAATTTCTCTCGTGGTGAAGTGATCCGCGTTCGCAGCCTGGCGGGCCGTGATGTGGCACATGCTGTGACGCGCTATAACAGCGATGCGCTGCGTATGATTGCCGGGCATCATTCTCAACAGATTGCCGATATTCTTGGCTACGAATATGGTCCGGTAGCTATCCACCGCGATGACATGATTATCAATTAAGGAGTTCGCGATGCTTGAACAAATGGGTAAAGCGGCAAAAGCGGCCTCTTATCAGTTGGCGGTTTTGAGTACGGCGCAGAAAGATCGTGCGCTGTTGACGATTGCGGATTTGCTGGAAGCCGAGAGTACGACGATTCTGGCGGCTAACGCGCTGGATTTAGCCGATGCGCGCCAAAATGGAATGAGCGAAGCGTTGCTGGATCGTCTGCTCTTAACGCAGGAAAGGCTGAGTGCGATTGCCAGCGATGTGCGTCAGGTCTGTCGCCTGACCGATCCGGTAGGGCAGGTGATTGACGGCAGTATGCTGGATAATGGGCTTAAGCTGGAACGTCGCCGTGTGCCGCTCGGCGTGGTCGGAGTGATTTATGAAGCGCGCCCGAATGTCACCATTGATGTAGCGTCCCTGTGCCTGAAAACCGGTAACGCGGTGATTCTGCGCGGTGGCAAAGAGACGTACCGCACCAATGCAGCGACGGTAAAAGTGATTCAGCAGGCATTGTCGCAGTGCGGCCTGCCTGCCGCTGCGGTACAGGCGATTGAAAGCCCGGATCGTGAACTGGTCAACCAACTGCTGAAGCTCGATCGCTACGTGGATATGCTGATTCCGCGCGGTGGTGCAGGTCTGCATAAGCTGTGCCGCGAACAATCGACGATTCCGGTCATCACTGGCGGTATCGGGGTGTGTCATATCTATGCCGATGACAGCATCGATTTTGATAAGGCGCTGACCGTCATTGAAAGTGCTAAAGTGCAGCGCCCTAGCGCCTGTAACAGCCTGGAAACGCTGTTGGTCAATCGGAGCATTGCCGACCGTTTTCTGCCAGAACTGAGCAAGAAAATGGCGGCGTCGGGCGTCACGCTTCACGCCAGCCCTTCAGCGATGCCTTATCTGACCGGTGGCCCAGCAAGTGTCGTCGCAGTGGAAGACGCTAATTACAATGACGAATGGCTCTCTAATGACCTGAATGTCACGCTAGTGGACGATCTGGATGCAGCGGTTGCGCATATTCGCGAGCACGGTACGCAGCATTCCGATGCCATTCTGACGCGCTCCTTAAGCAACGCAGAACGCTTCGTGCGTGAGGTGGATTCCTCGGCGGTGTATGTCAATGCCAGCACACGCTTCACCGACGGCGGCCAGTTTGGTTTGGGCGCGGAAGTGGCGGTCAGTACCCAGAAGCTGCACGCGCGTGGCCCGATGGGGCTAGAAGCGCTGACCACCTATAAATGGATTGGTTATGGCGACGATTTGATTCGTATGTAATGTTGATTGTTCAGCCGTGAGGTTGAGCTAATCGAAGGGAGCTCGCGGTGAGTCAGGAAGACAAGCCATGAGCCCCTTGTTTACAGTCGTTTATTTATTAAAAATGCTAAGGTTGCCTATTAATGGTGACCTTGTGCAATCCCGCCTCCACCATCAGAAAGCCCAATCACGACATTTTGCATCATGCCCTGATCTTCATGATCCAGGATATGGCAGTGCAGTACAAACTCGCCGATATAGCGTTCATAGCGTGTACGAATAGATATTTTGTATGTGCCCTTTGGCGCGTCTGTGGATTCCAACGCCCCATCGATATTGCTTTTTATCCATAGCGTGTCCTTCCATACACCTTTCAGACCAGCATATTGCGAGATACTGCCATCCGATTCCTTTGCGCCCGGCAAGCTTACGTCATTACCATCTGGATCGAGGACCTGAATAATTTCGAAGGGATTCACATGGATATGGAAAGGATGGCTGACAAAATAGGATTGTAATTGCCATTCCTGAGCGGTTCCTAGCACTAATGGGCGATCTATCTGGGTCGGGGAATAGGGGGCCGCGCCCTTAGGACTGTAGGAGCCATCGCTATTTTTTACCACAGAAAATGAGTTACCCACCTCAAACGTTGGGGGCTTTTTCGTGACATCAATGTAAAACACCAACTCCTGCGGCGGAACATGGCTGACTTCTTTATCTGTGATAGGCGGATGGGGAATGAATTTGGTCAGTTTGAGCCCATCTTCCAAACTACTGATGATTTCTTTAGCCAGTTTGGCTGGCTGATAGGTTTTTTGTGCTTGCGTGATTAATTGCTGAGTGGTTGATGTGATAGGGTCTGCTATTGACTGCCCGCCTTTAACTCTGACAAAACCCAAAACCGATCGTGCTTTGTCTTCGCGCGAGACGTTATCTGCGGCTTTTACTGGTGGATTGACAATACAATAGAGGCCGTCTTCGGGGAAATTGACCAGGAGATCATGACGATATCCGGGTTGCAGTGTGGTATTGGTTTGAACCTGTCCTTGAGGCATCGTCAACCCGTCAGCGGCGATGACAACATAAGGAACCGGCGAGCCTGTGCAGAGTTCGCGTACAAATCGATCCTGATTTTCCGCGCCAAGTGTTTTCTCCCGAGAGAAAAAATCACGGGTATCGAGCTTGCGAAACTCTACTTTTATCGTCTCACGCACCCCGGCATGAACCAAGCGCCAGCGTTCAACCTGACCTGCTTTAGCATTGGCAAAAATAGGTCTTACCCGGCCGTTGACAGTAGTAAAACGCCCTGAGTCATCCCATGAGCCTGGTTTGAATTGTTCGTAAGAAACGACCTCACCAACTTCTCCGGGGGCGCATGACCAATCAATTGAATCATCTGATTTTTTCTTCAGCTTGCCATCTTTGAGACAGGCATAGGGAATTTGTTCAAAGACCAATAGGCGTTCAGGAAATGGCTTGCCGTCCGTAGTCTTAAGCAACGTATCAATATCGCCGTTTGAGGCCTCGGTGGGCATGCGATCCCCCCGAATCACAAGCGCACCGGCCATACCGCTGCCAACTTGAATCGCCGTTGAGCCATGGTTGTGTGGATGGTACCAAAATGTTCCGGCTGGGTGATCGCTGGGGATATTATATTCATACTCGAACTTCATACCCGGGTTAATCGATAACAAAACATTATCGCTATTTCCCGTTGGGCTGATCCAAAGCCCGTGGCCATGTAGATTGGTACGGTTAAAGCAGTGTGGGATATTAATATCTTTCGTTTTTTGGGCACATTCAGGCTCAGCGGGAAGTTGATTATCGAGCCTTATTCTGATGGTATCACCCGGCGTGGCTTCAATGGTTGGGGCTATAAAAGGGTGGTAAGGATCGACATGGGGGCCACTATAACTACGCAAGCGCACTTTATCTGGATGGCCTTGTGCCGGGTTACGAATGAGCCCCTCGGTATATTGCACTTTCAAGTCTAAAGCCCGCTCTCGGCCAAGATGAGGCTGAGCTGGTTCGTTGATTTTTCTTTGATAAAGCGTTCCTGACGGCATTGTCGAAGACTCAGCCAGTACAGGAGGGTTCATGAATCCATTTTCTTGTTGCTTATTGTCGCCATCTTGAGCTTCGACGTGGGGGAAATAAATGCTGAATAGTAAAGCCGTCGCGCTGAGAAGTAATTTTTTATGCACCATATATTCTCCATGCCTAAATACTTTAATTTGAATTAATTAAGTTGCTATTGTTTGTTTGAGTTGGTTATTTTTTCTATCATTAGTTAATGCGTTTTTTACCTCCAAAGATGAATAGAGTGTTCGATGGTTTTTTTAATCGATAATGTTTTCTATCGTCTGAGTATTTAAGCCCTAATGACTAATTAAAGTTAAAGACACTCAAATAGTAAACATAACGCAAAAATGAATTTTAAAGTGAGGCTGTAATGGGATGAGTAATAAATAATAGTTATTATTTATCAATGTTAATTTTTTATTTCTATTTATATCCTACCTAATCGTTCTATTCGATATACCCGATCTTCCTCAAGATACAGGCTTGAAGACCTGAAAACGATCGTGATCCTACGTGGCCGATAACGCATCTTGTTTAACGCAGTCCTAATGTGTTAAGCCTGAAAGTTATATAATTGGCCTTTATTAGTTTGGTTAATTATTAAAAAATCTTTATTTATCATCAAGCGATGATAAAACCAGCAGGCGAACGTCAGCCACTTGACTTGAGATGCTGATTTCACTAGTTTGTCATCCCGTAGTTCACGTCAGGCTCTCGCCCGACTATTCCCAACGCCGATATAGCTCAGTTGGTAGAGCAGCGCATTCGTAATGCGAAGGTCGTAGGTTCGACTCCTATTATCGGCACCAGTTAATTCAATAACTTATCTAGCTTTCATGTAAATCACATTCTCATCTTGTGCCATATTTGTGCCATTACGCTCTAGAATTGCGTCAATTTTGCTCGCGTGCTCTGTGAGATGACCAGCGGATAAATGTGCGTATCGCTGTACCATTTCCAATGTTTCCCACCCGCCCAACTCCTTGAGGGCAAGAAGTGAGACGCCTGACTGAACCAGCCAGCTTGCCCAAGTGTGCCTAAGATCATGGAACCTGAAGTTGCTAATGCCTGCACGCCTTAGCGCCCCCTGCCATGCCTTATTACTATCGGTTCTCATCTTGCGTATTGCGGGGGTTTTTGTTCCATCGCTGCGATACGCAGCCTTGGTGTGAACAAAAACCCATCGCTTATGCTGGCCTTGCTGAGCCCTGATTATCCCGCACGCCGTTTCGTTAAGCGGAACGCCTATTGCGTTGCCCGCTTTCGTTTCGTCTGGGTGCATCCATGCCATTTTCCTTTCCATGTCAACCTGCGACCACTCTAAATCTGTAACATTAGAGCGGCGTAGCCCTGTTGATATAGCAAACATCACGATGGGGAAAAAGTGCGGCGCTATCTCTGAGAAAAGCCGCTTTGACTCATCATCAGTTAGCCAGCGTATGCGCCCATTTTTTATTCTCGGCGTTGATATTTTCGGCGACCTATCCAGCCATCCCCATGTAACGGCGAGATTTAGGATTGCGCGGAGGATGGCCAGGTGCCTTGTCCGCGTCCCCTTCGTTGCCAACTTTGGGGTATACTCTGGCGCTGGCTTGCCCAACCTGTTGCACCTATCCCTTGTCATTTCCCAGTTCAATCGGTGGCGGCGGTTTTCCATCCCGTCAACCGCCTCCATTATTGCCTCCGACTTAATGCTTGACAGAATGCGTCCATCGAAATGCATTAACCAAAACCCGATAATGCTCTTGTCATCATCAAGGCTTTTTTTGTCAGCCTTCTCTCGTATCCACCGAATACAGGCCTCGTTAAATGTTTTTTTCGGCGCCTCGTCGAGCTTAGAGACCCTCCACATCTCCGCCTTTAGACGATCATGAAGTTCTTGCGCTTGCTTCTTGTCCGTTGTCTCAAGAGAGCGTCTAACTCGCTCACCTGCTGGCGTAACGAAGTCGCAGTGCCACGTTCCGCCCCGTAGTTTGATTGACATACTTTATCCTCATGCACATCAACCGCATTCACGCTGCTATTGTGTACCTGACCTTTCAGCGCCGCAATGCAGTCCGATTTGAAAATTCGATATGGGCTTTTCGGTTTGGCTGGGTTTATTTTTGCCGCCTGTAGCCTGCCAGATCGTATCCACTGACTGATTGTTCCCTTATCGACTTTCAGAAACGCCGCGGCTTCTTCTCTCGTAAAAACCTCTTCTGACATAACTCCTCACTTATTAGCTTCAGCATCAACGACACGCACGAAATAACTCAGCCACAATTTCGCACTGAATGTATTCGGCGGTAGGGCGGTGATACGTTTTGCGTGGTGGTCGAGAATGCGGGTAATAATCGGATCGTGGTTTTTTTTCGGCTGGTCTTTCGTCTGAGCGATGATCTCAGACCGACAGGTTTTAGCTACGCTGCGTAGAGCGTTCTCTGTTTCCGCATTCATACAGTCACGCACATGGTGTAAACAGATCACAAAAAAGCCGCTGTGATAGCGGCCAGAAATAGCTTTGCTGTTAGCGTTGTTCGCTTCATGAGGTTTCAGCCTCTTTCATGCTCTTAATTTCTTCTCGGGTCGCCAATCTGTAATTGCCAAGCGGCAGTCGGATTGTGACGGGTTTATTTCTGCGCCATTTTGATATTGTCCTTTCTCTAAATTTTTCCCGTGGGTTGCCGTTCCATGACGCGATGACGTAATTTTCGTGCACCTCGAAAACTTTAACGCTGAATACATCAATGCTTTTAATCGTTGTATTGCCCATGTTGCGACGTAACACAGACCAGACGATATCGTCTGGTTTTAATGAGGATATTTTCATGATTCACCTTTGGCCTTGGCGATTGCTGCTTTAGCCGCTTCGGTGCGCGGAGGATTAATTGCAGCCCACCCTCTACCCTCATCGGCAATAATCCCCTCCAGCGCCTCAAGCAAATCCGGTGCAGAGGCGATTAAATTTGCGTTACACCTTGCCTCTTCTGCGGTTTCCTTATCGTCCACCCATCCCGATGCATAAGCCACATGATATCCAAGCCCATCACTACTGTGGGTTTGAATAACATTCATATTACCTGTCACTTTTATGCTCTCTTTCCCGTTTACAAACCACGGGCCCGGTGTATGCTTACCCATCCTCATCTCCCAAATGCTGATTCAATTTCCAACGATAACCGCGCTATACGCTGCTCTACGGCCTGCAATGTCTGCGCATCTGACGTCATCACATCCAAGTGGCAGAGGCGGCTAATGAGCTGTGACAGCTTCGTGTAATAGCCGATAGTCGATAGATACTCACCGCCTGCATCCTTGCCGTCTTTCTTTGTCTTGCGCTCCTGCAAAACATATTGGTACTGGTCTGCTGTGATGACGTATTTGTCACCGATGCTGATTTCCATCCTCATCTCCTTAATTCAGGCGTAAAAAAACCGCTCGGGGCGGCTGGTTGTTCTGCTGGGGATTTAGGCATCTATCACCTCAACATCAATCCCTGTGACCGCATCGTCATTAATCGATATGATTAATACATCGTTCTCAGTGAAGGGTGAAAGCGGCTCACTTTCAGGTTGCAAATACAGGCAAGTACCTTTGTGACGAGTTATATATCTCACCCTATACCAATCGCCAAATACTTGAATAACATCATTCGGCGATATTCTGCATGGGTGCTTTCTAGTTAACATTCTTACTGACATCTACTCCCCCCTTATGCTGCGGAGCGGCGGCGCTTAACCAGTTACGCACGGTCTGATATTCATTGTTGCGGTATGAACCGCAGGCAAAAATATACGGTTGCCGCAGGTTATGCCCATTAAGGCTCAAGTAATCTTTGCATCCCTTCTCGGTAAAGCAGGCGGTAACAAACTCATCAATCTCTTGCATCGCATAGCGATCATAGCCGCGTGTATCACGGCAACCATGATGCAAAGCTTCAAGTCGCTTGGCTCGCAATTCGCTGACCTCTTCGCCATCCCAAATCCAAACAATGCGGCTTGGTGAATGTTCATCGCTACCAATGATTTCACGCTTCTGAAATACGACGAACATAGGCTGGTCAGTTATGCGGTTGTCCTGAGTGTTGATTTGTTGGCCGATAATGCGAAGCGCTTCCGGCACTGAACCATCCGGAATTACCGGATGGTTGACCATACCGCGCCCATCCTCGGAATGGTTGTTATCCTTATTGGTGACGTCACCGGAATGGTTTTTCTGGAGCATTGCGGCGCGGCAGGCGTTCCAAACTTCAACAGCCATATGGCAGTCGCTTTCATCCATTTTGTGCCATCCTCCGTTGCGCGGAACGAGCACACCAGAGAGCACCGGTATATTTTCGGGCGTGGCCTCATCCGGCACCGTGTAAGGCTGGCTTGCGGCTGGTGTAACGGGGCGGGTATAGAGCTTATCCCCCGGCACGAATTTAGCTCCATTTTCCGCGACAATTTGAAAAACGAGACTCTTGTTATGTGCAGACATTTGGCGACCGCCATCAAGTACGGTCGCCTCCGGCTCTTGCCCCCGCAGCTCTGCCAGTTGCGCGCGGAGTGATAGAATTTCAGATGCCATTGCTGGTGCTTCTTCCCATCTCAAAGACGGTGAGCGTCGCTCGATGATTTCTTCCAGCCTTTCATTTGTTAAAGTTGTCATGTTTCAGCCCTTACAATTCAAATGCCAGTTGTGGTGTGAAAAGATCTCTATGCTCGTCCCACAGCAGCGCGCTGGCGCTGTTCATTGATTCAATACGCTCAACTAAAACACTGGTACGGGTTTCTTTCGATGCTGGGGCATATGCAGATCTCTTCCACGATTTATCTATGCCGATATTTCTGGCTACATTTGTACTGTCAGCTGATGACAGTGGAATGTGACGGAAAATATCTCTATTCAGCATCCGCAGTCCGTGCAGTTTACAGGCCGGATAGCCGTTTTCATCAACAACGTGGCGTATCAAATCGCGCAGTTTTGCGACGCATTTACGTGGCCGTTTAGCGTCGTACTCACCCATGCTGCCGATCGCAACGCGTGGCCACTCATTACACAACTGAATAAACCGTTCATCAGGTTCGTTCATATGCCATACCGGACAGCCAATGAATTTCCCATGCGGCCATTCAGCGATTAGTGCATCGTTTTCCTCTGCTGTTCCGCCGATCACATCGGGGATAATTGCGAATGAAAACCGGGGATGATTAGCCCATTTTGCGACAAACTCGTAATATTCATGCCAGTCAACGACGCGCTGTTTTGTCCAAAATGAGAACGCGCCGTTATCCAATGCGAACGACTGACAAACTTCTGACGCGAGCGCCAACTGTCCAGAATTTGCGAAGCTGATAAACGCATGTCGCCCACGCCAGGCGCGTAATGCGCACGTATCTGGCGTAATAGGCCCACCGTGGAAATGAATCATGTTTCGTCCTTACTGCGTGGTGCGCCACGATAGCCTGAATTGTTTGCACCCCACAGCGTGATGTAGGGGCTATGCCGCTGGGTATGTTTTACGCTCAGAACGAAATATTCACGCTCACTCACACCCCACCTCCGCGCAGTTTGCTGGCGTACATCTCGCATCGATTCGCTAGATAATGTGAGTAATTACCCTTGCCATCTTCAGCTACTCGCCCTTGTGAAACCAAGGCCTGATATTCAAAATTTAGGTATATGGCTAATTCTTCTATTGCTATTGCCATGATTTCACGGATGCGCTTATCAGTGGCTGGGAATAGAACACTACGCTCTACTTCTGTTTTCGCACCATTTTCAGGGTGATATTCCGCTGGCCAATCAGAGCAACTCCTAAACATCAATTCATTTTCCGAAGCCAGCCCATCCCGCTGCTTTTCTGTTTCTTTCAGAGACTGAACCGCCTCTGTTAGCATTGCGTCGAACTTATCGCGCTGAATTTCCAGCTCACGCATCATTGCGCGGAGAGTCTCATTGTCTTTTTGTAATTCCGATATGCAGAAATCGCGATAACCAAGCTCAGCAGCGATGTCTGATTTACTGTACAGGCTCTCCGATGTCATATGATGAACATGTTGGCAATAAAAATTACCGGATACATCAAGCTGTATAATGTCTCGTTCTGCGTATAAATTATTATCCACGATTATTCTTCTCCAGTTTCTCGTAATCCTCTCTGCAATATTCATCGCAGAAATGACCGACTTCAATCGTCTCGCTACAGTATTTGCACTTTCCTGTGAATTGCATGGGAGCAGGGCGGTTAGCTAATGCGTGCTGAATATTTAAATCGGTTAAATCATTTGCAGCGTCGATAATGTCAGCCATTTGTCACCTCAATTTTATTTACCCATTTATCACAAAACTCAGCGCGTAATTCGCACCAGCCCGAATCTTTCGTATTGGCGTGACGCAATGCTGCGAGCCACATCATTTTGGCCTGCGTGAAATCGTGTGCGCGTTCGTATGCAGCGGCATGGTTAGCTGCTGTTAGATATGCTGTGTTCATTAGTCACCCGTCCAGTTATCTTGACGACCAATTCCACGCATCCATGCGTATGGGTCAGATTGAGTTGTTTCTATATTTTGTTTTGGTTGCTGGCTAATTCTTTCTCGCTGTATTTCAGCTAATTTCATGTCATTTATTTTTCTATCAATTGCATCATTAATTGATTTATCTCTATCAATTATTTGAGGGTGTGATATTCCTTTTTCTGCGCACTCAATAGCATTCATTGCGCCGTTAACTATTTCAGAATGCTTGAGATATCTAGCCTTATCCTTTTCAGACATTCGGCTTAATCTCATCTGCTCTATTTCTTCGAGATAATCATATGCCATATCATTTATCACCTCTAAAATGGTGGCTCGTCGTCAAAATCCATTGGAGGTTCATTATTCTGTGGCGCTTGCCGCTGACCGCCACCTGTATTGCCGCCTTCTGGTGCACCGCCGACCTGACGCCCACCCAACATCTGCATGGTGCCGCCGACGTTAACAACCACTTCTGTGGTGTAACGCTCTACGCCAGCCTGATCGGCCCATTTTCGGGTTTGCAGTGCGCCTTCAATGTAAACCTGAGAGCCTTTACGCAGGTATTCGCCCGCGACTTCTGCCAGCTTGCCGAACAGCACCACGCGGTGCCACTCGGTCTTCTCTTTTTGCTCACCGGTTTGCTTGTCACGCCAGCTTTCCGACGTAGCCAGCGTGATGTTGGCAACTGCACCACCATTCGGCATATAGCGGACTTCTGGGTCTTGACCCAGATTTCCGACAAGAATCACTTTATTAACGCCTTTACTAGCCATTTATGCCGCCTTGTTGAGTTCAGCGCCGCGATTTTTGAAAACTTCGACGCATTTATTTTGATGGTCTGCTGATGACGCAAGGGAATTCCACGCAGGCTTATATATTCCCTTTAACTCATCAAGCGACTGACATTCACCCGCCAGTGCTGTGAAGTCTTTCAATATTTCATCAGGGCTGCGTGGCGCGACGTTATGACATTCTGCGTCGGGGTCTATTGCGGTTTCTTCAGTTGGGATGCAGAACGTCTGAAATGCGGCATATTTGTAGGCGATCGACATAGCCTTATTGGTCGCCTTGTCGCCGCTATCCATTGCCTCGCCATATGTCGCCACGGTATGTATACTCCCATCCTCTGCGCTGGCGAAATCGAACTCAGCCTTGATGACAACATAGAACAGCGTGCCGCCGCTTTTCGTAACACGCTCTGTTACCGTTCGCTCTGTGATTCTTGGCAGGATGACTAATTTATGCTTTGCTAGAACAGGAGCTAATGCGTTGTAAACCTGATCAATGCCGCGAAACATAAATCCCTGCTGGCGGTTCTCTCTACTCTTGCTGATTCCCTGTGTTGCCATTTCCTCAGCCACCGCGCAGATCGCGGCATATACCTTTTTCGTTTCCACAACTCACCTCACATGTGATTACCAGCGAACTCATCCCATGTAATAGGCTCGTCGCTGTGGATTTCTGAACACTCTGATTCGTTTGTTTTTGAGTGCAGAATGGCAATGTTTTTTCTCTGCATTGATGCTTGATGTAGATAATTTGCTGATTCAGCATGCCATCCATTTTCTCTGCACTGTTTCGCCATTGTGATATACAGACCATGAAATGAAATTCCGACGCGCCTTGATGCTGGATATCTGAGTGGGTTTTCCATTTTCACGGCTGCAATCTCCGATTCAAAAACCGAATAATCATGTCAACGAGCGTTCTCGGTTTAAAATCATCGCTCGTTAATATATTTGTGCGAGAGTGTTGTATTGATTTAATTGCGTCGAATGGGCGGCACACGATAACGCCGCCACAGATATTATCGTTCATCGTGGCTTCCTGTATTTGGTTAATTTCACAATGCCCACGATGTAGGCATTAGGCTATTAAATAAATATCATCAAAACAGCGCTCAGAAATAGCAGCATCAATAACAACGCCACTCCCATCACAGCGTAATATAATGTGTATCCGATCACCTCTTCTGGTCTCATTATTTCCCCGATGTTGCAAATGTGCGTAAATAAAAAAGGCTGCGCTATGCAGCCTGTCGGTTAAACTTTCTCAAGTGCTTATCAATCAAGCGCAATGCTTCAACGAAATATTCTTTCTGTTCGTTGCAATACTCAGCACTGCGATTTAAATCTTTGTAACAATCCCCACCAGGAGACCATGCTGATATTGCACTAACCACCATGCCGCGTTGATTTTTTAGCTTCTCTTCCGAGTGTGCATTGTTGTTTATTTCTGTCAGCAATACTGAGTTTGGTTTGTTGCTCATGTCTTTCTCACTTTTGAACATGAAACGGGTTATTAGGCTTTCCGCGATGCCCTGCGTTAAACAACGCTACTTGCGGCAGACACACAGAGCCGGAATATTCCGGCTCACTTCTTTTCGGCAAATCAACGTGAGTTAATTTCGCCCACGCTTTGCTGATTTTGAATGCTAGCGCTGCATGTTCCCGGCGCCTTGCCATAAGCTCACCACGTTGACGATAGCGGCGTGTTTTGGCGTTGTCTTTAGCTGGCTTAACGATGATTGTTGTCATTACTGTCTCCTATGAGTGCTTTGGTGATTGAGTGGACGGTGCTGATCTCCGTCATAGGGCGCTTGTTCGGCGGCGTCGAGCTTGCTTATTCGCTTGAGCCATCCCTGCGAGTCAGCCACGTCCCGCTGCACATCAGCCTGTGTATTCACTCAATCCCAAAGCATTCACTTTGGTCTCCTACATTGGCAGGAGAATTCCCATTCATGTTAAAGAGCGAGGCACTTGGCGGTGGGCTGCGTCGTGCTGTGAGGTAAGAATACTCAAGGTATTTATTATTGTAAATACTCTCAGTATTTATTTTTTATAAAAATATTCACAGTATTGATTTTTAAGTGAATTTATTTTTCAGGCGGATATCTGAGGGCATGCAGGAGCTACGGAAAGGTGCAGGAGTAGTGATTTAGTGCAGGAGTGGGCAACTACCAAAAATCTTTTGGTAGTTCGAAATGCTGGAAATGGGGGGGAAGGGCACAAAAAACCCGGCGCGGGGCCGGGTGGGGGAGTGGTGGGGGGGGGGGGTATATCATGCGGTAAGCATTAGAACGCGCCTGCAAAGCCTTTCAAATTGTTGGAAGAAAAGGTCTCGATTGCTTTTCATTGTGTCAAAAACATTTCCTGCTTTACCATCACCCTTCAAGTCCTCATCCGTAATCGCAAAAACTGGCTTGGACAGTTTTTGGCTGATAGCAATTAAGGAGTTAAAGTCGGAAATCTGGGCTAAATCATAAGCCCTTAAATGCGGGGTATCTGTAGCATCGAGGGATTTTTGAATTTCATCTTCTGATGCAGAACAGCCAATAAGATGCAGTGAAGTAGCTAAAACATTATTTACAGCCCCGTGAATCTCATTGACCCAGTGCTCAAAAGATTTTACAGGCATACCATTTCGTGGGCGATATCTTTGGTGGATTGCACCAATAAATTTAGGTTTATTGGTTATATTTATCGCTGTTCCCGATTTTGCAGTCTTCTTGAAGAAGTCTAACTCAGCATGCCATGCTGTAATAGTTTCAGACAGGGAGTTAATCGCTTGCCAACAAAAAAAGTCTGGAGTCGCTGGTACAATAAAATAATTACTAGACATTAAAGCTATTTCATTCAAGCCGCCGACGCTTGGGCTTAAGTCATAAATGACATAATCTATTTGATTTTTCTCAGCAATCATGTTGATAACTTTAGGCAGGTTGCCAGGGAGGTTCCTTGTCAAGGGAACGCCAGAAGCAATTTTAAGAGCAACACTAATTTGAGAGTCGAGCATTGAGACGCTAAGGTGTCCCGGGAGCAGATAAAGATTTTTATTTTGACACTCAAAGAGCTTTGCCGAATCAGAATTTACTAACTCTTCTACCGATGAGCCATTCATTAACGTATCAACAATAGACTCCATTGTTAGATTGTATCTACTGCTGTAAAAATTTTCCAAGCTTTCACTAACGGTCGTGTAACCTAAAACCATTCCAGTTAGATTGCACTGAGAGTCAAGGTCAACCATCATGACTTTCTTGCCGGCACTCGCTAACCCCCAACCAATATTAAAAGCAGTAGTGGTTTTGCTTACACCACCCTTATGGTTAAAAAAACAAATTGATTTCGGCATTGGCGAAGTCCCCAGCTCTAATATTTCAGTCATGATATTTCCTTTATTTTATATAAGTTTCGTGTTAATGGCATCACAAAAATATCCACCCACCCACACCCACACCCACACCCACACCCACCGCCAGTGGCTAAATCAGCCCTACGGAAGATTGGCTATCTTCGCGTCAACAACAACGCCGATAATCCGGCAGTTCCCGTTAATCGTAATCAGCGGGTACTGAGGATTCAGCGGCTTTAGGAACCTGTGTCCGGCGTCTTCAACATACTTCTTAAACGTTGCCTCGTTCTCACCATCCAGCTTTGCAATAACGAGCTTCCCGTTAATTGGCTCCACTTCTGGGTCAACCAGGATCACCATGCCTTCAGGTATACTCAACCCAACGGGCGACGTCATTGAATCGCCTTTAACGTCCAGCCAGAACGAGCTATCAGAGCAATCAACGGTCGTTTCATACCAGCGATCAATAGACCTGCGGTGGTACGGCTCAATAGCCTCAGACCACGAACCAGCACTTACCCAGCTTATTACGGGATATTCGCCTTTTGGTTCGTGGAAACCGTGGAAAGACACGTTTGAATCAACGCTGCTTGCGTAAGATGCCGCATCGCTTGCAAGCTCGGGACTAAATTCAGATATTGGAACCTGAAGGATTCTGGCAAACCCTGAAGCCATGGGAACATTGAGCGCGATCCGTCCATTAAGATAATGACCAACGGCACCCTGAGATATTCCCAACTCGTCAGCGATAGTGTATTGCGTGACGTTCAATTCTTTTTTCTTCGACTGGTACAAAGCTTTTAGCTTTCTTGCCGCTTCAAGCTGTTCTCTCGTCAGTGTCTTTTTCGTTTCCATTCTCACATTTTAATAGCAAAGGTAATCAAACAAAAATACTTAGGATATTTACATGAATAATTACCTGTAGTATTCTTTATCTGTAATTAACAGGGAGCGACCTATGAATCGAATGACACTTGAGGATTACGCCAAGATCCATGGGCAGGCTAAAGCCGCAAAAGATTTTGGCGTGATTCAGTGCGCAATAAGTAAAGCCATCAGAGCAGGACGGAATATTTTCGTCACTATTCAACATGATGGCAGCGTTAAAGGGGAAGAGGTTAAGCCATTCCCTAGCAGCAAGAAATAGCAACACCCGCTCTTTAAACCCGCTGATCTCGCTCTGCCATTGTGGAGCACTAAACAAAGTGGCACCCCACGGGATGCCTATGCATTTAAAACAGGAAAATAGTAACTAATGGACAACGCAAACTACAGCAAACCAACACAGCGCGAGATTGATCGGGCTGAGACAGATTTACTCATCACCGTCTCTCATGTGACAGGCCGTAAATTCGCTGAAATGGCGGGATGGCATGAATCAAAAATCAGTCGAATGAACTGGCGGGACATCGCAACGATATTTTGCATAGCGAAAATGGCTGCTGAATGTAGTCCGCTTGGGTATGCAATTCAAGAGGCATACAAAGCGGTTGGAATAAAAAAATCCGCGTCGGGCAAAGGCGCGGATTCTCAGATAACGATGGAATTTTAACTGGATCAAATCACAGGGGTAATTATACATGAACACTGCTGAGGTAATCAAATTCCCCGGTCCTGAACCGGGGCAGGAGAAAAGAGTGGCAGATCTCGAAGATGGTTACACGCGAACTGCTAACGAATTGCTTGAGGCCGTTATGTTATCTGGCCTGACGCAACACCAACTGCTGATCGTTATGGCTGTATGGAGAAAGACCTACGGCTATAACAAGAAAATGGACTGGATCGGCAATGAGCAGTTCGCAGGCCTAACAGGGATGGCGGCAACAAAATGCTCTACAGCAAGAAACGATTTAATCAGGATGGGAGTCCTTGTACAGCAAGGGCGTCAGGTAGGAATGAACAAGGCCGTTTCTGAGTGGAAAACCAAGTTTAACGGATTCAGTAAAACATTTACCGAATCGGTAAAGAAAACCTTTCCTGAATCGGTAAAAAGCGATTTACCGAAACGGTCAAACACAAAAGACAATATTACAAAAGACAATATTACAAAAGACAATAAAGACAGTATTACCCCTATAGTCCCCGCTGGGGACGTGTGTAAAAAACCACCTGAGCAGGACGAAGATAGCCCGCCAGAGCAACCAGCATCACAAGCCATCAAAACCGTGTTCAGCCACTGGCAGGCAGAACACAACCACCCGACATCAAAACTCGACCAGAAGCGCCGGAAGAAAATCAACGCCCGTCTCGATGAGGGATTCACCGTTGCTGACCTCTGCAAGGCCATATCTGGTGCCAAGTACGACGCTTGGTTAATGGGAAAAAATCCATCCAACAGGCGCTATGACGGCATAGAAACAATCCTGCGTGACGCCGCTCAGGTTGAGAAGCTGCGCGACCTTGACGACAACGAGCACGCGAAGGCGATCGCAGCCGGGAAATACTCGGCAACCACTGCAAGAAACCTTGACCGTCTCCAGCGCTGGGCAGGAGAGGGAGACAGCGGAGCACCATTCTGATGAACGACACTGAAAAACCTAAGTTCGCTCAGTCGATGGCAGCGATTGGCGAGATATACGGGAAAGAGATTTCCGAGGTGATGATCGGGATTTACTGGAACGCCCTGAAGCCGTACCCATCCGAGGATGTGCAGAGAGCATTTCAGGGGCATACCCGCGACACCGACAACGGGCAGTTCTTCCCCAAACCCGCTGACCTGCTGCGGCACATCGAGGGCAACAAGGACGGCAGAGCGTTACAGGCATGGAGCAAGGCATACAAGGCCATTTGCAGCTACGGACGCCGCAACAGTGTTGTGTTTGATGACCCCGCGATTCACGCAGTTATTTCTGATATGGGGGGCTGGATTGAGTTTGCTGGAGTGACGGAAGAGGAATTGCCGTTCCGGGCGCGTGAGTTTGAGAAACGCTACCGAGCGATGCTGATCACCGGCGTGCAGAAATGCGAAACCATCCTGATCGGCATGGACGATGCGCAGAATATTCGCTCTGGATTTCAGGAAACGCCAAAGCCTTTTTTGCTGGGCGATGTGACCAAGGCCAGGCAGATCCGCAACGGGATGTTCCTTATCGAAAACAAAGGTGCGGCCTAGACCGAATAAACAGGAGGAGTGATATGCACAATGAGCGCGAAAGATTAGACGCTCTAATAGCTGAACAGCGGCAACGAAAACCGAAATACGCACCATCCATCATCACCCAGCCAGCAAGAAACCCCACACGCAGACAATCCATTGCAGAGGCGAAAATTGAATCATTCAATTCGGCGCTGGCAATTATGCGTGACAAATTACGGCTGGAAAAATCGGAGAGAATGCGTATCGGGATGTTATCAGCAATTAGCGCAATAGAGCGGATGAGAGACGAGGTGAAACCGTGACATTCGACAAATGGTTTGCTGAGTTAATCGGAATAGCACAATCCAAGGGCTATTACGCTCCGATGTACGAAAACGAGTGGCGTGAAGATTTTGACGCTGGATTATCGCCAACTCAAGCGTGGAATGGTGACTATGACTAACGAAATCCCCGGATGCCGAGCAGACGGCACCTGCAAAGAGTGTAATCACTATAAACAAACAGGAATAGGCGGCGCGAGTTTGTGCGCGAGAAAAGTTAAAGGGGTGAAGAGTGAAAGTGAAAATGGTTGAGCAAAAATGCACGGGCTGTAATGGGCATGGATTGGTTGGCGGATTACTGCCCAATGGCGGCGGCTATGACGTGGACGAATGCCCGTACTGCCACGGTAGCGGTATGGAAGTTGAACCTAAACTAGCGGAGGGCTTGCAATGAGTGAGTGGATTAAGACAAGCGAGAGAATGCCGGATAAGAATCAGGGGTGCTTGACGTGGAACGGGATTCACATCGGCAAGTCGTTTTTCTCGTTTGGTAGCTTTCAGTGCTGGCAACCACTCCCCGCACCACCACAGGACTAACCATGATTTACCCATATTTATCTGAACTACTAGGCTCGCTAATAATCGCGGGCCTTATTTTTGCCCGGAGGATGTAATGATTATTCCAGAGAACGAAAATTGCTATGGCTTGGTAGTCGAAGATTTAGGCGAAGTGCTGTCTATCGGAGAAGACGGACTGGCTGTTGATACAGAACAGGCGCAGCAACTGATAGTCGTGCTGCAACGCTGGATTAATAACGAAAATATCGAGGATTGATTATTGCAAATCGAAATGGTCAAAAATGCCGGTGGCGTTTTCTGTCCAGCGTTCGAACATGATTTACCCCGTCTGACAAAGTTCAAAAATGGCGAGATGTACAGCGCCGAAATCAAGTTAACCCGCAATCCAGCATTTCACCGCAAAGCCTTTGCCTTTTTCAACTTCTGCTTCCAGCACTGGGCAGCGGATAGGGCGGGCCTTGAGCACATGGATGAATACAGCCAGTTTAACCGCTTCCGCAAAGACCTGACGATACTTGCCGGGTTCTATGAGCAAACGGTACGGCTGAATGGTGATGTCAGAACGGAAGCCAAGAGCCTGGCGTACGCGAACATGGAACCAGACGAGTTCGAACGCTGTTATTCCGCATTAATCAACGCCGCTATCAAGCACGTTTTCGTCGGGACGAAAGACGAAAACATTCTCAATCAACTACGGAATTTCTTCTGAGGTTTTATGAGCACACGAAAAATAATCAGTGAGTATTTCAAAACTCACGACAGAGCGACATTTCCAGAAATACGAGTTCATTGCGAATTGTCTGGATGTGCAAGGGGAAATATCTCATGCGCAGTACATGACATGTTGAATCGCGGTGAACTAACTCGATCAGGAAATCGCGGCAGCTATCTGTATGTGGCGTGCGGTGACTTGAAAACCGACATCAAGTTGGGCCGCCCGCTGGGCAGGAAAGACAGCACGCCGCGCCAGCGTAGGAAGTCCACCCCATCCAATTCGGCGGCTCGATTCGATCAGCTACTGAGCGGGGTGCGGGGATGACACTCAAATCAAACACATCAGCAGATGATAAGGATCGCTGGCAAACACCGCTGTGGTTATTCGACGCCCTCGATATTGAATTTGGATTTTACCTCGACGTTGCTGCTAGTGATAAAAATGCACTGTGCGCGCATTATCTCACTGAGTCTGACGATGCGCTCAATGTTGACTGGTTTAGCCACGGTGCGATCTGGTGTAACCCGCCGTACAGCAAAATCACTCCATGGATTGAGAAATCGGCGGAGCAATATCGCAAACAAAACCGAACTGTAGTGATGCTAATACCCGAAGACATGTCAGTCGGCTGGTTCTCGCTCGCGCTGAATTCAGTTGATGAGGTGAGGGTCATTACTGACGGGAGAGTTAATTTCGTAGAGCCATCTACGGGGATGGAGAAAAAAGGCAATAGCAAAGGCTCAATGCTCCTGATTTGGCGCCCGTTCACCACTCCGCGCCGGATAATCACCACCGTTTCAAAACCGCTGCTAATGAATATCGGTCAGGGAATACGGAGGGCTGCATAGTGCTAACTCAGAACGAAATATCTGCATATCAAAAATCATGCATTCAGCGCTCATGCGTAGTCGGCTACGAGGGTCAATCACTCTGTGCTAATTGCAATGCTGATTTGCATCCGTTCGAAACTCACGTTTGTGATGAATGCGCAGGGGAACTACTGGAACAGGAGAAAAGCGATGGCTGAACGGCACAAGCCGCCGAAGCCTAAGACCTGCCCGATATGCGACGCTGAATACACCCCTCGCTCTACCACTCAAAAAGTCTGTTACTCCATCAAATGCGCAATGACCTACGCAGAGCAACAAGAGAAGCGCAAGTCTGAACGCGAAGCATGGAGGCAAGCAAAGTCACAGCGTGACGACTTAAAGCGCCGCAGAGAATCTCTCAAGACGAAATCAGACTGGAACAAAGAGGCGCAAGCCGCTGTGAACCGGTTCATATTTTGGCGTGATTACGGGAAGCCCTGTATCGCGTGCGGTAAACCTCTCAATTACGGCGTTCGGGGTGGGGCAGTAGACGCAAGTCATTATCGGTCAAGAGGCTCAGCACCACATTTAAGGTTCAACATTTTCAATAATCATGCTGGTTGCGTTCACTGCAACCGCGACCTGTCAGGGAACCTGATTCCCTATCGAATAAATCTCATCGAAAAAATTGGACTTCATTGCGTAGAGCGACTGGAGCATGACAACACATCGCGCAAATTCGACATCGACTATCTCAGGCGAGTGAAAGGCATATTCACGCGACGGGCTAGGCATTACGAGAAATTGCGCAAGCGTCAGATGGAGATAGCAGCATGAAAATCCTGACCTACATCCTCAACCTATTTACCCCCATCACCCCTCAAGTCCAGCCAGCGCATTATCAGAGCTGGGATGCCTATCCAGAACGGAGGAAACAACTGTGAGACTCGAAAGCGTAGCCAAATTCCATTCGCCAAAAAGCCCGACGATGAGTGATTCACCTCGGGCTACTGGTGGGGATTCTTTAACGGGTACTGATGTGATGGCAGCCATGGGGATGGCGCAATCACAGGCAGGGTTCGGAATGGCTGCTTTCTGCGGAAAACATGATCTCAGCCAGACCGATAAACAACGTGCTATCGAGCTTCTCACTCAATTTGCTATCCGCGTATCGGGGAAATATCGCGGCGTAGCAAAGCTTGAAGGGAATATTAAGCGGAGGGTTGTGCAAGTGCTCGCAACGTTTGCGTATGCTGATTATTGCCGAAGCGCAGCGGAGAAAAAAGAATGCCCAAAGTGCGCCGGAAAGCGGTTAATTCCACAAAAAGGGAAGGCGGTTAAATCGCATTATTTAATGCGTCTTCCGCAGTGGGCAAAA
Source organism: Pectobacterium polonicum (assembly GCF_005497185.1). Taxonomy (GTDB): domain Bacteria; phylum Pseudomonadota; class Gammaproteobacteria; order Enterobacterales; family Enterobacteriaceae; genus Pectobacterium; species Pectobacterium polonicum. Next base: position 30,246 of record NZ_RJTN01000020.1, on the reverse strand, counting down.
GACCTCGGGCAGAGTCCATCTGATTTTCATCGGGAGCGAGAAATCGAAGAGGTGGATCATGTTATGTGTAAAAAATGCAACGGCAAGGGGTGGGTAAGCGTTGCCTGTAGGGACTGCAACGGATCGGGGCGAGCAATGGATATTGAAAAAACCAGACTGCACGGTAAGCTAGTCGAAAAAGGGTGCGGTCGATGTGGCGGCGCTGGCTATTCAAGAATGCCAGCCAGCGCCGCGTATAGGGCTGTGAGCGCATTCATTCCTGATCTGACCCAACCCACGTGGTCACGCACGATAAAGCCGCTGTATGACGCTATGGTGGTGCAATGCCACAAAGAGGAGTCAATTGCCGATAACGAATTGGCTAAAGTTACACGATAGACGCACGATTGCCACGGATGGCACCATTTTAAAAGCAATGTATTGACAAGTTGAATAACATTGGGTAAATTTGACCTAACAATACGATATTACCGCTTGTTGATTACCACTCCAAGTACCCATTCAAGCCCTAGCCTAACCGCTGGGGCTTTTGTTTATGCAATCGGCGGAATTTCTCGACGCACAGAGCTGAGATAGATTTTATTGTCATCAGTAGTGCTGACAAACCACTCTGATTTTATCCATTTGTTAACGGCCTGAGCATCAACGCCCATGTGCCGAGCGAATGCGGCTTTATTGCCGTTGAAGTTTTTGTTGATGAATTGAGTTAGTTGCATTCTTTTTTCTTCCCCTGCTGTCGGGTTTTAGTTTTGATACGCAGCTTTCCGTTCTTTTTTTCGTTCATAGGCACTTGACGACCTACTCTTTCTTTGTGAAGTAATCGACGTAGTGTTTTGAAACGCTACCCCGCAAGTCGTCAGGGTATGCCTTCACTGAAAACCACTGCGGATATTTTCGTGTCAGATCTCGATATTTATCCTTCATGCTGGCGTGAATGTACTCCCCAGCGCGTCGTTTTTTTAGGCAGTTGTTTATGAATACCATTTCGTTGTCACTAGGGGCGTACAGTACAACGGGTTCAACGTCTACAGTTTTTATAGTGTTAACGCCTGGCTTAATCAGGCGTTGCTGAAATTCTTCCATTGCCATTTTGATTAGCTCAGCCAACGCATGGTCTGATAGTGACGAGAATTTTATTTCACTAAACATTTACATACTCCTCAGTCATCGAATTCCCACGAATAGGTTGCTGTATCACCTCTATCCATTGCTACCCTGATTGAGCTGATTTGGTTTTCAGTGAGTTTATTTTCAATTTTTTCACCTGATTCATTACAAATGTACCAGCCACTTTCTGTGTAAACGCTACCGTATTTACCAGATAACGCACCAGTTTCATCATTTACCACAAACCATTTTGTGTTAATGTCGCCAGCTTCAATAACGCTTTCTAATGTTGCGGTGACTTGAAGAGGAAAGCAGTCGTCGTATTCCCTCTGCATCATAGATGCAAGTTCTGAGTCGCTGAATTTCTTATAGAAGACATCAACACTGGTCGATGAATCAATAGTTAAAATCTGAACATCTCGTCCTACCCAGTGTTTGACTGGGTCGCGTAGTAAAATCTCATAACTGATGCAGTCAGCGTCGCGATCTTTCTGCAATGTCAGCGTGTTGCCTTTGTATTCAATAGTTTTAATGCTCGTCATTTTGAATCCCTCAATCTCGTTTCGATATAAATAATATAGTCAAAAAATGACTATATGACAACATTTATTTTCACATTTTTCAATCACACACAGCGCCAGCCCCGATGGGGAGGTGAGGCTATGAGAATGGACAAATATTCAAGCGGCACCGCCATTGGCTGGGGTTCGTTTACTGCAATGCTGGGTGCTCTGTCACTCAATGATTGGGCGTTAATTGTGGGCATCATCTGCACACTCGGAACATTCGGTGTGAACTGGTACTACAGACGCAAGGAATTTCAGCGTAGCGCGGAGACATCAAAGTGAACCCGTCGCTGCGCAAAAAGATTGCTGGCGCTGTCGCAGGTGGTGCTATTACCATCGCTACAGTGCTTATTCAGTGGCATGAGGGCGTTCGTTATACGCCGTACCGTGATGTAGCTGGCGTGCTCACTGTTTGTTACGGACACACTGGCCCCGACATCATCCCAGCGAAGAAATACACGCAGTCCGAATGCAATGACCTGCTGGCAAAAGATATTGCGCCTGCTGCTGCCGCTGTAGAGAAGGCCGTCAAGGTTCCGATGACCGACATGCGCAAAGCTGCGCTAATCTCCTTCACGTACAACGTTGGTATCGGTTCTCTGAATCGCTCAACGATGCTGCGCAAACTGAATGCTGGCGACACATCAGAAGCCTGTGACGAGCTAAAGCGCTGGGATAAAGCAGGCGGTAAGGTCTGGCGCGGATTAACTGACCGTAGGGCGGTGGAGCGTGAGTTATGTCTATCAGGGCTACAGTAATCATTGCTGCGGTTTCGCTGGTGGCTGGGATAGCAATTGGTTGGTGCGTTCAGGGGCTGCGTTGGGATGCTGATGCTGCCGAAATTGGGCGAAAACAGTCTGATGATATCAGCGCCAGCCAGCAGGACATCATTGCGCGTCAGTCGTTTGATTTTCATCACTACAACGAGATAGCACGCAACGCGAATCAGTACGCCATCAACATCAAAGGGCAGTCAGATGAAAAGCAGGTTATTTACCGGACAATTATTAAACGTGACCCAGTTAGTGGTAAGTGCGTCCCTGATGATGTTGCTGATCGGCTGCTCGACTACACGCACCATCTACGTGCCAGCGCAATGCGTGCCATTGCCAACGGAACTGACACAACCGGTTCTGGTACCGCTGCCACCACCTGCCGACTGACGTATGGGCAGGCTGTGTACTGGATTGACCCGCTGCTGACAGTGATTGACCAGGCTAATAGCCAACTATCAGGAATACGCGAAGCTGAACGCAGATAACGGAATGAGGTAGCACAAGTGAACATTATCCCCGTCTCATTCCGTGATGCGTGTGATTTCGTCAGGAAACTACATCGGCACAACAAAGCGCCAGTAGGCCATAAGTTCAGTATCGGACTGCGTGACTCAACTGGAAATCTGGTGGGCGTGGCGATGGCCGGTCGTCCAGTGGCTCGGCATTTTGATGATGGGTTAACACTGGAGGTCAACAGGACATGCACGGATGGAACGCGAAACGCTAACAGCATGCTATACGGTGCTGTTCGGCGGGCTGCGTGGGGAATGGGATATTGCCGGATTATCACGTACACACAGGCTGACGAATCAGGCGCATCACTTCGTGCGGCAGGTTTCGTTATGATTAAAAACATCCCAGCCCGCGGAAGTTGGTTAGAATCCAGCGTTAAACGGCGTGAAGGCCGTGACCCTGTAGGAAATGGCGGGGTTGCTCGGCAATTGTGGGAAGTGAGGCGATAGACACTCCAGCAGGCATTCACTGAGTGCCTGTGATAACGCTGAATAGGGTTACGAGGTAACTATGACTAAAAATGATGGTGATTTTGTTTACGAGCCTGACCTGAGCGATTTTGATTTACGTCAGCGCTCACTAGACATAGAAACGCCCGTTCGCATTGAGCACGAAACCCCAATAGGTCGAATACGACACGTTTATAAAAACGGCATTCCGATATGCCGATACATGGAAAGAACAGACTAGCCGCCTCCGGGCGGTTTTTTATTGCCATCACATTATTCATTTCCAAACGAGTGAATAGCGTAATGGTTTTATAAAATGCTAAAGGTGAAAGGTCATTGCCTGCGGGGGTATTATGAATAAACCGACTCATGCAAAATCTTTCCAATGGCCATCTATTGAGGATGAGCATTGGTACCAAAAGCTAAAGCGTGATGATGGGAAAGAACTGCGGGGGTATGAATTTTTTCTACGAGAGTTTTGCACCGTAACCACTCCTGACACTGTTGATACAGGCGAGAATAAAAAGGAATAGACATGGCAAAGCCGGATATGGAGTCTATCAAGCGCGATTACTGTGCCGGTGAACTCTCTATTCAGAAGGTTGCCGACAAGCACGGAATAGCAAAGTCCACCTTAATCGACATGGCGAAAAAATCTAAATGGGTTCGCCAGAAAAAACCGACCAAAAACCCCGACCAGGCCGAACAAAAATCCCGACCAAAAAAAACGGTCGGACGGTCGGACGGTCGGACGGATTTACAGTCATCAAAATCAATTCCTCAAATTGAAAATCAAATTGATTCGAATTGCCCGACAATTGAAAACTCGAACGATGACTGGACGCTAAACCCTGATGAATACGGCCTTAACGACATGCAGGCTCGTTTCGTGAATGAGTACCTTAAAGACCTTAACCGAGTCGCCGCATACAAACGGGCAGGGTACAAATGTGAAGGGCAACAGGCTTACGCTGCGGCATCGATCCTTTATAGAAATTTAAAGGTTAGCCGAGCCATTCGCGATGCTTTGGACTCGAGAGAACGCCGCACTCAAATCACCCAAGATGACGTGTTGAAAATGTGGTGGGAGATTGCGACCGCTGACGCTAACCAGATTACCGAATTGCGCCGCTTGTGCTGCCGTCACTGCTGGGGATTTGGTTTCCAGTACCAATGGCAAGATGCGGTAGAGTTTGAAGAAGCGAGCGACAGAGCAAAGCAAGCCAAGAAGCCGGAACCAAAAGATAACGGCGGCTATGGCTTTGACGCACAACTCGATCCCAATCCTGAATGTCCACGCTGTAACGGTATGGGTGTTAGTCGGTCGCATTTTCATGACACGCGAGATTTACGCGGCGCAGCTCGTCGCCTGTACGCTGGTGTGAAAGAAGGTAAGTTCGGTTTGGAGGTCATCACTCGCAATCAGGATGACGCCCTGAAGATGGTTGCTCAGCATTTAGGGATGTTGAAAAACCGAACAGAGCTAACGGGTGCTGATGGTGGTCCGATCAACCAGGTGAATTACACGCCAGAGGATTACGCTAAGGCGCAGTCAGCGTTAGAAAATCAACTCCCTGATTTGGATTGATTGCGGCAGAGAAAACACAGGAAAAAATCGGTTTCATCTGTCGTTTTGTTCGAACTGCAATAGCGGCGTTTTGTTATCAAAATGTTGCTGCTGAAAACTCTCATTTATTACCGAGAAAACCCGCACTTTTAACGCTTTCGTGGCGATTTTGGCGCGAGCTCCGATCGCGTGGTGCGCAAAATCTACAATATGTTAAATAGCCCCCAAAACGGGTAAAAATCGGGATTGAAAAATGTCACAGTTACTCGAATGGGAAAATCTGGATTTCCCCGCTCGGGTGGCATTGAAATCCAAATCTGAAAAATCATTCTTAAACTTCACCCGCATTTGGTTTGAGATGTTGCAGGGCGATCGCTTGCTGGTGAACTGGCATCACAAAATGATGGCCAGCAAGATTGATGATCTGGTGGCTGGCAGGTTGCAGCCCCGAAACCTGATTATCAACGTCCCTCCGGGTGGTACAAAAACTGAGTTCGTTTCTGTCCACCTACCGGCTTATATCAACATGCTGGTGCAAACGGAAAAGCTCAGACGATTCCGTAATCTCAATATTTCATTTGCTGACACGCTGGTAAAGCGTAATTCCCGCCGCACGCGTGACATCATCGCGAGCCCTGAATATCAGTCGCTGTGGCCATGTAAATTCGGCGTGAATCAGGCTGAGGAATGGCAGGTTATCAATGCCAGAGGGCGCACCATCGGTGAAACAGTCTCTCGATCCAGTGGTGGGCAGATTACGGGCGGTCGTGGTGGTTACCCTGGCCCCGATTTTTCCGGTTTCGTTTGTCTCGATGACTACAACAAACCGGAAGATATGTTTTCCGGTACCAAGCGTGAGAACGCCAATCGCCTGTTAGTGAACACCATTCGTTCACGCCGCGGCGATAAATCGAAAGATCACCCGTCTCCATTCGTCAGCATTCAGCAGCGGTTACACACCAACGACGCAACCGGCTTCATGCTATCTGGCGGAATGGGTGTCGATTTCCATCACGTCACAATCCCTGCGCTGGTTAGCGAAGAGTACATCGATTCGCTGCCGGAGCCGTGGCGGTCGCTGTGTTGGTTCTCCGTCAAGAAAACTGAGAGCGTCGTTGTCGGCGGCGTTCGTTACTGGTCGTACTGGCCTGTAAACGAATACGTCGGCGACCTGATGCGCCTATGGGAGCGTGATGAATACACGTTCCTGTCTCAGTACATGCAACGCCCGCGCGCGCTTACTGGCGGGTTGATTGATACGGACTGGTTTAAGCGTTACACGCATCTGCCGCAACTCACGCATCGCGCCGTCTACGTCGATACGAACAGCGGGAAAGTCGAGGACTTCAACGACTACACCGTTTTTACGCTGGTGGGCGTGGGCATTGACGGAAACCTCTACATCATCGACAGCGTGCGCGGGAAGTGGGACCCCGAAGATCTGCTAAAAACGGCGATTGAGCTGTGGGAGAAATGGCGACCATTTGACCGCAAGCGACCCGCACCACTGCGCCACATGGGGATTGAGGACAAACAGGCGGGACAAGGGCTAATCACCACATTGAAAAAGCGCAAATCACTTCCCGTTCTGGAAATCCCGCGCGGCGCAGGCCAAAACAAGCTGATCCGATGCCTGAACACGGTCCCTCAAATCAAAACGGGGACGGTATTCATTCCCGCTCTGCTAACCGATGACGGGCAGCGAGTCGACCAGGTTTATTACGCAGATGGAACCGTGGCCGCACGAACTGATTGGGTTATGCCAGCACTCGCCGAATGCGCGGATTTCTCCGCAGATGACAGCCACAAAAACGACGACATTCTCGATACGTTTATGGACGCGATCGAGATCGAATTAATTTCCGGCGCTAGTGCCGGGTGGGGATGGGTTTAACGATGACCGATAATAAATACGGCGGAAAGCCCAGAATCCGAGTTAGCAATGATGGTCTGGCTAACATGATGACCGGAATGGGGACGGAGCGTGACCGCAGAACGTTTAACCGTTTCATGTTCAACATGCTGCAAGATTTTGCAGAGTTGGAAGCCGCTTACATTGATAACTGGATCGCCCGGGACATTATTGATATTCCGGTCGATGACTCTACCCGCGAGTGGCGAGAGTTCGCCTCTGATGACGCGACCGCCATTCGTGAAGCGGAGAAGCTCTATAACGTTCAGTCCGTAACGCAGGATGCGTTTAAATGGGCTGGAGTATATGGCGGCGCTGGCGTGTTGATGATTACCGATCAGCCGTTCAACAGACCGCTGAGAGTGAAGAAAATAAAGCAAGGTTCGTTAAAGCGGCTGCTGGTTCTCGATCGCATGTTCATTAACGGCCAGGCGTTTAACGTCACCAATCCGCTGGCAGAAAATTACATGCTGCCGGATTACTTCGTTGTGAACGGTGGCTCTCAACAAATCCACTATAGCCATTTCGTGAAAGCGCCAGGTGCTCAGCTTCCGATGCGCCTACGGATGATAAATGGCGGGTGGGATGACAGCCGTTTGCGTCGATGTTTAGAGGACGTTAAAGATGCGGTTTCTGCCAAAGGTGGAGTTGCGGCGCTGATTCAAGAGGCAAACATTGACGTCATCAATAGGGAAAATCTGGCTAACGATCTGGCAGCTGGCGACATGGATGATGTCATAGCGCAGCGATACAACATTTTTGGAATGATGAAATCCCTCTATCGTCTGGCACTGCTGGATAAGAATGAGGAGTTTGATCGTAAACAAATATCATTTGGCGGGCTCGGTGAAATCCTGTCTGTGTTGATGGAATGGACGGCTGGTGCCGCAGGCATTCCCATGACGCGCCTATTTGGTGTTCAGGCTAAAGGTCTGGGAGATAGCGGCCAGGGGGATATGAACAATTACTACAACACTATACGTGGTGGTCAGGAGTCGAAATATCGGCCGTTCCTGAAGCGGATTGATGAGGTGTTGATCCGTTCAACGCTGGGCACCATGCCTGATGGCCTCGATTTTGAGTTTGCCCCGCTATCTCAACCCACTGATACCGAACTGTCAGCGCAGCGCCTGGCAGATGCGCAGGCCGATGAACTCCGCTTGCAGCAAGGCGTTGTTCGCAAATCTCAAGTTGCGCGCAAACTGATGGAGCAAGGCGTTTATGGCCTCAAAGAGTCTGATATTACCGAGCTCGAATCTGACGAAAAAGCAGAGCGGGACGGTGATTACGAATTCCGGCTTGCAGAATTTGCAGGAGTTGATGGCAAAAACGCCAATACGCCGCCGAGCGCCAATCCGGCCAATCAAGCCGAATGACGCCGCCGAGCGATTTTATCGGGCACAGCTCCGCGATATTGTCCGGCAGATGGCGCAGGCGGTTGATGAAGCGCTGGTGCCGGTACTGCGTCGAAACTACACGGCAGACAGTTACCTTACTGACATTCTGAAAGAGGCCATTCGGCAGGCGTCAGAGCGATTCATGAATACGGCGTTTCAGCGCAACGCTGAGCGGCTATCTCAACGCGTCGTTAGTCGTGCCGAGTCGGACAGTTCAGAGGCATTTGTCGAGCAGATAAACCGCGCCATCGGCATTGATATGACGGCGCTGATGGTTAACGAAAATCTCGTCAATTACGTTGATGCGTCAATAGAGAGCAACGTTGCGCTCATCAAATCGCTTTCATCGGATTATTTCGAAGATATCCAGATGCAGGTGTTTGACGGCATCTTGCGCGGTGATTCGCTCACGACGATTGTTCGTAATCTGCAACACAGTACGGGAACCGCATACAACCGCGCACATCTGATAGCGCGTGACCAGACGGCAAAAATTCAGGCTGATATAACAAGCGCCCGCCAGCAGAACGCGGGTATTGATCGCTTTCGTTGGTCTACGTCGCAAGACGTGCGTGTGAGCGGAAACCCCGCGGGGAAATATCCCCTCGCAAAAATATCGTGTTTCGCTATATCACGGATAGATGTTGGCATGGGTGCCGGCGTTTATCTCTGGTCACGCGGGGCTAAGTATAACGGTCAAACTGACCTATTCCCCGGCAGGGCGCACATTGGATGTCGCTGCCATGCCATCCCACAAATCAAAGGTCTCGACTACTGAGGATTAATCATGCGGATCACTATTCGTGACCGCGTGGCGTTTCCCGTTCCATCCCAGCGAGAAATCACACCCGAAGGCTACCTAAAAGTTCCCGGGCGGGTTGCTCGCGTCGGTATCCAGCAATATCTGGCGTCCGAACTGGGATTAACGGACAGGCCACCTGGTCAGATCGTTAATGTTTATCGCCCACCTGAGGAGGTTTTTAAACCCAGTAGCCTAGCGAGCTACGACAACATGGACGTCACTATCGATCACCCCGATGACCTGGTGGACTCAACCACGTTTAAGGAGGTGACTGCGGGGCATGCAACATCGCCTGGGCGACCGGATGATGAGGGCTATGTCGTTGTCGATTTGTTAATCAAAGACCAGCAGGCCATTGATGAAATCGACAAGGGCAAGGCTGAGCTGTCAGCCGGTTATACATCTGAGTATGACGATACGCCCGGCATCGCACCGGACGGTACCGCATACGAGTACGTTCAACGTGACATCACCATTAACCATATTGCGTTATGTGACCAGGCTCGCGCCGGACACAAGGCGCGTCTGTTCGACAACAAACCAACGGGAGAAAACCCCATGCCATTTAAAGTTGTGCTGGATTCTGGCGTTCACGCGACGGTTGCAGAAGAGGCAACCGCTCAACTGATTCAAGCCAGCTTTGACAGCCTGAAAAAGCGCGTAAAGGACGCCGAAGAAGAGAAAGAAAAAGCCGAGGCGGCGAAAGACCAGACGGAAGAGGAACTGGAGAAGGAAAAGGCCAAATCTGACGCGAAAGATGAAGAGATCGAAGAACTGAAGGAGAAAACCTCCGAAGACTCGATTTCGAAGCTGATCGCCGAGGTCGTGTCTGTCCGTGATTCTGCTGCGAAAATCGCGGGTGAGAAATTCTCCTGTGATTCACTCGATCCGCTGAAAATCAAACGCTCCGCGCTGGATGCCGCAGGGATTAAGTGTCGTAAACACGGATCATGGGACAACGCTCCTGATGCGTATGTTACGGCCTATTTTGACGCGGAAGAAGAGCGCCGTGAAAACGATGACGACGATGACGACGACGACGAAGAAAAGGATAAGACCTCTACTGATTCGTTGAGCGGATTCTCTCGCGACATGGCTAAGGTAAAAACGGGTGATGCTCAGGCGCAGCGTGATAGCTCGCGGCAGGCATTTATGGACAAACGTTACAACAAGAATCAGGGGGCTAAATAATGGCCATTGCTCAGGATAGCTTTCCGCTCTTTCGCGGCAAAGCGTATGAGGGGCAGATCTCAACAACCGATGTTGTTGAAGTGATCTCCCGCAATGTTGAAACGGCGCTGGTGTCGTTTGGGCGTGCCGTTGTGCGCGGCTCTGCGCCCCGCAGCTGTGCGCCTGTTTCTGCTGCGACAACTGCGGCAGAAATCATCGGATTCAGTGTGCGGTCACTTGCTGAATTCAGTCCCTCAGCACCAACCAATCCGCCCAATTATGCATCTGGATATGACGTCAATCACGTTGCATCCATCTTGCGCCGTGGGCCGATGTTTGCGCTGTGTGTCAGCGGTGCTGATGCAGGCGAAGCCGTCAGCGTCATTCTGACGGCAGGGGAAAATCAGGGGCGGCTTACAACTGGTTCTGGTGCTGGCCTGCTGGTTCTCAATCAAGTCAAGTGGGTTGAGGATGTTGCGGCTGGTGAAGTTGGTGAAATCCGCGTTGACGGCATTTTGAACGTAAGCGCATAAGCGGAAGGAAAACAGAATGAGAAAAAGTGCGTTTGATGTGGCCCCTGCGGCGGTCATATCTTTCATGGTGCAGCAGGCGGCGCATATTGAAGCTGAGATTTACCGCCTGGAGTATCCGCAATTCAAATACGGGTCACTGCTACCACTGGATAACAGCGCCCCTGATTGGTCAAAAACAGTGGTGTTCAGAGCGGTTGACTCAAGCGGGGAATTGCAGGTGATGGGGCCAAACTCTACAGACATTCCGACTGTAGATATCGCCATGAGTCAGGGTTTTCACGAAATTAAAACGGCGGCGCTGGGCTACACGTATTCAATTGAAGAGATTAATTTCTCAATGCTGAATAACGTGAATCTTGATGCTGAGCGCGGCCAGGCGGTGCGGGACGTTGTTGAGCAGGGGATGAATAAAATTTATCTGCTGGGAGATAAAGGGATCGGCGAGGGGCTATACACCAGCCCCAACGTATCATCTGAAGCGGCTCCGGCAACATTGGCTGCGCTGGTGGCTGCAATCCCTACTCAGGGTACGCAGCCGATTATCGATTATTTCGGGAATGCGTATAACTCCGTATATATCGAAAATACGAACACGGTACACCGTCCGAATGCATGCGTACTGCCAGCGGAGCAACATCAATTGTTGATGCGTACGCTGCTGTCTACGCAAAACGCCAGCAATATCACACTGCTGGAATTCCTGCGTCAAAACTTCAAGGACATTGATTTTGAAGATGACATCCTGCTGAAAGGTCGCGGTGCTGGCGGTACCGATCGCATGATGTTCTATAAGAAAGAAATGCGTGTAGTTAAGGGTCATGACGTGATGCCGCTGCGCTTTTTGGCTCCGGCGACGGCGGATAACGTCAATTATAAAGTTCCTGCGCTGGTTCGTACGGGCGGCACTGAGTGGCGCATTCCGAAGGCTGGCCACTATGTTGATGGGGTATAAAATGGCTGAATTATTCAATAAGCATACTGCGCCCGTAACTGTTACTGATGCCGTTACGGGACAGCGCATTACCATTCCGTGCGGACACTCTGCGCTGGTGTCCGGTGATTTCCGTAATCATCTGTTCGTTAAGTCCGGCATGATTCGCGCTGAACATGATGACGATGATAAGCCGGTCGTAACAACGATTACGACGAGTGGCGCCAGTGTCGAAGAGTTGGAAAAAACTATTGCTGCATTGCGAGCGCAGATCGATGCTGGTGCTGGCGGTGCTGGCGGTGCTGGCGGTGCTGGCGGTGCTGGCGGTGCTGGCGGTGAAGATGATTTACTGGATAAAGACGCATTGCGTGAGCAATACGAAGAACTGTTCGGTAAAAAAGCACCCTCGGCCTCAAGCCCTGAAACGCTGAAAAGAGCGATCGATGAGCGACTTGCAGAAATCGCCGAACAAAGCGGTGATGGTGCTGGCGGTGCTGGCGACGGCACCAACGAAAACGAATAAACCCCGTCAATTTGGCGGGGTTTTGCTTTATGGGGGTAATGATGGAAATCACAGCGCAAATCGTTGTCGATTTTCGTGCTTATTACCCCGAGTTCAGCGACGAAACAACGTGGCCGGATTCAGGGGTAATCACCGCGCTCGCTGAGGGCGATGCGGAAACAGGTAAGCGCTGGGGGCGATATCCTGATGGGCGGGTGGTCAGCATCAAAAAGCGCGGCATGTTTGCGTTTGCTGCACACAAACTGGTTATGCGGAAACGCTCTGCTGGTGGTGATGTTGGTGCTGCATATGCCATTTCCAGTAAATCTGTTGGGGATGAGTCAACATCGTTTGCTGTGCCATCCGTGACGATGGATGACCTGACAATTAACGGTGATTTGCCGCTGACGACTTACGGCGTGGAGTTCATGCGCCTGCGTCGCCGTGCGGGAACTGGTGGGGTGATGGTATGAAACTCAATGCAGAGGTACGCGGAGGTAACAAGATCGCGCAGAAGCTCCAGCAGATTCAGGATCGCGTTATGGCTAAACGCCGCGTGTTGGTTGGCCTGCCAGCTGGTTCTGGCAATTACGAAGACGGCGCACCGATAGCCGTCATCGGAGCCGTTCAGGAATTTGGTTCAGCTGATGGCCGCGTACCCGAGCGTTCATTTCTCCGTGTTCCGATTCGTCAGAATCAGGACAAAATCAAAAAGGCATTTCGTGCACTGACTGGCGCGGTTGCGCGCGGAGAAATCACCGCGTTTCAGATGCTCGATCAAATCGGAGCCCGTGCCGCTGGGTTCTGTCAGGAAGCGATTGAGGCAGGGATTCAACCCGCTAACGCCGATTCAACAATTAAGGCTAAAGGCAGCTCGAAGCCCCTTATCAATCACGGTTTCTTAAAGGGAAAAATCACCCACGTTGTGGAGGACTGACGATGTTTGGTAACGGTCTGGATATGAAAGGCCACGTCGATTCGACGTTTAATTCTCCCATTGATGGCGGCGTGCGGATAATTCGTGCTGGCGCTGGTGGCTATACCGGACCAGGTGGACGCTATGAAGAGACTACCCCCAGCGAAACAATCCCGCTAACGCGCGTCAACGTTCAGCCAGCGAAGTGGAAAGACATGCAGATGCTGATGGGGATGGGCGGTACAACTAACCCGCAGGATGCGCGAGTGGTGCACATCAATGATGGCGTTAACTACCTATACCCTGATGATAATGGCAAGTTCGCTGACCTTCTGGAGTTTAGCGACGGACAGGCGGTGCGGCAATGGCGCGTAATGTCGTGCGATAACCGGCCGTGGCGTAATTTCTGCCGCGCCGTTGTTGAGCGGTACCGAGGTGCTGGCTAATGGAGAGCATCAGCGAACTGTACGATGTGTTTCAGCAACTGGTGTCGCTGACGTCTGGCGTTGAAACGGTCATCCTTGCCGATCAGGGGCGTGACGCGCCAACTGGACTGTATGCCACCTACAAACCCATCCCCATTCGCGCATACGGCTGGTCGCAGCGGCGACGCGAATTAACTCCAGCCATAGAGGAATCGGATCCCTCGCTGGGTCAGTGGCAGGATGTACGCGAAACCGTCGCCACGTCGATGGAGTTCATTTTATCTGTGAACATCATCAATGAGGGTGCGGAAAGCGCAATCATGCGATTGCATAACGCTAATTTCCGTCAGCCAGTCAGTGAATTCCTGTATCGCAACGAAATAGCCTGGCGCCACGTCAGCACATGCCGAAACCTCACCGGAATTTTGCAGGCAGGTATACAGCCGCGCTGGCAGGCCGACATCCACATGTTCATCGAACACGCCGTTTCATACGAGCTACTGCGTGCCGCAGGGTTCGATATTCAATTAACTAACGAGGGGTAAATATCCCGATGGCTTATCCAGTTGATAACATCATCCCTGTCAATGTGCTGCTAACGCCAGCGGGACTGGGGTATGCCGATTTTTCCAGTGCGATAGTGTTCGCTGATGTGGCGGATCTGATTGCTGGAGTGACATTCGCGGTTGATACGTTCCGCGATTACGGCTCAGTAACCGATGTCGCAGCTGATTTTAAAACAGACAGTGACATTTACCGCATTGCAACCCGCTATTTCGCCAACACTCCGAAACCGCCAACGATTACCGTGTGGATGAAGAACGCGAACGATACGCTGTTGGAAATCATCAACAGCGCGAACGATCGCATTTGGCGATACCATTATTTTCTCAAAAATGCCGACGTGACCGCGGCAATATTGCCGGATTTGTCCGACTGGTCTGATGCTGCCAGCCACCCGCTATGGTTTACGTTTAGCGCAGATAACATCATTGACCAGAACGTTACCAATGATGTGATTTCTACCCTCAAATCGAAAGGCAACCGCCATGTATTCGCGGGATACAAATCAGCGTCGTCTGTTACTGCTGACGCGTCACAGGCCTACGCCATGGTGCAATTGGCGGCAGCATTCCACAAATTCCGGCCTGCGGGTATCAATACCGCTATCACTGGTGAATATCAGGTGTTGCCCGGTGTTAGCGGCGACGATCTGGCCATCAGCGCATACAACGCACTGAAGGCGAAAAACGCTGTGTTTTTCACTCAGATTGAATTGGCCGGCGCAACCGATAACAGCCGAGTCATCAACAGCAAATCGATGTCGTCATACGGCGAATTTATTGATGATGTGGTTAATCTGGACGTACTGAAAAACCATATTCAGGTAGACGGTTACAACTACATCGCGAATGCAGGTTCTAAGCGAGCCATGACGCCGCGTGATTATGCTGGCCTGCTGTCGGCTGTCTCGGCCACTTGCAAACGCTTTTTCGATAACGGTGTGCTGGGTACCGGTTCATACGTCGATCCCGACGATGGAAAAACGAAAGTGGCGCAGTTCGGCTTTGTGCTGCGCAGTTCGCCCGAGGATGTGCTCGATATGACATCAGCACAGCGTAAAGCGCGTGTTTATCCACCGACATCACTGCTGGTCATTCTGGCGCGTGCTGGTCACGTCGCTGAAATCAACATCAACGTAGAGTAAGCACACAATGGCAATGAAACGCTATGGCGCTGACGGCGCTAACCTGACGTTATTCGGCATCCCGATTGATGATTTCGGCGATACCGATCCGCCAATCACGATCGAGGATTTAGAGCCGCGCGCCACACTGAAACGCGGTATTGGTAAAACATCGGTGCGTCTGGATAGCCAGACGCGGCCAAAACGGGTCACAGTCAATCTTATCCCCGGCTCCGACCAGGTGCGCCAGATTCTGGCAGTAGAGAAAACGGGCGTAGATGCCACGTTTACGTTTTTCCAGACAGGAACGGCGGAAACTGTCATGGGATTTGATGGCGTACTGGTTAACCGCGGATCAATGACGCGCGGCGGTAAAACCAGTGTTTCTGACGAACAATTCATTTTTGAGTTTGCAGACAGCGAGGAAACCTAATGGGACGTCGTATTGAAATTGAGATTGATGGTGTGCTGTACACAGGTGCTACGCCGTCAGCAAAAGACCAGCTCGAAATGCTACAGATCGCCACAAAAAATAGCGTACTCCCTGCGCTGGGTGACAATGCATCTGATATGGGGTTAGCCGTTGCGCTTGCCAGCATGGATGCATTGTCGCTGAACCGACTAAAGGAGTTGTGCATCAAAAACGGAAAAATGGTGCGTGATGCCGATAGTATCCCTGTCGCCGAAAACCTATTTCAAGACCAGATCCAAAACTATCTGCTGCTGCTGGGTAAAGCCCTAAAGGAAAACATCGGCCCTTTCTGGAAGCTCAGCGCAGGGAGCGAAAACGGCGCAAGCGCAACAGCGACGAACGAGACGACAGCGGCGTAGACTGGTTTCTATGGCGTCCGTGTTTGGGGGCGGGTGATGCCTGCCCACCGTTGGCGAGATGGGCTGATATGCTCGATGGCACGTACACGATTGATGATGTGCAAATCATGCACGCTGTAATTGAAGCTGCAATCGATAGCGTGGAGCGTGCAAGAGAGAAAAGACCCGCGTAATTGCGGGTTTAGCTTTTTAGCGCATCCATGCGCTGTAGCAACTAATGGCGGCTTGGAGGTAATTCGTTATTCTTGATCCTAATCCACGCGGAGAGATTTGCTTGCATGTCTAGGTCGTGAGCGTCAACCGTAGAGATAATCTTCATTAACGCGTCCCGCGCCATGTTTATGACATATGAGAACTCACGGGAATGATCATAGAATCGCCCACTGTATTCTGATTTCATCGTTTGAATCGCCGGATATGTTTCACGGAATAGGGCTTGAGACCTGTTGGCATAGTCCCATAACCAAACAAGCTCGTTTACCTCCCGCACAGTTAGAGGGGCTTTCTGTTGCGGCAGCTCGTTCTGCCTGCCGATATATTCACCTTCCAGCCCGTCGAGGTAGCTAATGGCCTCATTGATTTGGTCTGGCGGTAATTGCTGGATGTTTTCGATATCAAAACGCTTGTGAACCAACTTCCAGATATCGGGGTAGATATTGCCGACGCCGGAGGTGATCAGACGTTCGACAGTCTGACGCAGCGGGGTAAGCTGCTTGGCGGTGGATTGCTTGGTTTTACGAACAGGTTCTTCCGCTCGCTTTTCACGCTGGCTGAAATAGAAATCTTCCAATTTCTCGAAAACATCCCACGCCTGATCGGTTTCCAGCATTTTGGCGTGACGGGCTGCGCCGCGTTCTGTCCAGAGTATAAGCGCTCGAATATTCACGGGAATTTTCACTGAGTCTCTTAAAGATACTCTGTGCTTAAAATCCTTTAGTTCGGAATCAGTTAGCTTATAGAAATGCTTACCTTCAACAAAGCGCTCTCTGTTCCGGCTGTGGTTATTTCTGATGCGAAGTGGTTCAGTGCCGTAAAGCTGAGATAGTAGCTCTGTGGTAATTACAGGGATGCCATTGTGGGCGATAACTGACAGGTTTTCTGCGGAGAGTTGGGTAGTCATAATGACCTCTTTTGCTTTTTTTTGAGATAACCACTTTTGATGATGGTGTCGGGAGGCTCAAAACGGCGCAAAAGAAACCGCGGACTTATTCCCCTTTCGGGTGTTGTATTAGTCGCCCTCCCGACTTTGATTCGGGGCGTGACCGCGCAGTGCGTTCACTGAATGACAGGCATAAAAAATCCAACACTAACGGGGTTGGTTCTGACCGCTTCTGCTGAGGTTTTGAGTCCTCGTGCGAAAGAAGATAGCGGAACCGCCTAGAGCAGTCAATACGCATAAAACAAGCAAGGAACTATTAATGAAAATTTTCACAGCAGTTGTGCGTCCAAATGGTTTTTTTATTCACGCGGAGACACAAGAGGATTTCTGGGTTCTACTAAGTGAAAGTCTGGGGTGGGGGCGCTTCTCGATACGAAGCGCCTCGGATGAATTTATCCCCGAAGGAGGAGTTTTTGAATTAGTTGAATTGCGGCCGGTATGTTCAGAACCCCCTGAGAGAGTAGTTGCAACGTCAAATGTTTTATGGCGTCTGCCGGAAGCTCGCGAAGTTTTGAAATCAAGCTTTTCTTCTCATCTTCAGGGATATTAGCGATAGTTATAATATCCTCAAACGCGACAATTGTTTCTCTATGAAGCCTTACCGTTTGCACATTAAGTATTGCTGATAACCCGCCGTCATCAAGCATGAAATCTATAGCTTTTTCAGTCGCTCTTAATGAGATGAGCATGTAGGCAGGGTTTCGAGCCGTGGCGAGATCCATTGTCACCAACCCATGATCTTTCATGTAGTGGATATTGGCCTTTAAAACTTTCAATCCATCGTCGCTTTGAGTTAGCCTTGCAGCCTCTGTGGTGTCAAAACTGCGGTGCCTTGGCATGTCTGGGTAGGAAGCTATGCATATCTTTAGGATTTCTTGCTGTAGCGTTCTATTGAACTTTTCCATCTTGGTGCTCCTTGCTGTGTGGTTAACGGCTATCAATACCACCGTTCCCGACGACGCGAAATCCTGACAAAATACCAGCATAAAGGTTGGGCTGACGTGGCCGATAATCTCCTTACAGATCTGTTTATTGAGGGCAAGGATGTGAGGATATTGATTTTATTGCTGGCGGCGCTTTCGTTTTCGGTAATGGCTGAGGTTGATGGAGTATGTACATATAAGGATGGAAAGTGGGAAAGAAAGGTCTCTTATGATAAATCTCTTGATGCTGTAAACACTACCGGTAGCGGCGGAGTTAAAATATATATCGGTGGCGTTACTGAGATGCAAATAATTCATATAAAGGGAATTAGCAACGATCTTATCTCAAAAAATAATGGAATAATGGTTTCAATAGATTCTGATTACTTCGGGCATCTCGATTCTGGTGCGGCGTATACTGGTAATTCTATAATGATACCAATGCCAAATAAAAAATTTAGAGATGCAGTAAAGAAGACGAAAAAAATAAAATTCACTGTTGATGACTTCATGAAAGGGAAAATTTACTATGAATTTGATATATCAAAAAACCCATTAGATAATCCGCATAATTGCACTAAATAAATCTATCAAAAGCTTGCGTTGCAGGCTTTTTTTACATCCGCGCACCACATGCGCAAAACCCACCAAAGAACCTGTTTAGGAATAGAGCCTGAGGAAGCCGGTATGGTTTGTGCTGCCTCTTTGGGCTGGTTTTCCTATGTGGCAGGCTCTATCTCTAAAAAGGTAATAGCACAATGGCAGAAACTATAGATGAATTACTGGTTTCACTCGGTTTAGAAACCGACGCGAAAAGTTTCGATCAGGCAAGGGCTGCGTTTAAGGGCGTAACCGACAATATGCTGCAAATGGCATCAGCGCTTACTGCTGGGTTTGGATTTGATAAACTCACTCGGCAATTTGCGGGGTTTGTCTCTGAACTAGATCGCTTTTCTCGACGTAACATTATTGATCCTAACAACGTTCTCCGTTGGGGATATGCTTTTGAGTCGATGGGGGGCAGCGTTCGTGACGCAATGAGCGCGATAGAGAAATTAAACACTCTCAGAGATGATGCAAAAGAGGGAAGGGTTAACCCGATGGCCTTGCGTAATGCGGGAATAAACCCTTATGAACTGGCTGAACTAAGTAATCCACAGTCAGGGCTTATGTGGATGTCATCGCAAATGCAGCAGCTTTCAAACAACCCTGATGCATTAACAAAATTCACAAAGGCTTTGGGTCTAAATACAACAGAGCAAGATGTTTTATCTAAAGGCCCCGATTGGCTTAACCAGCAATTTGAGGAGTACAACAAAAGAGGGCGAATGATCACCCCTGAAACAATCCGAATTGCTGATGAATACAACACAGCAATGCAAAACATTACGACTAATCTTGAGGGGTTAGGCAATGCCGTAAGTGTTAAATTAACACCAAAATTAACTGCTCTCGCTGAGCGTGCCGATAAATGGTTAACGGATAATAAGCAAGGGATTGTAGAAAAGCTCGACCAGGCTATGCCATATCTTGAGCAAGCCGCTAAGGGTATAGCGATACTTGTCGCAATAAATGCAGCGCAAAAAGGGGGGAAGATGTTTCTTAGCAATCTACCCATTCTTGGCGCTGCGGCTTATGCGGAATATTTTTATAATGATTTCGACAATATAAAAGATAGTGCTTCATCTTCTTGGGATTACAACAAGCGCCAGGCGGGAAGATGGCTTAACGAAAATATTAACTATCCGTACAGTGATTTTCTTGGGTTCTTTGGACTGAAAGACAACCTAGTTCCTCAGCGTCCGGCAAGAATAGCTACAGGGCCTAACCCCTATGCAAATGATATCCCGGGCAATATCGCGCCGAGAGGGATAAGAAATAACAATCCGGGTAACCTGAATTTCATGGGGCAAAAAGGAGCCAGAAAGGAAGATGGCGCGAATGGTCGCTTTGCTGTTTTTTCATCTATGGATGATGGCATCGAGGCTTTATATCAACAGCTTGGCCTGTATTTTGGTCGAGGAAAAGACACTATCGATGAGATAATTAATACCTACGCCCCTGCATCTGATGGGAATAATATTGTCGCCTACGCAGAGCAGCTTTCTCGTGCCACAGGGAAGGGTAGAAACGAGAAATTAAACTATAACGATAAACAGATGATGGCTCGCCTTATGCAGGGGATCATCGATCATGAAAACGGCAAAGGGTATGTTCAACCACAACAAATAGCTGGTGTCGTAGACTCTAATTTTGGGTTGGATTATTACGATAGAACAATGGGTTATTACAACGATAGGCAGAAGTTTGACCAGCAATTTTTAAATCGCAGTTCATCAAAAGAAACCACCGTAACGGTTCACTCCACCGTGGATGCCAGAGGCGCATCTGATCCAGCCGCCATTGAAGAGGCTGCGCGAAGGGGGGCGATAGCTGGGACTAGGGACGGATTGGCGGAAGCCGGACGAAACCTGAAACTATCACAGGAGTCTGATATCCAATGAGTATCGTCGGAATATTTAATAAAACTCGCCCGCAAATTAGCGGGCTTTTTTTTGACGCGATTCTTGAGGAATCAACCGAGTTACGAACGGACGTAAGTGAGTATCCCTTAGAAAACGCGATAACAGCCAATGACAATGCCGTGGTTCGCCCGTTGTATGTGACGATGACGGTTGCTCTATCTGACAACCCTGTAAAAACACTAATGGCAGAAGCAGGGCAATACTCAACTATCGCAGGTATTGGGGCTGGTGTGGGCGTTGGTGTTGTAGGTTCTGTTCTGGGAGGCGGCGCTGCGGCATTAGCTGGGGTTGCAGCATCAATAGGATTAGCAACTGTGCCATCGGGTGATAAGCGATCTCAAACGGTATTGGCTGCGATCAGGGAAATTCAGACTGGCACACCAGATAAACTGGGAAACCAGATTATAGATGTGATCGGCACTAAAGCGGCATATAAAAACATGATTATCACTAACACCAGAACGGTAACGAACAAGGAAAATGAAGGCGGCTTAGAGTTGGTAGTTGAAATGCGTCAATTGGTACTTATCGATCGCAATCATGATGCTGAAACAATCAATGCTAATCTGCCTGCTGGTGATACCGCTGCAACACAAGGGCAGGCAACCATTCATCGTGGAGAGGTGACACCACAATGAAGATAATCCCATTAAATAACAGGACTGCGTCCCAAGAATTCTCTGTGACGCTAAACAACCATAATTTGCGCTTCACCATTAATTGGATGACGCGATATGAATACTTCCGTGTAGATATTCATGATCGTGAAGAAAATCCTATTGTTCTTGGTAGGGCAATGCATTCGGGAATTAATTTATTGTCAGGTCTAAATACTAAGATCGGCCAAATTATATTGGAGGGTGAAACTCCTACGCTTGATAATTTGGGTATTAGCAATCAGTTGAAGTGGTATCCACTATGAGTGTGATATTTGGTAGAAGCTATAAACTGGTCATTAAGTCCAGCATGGGAGGGAGTGATTTAGTTTATGAACCGCCCATGCAAATAAGATTTTCAGTGGCTGGAACGCCGAATAACCATGAGACTACAGCCAATATCTCTATCTATGGGATATCTCGAGCAACCCGTCAGCGGCTTTACCGCGAGTATGATGAAATTTTCCTGTATGCGGGTTACGCTGGAAACATGGGAATGATATTCAGAGGCCAAATTAACAACATTGAAACCGGAAAGGATGGAGTATCTACATATATAAGGTTTTATTGCTGGTCTCATTTCGATAAATGGAAAGGGGTTTCGATTAATAAAACGTGGGGAAATAATACCCCGCCGATAGAGATTGTTCGTGATGTGGCGAACACATTCGGTATTGATGTCGATATCGTTGGTGATTTCTCACAACTACCTCTAGCGATATATGGCGATACACGGATAGGAAAATCTGTTGATGAAATGAATGACCTGAAACGGATATATGGGTTTGAGTGGTTTTTTGAAAGCAACCGGATTGTAATTGCAAAGAGTGGCTATTCTCGTGAAAAAATCACCCACATCATACGGTCAGATAATGGTATGGAGGGGGTTCCCCGCATCTACCTCGGACAAATAGAAGTGGATGTTAAGTTAGATCATCGTATCCGTATTCTGGATTGGGTTGATGTTGCTTCTGAGTTTGAAACATATGGATTCAGCGACATATATAGAGTTGGAGAGGGGAACGCTTCAAGGCGGCAACGTAGCCTTGGGAAATTTGCGGTGTTATCAACCATGCATCAGGGTGATTTCTACGGAGATTTGTGGAAAACAACCGTATCGGCACTATTACGAATTGAATCGGCGCGAGGTGCTTTATGAATAAAACTCAGCAAGGAAACCCGCTGTATGAAGCTATCGAGGCTGCAAAACTTGCCAGCGTTTCACGACTGATGATCTGTTTGCCGGGAAAAATAATTTCCTACAATCCCAAAAACCAGAGAGCGCAGATAGAGTGCGGGATTCAAAAAAGGAATGGGGATAATTTTGAAACATTCCCAATTATTGAAAACGTGCCTGTTCAATTTTCCGGTACTGCCAACTGGTCCGTATTTCATGAGTTACCCGCAGAAACTGAGGGGCTGATTCACTTTAGTCAGCGAGCAATAGATGCATGGCTTGATCAGGGGGGGCCGGTAGCGCCGCACAGTATGAGGATATGCAGTCCGGCAGATGCGTTTTTCTCACCCGGTTATCGGTCACTGAAAACCGCGATTCCCAACCTACCCACATCCGGTGTGGGCATGAGTAATCGTGACGGCTCTGTGCGCATCCACCTGACAGATGGAGGGATAGCCCTGACATGTGGCGGCGTTTCGTTGACGGTTTCGCCCGAAGGGATAACGCACAGCGGCAAAACAACGCTGGATGGACGGACAGAGGTTACCACTGGTGGCCTGGCTGTTGGTGATATTGAGTTTGATGATCACGCGCACGGAGGTGTTGAGCGCGGCAGTGGGATATCTGACGGCCCTCAATAAGTTTGAAACCACATTCACGCCCCGGCATCGCTGGGGCTTTTTTATGGGCGCTAATCATGATTCGTAATTTTATAGACGGCGACATTGTCACGCACGGCGAACATTTCGCAACGGGAAAAGAGGCTACACGGCAAGGGATCATCAGGAGGCTGCGGTTGTTTCTCGGTGAATATTTTCTCAATGCCGCAGAGGGGACGCCGTGGTTTCAATCAATTCTCGGTAAAACACAGGTAGACATTGCCGCAGCCAGTATTAAGCAGCGGATCCTGACTGCTCCGGGCGTAATTGGCCTCACTCGATTTGAGTTCAACATCGACCAGACCACGCGAAAAATCACAATTTACGCATCGCTAGTGGACATCAATAACGAGCAGTTTGAATTGTTGTTTGATGAGGAAATTATCTGATGGCTGAAATTACCAAAGATGGCGTGAGCGGGCAGACGTTAAACAGCTATGTTGCCGTTATGCGCCAGCGCTATCTTGATATTGATGACGGCTGGAATATCAATCCAGAATCGCCGGATGGCCTCATTATCGCTGCATGGTGTGAAACACTGGCGAATTTGGACGAGGCTATTATCAGTGCCTATCACTCAGCCGATCCCAATTCAGCGATTGGGCAACAGCTCGATCGCATAGCGGCGTTCGCGGGTATTACGCGCCGAGATAGTACATTCTCAACTGTTACAGTGACATTCACTGGCACGCCGCTTGTTGAAATTCCTGCCGGTACTCTGGTGCGAAATCGGATTACCGGCACGCTGTGGGCAACAGATAGCACAGTGGAAACCAGCAGCGGCGGCATGGCAACAGCTAACGTTACATGCACAACCGCTGGCAGTCAGGCGGGAAACAGCAATAACCTGTCTATCATTGCCACGCCGATCGGTGGCATTACCGCCGTTACCAACGCAAACCCCGCATCGCTCGGACGTGATGAGGAATCAGATAATGCGTTTCGCGTTCGTCGCAATGAGTCTGTTGCGTTCCCCGGCAATAACCAGCTCGACAATATTTATGCGGCTTTGGTCAATCTGGAAGGAATGAAACAGGTCCGTATTTATGAAAACACTGAGTCCGCACCGGATGAAAATGGCGTCGAGGGGCATTCACTGGCGATCGTCATTGACGGCGGCGAACCTGCAGATATTGTCGCAGCGATCGCGAAACGGAAAAATCCCGGCTGCGGGCTGAATCGCTATAACAGCAGCATCCCGAACAAAATCAGCACTGATACGGTTACGCCAGGCGGAAACCCGTTTAATGCTACGTTTTTCCGGCCGGAGTTTATTCCTATCTTTGTTCGCGTCAGCATCTCCAGCGATCGGCGATTTGATGATGACGAAATAAAACGCTCTATCGTTGAGTATTCGAACATCGGGTTTGAGCAAACAACCGGATTTGCAAAGACGGGATTTCGAATTGGTGAGGATGTTGGGGCGGGGCGGTTGTATACCCCAGTTAACTACATTGTCGCTGGCAGCGGATTTGTTCAGTCGATCGGTGTAGGGATGTCGGCAGCATCTGCGGTGAATGCTCAGGTTGATATTGCGTTTAACCAGCTCGGTATTTTCAGCGCAGAAAATATAGAGGTGGTCTATGTATGACCATACGAAAAAGGCTTTAAGCCGCGCCTATTGGCAATATAAAAACGCCCCGAAATTAATTGAGTGGCTGAAAATACTACCGGCTATCGCTCAGGCCAGCATTGAAGATCAGGCCGATAAAATACAACGGATGCTGGATATCGACACCGCAGAGGGAGAGCAGCTTGATATCTGCGGTCGCATCGTTGGTTACCGCACGCGACCGCTCGGTACGTTCTCACCCGCATGTCAGCCAGCGCCCGTTAATGATGACCTGTTTCGCCGAATGATTAAGGCGAAAATTTTCAAAAACAACAGCGTGGCCACGATTGACGAAATCCAGTTCGCAGCCAGCTACATCATGAATGAACCGACCCGATTGCTTGACGGGCAGGACATGGAAATGCGCCTGATCTGGTTTACTCACAACGTTGACATCGGCACGCAGCAACTGATTCAGGACTATGACCTAATCCCGCGACCTCAGGGGGGGGGGAATAAAGATGTCCGGGTCATCACATATAAACCGTTTGGATTCGGCCAGCACTATGCAAACTTCCGCGCTCCTTTTTGGCACGGCGACGGCATCAAGATCTACACGAACCTGAAATTAACCCTGACGTTTGCTGATGGTGTGCTATCCGGTGCGCTAACGGCTGCGGCGGGGATCGTTGTTTCAGATATTGATGTCACGCTGATTTACACACTGGCAGGCGGGAGAACGGAAACAGAACGGCTGGTAACCGACGATAACGGCCAATTCAGCACAACGCCACAATTCGACGAGTTCACTGTTGTCGCCCGCGCTCAAGTATTAACGCCGCTGTGTGAGTGGGAAAACGTGCAGAGCGGCGAGGTGATTACGAACATTTTTTTTAACGGAGCCGTGTCGTTTAACGGTCGTGCGAAATTCAGAGGTTGATAATGTCAGACCAGGTTGAAATCCCCAACATCGATGATCTGCCGGACATGCAGGAGACGGCAGAATTTACCCCTGTAGTTAAATTACTGACGACTGAAACACCAGTACTTGGCTATGACGGAACAGATATTAATCCCGCAAACTGGCAGGCGAAAGCGCTGGCTGACCGCACGCAATGGCTACGCGACCGTTTACTGAACCTGTCCACGCGTCTGGTTATGTCAGTGAACGGCAAAACGGGTAACGTTGTTGTCACGTATGCTGATGCAGGAGCAGACGCCGCAGGAACGGCAGACTCACTGATGACGGCGCACCTAACCGCGCTCGATCCGCATTCTCAGTATTTTGACGAGACGCGGGGTGATACGCGGTATGTTCAGCGCTCGCTGGCGAATCAGTCTAACGGCTGGCTGCAACTGGATGCGTCCGGCAAAATCCCCGCGTCAATGTTAACGGTGCTCGCATCGCGCTATGTCGTCGTAGCAAACCAAGCCGCGCGGCTGGCGCTGGCGTCATCTGCAAACCTCACGATTTGCGCGCAGGCCGATATTGACCAGTTGTTCTATCTGAACGGCGGCTCTAATCCTGCTGTGTCCGCAAATTGGGTTGCTGGGCAATCCGCTACCGTATCCGGCGTATCGTCTGTATTCGGTCGAACTGGCGCAGTAGCAGCACAAAACGGCGATTACGACGCGGACAAAATCACAGAGACGGCAACGCGGAAATTTACCACCGCTGCTGAAAAAACAGCGTGGAACGCGAAGCAAGCTGCATTAGTTTCCGGTACCAATATTCGCTCTCTATTTGGGCAGTCGCTATTGGGTTCCGGTAACCTGACGCCAACGCCTGCGCAGATGGGGGCTGCGGCGACGGTACATACTCACACGACAGCAGATATCACAGACTACACACAGAAAACCCAGCAACTCATTACCGCATCGCTGGAGGCTGGAACTGGCGTAACGCTGGGTTACAACCCGGTTAATGGGAAAACAATTATCAGTGCATCTGGTGGTTCTGGCGGCGGGCCTGGTTATATTGTTGTCGATCGTCCAGGCGCGGGCGCTGGGCAGTTGCATACGTTTAACATCAGCACACAGAGTGCGTTTAATCTCGCGGCGTTTGCTCTAAAGGAGGAGGCGGGGACCACAAACGTTACGTTTTTAGTTGATGATTTTAATGCTGCGAGTTCAACGAGCTATAACTCAACTGAGGCCGTGGTATTTAACGGCGTGGCAGGGCTGTACACGGGCGGTGAATATCAATTAACAGCTAACGGGCAATTCTGGACTCACAACACATACAGTGCAGGGAAAAATATCAGCATAATGTCAATCCCGTCATCATCGCTAGTTCCGATAATGACATCTGACACCACACCAGCCGGTTACACGATTAGATCCAGCGGTAATACTGTTGAGGGCGGCGTTGAAATAAAGCCCTGGATATTGTTTGATGGAAACATTGCAACAAATTGGTTTTCTGACGCGAGTAACGTACCAACCCCAGCAACTCCAAAATGGATTAGCGTAGAATTACAAATTCCATCAATATGCACAGGATATCAAATCACAAACAGGGTGAGCAGTGAATTCGTTAACTCACCGAATACATGGGTTTTTCAAGGCACCAATGATGGAATTACATGGGATAATCTACATAGTGTTAATGGTAGTAACAATAATGCGGCCGGAGTAGTTAGATCATATAACGTATCTGGTTCCGCTCCATACAAAATATACCGACTGTTAGTTACTGCGAAAAATGGATCAACGGCAGATAGGTACATTTCGCTGTCTAGTATGAAAATACTGACATCCAGCCGTTTTATATTGAACTCAAGTGGTAAAAACTACACAATAAAAAACGGAATTCCAACTGAAATAATAGGGGAGGTTACAGAGTCAGTAATAAACAGTGAGGGCGTTTATTTCGCGGGCATCTCCAGCAGTGCCAGCATAGGCAGCAACATTGAAATAATCTCAACCCACAGCGGCGGTGTCAAAATATCACTAACGCCGTACTCTCAAATATTGATGCAAAAATCATTAATGTCTGCGAATTCATGGTCACAGATTAATTCTGCAACGCTAACAGCAACGCAGACGGGTAACGGCAAAGTACGTGTCGCCGTGACGCGGGATTTAGTGAACTGGCATGTCTTGCGGAACGATGTGTGGGTTGATGTAGGGGCGCTATCAGCTGATACGGCGGGGGCAATAAAACTGATCGACGGCGGTATGACATCTGCTGAGTTTGGCGCTATTACTGCGGCCCAGTGGACGCAACTGTTTGCATCCAACAGCGGTGTGCCGGACTCGCTTTCCTTTGCTTTCGCGCTTGATATTGCAGACCCATCAGCAGATGTTGCTGCAATAGATCGACTATTGCTCAATGTGAACAATACATCATCGTGGAGATTACAAAATCCTGCCGAGGTTGAAATTCGTTGGCGAAATGACAGCATGACGTTTCGAACAATGACAGCGGGAAATTATAAATTAGCGTATCAAATACCATAGGGGAATATAATGTTAAGATACTGGTTACGTCTGGATATTATGGAATATGTCAGCAGCGGTGATGATTTAACGTTTCTGGGTTACGTTGAGGTGCCGAAAAAACCGGAACCACACCCTGAAATCTACGCATGGGATATTAATACGTGGGGTTGGCTTATTAGTGAGCAGTTAACGCGTGATGCGATTGCGACATTTCGCTACGAGAGAGAAACGGCGGGAATTACATTTAATGGTAATCAATTCCACACAACAGATCGCAGCAAAACAATGCTGTGCGGCGCGGCGATTAAATGCCTACGTGATGAAAATAAAACATTTCACTGGAAAACTATTGACGGTCAATTCATCGAGTTGTCATCGGTTGATATTCTCGCTCTGCATGATGCTGTCATTGATTACGTTGAATCGTGTTTCAGTCGTGAGCAATCATTAGTTAATTCACTGTTACTGAATGAATTAACTGCGGAAATGATTGACGAGGATTGGCCGTCAAATAGTCTGTAAATAAAACCTCATCATCCGGCCGCTAACTCAGCGGCCTTTTTCATTTCTGGAGTTCAAATGGATCAGAAATTCTTTCGCGTGCCGTTTGCGCAGAGCGGCGACCGCCAGACCATACCCGACGCAACACAGAGTAGTGGCATGGTTTCATTTCCATCAGGTTGGGGCGGTGATTACGCAAAAGACCCGACTGTAGACGCGAATGCAAAACCGGTTGAGCGTGAGGCGATGAATGCAATTTTGTATGCCATCACTAACGCTGTGCGGCAGTATCAGATTTTCGGGTTCCCTGAATACATCACTCCCGCTGATAACGGCGGCGTGGCGTTTGCGTACAGCTCCGCCGCTGTAGTTCGCTATCGCGCAGCTGCGAACCAGCCGTTTAGATCGTATGTATCGATCGCTGACAACAACACGTCAGTGCCTGGTGCTGATGCGACGAAATGGCAGGAATTCATTTATCGGGAGGCTACAGAGCAGGAGGCGATCGAGGGTTCAGGAGATACGCAGATCATCACACCCCGCCGCTTGCACGACGGCGCTAGCTATCTCGACGAGCAACTAAAAACCGCGCTGACGCCGTATTTATTGCCGATTGGGTTTATCGGCGAATGGGGGTCAGTAATTCCGCCCGATGGCTGGCTGGAGCTAAATGGTCAGGAGTTCGACACAGCAGCGAATCCCAAACTAGCATTACTATATCCAGGCGGACGCGTGCCAGACGCGCGGGGTCGTTTCATCCGTGGCTGGGCAAATGGGTCCTCTGTCGACCCGGATTTCGATAGAGAGATCGGCAGCATTCAGAACGACTCAATTGCAAAACACGATCACGGCGGTGGAATAACCCCGCGTTCTACATGGGGTGGGCATATTGATGGCTGGGGTAATGATGATGCTCAGGGGTTTGATAATTACGATCCGGCTAACACTGAGTCCAGCGGCGGTGATGAAACGAGGCCTAAAAATCTCGCACTCATGTACATTATAAAAACAGATCGCGCAGACTCGACTCCCGGCGTACCTGTTCCCACAGCTATTGTGCTAACACCTCAATCGGCAGTTGTTAATGCCGGAGCAGCGCGGCAATTTTCCGCTGCTGTTTTGCCTGCAATATTTCAGAGCGATTACCCCGTCTCATGGTCAGTCGGCGACTCGTCGCTCGGCAATATTAACGCCAGTGGTCTGTATACTGCGCTCGCGGGGCAAACGGGTACACAAACAATCATTGCATCAATTAGCACGGGATTAACACAAACTGTCACGCTCAATCAATATGTATTTCTGACATCAATTTCTATTTCTGCTGTGCCGAGTTTAGAAGTCGATGAAACGTACAATCTAGCTATAACGTTTACGCCCTCGAATTACACTGAACCAGTTGATTACTCGAGTAGTGAATCTCAGATTGCGGGGGTTACAAACGGGATTGTTACCGCGACCGGTGCCGGCATTGCGACAGCGAGCGTAACCGGACGCTACTCAGGAGTTACAGCATCACGTCCTGTGACTGTCACACCTAAAATTGTTGTTGAAAAATATCTACAGATT
>NZ_RJTN01000002.1 GCF_005497185.1 Pectobacterium polonicum | reverse complement strand
AAATTTACGGAGTTGGTGCTGATGGCTTATTGAGACTCATTCAGGGAAGGGGTAAGAACGCTAATTCCACCGTTTTCCACTATTTCTTTAAGGCGATTTCTTTCAATGATTAGTCGCTGGAGCTGTGCTCCCATTGTCTTTAGATGATTTCTGCCAGCTTCGCTTTTCATTTCTACCCCCCCAGGAGTAATAATCATTACTGTTGATATGCCATTACGGTCGATTGTTAGCTGACCAGCAATAAACCTTGCGTCCGACTGAAGTTGCTCAATATCACTAATTACTGCATTTAATAAAGCGGTGTGGGCACTCAGCTTGACCGTGTTTGCCATGGCTTCTGCCTGCGCTCTTCCTGACTTTGAGGTATCCTCAAGGGCAGCGGCAGCCTCAATCAATTCTTCTTTTTGATATATAACCGCCTTGGTAAGCCAAAAGAATGCAGCAAGAGCGAGCACGGGGTTCAGCGCACCTCCAATATAATCTCCAAACTCTCCCCATTTTGAGGTTTCATGAGATATGGCGCTGGAAGTTAAAACTCCAAACCATAAAAAATATATTAAAAAAACCAATCCAACGTATGTAGCGACAATTATCTGCCAAAGCGTTACGCTTCTTGTCAGTTTATGGAGCTCTAGTTTCTTACTTTTTGAATTCATAATGAGTTATATAAAATAAAATTTTATGTTTAATAGCGCTTCTTGTTCCATTGCTACTGTCTACACTAGACAGTTAGGTGTCGTCAATGGCTGATAGTAGCTGCGGCAATGAGTATTGCAGCAATGGGTCGAAAGCGGTCAGCAACGACCGGTAGCTTTCAGCCAGAAACAGCCATCCACGATGATTTCGATTAATCCGGCTGCGTTAAGCACCACAGCATCTCTTGTATTTTTTGCCTGATTTGCAAGCACAGGGATCATTTCTCCCTTGCTTTGGTCTTTCAGGGCGTTTTGGCATACTTTGCAATATGTTTAAAAAATGTGCCTGTAACTCTTTGTGAAATTTGTCATCTACAGCAAGATTGAAGTAATGCGCCGCTGATTCATGACCCGCTTCCGCTGCTGCTTTTAAAAGCGCTTTGCCGCGCTCTTTATCCTGAACAAGCTCTGTGCCTTCATAGAGGAACCTTCCAAGCAGGTATTTGCAGTGTTCGTCTCCGTTATTAATGCCATTTATAAAGCTTTGTTCAGCCAGCTTCTGAGAATAGTCGGAGTAGGTTTTTTCCAGATACAGAAATCCAAGTCCTGCATGCGCCGAGATTTTCCCTTTTTTCAACGCATGTGAAAAAACCTCAAAGGACTCACCGAAATTACCCTCCTCACGCAGCCAATTACCGTATTCAGACAGAGCATCGGCATAGCCTCGCTTAGCTGCGGCCTCCAAGGCTTTAACGCCGCGCTTCTGGCTTTCCTCGCCTTTTTGCTGGTTAAAAGTAAGCTGAGAATACCGAAATAATGCCTCTGTATTTGCGTGCTTAAACAAAAATGTCTCTTCCTCACCCATTTCGTGAATCTCGAACTGGTTTTTTAAATCATCTCCAGCGCTGATCACGCATGCAGCCCAGTACAGCTCCGCTGCCATTTTTTGAGTTGTTTGCTTATGCGCGTATTGGCTATTCTCGATGACTAATACTCCTTTGGGCAAAGGAGTCAACGACTGCGCTTCCAGAATCAAGCCCGCAGCCATTTTTGCCTCGAAGTTCACTGATGAAATGGCTTTCCAAAGTGTTTGCTGACTAGTGAGGTCGCCGACGTCCACGGCCGTTATCTCTGGCAACTCTTCACCTTTGTTGATCAAGAGAAAAACACTTTCGAAGATTCCCACTAGCGTTTTACGGGCAGAAAGTGCGCTTTCCAAATCACCAGCACCTCGTGCCTTGCTGGTATCCTCTGTACCATCATCTACATCGCCATTTGTTAGCCTTGCGTGAACAACTTCATTTCCAAGCTGACGGATTCTATGTAGATCAGTGCGCAAGCTATGGTCGATGATCTGGCATTCGGACAACTTTTGAATGGAGTTAAAAAGGTCTAAATTCTCGAAATCAATGCCAGAATGCTTGCCTAGCTTTTGCGTCAAGTGTTCGACTACGATTCGGAAGTTTGTTTTCGCATAGTCTGGATAGGCCGTCATCACGTCTAAAGCGCGGCGGTATGCATTCCCTGCTGCCGGTACAAGGTCGATGCAAAGCTCTACATCAGTCATCTTGCACCTAACACTTTTCCTATTCATATTTTTCTCTTTTTCACATGGCCTGCGGCAATTTGACCATACCTAAATCAAACGGTACACCGTTTGTTCTCACAGTATCCAAGCGGATAGATTCCAGTGACTGCAAAAAGTTGAAAGCATCCTTTTTGTTAGTAAAAATGGGATTCCTTGCATCGAAGGAGAATCCCATGAAACCGGACCTCAATGAAACAAAACAGCTCTTTCCTTGGAACAGGGGTAGGCTTGTTGGCCAAAAGGCTCTGTTGAAGCTGAAAGAAATCTGGGCGATTCGCATACGGTTCCAGCTAGCTGAAAAGGTGCGAGATATGGCGCTATTCAACCTGGCGATCGACAGTAGATTACGTGGCTGCGATTTGATCAGCTTGCGCGTTTACAACATTTCAAAAGGGAAGAGTATCTACCTACTCGCTATCGTCATGCAGCGCAAGATGCATGGACCCGTACAGTTCGAGAGTACCGAGCTGACATGACAGTCGGTGGCTGCTTGGAGCGATGTGGCGCGCCTCGCTATTTCCAAGCGGGGTAACCAAGTCGTCCCACCTTTCTACGTACCAGTACGCACGCATCGTTGTGGGTCGCGTTGATTGGTTTAGACCCTGCAACGTATGACACGCACACCATGCGCCGAACAAAGGCGACGCTGATCTACCGGAGAACGAAGAATATTCGGGCAGTCCGACTCTTTCTCGGACATACCAAGTTAGAAATCACGGTGCGATATGTGGCATCGAAGTCGACGACGCGCTGGAAATGGCAGAGCAGATAGAAACGTGAGGTTTGCTTACCATCGGGTAGCACACTACCCCAAGTGGTCGCTGTCGGCCAGAAGCAGTCATTCTGGCATTGATCTTTTGTACTCACTAAAGACTGAGATCAAAATTTTTTAGTCTTGTCTAAACACTCCAACAGCTAATTTGCCTATCGAGTTGCGCACTCATACAGTATTAGGCGAACTAGACATGCACATCGCATGTCTTTCTAAATCTAGTTAGGTATATCGACACATGAATCGTGTAATCAATCATTTCGAGGGTCTTCGCAGCACGCTGCTGTCTATGTATGAGGACAGCAAATCGGCCAGCCATACGGTGGTGACGGGAGCATTACGCGAAGCATTTATTAGATCAGTTTTAGAAAACCACCTGCCGTCGACAGCATCCTGGTCTACTGGGCAGATCGTAGGGCATGCTCCGAATAATGATCTTTCCGGGCAGCTAGATTTGATTCTTCACTCCGGTGAACTGCCACAGATTCATATTCACGACGGCTTTATCCGTCTTGTACCATCCGACGCATGCATTTCCGTCATTGAAGTTAAGTCTGAGATTACGACGGGTAAGGCGACAAACCCAAAGCCGACCGATGTACTGTCAGGCGCTCTCTCATCTATGGTTGGTGCCAAAGATGTGCCACGAAGTGCGTCTGGCAGCGTAGGAGCGGCCAACGCCTGTGTCCCTTTTCATATCGTCGCCTTCACCACCAAAGTTAGTGCTAGCAAAGTTATTCAAGCCATTTACGCCCACCTCAGCAATAAGGGGAAATTGCAGGTTGATTACTGGCCTGAAAGCATTGTTGTCTTAAAGGGGGCAAAGAAAACAGAGCCAAAAGGGTACGGGATTTTTAAAGATAATCAAAAGGTCTCTATGCCAAAAAGCGCTATAAAAGAAACGCTCACCAACCCCATTCAAGGACTTAGTCTGACGAAGGTTGCTGGCTGGGAAGCACTGGCAGTACTTGTGGCGTTACTGGCAAATGATTCAGCAGCCTTTCCGTCTAGCTCATTCCGTCTTGAAAAGTACATTTATTAGCCACTCGGATGGTGAAGCCAAGGCTATGTCTAATAGCTCATTCCAGTGGATGCCTAAAGACGCTGCTGAATTAAGGCGTTAGCGAATGTCTGAACTGGGTCTAAAACAGGCATTTTCCCTTACATCTGATGTTGTGCCTTCTTTATTTTTGATGGTGCGTGAAGGAATGGACCGCTATGAAGAACAAGCCCGCTGTCTCTGGGCAGTTTTCACCACCGCCGCGCAACGTGTCATGTGAAAAAACCGGCGTCCTTGCGGGACGCCAGCAAATAGGAACATCAGGCCGCGACAAGTTGTCGGGCTAGAGCAACTTCAATAGAGTCGCCATCTTGATTAAGCACATCCAGCCCTGACTCAGGAACGTCTCCCGACGTGCTCTGAGAAACCAGAATCTTCTTCGCCATCAGAGCCAGGCACGTCATCTGCGACGTGGCCGCATACCCCAGGTAGATCACCTTCACAGGCTGCTTCTGGCCGATACGCCAGGAGCGTCGTGCGGCCTGCTGCAGTGTGTACACGTTGTACCCTGATTGCATGAACACAATCGTGGGGAACTCCAGAAGATCCAGCCCTGTTTTGACAAGCTCCGGGTTGGTGATGAGGACATCGATGCCACGGTCGAGCTGTTCTGCAATCCAGTCTTCACGGCGGCTGGCATCGACGCTGGCGCGCAATACCGCAACCCGAAAACCTTCTTGCTCCAACAGCATTTTCAGCCTGCTGGTGGTATCTCGCGTGCCTGTGTAGACGGAATAGGCCAGGATCTTGCGCCCCTCTGCTTTCTCCTGCTTGCAGATGTCGATCAGTTCCCGCTCCTTGGGCATCACCTGCAGCTCGTTGAACTGGGCCGGGGTGAATACCAGTACCTCTCGCGTACGCGGGTGGCGCACGGTTTCGGTACGAAAGCAGCAGTCAGACCAGGCCAGCAGCACATTGAGCACCACGCCCAGCAAGGTGGTATCCCGCTTTCGCAGGGCTTCCTTGAGCTGGGACGTCAGGCTGGCAGCGAGCTTGCTGTAGGTATCGCTTTGCTCGGCGTCCATCTCGACTTCCCTGAACTCTTCGTCATACGGGGGTAGTACGCCACCAATGTCTCGGAGTTTGAGGAAAATCGTGAAGGGCAGAACGCAGCGCAGCACGCCTTTGGGGCCGAACCCTGGCGCTTTGACGGTTCTGACGGTGACCTTCGAGCCTTTTGCGGTCTTGTGGGCCGGGCCGTCGCTCTCGGAATAGATGTCCTTGAGGACGCCATGATCCCGCATGAATGCCATGGCTGCAGCGTTCATGCTGCCACTGGTACTTGGTCGGTAGCCGTCTTCGATCATACGTCCGGGCAATGCTCGGAACAGCAGATAGAAGAGATCGGAAGCGTAGCCTCCCATCAGCGTGCCGGTGAGCAGCAACGTTTTGCGGGTTTTGGCCGCAATCACGCCCATGGCCTGACCTTGCGCGGAACCGCCTGTCTTGTACTCGTGGGCTTCGTCGGCGATGAGCAAATCGAACGTGCTTTGCGGCAGATAGCGCTTCACAAATTCACTGGGTTGATAGCCGCCCTCACCGAAGCCGAACTCCATACTCGACATGGCGCGTTCCATACGCTGAGCCTGCCGGTCTGAAAAGACCAACTCCCCCCGGTTGTCCATCAGATTGATGAACTGGTGGAAGTTGTCCCCAAGCATCGAGGCCAGGAATGAATCGCCGAAGGTTTTCATCAGCTTGGCCGCCGTGGCTTCACCAATGGTCGGAATGCGTTTCAGCGCCCGCAGTACTGCTGCGGATTGATCGCTGCCTGACAAACTGCGTGGTCGCATCAGTGTCCAGAGGGCACTTTTGCAAACGCCACACTTGCGACGCACTTCCTCAGCGTCGAGTTCCAGTGCGCTGACTGGCTCGCCATCAAGGGTGTTAACCATGGTGCCGCAGTGTGGACAAAGCCCAACGGTGCCGTGACGGGTGCGCTTGCGAACGAACGCGGGCTTCCAGTGGAAGCCCATTCGCATGCGCACACGGCCAATGATGAAAAATTCCTGTCCATCGGCTGGCACATTCAGTTGCTCGCGCAGCTTGATCAGTTTGAGCAGTGTGTCCGGGCCGTTGAGCACCCAGACTTTGGCCCCCGTGACGGTTTCGAGAATCTCTCGCCGCCATTTATAGACCAGGTGCGGTGGGCTGAGGACGAGTGTGCGGCGATAGCCTTCCGCATTGAGTACCGCCCCCAGCGCGATGCCGACGGTGGTTTTGCCCGTCCCCATCTCACCATTGACGATGGCCGCTCGCTCGCCTTGGTTGACGAGCAACTCGGCTGCTGCATGCACGACCTCGGCCTGAGCGGGGAACAACTGTCGCTTGAGACTGGCGAGAATGCGTTGTCGGTTTGCACGTGGCACACCGTTGTAGACCGGTGGATTGGCTCGGTTGAGAGAGTCGAGCAACTCATCCCCGAACTCGCTGACAAAATCCTGCAGACTGATAGATAGTTCGTCGTTCGCAGGGCCGAACAGATCGCCTGTCTCGGGCGATTGCGTGACGGCAGGAGCTGCTTCGATTTGTATGCTCATGGTGATGCTCCAAAAAATGGGGCATGCACCGCCCAGGGGCGATGTATGCCCCGATGGGTAAGAGAAATGAGCTGGTGTTGAACTCGGGTTCAGTGGCCAGCAGTGTGTAGGTGGTACTGCTTCCCCTTGCGGGGATTAATGGATGGTGAGAATCCGTCCCAGCGTGGCTGAGTCGGGAGATAAATCCCATGCTCTGATGACGGGCACGAACTTATCGGTGAGAATGCGCGTTTCGGCGATTGAACCGTCATCGCGTTCGCAATACTCGGTGCTCGTCGCTTTCTGCTTGTAGGTGTCGCCCTTGACCGCAAGTGTGCGGCCGCTTTGGGACTGCACAACACCGGAGATCGCACCCGCCGCCAGAGCCAATGCCAGGTGCCATTCAGATAAAGCGCGAGCAGGCGCACGCAGCGATTGCTGCGCAGCACCGAGGTGAGTCTCGAACGCCGGCCACAAACCTCGCAGACGTTGTACTTCTTCGGCGAACTGCATCGGCTCCATGCTGATGCGATAAAAATGCTCGGGTTCGGCCTGGGCGCTTGGCACGATATAGGGAAGCGACGTCCACTCGGGCGGCAATTCTTCTACGTCCTGTTCTCCCTGCCCGATTTGCAACAACCGGGCGCGGGTGGACTTCACGTCTTCACTCGCCAGATCGCGCTGGTGAGCACGACGACCAAACAGCACCACTTGTTTGAACTGTGTATCTACCGGACGGAAGACACGCAGGTCGGCGAAGTGGCGTGTGAGCCAGCCAACCATTTCCTGGTCGAGCACATAGAACGGAATGATGAAAACGAGAATACCGTGGTACTGCAGCAAGGGCAGCGTCCGCTGGTAGAACAGCTTTTCCAGTCGGGGCCGGCCCTTACCGTCGTAGCCGATGTTGCCGTTGGCATCTCTGGATAAGTCGCCGTACGGTGGATTGAGCCAAAGCAAACCGAATGCCTGACGCGAGATGAGGGTATCCATCAGGTCGGCATGGATGCAGTGATCGACCAACAACCGTGCATGGCTGGCGCGCTCCTGATCGTACTCGACAGCGTACGAACGGGTGTGATCAAGCCCGAGGGCATGGGCGGCTTCGGCAATCGCAACGCCTTCGCCGGCACAAGGGTCGATAATGCACATGGGCTCATCGCTGGGAGCCAGTGCGGCGAGTGTCCGTTCGAGCGTGGACTCATCGGTAGGGTAATAGCCATTTTTGGCAAAATTTCTGGCGAGCCGGGGAAACATGAGTGCCATAGGGATCTCCTGTCTGGCGATGATGAAAGAACGTGCAGGTGCCTGGTAAGGTGCGCCTGCCGTGAAATGATCAGACCACCGCGTGCGGTGTCCAGATCTGTGACGGATATGGATAGGCCGTGAGAACGCCGTTACGAATAAGCTCGCCCAGCGCATCGATGAGTGCTGGCACGTCCAGTCCAAGGCGAAAGCCCTGCAGCGGCCCGAGAGCGACCGGTAGTTCATGGAGCATGTCGCGGCTGCGCAGTAACTCCAGCACGGGCGTTTGCCAGTGGTCGAGCAGTGGCAGCGGACATGTATCTTTGACGAGTTGCCACAAGCGAACGGTCGGTTCAGCAGCAGAGCGCGGCAGTAGCGCCAGTGCGCTGGCTGTGCCCTTGTCAGGGCAGATGCAACTCTGGTCGAACAGCCACAGATTGGTGAGCGATCCAAACAGCGTGCGGCGATAGTTGCGGGTCAGACGCTTTTCTAGGCGCTCGACCGAAGGGATGAACACAGGTACGGAGCCGCCGTGCTCTGTGATGAGGTGAAACTGGTTCAGTCCATCGTCATCGCGGCCCAGTGTGAGTCGGGCGATAAATTGCTGGACGGCGGTATCCCGCGCCCAGATTGAGACAAAGACCAGATCGCCATTCTCGCGGCTGACGCAGGCATCAGCCATCAGGTCAGTACATTCGTCGATACGGAACAACGGTTGCTGTAATGAAGATTCGGGCATGGTGGTGTCCTCAATAAAAAATTGAGGGGCAACACTGCCCTTGGGGTCGTGTTGCCCCGAAGGATGGGAAAAGCGCGCAGCGGTGGCTGGAGGAATCAGATCGCCAGAGATTCTGGCTGGCGGTTCCACTGCTGGGCCGTGGCGTCGAACGCATAGCTCAACTGGCTCAACCGCGCGACTTGCAGGCGCAACGTGCTGCGGTCAATGGTTGCGTCCAGCTTCACCGATTCACCCAGCGGCCAGAGGATGCCGAACAATGCAGCATCATCGCTATCGAGATTGTCCGAGGCCGCTACAGTTGCGGAGGGTGCATCGACGCTGAATGGCGTGGTGTCGACCAGTGGGTC
This sequence comes from Pectobacterium polonicum, assembly GCF_005497185.1. Taxonomy (GTDB): domain Bacteria; phylum Pseudomonadota; class Gammaproteobacteria; order Enterobacterales; family Enterobacteriaceae; genus Pectobacterium; species Pectobacterium polonicum. Next base: position 498,057 of record NZ_RJTN01000002.1, on the reverse strand, counting down.
CTGGGTGGCTTGTACAGGGGCAGGCCTGGCCTTGGATTTGGACGTTGCGGTTGGCGTGGGTACGGGTTGAGTACCCGATTCCTCATCAAGCGGATCGACATCCTGCGTGGCGAAGGCGCGAGCCTCTGCTTTGCTGAGTTTGTCGATGCCGGACAAGGTCATGCCATCCAGGCTGGCCCGGATCTCGAATCGCATGCCGTCGCCGACAGGATAGGCTTTCGGATAAATATATCGAATCGCAAATTTACCCTCATACTTTCCTTCGGGATACTGCTCCAGTTCGGGATCTTTGACATGGAACAGCCCAAGGTGAGTGGTGAGACGACCGACTGTGAACCGGCCGTTACGACCGGATATTGTGCGGATTGCGAGTTGGCCGCTAACGATGATGGGGGGAGCGGATTGAACGGCTGCTGTAGCCATGGATAATCTCCTGGGATGCGTTGTACTACCGATAACCTTGGGAAAAGAGACAAGACCCCACTGTGAGGTCTTGCCGATCGGCTTAGCGTGAAGTGACGAGAGCGGGCTCTTCTTCTACCGAGGATTGCGCTTCAGGTTCGGTTGTACCGGGCGTCGTAGACGGCATATCCACGCTGTTATCAGGACTTTCTGACGCAGTGGATACCGCGGTAGCATACTCGGAAGAGGGAGCCTGGTTGGCAGTGGGATAGACCAATTGGCCATCGATCTTGATCAGGCCAATATGGATCAGTTTGGACTCCAGACTCGCAGCCGGCTCGCCAGCATGCTCGCCTTTCGTGCGAAGGTACGGATCAGCTTTCATGTCGTTGAGACGAAAGGCCACCAGTACCTTGCGCTCAGCCTCGACGGCCTGCACGCAACGGCGCACCAGATGTTGAGCCTCCGGTGTGGTCACGATGGTGTTGATGTACCGGTATTCCGGTTCTTCGACAGGCCCAGCCAGCGCACCGATGGCGCATGCGAGGAACGGGTCACCCTTCTTCGGTGTGACGTCTTTGGGCTGATTGAGGTAGCCAATGCCCCGAGTGACCAGCTCGTACTGTTCGATTATTTGCAGTGCGGCAGGGTCGATCAGTTCAGCTTTCAGGAGCCGTCCCTTGAGACTGGCTGCCGGTTCACCCTTGCGCTCACCGTTGGGGCGAATGAATGCATCACTCCACAGATCCCCCAGCCGGAATTTGATCATCGGACGCTGCTTTGAATCATCAATGCCGACATAGTGTTCGACCAGTTTTTTAGCCTCGGCACCTGTGACTTTGACATCAAAATAGCGGGTGGTCGGTTCTTGGGCCGAGCCGACCAGCGCTGCGATGGTGCAGGCCAGGAAGGGTTGAGCACGTCGGCCACTCCGCACGGGAACTTCCCGTACGCGTTGCAGACGACCGTAACCTTCGGTGTGCAGATCGAAATAGGCCTTTTCGCCTGAAGTAGAATGGCTCATGGTGAAATCTCCATTGAAAATGAAGCGGAGACACACCAGGCCCGATGGCGAGGGTGTGTCACCCCGCGATGGGTTGATAAGGCGGATGCATCCACTACCGGTAGAAACCGGTGGTCGTTCGCGTGAGGATGCTGTGCGAACTGGCTCGGTCATGCGGTTTTTGCCGCACCGCAACCTTGTAGACCGTGGTTGCGTGGCATGTCGCTGACAACGTCAGCAAAACATGCCGACAGACTGCCCGTGCCTCAATGCCGGCGCGACGAGAAATATGAACTGGAGCCGTTCCCTATTTTCGAGATGCCATTCCTCTGGAAATGGCAGTCGTGCACGAATCGCAGGGTAGCTTCTACTTCTTTGCCCGTGTTGGCGAAGCAGACTACGGTATCGGCAGGTAAGCTGCTGTTGGCCTGTAAAACGCGCCACAGCATATAGGCACTGGTGCGGCCACCGGAAAAACTGATGCAGGTTTGGGAGTCAATCTTGAACGGGTCGCACATGTGGGCGTCTCCAGGGTATCGCTGACCTCACCACCGTGTACCTGGTTGGCGATGCGCGTCATGTCGCCGAGGTTGGGCACATGGGGGTAGCGGTGTGCGAGCACGGCACACGGGAAAGGGTCGATTTCCGAAAACCAGACGGCTATACCCAGTGGTTCCCAGGCGAGGCTGACTGCCTCGATGCCACTGCAGACGCTGCCGAATTGCAGTACATGGGGTGTAGGTTGCATGTTCATAGGTCTCCTGTTTTTTGGTTCAGGGCCACAGGCCCAACCGTGTGTGTCGTAAATCAGGAGAAAAAGTGTCGGGGACCTGTTGGCCTCCGACTTGGTAGGAATAAACCACCTGTGGGCTGTTTCAGGATGTGGTCGTCGTCAAAACCATTCACTGTCGCAGCAATCGCACCCGGCCGTTATCGTGGTTGTGGCCGGAATCCTCTGGCATGTATCCACACACAAAGGGAGCCCAGTTTTTCGCCGTTGGGCGCGGTAACGAATACCGTCATCCCTGAAGGGTTTCCTGATGTCTGGCCTCTCAAGCAAGGCATCAGGAAACCCTTCAAGGAAAGCGGAAGTACCGGAGAAGAGGGAAAGCGTCTGGTGCGATCCGTGGACGAGTTGCCATCTGCCTCGCTGCCGGAGCATAGCGAAGTGCGCACTGTTCAGTAGAAGGCGTGGTGCGCGGGGATTCCCGCATGGGCGCGGGATGGAGCCATATCATCACAAAAGGCGTGACATGGCTTTTGGGTTCAGAGCGGCTCAGGATGCCCGGGCGCTGCTGTTACGTTTGCGCGGCATAGCACGTTTGTGTTTGCCGTTGTCGATAGGCTGAGAGCCTTTGCAATCAGGATAGCGAGGGCAAGACCAGAATGGCCCGCTTTTGCCAGTACGCTGACGCATAGCGGTGCCGCATTCTGGGCATGCGGGTCCCTGTGGCACCTTGATAGACAGCGATGCTCCTCGATACTGCTGTACCAACTGCGTGATCCAGGCTGACTGCTTGTCGATGAAGACATCGAGAGTGAGCTGACCGGCTTCGATCATGTCCAGCGCCTGTTCCCAGATGGCGGTCATGCCGGGGTCGGCAATGGCACAGGGAACGGCGTCGATGAGTGTGAAGGCCGCATCGGAGGCACGTACCGAACGGCCTTTCTTCAGCAGGTAGCCACGGTCAAGCAATCCTTTGATGATATTGGCACGAGTCGCCTCAGTGCCGATACCCGTGGTGTCCTTCAGCTTTTGCTTCAGGCGTGGATCGGCAACCAATTTGGCAACGCCCTTCATCGCTTTGACCAGTTCGCCCTGGGTATAAGGACGTGGCGGCGATGTCTTGAGCGCTTTGCAGTCGATTCCCGTGATCTGGCAAGACAAACCTTCATGCAGCGCTGGCAGAACCTGGCTGCGCGGAGTGGTTTCGCCATCATCGTCTGGCCTGGGCTCAGCGAGTACCTGCCGCCACCCGATGACGGCGACCTGCTTGCCGACAGCCTGTAGCGTTTCACCCGCACAGGATAAGCGTGCAGTGGTGCGGTCAAACTCATGTTGCGGCAGAAACTGCGCCAGATAGTGGGCACGGATCAGCGTATAGACTGCCCGTTCCTTGTCGCTCATGGCCGCTAGGTTAGCGGGTTCGAGCGTGGGAATGATGCCGTGGTGCGCCGTGACTTTGCTGTCGTTCCAGGCACGTGAGCGCTGGTTGCGGTCTAGCTGGTCAATGAGCGGTCGCAGGCCAGGATCGGTCTTGAGAAGACTGTCGAGTACGGTGGGCACCTCGGCGAACATGCTGTCGGGCAGATAGCCGGAGTCTGAGCGCGGGTACGTCGTCGCTTTGTGCGTTTCGTACAGTGCCTGAGCGATTTCCAGGGTTTCCTGCACGTCCAGACCCAACTGTTTGGAACAGATTTCCTGCAGCGTGCCCAGATCGAAGGGTAACGGCGGGCCTTCACGCATGCGTTCAGTCTCGACGGACGTGATCTGTGCGCTACCAGCCGAACGCATGCGCTCCACCGCCTGCCGGGCTATGGTCTCATGCAGGCAGCGGCCGGCATCGTCTGTTGCTGTATCTGGTGCAAGCCAGGCTGCAATGAAAGATTGACCTGCGCTCGATAGTACGGTCTCGACTGCCCAGAACGGTACAGAGACAAAACGTGCGATCTCGCGGTCGCGATCGACAACCAGTTTCAGCGTTGGGGTTTGTACCCGGCCCACGGAGAGGACGCCGTCGTAACCGGCCTGCCGCCCCATAACGGTGAACAGGCGACTGAGATTCATGCCAATCAGCCAGTCTGCGCGGGAACGAGCCAAGGCCGAGAAGTACATCGGCAGGGTTTCGCTTGATGGCCTGAGCGTTGCCAGTGCCTTGCGGATCGACGCGTCATTGAGTGCCGATAACCAGAGCCGCTGGATGGGGCCGCGATAACCACACAGCTCGATGATCTCGCGTGCGATCAACTCGCCTTCCCGGTCGGCATCCGTCGCGATGCCCAGTTCGCTTGCCTTGCTCAGAAGGTCTTTGACGACGTTGAACTGCGAGGCGGTCTTGGATTTGACGTCGACGCGCCAGCGCTCAGGGATAATGGGCAATTGCTCGATAGACCAGCGTTTGTACTGCTCGCCATAGGCATCGGGCGGTGCTGCTTCAACGAGATGACCGATGCACCAGGTTATGGTGATACCTGAACCGGTGAGGCAACCCTTGCCTCGTTGGGTAGCCCCCAGTACACGTCCGATATCTTTGCCCTGGGAGGGCTTCTCGCACAGAAATAGCTTCATGGAATTCTCTCGGCACGTGAATCATGCCGTCGAGTATTCCCGGCTGGAGATTTTAAAATGATAAAGAATGCGGATTACGAGCCAACGTATTCGAGTGTGCGAAACGCAATAGACGTCAGTGGAATAGGGGACGACCGCTGTCTGGGATCGTCCCGAAGCGCGATGTGTTACTCGGTCTGTGGCCCCGGATCTGCTGACCCTGACTTGGGGCTCAGGGTGATGGCCTCGATTCGGTAAGGGAGGATGCCAACGCTGCGTGCATTGACCCGGTAAGTCGTGCGCGGGTTGTTGTTCTCATCGGTCCAGTCGTCGCGCTCCACACGTCCGCCAACCACGACCCGCATGCCTTTCTGGAACAGTCCAGAGAATTGCTCCGCATCACGATGCCACCAGTCAACTGGCCGCCAGAAACCGCCACGATCTTCAAAGGCACCGCTCTTGCCGGGGACGGGGTTGTCGAAGTAGACGTTCAGACGCAACACCCGACGTGGTTCTTCGTTGCCGTTGGGGTACTCGTGGAATTCTGGCGCAGAGCCGATATTTCCCTCGCCACTGAAATGTGTACTCATGTCTATGACTCCTGTTTGATGTGAAATGCCCGCATTGGAAAGACAATGCCGGTTGAAACCGTCAACGGTGTTGTGCTGATGCCTGATGTTCCCCCTGTATGGGACTGGTTTAGATCTGCCTGATGGCCTGTCCGGCGCAGATAAATATCGTCGGCATGGGCCACTTTGCTGGCGCAGTCCCTGGCCTGGCGTGCGAGTGTGTGCAACAGGCTAATCTGCATGTTCAGCACGGCACGCTGGACTTCTATTGCGTGTAAATCGCCGATGAGTCCGGGTGGCGTAGCCGGATTGGCCATCATCTTCTGCCACAGGGCTACGCCCATACTGCTGCGATCAAGGTTGCGCCAGCGCAGAAAGGTGGTGCCTGCGCCAGTGGTTTGCTGGGCCAGTTGCGTGGGTAGCAGGTTGAAGGGATGGCTGCGTGCCTGTGCCAGAACCTGTCGTTGCGCCAGCACGATCAGGTTGTCGCGCAGTGCCTCGCATTGGCTGGCCCAGACTTCGAGTGCCCCTTTACCTTTAAAAGGTTTTAAAAGGCCTTTTAGGTAGCCTGCATGTCCCAACTGCTGGAAGGCGGTCTGTTCCAGCAGGGTGAAACGTGTCGATGCGCTCATGCGTGGTCATCCTCGCTATCCTGTGCCTCTTCGGTTGGGTTTCCACTGGTGTTGGCAGGGACATCAGCAGGTTCGTCTGCGTGTGAGGGGGTTTGATGTGTGGTGCCTGAATGCGCCATGTTCGTTTGTCCACGCCGGATCAAGGGTGGTGCGAAGCGTGAACGACGCGTGCCTTCGAGCACGTCCTGCGGCAGTTCTCCGTATTTTTCCACTGCGGCACGGGCTGCGGCATTGTTGGCAGCAAAGTCGTCGCGCCGGGTGCCGGAGTAGCGGTATTGCTGCGCCAGACTGAAGAGACTGCGCAGGGCATGGGCTCCGTCGTTGAGCCAGCGTTCAAGGGTTGAGCGGTCAATCAGTGCGGTGTGGTGGGCCAGGATCAGGCGGCGGGCAAGATCGTCGTAGTCGGCCAGTAAATAGACCGCCATAAAGCCCAGTTGCGAGGAGACGAATAGCGGCAGCTTGACGGGTTGCACATTCATGTTTTCACCAATACTCAGCGCGGGTGGTACGTCAGCCAGTGCTTGATCCACTTGTTGGCGCAAGTTCTGGAGCTGTTCTTTGGTGAGCGACAGCTTGTCTTCAATGCGCAGCATCCACCAGTCGGAGTAGGGATCGTCCTGCTCGGCACCGCGCTTGAGCTTGTTCATGATGGAGACAAATCCGTTCAGGCCGACGATGCCGGGTTTTCCTTCTGCGGCTGCGCGTCCGTGCCAGATACGCGACGCGTGGTGGGTATGCAGGGTCAGTGACATCGCACTGCGCAATGACCCCAGGTTCAATTGCAAGGACTCGGTGGCATTGTTTTCGTTGGCCATGGTGATGTGACTCTCTGTAGTGAAACGAGTCGCCAGCTTCGGCTGTAACAGGAAGGCCGTCAGTCATGAAACCGCACTGCTGGTCAGCCTGTTTTGCGAGGCACCGGACGCTTTGCGAGGGAAGGGGGGGCCGCTATACCCGGGGTATAGGCGACGGTGGACGCCAGTGGACGATATGTTGCTATTTTTGTGTGGGTCGTATGCGTATCGTCTGGAAGGCTGTGTGTGCAGTTATACCCAGGGTATAGACAACCATGGATGGTGATGGATATGTCGTCAGGTGGCATCCAGCAATTTGCGCAGTCGTGCCAGATGGGCCAGTGCGACATCTCTGTTCGCCGCAGGCGGCTGCGGTGGGATGGGGGCTTCACGTGGTTTGGTGGCGGGCGTTGTTTGTGTGTTGTCCTTCTGCCCAGCCCAGGCTCGGAAATCACCGCGCAGGGCTTTCTGGATGATGCCAAACAGATAGCCTGCGGGGTTGCGAATGGTGGTTGTCGTGCAGCGGGCATCCCATTCGTCAAGGACGGATTGGTGCAAACTGGGCTCAACCGACTGCAATGCGGCCAGCGCACCGGATTGCTGCTCAGCCTTGAGTGCCATAAAGCGCTCCGGGAAATGCAGCATCCCAAGTTCTTGCGCACGCGGTACTGTAAGTACTTTTTTATTATTTTCTTTTATATGTACTGTACTGATGTTCTTCGGATTCCGAAGTGGGTTGATTTTGCTGGCGCTCAGGCCTGATTTGGAATCCGAAGTCAGGTCGCCATTATTCCGAAGAGGGGGCGTTATCCCTTCTTCGGAATCGTGATCGTTCATATCCTGTGGGTAACGTGAATCCATGCGCCAGCCCTGTGCGGCCAGACGCTGTGTCAGCACCTGCAATCGGGTTGGCAGTACCTGGCCGCTGAGCATCGAATCCTGGGACATCTCCTGTAGCGTATACACACCGACACGTTGGACAGACTTGCTGGCATGGACCAGAGACTGGCTGACCAACGCCAGGTAGTCGGCGTCAAGCTGGATGGCCTCATAGGGAGTGAGTGGTTCATCGTGCAGGACATAGAGGTTGCCCAGAATGCGGCCTGTGCGTGGATCACGTCTGCGCCTGACCAGGCTGATCCATCGGGTCAGGCGCAGCATCGTCAGGGTGCGTGCGACCGTTTCGTGAGACGCTCTGGCCGCGCACGGCATGGAGGCAAGCCAGGGAGCGAGTTGATCGTACGTGGGCATCGCGGTAATACCATCCTCTGCAAGCATCAGCCGGAAAACTTGCCAGCCGTTGCGTTCAAGCGGGGTCAGCCGTCCGTCCATCAGTAGTGCCCGTGGCACACTGTCATGGTGATTGCCGCTGAAGAGGAAACCATCCGTTGCCGCAGGCGATGAGGCGGATTGAACCGGCTTCACAGATTGCGGTTGCAGATGGGAGAAAGCCTGGTCGAACAGCTCATTCAGCCGGATGGGGCCGTTCGTGCGTGGCTGGCTTCCCGCCATCAGGTCTGTCCTTCATCAATCCATCCGCGTATGGCACTCCAGATAACGGACAGAGGCAGGTCTTTAGCTTCAGCGAGATCTGCTGCGATACCCAGCATATCCATATCGTCATTGAGTGCCACTTTCTGTGATTTAACTGCAGCAGACCAGCTGTGCCACAGATTGGTATCCTGCTCTTCGGTCAGAACCGGATGGCGGCCTTTCCTTTTTGGCAATCCGATCACACTGCGGCGCAACGCGATTTCCTGATGGGTGAGCCCGAAGAACTTGCTGATAAGTTCGGTACTGGCCCCCAGGCGCAGAAGCCGGTCAATTCTGGCGACTTCTTCGGTTACACCATCGACCTGATGCAGTAGCCGACGCAGCACATCGCGGTTGACCACGACGGAGCACCAGGACACGTTGGCGTTGGCCAGCACACTTGCCATGGCAGGATGTTTCAGTGCATCGAGGTCAGTGTCATCAAATCCCATGGACTTGGCTCTGCGCAATTGACCATTGCGCAGATCATGCAGTGCTTGTGCGATGACAGCCTGATTGAGAGGGTGTGGACCGGTCATGGTTGTGCTCCTCATGATCCGGGAATGACGTCGCCGTCATCCTGTGTGCTGTTCTCAATGTCGATCAGCCTGCGGGTCAGCCGTAGCAATCGGAACAGCTTCACCAGTGCGCTGTCATTGAGCCGCTGTGGTGCATCGTTTGCGTCATTGCTTGCGTCCAGTATCCCCTGCAATAAATGCCCGAGTAGCCCAAACCGGATCGAAGACGCGGTATCTGAAAGCGGATGTGTGGCGGGCAGATAGGGGGCGCTCAGGGCGTGCAGCAGCGCCAGCACCATGGATGCTGACGTATCTGTGTTGACACGGTCATCGGCGCATTTGCAACTGAATCCGATGCCATTTTCGTAGGGCTCAATAGCATCTTGCGCACCGACTTCATGGGCGATTTCTGCGGCAAACTGCGCAATATGGGAGCGTAGTCGAGAAGGTTCATCCAGCGATGCCTCAATGTGCCAGATATCGGTGATCGGATACAGGCTATCGGCCTGGATAGGGATGGATTGCAAGACATTGCGTTCGAAGTCCGGCAGGGTCTCGCCAGTATGGCCGGCGACCAGCCGTTGAATCGACTGCAGCCGTTCGGTTGTGCCAGCAGGAGAAACAACATGCTGTTGCAGTAGCGCGGCATGCTCATCGTTTCCTGCCGCAGATTTGTCTTGCGAGGTGCGGCCAACAGGTTCAGACGGGGGCGATCCCGGTTGTGCAGACGCCTTGTTGGTCGTTGATGGTTCGATGTTCCTGGGCGACGTGGATTCCGATGTAACTCCGGGCGGCGTTACGGGTAATGGCGTCTTCTCTTGCAGCGTAGATGCCCCAGATTCAGCCGATGGTGCTTCGTTGCTGAGTAACTGCCAACGCCGATCGGTGTCGGTGATCTCGAATGCCAGCGTGTCGTATTCCATCTCCAGCAGATCGGCCATTTGTCCAATCAACTCATCCTGTACGCGCTGGACACTGAAATTGCCCGGTGTGCTGTCGAACATCACCAACACATCCTGGAACAAGGTGGTGAAGTCGATGTGGTGGTGCGTGTTGGTGCTGCGAGCGGACCAGGCCCGTTCAGCAGCACGCCGCAGGCTGGTCAACTGCTCGACCTGATGCCTTCCCAGCCCGGCATAAAGCACGGTAGGGATGGCCGGAAGCAAGTATTGAATGGCCTCTTGCATGCGACTGATATGGGGCTGGGGTACTGGGTAGCCATCGGCCTTGAGGCGGCGGGCCAGCTCTGACTGTGACAGTGATTTCCCTGTCTCTTCTTCATAAAGCTCCCGTGCTTTATTGACGCCCAGGGCACGTTCAATAAATGACAGGCCACCGTGCAGCTCGTTCTCAGCCAGATGCCCTGTCAATGCGATGATTTCACCGCGTTCCGGCCATGGGCGGAACAAGCATGGAATGCGGAAAAAGCGTTCGTCCCTGGTCTCAGTCCAGAGCTCGCGCAGAATCGACAGTCTGGTATTGCCCCCGTTGCGAATGATATAGCCCTTTGCCCCTGGTCGCTGAGTGATGGAAGGAGGGGAGTCGAGTCCGCGCTCGCGTATTGAGGCTTTGATATCGTCGTAGAGCGGGTTGCGGGTGAGTCGTGGATCGAGTTCATAGGGTGACAATTCGTCGAGTGTGATAACCATCGCGGTTTCCGCAATAGGTGCGCTTAACACTCCGGTAATCGGTGCTTTGCTCGCGAAGCCTTCGCTCAGTAGCTTGTTGGTCAGGTCTTGTACGGAAATATCAGGCATGGCGGCCTCCCTTGTCAGGAGAGGATTGGTCAGTGGCAAACTGGTTCTGCGTACGTCGGAGCAAGGCGCGTGCATTGCGTCCGGCGCGGTAGTCGCTGGCCGTAGAACTGGTGAAAATAGGAGGCATGCCCGGTTTGGTGAACTTCAGATGCCCACCAGAGGTACGCACAACCTCCCAGCCTTCTTGCAGCGCGTATTCGATCAGCGGTAGTAGTTGCTTGTGGCCCCGTGCTAATTCATGGAGATGGGACATGATTGAACCCTCCATGGCTTTTTCCGGTAATATGATGGAATTCTGTATGCCATAATCTACTGACCATCATTCGGATGATTTCAGGTAGTACGACCGATAAACCGGTATTGGTTGCCGTGGGGTTACCGACACCATCTTTTGTTGAACTAAGAAAGATTGTTTGCATTGGTTGCTCCTTATCGTATGACTGGAGCAGTCAGATGCGTTCTTTTAGGCGGTCAGTGATCCACTGATCAATCTCGACTGAATCCCAGCCGACGGCCCGTACACCAAGACTTATTGGCTTGGGAAAGCGACCTTCTTTCATTAGGTTATAGATATGGGCGCGTTTGAATCCGGTTTTAGCCTCAACTTCGGGGCGACGCAAAATACGGCGCTCTGGTAGTTGTGTCGTGTCTTCAGCTTTCATTACTGTCACTCCTTGGTGCTTGGTAGCGTTCATGAGGTGTGATGACTATTAAAAAGACCTCATCATTCCGTTTCATCAAACAATAGGGATGTGCTGGTTACGGTTTTTTAGCTGACTGAAAAACAGGGATTACTGGATATATTCGCCAGCGCTTATCCGGTTTGTCGTCCGGCAATGTTTATGAAGAATAAATGGCGGTACAGTGTTTCTGTTGTCGGTGTTTTTACGTATGAAATAGAACCCAGTTCAATTGGCTCTATTGTGTCGTTCACCAGACTGAAAATGTCAGGTTTAATGTGAATTATATGATTGCTTATTATTCGCTTGATTGGTTGGGTTTGAATGGAGTGCATTAGAAAATTGAGGGGGTAATGGAGGTAACAGACACTAACTGTGTCTGTCATACGGCAGACAAATAAAGTAAGGCATTAGCTGATGCAACTTACCCATCCGAATGTAGTTCTGTGGGGACTGTGGACATGTGAGCAGACTGCAATTCGCCAATTTCAAGCGCACGGTTGATAAAGCGTTCTAGCTCTGGTGAATAATATTTTTCCGTCGTGATGATATTGGTTGATGAGTCTGGGATATCGTAAGACGTTGCCCGTATAATTACATTCGGATGGTTATACAATGCGAGTTGTGACTCAAGACCTATGCCGATACCGTATCCGGCAGCCACCAGCATGAGCATCGGCTCATGGCCAGAAATATACTCAGCAATATTAGGTTGTGGTAAGGACGCATCATTGAACCAGCGCCGAATGATGTTATATCCCCCTGTGCATCGTTCTGGATGGCAGAGAACTAGAGGATAGCGAAACGCTTCGGCGACAGAAATAAACTCTAGAGAAAGTAGAGGATGATTACGTGGAATAGCGACTGCGGGACGTTCACGCCAGACCAATTGTTTGGTGTATCCAGAGAGACTGATATCGTCGATAGTGAACCCGGCATCTATTTGGTCATGAGCCAGAGCCTGAAGCATTTCGTTGACAGACATTTCAGTGATACGTATCTCTGTACGTGGTTCTTCTTCCCGGCATCGGGCAAATAATTGCGTCAACCGGGGCTGAGCTAGGCTGTCGCATAGGCCTATACGGAGCCTGCCTCTGTAACCTTTTGCTGCAGAATGTACACGTGTTTTGGCGTTTTCGATAAAGTTAACAATGCGCTGAGCTTCCTCGCGGAATACCTCCCCAGGCCAGGTCAGCCGAATACGGCCTTTGTTACGGTGCAGCAACTGAACGCCAAGCTGTTGCTCCAGTTCTTTAATCGCACGGGATAGTGGTGATGGTTCTATATGAACTCTGGCTGCGGCTCTTGCGAAGCTCTGTTCTTCTGCAACAACCAGAAAATAATGCAAGTGACGGATCCTCATGTTTTATTGCTCCTTTTTACAAGTAACTTTGGGCTTCTGAAACAACAGAAGGACTAACTTGTTTTGGCTATCTGATGTTAATAATCCATTCCCTGTTTTGTGATGATTTCACTTATGCAACTCAATGAGACTTCAGATGAATACTACGCGAAGGAAGAAGTAAAGATACAATCAATTATAGCGGGTGTGATGTTGATCTTTTTTCTGGAACTGCTGGTATTAATTTCAATAGTGCGAGTGCCGTGCACTATAGATTTATGAGAAATCACTCTGGTTAATACCTTAAGATTAATTAAAACCCGTATAGTATTGCGGGTTTTAATTAAGTGTTTAGCTCAATGAATTCTATGAGGTATCCATTCAATAGAAAGGGGTGCTTGTGATTTTATTAATGATCGTAAGGATCTCGTCTAGATTATTAGTATTGACTACGTCAACAGGAGACTGGTTATCTAGTTTTTTATTTTTATTAGATAAAGCTTGATAAATTGTCCATGAGTCTGCTCTATCTGATAATTTAAGTACTGACTGAATCAGTTTTTGCTTTATGGGGTCGAGTTGCCAATCAGGAATTCGTTGCCCACGATTGCCAATATTTATTGTTAATAACTTATTTGCTTTTATCTCCCGATTAATTTGGTCTCGAGATTTACCAGCCAGTTTGGCAAACTGGGATACTGATAGATTGTGCGGTTTTTCATATATATTAAGCATGTCTATGCGTTTTTTTTGTATTTCTGTGATGACTATTTCGGATGAATCTTCCCCATCAGATTTTAATGGAATAGGTGAAAGTCTTTGAAATATTTGATTATTGTTATCTTCTTCATCAGTTGTAACTACAGGATTAGAGGTGATTGCTGGAAGTGTTGTTACCAGTGGTGATATTGGTAAATTCCTATCTGTATCCAGCATGGTGGGAATGCCAGCGATATAGATAGTCAAATGCTTCACTGCTGATTCAACAAATCCTTGCTCTAATAAATCGAGCCTGTCAGCCCAATCTTGCATCATGCGTCTACGTGGTTCTACATAACTAGCATGGTTATATGCGGAGCTAACTTTATTTGGATCGGCGTGAGAAAGTTGGGCATCTACCCAAACTTTGGGGTAACCAATTTCGTTTAGTGCTGTTGAAATTGTGCCACGTATACCATGACCTGTTAGTTTATCTTTATATCCCATACGCTTCAGAGCATTATTGAGAGTGTTTTCACTGATACGTTCTTGTAAATTATAGTAATGTGGCAGTAGATAACGTTGAGCAGGCTTAATTTTATCTATCAAATATCTGACTATTTCAATTGACTGTGCAGATAACGGTACAATATAAGGCGGGATATCCTGTGGCCGTTTTCTATTTTTTCGCATACTCTTTTGTAGTTGCTTAACCTCTTCGGGAGGAATAAGCCAAAGTCCACGATCTAAATCGAATTGTTCTGGTGTGGCAAGACGTAATTCACCCGTTCGAACTCCGGTGAGAAATAATAAACGAATACCAAGTTGTGTATTTTCATGGCCTGAGTATTTACGCAATTTACATAAGAATGAGGGTAATTCTGACATATTTAAGAATGGATTGTGAATCTCTGGCGGCTTTGGTAGAGCGACTTCCTTCAGATCGGTGGCAGGGTTAACGTCAAGACCATCTATTTTCACCACGGCATAACGAAATAATTGACCAAGCCAACTGCGTGCTTTTTCTGCTGTTGTAAATGCTCTGCGTTGTTCAATCTTAGATAAGATTTTTAATAGATCTATACGGCGGATATCATAAATTGGCATTTTGCCAATTTGGGGCAAGATATCATTATTAAATGTACGCTGAATTTGGGAAAGGGTGCCCTTTTTATCTTCTTTTAGTTCTAAGGATCTATATTCAGCCCATTTTTTGAACACGGATTCAAAATCATTTTCGACAGCTAGTTGGATAGCATAGCGTTTTTGTTTACGAGCGGCCTGAGGGTTTATCCCTGCGTCTAACAAAGCTCTCGTTTCATCCCGTAGGTTTCTAGCTTCTTGTAGTGACACTTTGGGATAGGTGCCAAGAGATAAGCGCTTTTGTTTACCTAGCCAGTAATATCGGAAATGCCAAGATTTCCCACCGCTTGGTGAGACCGAAAGGGAAAGGCCATTATCATCTGGGAGTGTATAGGCTTTGCCAATTGCTTTTGCTTGGCGAACAGCTATAGCAGAAAGTACCATTATCATCGCTCCTGATTAGGATCAGAGCTGGATTTTGGTTCTCGGTGGTATTGCTTAACAGTAACAATCTGGAACCGAAGTCATCCGCATTCAAATGGACTTAAATATGTACTTAAAGTCATTGGATTCGAGTGGATGTCGATAGATTTTACTGGAACAGAAGAAGGCAAATTTTTTCTTCTTTTCAGCGTGTTATAGACATCAACATACGTCTACAGAACATGAATTGGTACGACCGAGTGGACTCGAACCACCGACCCCCACCATGTCAAGGTGGTGCTCTAACCAACTGAGCTACGGTCGTACAGGAGATAACATTTTAATCAGTAACGTTTTGATTAGAATGCTTTTCTTCATTCCAGCGTTTGGAATGGGCGCTATTATGGACGGCTCCGACGTTGGTGGCAAGCGCTTTGTTTCTCATCCTCTTTCAAGTGTCGAATGTTTAGCCGAATTCGTCGAATGAAGCCGCTGTACAGCAAAATATGCCGCCGTGGTGGTTCATTTTTATGGCGAGCTTCCAGCCCGCCTCTCTTACGGGCCGTTGCTGACGCAACGTTAAAAATTTCTCCCGGAAATTTTTATGCAATGTAGACGGTAGGCACACTGTTGCGCCAAAGCTTTACTCCCTGATAGCGCAACGTTATCGTATCGCGGCATATCATCCTGACAGGGGACGACCCCTGACGCGAAAAGGATTCACGGGACGACCCACATTCACTGTTTAAGGAGAACTGGGTATGGCCTGGTTTCTATTAGCGCTTGCTGGTCTGTTTGAAATTGTCTGGTCTTACAGCATGAAGCTGTCTGATGGCTTCACGAAAATAGGCGCATCGGCTGTCACGATTGTTGCCATGATTATTAGCTTTACGCTGTTATCCATGGCGATGAAATCTCTCCCTCTAGGCACGGCCTACACTATCTGGACGGGAATTGGTGCGGTGGGGGCATTTGTGGTGGGATTGGTCTTCCTGAATGAACCTGCAAATGCGATGAGGATTATTGCTGCGCTGTTGATCGTCAGCGGCTTGGTTCTGATGAAGCTATCTTCATAACGTATATACCCGTCATACTTCAAGCTGCTTGTGCGTTGGCTGCCCTTACTCACCCCAGTCACTTACCTGAGTAAGCTCCTGGGGATTCGCGCGGTTGCTGCCTTCACGCAACTCGAATTATTTAGGGTATAGTTTTTGAATAACCTATTGCATCTGAACATCAGACACATCTTTATGTGAACCTTCTGACGTGTGGCAGAGCTATCTTCACCGCGACTTTGCCACTGCTTTTCACTCTTTTCCTTTATTGCTCATTATTGATTGGTTTTGATTCTTGTTGCGTATTATCAATAAGTGCTATGCTTGTTCTCGCGTAATATTTCAATAAATTTGACGAAAAGTGATTGTTATTGTCCGTGTTATGCTCATTTTAGTGGGTTTACTACGTTATCGAGCTAAATCGAGCATTGGCGGTTAATCATCACGTCAGTCATCTAACACACCGCACAAAAGCGATATCTCTTGGTTCAGGCAGGTGACGGCCTAGCTCGCGGCTATCTGTGTACGTACAATCTGAAAGGGGAGTGGAATGATCAAGTTGGTAATTACCGATCTGGACGGCACGTTTCTTCACAGCGATGGCGACTACAACAGAGCCTTGTTTGCCGACGTTTATACGCTAATGAAAGAGAAGGATGTGCGGCTTGCTGTCTGCACAGGCAAACAGTGCGAGCGGGTTGAGGCGCTTTTTGGCGATGCAGCGAGAGATATCTGGATTCTGGGCGACAGCGCGACGCGCATCAAGCATCAGGGAGATTACGTTTACCAATCGCTTATCAAAAACCGTCTTGCCTTGAGCCTGATTGGCGTGCTGGAAAGCGTAGACGATCGGCATGTGGTCATCGGTTGTACCCCACATGGTGCGATGGTGAAGGAAACGATTAGCCCTGCCTTACTGGAAAAGGTGAAAAAGTCGTACACCAACGTGACGCTGATACCCAGTTTTGCTGCCGTGACCGATGACTTTGTGAAAATCACGGTTTATGACCCAGAAGGGCATTGTCACGAGACGGCGAAGTATCTCGATGCGTTTCACGACCATGTTTATATCGTGGTTTCCGAAGCGTCTTGGATCGATATTGCCAACGTTGGCGTGCATAAAGGACACACCGTCGAAATCCTTCAGGATAAATTGGCGATTACACCCGATGAAACAATGGTGTTCGGCGATGGTTACAATGATATTGAGCTAATGAGCCGTGCGGCTTATAGCTTTGCGATGCGCAATGCGTTTGAGGAAACCAAAGCTGCGGCGAATTTTATTGCCCGCAGCAATGACGACGATGGGGTATTGAAAACGATAAAGCTTCTGCTTTCATGAAATGAACTGCATGAAGTGAACCGGCAGCCGCTAGGGCTACCGTCGCATTATCGGGCAATAATCACATCCAGATTTTTTTCACTTAATACGCTCTGGCAGGCAGGAGAGATTTCATCATCGGTTACCAGCGTGGTGATTTCATCACATGCCGCCACACGATAGCGCGTTAGTGCGGAGATCTTATTGGCGGTCAGAGCAACGATCACTTCGCTGCTGCGGGTGACCAGACATTTTTTGAATTCGGCATCGTCATATTCAAAAACGGTCAGGCCTTCATTGGCATCAAATGCACAGCCTCCTAACAGGCATTGATCGAAATACATCTTCTCTAGCTGCCTGAGCGTATCGATGCCAATCGCGCCGCCGACCTCTTTTTGAATCCTTCCGCCAAGAAAAATCACTTCTACCTCTGGATACTGCATCAGCTCTGCCGCGATGATGGGCGAATTACACACGGCGGTAAACTTCAGGCCTGCCGGGATCTGTTTCGCCACCGCCAGATTGGTGGTGCCAGTGTCAAAGAAGACGCAGCTGTTGGGCTTTATCAGCGGGATGACGGCCTGAGCAATGCGATCTTTCTGGGCGGCATCGATAGTGGCCCGGCTGGCAAAATCAATCACCTCTGGCGGCATACTGACCGCACCGCCGTAGACGCGCTTGCAGGCACCGGATTGCGAAAGTTCCTTCAGATCACGCCGTATGGTGTGCTCGGATACGTTCAATTCACGTGAGAGCTGGGCGCAGACGACTTTGCCTTCCTCACTGAGGATCTGCCTGATTTTGGCCTGCCGTTGTTCGGGAAAGTCGGTGTAATCGAACATAAATGTCCTTGGTTAATCAATATCATGCACAACCTGCTGCCAGATAGCAGGTTGTGCATGATATACCGAATAGAATCGCGTCATGTTAATCCGCCCCCTTTGGCAACACAACACCTCTACCACGTAGATCCACAATATGTGAACCTCGCTGTAAACGGTTTGACACAATATATTGCGATCACTATAAAACGTGCTGTGGGATATAACGTCAGCGCGACCACATCGGCGCACCAATAAGAGAGAAAAACATCCGTGTTTCATGTCATTACCGGGCTCATCGCCCTCTATGTTATCTGGCGTCTGGTCTGGCGCTTGCGTGTCGGTGTGCCCGTAAAGCGCATGCTGGCGGTGTTAGTGCTGCTGGCTTCGCAGCATCATCTGATTACGCGCACCTTTTTTGGCACGATGGCGTCGCCGGAAGTGCCCGCGTTTGTCCTGATGTTTTTGGGATGGGCGTTTGGCGCGCTGCTGATATCTGCATTCCTGCTGTTGGCCATCGATCTGCTCGGCATCGTAGGGCGTCTGTTATCCCGTTCGGTTGGACAGGTTCTGCTGAACAATATGGCGCTGCGTGGCGGAATGGCCGTTGTGGCGATGGGACTGGCGGCGATTGGCGTGTGGGAAGCGGTGCGTGTGCCTGAAGTGCGCACGGTTGAAGTCGAGTTGAAACAGTTGCCGCCTGCGCTGGATGGTTTCCGACTGGTGCAGCTAACGGATTTACATGCCAGCCGCCTGTTACAGCGCCCCTGGATGGAGGCGGTGGTGGCAAAAACCAACGCGCTTAAGCCCGATCTGACGGTGATTACTGGCGATCTGGCCGATGGTACTGTCAGCGCCCGTCACGATGGTATGGAGCCGCTGCGTAACCTGACTGCGCCACACGGCGTGTTTGCCATCGTGGGTAACCATGAGTATTACGTGGAATATACGCAATGGGTGCAACGGCTGAATGCGCTGGGGTTACGTATGTTGCTCAACGAACATGTGTCGATTAGCCGTGATAATGCCACGTTTGTACTGGCGGGTATCACCGATCGCACTGCCGCTGATTTTAAACAACTCCTGCCGGATACTCGTGCTGCGCTCGAAGGAATATCGCCGGATACCGCTGTCGTTCTGCTCAGCCATCGACCCACGGGGGCGAAAGAGAATGCGCGTGCTGGCGCTGATTTACAGCTTTCCGGCCATACGCACGGCGGCCAGGTGCTAGGCATGCATTGGGTGACGCAGTTGGCGAATGAAGGCTATGTCTCCGGTAGCTATGACGTCGATGGCATGCATCTGTATGTCAGTAATGGCGCGGGTCTATGGAACGGTTTTCCGGTTCGGTTAGGGAAACGAGCCGAAATTACCCAGTTCATACTCCGTTCGCCTGCGCTGTAGCTTTTGGGGGAAACACGATGGTGACGCTCCCGCAGGGATGCCTCACATCGTGGTCGCCCCCGGTATCTCGATCTTTAAACGATTAGTGCTGCATATTGAAAGCAAGCTCATTATCGCAAGTTGCTTTATCGGCGAGATTATTGATGCAGATAGGGAAAATGTGCGATTGAGCTGCTTTTCATCAGGTTAAGCTATCGCAGAAGTTAGCATATACAATTATAAATTATAGGGAGACTCTGGCACTGTCTTGCATCAAGAAGAAGGAATCGGTGACGTGATCCGCTGCCATAAGGCAAGGCTATCGGAGAACGACTCCACCTTCTGGCGCAGCGATTAAGGCAATGCAACATACTGGGAGATAATGATGGACGAGAATAAAACGAAACCAGCCGGCAAGTGTCCGGTTATGCACGGCGGAAACACTTCTACTGGCTCATCAAATACTGACTGGTGGCCAAATGCCCTCAATCTCGACATTCTTCATCAGCACGATACCAAAACCAACCCGTTAGGCAGCGATTTCAGCTACCGTGAAGCCCTGAAAACCCTCGATGTCGACGCCCTCAAAAAAGACCTGCATACGTTGATGACCGACAGTCAGGAATGGTGGCCAGCGGACTGGGGCCACTATGGCGGCCTGATGATTCGTATGGCCTGGCACTCGGCGGGCTCCTACCGTACCACCGACGGTCGCGGCGGCGGCGGAACCGGTAACCAGCGCTTCGCGCCGCTCAACTCCTGGCCGGATAACGTCAGCCTTGATAAAGCGCGTCGTTTACTGTGGCCAATCAAAAGAAAATACGGCAATAAGCTCAGTTGGGCAGACTTGATTATTCTGGCGGGCAACATCGCCTACGAATCTATGGGGCTGAAAACCTTCGGCTTCGCCTTTGGTCGTGAAGACATCTGGCATCCAGAAAAAGACACCTACTGGGGCTCGGAAAAAGAGTGGCTGGCGAAGAGCACAGGGCGTTATGGCAGTGATGATCGTACCTCGCTGGAAAACCCGCTGGCGGCCGTACAGATGGGGCTGATTTACGTTAACCCAGAAGGCGTCGATGGCAATCCCGATCCGTTGCGTACTGCTCAGGATATGCGCGTTACGTTTTCTCGTATGGCGATGAATGATGAAGAAACCGTTGCGCTGACGGCGGGCGGGCATACGGTGGGTAAAACTCACGGTAATGGCGATGCCAGCCTGCTGGGTGCGGCACCAGAAAGTGCGGATGTGGAAGAACAGGGTCTCGGCTGGCATAACCCGACGGGATCGGGCAAAGGGCGCTATACCGTGACCAGCGGGCTGGAAGGTGCCTGGACCACGCATCCGACGCAATGGGATAACGGTTTCTTCCACATGCTGTTGAATCACGAATGGGAACTGAGAAAGAGCCCAGCCGGTGCATCGCAGTGGGAACCCGTCAGCATTAAAGAAGAAGACAAGCCGGTTGACGTTGAAGACCCGTCTATCCGCTACAACCCGATGATGACCGATGCCGATATGGCGCTGAAAGTTGACCCGGAATACCGCAAGATTTCCGAACGTTTCTATCAGGATCAGGCCTACTTCTCCGAAGTGTTTGCCCGAGCGTGGTTCAAACTGACGCACCGCGATATGGGGCCGAAAGCGCGTTACATCGGCCCTGATGTACCGCAGGAAGATTTACTGTGGCAGGACCCGGTCCCGGCAGGTCGTACCGATTATGATGTTGATGTTGTCAAAGCGCGTATTGCAGAAAGTAGCCTTTCCATTAGCGAGCTGGTGGCGACCGCCTGGGACAGCGCCCGTACGTTCCGCGGTTCCGATATGCGCGGGGGGGCCAACGGTGCGCGTATTCGCCTTGCCCCGCAGAAAGACTGGGTAGGGAACGAGCCTGATCGCCTGGCGCGCGTGTTAGTCGTACTGGAAAGTATTGCGGCTGCAACGGGCGCCAGCGTGGCGGATACCATTGTGCTGGCGGGTAATGTGGGGATTGAGAAAGCGGCGAAAGCGGCTGGCGTGCAGGTAACCATACCTTTTGCTCCGGGACGTGGCGACACCACCGATGCCCTGACCGATGCAGAGTCTTTTGACGTCCTTGAACCTATTCACGATGGCTACCGTAACTGGCTGAAGAAAGACTACGCCGTGAGCGTGGAAGAGCTGATGCTCGATCGCACCCAACTGATGGGGCTAACGGCGAAAGAGATGACGGTGCTGGTCGGTGGTCTGCGCGTGCTGGGCACCAACTACGGTGGCACCAAGCACGGCGTATTTACGAATCGGGAAGGGGCGCTGACGAATGATTTCTTTGTCAACCTGACCGATATGAAATACACGTGGAAGCCGTACCGTAAAGATCTGTATGAAATCCGCGATCGTAAAACGGGCGAAGTTAAATGGACCGCGACGCGTCTGGATCTGGTCTTTGGCTCCAATTCCATTCTGCGCGCCTACGCTGAGGTTTACGCACAGGACGACAGCAAAGAGAAGTTTGTGAATGACTTTGTTGCTGCCTGGGTGAAAGTGATGAATGCGGATCGCTTCGATCTGGCAGAGTAAGACGTCACGCTCCCCACGCTGGTGTTTTCACGGCGCGGGGAGCATCATTTTTGCTGCGCGACCCTGTGTAGATCACTGCTTCTTGAGATTAAGCATGAATTCTCTGAACGGGGCAGCAAATTCCTTAAACAGCGGGTGCTTTCTATTCTGCATCATCACTTCACCAAATAGCTTCAACCCCACCATAAAAGCCTGAGTCTGTTCCGGCGTCATGTCCATTTTGCCATCGACTTTTTCCAGAATCTTGAACAAATCATCGTGAATTGAGCACTCAAACGACAGCGTGCGCTGCGGCTCGGTTTTTTCTTCCACCGTAATCTGATAGACGTTTCCCATTGTGGCCTCGGTAAATTGAACTCATGATAGATAGTTGATAAAATCAACTATATGATCATTGGTTGACTGAGTCAATAAAACATGATGAAAGCCCTTTTTGCCTTATTAGAAAGCTATAAGGCACAGATGCAGGAACAGATGAAAGCGCACGACATTAGTCTGGACGTGGTGCATGTCCGCTTATGTAAGATCATCGCGATGGAAGGGCGGATTACGCCTCAGTCGCTGGCGAAAATGGTGGGTCGGGATAAGGCGCAGATCACCCGCATGGTCGCGGAGTTGGTCAAACGCGATTATGTTCGCAAGATTGATAACCCGGATGATGGCCGTAGCGTATGGCTCAGTTTGTCCGATAAGGGCGTCGCGTTTACACAGGTTTTTCTGCATCAGGAAAAGCAGATTGAGGCGCAGATGCTTCAGGCGTTATCCCCGGATGAGCAAGCGATGTTTAGTACGCTGCTGGAAAAAATGGCGGCGAGCCGTTCTGCACGCTAGCTCCTGCACCACCAGCCATTTCTGCACTGCCGTGAGGCAATAATGCACAATTCTTCTTCAAAAACGGCTAGACGTTCCAGGCGGTCGTCCTGCGGCGCATCGGCGAGAAATGCCGCATCAAGACGATTGTCGGGTAGCGCGTCATGCATCCATTTGCTGCTCCCCGTGGAAAGTTCCAATTCTAGCGCCGGGTTTTGGGCATGGAGCTGGGCAAGCGGAGCGGGAAGGCGTGTTGCTGCCATGTTGTCGAGCGCACCAAGCCGGAATTTTCCACCCGGAATGCTGTGCCTGATGTGGTATTCGGCTTCATCGATCAGTTCGATAATCCGTTTTGCGTAGTCATACAGCAAGCGACCTTCCGGTGTAAGGATAAAGCGCTTTTTCTCACGCAGGAAGAGTGCAACGTTCAGAGAACTGCTGCTGTTCAGTGGTGTCACATTGCCTGTGGCAAGCTTGGATACTATGCAAAGCCATATTGATACGTTGCTGGCAATCATGCTTGCAGAGGAGCGATAACGTTTTCCATACCGCCAGATAATTTACCCCTGCGTAAGGTCATTTTGTTACGACAAATAGGCCTTGTCGATGAAGGTGGCAGGCGGCGAAATGATGCCGCCTGCTTGATAGTTCAACAGTCCTCAACGATCAGATAGGCGGCATTAATCGGTCCGTGTACGCCGACCACTTTGATTAGTTCAATATCAGCGGTGGAACTTGGGCCACCAATAATATTAATGCACGATGGCATGCGCTCGCCTTGTTGCGCCATGTGATGCAGGTGCTGCGCTAACTGGGCGATACGGGGTAACAATGTGCTTTTGCGGAGCACAAAGAGAGAGGATTCCGGCAACAGGCTGACGGCGCGCCCTCGCTGTGGTGCGGAAAATAACACCACGCCGCCTGATTCGGTTAGACCATATTCCGCGTAAACCACGCCGACTTTGGCTTGCTCCGCCAGCCGCAGATTTTCTTCTCCCTCGCGCGGGTCCCATAGGGTGGCCTGACATTCACGCTGCAAACATGCGGTGATCCCTAATGCCTCTAAACGCCGATCGTCACTGACGATCACGGGTGCATGGCCGTATTTATCGCACAATCGCAGCGCTGCCTGCGCCGCGTCGGCTTCACTGACGATTTCGCAGTGTGCCAGCATGACGTTAGTGGCGACATCGATAAAGGCATCACAACGCTGCTGTACGGTCAGCTCGGTTAATCGGGTGCGGGCATGGTGGCTCGCTGGTCTGGGGAGCGGCGCTGGAATATGGCGCACCTGGCGTCCAAACTGGCGGGCAATCTCGGCCAGAAAACTATCGCGGTTTTCCATTATTTTCTTCCTCTCGCCTGATGTTTCTTAAACCAACTGCGGAAACTTTCACCGTCGGCATCCGGCAGGTCCCGTGCTTCAGTCCATTCGCCGATGGCACCTATCTCAATGGGTGTTTTACCATTTTTAATAAACCAGCCTGCGGCATGGGCTCCGGCGATCATTCCAACCTTCCATAGCCTCGGATGACTATTGACGTAGCTGAAGAGCTTCGTCACGCGCTGTTCTGCTTTCGGCGTTATTCCGCTTTCCGCCATGACGCGCCGGTGTTTGAGAATCAGTGACGATAAGGGGATGCGGACCGGACACACGGTGTCGCAGGCGGTACAGAGTGAGCAGGCATAGGGCAACTCTTTAAAATCCTGATAGCCACCCAGCAAGGGGGAAATGACCGCGCCGATCGGGCCAGGATAAATGGAGCCGTAGCCGTGTCCACCGATGTGACGATAGGCAGGGCAGGTGTTGATGCAGGCACCGCAGCGGATACAGCGCAGAATATCGCGAAATGCGGAGCCGAGAATCTGCGAGCGACCGTTATCGACGATCACCAGATGAAATTCCTGCGGCCCGTCAACATGTCCCGCTTCCCGCGGCCCCGTCAACCAGGTGTTGTAACCGGTCAGACGCGCGCCAACTGCACTACGCGCCAGCATGGTGATCAATACGTCCACTTCCTCAAAGGTCGGCGCAATGCGCTCCATGCCCATCACCGCAATATGCGTTTTTGGCAGCGTGGTACACATGCGTGCATTACCTTCATTGGTGACCAGACACACCGAGCCGGTTTCCGCCACCGCGAAGTTACAGCCGGTTACGCCGACTTCCGCACTGAGAAAATCCTCACGTATCTTCTTACGAATAAACAGCGTCATAGCTTCTGGGGTTTCTGGCCCGTCATAGCCCAGCTTCTCGTGTAGTACTTTGCGGATCTGGTAGCGATCTTTGTGGATAGCGGGAACGACGACATGTGAAGGCGGATCTTGATCCAGTTGCAGAATATACTCGCCCAGATCGGTTTCGATCACCTCAATTCCCGCCTGCTGCAAGACGTGGTTCATGCCGATTTCTTCGGTGACCATCGATTTCGCTTTGACGACTTTTTTGGCATGATTAGCCTGAGCAACCTGAAGGATATAACGGGTGGCATCCTCTTTGGTTTTGGCGAAATAGACGTTCCCACCGTTGGCCGTCACTTTCTCTGAGAGCTGGTAAAGGTAAGCGTCGAGATTGTTAAGTACGTGCTCGCGGATCTGAGCTGCATGGTCGCGCCATGCTTCCCAATGGCCTAACTCGTCGACCATTTTTTGACGATTCGCACCGATACGTTCCTGCGCATTGGCAACCGCCTTACGCATGATGGGATCGTGAATTTGGGTTTGAATACGATCCTTGAATTTAACATTACTGGTTTTTAGGCTCATATCCTCTCCTTAGCGGCTCATCAGAACTTCGGCGATGTGCATCACCTTGACTGGGTGGCCTTCACGCTGCATGCGGCCACCGATATTGAGCAGGCAACTGACATCGGCACCAATCAGGTAGTCGGGTTTGACCTCCATCATGTGGCTGACTTTTTCTTTCACCATTTCGCCGGAAATTTCTGCCATCTTCACCGAAAACGTGCCGCCGAAGCCGCAACAGGTTTCTTCTGCTTTAAACGGCAGTAAGTGCAAATCCTGAACGTGATTGAGTAGCGCGATAGGCTCTTCGCGCACACCTAACTTGCGAAACAGGCTACAGGAGGGGTGGTAAACCGCCGTTCCTGACAGGCGTGCGCCGACGTCCGTCACGCCAAGCGTATTGACGATGAACGATGTCAGGTCTTTCATGCGTTCGGCAACACGTTCGGCACGCAGTACCCATTCAGGTTCATCGGCCAGATATTCGGGATAGTGGCGGATGGCGTTCATGCATGAACCAGCGGGAGAAATGATCGGGTCGTCATTGTCTTCCAGCGCGGCAATCACGCTTTTCATTCCGGGAATGGCGCTGTTGATATAACCGCCGTTGATGGCAGGCTGCCCGCAGCACGACTGTTTTTCGGGAAAGTGCACGTTGCAGCCCAACTGCTCTAATAGCAGTACGGAATCACGCGCCATACGGGATTTAAGCGCGTCACCAATACAGGTAACAAAAAAATTAACATTCACGACAGACTCCCATTACTCAATGTAGATGGATTTTTTATTGTGATATCAGGCCATAAACAGGTAGTAGACCAGGCCGACCTTGAGCCCAAGAATGATGATGTA
Source organism: Pectobacterium polonicum (assembly GCF_005497185.1). Taxonomy (GTDB): domain Bacteria; phylum Pseudomonadota; class Gammaproteobacteria; order Enterobacterales; family Enterobacteriaceae; genus Pectobacterium; species Pectobacterium polonicum. The sequence goes on along the minus strand of NZ_RJTN01000002.1, from coordinate 471,807 downwards.
GACACCGCAGTACTTCAGCGTACCGGACATGATTGCGCTACCTTGTCCTTCCATGCGCGTTGCCGACACCGCGATCGCAATACTTTGCGGCGATATCATCTTGCCGCCGGTTGCGCCTGCGGTGTTCGCCGCTGCCAGCCAGACGGGGTCGACATGCAGCTTTTCCGCCGCCATGGTTTGCAACTTGCCAAACAGCACGTTGGAGTTGGTGTCGCTGCCGGTGACGAACGTGCCTAATGCCCCAATTACCGGGGCGATAAACAGATAGCCCCCTCCGGTTACGTCCACCATGGTTTGTGCCAGCGAGGCGATCAGCCCGCTGACATCCATCACCGTCGCCATTGCGACGATGGCGGTAATCGCGATAATCGAATTTTTGAGCTGTTTTACCGTGCTGACGAAGACATTCAACATCGTTCCCAGCTTGGCTCCCTGTATAAAACCGCCCAACAGACTGGCGATAATGATCAGAACGCCGGGCGTGGCAATCCAGTCGATCTTCAACTTCAGCACTTGTGTATCCGTCAGATAAAAGGGAATGACGGAAGCGACCTGAGAGACGACGCCTTTGATGGCGGGGAACAGCGGCGAACACAGCAGAATAAAGGTAAAAATCAGGATATAAATCGCACAGGCGCGCAGCAGCTGACTGGCGGAATAGCCTGATAGGGAAGCGCGTTGCGCGCTGTCGATAAGGTAGGCGGTATCGGTTTCCTTCTTACGGCTTTTTGCCATTGCTGTAACTGCAATCAGGCTGACTAAACTGCCGGCGAAGGCGGGCAATTCGGCACCGAGGTGGACGGCCACAATATACTGTGGCACCAGCGTGGCCACGCCGCACACCAGCGTAATAGCAAACACGCCGCGAATGGCCTTAATGCCACCGCCAATAATCGCGATGATGACAAAGGGCAGAAGGATATTGAATAACGCCAGTTGCAGCACAACCGTCGCGCTTAATGTGGTGACAGGAAGATGAACCTGTTCCGCTAAAATAGAAACTGGAATGCCGACAGCACCAAAGGCGGTGGGAACAGTATTGGCGACCAGTGATGCAATCGCCGCTTTCATCGGGTTGAATCCCAGAGCGATAAGGATGCCGATGGGGATCGCAACGGCGGTGCCATAACCCGCAGCCGCTTCGAGAAAACCACCAAAGCACCATGAAATCAGCAATACCTGGATACGCTTATCGTCGCTGATACTAGCGAGTACGTCTCGCAGTACATCCATGCTGCGTGTTTTTTGCATCAGGTTATAGCTGTATATGGCACCTAGAATAACGATAATGATTGGCCATAGACCTTTCAGCGCGCCATAGCTTGCTGCTAATCCCAGTGTTTTTAGTGGCGTGTGCCAGAATAGGGCAGCGATCGTGACGGTTAGCGTCAGCGTAATCAGTACCGCATGGTGGATAGGCATTTTTATTTTGAGAATAAGAACAATCATGACCAACAGTGGGAAGCTACCCAGCAAAAAATATAAATAATCGTGCATAGCGGTGTCCTGACATCCTGATTTTAAGAAGTAAAAAAACAAGGAATACCAACGTGGTGCTATATACACTTATATAATGCATGGTTATTAAATAGTTTTAGCTGAATCGGGTCAGATGAAACAAAAAAGTGCACAATGGGTGTGAAATTAGTTACTTAATGGTTAATTTAGTTACTTAATTGGGCGTGATGGAGAACATGAGCGAATAAACCACCGAGAATAACGACGCTTTCTGTATCAAGGGACGAAGAAAAAAACGACAGCGTGAAAGGAATAGAGGAAAAACAAGAAATGGTGCGTTCAATTGGACTCGAACCAACGACCCCCACCATGTCAAGGTGGTGCTCTAACCAACTGAGCTATGAACGCATTGAGATACCGAACTGCCTGTCTGACAGCGGGACGAATAGTAGCGAGCAAGGGGAAATCTGGCAAGAAGAAAAATGCAATTTTGTGCGCTTGCCGGTGCGATTGCTGAGCTTGTATCCATCCCGCCGTTTTTTTCGACGATACCTGAGTGAAACGTTATCTAGCGGGCGGCTCGCGCTAAAATTTGCGCGGCTGGCTGACGCTGAAGAAAGCGAATCCGCGTCACCATCATGACCGCTGCTGCTGTCAGACCAATGATGAAACCGCACCAAAATCCCGCTGGGCCCATGCGCGGGACGATGACATCTGTCAACGCCAGCAAATAGCCGCTCGGTAATCCCAATACCCAATATGCCGTAAACGTAATATAAAAAATTGAGCGAGTATCTTTATAACCGCGCAGTACACCGCTGCCGATAGCCTGCACCGCATCGGATATTTGATAAATGGCGGCTAAAAGCATAAGTTGAGAAGCCATTGCGACCACCAGAGGGTCCTGATTGTAGAGCAGGGCGATAGGCTCACGCAGTAGCGTGGTAAAAATTGCCGTACAACTGGCTAACGCCACACCGGCCATGATGCCGGTGTGCGCGGCAATGCGGGCGTTTTCAACCGATCCTTCCCCTAAACGGTGTCCGACGCGAATGGTCGTGGCGACGCCAACCGAAAGTGGGAGAACGAACATCAGTGAACTGAAATTCAGGGCAATCTGGTGACCGGCCACATCAACGACACCTAGCGGTAACACCAACAGCGCCACCACCGCAAACAGGGTAACCTCAAAAAGCAGTGCTAGCGCGATGGGTAAACCGAGGCCAAACAGTCGTTTGAGTACGGTAAAGTCCGGCCGGAATGTCGGGCGATGAAGGCGGATATCGCGTAGCCAGGAAGCGCGGCGGGTATAAAGCATCATCAACAGCATCATGATCCAGTAAACCGATGCAGTAGCGACACCGCAGCCTACGCCGCCCAATTCGGGCATGCCAAATTTACCGTGGATAAAGATATAGTTAATCGGGATATTGATTAACAGCCCAATGAATCCAATCATCATGCCGGGATAGGTTTTTGATAGCCCCTCACACTGGCAGCGCAACACCTGGTAGAACAGATAGCCGGGAACGCCCCACAGCAATGCATGCAGATAACCGATGGCTTTTGCTGCGAGCTCCGGCGAATCGTCGCTCATCAGATTGATGGCATATTCCCCCTGATACAGCACCAACATTGTCAGCAGAGAAATAATGGCGGCCAGAAAAAAAGATTGTCGTACCTGATGAGAGATGCGATCGCGGCGGCCGGAACCGTTGAGCTGTGCAACAACAGGCGTTAACGCCAACAGCAGACCGTGGCCGAAAAGAATGGCGGGTAGCCAAATCGATGTCCCGACTGCGACGGCGGCCATGTCGGTGGCGCTATAAGCACCTGCCATGATGGTGTCAACCACCCCCATTGATGTTTGGGACACTTGCGCAATAATGACAGGAACAGCAAGCGCCGATAATTTACGCGCTTCTGTCAGATACTGTTGCACGGATACCTTCCTTGAATGACTTAATTTTGCTAGCGGGATGAATAATTCGGATATGAAAAACGTCAAGAACAAAATGAGAGTGTTATTGTAACGACTTAATAAAAGTAAACCAGCATGAAAGAGAATATATTCTTTTTGTTACGCTGCGGTTTCGATAGCGTTTGACGTTCGGTATTCCGGTTTGGTTTTCCGTGGAATATCGTGCACACTGCACAGCGTCATTTCTTTGTTTTTAAGAGGCAAACCGCATGTTTACCGGTATTGTTCAGGGCACCGCACCTGTGGTGTCAATTGAAGAAAAATCCAATTTTCGTACTCACGTTATTCAACTTCCTCCCGACCTGTTGCCTGGGCTCGCGCTCGGTGCATCGGTGGCGCACAATGGTTGCTGCCTGACGGTGACGGCTATTGATGGCGATCGTGTCAGTTTTGATCTCATGAAAGAAACGCTGCGGCTAACGAATCTGGGTGATATTCATGAAGGCGATGTCGTGAATATTGAGCGAGCTGCGAAATTCGGTGATGAGATCGGTGGGCATGTTATGTCGGGCCACATTATGTGTACGGCGGAAGTGGTCAAGATTCAGGTTTCAGAGAACAACCATCAGATTTGGTTCCGTCTGGCAGATGAAGCGCTGATGAAATACGTGCTGCATAAAGGTTTCGTCGGGATTGATGGCATCAGCCTGACGGTGGGCGAGGTGACCCGCGGGCGCTTCTGTGTGCATTTAATACCAGAAACGTTGAACCGCACAACGTTGGGGCTGAAGCGTTTGGGGAATCGCATCAATATTGAAATCGACCCGCAAACGCAGGCCGTGGTGGATACCGTCGAGCGCGTGTTAGCCAGTAAGCAGGTGAACGATCTCGGTAAAGAAGAGTAATGCTGCATTCTCTATTTTTTGTAAACCGGACGAGTAACATTGTCCGGTTTTTTCTTTTCTGTTAGCGAGAAACACGCAACCCGCCGTCTATTCCATCCCTGCTGAATACGATCTGCCAGAGCTGAAGCTCTCTTGCTCTGAATGCTCCGGCACACGCGTTCAAATAGTAGCTGAACATCCGACGAAAACGTTCAGAGTAGTGTGTGGCAAGCTGCGGCCATCCTTGTTGAAAGCGCGTATGCCATGCCATTAATGTGCGATCGTAATCGATGCCGAAATTGTGCCAGTCTTCCATCACCATGTCAGGCTCACTCGCCTGCGCAATGTGCAAAATGGATGGAATGCAGCCGTTGGGAAATATGTATTTATGAATCCAGGGATCGAGGCGTGAATCGGTTGAATTAGCACCGATAGTATGCAGCAGGAACAGCCCATTGGGCTTTAGGCAGCGGCGTACAATACGAAAGTAGCTATCATAGTTGCGTGGCCCTACGTGTTCAAACATACCTACCGACACCACGCGGTCAAATTGTCGATCGAGATCGCGGTAATCCTGTAGTTTGATGATGACATCCAGTCCCAGGCAGCGCTGTTGTGCCAGCGTCTGCTGCTCTCGAGAAATGGTGATACCGTAAACGGAAACCCCGTAGCGACGCGCCGCGAACTCAGCAAACCCGCCCCAGCCACAGCCGATATCCAGCAGCGTCATGCCGGGTTTAAGCTGGAGCTTTTCACAAATCATAGTGAGTTTATCTTCCTGCGCATGTTCCAACGTTTGTGCCTGTTTCCAGTAGGCGCAGGAATATTGCATGTAAGGGTCCAACATGAGGGAAAAAAGGTCATTACCCAGATCGTAATGCAATTCGCCGACGATTCGAGAGCGTCGACGGGATTGTAAATTCGTGATGCGGGCAGTGGCGATTCGCATAAGATCGTGCAAACGGCGAGGGAGTGTACTCTTTAGCCCTGCACGCAGGACAAGATGGAAAAACATATCCAGCCGTTCACATTCCCACCATCCGTCCATATAGCTCTCCCCCAATCCCAGTGAACCTTCCCGCAAGACGCGTTTAAAAAAACCAGGGTGGTTAACGCAGATATCAAAAGGGCGAGTGCCGTTAATAGTGATACCCGCCATATTCAACCTGTCTTGCATGATTTTCAACCAGGGCGTGGTATGGCTATGCTGCTCTTTTGCATAAGGTGTACCCATCATGTCTCCTAAATTTTTCACGTGTGAACGTATGGAAAAACATACCTGGACAGCACTTACAGCAGCTGATGTATCCGCTGTCACCAGAGAGAAATGAAGAAGAAATGCGCTAATAAGCCGGTGGTTAATGTGCTTATAGGCAAGAAGAACGCGTATCCGCTTACGTGCGGCTATCGCTATTTTGGATTTTATCAGTGAAAGTGAAACGCAGTTTTCAGTTTAAATCTGCTTCAGCCAGCGCACAAGAAAATTGGCTGAAGCAGACAAGGAAAGCAGGTGGGAATAAGACGAACGGTCTATGTTGAGTTGCCGAGGTTAGCGGCGATAATCGAGGAACGGGCCGTCGGCAACAGAGCGACGTTCAATCAGCGTTGGATGCACTTCAATGACGTGTGCATCTTCCCGCTTACTGGTAATGCGATCCAACAGCATCGCGAAAGCGGACTGTCCCAGACGCTCCTTTGGCTGGTGGATGGTGGTCAGTGCCGGCGTAAAGAAACGCGCGTGGCGCACGTTGTCATAACCGATCACCGAAATATCCTGTGGCACGCGCAAACCCAGTTCATCAGCCGCACAAATAGCACCCATTGCCATGATATCGCCACCACAGAACACCGCTGTGGGGCGCTGCTTTTGCGCGAGGATCTGATGCATGGCTTTATAACCGGATTCCGGTTCAAAATCGCCCCGCACGACCCATTCATCGCGCACGGTAATATCGGCTTCCTTTAAGGCTTTTAAAAAGCCAAGGTAGCGTCCGTTACCCGTGTTGCGCTCTTGTATTCCGGGGATGGCACCAATATCCCGATGGCCGCGTTCAATCAGATAGCGGCCTGCCATATAGCCGCCCTCAAAGGCGTTATCGATGATGGTATCGGTGAAATCGCTATGCATTTGGCCCCAGTCCATGACGACCATGGGAATGCTGCGATAATCTTCCAACATGCCCAATAACTCTGGCGGGTACTCGGCGCACATGACCAGCAGGCCGTCGACGCGTTTTTGCGCCAGCATCGAGAGATAAGCGCGCTGTTTGCCGATATCGTTATGAGAATTACACAATACCAGCGTGTAGCCTTTGGCATAACAGCTGTTTTCGACCGCTTCAATGATCTCGGCGAAATAGGGCGCTTCGCTAGATGTAGCCAGCAAGCCGATAGATTTGGTGTGATTAACTTTGAGGCTGCGGGCGACGGCGCTAGGCGAATAGTGCAATTCCTTGATTGCTGCCCTGACGGCTGCCTTAGTCTCTTCGGCGACGAAACGTGTTTTATTGATCACGTGCGATACGGTTGTGGTGGAAACGCCAGCACGCTTTGCCACATCTTTAATCGTTGCCATCTAAAAATGACTCCTGAACTTACCTGTTACAGACGTAAGTATATTGTTAATCGTTTGCCTACGTTTAAAGTTCTTCTTCTAAGCTAAAAAACAGGATTTCAGAAGGAGAATGCCGAATGTTATACCGAAGGGATCTGGCTTGACGTTTTTCGACTGGTACGCAGCGCTTTCATAAACAGCGGATTGTGTCCGATTTATCATGAAAGTGAAAGGGCTAATTTATACTATTAGTGATGCATCCGTCGGAGATTTTTCGCTAGAATTATGAAAGAATCGTAATAACCCTATTATTTGTAGCTTTAACTGTCTAAGTGGGTTCGGCTGTGAATGATGGTGTCTTTTTTTTCAGATGAAGTTTCAGATGAAATTTGTTTGCTAATAAGGAGTGGTTTATGGATACCGATCTGAAGATGTCTTTGCTGACAACTGTTGGCTCGTTGGCTGTGATCATCGCGTTTAGTTTTATTGCGGTGTTGAACTAACCTTCAGTGTTTTTTGCGCAGGTTAGGTATTCAGACAGGTTTATTGCACAAAACCTGTCTGAATACGCTTCTGTTCGGCGTGCTATCGCTTAACGAATGGTCTGCGGCGTCACCACGCGACGTGCCCCAACATAGTGCTCCTGCCAATAATCTTCACTTAGCTTGCTGATACGAATATCTGAACCTGTACGCGGTGACTGGATAAATTTGCCTTCCCCCAGATAAACTCCGACGTGATCGGCAGCCCCACGATTGTTGATGCGGAAAAAGACCAGGTCGCCACTTTCCAGCTCACTCTTTTTAATCGGCGCGGCATCACGCAGATGGTACATTTCGTTCGCGGTACGAGGGATTTGGATCTTAACGACGTCTTTATAGGCGTAATAGACCAGCCCGCTACAGTCGAAACCGGTAAAAGGAGAGGAACCGCCCCAGTGGTAAGGTTTACCGATCTGGCTCATCAGTTTATTCATGGCGGTCGTTTTGGCGTGTTGATAGCGTTTTTTATGCGCTGCGCTTAGCGTCATCCCCTTTTCTGTGGGCGCTGGATTTTTATCCACTTTGCCTTTGAGCGCTGTCTTCTTCAGCCCGGTTTTGAGTCTGGCCTGTGCAATTGTCTGCCTGTCGTCTTCAGGCTTCAGCTTTTTAAGGTTTTTTTTCACTAGCGCAGGTGTGCCGCTTTGCGTCCGGGATGGCTTCTTTTCTACCGGTTTGTTAGCCGTACGGGTTTTGGATTTATTGCTGACGACGGTTTGTTCTGGCTTTTTACTTTTGATTGGCGCTGGTGACTTAGCATTACCCTTTGTTTGACGGCTTTTCTTATTCGTTTCTTCAACGGCGCTTTTCTTCGGCGTAGAATGCGGGGTATGCGGCGCAGCCTGAACGATGTTCAGGGATAGGTTACTGAAAAATAATATAAAAAGAGTAATAAATAAGCGCATAATAAAAGTGACCGAACATAATCCTTAACTCGCTCAATCCGCACAGTATTCCTGAAAACGGCGTCATAAAAAAGTGGGCATGGTCGCTTTATTCATACAGAATAGTGAAAAAACGTTAATAGTTGTTTTTTCGTCTGATTTATCAGCGTTTTCTGGCGTTGATTTCATCAATGATGAATAATCGGTAGGAAAATAACCTTACAAAAAATGGCGTTTTTTTGTAGCTATTGGCATCGGTACAATATCATTGAGTCAATGTCGCTGTCGTAACACTCTGACGGCGACTCATGGCTAGCGTTTTGGACGTTAGCCATCCTATAGATTTAAGGAAGCAAGAAGATGACGACACCGACAATTGAAAAAATTCAGCGCCAAATTGCTGAAAACCCGATTCTGCTGTACATGAAAGGCTCCCCCAAATTGCCAAGCTGCGGTTTTTCTGCACAGACCGTCCAGGCATTGTCTTCATGTGGCGAACGTTTTGCTTATGTTGATATTTTACAGAACCCAGATATTCGTGCGGAACTGCCGAAATACGCGAACTGGCCGACATTCCCGCAGCTGTGGGTGGACGGCGAACTGGTTGGCGGCTGTGATATCGTGGTTGAAATGTTTCAGCGTGGCGAACTGCAACAGCTGATCAAAGAAACGGCTGATAAATACAAAGCGCAGCAGGCCGATCAAGAGTAATGCTGCACCACACGCAATAACAATCTCAGTACTGTTAATGCGAACGTGAATATTCCCAGCGGGTGCCTTATGGCACCCGTTTTTTTACGATTAGCTTTCGTGCTTTCTTAGTCTTCGGCTGATGTATCTTCGAGAGAGCTTTCTTCCAGCGCAAGCGGCCATCCTCCCAGACGTTTCCAGCGATTAACCAACTCACAGAACAATAATGCGGTCTGATTGGTGTCATACAGCGCGGAGTGTGCCTGGCTGGAATCAAACGCAATGCCAGCGGTAATACAGGCTTTAGCCAGAACCGTTTGGCCTAAAACCAGTCCGCTAAGGGCGGCGGTATCGAATGTGGCGAAAGGATGGAACGGGTTACGTTTCAGGCTACAGCGATCCGCTGCCGCTGCCATAAAGCTGTGATCGAAGGTGGCATTATGTGCCACGATAATCGCACGGTTACAGCCCTGATCTTTAATCCCTTTACGCACAACTTTGAAAATTTCGTGCAGCGCATCGTATTCGCTCACCGCACCACGTAGTGGGTTGGTGGGGTCAATGCCGTTAAACGCCAATGCCGCAGGTTCCAGAATCGCGCCTTCGAATGGCTCAACATGAAAATGTAGCGTTTCATCTGGCTGTAACCAACCGTCTTGATCCATTTTTAATGTTACTGCCGCGACTTCCAGCAAGGCATCAGTTTTCGCATTAAATCCGGCAGTCTCAACATCAATCACTACTGGATAAAACCCACGAAAACGGCCGCTCAGGGCGTTCAGATCACTTTTATCAGCCATTTGTCTCTTAATTGTCAGCAAAACGCAGCGCGCATTATGGCAAATTTTGGCCGGAGATGCAGCATGCCCGTTACCTTTCGACCGGTGGCGGTAGCAGAAGAAGAGGGGAGAACAGGTGCCGATGCAGCACCTGTAGAATGCAGGGTATTAGTGACCGATGCCGTTGCCGGCATGGGCGTTTTCGATCAATTCGATTTTATAACCGTCTGGATCTTCGATGAATGCGATAACGGTCGTACCGCCTTTTACCGGACCCGCTTCACGCGTCACATTACCGCCAGCTTTACGGATACGCTCACAGGTTGCAGCAACATCGTCAACGCCCAACGCGATATGGCCATAGGCGTTGCCCAGATCGTAGCTGTCGACACCCCAGTTGTAGGTCAGCTCAATAACTGCACCCTCGCTCTCTTCGGTATAGCCGACGAAAGCCAGTGTGTATTTGTATTCGGTATTCTCGCTGGTGCGTAGCACGCGCATTCCCAGAATCTGGGTATAGAAATCAATAGAACGTTGTAAATTGCCAACACGCAGCATGGTATGAAGTAAACGCATAATGCCCTCGTTAAAAAAGTGCAACAAAAGGGAAGTATAGCGTTGTGGCTCTGGTGAGTCCAAGCTGTTGGGATGGTGCTAAAAATGCGACACTAAATGCGACACTATGGTGAGGTTTGTGTTAAAACGTACCAACAGGAGGGGTTAATGGCGTGGTAAGGGAATTTTAGGCCGCCTGACGTATAAAAAAATCGTCAGTGATTACAATGGTTATCTAATTATTTTCATTGTGACGGTCTGTTTTGGCTTGCCAGCAGTAAAGAACAGGGCTTCAATAAATAGAGTTGTAGCGGGAGGTGGTGTGCCAGAGCAGCTTGAACTCTTTGTTGTCCCTAATCCATGCCGTGGTATTTGTCAGGCGGATGATGGCGGGTATTGTCGCGGTTGCTTTCGCAGTCGTAACGAACGCTTTAGCTGGGGCCAAATGAGTGATGCTCAGAAACAGGATGTACTGCGTTTGTGTCGGCAAAGAATGAAACGGTCACAGCGTTCAGAGAAAACCGATACACCAGCAGAATCCCATCAGCCATCGTTGTTTTAAGTCATTTTGTCTTAGACGATCTATTTACGTGAAATTTTGTTTAAGCAACGCAGGAGCGTTCGATTGAATAAAATAAGCCAAAGATCATTTTTAAAAGACTTTTATTTGATAGAATCATGTTCAGGAAAGGTTCTATTTTTTTACGATAGTAATATCGTTTTTTATTCTTATAAATCAGAATTGATTGCAATCCAGGGATATAACTTAGCGTGCTAACAATAAGGAGAGGTGATGGAATTGCCATTAGGATCTGATTTAGCTCGTCTGGTGCGCGTGTGGCGTGCGCTGGTCGATCACCGATTAAAACCACTTGAGCTGACTCAAACGCATTGGGTCACGTTGCATAACATATACCACTTACCCCCTGGCCAGTCGCAGATTCAATTGGCCAAAGCAATCGGTATTGAGCAACCCTCATTAGTTCGAACACTGGATCAGCTTGAGGAGAAAGGGTTAATCACTCGTCACGTTTGTGCTCACGATCGCCGAGCAAAACGTATTATGCTGACTGAATCAGCGGAACCAATAATACAGGCAGTCAATGGTGTAATTAGTCATACACGAAGTGAGGTGTTATTTGGAATTACGCCAGAGCAGGTTGATGAATTAGCGCTGTTGGTTTCGCGTCTTGAAAAAAATATATTGGCATTGCATGAACATCAAGTGTAGCTAAATTCGGGTTACGCAGAGGGAGAATGAAATCCCGGTGATATTACCAATACCCGTTATTGGTTATTTATTCCGGGAGTTGATTATTCGTTGTGACGATCGCCGCGGAGAGCAGCGATCGTCACACAATGTTAGCGTGGAGAAACGGTGACGCTACGGCCATTGCTTGCCATGGCAACACGTTGACCCTTGCTGAATTTCGTATCGCCCTGTTTCTGTACCACCATAATGGTACTGCCGTCATCACGACGGATTTCCAGCTCTACGCCCTGTGTACGGTTCAGTGCACCTGTCGCGCTTTGACCTGCTACACCACCGGCTACTGCGCCAGCGGCCGTTGCCAGACTACGACCGGAACCGCCGCCGATAGTGTTGCCCAGGAAACCACCCAGAACAGCACCGCCCAGTGCGCCGATAACGTTAGAATCTTCCCCAGCCTGAATCTGAACCGGACGCATAGAAACGATGGTGCCATAGGTAACGGTCTGCACCTGTTTAGCTTCGGATGCGCTGTATACATCACCGGAAAGCGTACTGGTATTAGCACAACCAGCGAGCGTGATACCAGCAAGGGTAACCACAAGCAAACGCTTCATCATAATAAAAACTCCTTAATAGCGAATATGTCGGGCTGGCTCAGCCTCGGCCGACGCAGTGTTATACCAATAAATTATGGTCTGGCTCAGTGTAGCATGCCACTCTTTTTACTCTTTTTTTCAGATTATAATAGTGCGCTTAAATTGCGTTTAAACAGAGAAGTAAATAGCACAATACATGGCTTTTTTTGTAGCAAATATTATCAAAAATTCCTTTTTGGTTAAAACCTAACCCGTGTGGCAAAAACGTAAAAAATTTAATAATTCAGCGTGTTAACGTGCTATTTTTATTCTCAGCGTAACGGCTGTTATCGGTGTTCTCTTTTTATCCCATAGGGGAAAGGCTATATAATGAGGTCAGGCAGATATATTGGCGTGATGTCCGGCACCAGTCTTGATGGCGTCGATGTTGTGCTAGCCGCGATTGACGAGCATACGGTTGCACAGCAGGCAAGCTACTGTCATCCGATACCGCAGGATATCAAAATGGCCATCCTTGGGATGTGTCAGGGGCAGGCTGTGACGCTGTCAGCGCTGGGGCAGTTGGATACACGTTTAGGTATTTTGTTTGCCGAAGCGGTACTGACACTGCTTAAAGAGACAGCGTTGGGAGCGCAGGATATTACCGCAATTGGCTGTCATGGGCAGACGGTCTGGCACGAGCCTACGGGGGATGCACCGTGTACGTTACAGATCGGCGATAATAACCGCGTTGCCGCATTAACGGGCATCACCACTGTGGGGGATTTTCGACGCCGCGATTTGGCCTATGGCGGGCAGGGTGCTCCACTGGTGCCATCATTCCACCATGCGTTGCTGCTACATCCTGTCGAGCGTCGTATTGTGCTCAATATCGGCGGGATCGCCAATCTGTCACTGCTGGTGCCAGGTGCGCCCGTGCGCGGTTACGATACCGGGCCGGGGAATATGCTGCTAGATGCCTGGATCTGGCGGCATTGCGCACAACCGTATGATAAAGACGCGGCGTGGGCAGTAAGCGGGCAGGTGAGTCCGCTATTGCTACGTCGGATGTTGACCGATCCTTATTTTGCGTTACGGGCACCGAAAAGCACCGGACGGGAGTATTTCAATCTGGGCTGGCTGGAAAGAATGCTGGCTGGCTTGCCGCCGATTGCGCCGCAGGATGTTCAGGCGACGCTGGTCGAATTGACAGCCATGAGCATTGCTGAACAGGTGCTATTGGTTGGTGGATGTGAGCGTTTGTTGGTTTGTGGCGGCGGTGCGCGTAACCCGCTCATCATGATGCGCCTCTCGGCTCTGCTGCCGGGCATTGAAGTCAGCACCACGGATGAATGTGGTGTGAGCGGCGATGATATGGAAGCGCTGGCATTTGCCTGGCTGGCATCACGGACGTTATCGGGATTGCCGGGCAATTTGCCGTCCGTCACGGGGGCGAGTGAGGAAACGGTGTTAGGCGCGATTTATCCCATCAACGTGGATTAATCAGATTTTGCCGAAAGGCTCATGTTTATCCTCTTGTTAAACTTACATGAGCGGCAGTGATAGTTGCCGCCATTGACAAGTATAACCGGAGAAAAAAATGAAACGATTGCTGACGGGGACAGCGCTGATTCTGCTGAGCGGATGCAGTTATTTTGGTCATAAACAGACAGTGGAAACGCTGCATTATCAATGTGGCACGCTGCCGCTCACTGTCACGCTACAGCAGGGGGGAGAAACGCCTGCACAGGTGAGTTTCCTGCTGGATGGTGAACGGCTGGCGCTTCCTCAAGTGGTGTCTGCTTCTGGGGTCAGATACAGCAATGATGTCTATACATTCTGGAGTAAAGGCGATCGTGCATTTATCCAACGGGGTGAACGTGTTATTGTTGACGATTGCGTGTTGGCACCGATGTAACTGACGCTAAATGTGAGCTGTGCCACTGCTGATTGCGATTTTTCGGGTACGGGAGCAGAATGAGGTTTTCGCCCGCTTCTGGCCCGACATTGCGATAGCAGGATATTATGACTCAGGAACGCTCCCCCTCTGACACGACTCCTCTCCTTCAACCCACCGATATCGCCGACATCCGCCGCGAATACACGCGAGGCGGGCTTCGTCGCGGCGATCTCCCCGCTAACCCGCTGGATTTGTTTGAACGCTGGCTGAAACAGGCTTGTGAAGCGAAACTGGCCGATCCTACCGCGATGTCTGTCGCGACCGTTGATGAACACGGGCAGCCTTACCAGCGCATCGTTCTGCTCAAACACTATGATGAAAAAGGCATGGTGTTTTATACCAATATGGGCAGCCGCAAAGCGCATCATCTGGAAAACAATCCACGTATCAGTCTGCTGTTCCCTTGGCATATGCTGGAACGGCAGGTGATGGTGCTGGGACGAGTAGAAAAACTGCCGACGCTTGAGGTGCTGAAATACTTCCATAGTCGTCCGAAAGACAGCCAGATTGGTGCGTGGGTATCAAAACAGTCCAGCCGGATTTCAGCGCGCGGTGTGCTGGAAAGCAAATTTTTGGAATTGAAGCAAAAATTCCAAAGTGGCGAAGTCCCTTTGCCGAGTTTCTGGGGGGGCTTCCGCGTCGTTATCGATTCTGTCGAGTTCTGGCAAGGCGGTGAACACCGCTTGCATGACCGATTTTTCTACCAGCGACAGGAAGAGGGCTGGCAGATTGATCGTTTAGCGCCTTAATCACGAAATATCCGTGTTAAACGCTGGCGCTCCTACCATCGGCACTTTATCCTATGAAGTTTCGTGTTGGCTGGATATTGCCCAGCGATATGGCGTTCGTAGTTTGTTGCGTAAGGTAATGCAGCAGCGAAATCATCATGCGACAGCAGACAGGTATGCTGCGCATCCCTCACGGCTCGGTGCGTAAACCCCAAAGGGAACGTCACGGCCTGTTTTTATAAAAATGGAGTTATCGATGGCGAGTAGTAACCTGATTAAACAATTGCAAGAGCGGGGCTTGATTGCCCAGGTGACGGATGAGGAAGC
Organism: Pectobacterium polonicum; assembly: GCF_005497185.1. Lineage (GTDB taxonomy): Bacteria > Pseudomonadota > Gammaproteobacteria > Enterobacterales > Enterobacteriaceae > Pectobacterium > Pectobacterium polonicum. The sequence continues at coordinate 456,740 of NZ_RJTN01000002.1, read as the reverse complement.
GTTAGCAGAGCGGCTGGCGCAAGGGCCAATTGCACTGTATTGCGGTTTTGATCCTACCGCTGACAGCTTGCATTTGGGGCATCTGGTGCCGCTGCTCTGCCTGAAACGCTTCCAACTGTCTGGGCACCAACCTGTTGCGCTGGTAGGCGGGGCGACGGGACTGATCGGTGACCCAAGCTTTAAAGCCACAGAGCGTAAACTGAACACGGCTGAAACCGTGGGTGAATGGGTAGAAAAAATTCGCCGTCAGGTTTCTCCCTTCCTGGATTTTGACTGCGGCAAAAACAGCGCGATCGCCGCCAATAACTACGATTGGTTCGGCAATATGAACGTGCTGGATTTCCTGCGTGATATTGGCAAACACTTCTCCGTTAATCAGATGATTAGCAAAGAAGCCGTCAAACAGCGTTTAAATCGTGATGATGTGGGTATTTCATTCACTGAGTTCTCTTACAACCTGTTGCAGGGATATGACTTTGCCTCGCTGAACAAGCAGCATGGCGTCGAACTGCAAATCGGTGGCTCTGACCAGTGGGGTAATATTACATCTGGTATCGATTTGACGCGCCGTATGAACCAGAAGCAGGTTTACGGCTTGACCGTTCCACTGATCACCAAATCTGATGGCACGAAATTCGGTAAAACGGAAGGCGGCGCAATCTGGCTGGATGCCAGCAAAACCAGCCCTTACAAATTCTACCAGTTCTGGATCAACACGGCAGATGCCGATGTGTACCGCTTCCTGAAATTCTTCACGTTCATGAGCCTCGAAGACATCGATGCGTTGGAAGAAGAAGACAAGAACAGCGGCACAGCGCCACGCGCTCAGTATGTGCTGGCGGAAGAAGTCACCCGTATGGTACACGGTGAATCGGGTCTGGAAGCGGCTCGTCGTATTACACAAAGCCTGTTCTCTGGCGCGTTGCAGGATATGACGCAGGACGACTTTGCTCAGCTTGCTCAGGATGGCATGCCGATTATCGAACTGGAAAACAGCGCTGATTTACAACAGGCGCTGGTCAGTGCCGAGTTGGTGCCGTCACGCGGTCAAGCGCGCACGATGATTGCGTCGAATGCGGTAACGATTAACGGTGAAAAACAGGCGAATCCTGAATACACCTTCAGTGCTGCTGACCGTCTGTTTGATCGCTACACCTTATTGCGTCGCGGTAAAAAGCACTACTGCCTGATCTGCTGGCAAGCATAAGTATCACCGATAAGGGAGCGTTAGCTCCCTTTCTTCTTGTAAGTTGAGGCGCATAGGCGCTGGCAAAGGTTTGAGTCATAGCTAATGAAAAATATACTTTCCATCCAATCACACGTCGTTTTTGGTCATGCGGGCAATAGCGCGGCAGAGTTTCCGATGCGTCGGATGGGCGCAAACGTTTGGCCATTGAATACGGTACAGTTTTCGAACCATACCCAATATGGTCACTGGACGGGGTGTGTGATGCCTGCCAGCCACTTGACTGAAGTGGTACAGGGTATTGCGAATATCGACAAACTGAAGACGTGTAATGCGGTGTTGAGTGGTTATATCGGCTCTGCTGAGCAAGGTGAACATATTCTGGATATTGTTCGGCAGGTAAAAGCCGCTAATCCTGATGCGTTGTACTTCTGTGACCCTGTGATGGGCACGCCAGAGAAAGGCTGTATTGTTGCTCCCGGCGTATCTGGTTTTCACTGTCAGCAGTCGCTACTCGCGGCTGACATTATTGCGCCGAATCTGCCTGAGCTGGAACTGCTTGGTGGCCGTACCGTGCATAACGTGACGGAAGCCGTGGAGACCGCCCGCGCACTGTGTGAAAAAGGACCAAAAATCGTTCTGGTGAAGCACCTTAGCCGAGCGGCAAGCCGTGAAGACAGTTTCGAAATGCTGCTGGTCACGCCGACGGATGCCTGGCACATTAGCCGCCCGCTGGTGGAGTTTGAACGCCAGCCTGTTGGCGTGGGCGATTTGACCAGTGGATTGTTGCTGGTGAATTTGCTGAAGGGCGTGGCGCTGGATAAAGCGCTGGAGCACACAACGGCAGCAGTGTATGAAGTTATGCTGGTGACGAAAGAGATGAACGAGTATGAGCTGCAATTGGTTGCTGCTCAGGATGGCATCGCCAATCCGCGCCATCGTTTCCAGGCCGTTCGCCTGTCGTGAAACGAAGCACGCCCCGACATTCGGGGCGTGATTGCGTGTTATTTTTTCAACCTTTCAACCTTTCAACCTTAAGCGCGGTAGCGACGGAAGGCCGCTCGGCAATATGGTCGAGATAGGCGGCCAGCGCAGGGTAGCGGAACATATCCAGCTTTAACGACTGTGCCCAGCGCATTACGGTAAACAGATAGGCATCGGCGATACTGAAGCGGTTGGCGACCAGATAGTTTTGTTCACTCAGCACCAGATTGATATAACGGAATTTGACCTGCAAATACTCGGTCAATAGCTCTTTGTACGTTTCCGGCGTGCCGGGGCGGAAGATCGGCGTAAACGTTTTATGCAATTCAGCAGAGATGTAATTCAGCCATTCAATCGTATGGTAGCGTGCCATACTCCCGGTGGGGGCGATAAGGTTACAGTGTGGAACCAGATCGGCGATGTATTCAGCAATAGCGACGCCTTCAGTTAGGATCGATCCATCATCGAGTTCTAACGCTGGCACCATTCCCTTCGGATTGATGGACATATAGTCGGTTCCACGCTCTGTTTTTTTCGTGCGCAGATTGACCTTCTCCAGTTTGAACTCCAATTTGGATTCGAGCAAAACGATGTGCGTAAAAAGAGAACTGCTTTCAGCCTTGTAAAACAGTTTCATGAAAACCCCTTTCTATTATTATTTTTCCACCAACACATGCGCTGATGATTGTTGAATGACGACATGTCGTTTTTTTACAACAAAACGTAACGATAGAGTGTGAGGCTTCTTCCAAAATACTCCTTATGTATGACTGCCGTATGAGACTTGGGCGGTTTTGACGGAGTAAAGGCCCATTATCATGCCATCCTTGGGCGACTTTGTGGGTTTGAGCACTCCCATGCAGAGGACCATGTCACATGTAATACATACACCAGACGGTGGTACGGATCGCTCACTGGCCACCAGAGACGATGCCGGTGGAAGAGACGATAGTGCGGGTAAAACGACTAAATAAAGTACTCTGTCTGCTTTTGAGCGCAAATGTTGTTCAATCAGCTATGTGAATGCTGTTTTTCACCGAGAGAGCAATCGAAGTTAATTAATTATTACTAAATTTATTGATAAGAAAAATTTCATTAGTGACAGATTTCGTATTTTTCATGATAACGTCAATTTAAGTTATTTCTCCATGGTTAGCGTCTAATTAATATTTTTGAAAATAGGAAAGGGTATGAATGGACGTCTTTTTTGTTTTATTTTGACTGAGCTACCCCTTTATTTTTCATATGTAATAAAGGAGGAGTAGCTATGCGCAACGATTCTCTTAGCGAACACATAATATTAATTACCTATGATGTTTCCCATTATACGTCACGTGTCGTCAAAACATTCCTTGTCAGTGCTGGAAAAATAAACGCTCTCCCCGAGTAGAGATGAACATTATACCAACACACAGATAATACGACGAAAAATCGGATAAACCGTAAGTTGCGTGCAACGGTGTGTCAGGCGGCTAACTGTTGCCAATAATGTGTATTGCCTGAATCTACTCATTACCATGAGGTTACTATGAAAAAGAACCGGTTATTATTTTTTATAGCCTTGGCTATTGTTTTGGGAATTATTGTCGGCGGAGCTTGTCACGCTTTATTGACTGCGCAGGAAGCCAAAGAGGTGGTGTCCTATTTTAATTTAGTGACCGACGTTTTTCTTCGTCTGATAAAAATGATTATTGCCCCGTTGGTATTTGCAACGTTGGTCTCTGGCCTTGCTAGCATGGGGAACTCTTCTTCCGTTGGCCGAATAGGGCTGAAAGCCATGGTGTGGTTTATTTGCTCGTCACTGGTTTCTCTTTTTATTGGCATGGTGTTGGCAAATATTTTTGAGCCAGGCGTCGGGATGAATCTTGAAATACCCAGTGCATCAGTACAGGTCGATGCTGGTGTGAGCACGGGCGGGTTTACACTGAAAAGCTTTATTGCCCATATATTTCCACGCAGCATCGTCGAAGCAATGGCGAATAACGAAATATTACAGATCCTGGTGTTCTCCATGTTTTTCGGTTCGGCACTCGCCTTTGTGAAAGGCCAAAATAAGCATGCCGTCATGATGGAGTCGATGATAGAGGAACTGGCGAAAGTGATGTTTCGGGTGACGGATTATGTCATGCGTTTAGCGCCTTTGGCGGTATTTTCCTCATTAGCATCTTCCATTACGACCGAAGGTCTGGGGCTTCTCTTTGATTTTGGCAAAGTTATTGGTGAGTTCTATATTGGGTTGGCGCTGCTATGGGGGTTAATGTTCGGTGCTGGTGCGCTGTTCCTCGGGAAGAAAGCAGCCTGGGGACTGATCAAATTGCTGCGTGAGCCCAGTATGCTGGCGTTTGCTACCGCAAGTAGCGAAGCGGCCTATCCAAAAACAATGGAGGCGCTGAGCGAGTTCGGTGTTGCTAAAAAAATTACCAGCTTCGTACTTCCATTAGGGTATTCCTTTAACCTTGTCGGCTCGATGATTTATCAGGCTTTTGCGATTCTGTTTATCGCGCAGGCCTACAATATTCACCTAAGTTTGACGCAACAGACGCTGATTCTGCTGACGCTGATGATCACGAGTAAAGGCATGGCGGGTGTCGCTCGCGCAGCGGTGGTGGTCGTGGCAGCCACACTGCCGATGTTCGGCTTACCCGAAGCGGGTATCTTGCTGATTATTGGTATCGATCAGTTCCTGGATATGGGCCGCACGGCGACCAATGTGATTGGCAACGGCATGGCGACAGCGGTTGTTGCCAAACTGGAACGAAACCATGACCTGGAAGAACGAGACCATGACCATTCCGACGAAGAAGCCCCTGTGATGGCAACCGGGAATGTCTAAATCCGCTTCAGATTAATGTACTGAGACAGGCGGCCTTCGGGCCGTTCTTCTCTACATTGCCTTCCGTAGCCTTTACCCATTGCCGCTGTTGTGTTCCATCCCATTCTCGTTCCCATTTGCACTTATTCCGATGTGCTTCTTTTCAATAGTTAACGGCTATCGCTGCGTTCATATCGCATTGTTGCAAAAACGTTATTTTTTGTTTGTGTTATCTTTAAATAAGACCGCAAGCTCAGGCTGGTTATTCATTAATCGCCCGATGCAGAATAACGAATAGCAAGTTAATTTGGGAGGAAGCATGTCATCACACCTTCGCGACACTTGTCTGGACACACTGACGGTACAGAAGCAGATTTACCATTACTACAGCCTGCCGAAGGCGGCGAAAACGCTTGGCAATATCGATAAATTACCGAAGTCACTCAAGGTCTTGCTGGAAAATTTATTACGTCATCAGGACGGCGACACGGTAGAGCAGGACGATCTTCAGGCGGTGGTGGACTGGCTGAAAACCGGTCACGTCGATCGGGAAATTGCCTATCGTCCCGCGCGCGTTTTGATGCAGGACTTTACCGGCGTGCCTGCCGTGGTCGATCTGGCGGCGATGCGAGCGGCGGTGAAACGGCTGGGCGGCGATGTGAATAAGGTTAACCCGCTGTCGCCAGTCGATCTGGTTATCGACCACTCGGTGACGGTTGACCACTTCGGCGATCGTCAGGCGCTCACAGATAACACGCAACTGGAAATGGCGCGTAACCGTGAACGTTATGAATTTTTGCGCTGGGGGCAGAATGCTTTTAGCCATTTCAGCGTCGTACCACCGGGAACCGGGATTTGCCATCAGGTGAATCTGGAGTATCTCGCCAAGGCCATCTGGTATGAAAAGCAGGGCGACAAACAGTTTGCTTATCCCGATACGCTGGTGGGAACCGATTCGCATACCACCATGATTAACGGCTTAGGCGTACTCGGTTGGGGTGTCGGCGGGATAGAAGCCGAAGCGGCGATGCTAGGGCAACCTGTTTCGATGCTAATCCCCGATGTCGTTGGTGTGAAATTAAGCGGCAAAATGCGTGAAGGGATCACGGCAACCGATCTGGTACTGACGGTAACGCAGATGCTGCGTAAGCACGGCGTGGTCGGCAAGTTTGTGGAATTTTATGGCGATGGGCTGGATTCGCTGCCGCTGGCGGATCGCGCGACTATCGCTAACATGGCACCGGAATATGGTGCGACCTGTGGTTTTTTCCCTATCGATAATATCACGCTGGATTACATGCGGTTGACCAACCGCGCGGAAGAACAGATTGCCTTGGTGGAAGCCTACAGTAAGCAGCAGGGGCTATGGCGTAATACGGGTGATGAGCCGGTATTCACTAGCCAGCTCGCGCTGGATTTGGCAACGGTGGAAACCAGTCTGGCGGGGCCGAAGCGTCCGCAGGATCGTGTGCCTTTAGCCGGCGTGCCGGAAGCCTTTAAAGCCAGCCGGGAACTGGAAGTCAGCTCGGTGAAAAATCGCTCTGATTATGAAGAATTCACGCTGGAAGGCAAAACGCACCGCTTGCAGCAGGGCGCGGTCGTGATTGCCGCGATCACCTCCTGCACCAATACTTCTAACCCGAGCGTGCTGATGACGGCCGGGCTGCTGGCAAAAAATGCCGTAGAGCGCGGTCTGAAAACCAAGCCGTGGGTCAAAACCTCGCTGGCACCGGGTTCGCGGGTCGTCACGGATTACTATGCTAAAGCGGGATTGACGTCGTTTCTCGACGAGCTGGGATTTAATCTGGTGGGCTACGGCTGTACCACCTGTATTGGTAACTCCGGCCCGCTGCCGGATGCGATTGAAGCGGCGATAAAAGCAGGCGACCTGACCGTCGGCGCGGTGTTGTCAGGTAACCGTAACTTTGAAGGCCGCATTCATCCGCTGGTGAAGACCAACTGGCTGGCGTCACCGCCGCTGGTGGTCGCGTATGCGCTGGCGGGAAATATGAATGTCGATCTGACGCAAGAACCACTGGGGGAAGATCGTGACGGCAATGCAGTCTATCTGAAAGACATCTGGCCTTCGACGAAAGCGGTGGCAGACGCGGTATTGAACGTCAGTGCTGGCATGTTTCACCAACAATATGCCGCTGTGTTTGAAGGCACGGAGGAGTGGCAAGAGATCGAGGTCGATAACAACCCCACCTATCAGTGGCCGGAAGAATCGACCTATATTCGTCAAACGCCTTTCTTTCTGGATATGGGGAAAGAACCAGAACCGGTTCAGGATATCCACAACGCGCGCATTCTGGCGATGCTGGGGGACTCGGTCACCACCGACCATATTTCCCCAGCGGGTAATATCAAACGCGATAGTCCGGCAGGGAAATACTTGCTGGAGCGCGGCGTCGAAACCACGGAGTTTAACTCTTATGGTTCACGGCGCGGTAACCATGAAGTGATGATGCGCGGGACGTTTGCCAACATCCGTATCCGTAATGAGATGGTGCCGGGTAAAGAGGGCGGCTATACCCGGCATATTCCGTCGCAGAATGAGATGACGATCTATGACGCGGCGATGCGTTACAAGGACGATAATATCCCGCTGGCGCTGTTTGCCGGTAAAGAGTACGGCTCCGGCTCCAGCCGCGACTGGGCCGCGAAAGGCCCGCGTTTGCTGGGCGTCCGCGTGGTGATTGCCGAATCGTTCGAGCGTATCCACCGCTCTAATCTGATTGGGATGGGGATTCTACCGCTGGAGTTTCCTGACGGCGTGACGCGTAAAACGCTGCAATTAACCGGGGATGAACAAATCTCGATTACGGGATTAAATCAGCTGACACCGGGCGCCACAGTTGAAGTAAACATCACGGGTGCGGATGGCAATACGCAGGCGATCAAGACCCGCTGCCGCATCGACACCCGCAACGAACTGACCTACTACCAGAACGACGGTATCCTGCACTACGTTATCCGCAATATGCTGTAATTTTATGTCTAGCTACCGAGGGCAGAAAGCCTGCTCTCGGTGGATTCGCTCAATTCGAAATATAACGGGTACATCAATAATACGCGGCTTCATTCTTTCTAAGCGGTACGCTTCGGACACTGCCGCTGGTAAACGCTATCGCAGACACGACGCTTCTTCGTAAATCACCGTATTTTTTCGATTGCAGGATATACCTGACGACGTATGTGCTGTCGTCTAAAAAGCGGTAAAAAGAAGGCGGAATGCACAGTTCGCCCTGTGTAACGACTACGCTGGGATTTTCATACAGCGTCCATTCCTGTGGCTGAGCGGCTCTTGTGCTAATCGCAATAAGAGTGGGTTGGTAATCCCGAGCATCGCTAACTAAAAAGCAGAGATCGCTTCCCACTTGTCTGACTGATGTCAATTCGTCTAGCTTCAGGCGATCGCCCGAACCGGGGCAACCGACAAGAAGAAAACTCGTCACTATAAGCAGAAACGCAGACAATTTTGCAGTAAATGTCATCGTTAATTCCAGGGAAAGAACGGCATGGTTTTTTGATATTGTTGCCGTATGGCGGTCTTAGAAGTATCGCTATCAAGGGTGACATCTCCTCGTGCTCTCAACATTTTCCACACTTGATAGCCGTATGTTTTTAAAACGAAATAATCAGCGATTATTTATGCCTGCTGTTCCATTGGGTAGCATCTTAATGTGCGGTTACCACGTTGGTAGCGATAACTGACAGCCCAACTGACCAAACCTCTAAATTCTTTTTGATTGTCCATAACAATCTCCGTTTGTTATCGCTACATAGGTTTATAGCGTGGACTATTGACGGTTAAAAATGAAGCGTTAATCCCAGCAGTGTAACGTTCATTCCAGGCGGTTAAGAAAGATAGATTAACCCTGATGCACCAGCGCACGTTTTCCCACATTAAACTCTCGTATCCTCAGGCGAATTGTGGTTAGGTTGTAGTGATGCTAACTCTATGGGGAATAAGTAAAAACTATTTCTCATACATGCCCTGATGACAACGCGAATACCGCTTGAAGAATGACGGGATATAACAGGAGGTTATATGAATGGTGTAATCAAAAAACGTTTTAAACACTCGGTGTTGCTTCTTACTTTGTGTGCAACGGGGGCGATAACCTCGGTTTTTGCTGCTCAGGTTCCCGCTGGTGTGGTATTGGCGGACAAGCAAGAGCTGGTACGGGGCAATGGTTCAGAGCCTGCCTCGTTGGACCCGCATAAGGTAGAAAGCGATGTAGAAGGCCACATTATCAACGATTTCTTCGATAATCTGGTGCGCGTAGGTGATGATGGCACGATACAGCCGCGACTGGCTGAACGTTGGGACAATAAAGACAACACGGTGTGGACGTTCCACCTGCGGCCTGATGCTAAATGGTCTGATGGTTCGCCGCTGACCGCCGATGATGTGGTTTACAGCTGGCAACGCCTTGGCGATCCTAAAACACTATCGCCCTACGGCAGCTATGTCGCCAGTATGTATGTGAAGAATGCCGCAGAGATTATGGCTGGCAAAAAGGCACCGGATACGCTGGGCATAAAGGCGCTTGATAGTCATACGGTTGAGGTTACGCTGGAACGTCCGCTTTCCTATTTTTTGGAAATGTCGGCCTATCATGTTCTGGTGCCGTTGCCGAAAGCGGTGCTTGAAAAACACCCAGAAAACTGGACGCAGGTCGGAAATTTTGTCAGTAGCGGCCCTTACACGATGAGTGAATGGGTGGTGAACGAACGTATCGTCGGTAAGCGCAATACCCAGTATTGGGATGATGCGCATACTGTAATTAACAAGGTCACGTACCTGCCGATCAGCTCGCAGGCGGCGGAGCTGAACCGCTATAAATCCAGCGAAATTGATATAACCGGACCTTTATCGCCGATTCAGTTCGCGTCGCTGCAAAAAGAGTACCCGCAGGAAGTAAAAATATCGCCGCAGCTTGGTACGTACTTCTATCAATTTAATACGCAAAAACCGCCGTTTGATGATGCCAGAGTGCGCCGCGCCTTAGACCTGAGTTTGGATAAGACGGTTATCGCTGAAAAGGTAATGGGTATGGGGCAGAAGCCCGCATATAATCTGGTCCCTCAAAACACCGGTGGCTATACGCGGCAGGAGCCGGAATGGGCAAGTTGGACGCAAGAACAGCGCAATGCGGAAGCGAAAAAATTGCTGGGAGAGGCCGGTTTTAACGCGAAAAACCCGCTGCGCTTTAACCTGCTTTATAACACTTCAGAATCGCACCTGCGCGTTGCCATCGCGGCGAACTCAATGTGGAAAAAGAACCTCGGCGTAGAGGCGACATTACAGAATCAGGAATGGAAAACCATGCTGGATACGATCCGCACCGGCAACTATGAGGTGGTCCGCTATTCATGGATTGGAGATTACAATGAGCCGAGTACCTTCCTGGAGATTCTGCAATCGGGTAACAGCAATAACAATTCCAAATTCAGTAACGCGGAATATGATGCGCTGCTGCAAAAAGCGCTGGCAGTAGGCAACAGACAAGAGAAACAGGGTATTTATCAGCAGGCGATGACGATTTTGAATCAGCAAGCACCATTGCTACCTATCTATCACTATTCATTGCCCCAGATGGTGAAACCTTACATCGGTGGGTTCCTGCCAGATATTCGTGGTAACTACTACACACAGGATATCTACGTGATTAAACATTAGGTGAAAAAAAGACCGCCGGTAAAATGCTGGCGGTCTGTGTCTGTGAACAAATGACGCGAGCGGGAGCGTTATTTGATATCCAGCATGTGTCCCATTTTGGCCGCTTTGGTGGCCAAATAGTTTTCATTCTTCGGGTTGCGCCCGACGATTAATGGCACACGCTCAACGATGTTGATGCCTGCTTCGTTGAGAATTTTTACTTTCTGCGGATTATTCGTCAGCAGGCGAACTTCATCAACGTTCAGCAGTTTGAACATGTCAGCGCACAGCGTGAAGTCGCGCTCGTCGGCGGCAAACCCGAGTTGATGGTTAGCTTCCACCGTATCGGCTCCCAGATCCTGCAACGCATAAGCGCGGATTTTATTGAGCAGCCCGATATTACGACCTTCCTGACGATGGTATAACAGCACGCCGCGACCTTCTTCGGCGATGTGGCCCAATGCAGCCTCAAGCTGAAAACCACAGTCACAGCGCAGGCTAAACAAGGCATCTCCCGTCAGGCACTCAGAATGCACGCGGGCAAGTACGGGAACTGAACCGGAAATATCACCATAGACTAATGCAAGGTGATCGTGACCCGTGGCGATCTCTTCAAAACCCACCATCAGAAAATCGCCCCACGGAGTGGGTAACTTGGCTTCCGCCACCCGTTTTAGCTGCATACTTTTCTCCAAAAACGCGGTATCCAAAAAACGCTGTGTCCAAAAAACAAAAGTGCTGAGGCGAATCCTACTGCTGCCTATCGCGCTTGACCAGCAAAAAAGCCTGTCTAAGAACGTCACAAAAATTGAACTATAGCGTGACCTGACCTCAGTTTGGTTTCAACTTCGTTGACAGAACTGAGCGCTATTTTACGCCATACTGACAGTTCATGTCGGATTTTCTGATAGAATTGTGAAAGTTTTGTTGCAAAGCATCATGCTGAATTATGGGAAGAAATTATGTACGACATTGCCAAACGAACCACCATTGGCGCAGCGCTATTACTGATTATGCCAATCATTATTTGGATGAGCGGTTGGCAGTGGCAACCGGAATATGGTGGGTCTTGGTTGCGCGTACTCTTTTGGGTCACCGAGACAGTGACATCACCGTGGGGAATTCTGACCAGCATTATCCTAAGCATCTGGTTTCTCTGGTGCCTGCGTTTTCGTCTGAAACCTGCACTTGGCCTGTTGGTTATTATGGCGATTACGGTGTTGGTTGGGCAGGGCATCAAATCGGTGATTAAAGAGTGGGTGCAGGAATCCCGGCCTTATGTTGTCTGGCTGGAGAGAAATCATCAGGTGGACGACAGCTATTTCTACTCGTTGCCGCGTAAGGAACGTTCAGAACTGGTGAAAACGCAGTTGCAGGATCAAACGCAGATCCCACAATGGCTGCGCAGCCACTGGCAGTTTGAAACCGGCTTTGCTTTCCCCTCTGGGCACACCCTATTTGCCGCAACTTGGGCTTTGTTGGCCGTTGGGTTACTGTGGGCGCGCCGACATTATAAAACCGTGGTGATCCTGATGCTCTGGGCCAGTGGCGTCATGGGCAGCCGTCTGGTACTCGGCATGCATTGGCCTCAGGATCTGGTGGTGGCGACGTTAATCAGTTGGCTGCTGGTGGTGGTCGCCAGTTGGCTGGCACAGCGCTGGTGCGGCCCGCTGTCGCTCCAGTATGAGGAAATCAAAGAACAGGCAGAAGAGGATGCCGCCGAGAATAAATCCTCGTAAACGGCAGTAGAACTAAAATGGAAGGGGCTGGAACGCTATGAAAATGCTTGTTTTAGACGTTCTAGCCCTTCGAGAAGCACGGCTCTTGGGCAAGCAAAATTGATGCGTTCGAATCCATCGCCTTGGGGGCCGAAGGTTTCACCCCAGGTTAGGCCCACGCCAGCCTTGTCCAGAATGATACTTTTAAGTTCTTCTGCTGACAGTTGATACGCAGTGAAATCCAGCCAGGCAATATAGCCTCCACCCGGCCTAATGAGTCTAACGTTCGGCATGTTTTGACTGAAAAATTCGGCCATAACATCAAGGTTTTTTTGGAGATAAGCGTTAAGCTCAGTAAGCCACGCTTTTCCGTCGCGGTAAGCCGCCTCTGCTGCCGTAATACTGAAAATATTCGTCGCGAAGTCAAAATCCATACCGACTCTGATTTTCTCCAGTTGTTCCCACATTGCTCTGTTCGGGATTATACCAATTGCATAGGTTAGCCCCTGCAAGTTGAAGGCCTTGGAGGGAGAAGTTAGGGTCACGGAGTGGTGCTGGCTTGCAGAAGAAACGCTGCTGTAAGGAACAAACTCGCTATCATCGTAGATAAGATAGCTATTAATTTCATCCGAAACCACAGTGACTGCGTGTTGCTCGCAGATGTCAGCGACAATAGACAGTTCCTTACGGCTGAGCATAAGTCCCGTTGGGTTGTGCGGGTTAACCAGAAAGAATAGCTTCACTTTATTCTTGACGATAATCTGCTCGAATTCCGCAGCGTCAAACGCGTAATGATGACCGTTATAGAGCAGCGGTTGTGCCACGATCTGTCGACCCGCGCCTTCAATCACGCTCACTGCTGGGTGAAAATGCGGGGCATGAAGCAGTATGGCATCACCTTTCTGGGTATAGGCTTGCAGGCTCAGGGAAAACAGCGCCCACATCCCTGGGCAATTAGTCAGCCATTCGGGTTTCACATTCCAGCGATGGTTCTGCTTAAACCACTCAGTGACGGCTTGATAATAGGTATCTGGCTTATATTCATAAGCATACATACCGCTTTCAGCCTTGCGAACCAGCGCGTCGCGTATGCAGGATGGTGAAGGGAAGTCCATATCTGCCGTACCAAAAGAAATAATTCCTGCCCGTTCATAACGTCCCCACTTTATGGAGGATGAGTCGCTTCTGTTAATGACGAGATCGAAGATGCACTCTTGCTCAACCATATTCCAATGTCCTTATGAGAATAGCCGCGCAAACCGGCTCAGCCATAGCACTATCTCTCTAACCAAGCGGTAGATTCAACTTTTCTTACTCCTCGCACAAAATGTAAACAATTTGTGAGCTGCTTCGCTATTCCTGCTTTTGCTGTTGGACAATTTTTCGGTGGGTTGTAAAACTTCATTTGAATGTTAATTCAATATTGAATATATATTCAAACAGGAGAATAACAATGAAACCTTACCGTCTGAAATCCTCCCTGCTGGCTATCATGTTTTCCCTGTCTGCTGGCACGTTCGCCGCAGATAACGGCTTGATCGCCATTATTACCCCTTCACACGACAACCCCTTCTTTAAAGCGGAAGCCGAAGGCGCCAGAACCAAAGCCATCGAACTGGGCTACACCACGCTGGTGGCTTCGCACGACGATGACGTTAGTAAGCAAAATCAACTGATTGAAACTGCCATTGCCCGCAAGGCGAAGGCCATCATTCTGGATAATGCCGGGGCTGATGCCACCATTGGCCCGTTGAAAAAGGCGAAAGCGGCGGGTATTCCTGCATTCCTGATCGACCGTGAAATCAATGAAACCGGCGTGGCCGTGGCGCAGATTGTTTCCAATAACTATCAGGGTGCGCAGCTCGGCGCGGAGAAGTTTGTCGAACTGATGGGCCAGAAAGGCAAGTACGTCGAGCTGATTGGCCGTGAGTCGGACACCAATGCACACGTCCGCTCGCAGGGTTATCACGATGTGATCGACCAATATAGCGACATGAAACGCGTCGCCAGACAAACCGCGAACTGGAGCCAGACGGAAGCCTTTACCCGCATGGAGGCCATCTTGCAGGCAAATCCAGATATCACCGGCGTGATTTCCGGCAACGACACCATGGCGCTGGGGGCGGAAGCAGCGTTGAAAGCGGCGGGGCGTCACGATGTGATAGTGGTGGGCTTTGACGGCAGCGACTACGTGCGTGATTCCATCATCAATAAAGGCAACATCAAGGCCACGGTGCTTCAACCTGGCTGGCAACAGGCGCAGATGGCGGTCGAACAGGCGGATTACTACCTGAAGAACGGCAAGGCACAGCACGATGAAAAGCAGCTGATGGATTGCATTCTGATCGATGAGTCTAATGCGAACAAACTCAACACCTTTGCGTTGAAACCGTAATTGAGGCAGCGGGAGCGTTAGCTCCCGCAGGTAGAGGAGTCGTTATGTTGTTTGATGAACGATATCGCGCCGGTTGGATTGGGCTCTGTGCCTTGCTGCTGTCTGCCTGTACGGTGGTCGATCTGGATGAAAATGGTAAGCCGATCATTCCGGTCGATCCAACATCTACGCCGGGTTATAGCACCATGACGCCAGAGAATATCGCGACGGCGCTGTGGCAGCCAACGTTGCTCCCTGCGGCGCAGCAGCAGGCGCTGTCCTGGGATGACGTGAAGAAAACGCAGGCCGCGCTGGAGGGAACGGCACGTAAAGCCGTCTACGTGCGGCTTCAGGGCACGGTCAGCGGGATTGATCGGGAAAGCCGTGAAGGAAAATTGACGCTTGATGCGCAAGGTGACGCCGTCACGCTTCAATTGGGGCCGATAGTCAAAGGCAATGCGATTCGCGATGCGGCAGGGTTTATCCGCTTTGATGATTTCAAGAATCAGGTGCAATTTGCCCAATTGGCACGTGCGCTGAATAACAAAGCCATTGCGTCATTGCCGGAACTGGATGCCAGTGTGCAAGGTAAAACCGCTAACGTGTTGGCGGCGCTTGTGGTGACGAAACAGGGTATCAGCGATGCGGTGCCGATGACGTTAAACCTGACCAGTGCGAGCAACGGAGGGTCGCAATAATGGAAAAGTCTGCTGTCCCTCTACAACCTGACACGGTGAGCCGTCCCGAAATTGTGATGGCGACCCGTGGCATCACCATGCTGTTTCCCGGCACTAAAGCGCTGGATAACGTCGATTACAACGTTTATCGCGGCAAGGTCAACGTAATCATTGGCGAAAACGGGGCGGGTAAATCGACGCTGATGAAGATTCTGGCCGGTGTGCAACAGCCGACGTCCGGCCAGATTCTGCTCAATGGCGACGTCGTGCACATAGCGGATACCCGTGATGCGGCGACGAAAGGCATCGGCATGGTGCATCAGGAACTTAATCTGTCTGAAAACCTGAGCGTGGCAGAGAACATTTTTCTCGGGCGGGAACTGCAAAAGGGCGTTGCGCCTATCGATTATCTGGAACAGGAGCGGATTGCGGCGGAGTTGATGGCGCGTCTCGATCAGGCTATTTCGCCGCGTACCGAGGTCGCCAGTTTGAAAGTCGGCCAGCAACAGCTGGTGGAAATTGCTAAAGCGCTGGCGGATCAGGCTGACATTCTGATTCTGGACGAACCGACCTCCGCGCTGAGTAAAACCGAAGTGGAGATTCTGTTTCGCGTGATCCGCGAACTGACCCGCCAGAACGTTTCCATCATCTACATTTCGCACCGGCTGGAAGAACTAATGGCGATTGGTGACTACATCACCATCCTGCGCGACGGGTGTTTTCAGGCGGAAGCGGCGGTCAGCGACATCGATGTGCCGTGGATCGTGCGGGAAATGCTCGGCGGTGACCCTGTCACCAGCTTCTTGCATCCGGGCAGAACGTTCGGCGCGCCGATATTGGAAGCGGAGCACCTTACCTGTCTCAACGATGCCGGACATCAGGTGGTTAATGATGTGTCGCTGATGGTGCGTGAAGGGGAAATTGTCGGCATTTACGGGCTGATGGGCGCGGGACGCACCGAACTCTTTGAGTGTCTGCTGGGTATTCAGAATGATTATCTGGGCAAGATTTATCTCGATAGCAAACCGGTGAATCCGCGCCTTTCTACCGCACAGCGCATCCGTATGGGCATGAGTCTGGTGCCGGAAGATCGCAAAAAAACTGGCATCTTTCCGCTCTCGTCAGTGGCCTCCAATCTCACCATCGCCAGCCTGTGGCGGCGGCTGAAATACGGCATGGCGATCTTCCAGCGGCAAGAGCAGGAAGTGGTTGCCAGCACGATTGGGCAGTTGGCGATCAAAGTGTCTTCGCCCGACGTCGAAATTCAGGCACTCAGCGGAGGCAATCAGCAAAAAGTGGTGATTGGCCGCTCGTTGCTGACCAGCCCCAAAGTGCTGTTACTGGACGAGCCAACGCGGGGCATTGATGTCGGTGCCAAGGCCGATGTGTTTGAAATGATGGTTGGGCTGTCCGAACAGGGCATCGGCGTGCTGTTTTCTACCTCGGATCTGAAAGAAATTATGGCGGTATCGGACCGCATTTTGGTGATGTCGAATGGCAAACTGACGGCGAATATTTCGCGTCAAGCAGCCAGCGAGTCGGCATTGGTTTCGGCAAGTGCACAAGGGTTCTGACATGAAAACGACTCACCTTCCGGCGGCGTCAGGTGCGCTATCCCCGGGTAAGTTTGTACGCTCACGAGAGAGCATCCTGCTGTTGATCCTCAGGCTGCGCACGTTTATCGCGCTGTTCCTGATTTTGGGGTTCTTTGCCTTCACGGTGCCCGGGTTTTTGGCGACGGGTAGCCTTATCATCATGGTGAAGCACATTGCCATCAATGCGTTTCTGGCGCTGGGGATCACGTTTGTCATCATCACCGCGGGGATTGATCTGTCGATCGGCGCCACGCTGGGGCTGTGTGGCATGGTGGCGGGCTACATGATTACTCAGGGAATTGTGTTGCCGATGTTCGGCATCGCGATTTTCCCCAGCGTGTGGGTCATCGTGCCTGTCGTGCTGCTGATTGGCGCACTCATCGGAGCCATTAACGGTTGGATCATCACGCGGTATAACGTTGCGCCTTTTATCTGCACGCTGGGAACGATGTACATCGTGCGTGGGGCATCAATGCTGATTTCCGGTGGGGAAACGTTCCCCGGCTTGGGCGGTAACCCGCAGTTGGGCAACACCGGCTTTGAGCTGATTGGCTCTGCTACGATCCTGGGGCTACCGCTGGCTATCTGGCTGATGCTGGTGCTGGCCGTGGTGATTGCCTACGTGGCGCGCCGCCTGCCGTTTGGTCGCCATGTCTATGCGATTGGTGACAACGAACGTGCCGCTGAACTTTCTGGCGTCAAAGTGCGTCAGGTCAAAGTCTGGGTCTACACCATTTCCGGCTTCTGTGCGGCTATCGCGGGCATCGTGGTGTCCTCTCAACTGGTTGCCAGCCATCCGGCAACCGGCACCGCCTTTGAAATGAACGCGATCGCTGCTGTGGTACTCGGCGGAACGTCATTGGCAGGCGGGCGCGGCACGATTTTGGGCACGCTGATTGGTGCGTTTGTCATCGGGATTCTTGCCGACGGACTGGTGATGATGGGCGTGAGTGAATTCTGGCAGATGGTGATTAAAGGTATCGTCATCATTGTGGCGGTGATTATTGACCAGATGCAAAACCGGATGCAGCACAAGGCCGCAATTGTGTCACAGAAGGCTACTGCGGAAGGGACATAGTTAATGAAGGTACGCCGTCGCATGGTTAATTAAGCGTAAATAGCACGGGGCGTTGAGTCGCGGTGGGATTGATGTTGGTAGGCAGGCATACCGAGGCCCGATTTGAACGCAATTTTTTTTGATTCCATATGAATAAATATTCGTTTTTGAGTAAAAATTCAAGTGAGGTGAAGTATGAATCCGTACGCATTGTCGGTGGAGGCGCTGACGCACAAAGCCCGCGCCATTCGTCGCCGTATTATTCATCTGAATGCCAATAGCCCGGCTGGCGGACATACGGGTGCCGATCTGTCACAGGTTGAGATTCTGACAGCGCTGTATTTTCGCCTTCTGAACTGTGCGCCGGAGCGCCTTCAGGACCCGCAGCGGGATATTTATATCCAGTCAAAAGGCCATGCGGTTGGCGGTTATTACTGCTGTCTGGCGGAGGCGGGCTATTTTCCAGAAACGTGGCTGGCAACCTATCAGCACCCCGATTCGCATTTGCCGGGGCATCCGGTCAAGCACAAGACGCCGGGGATTGAACTGAATACCGGGGCGTTGGGGCATGGGCTACCAGTGGCGGTCGGTATTGCGCTGGCGGCCAAGCGCGATAACAGCCCGCGCCGGGTGTTCGTCCTGACGGGCGATGGTGAACTGGCGGAAGGCAGCAACTGGGAAGCGGCGCTGGCAGCGGCGCATTACCAACTGGATAACCTGATCATCATCAACGACAAGAACAAGCTGCAACTGGCAGGGCCGACGAGTTCCATTATGAACACCGATCCGCTGGCGGAGAAGTGGCAGGCTTTTGGTTTACAGGTCACGGAATGCGCGGGTAACGACATGCGTTCAGTGGTCGAAACGCTGGAGAATCTGCCGCGTAACGGCAAGCCGAACGTGGTGATTGCAAATACGGAAAAAGGCGCGGGCGTGTCGTTTATTCAGGGACGAGCGGAATGGCATCACCGGGTGCCGAAAGGCGAAGAAATTGCACTGGCGCTGGAGGAACTAAAAGATGAGTAATGCAGAGCATCTGGCAACCGTCATGGTTGAGCAGTTCATCAAGGCCGTCGAACAGGGGATTGATTTAGTTCCGGTATTGGCGGATTCAAGCTCAACGGCGAAGATTTCGCCTTTCATACAGCGTTTTCCTGACCGTATTGTCAACGTGGGGATTGCAGAACAAAGCATGGTGGGGACGGCGGTGGGGTTGTCCATTGGCGGCAAGATTGCGGTGACCTGTAACGCAGCGCCGTTTTTGATCTCCCGTGCGAATGAACAGCTCAAAGTCGATGTCTGTTACAACAACAGCAACGTCAAGCTGTTTGGGCTAAATGCGGGCTGTAGCTACGGTCCGCTTGCCAGCACACACCACAGTATTGACGACATCGCGGTGCTGAGAGGGTTTGGCAATATTGAGATCTACGCGCCGTCCAGCCCGGAAGAGTGCCGCCAGATTATCGACTATGCGTTTGAACATCAGGGGCCAGTCTATATCCGCCTCGATGGGAAACCGCTGCCTGCCTTGCACGATGAGCAGTACCGCTTTGTGCCGGGGCAGATCGATGTGTTGCGCAAGGGGCGCGATATCACGCTGGTTGGGCTGGGGTCGACCGTGCATGAAATTGTGACGGCGGCTGAATTATTAGCAGAAAAAGGACTCGCTGCTACGGTGGTTAATCTTTCCTCTATCCGCCCGTGTAATACTCAGCAATTGCTTGAAATTCTGAGCGAAACACCTCGTGTTATCACAGTAGAAGAACATAACGTCAACGGCGGTGCAGGCAGTCTGGTAGCGGAAGTGCTGGCAGAAGCGGGCAGCGGAATCCCTCTCGTACGGTTAGGTATTCCCGATGGCCAATACGCGATTGCCGCCGATCGGAGCGCGATGCGGGCGCATCACGGGCTGGACGCGACGGGCATTGTCAACGCGGCACTGCGTCTTTGCCCGGGAGGCTGATGATGTTTACGCCGGTTATTTTGGCAATCGATGAAGGGACGACGAACGCTAAAGCGATTGCCGTCGATGAGCGGGGGCGCATTCTGGCTAAAGCGGCGGTCGCTTTGCAGGTGACGCACCCGCAGCCGGGCAGAGCCGAGCAGGATGCGATGGCAATCTGGCGTGCGGTTTGTCAGGCGG
The DNA here is from genome assembly GCF_005497185.1 of Pectobacterium polonicum. Lineage (GTDB taxonomy): Bacteria > Pseudomonadota > Gammaproteobacteria > Enterobacterales > Enterobacteriaceae > Pectobacterium > Pectobacterium polonicum. Next base: position 436,526 of record NZ_RJTN01000002.1, on the reverse strand, counting down.
CAGAAGCCTGCCTGTCGTCATTACACCGGGTTCAGGTGGTAGGTGTGGCGATCAGTAATCAGCGCGAGTCGGTGCTGATTTGGGACAGGCGAACTGGAAAACCGCTGACGCCGTTGGTCAGTTGGCAAGATCGCCGCGCGGAGAAATTCTGTCAGGCCTTACAGGGAAGTGCGGAGGCGCGTCTGATTGAATCCCGCACCGGGCTACAGGTTGATCCGCTTTTTCCCGCCGCCAAACTTCATGCCATGCTGGCGGAATTGCCGGACGGCGTCGCCCGTGCGATGCAAGGGGAGCTGTGCATCGGAACGGTGGACTGCTGGCTTAACTGGCAGTTTAGCGGCGGACGAGCGTATTCCACTGACTATTCCAACGCGGCGAGAACCCAGCTGTTTAATATCCAGCGTGGCTGCTGGGATGAGGATCTGCTGGCGCTGTTCGGCATTCCCAGCGTCTGCCTACCTGCCGTCACGCCGTCCTCGGCGTTACACGGTCACACTGGCGTGACGGGCATCAGTGGACTTGCCGCTGGTGTACCGATTGTGGCGTTGATTGGCGATTCTCATGCGGCTCTGTACGGTCAGGGCATCACCCAAAGCGGTGAAATCAAGGCGACATACGGCACCGGTTCGTCGCTAATGACGACCATCAACACGCCACATCTTCATGCTGCTGGGCTCAGCACCACGATCGCCTGGCACGATGGCGAACTGCGCTACGCACTGGAAGGCAACATTACCCACACGGGTTCGGGATTTGCCTGGATTGGCCAGATGCTGGGCATTCCTTCCGTGACACAACTGACCGAACTGGCGTTAAGCGTCGAATCGAATCAGGGCGTCTTCTTTGTTCCAGCCTTATCCGGGCTGGGTGCGCCTTATTGGGATGTGCAGGCGCGCGGCCTGCTGTGCGGCCTATGTGACGCCACCACGCCCGCTATCATCGCCCGTGCCGGGCTGGAAGCTATCGCGTATCAGATTGCTGACGTCTTTTTCGCGATGGAACAGGCATCGCAGGCCGCGTTACCCGCGCTGCGCGTTGACGGTGGGGCGACACAAAACCGCTGGCTGATGCAGTTTCAGGCCGATCTCTTGCAGCGTCCATTAATTCGCAACCATAACGCGGAAGTGTCTGCGCTGGGCGCGGCGTATTTGGGCGGAAAAATGCTGGGGTGGTGGGAACACAACGAACAGATTGCCGCACTGCCCAGAGAAGTTGAAGTTATCGAACCGTCGACGACAAACCACGCCATTCTGGAAAGCTATCAACAGTGGCGAACGGCGGTGGCGCGTGCGCGTCTGCGGCCTGAGCCATAACCATTTTTAACCGTAAGACATTTTTAGCAGTAAGAAATGTTAGCAGTAAGAACCTATCCGATACGAAAGATAAGCAGCTCAACACTATTATGAATCAATGAGGTGACTTTTATGGCAACGTATACCTACCCTGAATTTGGCGCCGGTTTGTGGCATTTTGCGAACTATATCGACCGCTACGCCGTTGACGGTTACGGCCCGGCCTTGAGCACGATCGACCAGATCAAAGCGGCAAAAGAGGTCGGTGAGCTTTCCTATGTCGATTTGCCTTATCCCTTCACGCCGGGTGTGACGCTCAGCGAAGTGAAAGATGCGCTGAAAGATGCAGGGCTGAAAGCGATTGGCATCACGCCGGAAATTTACCTGCAAAAGTGGTCGCGTGGCGCTTTCACCAACCCCGATCCGGCTGCGCGGGCGGCGGCGTTTGAACTGATGCACGAATCTGCTGGCATTGTGCGTGAACTGGGGGCGAATTACGTCAAAGTCTGGCCGGGCCAGGATGGCTGGGATTATCCATTCCAGGTCAGCCATAAAAATCTGTGGAAGCTGGCGGTTGATGGCATGCGCGATCTGGCAGGTGCTAACCCCGATGTTAAATTTGCTATCGAGTACAAGCCGCGCGAACCACGCGTGAAAATGACCTGGGATTCCGCAGCGAGAACGCTGCTGGGGATTGAAGATATCGGGCTGGATAACGTCGGCGTGCTGCTGGACTTCGGCCATGCGCTGTATGGCGGCGAATCACCCGCTGATTCTGCCCAGTTGATTATCGATCGCGGCCGGCTATTCGGTATGGATGTGAACGACAACCTGCGCGGCTGGGATGACGATCTGGTGGTTGGCACCGTGCATATGACCGAGATTTTCGAGTTTTTCTACGTGCTGAAAATTAATAACTGGCAGGGCGTCTGGCAGCTCGACCAGTTCCCGTTCCGTGAGAATCACGTTGAAGCGGCACAGCTGTCCATTCGTTTCCTGAAGCATATTTATCGCGCGCTGGATAAGTTGGATATCCCCGCGCTTCAGGCGGCACAGGAAGCGCAAAACCCATTACAGGCACAACGAATTGTGCAGGATGCGCTGCTGTCATCCATTAACGTTAACGAGTAATTTCGCCATGGTCCGTCAGGCGCGGAGCAGGGGAATCATGTTGCGCCTGACGTTACCGTTATTGCTTACCATTAGGTGCCTGGCGTGTTAGATCAGCGTCTCGGCGGTTAGTCGATCGGTAATCAACACATCAATGTAGTGGCCGATTAACGCGCCGCGAATCGCCGCACTTTTTTCGACTCCGCCAGCCAGCGCGACCACGCGCGGACATTGACGCAGCTGTGGCAGCGCCATACCAATCACTGGATCTTCATCGTCCTGTAACACCGGTTCGCCTTCCGCATTGTAGTAATGCAGGCACAAATCACCCACGGCACCGCGTTCAGCCAGCTGTTGCAGCATCGCTTCGTGATAGTAGTTACCGGAGTTTTTCAGCAGTTGCGACGGCTCTAGTACGCCGATGCCTACGAGCGCCAGGCTCACTTCGCTGAATTTGTCGACCACGTTGGAAACTTCATCGCTGGTCACCAAACGAGCGCGATCTTCCACCGAACGTTCAATGCTCTGCGCGGGTAAAAGATAGGCTGGACAACTTAGCTGGTTGGCTAGCGTTTGCGTCAGGATAGTTGCCTGTACATTGCCGTTCGGCCCCACGCCGCCCAGCAGTTGGATGACGCCCTGAGCTTTGACGCTTTGCGGATGCAGGCTGTCCACCATCGCCCGCAGCGTGCTACTCCAGGATGAGATACCGACCAAATCGTCAGGACGAATACTGGTTTGGACATAGTGCGCCGCCGCGGAACCAATCGCCTGTTTGATTTGCGTCAGCGTAGCATTGTCGGCGATATCCACCACAATAGCCTGATCGATGCCATACTGCTTCTGAATTGCGGACTCCAGCCCCATGAACATATTCGGGGGTTGAATTACGCTGATTTTGACCACACCTTCTTTAACACTGCGCGTGATAGCGCGGGATACAAAAGACTGTGACAAATGGAGTGAGGCGGCAATTTCTGCTTGTTTCATCCCTTCGCTATAATAGAGCGTAGCGATCTTGACCAATAATCGCTGTTCGTCCTGTTTTGACATGACTTTTCCCCTTGCTGGCACGCTGTTGTCATTTTTATTCAGTACAGAATAAATAACAAGCGTAGACGGCAGCAGAGTGTCGTTCTGGATTTCCCTGTCTGTATCGGACATGGTAATTTAATGGGGTTGGTCGCCAAAATTTGGCATAATTCATCCGGTTAATGGATATCACAGGAAGGAAAATGTGAAATATTTGCTGATTTTTTTACTCGTGCTGGCGATATTCATCATTTCTGTCACACTGGGTGCGCACAACGATCAGGTTGTGACATTTAACTATCTGCTGGCGCAGGGGGAGTATCGTATCTCCACGCTGCTTGCCACGCTGTTTGCCTTGGGTTTTGTCCTTGGCTGGGTTATCTGTGGTCTGTTTTATCTGCGCCAGCGCATTGCGCTTGGCCGCGCACAACGTAAAATCAAGCGTCTGGAACAACAGCTTGCTACCTCCACCGAGGAGAATGTGGCGCCAGTGCAGACGGTCACCCACTAAGGAATTCTCTCTATGTTAGAACTGCTGTTTCTGTTGCTGCCCGTGGCCGCCGCGTACGGCTGGTACATGGGTCGCAGAAGTGCGCAGCAGGACAAAGAGCAGGAATCCAACCGCCTGTCCCGTGAATATGTCACCGGGGTTAACTTCCTGTTGTCCAATCAGCAGGATAAGGCGGTAGAGCTGTTCCTCGACATGCTCAAGGATGACAGCAACACCTTTGAAGCCCATCTTACACTTGGCAACCTGTTTCGTTCGCGCGGCGAGGTTGACCGTGCGATCCGCATCCATCAGGCGCTGACCGAAAGCGCATCGTTAACGTTTGAACAACGTCTGCTGGCGGTGCAACAACTGGGCCGTGATTACATGGCTGCTGGGTTGTATGACCGTGCTGAAGAAAGTTTCAACCAACTCGTGGATGAAGAAGATTTTCGGCGCAGCGCCTTGCAGCAGCTCTTGCAGATCTATCAGGCGACCAGCGACTGGCAGACGGCGATTGAGGTTGCGGAAAAACTGGTCAAGATGGGAAAAGATCAGCTTCGTGTTGATATCGCCCATTTTTACTGTGAGCTAGCGCTGTTGGCGATGGGCAGCGACGATCTGGATAAAGCGCTAACGCTCCTGAAGAAAGGGGCGGCGGCAGACAGCCAGTGCGCTCGTGCATCCATCATGATGGGGCGTATTTACATGGCACAGCAGGATTATTTGCGTGCCGTGGAGGCGCTGCGGCAGGTTCTGGATCAGGATAAAGAGCTGGTCAGTGAAACGTTGCCGATGCTACAGGAGTGCTATCAGCATTTAGATAAACCTCTTGATTGGGCGGATTTCCTCAAACGCTGCGTAGAAGAAAATACCGGTGCGACGGCGGAATTGATGCTGGCCGACATCCTTGAAAGAGAAGAGGGGGCGGAGGTGGCTCAGATCTATATTAATCGCCAGCTTCAACGCCACCCCACGATGCGCGTATTCCATCGCCTGATGGATTTTCACCTGCATGAAGCGGAAGACGGACGTACAAAAGAAAATCTTCAAGGATTACGCGACATGGTGGGCGAACAGATTCGCACTAAACCCCGCTACAGCTGCCGCAAATGTGGTTTCACGTCACAATCACTCTATTGGCAATGTCCTTCCTGCCGCACCTGGGCTAGTGTAAAGCCAATCCGTGGATTAGACGGGCAATAGCCTCTCGCGATATCGAATAATTGTTCTTTAAACTAATTTAGTTACAACATACCAATGGTTGGGTGTGGTTTCCGTTTCAGCCTGCGTCTTTAACGGCATTCGTCTTCAGGCGCTGGGATTTCAGGGGCGGGGCATGTAGAATGCGGCGGGAATTTTGGCTTCGCAAAAGACTGGGTGACGAATGAAAAACGAGAATCTACAGCAAAAGAATCAAACGGTATCCTCCCCGATTGTTGTCGCGTTGGACTACGCCAGTCAGGATGCGGCGCTGTCGTTTGTTGACCGTATCGATCCGCAGGATTGCCGTTTGAAGGTAGGCAAAGAGATGTTTACCTTATTTGGCCCACAGTTCGTGCAGACGTTACAGCAGCGCGGCTTTGATGTGTTTCTCGATCTAAAATTCCACGATATTCCGAACACCGTCGCTCATGCCGTGGCGGCAGCCGCCGATCTTGGCGTGTGGATGGTCAATGTGCACGCCAGTGGCGGTACGCGCATGATGACGGCGGCGAAAGACGCGCTGGTGCCGTTTGGTAAAGATGCACCGTTACTGATTGCCGTGACTGTGTTGACTAGCATGGACGAAGAGGACTTACGTGGGCTTGGTATTACCGTCAGCCCGGCTGAGCAGGCGGAAAGGCTGGCTGTGCTAACACATAACAGCGGGCTGGATGGTGTGGTGTGTTCCGCACATGAAGCGCAGCGGTTGAAGCAGGTATGCGGGCAGGCATTTCAACTGGTCACGCCGGGAATTCGTCCTGCTGGCAGCGATGTTGGCGATCAACGCCGCATTATGACGCCAGTTCAGGCGCAGCAGGTTGGTGTGGATTATATGGTGATTGGCCGACCGATCACACAATCAGCGGACCCCGCACAGACGCTACGCGATATCCGTGCTTCACTGTTAAAGGGTGCTGCATCATGAATCATGATAAGAACAGCCAACTGGTTTATTCCACGGAAACGGGGCGTATTAAGCCTGAAGAAGAAAAGGATGTTCGGCCAAAAGGTGATGGCATCGTGCGTATCCAGCGCCAAACCAGTGGGCGCAAAGGAAAGGGGGTATGCCTGATTAGTGGCCTCGATCTTGATGATGCTGAGCTGGATAAGCTGGCGGCTGAATTGAAGAAAAAATGTGGCTGCGGTGGTTCAGCGAAAGAGGGCGTGATCGAAATTCAGGGAGATAAACGCGATCTGCTAAAACAGCTTCTGGAAGCGAAAGGGATGAAGGTCAAGCTGGCTGGCGGCTAAAGCACATGCGGCTTGAAGTATGACGAGTATAAAAAGCAGCAGGTTTACTCCCGTGAACCTGCTGCTATAAATGTGTTATTTATCGACCTGGCGGCCAATCAGCCCGCCGATAGCCGCACCGCCCAGCGTACCTAATGTTCCGCCATCCGTTAAGATCGCTCCACCTACCGCACCGGCACCGGCACCAATCGCGGTATTACGGTCACGTTTGGACATGTTTGAACAGCCTGCGAGAGTAACAGCAAGCGTAATTGCCAGAGTGGCTGTCGCAAAACGTTTGTTTAATTTCATTTTCTTCCCCTTTCTGCTCTTAGTCTCACGTTTCTTGTGAGTAAAATATCGAAAAAAGTTATTTTTGCGGTATTAAATAAAGGAATGGAGCCTTTTGCCGCCTAATGACAAGTATAATCATCGGAAAAAACGGCAACAGGTAAAAACTCCTAATTCCCCTGCGTTACCTTAACGATAGCAATAATTGATAATTCTGGCTGTTTTTTGCTCAATATTGTGGCGTGTCTCTTTCTTTTTCCCATAGCAGAACACCGCTAGGTCTTTAGCGATTTAGCCTATAGCGACGAGTTCGCCAGGCCGCGAAAATGGTGTTATCGCGTCGACGGGAGATTGGTTATGTTAGAAACGCTAAAAAGACAGGTGTTGGAAGCCAATTTGGCCTTGCCGCAGCATAATTTGGTGACGTTTACCTGGGGAAATGTCAGTGCGGTAGATCGGCAGCGCGGCCTGATGGTGATCAAACCCTCCGGCGTTGAGTACTCGGCTATGACGCAAGAGGACATGGTCGTTGTCGAACTGGAAAGCGGCAAGGTAGTGGAGGGGACGAAGAAGCCATCGTCAGATACCGATACCCACCGAGTGTTGTATCTGGAGTTTGCCGATATCGGCGGTATTGTGCATACCCATTCTCGCCATGCCACGATCTGGGCGCAAGCCGGTAAAGACATCCCCGCTTGGGGAACCACGCACGCTGACTACTTTTATGGTTCCATTCCCTGTACTCGTCTAATGACGGACGAAGAAATCAATGGTCGCTATGAGTGGGATACGGGAACGGTGATCGTCGAAACTTTCCGCCAGCGCGGCATTTCTCCGGTGGATGTCCCCGCTGTATTGGTTAATTCGCATGGCCCCTTTGCATGGGGGAAAGATGCTGATAACGCGGTGCACAATGCCGTGGTTCTGGAAGAACTTGCCTACATGGGGATTTTCTCCCGCCAGCTAACGCCTCAGTTAGGCGAGATGCAGCAAACGCTGTTGGATAAGCACTACTTACGTAAGCACGGTAAGAACGCCTATTACGGGCAGTAAACCGCAGCGATTCCTTCCTCATGACCTTTAAGCCATATAGCGCCGCATTTGCGGCGCTATTGTTATTTGTGCGGTTTGATGACCTCTCTCCTGAACGGCACGAGTTCCGTGCTAAATCCGTAAGGGTGGCGGCCATAAAAAATCCCTCCACGCAGGAGGGATTGAAAAATATGCGCTGATACCATTTAAGGTTGAGCGCTGTCGCGCAAGACAATCGGGGTTTCTTTTGCCGTTGGCACATTGCTGTTGATTGCACGGCGAATGACAAAGAACGCGGAAACCAGCATCGTCACAGCTACCAGCATGAAGAATCCACACAGCGCCGCGTTGATCTGATTACTGAAAACGATAGTTTCCATGTCTTTAATCGATTTTGCTGGTGCGATCAGCGTGTTCTGTTCAATGCCCGTTGCGAAGCGTTTCGCCTGAGCCAGGAAGCCGATACTGGGTTTTTCATGGAAGATTTTTTGCCAACCCGCCGTCATCGATGTAATAAACAGCCAGACGGTAGGGACGATCGTCACCCATGCATAGCGTTGTTTCTTCATCTTAAACAACACCACGGTGCCGAGAATCAACGCCATCGAGGCGAGCATCTGGTTACCGATACCAAACAGCGGCCAGAGTGTGTTGATGCCGCCCAGTGGATCGATCACGCCCTGATAGACGAAGAATCCCCAGCCGGAAACGGCAACGGTCGTACCGGCCAGATTCCCCAGCCAGGAATGGCTGTTCGCTAATCTGGGAATCGCAATACCGACCAAATCCTGCACCATGAAGCGACAGGCGCGCGTCCCGGCGTCAACCGCGGTCAGGATGAACAGTGCTTCAAACAGAATCGCGAAATGATACCAGAATGCCATCATCGCCCGGCTGTTAAAAATTTCGGTGATGATATAAGCCATGCCCACCGCGAAGGTCGGTGCGCCACCGGCACGGGAAAGAATGGAGGCTTCGCCGACGTCATTGGCAATCGCACTCAATTCCTGTGGCGTAATTACAAACCCCCAGCTATTAATGGCCAATGAGGCACTCTCAACTGTGGTGCCGATCAAAGCGGCTGGTGAGTTCATGGCAAAGTAGATACCCGGTTCGATAACCGAAGCACAAATCAGCGCCATGATGGCGACGAAGGATTCCATCAGCATTGCACCATAGCCGATGAAGCGGATGTGGCTTTCACGTTCAACCAGTTTTGGCGTGGTGCCGCTGGAAACCAGCGCATGGAAACCAGAAATCGCACCGCAGGCGATAGTAATAAACAAGAAGGGGAACAAGGAACCGGAGAAAACCGGGCCAGTACCGTCAATAAACCGAGAGACCGCAGGCATTTTCATTTCCGGCATTGCGAACACGATGCCGAAGGCCAGCCCGACAATCACGCCGATTTTCAGGAACGTAGAGAGATAATCACGCGGTGCTAGCAGCAGCCAGACTGGCAGGACAGAAGCGACGAAGCCATAAATGACCAGAACCCAGGTGAGCGATGTTCCCTTCAGTGTGAAGAACGGCCCCCAATAGGGGTGTGCGGCGATATTACCGCCGTAGACAATCGCCAGCATCATCAGCACAAAGCCGATAATAGACACTTCAGCAATTTTACCTGGCCGTAAAAAGCGCATGTAAACGCCCATAAAGAGCGCAATGGGGATGGTGGCGGCAATGGTGAACAATCCCCATGGACTTTCCGCCAGCGCTTTTACAACGACCAGCGCCAGCGCCGAAAGAATGATGATCATCACGCCCAGCGCGCCGAGCATCGTGATAATACCCGCGAACGTGCCCAGTTCCTGTTTTGCCATTTCACCCAGCGAACGACCATCCCGGCGGGTAGAGATAAATAGCACCAGAAAGTCCTGTACGGCACCGGCGAGCATCACGCCGACCAAAATCCAGATCGTACCAGGAAGAAAGCCCATTTGTGCGGCGAGAATTGGCCCAACCAGCGGGCCAGCCCCGGCGATGGCGGCGAAGTGGTGGCCGAACAGGACCCATTTATTGGTGGGAACGTAATCCAGACCGTCGTTATGACGTTCCGCCGGTGTCAGCCGGCGATCGTCGAGTTCAAACACTTTTTTGGCGATGAACAGACTGTAAAAGCGATAGGCAATGCTGTAACACGAGACGGCGGCGATAACTAACCACACCGCATTGACATGCTCACCGCGGCTTAGCGCCAGCGTGGCGAACGAAAAGGCGCCCGCCAGTCCGACCAGCAGCCAGATCACAATGCTCTTTACGTTATTCATAACAACGGCTCCTTCGTTATTCAGAAAGGGTATACCGTTAATACTTCAAGCTGCATGTGCGTTGGCTTCTCTTACTCACCCCAGTCACTTACTTGTGTAAGCTCTTGGGGATTAATGCCTTTGCCGCCTTCCTGCAACTCGAATTATTTGGGGTATATGGCGCGAGTGTTAATGCAATTTAACAATAGTGGGTTTGTTGGCGAAGAGAAGCGGATGGATGAGAAAGTGTGAGCGAACGTGAATTTCTGTAAAGAAACTTAAAGAGTAAACAATGGCTAAGGTAGTCGAGCAGTAAAATTAGCGTGAAAAGATGACAGACTCTGCCGGGGGAAATTCAGAGGATGGCAGAGTCTGAGCGTTTAAGACAAAACGTTTACTTAAGGCAACACGTTGCCGGCGGCGCGGTAAATCTCGTACCACTCTTCGCGGCTGAGCGTCAGCGTAGACGCCGCAGCGATATCACGAATACGTTCTGGGCTCATGGTGCCGATAACCACCTGCATGTCGGCAGGGTGGCGCAGAATCCACGCGGTGGCGATCGCAGTGTTGGTGACGTTATGATGCTTGGCGATGTGGTCAATCGTCGCGTTTAGCTTGGGGAATTTCTCATTGTCGAGAAAAACGCCCTCAAAAAAACCGTATTGGAAAGGTGACCAGGCTTGAATCGTCATTGAATTCAGGCGGCTGTACTCCAGAATCGCACCGTCGTGATTCACCGATGCGGGGTTCGTCATATTGACGTTAAAACCCGCATCAATCATGCCCGTGTGCATGATGCTGAACTGCAATTGGTTGGCGATAAGCGGCTGACGCACGGATTTCTTCAGTAGCTCAATTTGTAATGGGTTCTGATTGCTGACGCCGAAATGACGAACCTTCCCGCTACGTTCCAGTTCATCGAATGCTGCCGCGACTTCATCGGGTTCAAACAGCGTGTCTGGGCGGTGCAGCAGGAGTGTATCAAGATAGTCCGTTTTTAAGCGTTGAAGGCTGCCTTCAACGGACGCAACGATGTGCGCTTTGGAAAAATCGAAAAAGCCCTTGCGGATGCCGCACTTGGATTGCAGAAAAATCGATTCCCGGCGGATGGACGTCTTCTGTAAACCTGCGGCGAAAACCTCTTCCGACAAGCCAGAGCCATAGATATCGGCATGATCGAAGAAATCAATGCCGGCTTCAACGGATGCATTAAGGATGTCAGCCGCTTCATCCGTGCTTTTCTTCGCCATTCGCATACAGCCCAACGCAATGTTGGAAGCCTGTATCGCGGATGTGCCGATTGTTATTTTTTTCATCGGAAACACTCCTGTTAGTAGGGTGGCACGTCTGTCGTTGATAAACCATGCCTTGAAACCATGTGCGGAATAAACGCTGGTGACGCGCGGGGCGGTTCGCTGTGAACGCCCCGCGCGGAGATGTTGTCCGCCGAGATGACTCGGCGGTATGACGATTATGCGGCGGGTTTTGCCACGATGCTGCGGGTTTCCAGACGCACTTCAGCGATGAGGACGTCTAGCGTATCCCCCTGACGATAAACCACGTCGCCTTTCACCGAGAGGGTGCCCATTTCCTGGCTACACACCAACTCATCACGCACCGCATGGATAAAGGAGGACGGGATAAACGCCACCGCACCATTATCTAACAGGCGAACGCGCAGACCGCCGCGTGTGACATCAATGATTTCGGCGTTGAAGCGACTCTCCGTGCCGGCTTTATCTTTGAGGTAGCGGGCGTACAGCCAGTCGCCGACATCGCGCTCGGCCATGCGGTTAAGGCGACGGCGTTCGGCCAGTTGTACCGTGATGTCATCCTGCGGTTTTTCTGCGGCCTGTCCGGTGATAACCGCTTTCAGCAAACGGTGGTTCACCATATCGCCGTATTTACGGATCGGGGATGTCCAGGTGGCATAGGCTTCCAGCCCCAGACCAAAGTGTGGCCCCGGCGTGGTGCTCACTTCCGCGAAAGACTGGAAGCGGCGGATACGGCTATCCAGGAACTGTGTCGGCTGGGCATCCAACTCGCGGCGCAGCGTACAAAAGCCTTCCAGTGTCAGCAGCGTCGGTGCATCAGCCTGAACGCCATGCGTGTCCAGTACCGCAACGGCTTGTTCAACCGAGGCGGGATCGAAACCGTTGTGCACGTTATAGATACCAAAGCCCAGTTTATCGCGCAGCACAATGGCCGCACAGACGTTGGCGGCAATCATGGATTCTTCAACGATACGATTGGCGATGCGGCGGTGTTCAACCACGATATCCAGGACGTCACCCTTTTCACCCAGCAGGAAGCGATAATCCGGGCGATCTTTAAACACTAAGGCATGCGTGGTGCGCCATTCGCTGCGTGCCAGACAGAGGCGGTGCAGCAAACGGATTTGTTCAGCAATGGCCTCGCTTTGTGGCTGCCACTCGCCTTGATTTTCCAACCAATCAGAGACGTTGTCATACGCTAATTTGGCTTTGGATTCGATCCAGGCGGCAAAGAAGTGGATATCGTCACCCAGTGCTCCGTCGGCGGCAATCGTCACGCGGCAGGCGAGGACGGGGCGACGCTCGTTCGGGAGCAGGGAACAGATATCGTCCGACAGCGCACGCGGCAGCATCGGGATGTTGAAGCCGGGCAAATAGTTGGTGAAGGCGCGCTGGCGTGCAATGTTGTCCAGTTCGCTACCCGCATCCACATACGCGGTTGGATCGGCGATGGCGATAGTTAATTGCAGTGAACCATCACCGTTGTCCTGCACATGCAGCGCATCGTCCATATCTTCGGTGCTGGCGCTATCGATAGTGACAAAGTTCAGCGCAGTCAGATCTTCACGCACGAGCTCGCCGTCATGGCGTTCAGTGGTTTCAACTTCCGGGGCAGCACGCTCCAGATTGTGGCGTGACAACGTCACCCACCACGGCACCAGTGGGTCATCGCCCGTGGTGATGTACTGCGTCAGTTCAGCATGGAAACCACGGTCGCCTTTCAACGGGTGGCGGCGCATTTCGGCTACCGCCCAATCGCCTTCCTGAAAATCGTGCGTCACATCGCGCGCGGCGCGGCAAGGAATCGCATCTTTCAGCAACGGGTGGTCAGGCGTAATAGATAAGCGATCGTCTTTTTTATGAATGCGCCCAACAAATCGGGTAAGGAAGGGTTCGATCAGCGTTTCTGGTTCGACAATTTCCCGATCTTTTTCCGTATGCAGGGTGGCGGTAATCCGGTCGCCGTGCATCACTTTTTTCATGTGCGGAGGGGGAATGAAATAGCTTTTTTGTCCGTCAGCCTCAAGAAAGCCAAATGCCTTGTCGGTACCTTTGACGACACCTTCAACACGCGGTGTCTGAGAGTGAAGTTGCTGTTTTAGCTGTGCAAGCAGCGGATTATCTTGAAACATAGCGTCCAGAAATACGATTGTGAGTGGCTTAATTAGCAGTTCACAGTTTTACTCGAATCAGGTGCTGGCGGCAAGAATAATCGGGGGAGCCGTGGCCGTATAACGACGGGGAAAGCGCGAATAAATTTGAATAAAGTCAACGCTGATTTGAGAGAAGCCCTGTCGTGTGCGCTATTGGTTTCGCAACACGACAGGGGGATGCTTACGCTATGACATAGGCCCTAATGAAGAGCGGCTTAAGCGATACGCAGCAGAGATTCCGCTTGCGTACTGCGCCGAACGCTAACGGGCACCGACTTAGAGGTTGGTGTGTGCGTTTCATCGCCGAAGCTGGACAGCGGCACCAGCGGGTTGGTTTCCGGGTAATAGGCTGCCAGATTACCGCGTGGAATATTGTAGCTCACCAGCTTGAAGCCGTTGACGATGCGGGTAATACCATCGTTCCACAGCGTTTCGATATCGACCCGATCGCCATCTTCCAGCCCTAGCGCGGTAATGTCATCCGGGTGCATAAATAGCACTTCCCGCTGACCATAAACGCCGCGATAGCGGTCATCCAGACCATAAATCGTGGTGTTGTACTGATCGTGCGAACGCAGCGTTTGCAGCGTAAAGGGGACGTCGCTGCCTTGTAGCTGCGGGAACAGCGTATCGGGCAGAGCGGCATGGCCGAATTGGGCTTTTCCGTTGAGGGTGTTAAACCGCCGTTCTGCGGCCGCATTGCCGAGATAAAAGCCGCCTGGCAGGTCGCAGTTGGCGTTGAAATCGGTAAAGCCAGGGATGGTGGCGGCAATATGATCGCGGATGCGTGAATAATCGTCCGCCAGCGCCAGCCAGTCGAGCTTTTCATTGCCGAGAACCGCATTGGCAATACCGCAAACAATCGCTGTCTCTGAACGCTGCAACGGTGAAAGCGGCTGCCCGACACCCTGCGAGGCGTGCACCATACTGAAGGAATCCTCGACGGTAATAAACTGTGCGCCGCTGGCCTGCATGTCGAGATCGGTACGGCCGAGCGTTGGCAAAATCAACGCATCAACCTTGCCGGTAACCAGATGACTGCGGTTGAGTTTGGTGCTGATATGTACGGTCAGATCGCAACGGCTGAGAGCTTCTTCGGTGCGTGCTGAATCGGGGGCGGCGGCGGCGAGGTTACCACCCAGTGCGATCAGCACTTTTATCTCATCGCGCAGCATGGCTTCCAGCGCCTCTACCGTGTTGTGGCCTGCGGCGTAAGGTGGGGTGAAATCATAATGCGCTGCCAGACGATCGAGAAACGCAGCGGTCGGCTTCTCATCGATCCCCATCGTGCGATTACCCTGCACATTACTATGACCGCGTACCGGACACAGCCCAGCGCCCGGTTTCCCCAACTGCCCGAACAGCAGTTGCAGGTTCACGATTTCGCGCACGGTGGCGACGGAATGCTTGTGTTGGGTTATGCCCATCGCCCAGGTGCAGATCACGCGCGGAGATTGCTGATAAATCGCCGCCACATAGCGTAGCTGTGCTTCACTCAAGCCGGACTGCTGTTCGATTTTCTGCCAGCTTGTGGCATCGACAGCCGCCAGATACTCGTCTACTTGTTGAGTATGCGTAGACAGGAAATCCTGATCGAATAACCCCGACTCTCCGTCAGACAGACGCTGACGATGCGTTTCCAGCAGCGCTTTTACCATGCCGCGCACGGCAGCCATATCACCGCCCAAATTAGGTTGCAGGTAAGTTTCGCTAATGGTGCCGGACAGCGGCGTGAGCAGTTCCAGCGGATTCTGCGGATTGGCAAAACGTTCCAGACCGCGCTCGCGGAGCGTATTGAAGGAGACGATGTGTGCACCGCGATCGGCGGCGTGACGCAGGCTGTGCAGCATACGCGGATGGTTGGTGCCGGGGTTCTGACCGAAGACGAAAATCGCGTCAGCCTGTTCGAAATCATCCAGTCGGATAGTGCCTTTGCCAACGCCGATACTCTGTTTCAGGCCGGTGCCGCTGGCTTCATGGCACATATTCGAGCAGTCAGGAAAATTGTTAGTGCCTAGCATGCGGCCAAAAAGTTGGTACAGATAAGACGCTTCATTACTGGCACGGCCAGAAGTATAAAGCTCGGCCTGATTGGGGTGTGCCATGTTACTGATATGGTGAGCGATCAGTGCGAAAGCGGCGTCCCAGTCGATGGGAACATAGCGATCGCTGGCGCGATCGTAGCGCATCGGGTGGGTCAAGCGCCCCTGATACTCAAGAAAATAGTCACTTTGCTGGCGTAGCGTCGTAACGCTGTGAGCGGCGAAGAAATCCAGATCGACCGCCTTGCGCGTCGCTTCCCAACTGACCGCTTTTGCGCCGTTTTCACAGAAGCTGAAGGTGCTGCTGTTGTCATCACCCCAGGCACAGCCGGGGCAGTCAAACCCTTTTGATTTATTGACCCGTAACAAGTTTCGGATATTTTTCAGCGCTTGCTTGCTGTCGAGGACAAAACGCGTGGTGGCTTCCAATGAGCCCCAGCCGCCAGCCGCGTTGCGGTATGGCTTGATGGATGGTTTGAATTTCATGTACGTTCCGCAGGTGATGATGTTTTTTTTATGTGAACAAAATTTTAAATATTTGCTCTTGAGGGAAGTTTAGGTGCCGCCAGCGATCGCGTCTAATCAAATGCGGCTATGGTGGGATAGAGGCGGTTTATCGATGGTATACTTGTCGCTTACCCACTACAGAGTCTGACGATGGATATTAAACAGCTGCAATACCTATGCAATCTGGAGAAAGAGCGCCATTTTGGCCGGGCAGCGGAAGCCAGTTTTGTCAGTCAGCCCACGCTCTCCATGCGGTTGAAAAATCTGGAGAAGGAGCTGGATCTGGCGTTAATCAATCGGGGTAACAATTTTGAAGGTTTCACGGCCGAAGGCGAGCGCGTGCTGGCCTGGGCGCGGGAGATCGTTTCGGTCTATCAGGGATTAAAACTGGAAGTCGCGTCGCTGAAACGTGGCGTAAGCGGGGTATTGCGTATCGGGGCGGTGCCGCAAAGCAGTATCGCGCTGTCGAGCCTGCTGGCAGCGGTGAATAAGGAATATCCACAGTTGGATTTCCAGATCTCGCTGTTCAGTGCGGATCAACTGCTGGAAGCGCTGAATGCGCATTCGGTGGATGTCGGTATCGGCTTTTTTGAATTTTCGACGCTACAGGAGCTGCACTTTCAGGCGTCGCCACTGACGGAGCGGGGCGTTGACCTGTTGTTCCATCCGCACCATTTTCCGCAGTTGATAGGGGATGTACCGCTGACTCTCGATGCGCTTTCTGAGGTGCCACTCTGTCTGGCGGAAGCCAGCCGCTATTTCCGTCGCTATCTGGATAGCCATTTTCGTGAGGCTGGGGTCTCGCCGTGGGTCAAGGTGGAAAGCGCTTCCGTCCTGCAACTGCTCCAAAGCGTCTATGTTGGGCTTGGCTGCGGCATTGTGCCTCATGGCAGCCTGATCCCAGAGATGACGCCCGCATTAACGCTGCGGCCGCTGCAATTTCCCCCGATGCGCCGCCAGCCTGCGGTTGTCATCGCACAGGCTGGCAGAGCGACGCCGCTGGCGCAGAATTTCTTTGATGTCGCACAGCAGTGGTTGCATGCTCAGCCATAGCGGTGTGACCAATAATTCTCTCTTTTTGTTTCTGTTACGCCCCAGTCTTATTGTTTACCAGGGTGTTTTTTTGTTATGCAGAATATAAATAATATCAGATTGGTTATTTTAAGGATAAGAAGATGTTAATGAAGTGAATGGAATATTAAATATAAAAAAGAGTTGTACAAATACCCCTAATGAAAGCGGATCTACAAAATAGTTTAAATACTAAGAAAACATTTTATAACATTAAAAAAAATAGATACTTGGTAAGTAATAAGTTCGCAAATTATCAGCCAGAAGAATTAATAATTAAAAGAAAAACATGGCCTTTTCGAACAGGATTTTATTTTAAGTGGAGTATTCATTATGAAGAATAGTCACCATGATTTATTTGCTGCTTTTACTCTCCCCAACGGCGTGACGCTGAAAAATCGGGTTTTGATGGCTCCGATGACCACCTGTAGTGGATTTTATGATGGAAGCGTGACCAAAGAGCTGGTGGAATATTATCAGCTCAGAGCTGGCAGCATCGGCACCGTGATTGTGGAATGCTGTTTTATTGATGATAAAGGGTTGGCTTTTCCCGGCGCGATAGGGATAGACAACGACGACAAAATTGCCGGACTCGCCAACATTGCGACAGCGATTAAAGAAAAAGGCTCGACGGCGATCCTGCAAATTTACCATGGCGGCAGAATGGTTGAGCCGCGTTTCATTGGTGGTGCGACGCCCGTTGCCCCTAGCGCCATCGCGGCACCGCGCGCGGGTGCCATCGTTCCGGTCGCGCTGTCAGGTGATGAAGTGGAAGCCATGATCGGCAAGTTTGGTGATGCTGTCCATCGCGCCATTCAGGCGGGTTTCGATGGTGTAGAAATCCACGGAGCCAACACCTACCTGATCCAGCAGTTTTATTCACCTCACTCTAATCAGCGCTCAGATCAATGGGGTGGCAGCCGTGACAAACGCGCGGCGTTTCCGCTTGCCGTTCTGGATATTGCCCATGCTGTCGCCGATAACTACGCCGATCCGTCCTTTATCATCGGCTATCGCTTCTCGCCAGAAGAGATCGAAGAACCGGGCATTCATTTTGATGATTCGCTCTATCTGCTGGAAAAACTGGCGGCGCGCGGACTGGATTACGTCCACTTCTCTATGGGAAATATCCTGCGCTCATCGATTATCGAGACAAACGATCCGACGCCGCTGATTAAAAAATACGTTGCCCGCCGTTCTGCGACATTAGCGGCAATTCCGGTGATTGGCGTCGGGGATATTGTCAATCAAGCCGATGCCGATGCAGCGTTAGAAAATGGTTACGACCTGATTGCCGTTGGCAGAGCCTGTATTGCTTATCCAGACTGGATGGATTGCATTGCCGAACAGAAAAAACGCGATCTTTATATTGCCAGCGATAAACGTGAAGCATTAATGATTCCTGAACCGCTGTGGCGTTTTTCATTAGTTGAAGCCATGATTCGGGACGTGAATTTAACCGGCAAGAAATTTAAATCCGGCGCTTATCAGGAAAACGTTCAGGATGAAGGTGGCGAACTGCTAATTACCGTCCATTTCGAGCAAAATCGGGTCGCCGATATTGCGCTGGATAATAGCGAGATTGATGATTCACTGAAAATCAGTTTTGAGATTATCCGTGAGCGCATTCTGGATACCAATAGCCCCCACGTAGATGCAGTAACGGGCGCAACGGCGCAGAGTGAAGCGATTAAAAAAGCCGTCACCAAGGCGATGGTGAAATCCAGCAAAGACGCTATTATCGCCGATGGCGGTAACCCGGATGCGCGTCGCGAGGCGGATGTGGTGGTGATTGGCAGCGGCGGCGCAGGGCTGGCGGCGGCGATTCAGGCCAGTGAAGAGGGCGCGCGCGTTATCGTGATTGAAAAGATGCCGGTCATCGGCGGCAACACGATTAAGGCCTCTGCTGGTATGAACGCGGCGGGAACGGTCTTCCAGCAAAATAAAGGCATCGAAGATAGCCACGCGCTGTTTTATAACGAAACGCTGAAAAGCGGAAAACAGAAAAATAACCCGACGCTGGTGCAATATTTTGTCGATCACGCATCTGATGCGATTAACTGGCTGGCGCAGCACGATATCGAACTGAGTGATATTACGACGACGGGCGGCATGAGCGTTGACAGAACGCATCGCCCTGCCAATGGCGCAGCGGTGGGCGGCTATCTGGTCAGCGGGCTGATTAAGAACCTTAATAAATACAATATTGAGGTGCTGCTGGAAACGTCGGTGACCGAAATTGTGCAGGAGAAGGGCAAGGTTACCGCCGTCAGAGTCGTCAATGATGAGCAGGAAGAGAGCCTGATTGCGACAAAAGCGGTGATTGTTGCCACGGGCGGTTTTAGTGCCAATCAGGCGATGGTGGAGTCATACCGCCCAGACCTGAAAGGCTTCGTCACCACCAATCACAAAGGCGCGACAGGCGGTGGCATTCGCCTGCTGGAACAGATCGGCGCGGATACGGTGGACATGGGGGAAATTCAAACCCATCCGACGGTCGAACAGACCACCTCTTATCTGATCTCCGAATCCATTCGCGGCGGTGGTGCCATTCTGGTATCGCAGCGCGGGGAGCGTTTCTTTAACGAAATGGAAACGCGCGATAACGTCTCGTCCGCCATCGTCAATTTACCGGAAGAATACGCGTATATCCTGTTTGATGAACAGGTAAGAAATCGCAACCGGGCGGTTGAAGAATATGTCGCTCAAGGGCTGACCGTCAGCGCAGGCAGCGTAGCGGAACTGGCCGAGAAACTCGATATACCGCAGGCAGCGCTGCACGCCTCGCTTGAGCGCTACAATACCTTTATTGCCGACAAACACGATGAAGACTTTGGCCGAACCACGGGGATGCGCGATCCGCTGAATCAGGCACCTTACTATGCGATTAAGGTGGCACCGGGCGTGCATCATACGATGGGCGGTGTGACGATTAACGCGAAAGCGGAGGTGTTGAACCGTCACAAAGAGACGATCTCCGGCGCTTATGCGGCAGGGGAAGTGGTGGGTGGGATTCACGGTGCGAACCGCATTGGGGGTAACGCCGTGGCGGATATCATTATCTTCGGTATTCAGGCGGGGATTCAGGCTGCGGCGTATGCTCGTGCACCGCGTCATTCTGGGTTTTCTCCTGCTAAGGCTCGTAAAGCAAGGTTTGTGGAATCCACGGATAAAATCGCTGAAAAACAGTCGGCTATGATGGAGTAGTGGAGCCGCTGGCGAGCGTCTGAAAGGGCGTTCGCCCTGTTTCGACCGTTTCCTCTCTGCACTGCAATTTGTTCATGGGAGTTACCCTATGCCTTCTGTCGATAACGCCTACGTCTATTCCGTACATCTGATGGGCAGTCCTATCCTGCTTAAACTGTTTACCCATGATGAAACCGCCGTCAGGCAGGTTTTCCATCGCATCAAGCAGCTCGAAGATTTGCTCACCGTTAATCGGGCACAGTCGGAAGTGATGAGTATCAACCACGCGGCGGGTAAAGCATTCGTTTCGGTCAGCCCGATTGTCTTTGCGCTGATTAAGCGCGCTAAAACGGTAAGCCTGATTGAAAATAGTCGCTTTAACGTGGCGATCGGCCCTGTCGTCAAACTATGGAAAATCGGTTTTAGCGGCAGCACGGTGCCTGACAGTGAATCGATAGATCGGGCGCTGGCATTAACCGATCCCGAACGTATTATCCTCAGAGAACAAGACTGCGCCGTATTGTTAGAAAAAGCAGGAATGGAGATCGACCTGGGCGCGATTGCGAAAGGTTATATTGCCGATATCGTCAGGGACGTGCTGCATCAACACGCTATTCAGGATGCGCTGATTAATCTGGGGGGGAATGTGCTGGCTATCGGCAGCGCGTTGACGGATGAGCAGGGGCTATGGAGCGTGGGATTGCAGAAACCTTTTGCGGACCGCGATAGTCTGCTCGGTGTGATTAGAGTAAAGAATAAATCCGTGGTGACGTCCGGCGTCTATGAGCGCTTTTTTACCGTGGACGATCATATCTATCATCATATTCTCGATCCCCGGACGGGGTATCCGCTGGATAATGAACTGCACAGCGTGACGGTTATCTCGAACGATTCCCTCGATGGTGATATCTATACGACATTGCTCTACGGCATGGGCGTGGACGCAGGTATCAAGTTTTTACAACACCAGCCGGATATTGAAGCGATTTTTGTGACAAAAGCGCGAGAGATTATCTTTTCTTCTCAGCGGCATTATAGGTTTGAATTGCTGGATAAAGATTATTTGGTGGCTATACGGTGAAAGTGAACATTGTATTCGCGCCTCCTGAGGAATTTGATTGTTTAACTCACTATTTTCCCAGCCTTTCGGTAAAATAGCCTTTTCTCTATTAAACAAAAAATACCATGTCCTCTACACTAGAACTTCCCGCCGGATGGGAATATGCCAACGGCAAAAAACAGCAGGCTTTACTGGCTGAATATCAGCTTGAGTTGCCAACCGTTCATCCACTCCATGGCGTTGATATTGATGTGATTGCCTATCGTGATGGTAATGATGACATCCTGCTGAAACATATTCAGGAGGCTGATCGTGTATCGGTTGTACATTTAACCTGGGCTATGCAAAAAGAGTTTGCCAATCTTCCTCGGATGACATTTATCGGTTCTTTTCAGGGATTCGTTGAATGGGAATACCTGATGTATGGCACGGAACCAGAAGGGGACTAACGTGGCGCTTATTAAGGAAAATTTTATCTCGATAGGAGATAACGACCGCATTGTCTTACCCGATTTAACGGGGCGGTATCAGCAGGCTGTTAATATTGATTACCTGCTCGAAGGATTGTTGCCCTTATGGGCGGCTATTGAAACTGAGTGTGTGGCCGCCTGCTGCGGCTTTGATGCCTTTGATTTCTATGCTGATACACTGTACGCCGCCGCTCGTAAACTGGAACCAGCAGAATTCGGTCACGCACTGCACTATGCTATTGAGCAGATCGCATTACTGGACACCACGGTGATATCCAGCCGCGTGCTGAATAATTTGGCAGATAAACAGGCCTTTATTGCCCTATTGCAGCATATTCGTACCAGTTTGCCGCAAGGAAATGAGTAACCAGAACGACGGTGAAAAATCACTTCTTCATTCCATCGCCCTGTGTGCTGGGGTCGATAATGCATAAGCGCTTATTTAATAGCTGAGTTCAATTCAATCTGTTCCAGCACTAATGCAACACTTTGATAAAATTCATTTTTATGGTTCACAAATGCTGATTTATTATCAATAAGATAGGCGTAGGAGATAGATTCCTTACTTATATTTTTAATTGCATTATTAATTGTAGCGGTGATGCGCTCTTCGAGAATAATTTCGTTTGGGCTTTCTTTAGTGTAGAAAACAATAAATGTTGCCGAAAAATGGCGGTTTGCTTGTTCTTTTAAACGTCCTGCGTCGTCGCGCGCACTATTCATCCCTCTATCTATTCTAATGGTATTTGTATTTTCATCCAGGTTGTGCCATACATGCTTAGCTTCGAGGGCAATGCTTTTCAATTCACTTTTTATATAAAGATCAACTCGCCCTTTACTGGTATTACTATCAGGATTTTCTCCTGTATCACCCTTTATTTTTTTGCCTGATGGATATTCCTCAATCGCTGTCCAGCCTAATGACCACGCCGCCCCAGCAAGAACGCTGACATTAGTGCGTTCGTTGTACCACCAACAGCAATCTGTTCTGTTTAATAGTTCAACATAGCGTTGATTTGCGCTAATCCACCCATTTAACAATTCCTCAATAAAGCTATCGTTTGCGCAGACTTTGTGAATAACCATTTAACACTCCATGTGAAGTTTTAATTATTTTATTATCTGCCCATAATCCGCTAATACAGAATTAACTATCAAAAAGAAAGCAGAAATTCACTGCCAAAGATTAAGAGGAATAATAAATAGGAGTAGGGAATATTTGACGTAGAGAAAGTAGCCTATACGAGATAGGCTACTTTTATGACTTATTTCAGTTCCAGCTCGTTCATCGCGGCGATGCTGAAGCCGCCGTCAACGTGCAGAACTTCACCGGAGATACCGGCAGCCAGATCGGAACACAGGAACGCGGCAGAATTGCCCACGTCTTCAATGGTCACGACACGGCGGATTGGCGTAACGGCTTCGCAATGCGACAGCATTTTCTTGAAGTCTTTGATGCCGGAGGCAGCCAGTGTACGAATCGGGCCCGCAGAGATGGCGTTGACGCGCACGCCCTGAGCACCCATGGCATTTGCCATGTAACGTACGTTCGCTTCCAGAGAGGCTTTTGCCAGACCCATCACGTTGTAGTTAGGGATAGCACGCTCAGCACCCAGGTAGGACAAGGTAACCAGCGCAGAGTTCGGGTTCAGCATCTTACGGCAGGCTTTCGCCATCGCGACGAAGCTGTAAGAGCTGATATCGTGAGAAATGCTGAAGCCTTCACGGGTAACGGCATCAACGTAGTCACCGTCCAGTTGGTCGCCCGGTGCGTAAGCAATGGAATGTACGAAGCCATCAAAGTTCGGCCATACGTTAGCCAGTTCGGTAAACAGTGCCTCGATGCTCGCATCTTCAGCGACATCACACGGCAGAACGATGCTGGAACCCAGTTCGCTGGCAAAGCCTTCAACGCGTGCTTTCAATTTTTCGTTCTGATACGTGAACGCCAGTTCGGCACCTTCACGTTGCATTGCTTGTGCAATACCGTAGGCAATAGAACGGTTGCTGGCAACACCTGTTACCAGAATGCGCTTACCGGTAAGAAAACCCATAGCAGTAATCCTTGTGATCATTGTTGCTGCGATCGCCACGTCTGTGCCTGTAAACCTACGCGGCAAGTGACGACCGAGATGAATAAACCGCGCAATTCTACCATGTTGGGGGCGGTAGGGGTACTCCGAGCAGTGTCCCCATTTTCCACCGACCTGTAGCTTAGCGGTACTTACCCGCTGGAGCACGCGGGTTAACGTTGTGCGCCGTCGCGTCGCCAGGCATCCGCGCTAAGCGCTTCGCCGAAGTGGCTGGCAATCAGACGTTTCGTCAGGTCATGGAGCGGGGCGGACAACACGTCGGCGGTACTGCCGCGTTCGACCACTTCACCTGCCTGCATCACCAGAATCTGGTCGCTGATGTGCTTCATCATGCCCAGATGCTGCGTCACGTAAATATAAGAGATACCGTGCTTTTCCTGTAATTCCAGCATCAGATTAATAATCTGTGACCGCATAGACATATCCAGCGACGCCAGCGCTTCATCGGCGACAATCACTTTCGGTTGCAGGATCAGCGCACGCGCCAGACCGACGCGCTGTTTTTGCCCCGGCGCGAGCGCATGTGGATAGTAATAAGCATGATCGGGACGTAACCCGACCTGCTGTAGCGCCTGATTAATCGCTCTTTCGCGCGCTTCGGCGCTGAGGTCGGTATTCAGCCGCAGCGGAACATCCAACAGTTGCCCGATACGCTGACGCGGGTTGAGCGCATTGCTCGCATCTTGAAAAATCATGCGGATACGCTGGCTGCGGTAGCCATAATCGCCATAATGCAGCGGATGATCATCGATAACGAGTTCACCGGACGTCGGCGCGATCATGCCTGACAGCATTTTCGCCAGCGTCGATTTCCCCGAACCGTTCTCGCCGATGATGGCAAGCGTCTGGCGCTCACGTAGCGTAAAGCTGACGGATTTCACCGCTTCAACATGTTGACGACGGAACAGCCCGGTCCGGTAGCGGAACGTCTTGGTCAGGTTGCGGGCTTCAAGCAGCATCTCAACCATCACGGTTCCTCCATGTTGAGCGGGAAGTGGCAGGCATATAAGTGGTTCTTCACGGAAAGCAGCGGCGGTGTTTGCATACACTGTTTTTGTGAATAAGGGCAGCGTGGGCCGAGCCGACAGCCAATCGGTAAGTGTTCCAGTGAGGGAATCGCACCGTTCAGGGTGTTTAACCGGCTTTTGTGCGGTAGTGAACGGCCAAAATCGGGCATCGCGCGGATCAGCGCCTGCGTATAAGGATGATGCGGCGCGGTGATCAAATCTTCACAGGTGGCACTCTCCACCGTTTGTCCGCAATAAAGCACGTTAATCCGGTCCGCCCATTTGCTCATGGTTTGCAGATCATGGCTGATGAGCAGGATCGTGGTGTTATTGTTTTGGTTCAGGCGCGACAGCAGGCGGAAAATCTGCGCCTGCGTGGTGGATTCCATCGCATTGGTCGGCTCATCGGCAATCAGCAGACGCGGCTGGTTCGCCAGTGCGATAGCAATCATCACTTTCTGACACTCACCGTCACTCAGTTCATAGGGATAACTGCCCATGATGTCTTTGTGATCTTTAATCCCGACGCGGTGCAGCAGTTCGATAGCGCGGCGTTTGCGCCAGTTAACTCGCTGCCACCACCGACCTTTATAGGTCCAGCCGGGGATCGCCTGCACCAATTGTCGACCGATGCTCTCTGACGGATCGAGACAAGATTGCGGCTCCTGAAAAATCATGGAGACGTTATGGCCGACCAGTTTCCGCCGTTCGCGCGCCGACAGTTGCAGCAGGTCGATATCATCGAAGCGGAAGCGGTCGGCAGTCACGCGCCAGTTTTCTTTGGTAATCCCGCAGATGGCTTTAGCGATCAGGCTTTTGCCTGAACCGGATTCGCCCACCAGCCCGCGAATTTCCCCTTCGCTCAGCGTCATACTGACGCGGTCAACGGCTTTTACGGCGCCGTCGGGGGTCAGAAATTCAATCGTCAGGTTACGGATATCAAGTAATGGCATAGGGAGTCGTCGCCTCTTATTCCGTTTCCGCGACGAGCGCGCGGCGGATGCCGTCGCCCAGCAGGTTGACGATTAACACGCTCAGCGCGATGGCCGCGCCGGGCAGCATCACGGTCCACGGCGCGGCATAAACCAGCTCCAGCGAGTTGCCAAGCAGGGCACCCCATTCGGTGGTGGGCAGCTGTGCGCCCAAATCGAGAAAGCCCAGCGCGGCAATATCCAGAATGGCGATCGACAGCGCGCGGGTAAATTCTGAAACCAGCAGTGCGGCGATGTTGGGCAGTACGACGTACCAGACCAGATAAAACGTGGACGCACCGTCAAGGCGGGCGGCGATCACATATTCTTTGTCCATTTCATCGTGCACCGCGTTGTAGATGGTGCGCACCATGCGCGGCAACAGCGCCAGCCAGACGGCGAGCATCGCGTGCTCGAGCTTCGGGCCGATAAAGGCAATCACCACGATCGCCAACAACAGCGACGGAATCGATAGCAGCGTGTCCAGAATATGGTTGAGCATCGCCGAACGTAGCCCGCGCGTAACGCCCGCAAAGACACCTAGCACGATGCCGCACAGCGCCGCCGCGTAGGTGACGATGAGCGACGCGCCAACGGTAGGGGCGGCACCGCTCAATAAGCGACTTAGCTGGTCGCGTCCTAAATCGTCGGTGCCGAGAAAGAACGACACTTCGCCGTAATGCGACCAGGAAGGCGGCAGCAGTTGATAGCCCAAGAATTGCTGATCAACTTCATAAGGTGCGAGAAACTTGCCGAACAGGCACAGGCCGATCAGGATCAAAAAGCCATATAGCCCGATCATTGCCAGCATATCCTGATGGAATGCCCGCCAGGTATCGCCCAGTCGGCTTGGCAGCCGCTTTTCGCTATAGACGTTATCGTAGGGCATACCATTCCTTATGTTTCAACGGATTTGCCATAGCGCCCCAGATATCAGACAGGATGTTGACCGTGATGACCATCGCGCCGACCACCATCACGCCCGCAGAAATCGCGGCGAAATCCTGCTGGCGAATGGCGTTCACCAGCCAGCGGCCGATACCCGGCCAGTTAAAGACCACTTCGGTAATCATTGTCAGCGTCAGCATGGTGGAAAATTGTAACCCCAGCTTGGGAATAATCGGCGGTAGCGCGTTGTGAATCAGGTGGCGGCGAATGATCGTAAAGCGTGATAGCCCACGGGTTGCCGCTGCTTTAATGTAATTTTTACTGATAATTTCCGTGGTACTGACGCGCATCAGGCGGATCACTTCGGTCGTTGGCCCGACGGCCAGCACGGTAATCGGCAGAATCAGGTGGCGGATGGCGCTGACGATCATTTCGCCGCGATGGGGTGAATCGGACAGCCAGGCATCAATCAGCGCAAAACCGGTCACGGTTTTCACCTGATAGAGCAGATCGAAACGGCCTGAAACGGGTAGCCAGCCGAGGTGCAACGAGAAGAACAGCGTCAACAGTAGCGCCAGCCAGAACACCGGCAGGGAAAAGCCGATCAGCGCCAGTGTGCTGATCACGATGTCCGCCCCGCGGTTCTGCATCACGCCTGCGGTAATCCCCAGTGGAATACCGACCAGCAGCGAGAGCGCAAACGCCAGCAGACAAAGTTCAATCGTGGCCGGGAACACTTCTTTCAGCAGCTCACTGATGGCCTGTCCGTTAATGCTGGAACGGCCAAAATCGCCCTGAAGCAGGCTAGAGAGATAGAAATGATAGGCATCAAACAGCGCAGCACCATTGAGTGGGGCGTTAGGCGTGTAATAGCTGAGGCTGAAGCCAACCAGCGTCAGCAGTGACAAGGTGACGATCAGCAACACCAGACGTCGCAAGGTAAAAATAATCACGGCTGTGCTTCCTCCACGGTTTCCGGTGCAGAGGGCTTCTGCTGCGCTTGCTGCTCCTCACGGTATACGCCCGCGAATGAGGCATTGCCGAACGGGCTCAATACCAGCCCTTTCATATCATAGCGGTAAGCGAGCAGCCGCAATGACGACGCCAGCGGTAGAACGGGTAACTGTTCTGCCAGAATACGCTGTGCCTGCTGATAATAGTCAATCCGCTTAGAGAGTTGCTGTGATGAAAGCGCGTTTTGCAGCACTTCATCAAAGGTGGGATTGCACCAGTGAGCATAGTTGCTCTGGGAACGAATCGCTGCGCAGCTTAGCAAAGGGCGGAAAAAGCTGTCCGGGTCATTACTGTCCGTTGCCCAACCCGCCAGCGTTAAATCGTGGCTAAGCTCCATTAACCGTGCTTCCTGAAAACGGCCTTCCACCGGAACGATGGTCACGGTGATGCCAACCTGTGCCAGATCGGCCTGTATCAGCTCTGCGGTTTTAAGCGGGCTAGGGTTGTAGGATTGTGACGCGCTCGGCACCCACAGGCGTAGGTTCAGGTTAGTCAGCCTCAGTTCCTGCAAGATTTGTCGTGCTTTCTGCGGATTATATTCCGTAATTTGCGATTCATTGTCGTACGCCCACGACGCGCGAGGCAGAATAGAGGCCGCCGTTTCCGCTGTGCCGTAATAAATTGACTGCATCAACCTATCGTTATTGATCGCCAGCGCGATGGCTTCCCGCACGCGGCGGTCATCCAACGGCGCTTTTCGTACGTTGAATGCCAAATAGGCGACGTTCATACCGGGACGTAGCGACAGACGCAGGCGCGGGTCGTTACGCAGGATGGCCAATTGGCTGGCAGCAGGGTAAGCGAGGACATCACATTCGCCCGTCAACAGTTTGGATAAACGGCCTGTGCCGCCAGAGCCAAGATCGATAACCACCTGCGGCATACGCGGCACGCCGCGCCAGTAGTCGACGTTGCGCGTCAGACGGATATATTGTCCGGTGCGGTATTCACTGAGCAGATAAGGCCCGGTGCCGACCGGTTCGCGATCCAGCAGCTCTTTCTTATCTTCTTTCACCAGACGTTGAGCATATTCAGCGGACAGAATCGGCGCGTAATGTGTAGCCAGATGCCACAGGAAAGAGGCATCTGGGCTGTTCAGGCGGATTTCAATACTGTATTCGCCCAATTTGCGAATACTTTGCACCGAATCGGCGAATTGCAGGCTATCGAAATAGGGATATTCACCGCCGTTGACATCATGATACGGGTGTTTCTTATCCAGCATGCGCTGGAAACTGAATATCACATCGTCGGCATTCATATTACGAGTCGGGCTGAACCAAGACGTGTTCTGGAACGGGACATCGTGACGCAAATAGAAACGGTACGTCGAACCGTTGTCCAATACTTCCCAGCGCTGCGCCAGTTCTGGCATTAACCGATAAGTATAAGGATCGACGTCCAGCAGGCGGTCATAAAGTTGCGCCGCCAGCGTATCGATCGTGACGCCACTGCGCGCCATTTGCGGGTTAAACGTGTTCAGGACATCATTGACGCAATAGACAAAACCGCTCTGGTGGATGTTTTCCAGCGGAGCAGGCGGCGTTAGCACGGGTTGCGGTGCGGCCAGTGCGGGTAAAGCCAGCCAGGTGAGTGCCAGTGCGAAACAGGTTTTTCCGAACATACGGGATTTTTCAGTCAATACGGTTATAGAGAGTGTATCGCACTCTTGGCGTCCTCCCCACTCTTGTTGTGTGCGTCTGGCGACTTTCCAACCGTTTGAGTCGCCGGATGGCTGATTGAAAACGTCATAATGAATGCTATAGTTAAGTCATAATGACGAGGAAATAATTATGAATGCCGAGATAAGCCTTAAAGTTGAAAATTTTGCTCGCGAAGCTGAATTGCCTGACGGCGTTTTTCATGACCCGTTGATGTTCGTTAATGTGGTGCGCAGCGGGATCTCCGGTGCGCTGCTGAAACGCGGGGCGGATGCCAGCGGGTTAAGCCGTAAGCTAATTGGCTCGGCGCTGTCCGTCGATCCCTCGAACATCTCCCGTTTGTTTCGCCGTAAACATTTAACGCTGGAGCAGGGGGAGGCGGCGCTGGAGACGTTCCGCCTGTGGTTAAAAGCCATGACGACGTTTGAAGATGAAGCGAAGGCGCAACTGTGGATGGAGAGCGGTATTCCGGCCTTTGGCGGAAAAACGCCAGCAGAAATGCTGGATACGCACAAAGGGCGTCAACTGGTTGATAACGCGCTGAGTCGTATTGAATACGGCGAATTTATATGAGGCTTTACCGCATTACCAAAGCGGTCTGGCTCGAAGCATTTTCAGGACAAACGGGCGTGAGTTTCCAGCACGGTGCGCGT
This sequence comes from Pectobacterium polonicum, assembly GCF_005497185.1. GTDB lineage: Bacteria > Pseudomonadota > Gammaproteobacteria > Enterobacterales > Enterobacteriaceae > Pectobacterium > Pectobacterium polonicum. The sequence continues at coordinate 406,547 of NZ_RJTN01000002.1, read as the reverse complement.
TTCAATCAGCCTAATACGCCAGTGCTATATTTCAGTGAAACGCCCGCCGTCGCGATGCTGGAAATGGGCAATTATCTGCCTTCGCCGCAGTTGCTGCCCGCCAGCTATCGTCTGGGCGTGTATGAGCTGCCGGATGACGTCCCGCAAGAATCCATTACACTGGACATGCTGCCTGAGGACTGGCACCGCTACCCGTTTATGCCGGACGTGCAGGCGCTGGGGTCGCGCTGCTTGAACGCTGGGCAATCGCTGGTGATTTGGGTACCGACCAGCACGGTTAAGCCATTTGGCAGCATGCGTAATGCGCTGGTGAATCCGCTGCATCCAGCATTAAACCAGCTACGTCTGATTGAGGCGATCCCAGATTTTTACAGTCATAGACTGTTTAATCCCACGGGGCATTAAGTCTGCAATCGACAGCGATGATGCGGGCAGGAACCCCATAGTCAGTATGGAAATGAGAAAAATTCTCAACAAAGTGCTTTACAGATGATACTGATAACTATTATCATCATTTTCGCACTTCAGCAGTGGCTTATCGCAGGCACTGAAGGAGAGCACGACATTGCTCACATTGCTTCCAGTATTATTTTAGCCAGCCTACGTGCTGGCTTTTTTTTGCCTGAAAAATGACCTTGCCAGATACTTACCTTGCTTTCTATTTCCCTGTAAATAATTAATAAAATCAATATGGTTGGGATATTTCCTAAATTGTTTGCGGGAACAAAAATCTCCCTTATCATGCCTATACCCAAGATCATGTGGGTTCACAATGGAGATAAGGAATATGTGGATGAGAAGGAATCAAATCGTCAGGAAATTGACGTTAGGTGTGGTAACAACGGTGCTGGGGATGTCACTCAGTTTTTCAGCATTATCCGCCACGCCAGTAGAAACGCATGGTCAGCTGTCCATCGAAAACGGACGACTGGTGGATGAACAGGGGAAAAGGGTGCAACTGAGAGGGGTCAGTTCACACGGTTTGCAGTGGTTTGGCGACTACGTCAACAAAGATTCGATGAAATGGCTGCGGGATGACTGGGGAATTAACGTGTTCCGCGTCGCTATGTACACGGCGGCTGATGGCTATATTTCTAACCCGTCCCTCGCCAATAAGGTAAAAGAAGCCGTTGCGGCAGCACAAAGTCTCGGCGTCTATATCATTATCGATTGGCATATCCTGTCGGATAACGATCCTAATATTTATAAAGCTCAGGCAAAAACTTTCTTTGCCGAAATGGCGGGGCTGTATGGCAGTTCGCCGAACGTGATTTATGAAATCGCCAATGAACCCAACGGCGGCGTGACGTGGAACGGGCAGATTCGGCCTTATGCGCTGGAAGTCACTGACACTATCCGCAGCAAAGATCCTGACAACCTCATTATCGTTGGTACGGGCACCTGGAGTCAGGATATCCATGATGCCGCGGATAATCAGCTGCCCGATCCCAATACTCTGTACGCACTGCATTTCTATGCCGGTACGCACGGGCAGTTCCTGCGCGATCGCATTGACTATGCGCAAAGCCGTGGCGCGGCGATTTTCGTCAGCGAGTGGGGAACCAGCGATGCGTCCGGCAACGGCGGACCGTTCCTGCCAGAGTCGCAAACCTGGATCGATTTCCTGAATAACCGAGGCGTAAGCTGGGTGAACTGGTCGCTTACCGATAAGTCAGAGGCATCGGCGGCGCTGGCATCGGGGGCAAGTAAGTCAGGCGGCTGGACAGAGCAAAATCTGTCGGCGTCAGGAAAATTTGTCAGAGAGCAGATTCGTGCAGGTGCGGATCTGAGCGGTGGCGATACGCCGACCACACCAACGGAACCGACCAACCCAGGTAACGGAACCACGGGTGACGTCGTGCTGCAATATCGCAATGTGGATAACAACCCGTCCGATGATGCGATTCGTATGGCCTTCAACATCAAAAATACCGGAAGTACGGCGATCAAACTGAGCGATCTGCAAGTTCGCTACTACTTCCATGATGATGGGAAGCCCGGCGCGAACCTGTTTGTTGACTGGGCTAACGTCGGCCCTAACAACATCGTAACCAGCACAGGGACGCCAGCCGCCAGCACCGATAAGGCCAATCGCTATGTTCTGGTGACCTTCGCCAGCGGGGCGGGTTCCCTGCAACCGGGGGCGGAAACGGGTGAAGTGCAGGTGCGTATCCATGCCGGTGACTGGAGCAACGTGAACGAGACGAATGACTATTCATATGGCCCTAACGTCACGAGTTACACCAACTGGGACAAGATCACCGTGCATGATAAAGGTACGCTAGTCTGGGGTGTTGAGCCGTAATATCGCGTTATTGACTCATTAACCGACTGACTGTGCGGGCGCTAATTCGCCCGCATTTTCTTTCCAGTTTCTTACTCATTCACCGCGATATCGTGTTTCTTCAATAACCCACGCAACTGGTGGTAGGTTAATCCCAGCAGTTCTGCGGCCTTGCGCTGGTTAAATTTTGCTTGATTTAACGCCCGTTCGATCAAGCCTTTCTCTTGTTCCAGCAGCCACGGTTTCATGTCCAGCGGTAAATCCGGCTGACCCGCTGCTGTCTGTCGTTTTTCCTGAACGGCGGTAGTCCGGCGGAAAGGATTCAAAATGATGGCATCAAGGGGCTGCTCGCTATCGCCGTGACGATACACCGAACGTTCAACTACGTTTTTCAATTCACGAATATTGCCCGGCCAGTCGTAATTCAGCAGCGTCTCGCGTGCGGTAGCGGTAAAACCGGGAAACAGCGGCAAGTGCAATTCGCGGCACATCTGAATCGCAAAATTATCTGCTAATAACATAATGTCCTGCTGGCGTTCGCGCAGCGGCGGAAGTTGCACGACGTCAAAGGCCAGACGATCGAGCAGGTCGGCACGGAATTTACCGCTGGCAGCCAGCGCAGGCAGATCGTCGTTGGTGGCGCACACCAGACGCACATCAACCTGTAGCTGATCTCTGCCGCCGACGCGTTCCAGCATGCCGTATTCGATCACTCGCAGTAATTTTTCCTGCACCAGCATCGGCGCGGTGGCTAGCTCATCTAAAAATAGCGTTCCGCCGTCGGCGCGTTCGAAGCGTCCTAGATGGCGCTTCTGCGCCCCGGTAAAGGCACCGGCTTCATGACCAAATAGTTCGGAATCGAGCAGATTCTCGTTGAGTGCCGCGCAGTTGAGGGAAATGAACGGCCCTTGCCAACGTGGGGAAAGGTAGTGTAGGCGGCTGGCGATCAGTTCTTTGCCGGTTCCACGTTCACCGATTACCAGCACCGGTTTATTCAGTTGCGCCAGCTGCGACACCTGTTCCAGAACCTCTAAAAAGCTGTTGGCTTCGCCCAGCAGATTCTCTTTTTCCTGAAGCATGATGTTCCACCGTGTTATTTTTACTAACTGTTAGCGTATTTGACTAATCTAACGGAAAGGGAAAAATAGTCAAAATTATCTATTCCTTTATTTTCAATTAGTTAACTTAAATTAAAAGTTGGCATGTTTATTGATATACCTATAGGGAGATCGCGACTGGCTCGGCTGGTCACGATGATCAATCAGGCGTAATCAGACGCTGGAAATCATGAAGAGGATGTAATTATGGGTATTTTTTCTCGTTTTGCCGACATCGTGAACGCCAACATCAATTCATTGCTGGATAAAGCGGAAGATCCGCAGAAATTGGTGCGGCTGATGATTCAGGAAATGGAAGATACGCTGGTTGAAGTACGTTCAACCTCGGCGCGGGCGCTGGCAGAAAAGAAACAGATTGCCCGCCGTATTGAACAAGCGCACGGTCAGCAAGATCAGTGGCAGGAAAAAGCCGAGCTGGCGCTGCGCAAAGATAAAGACGATCTGGCTCGTGCGGCGTTGATTGAGAAGCAGAAACTGACCGACCTGATTGCGCTGTTACAGCATGAAGCCGAAAGCGTGGATGAAACGCTGGAGCGGATGAAGCGTGAAATCGGTGAGTTGGAAAATAAATTAAGCGAAACCCGCGCTCGCCAACAGGCGCTGACGTTGCGTCATCAGGCTGCGGCATCGTCGCGTGATGTACGTCGCCAATTGGATAGCGGCAAGCTGGATGAAGCTATGGCGCGTTTCGATCAGTTTGAACGCCGTATCGACACTATGGAAGCGGAAGCAGAAAGCCATGGGTTGGGGAAACAAAAATCGCTGGATCAGCAGTTTGCCGAGCTGAAAGCGGATGATGAAATCAGCGCGCAACTGGCGGCACTTAAAGCTAAAGTTAAGCCAGCAGAGTAATCAAAGCGTAAACGTCATCGGAGGGGCTGCCGTTTGAAAACGGCAGCCACCATAGGGCGTATGAATAATAACTAAGGAGACACAATGAGTGCGTTGTTTCTTGCCATTCCGCTGACCATTTTCATGCTGTTTGTGGCACCGATATGGCTTTGGCTACATTACAGCCAGCGTAAAAACGGTGCTCAACTGGGACAAAACGAGATGCAACGGTTGACGCATTTAACGGAAGAGTCCAGCCGTATGCGTGAGCGTATCAGGGCGCTGGAAGACATTCTGGATGCAGAACACCCGGACTGGAGAAAATCGTAATGAAAAATACGTGGTCAGGTAAAACGTTATACCGCTTACCGGAAGAAGGCATGTTGAAAGGGGTTTGCGCTGGTTTAGCACGTTATTTTGACGTGCCGGTGAAACTTGTACGGCTGATTACGGTGTTGTCGATGTTGTTCGGCCTGTTCTTTTTCACCATCGTGGCGTACATCATTCTGACCTTTATGCTCGATCCCGCTCCGGCAGGAATGAGATTTGAGGATGAAAAGACAAGCCGCACACCCAGCCAACTGCTGAATGAGGCGGATGCGACCTTGCAGGCCAGCGAACAGCGCCTACGTAATATTGAGCGCTATGTCACCTCGGATACCTTTGGCGTGCAGAATCGCTTTCGTCACCTGTAATCTGTCATCGGTTATACTCTTTCGCTGATGCTATCCACCGTTCAACCTGAACTGAAAGCGGATAGCATCGCGCTCCTTTTTTCTCCGCGATCAATGCGGTAGCCTGAATGCGCTTTTGCACCGCCACTAAACGCAACTACAGGAGTGATGGTTCATTCAATGAGTCGCCTACAGAACGAGATTAACTCACTGGTCAATCGTAGCGTGGATCGCCACCTGCGGATTGCCGTCACCGGGTTGAGCCGCAGCGGCAAAACCGCGTTTATCACGGCGTTCGTCAATCAATTATTGAACACTCACAGCGGGGCACATTTGCCGATGTTTTCCCCCGTGCGCGAAGAGCGTTTGCTCGGTGTGAAACGTGTGCCGCAGCGCGATCTGGGCGTGCCGCGCTTTGCCTATGATGAAGGCATGGCGTCGCTGTATGGTTCACCGCCGGACTGGCCGACGCCGACGCGCGGCGTGAGTGAAATCCGTCTGGCGCTGCGCTATCGCTCCAAGGATTCGTTGCTGCGTCACTTCAAAGATACCTCGACGCTCTATCTGGAAATTGTCGATTACCCCGGCGAGTGGCTGTTGGATTTACCGCTGCTGGAGCAAACCTATCTGAGCTGGTCGCAGCAGATGAGCGGCTTGCTGCATGGAGGACGCATTGAATGGGCGAAATCGTGGCTGGCGCTGTGCGAGAAAATCGATCCGCTGGCTCCGGCCGATGAAAACCAGCTTGCCGAGGTGGCACAGGCTTATACCGACTATCTGCACCGCTGCAAGCAGGAAGGGCTGCACTTTATTCAGCCGGGTCGATTTGTGCTGCCGGGCGATCTGGCTGGCGCGCCGGTGCTGCAATTCTTCCCCTGGCCGCAGGTGAATAATATCGGTGAAGCCAAACTGGCGCAGGCGGATGAGAAAACCAATATTGGTATGCTGCGCAAGCGTTTTGACTATTACTGTCAGTCGGTTGTGAAAGGATTCTATAAAGATCACTTCGTGCGCTTCGACCGACAGATCGTCCTGGTCGATTGCCTGCAACCGCTCAATAGCGGCATTCATGCGTTTAACGATATGCGCCTGGCGCTGACCCAACTGATGCAAAGTTTTCATTACGGGAAGCGCACGCTGTTCCGGCGTTTGTTCTCGCCCTGTATCGACAAACTGATGTTTGCCGCGAGTAAAGCGGATCACATTACCGCCGACCAGCACGCCAATTTGGTGTCTTTGCTTCAGCAACTGGTGCAAGAAGCCTGGCAGAATGCCGCGTTTGAAGGCATTGATATGCGCTGCGAAGGCATTGCGTCAATCCAGTCAACGCAGAGCGGCGTTGTCGATCATCAGGGGCAAAAAATTCCGGCGCTGAAAGGGCATCGGCTCAGCGACGGCCAGCCGTTAACGGTCTATCCCGGTGAAGTGCCTGCACGTCTACCGGGTGCAGCATTCTGGCAAACGCAGGGTTTCCACTTCGATCAATTTCGTCCACGCGAGATGACGGTAGACACGCCGTTGCCGCATATCCGGCTGGATACGGTCATGGACTTTCTGCTAAAGGATAAATTGCGATGAACGAGCCATTAAAACCACGCGTCACGTTCGACGATGTTGCACCACAAGCGCCACAGCCACAGCCACAGCTACGTGCCGGGTTGGCGTTTGACGAACAGAGTGGCACGCCATTTTCCCCTATTAGCCGCGAAGAAGAAGTGCCGGAAGAAGGCGTGGCGGAAGACGCTATCAGTGCGGCGTTGCGTCCTAAACGCAGCCTGTGGCGGCGTATGGTGATGGCGGGAATAGGGCTGTTTGGCGTCAGCGCGCTGGCACAGGGCGTACAGTCGCTGCATAACGCCTGGGTGCAACAGGATTGGATCGCGCTGGGTGGTATTACGGCGGGGAGCCTGATTGTGGCGGCGGGCGTTGGTTCGCTGGCCGTCGAGTGGCGGCGGCTCTATCGCCTGCGAGAACGCGCGGAAGAACGCGACGTGGCACGCGATCTGCTGCACAGTCACGGTGTGGGACGTGGACGCGAATTCTGTGAAAAACTGGCGCGGCAAGCGGGGTTGGATAGCGGTCATCCGGCGATACAGCGTTGGCAGGCTTCACTCCACGAAACCCACAACGACCGTGAAGTGCTGGAACTGTATGCGCGTCTGGTTCAGCCCGTACTGGACACACAGGCACGGCGTGAAATCAGCCGCTCGGCGGCGGAATCCACCTTAATGATCGCCGTCAGCCCGCTGGCGCTGGTGGATATGGCCTTTATTGCCTGGCGTAATTTGCGGCTGATTAACCGTATTGCCGCGCTGTACGGCATCGAACTTGGCTATTTCAGCCGCATTCGCCTGTTCCGCCTGGTGCTGATTAATATCGCGTTTGCCGGGGCATCGGAGCTGGTGCGGGAAATTGGCATGGACTGGATGTCGCAGGATCTTGCGGCACGGCTATCAACGCGCGCCGCGCAGGGCATTGGTGCCGGTTTGCTGACCGCACGTTTGGGTATCAAAGCGATGGAATTATGCCGCCCACTGCCGTGGTTGGATGACAAACCACGCCTCGGTGATTTCCGCCGCGAACTGATTGGCCAGGTAAAAGAAACGCTGCAAAAAGGGCGTTAGGGGTGGAAAAAGCTATCGACAGGAAGGGGATTCCCTTCCTTTTTCTTTTGTTTATTCTCCATACAGCAACACAGTAAACTTTCCTTAATATTGAAATGTGCACGTTCACATTTATGCTTTATCTGTGATCTTGATCGGCTTTTCTGTCTTGAATGAAAATGTGAACGTGCACATAATGTTTTCAGGCTGTATTCGGGGTGAATTATGAAAGTTACGCAGTTAAATGTTTACGATGTTGATCTAAGGCACCGTGCACCAGCACATAACCTGATCGTGGTTGAGATTGAAACCGATGAGGGGGTGACCGGGATTGGCGAAGTGGCGATGAGCTATGGAGTGGGGGCTAAGTCGGTCATTCCAATATTGGATGCACTAACGAAAAAATTCCTGATCGGGCAATCGCCCTTCGATTCTGAGAAAATCTTCCAGCAATGTTTTGATAATACCTATTGGGGAAGAGGGCGATCGCTGGCTATTTATGGTGCGATTAGTGCAATAGATATGGCGCTGTGGGATATCAAAGGCAAGCTATTAAATGTCCCGATTTACCAACTGCTGGGAGGAAAATGTCGCGATACTATCCGGCTTTATGCCAACCATTGGTATTTTGATGCCTGGCGGCCTGAAGAATTTGCTGAAAAAGCCATGAGGGTGATAAACGACGGCTATACCGGATTAAAGTTTGATCCTTTTAAAATGTCGCCAACGGGTGAGAAATCAACGCCATCCCGACCTATTAGTAAAGAATGGGGAGACATGGCAGTTGCCCGGGTTAATGCAGTAAGAGAGGCCGTGGGTGAACATATCGACATTATGCTCGATCTTCACGGCTGCCTGAACGTTTCTGATGCCATTAAATGGGGGAGAAAATTAGAAGAGTTTACCCCTTATTTTTATGAGGAACCGACGGATACCTTATTAATCAATTCAAGCCTGGAAGTAAAAGCGGGGGTGAATTTATCGCTGGCTGGCGGAGAGCGCTTATATACCCGTTTTGACTTCGCCCCTTTTATTGAAAATCGGGTGTTCGAACTGATTCAGCCCGATATGGGGTTGGCTGGCGGATTCACAGAAATGAAAAAAATTGCTTCTTATGCAGAAACGCATCAGATCCAGGTTCAGCCGCATAATGCCTCAGGGCCAATCTTAACGGCAGCCTGTATTCAATTTGATATCAGTACGACAAATGTGCCAATACAGGAATGGTTTCCCTATTGGCAGGATGAACGCTACAACATCGTGCAGCATGCGTTAGAGCCACAGGCTAAAAATGGTTATTTCACCGTAGGTGAAATGAAGTCGGGTCTGGGAGTGGAATTAAATCATTCCTATTTATCAAACTTTAAAAAACACACTTTCCAATAAATAAAACTTGCTAAGGTGACAAAATGAAAAAAATCTTTCTCTGCTGTAATGCAGGCATGAGCACATCCATGCTCGTAAAAAAAATGAAAGAAGCCGCAGCGGCAGAAAATATTGATGTGGAACTGACAGCGCTTCCTTTAGAGAAATTTAACGAAGGCATCGAACAGTACGACCTCTGTTTATTGGGGCCTCAGGTTAGATATAAATTGGATGAATTTAAGAAAATTGCCGCACAGAAAAACAAAAAGGTAGAGACAATAAATCCAATGGATTACGGCATGATGAAAGGCGACAATGTACTTAAGTTCGCCCTTGGTCTGCTTTCATAATATGTTGCTAACACCAGGGGGATGATAATGAGTATCTATAATAATGTGATCTCTTTTATTGAAAGAAAAATAGCGCCCTTAGCTGGAAGCATCGGCGGGCAGCGGCATGTTCTTGCCGTGCGTGATGGCTTTATTTCTGCCATGCCTTTCATGATTGTCGGCAGCTTTCTGATGATTATGGCGTTTCCGCCTTTTTCAAAAGATACGACGTTCGCGCTAGGGCAGATGTGGGTGGAGTTTGCGACCAACAATAAAGACGCAATCATGATGCCATTCCGCATGACAATGGGGATTATGACTATCTATATTGCCGTTGGGATTGGGTACAACCTTTCTCAGGGATATAATCTTAGCCCGTTGATGGGCGGACTACTGTCACTCTGTTCTTTCCTTATTGTTGCTGCACCCTTTACCAATGGCAGCATTCCTGCGGCATTTATGGGCGGCACCGGTATCTTTACAGCATTGATGACATCGATATATTCGGTTGAACTGATGCGGTTTTTAAAAACCAGAAACCTGACCATTCGTCTGCCGGAGCAGGTACCTGAAAAGATCGCCCAGTCATTTGAATTGCTTGTGCCTGTGCTGGTGATGATTGCGACGTTATACCCCTTATCGCTGTTGGTTCAGCATTTTACTGGGATGCTGGTGCCTGAAGTGATTATGGCTGCCTTCAAACCCTTTGTTGCTGCATCTGATAGCTTAACCGCAATACTTATCTGTGTACTGGTTTCCCATCTGCTATGGTTCTGCGGTATTCATGGTGCGGCTATCGTGACTAATTTACTGCAACCGTTCTGGTTGGCGAATATTGCCGCTAATCAAACGGCGCTGGAATTAGGGCAGGCGCTTCCCCATAGCTTTGTTGATCCATTCTGGCGCTTTTATATTGTTATTGGCGGCTGTGGTTCCACGCTTGCGCTCGTCATCATGTATTTGCGTAGTCGTTCAGCGCATCTACGTTCGATCGGAAAATTGAGTGTTGTTCCCTCTTTTTTTAATATCAATGAACCCGTTATTTTTGGTTCGCCAATTATCATGAATCCTCTGATGCTGCTCCCCTTCATCGGTGCACCGCTAATTAATGCCACAGTAGCCTGGTTTGCATTGAGTTCAGGGTTTGTTGATAAACCGATGTCTATTGTTCCCTGGACGACGCCTTCTATTTTAGGGGCTCCATGGGCAGCAGGATGGTCTATCGGACCGATAATCTTAGTTCTGACTAATTTCGCTATTTCCTGTGTGATATGGCTTCCATTTTATAAGGCATATGAAAAACAGCTGTTAGCACAAGAAGCCGAATCTAAAGCGTAACAAATCATTTAATTTTGAAAGAGGAGAGCTTTATGGATCTTGAATTGGAAATAATGGAGATCATTACCAATGCGGGAGAAAGTAAAAGCGAAGCGATGATTGCATTACAGCATGCGAAAAAGGGGGAGTGGGAAGCATGCGATAATGCATTGATTCGTTCACGAGAAGCGGCAAGTCGGGCGCATGGCGTGCAAACTAAATTGATCGGTATGGATGAAGGGGAAGGAAAAATCCCTGTAACGTTAGTTATGGTTCATGCACAGGATCATTTAATGACATCGATGTTGGCAAATGACTTAATCAAAGAAATGATTGAACTTTACCGCGATAAAGTGTAATAGTTTCAGTATTATTGCTAATAAATAAGCAGTGCCGCAGTCAGGCATTGCTTTTCTTTATAATGGAATTCTATGTCAACAATCGTCGATGTTGCCCGGATGGCAAATGTTTCGCGTGCAACGGTAACTCGCGTACTTAACGAGCCGGAAAAAGTTAAGGAAGAGACAAAGTTACGCGTCGAGAATGCCATTAAACTATTGAACTACAAACCTAATTTAAGTGCCCGCTCATTGGTAAGCAAAAGTAGCGGTGTGATCGGAATGCTTATTCCTAACAACGTGTCAGGCTTCTTTGGTTCAGTGATGAGCGCAGTGCATAAGGAAGTGAATGCCAAAGGAAAAATGCTCATGGTGCTGGAAAGCGCCGGGCAAGTTGAAGAAGAAAATGCATTAAGAAAACTGGATGAAATCAATTGCGATGGATTTCTTCTCTACACCCGCCATTTATCAACCGAAACGATTAAAGCCTATACTGAAAATAAACCCGTGGTGTTGCTCGATGCTTCGGGTACGGCGGATATTTATTCAGTGTCATTCGATCATTATTTATCGGCATTTGATGCTACGAATAAATTGATTGCGGCAGGACATAAAAAAATCGCCGTGATTGGTGGGCCGGAATCACGTCACAGTGCGTCCCAACGATTAAAAGGCTGCATTGATGCCATCCGAGCGGTTAATAAAACGTGGGGAGACGAGTATTATATTCAAGGCAGTTACGATCATGTCTTCGGTGAGCAAGCGACATTAACATTAATACAGCGAAAACTGGATATTACGGCCATTGTCTATTGTGGTGAACGTGCCTGTTCGGGGGGATTAAAAACGCTACGTTTACAGGGTTTGTCTGTGCCGAGTGATATTTCGGTCATTTCTTTTGATAGCTTTGGACTTACTGAATATCTGGCACCACATATTGATAGCGTAGTGTACCCGGTAAAAGAAATGGCGGAGTATGGAGCAAGAGAAATTCTTATGAAATTGACGCGTAAGGATTATCTTATACAGTCGCGACAGTTCCCCCATTCCTTCATCGAAGGGCAATCTATCAGCCAGATACGTGATGAATCGCGATAGTATATCCATATAAATTGATAGTACATCCATATAAATAGAGACCGCAATCTAGAATAGACGTCATACTGGTATGATGGGGAGTACCGTTGTTACAGAATCGTGTGTAGGATAAATATTCCTCATTTCTGTATAACAGGACGTTTTTATGATTCCCGGTAAAAAACTGACGCTGGCTGCACTGTCGCTGTCGGCAGCCATTCTCTGTTTACCTGCCAGCGCCCAGTTGGTATTGGCGCCTGCCGAGGCTGAGCGTTACGCGCAACACAGCTTTCCCGAATATCTCGAATTACTGACGTTGCCCAACGATGCCGCCGCGCCCGCTGATATCCAGCGTAATGCCGACTGGTTGGAAAAGGCGTTTCAGAAGCGCGGCTTTACCACGCAGAAACTAAAAAATGGCGATAAACCGTTGGTTTATGCTGAGCTGGGTACGCCAAAATCCGATCGTAAAACCATCCTGTTCTACATGCATTTTGACGGGCAACCTGTGAATCCGACCGAGTGGCAAACGCCGCCGTGGCAGCCTGTGCTAAAAGAAAAAGATGCCGCTGGAAAATGGCAAACGCTGCCTGAGTCGCGTCTTCTGAAAGGGGATATCAACCCTGAATGGCGTCTCTTCGCGCGGGCATCGGCTGATGATAAAGGGCCGATTGTTATGTTTCTCGCCGCCATGGACGCGATGAAAGATAAGGGCGTGGAGCCCGCCGTCAACATCAAAGTGTTGCTGGATTCTGAAGAAGAGAAAGGTTCACCTGGTCTAACGACGGTGATGGCGGAGCATCTGACGCGGCTGAAAAGCGATGGCATGGTGATTTATGATGGCGCGATGCCATCAAGCAATCGCCCTGGTATCAACTTTGGCAATCGTGGGTCAGTCCAAATTGACATGACGGTATTTGGTGCAAACGCGGCTGCGCACAGCGGTGGTTATGGCAATGTCATTCCCAATCCGGTGCAAAATCTGGCTATGCTGTTGGCCAGCATGAAGGATGCGGACGGCAAGGTGACGATCCCCGGTTATTATGACCGCGTTACGCTTAGCGATAGCGACAAGAAACAGGTAGCCGAGACCGCACCTCCAACTGGCGCGTTGGAGAAACGCTTTGGTGTGGCGCGGCTAGAGAATGTCGCCAGCAATGCGGCAGAAGCGGTGCAATATCCTTCTCTGGATATTCTCGGTATTAAAGCGGGCGATACGGGCAAAAAAGCGTCGAATGCCATTCCGTCAACCGCAACGGCTAGCGTGAATATTCGCACCGTGCCGGAAACGCCGCCGGATGATATGTATGCGCTGTTACGCCAATATATCGCCAGCAAAGGTTTTCATATCATTGCTGGTGAGGTGCCAACACAGGCTGAGCGCGAACAGTATCCGCACCTGATTTCCCTTAGCCTGACGGCCTATCCGAGCAGCGCCTATGCGGCGAGAACGGAGATCGACTCCCCGCTGGGCCATTGGGCCGTCGCTACGACAACCGCACCGCGCGGCATCGCGCCGGAGAAGAACCGTATGATGGGCGGTACGCTGCCGATGAGTGGTGCGGTCAGCGTGTTGAAGGTGCCATACGTGATCGTCCCTCTGGTTAATGCCGATAATAATCAGCATAGTTTTGATGAGAACTTACGTCTCGGTAACTATCTGGAAGGCATCCGAACCATTGTCGCGATGGCAACGACGCCGCTGTCTTAACCCCGTATCGTTATTGACGTGGAAAAAACGTACAGATGTGTCAACTTTTGCTGCCACCTTACTTCATCCGGTGCAAACGAAAGGGTATTATCAGTAGTAATAGCCATGTCGTGTCTCTTGAAGAAGGTAGCCGTTGATGCATCTGGAAGTAATTTGTAAAGACCGCATTGGTATGGTCCGTGAACTGTTAGATCTGCTTGCGTCACGCAATATTGATTTACGCGGCATCGAAATTGCGTCTATTGGTCGTATTTACCTTAATTTTGCCACCCTCGATTTTGATAATTTTCGCCTTCTGATGTCGGAAATTCGCCGTATTGACAGCGTTAGCGATGTGCGTACCGTGGCGTTTATGCCGTCTGAACGCGAACATCGGGCGCTGAATGCGCTGTTAGAATCTATGCCTGAGCCGGTGTTTTCGCTGGATATGAAAGGGAAGCCCGAACTGTTTAACCCCGCCGCACTGGCGTTGTTTGAACAATCGGCAGAAACCATCAGCGAGCTGACGATTGCCACGATGATCCCCGGTTTCAATTTTGCCAGTTGGCTGGAGAAGAGCGGCTCCGTCGTAGCGGAGCGCGTGGTGATTCGTGGTCAGGATTTCTTGCTGGAAATGACGCCAGTTCGTCTGGAAGATGATGCTGGGAAAGCCGCAACGGCAGGGGCATTGGTTATGCTGAAATCTGCCGCACGTATGGGTCGACAGTTGCAGAACCTCACGGTGAACGATGACAATGAATTTGATCACATCGTGGCGATTAGCCCCAAAATGCGTCAGGTGGTGGAACAGGCGCGCAAGCTAGCGATGCTGGATGCGCCGTTGTTGATCGTCGGCGATACAGGGACGGGCAAAGATATGCTGGCGCGTGCCTGCCACCTGCGCGGACCGCGCGGCAAGAACCCTTTCCTGGCGCTGAACTGTGCAGCGTTGCCCGATGACGTGATGGAAAGCGAGTTATTCGGTCATGCTCCCGGTGCGTATCTCAATGCGCAGGAAGGCAAAAAAGGCTTCTTCGAGCAGGCTAATGGCGGCTCAGTTTTGCTGGATGAAGTCGGTGAAATGTCGGCACAGATGCAGACTAAGCTGCTGCGTTTCCTGAATGACGGCACATTCCGCCGCGTGGGCGAAGATCATGAAGTTCATGTGGACGTGCGGGTGATTTGCGCAACAAAGAAAAATCTGCTGGAACTGGTGCAGCGCGGTGAGTTCCGCGAAGATCTTTATTATCGCCTGAATGTGCTTACGTTGATGTTACCGCCTCTGCGTGAGCGTCCGGCCGACATTATGCCGCTGGCTGAGCTTTTCGTGGCGCGTTTTGCCGACGAACAGGGAATTTCTCGCCCCAAACTAGCGGCAGATGTAGAACATTTCCTGCCACAGTATGGCTGGCCGGGCAATGTTCGGCAGTTGAGAAATACTATTTATCGGGCGCTGACGCGGTTGGAAGGTAATGAATTGCATATGCAGGATATCGATCTTCCTGCATTTTCGATTGATGTGCCGCAAGATGAAACTCTGCTTGATGGCTCGCTGGACGACATCAACAAACGCTTTGAGCGCTCTGTGCTGACCCGCCTTTATCAATCTTATCCAAGTACGCGCAAACTGGCGAAACGGCTAGGGGTATCGCACACGGCGATCGCCAACAAACTGCGGGAGTATGGACTCAGCCAACGCAAGTCGGCGGGGGATGATGAGGAGTAATTAACAAAACGGCTGCGTGCGCAGCCGTTTTTCACGTAATGCCAGTGTTGCTTATTTCAGTACAGCCAGCGCAGCGTCATAGTCTGGTTCAGTGGTGATTTCGTTCACCAGTTCACTATGCAGCACGTTGTCGTTTTCATCCAGCACCACGACAGCGCGAGCGGTCAGACCTTTTAGTGCGCCATCTGCGATAGCGACGCCATAGCTTTCTTTGAATTCACCGCCACGCAGGGTAGACAGTACCACCACGTTGTTCAGACCTTCCGCGCCGCAAAAGCGAGACTGCGCGAACGGCAGATCGGAAGAGATACACAGAACAACGGTGTTATCCAGTTCAGAACCCAACTGGTTGAATTTACGCACGGACGCGGCACAAACACCGGTATCGATGCTTGGGAAAATGTTCAGGATTTTGCGTTTGCCAGCATAGTTGCTGAGTGAAGCATCTGACAGGTCTTTAGCGACCAGAGTAAATGCTGGCGCTTTGCTTCCTTTAGCTGGAAATGACCCTGCTACTGGCACAGGGTTGCCTTGAAAATGTACGTTCTGTGACATGTTTGCGTCCTTAATTACAGGTGATTAACACGCTGCTCAGTTTAGGGCAACATTAGCAACATTGGTATAAAAATTACGATTAAAATTGCTGGCTTAGCAACGCGACCATCGCGTTAAGGTAGCATTCGCTGGCCGCATCTGCCGAGATTGGCGGAAGCTCTGCGGTAATGCAATGGAGCGAACGATCGGCGCACCAGCTTCCGAAAGAGCCGGGTGTGTCGTAGCCGATACTCGATACTAACGGCAGCTCGCACTGTTGCGCCAACCAGCGACCCAGTTCGGAGCGGTGCGGATCTTCAATACAGGCGAGTGGCTCATGAAAAGAGACAACCCAGCGCGGGTTAAGTTTCTCAATCAGCGTACAAAGAGCTTTCGTTTCCGGCTCTGAGCCCGCGGTTTCCCCCGTGGATAACTCGACATCACGTTCATCTGCGGCGCTATTCCAGCGATAAACCGTACTCCCCGGTTGCCAATTGCTGGCTGGGAAATTGCGATTCAGATCGACGCCGTTAGCGTTGGCACGTAGACCCAACTGACAGCCATCAGGATTGACCGCAAGAACAACGTGATGGCGTCTCTGGCCTGAGAATAGGGTACGCAGCGCGCAGGAAAGCGTCACCACTGCCGCAGTCTCATCACCGTGTGTTCCGGCAATAATCAGTCCGCTCTCTGAAGGCGCTAATTCGGCTGGAAAGTAGAGTAATGGTGCGCCCAGCAGCGATTTCCCATACGGTTCGCCCAGCGACGGCAAATTACCTCGTTGCTGGCGTGCCTGAAGAGGAATGATTGTGTTTTCCATGATATCGCCCTGTGATTGCCTATGCGTTTCATCATAAAAAAATCGGCCCGGAGACGCAAACGGCGATGCAGGCTGACAAATTGCGGGGTATCGCTGGATGATAGCGCCGATTTCTGACTATTATATTCTTCAATCAATTCATTACGCTTTCAGGTCAAATCATCATGCACTATGGATATTCTGCATTTTATGCCGCGTTGATGGCGGCCATGACGGGCAATGCTGTCGCGGCACAGGTTCCGGCGGGAACGGTTCTGGCTGAAAAGCAAGAAATCGTTCGCCACATTAAAGATGAACCCGCTTCTCTCGATCCGATAAAAGCGGTGGGGTTGATGGAAGCACAGGTGGCGCGCGATCTGTTTGAAGGGCTGGTCAATCAGGATGCCAAGGGTAACATCGTCCCAGGCGTAGCGCTGCGTTGGCAGACGACCGATAACCGCACGTTTATCTTTACCCTGCGAGATAATGCCCACTGGTCTAATGGTGAACCCGTCACAGCAAAGGATTTTGTCTATAGCTGGCGTCGTCTGGTCACGCCTGAAAACAGCTCGTCATTCGCCTGGTTTGCCCGACTCGCAGGGATTCAGAACGCTGAGCAGGTTCTCGCCGGCGACATGCCTGCTGAGCAGCTTGGGGTGACTGCGGTTAATGACCACACGCTGAAAGTGCAACTCAGCAAGCCAGTGCCATATTTTGTTAGCCTTACGGCGAATTTTAGTTTGTTCCCGGTACATCAAGCTACGGTAGAAAAATTCGGAAACGACTGGACGAAGCCGGGAAATCTGGTCGGGAATGGCGCGTTTAAGCTGGATCATCGCGTCGTGAATGAGAAGCTGGTGCTCACGCAGAATCAATATTATTGGGATAACGCTAACACGCGCCTGACAAAGGTGACTTTTGTTCCGATCAATCAGGAGTCAAACGCGACAAAACGCTATCTGTCCGGGGATATCGATATCACCGAGTCATTTCCTAAAAACCTGTACCAGAAGCTGCTGAAAGATTTACCCGGCCAGGTTTATACGCCGGATCAGCTTGGCACCTATTACTACGCGTTTAACACGCAACGTGCTCCCACCAATGATGTCCGGGTACGAAAAGCGCTGTCTTATGCCATCGACCGTAAAGTGATTGCGGAAAAAGTATTGGGCACGGGGGAAAAACCGGCCTGGAACTTTACGCCGGATGTCACCGCGGGCTTCAAACCGACGGAAAGCCTGTTGCAGCAATATTCCCAGGATGAGCTGGATGCGCAGGCCAAAGCGCTGATGGCAGCCGCAGGCTATGGCCCCAACAACCCGCTAAAACTATCGCTGCTGTATAACACATCGGAAAGCCACCAGAAGATTGCGATTGCTGTGGCCTCTATGTGGAAGAAGACATTGGGTGTTGACGTACGGTTGTCCAACCAAGAGTGGCAAACCTACATCGACAGCCGTAATAGCGGTAATTTTGACGTCGTACGGGCGTCTTGGGTCGGTGATTACAACGAACCGTCGACATTCCTTTCACTACTGACATCACACCACAGCGGCAATATCGCTCGCTTTAAAAATGCGAACTACGATCGCGTGCTGGATGAGGCGGGTAACCAGACTAACCCGCAGGCGCTGAATGCGGACTACAATCGGGCTGAGCAGATTTTGATGGATGAAGCACCGATTGCGCCGATCTATCAATATACCAACGGACGCTTGATCAAACCGTGGGTGAAGGGCTATCCCATTACTAACCCTGAAGACGTGGCCTACAGCCACATGCTTTACATCGAAAAGCATTAAGTACCGTATTAATACATCGAATGATGTGACGATAAAGCCGGAGCGATCGTGATGGTCACTCCGGCTGGTAGCGTGCAAAACTGATAGCCAAAGCGCTGATAGCAAAAACCGTTGGAGGCAAGACGTGGAATCCTTTGCAGGAAAAGAGTTGCAACACAGCGGTGCGGTTCATGCGTATCAGTTGGATGGAAAGGGCGGAATTACCCCGATAGGCGAGCAGGACGTCGTCAACAGCGAGAAACCCTGTTGGCTGCACCTCGACTCTACATTACCGGCTAGTGCTCGCTGGCTGAATAAAACGACGCTGGTGCCGGATAGCGTGCGCAATGCGTTGGCGGGGGAAAGCGTCCGCCCTAGAGTCACACGTTTGGGCGAGGGCACGCTGATCACGCTACGCAGTATTAACTTGAATGCCAATGCACGACCGGATCAACTGGTGGCCGTTCGGGTGTTTATTACCGACAAGCTGATTATCTCTACCCGACGTCGTAAGATTTTGGCTATCGACGAGATTCTTACCGATTTGAAGGAAGGCAATGGCCCGACAGATAGCGGAAGCTGGTTGGTCTCCATTGCGGAATCGTTGACCGATCATACCAGCGAGTTTATTGATGATTTGCATGAGAAAATCATCGATCTGGAAGAGGACTTGCTGGAGCAAAAAATTCCACCGCGCGGTGAGCTGGCGCTGATCCGCAAACAGCTTATCGTGTTACGCCGCTATATGACGCCACAGCGCGATGTATTCTCGCGTATTTCCGGCGAGAAACTGCCCTGGATGCAGGATGACGATCGTCGCAGAATGCAGGAAATTGCCGATCGATTAGGGCGCGGGCTGGAAGATCTGGATGCCAGTATTGCGCGTACCACGGTGCTCTCGGATGAAATCACCGCCTTGATGACCGAAGCGATGAACCGCCGCACCTATACGATGTCGCTTTTGGCGATGGTTTTCCTGCCGACAACGTTCTTAACCGGCTTATTTGGCGTCAACTTGGGGGGGATTCCCGGTGGCGATGCGCCGTTTGGTTTTTTCACGTTCTGCCTGATGTTAGTGATATTAGTTGGCGGCGTTGCATGGTGGTTAAAGCGTAGTAAATGGCTATAGCGACTGACGGTGAGTGGGAGCGTAGATACTCACAAACTGTTGCGAAGGGTTAAAAAACCACGCGTAAATTGAGCAATATCAACATTTTTTACCCTGTTGTGCGGCACTATCATTCCCGCAGGTGAATGCAACGTCAAGCGATGGGCGTTGCGCTCCATATTGTCTTACTTCCTTTTTTGAATTACTGCATAGCACAATTGATTCACACCATGCCGACAGTTTTGTCGGCTTTTTTTTGTCCCTCGATCTGGACTCTTTCCATTTCATCCCAAGCGACGTTATAAAATGCCTTTGGCATTTTATTATGGTGGGCTACGCGCCACACCCTTCGGGCCGTCGCAAGCGACGTTGTAAAATGCCTTTGGCATTTTATTATGGTGGGCTACGCGCCACACCCTCCGGGCCGTCGCAAGCGACGTTATAAAATGCCTTTGGCATTTTATTCATTAGCTTACTACGCTTAAGGGGAAGCGCTGGCGCTGTTTGGCTAGCCGTAACGCATGTCTGTACTGCTTCAGTAGCTGGATTTGCCTTAACAGTATCCAACACCGAGGAGGAAAATATGCTCACTCAAGACGCGACGGATTATCTGCAAGCTGATACGGTTCCGGTTGAACCGATTCCCATTATACCGAACGATCCGACACCTCGTCCGCTTCCCGATCCACCGCCGACAGGGCCGGAACACGAACCTGTCACTGAACCACCGCAAAATAAATAACCGCGCTGTACTCGATGGAAAACGGCAATAAAAAACACGGTGGTGAAACAGCATTTGCTGCTTCTTACCACCGTGTCCATCTTCTTACCGGTAGTGCCGTTTCTGATGATTAATATCGCGCTTATTTTATTTCCAGCACGTCAAGGCGGGTGAGTGACGAGGTTTCATCTTCTTCTTCCGGCTGCCAGCCAACAGGCTGCAACGGCAGTTCTTCACGATCAAAGGCCAAATCGCCACCATCCACCACGTCGCTGCCGTGACGAATGCTTTTGAAATCAAACAGCGCATGATCGGCAAGATGAGATGGCACAACGTTCTGCATGGCGCTGAACATGGTCTCAATACGGCCAGGATAGCGTTTGTCCCAGTCGCGCAGCATATCTTTAATCACCTGACGTTGTAGATTTGGCTGCGATCCGCATAGATTGCAC
Source organism: Pectobacterium polonicum (assembly GCF_005497185.1). GTDB lineage: Bacteria > Pseudomonadota > Gammaproteobacteria > Enterobacterales > Enterobacteriaceae > Pectobacterium > Pectobacterium polonicum. Next base: position 385,800 of record NZ_RJTN01000002.1, on the reverse strand, counting down.
GGAATAATCGGATATTGGCGTGCTTCAGCGAAACGCTCGATATCTTTTTCACGGCAGTAGGCAAGAGGGCGGATAACGATATGTTTCCCGTCGTCGCTCATCAACTTCGGCGGCATACCTTTTAGCTTTCCACCGTAGAACATGTTCAGAAACAGCGTTTGCAGAATATCGTCGCGGTGGTGACCAAGGGCGATTTTTGTCGCGCCGAGTTCCGTCGCGGTACGATACAAAATCCCGCGACGCAGGCGTGAACACAGCGAGCAGGTGGTTTTGCCCTCTGGGATTTTGTCTTTCACAATCCCGTAGGTATTTTCTTCGACGATCTTGTACTCCACGCCGATGCTATCAAGGTATTGCGGCAGGACATGCTCTGGAAACCCTGGCTGCTTCTGATCCAAATTCACCGCGACCAGAGAAAAGTTAACAGGCGCACTCTGTTGCAGATTGCGCAGAATTTCCAGCATGGTAAAACTATCTTTCCCACCGGACAGGCACACCATAATACGGTCGCCTTCTTCAATCATATTGAAATCAGCGATAGCTTCGCCGACGTTACGACGCAGGCGCTTTTGCAATTTGTTGAGGTTGTATTGTTGTTTTTGGTTAATTTGTTGATTTTCTTGCATTTTTATCTGTGCTCGTTGCAAAAGGCGTTGCGGATAGAAAACGGTTCAATGCAGACGCCAACACGTTCTGCACGATCATGGCGTGTATGGTACGGATTACGGCGACGAATGCCAGATCGTTTTACGGCAGTGTCATAACTTCGTGTTCGGCACCGATGGTTTCATGCTGTGAAGTTATGGCTCACCGTGCGCTTCATGTTGACTCTATGTGCTCTTTATTGTTGAAAATAAGAGATATTTCGGTGTATAAGCATCGTTTAGATGGGTTGATGGCGTTATGAACTTAAGGAAGAGTTATGATTTTTGTTCGTTCAGAAAATATCAAAAGTCACCACTGGCTGGCGAAGATTGCGCGTGGAGACTGCGGCGTAGAAGGTACATTTGGGCATCTTGCTATTGCGTTGCTTCTGGCTGTTATCGATCATATTTTAGCCACATATATTACAGACGGCAGTGTTAGTATGGGATACCTTGCGATAGCCGCTATGATTTTTTATGGCATTTATGTCGCTAATATTGGCATGGGATTCTGGCGTCTGACGCGGAAACTATCAGGAGAGGTTAAGATATTTCTGCTGCGTATTTTGGCTGCTGGTTGTGTGATAGTGGGAATCTCGGCGATCTTTAATGGGTTTATTATAGTCTTTGCGTTACTGGTTTTCTGAGCATATATACTCGTAATACTTCAAGTTGCATGTGCGTTGGCCGCGTTCATTACTCGGCACACTTGCGTGTGCCTCGCCCCGCTGGGGCCGCTGCAAGCAGCGTTCAAATCTGCTTCCGACAGATTTGTCACCGAATCACTTACCTAAGTAAGCTCATTGGGATTATATGAGAGACATCCTGTCTCTCACCGAAGGCCAGCCTTTGGCTGGTCAAATTCGTTCCCGACGAATTTGTCCTTCTCTTGCCGCCTTCCTGAAACTCAAATTATTTGGAGTATAGATTTGTTTGATAAATGATCCATCAATATATATCTAAAGAAACGGCGTCAAAACGTCTTCGAGTGGATATTCGAATAAAACAGAAAGGTCTGGGTAACCAGGAAAGTAAAGGTTATTCTATAAAACGACTGAATTATAAGATGACACCACGGCTAGAGAAATAATCTAGCCGTAGTGTCATCTCTTTGCTTATATATTATTGCGGCAGAACTTCTTCGATCTTAGTAATGTGCGCATCGCCACTTAGTGGTTTATAAATGTGGATTTTGACAATTTTTAACGGTGCATCTGGAGATGTTACCGTGCCTTTTGTCAGAAAAGAGTAGTTCGTACCGGACACCACCTGCGTTGCGACAAACAAAGGGGAGTAATCTACACCCAGCAGATGTACGGTAGATTTAAAAAGCGCTTTATCTGCATCATTCAAATCGCGGAAAGCAGTCCATCCACCAAGAAGTTGATCTGACATTATTTCACCTCATTGAATTTTATTAATAATGCTGTTGCCGTGATGCTCTATTGGCTTTCTGAGAGCATTGGAATGATATTATTCGATGTGATTTTATTCAGCAATGGTAATTTATCACTTTCTTTATATAAATAAAGTTTATGGATATCAAAAAAAATAACAACTGTGTGTTTGATTTTAAATAAATCAAAGTAATGTAATCCTACCAATTTAAATAATTTGACGTCTAATTATTTATTTAAAAATAAATTCTGATGCTGAATTTATTTAATATACCCCAAATAATTCGAGTTGCAGGAAGGCGGCAAGAGAGGGAGTCCCGATGAGCTTACTCAGGTAAGTGATTCGGGTGAGTGAACGCAGCCAACGCACCTGCGGCTTGAAGTATTACGGGTATAAAACCAGAATAAGTTATCTTTGCTATTACCCATCTTAAAGATCGATATGTGGAAGCGTACTTAACGTGAGTAAAATACGGCGTTCGAGACAGCATTTCGGTTTGTAAGTGATGGTTTTTTCGTCTCCTTGGGAGCGAGAGTAAGAGGGGAATATCTTTTACTTCACGATCGTGGTTGCCGGCGTGGGGCCTGATAGATATAGTCTTTGTCTGAAAAGTCATTCTCTGGGCTATGGCGCAAAGTGTAGTGTCGGAAGCGACAGCCCACCCGATCCGAGGCCAAAACATGAAAGTATTGCCATGGTTATGTACTGCTGCTGCGTTGTTGCTGGCGGGATGCAGCAATCATAGTGAAAGTACGGCGGCTACCCAACAAAAAGCCACGCAAAATGATGATGAAAGTGTAGCCGTGCTATTGAAAAGCAGTTCTCCGATTGACGTTAACTGTACGCTGATTGGTGGGACGATGGCTGTTTCCAGGCAGCTTGATGGTGCAAGCGTGGGAGCCTGTCAGTTAGCCAATGGCAAGCGCTGTAGCGAGCAATCGCTGATGAATGGCAGTTGTCCGGCAGGGTGAGTGTTGCGGCAGTCTGCACTGCCGCAATATACCCGTCATACTTCAAGTTGCATGTGCGTTGGCCGCGCAACTCGGCACACTGGCGTGTGCCTCGTCCCGTTGGGGCCGCTGCAAGCAGCGTTCAAATCTGCCTTGTGGCCTCACCCCTTCGGAGCCAACGCTTTGCGTCGTTCAAAACGCTAACGTTTTGCCCTGAAACTCGAATTATTTAGGGTATATAAGGTCAAGATGTAACCAGATTGGCGCAGGGTGCGTTTTGGCTGATGTCTTTCAGGTTCTGTAGCGTGGTTTGAGAAATGCTGATCAGCGCTTCTTCGGTCAGGAAAGCCTGATGTCCGGTAAACAGTACGTTGTGGCACGCTGATAGGCGGCGGAAAATGTCGTCCTGGATCACATCGTTAGATTTATCGGCAAAGAAGAGATCGCGTTCGTTTTCATAGACGTCCATCCCCAGTGCGCCAATTTTTTGCTGCTTCAACGCATCGATAGCGGCCTGCGAGTCGATCAATCCGCCACGGCTGGTGTTAACGATCATGACGCCATTTTTCATTTGCGCAAAGGCCGCCTGATTGAGCAGATGGTGATTTTCCGGCGTCAGCGGGCAGTGCAGGGAAATAACGTCTGCGTTGGCATACAGCGTTTTTAGATCGACATACTCCGCACCTAGCTCCAATGCCTGCGGGTTTGGGTAGGGATCGAAGGCCAGCAGGCGCATACCAAAGCCTTTCAGGATACGCATGGCGGCGACGCCGATTTTTCCGGTGCCGATAATGCCCGCTGTCCGGTTATGCATGTTGAACCCAATCAGCCCCTCCAGAGAGAAGTTCGCGTCGCGGGTACGCTGATAGGCGCGGTGAATACGGCGGTTAAGCGTCAACATCAGACCCACCGCATGTTCGGCTACGGCTTCAGGGGAATACGCAGGAACGCGTACGACGCTGATACCTAGCTCCTTGGCGGCTTCCAAATCGACATTGTTAAAACCGGCACAGCGTAACGCCAGCGTTTTGATGCCTAACTCTGCCAGTTCGGTCAGCACCTCGCGGCCACCGTCATCGTTCACGAAGATGCAAACGGCCTGACAGCCCGCGGCTGTTTTTGCGGTACGCGATGTCAGCATGAAATCAAAAAACTCCAGTTCATAGCCAAACTGTTGATTGACCTGCTCCAGATATTTACGGTCGTACTGCTTAGTGCTGTAAATTGCCAGTTTCATTGATAGTTTCTCCGAAAAATCCTCAGATTAAGCTATCAGAAAATCGGGCGGTAACAAACCGTTACCTGACTGACAGTAACGGTTTGCAAATAAGAGATGTAACGGCGTAAGAGCGGGTTTAGCGAGGGATGCTGAAGACCGACACGGCTTCAGACATGGTAGCAATCTGTTGTTCCAGGCTGCTGATGGCAGAACTGGAATGGGTAGCCAAAATGGTGTTCTGGCGGGTTAATTCATCAATGTTATTCACCGCTGAGTTAATTTGCCCCAGCCCTTGTGATTGCTCTTGTGTCGCCAGGCTGATTTGATTCACGAGCTGCGTCACCTGCTGTACCTGCGTCAGTATATTCTGCATTGACTGGCTGGTGTGATTGACCAATTTATCGCTGGTGTGAATGTTGGTAATGGTGGCATCAATGATCTCTGCGATGTCCTTGGCTGCGGCGGCACTTCGCTGCGCCAAAATACGGACTTCCCCCGCAACGACGGCGAAGCTCTTGCCTTGTTCCCCAGCATGGGCGGCCTCTACTGCTGCATTGAGCGCCAGAATATTGGTCTGGAACGCCAGATTATCCAGCACGCTGATGATGTCGGTGATCTCTTTACTGGAGCGGGTCATGGTCGCCATGGTGTCCGTGACTTGACTGACCGCTTTCTCTCCCGCATCGACGGCCTGATTGGCATCACTGGCGCAGCGTGTCGCTAACTGGGTGGCCGAAGCGTTACTTTTAATCGTCGCGGTCAGTTGTTCGACTGAGGAAGCGGTAGATTGCAAACTTTGTGAGGTATCTTCGCAACGCTGACTTAGCGTGTAATTCCCCGATGCAATCTCGCCGCAGGCGTGACGCAATTCTGCTAGCTTGCCGTTGACATCATCGACAAACGTGCGGAAATTCATACCGGATTGGTTGACGGCGCGTAATAGCATACCGACTTCGTCCACTCGATTAAGTTGAAACGAATTATCCGCCTGCCCGGATGCAGAATTAATGGCTTGGTGGAGAATTTTTTCTAGTGGTTTTGCCAGGTGTTGAACTAATAATTCACTGGTTATTGTCGCGCCAGCGAGTAGCACTAAAACAAAAACGAGTAGCGGTGTAGTAACAGGAAGGGTAGTCAGTAAGAAAAGCAGCGTGAAGAGCATGAAAAGGAAAATATAGCTTCGTATCCGCCAACGTACGGGAATGACGTTAAATAAGCTAAGAAGTTTTAACGGCCCTTTATAAATCAATAGTCCCTGATAGAGCCGACGGTTTTTTAATTTATCCTCGTTCATTCGGCGGTAAAGTGACTCTGCTTGTCGAACCTCTTCCGGTAAAACGCGTGTTCGCACCGACATATACCCGGTTATTTTCCCTTCCTTCATCAGCGGTGTTGTACTCGCTTTCACCCAATAATAATCGCCACTCTTACGGCGATTCTTGACGACAGCAGTCCAGATTTTACCGGCCTTCAGTGTTGCCCACATGTCGGCAAACGCCTGTGGGGGCATGTCCGGGTGGCGCACGATATTGTGAGGCTGATGGAGAATCTCCTCGAAGTCGTAACCACTGGCATCAATAAAATCGTCATTGGCGTAAGTGATATGGCTATCGGTGGTCGTAACCGACATTAGCTTGGCTTTTTCATCTAATAAATACTGAATATCACTGACAGGAAAATTCTTACGCATTTATTGATCCTTTTAGTATAAGCAAGCATAAAAATAATGTTTTTAGATCCATTAGCTAACTGAAAAGCGATTAATGCTATTTAATTAACGGCAATCTTCACGAAATACTTAGCGAGTAGACTTATATATTCTTACTAGTTTCGTCCGTTATTTTTTCTTTAGGAAACCGTTACTTTTTCTTCAGAAAAGTCGTTGTCTGGCTCGACTCGCTGTACGCGCTCGTGCCGATGACCAAAAGCATTCATTTGTTAAGTATATTATGACTCTGCGAATTTGCACGGTGGGCAACGTACGTTAAATGATGGGGATCAGGTGATGGACGCCCAGAGGTGAGCGCCCGTGAAAACGAGGTTATCGGGAAAGGCTGAAGACAGAGGCTGCCTGTACCATGCTCGATATTTTCTGTTGCAGATGATCGGTAGCCGAGTGCGATTGGCTGGCCAGTGCGGTGTTTTGATGCGTGAGTTCATCAATGCGATTTACCGCTTCATTTATTTGTTCCAGTCCCTGAGATTGTTCCTGCGTTGCGAGGCTGATCTCATTCATTAAATTGGTGACATGTTGGACCTGAAGTAGAATATTGCTCATGGATTTGTGCGTATGTGAAACCTGCTGTTCACCGGTGCGAATGCTATTCAGCGTTTCGTCGATGATAGTCGAAATATCGCTGGAAGAGGTGGCGCTACGCTGTGCCAGAGAGCGAACTTCACTGGCGACGACCGCAAAACTTTTGCCCTGTTCTCCCGCATGCGCCGCTTCGACGGCAGCATTAACGGCAAGAATGTTGGTCTGAAACGCGAGGTTATCCATGACGCTGACAATATCCGTAATGCGTTCACTGGAACGCGTGATGGTCTCCATGGTATCAGAGACCTGGCTCACGGCCTGTTCACCAGAGTTGACGGCCTGATTCACATCCTGCGTATAGATTGAGGCCTGAAGCGAGGCTTCCGCGTTGCTTTTGATGGTTGCGGTCAGTTGCTCCACGGACGCCGCCGTTTGTTGCAGGCTTTCTTCGGTTTCCTCACAGCACCGTGCCAGCGTGTGGTTACCTTGCGCAATTTCATTACAGGCGTTTTTCAACTCGCTCAAATTGGTGTTCACATCGTCCACAAAGGTGCGGAAATTCATGCCGGACTGGTTTACCGCGCGCATTAACATGCCAATTTCATCCACGCGGTTAAATTGTGTCAGGTTGTCTGCTTGTCCGGCGGCAGAACGCATAGCCTGAGACAAAATTTGCTCAATAGGGCGCGCGACATGGTGCACCAGAAGTTCACCACTGATAAAACAGCAGGCAATGAGCAGCGGAAAGAGTACGGATGCCAATGCTGTTCCCGCTAACAGGGCATAGGCGGCGACGAGTGGGAGCAGGCTAAAAAGCAGAAAATAACTGCGGATACGCCAGCGTAGCGACATGGTTTTAAACAGGCTCAGGGCGCGCAATGGCCCGGTATAAATGAGCAGACCATGGTGGAAGGTGCGGTATTTTAATTTACCGTTGTTCGCACTGGCATAGAGCGCCTCTGCCTGATGAATTTCTTCGGCTGATGCTGCGGTTCGCACAGACATATAGCCGGTAATCTCACCGCCTTTTCTCAGCGGCGTGGTGCTGGATTTTACCCAATAGTGGTCGCCATTTTTACGCCGATTTTTCACAATTCCTGTCCAGATATTACCTGCACGCAGCGTTTTCCACATATCCGCGAAGGCGGCTGGTGGCATATCCGGGTGGCGGATAAGATTATGGGGCTGTCCCATTAACTCATCCATGCTATAGCCGCTGACATCAATAAAGTCTTTGTTTGCGTAGGTAATGTGGCTTTCTGGCGTGGTGACCGACATAAGTCTGGTTTTTTCAGAAAGAGGGAGTTGATGGTCGGTGACAGGGGTGTTATTACGCATAAAGCAGTCCTTGATATGCTGTGTCCGAATACTGATTTAACATGAGGCATACCCACGAAGATGAATCAGTAGATAGCGGTAATGGTTCAGGTTGCTCATGGCTTTTTTACGGCGAGTCGGGCAAAAGGAGACAATCCTGATATCCGATCGGAAACGCTTTGTTCATGATGAGATAACGCGATTCATTACAAAATATAACCTCAATTAAACATTTTACCACGAAAGGGTAATAAGCCTGTATGCACAATAGGGGTAAATGTGAGGTGGATAGAATTGTTTGTTAAAAAAAAGAGCGATTTATGAATAAATAATCGACAGGTCGATGCAGCGCTGGTTTTTACAAATAGTTAACGGGATGCTTAATATTCGCTAATGATTAAAAAATACGCACTTCCAATGGCGCTCCTGCTTGTCACTTTGCTATTGGTTTCCTGGCGGACGACGCCGCAGTGGTTGCCGCGCCTTGCCAATACCTGGCTACCGACTGGCATGTCTTTGGCTGTAAAGGATACGCTGAGTTGGCAGAACAGCGGGTTACATAGCAAAGGCTTTAGCATTAAGGCTGGAGAATGCGTATTGCTTGATGTGCAGAGTATCACGCTGGGTTGGCATCGCTGGCAGTGGCATGCTGATATTGATGCTGTGACGTTAAACAGCGACTGCCTGCAATATGTGCCAGCGAGCCATAGCACTGAGCCACCCGCGCAACTGTCGCAGTGGCAAGAATGGTTGCCTGCTGCCGCTATTCAGGTGAAAAAACTGACGCTACAACCCTGGCAGGACTATGCCGGACAGGTGCGGTTCAGTAGCAAGGGCAAACAGCAACAAACGCTCGATTATCAGGGCGATCAACTGGCGTTTAGGGCCGAGCTGAATGATAAACGTCTAACTCTCCATGAGAGCATGCTCGCAACGCCTGCGGGTTTTGTGCGTCTGCAAGTCAGCGGTGAGATGGAATTAGCCGATACGCTGGATGCCGCGCCAGTGCAGGGACGTCTCACTGGGAAACTGGATTCAGGGCAGACGCCGGACCCGCTTTCTCTTCTGTTGAATTGGCATAATCAGCGAGGCGAACTGGTGCTGAATGCTGCGCATGATGACGCACCGCTGATATCGCTGCCGTGGCAATTGACGGATGAGGTGATTCAGGTTTCTGACGGCATCTGGCGGTGGCCTTATGCGGATCAGCCACTCTCTGGGCAAGTGGCGATGACATTGCAGCATTGGCGACAAGGGTTGGATGCCACCACGATTAACGCGCGTTTGAATATGCTGACGCAAGGGCATAACGGTAAGGCTAACGCCGTGTTGGTACTTGGGCCGGGTAATATTGGTCTGCTCAACAGTGAATTGCGCTTTCAGCTTACCGGACAAGCGAATTTACCGGCACTCTCCTTGACGGCGACGCTACCAGGGGTTTTGCAGGGTTCTATTCTTAATCCCGAACTCTCTCTTTTACCGGGCGCACTGCTGCGTGCCTGGGGGACGCCCGCGCCGCAGATTTATCTTGAAGAAGCGCGCTGGCCGCTGGCGGGCGTTCGGGTGAGCGCGACGGGCGTGAATGGGCGGTTACAGGCGATAGTTAAGGCGCGGGAAGCATACTGGGGACGCTTTAACCTACATCTTGACGGTCAGGCACAGGATTTCTGGCCGGATCAAGGACAGTGGCAATGGCGGTATTGGGGCAACGGTCGTCTGCCACCGCTAAAAGGGCAATGGGATGTGGCTGGGCGAGGGCACTGGCAGGATACTCTGATAGAAGTCAGCCAACTATCGAGTGGGCTGGACCAACTGGGCTATGGCATTGTGACGGTACACCAGCCTCGCCTGACGATTACTGAGCCGATTCGTTGGCAACGCGCCCGTTCAGGCGAACATTTTCAAGGGGCGCTGCAATTAGCCTCAGAGCGGACAAATTTCAGTAACGGTGGCTACTTGCCGCCTTCATTGCTAACGCTGGCGATGCAGGGGCGTAGCCCGGATGATTTCCAGTTACAGGGGCAGCTACAGGCTGAAGATATCGGGCCAGTCAAGCTGCGTGGGCGTTGGGATGGGGAACGGCTACGCGGTGGTGCGTGGTGGCCAATGCAGCCACTTAAAGTGTTTCAGCCTCTGCTTTCTCCGCTGTTGAAAATGAACATCCGCGCCGGGCAGTTTTATGCTCAGGCGGCATTTTCCGCTGCGCGTAGAGAAGGGTTCAGTGCTGGCGGACACTGGGTCGTGAAGAATGGCGGACTGTGGCTACAGGATGGTGAAGTCAGTGGGGTAAATTTTGTCCTGCCTTACCGCCTGAAAGATCAACGCTGGCAATTGGGCGTCAGGCAACCGGTCACGCTGCGAATTGACGTGTTGGACAACCTGTTTAGGATGAGCAATATTCGCGTCGATCTACAGGGTTTTTATCCGTACAGCGATCGACGCCCTTTGGTTATGTCTCAGGCCGATCTGGACGTATTGAATGGGCATATTGGGCTGTCTACGCTACGCTGGCCGCAGCGTGAACCGGCGCTGTTCACCGTTAAGCGCGTCGATCTCAGCGAACTGACTACGGCGCTGAAGCAAAAGCAGTTTGCGCTGTCAGGGCGTGTGAGCGGCACACTACCGCTGAATTTCAATCATCCGACCATGTTGATTGAGCGCGGGCGTATTACCAATGAGGGTTTCCTGACGCTGCGGCTGGATGATCAACTGGCAGATGAGTTAGCGAGTAAAAATCTGGCGGGAGGCGCGGCGATTGGCTGGTTACGCTATCTGGAGATCGGGCGCTCCTATGCCACACTTGACCTGAGTAACCAAGGTGAGCTGACATTAACGTCGAGAGTGCAAGGGAAAAATCCGCAGCTCAGCGCAAACCGACAGGTCATTCTTAACTATCGCCATCAGGAGAATATCTTCCAGCTCTGGCGAAGTCTGCGCTTTGGCGATAACTTGCGGGATACGTTGGAGCAGCAGGCGAATGAATAAACTCAAGGCAGAACAATGAATAAAAGTGAGACGGTGATGATGTGTTGCACGGTAGCTTTCCTGACGGGCTGTGTGCCGCGCATTGAGGTCGCTGCCCCCAAAGAGCCGATCACCATCAATATGAATGTGAAGATCGAGCATGAGATTCACATCAAAGCAGATAAAGAAGCGACGCAACTGCTGGAACGATCGGACAATGCCGCAGGTGATGAGATAAAGAAAAGCGCGCCGGAGGGCGCGCAATAATTAAGCCAATTAAATCAATATAATGGCAAGGGTAGTAACGATGATTCGTTATGCGGTGACCAGCTGAGACAGCTGTGTTTTCGCGTCTTCGGTCGCTTTCTGTGCCACATCTGGGCCGTAGCCGTAACCTTCGGCGAACACGAATTCCAGGTCGGTCAGACCAAGGAAGCCCAGGAACACACGCAGGTACGGTTCCAGCAGGTCGGTTGGCGTGCCTTTATGAATACCGCCACGGCTGGTTAATACGATAGCGCGTTTGCCTTTCACCAGACCTTCAGGGCCTTGCTCGGTGTAACGGAAGGTCACACCCGCGCGAGCCACCAGGTCGAAGTAGTTCTTCAACTGGGTAGGAATGTTGAAGTTATACATTGGTGCCGCGATCACGATCACGTCATGTGCCTGCAATTCAGCGATTAAATCGTCGGACAGTTTCAGGGCTTCTTGCTGACGCGGGGTCAGTGCTGCATCGGATGGGCGCAGTGCACCGACTAATTCACCATCAAGAACCGGAATCGGTTGAGCGGCCAGGTCGCGTACGGTGATGCTATCGTCTGGATGGGCAGATTGCCACTGGGCGGTGAAGTGGTCGGCCAGTTGGTTTGACTGAGAATAACCTGCCAGAATGCTTGATTTCAGGACCAATACTTTGCTCATTGCCAATTCCTTTAGTGATTGAAGTGGGCGACAACATAACGCCCTTTGATGTGTCACATCTTATGCGGTGCTCAGGAAAGTGAAAAGTGCAAATATTCGAGGTCTTTATTCGATTTTCTTGAATAAGACGATGTTTGAATGATGTTTGAATAAGGCAGAGCGGAGCGATTAGAGCCGGTTATGACAATGTGCTACTATCCACGGCTTAAAAAGCCTGTGCCTTAAAATCAGGTTAGGCTCAGTCGAGCCAGATTCGGCGACGCGCAATGTCCCGGCAGAGAAAAGAATTAGAGAAACGATTAAGGAAGAGCAACGTGAAATCACCTCTCAGTGCATTATCTACGCAGTTAAGTGAGCTAATGCTTCGCGATCGGCAACGTCTGCGCCGTCGCTTGCAGGGCGCAGCGAAGGTCAGCAGCCCGCAGGCTCAGTCCGCGATCGCGCAGGAAATTGAGGGGGAAATTGTTGCTGCGCGTCAGAAAGTCGAGAACCGGCGGGCAAATTGCCCGACTATTCGTTACCCTGAACAGCTTCCTGTTAGCCAGAAAAAAGATGAAATACTGGAGGCGTTGCGCAATCACCAGGTGATTATCGTCGCAGGTGAGACGGGGTCGGGTAAGACCACTCAGTTGCCGAAAATCTGTCTAGAACTGGGGCGCGGTATACATGGTCTGATTGGCCACACGCAGCCGCGCCGTCTGGCTGCCAGAACCGTTGCCGACCGCATTGCGGCAGAGTTGGAAACGCCGCTGGGCGGCAGTGTCGGATATAAAGTCCGTTTTAACGATCAGGTCGGTGACAATACGCTGGTCAAGTTGATGACCGACGGTATTTTGCTGGCGGAAATTCAGCAAGATCGCCTGCTGATGCAGTACGACACGCTGATTATCGATGAAGCGCACGAACGTAGCCTGAATATCGATTTCATTATGGGCTATTTGCGTCAGCTGTTGCCAAAACGCCCCGATTTAAAAGTGATTATTACGTCAGCCACTATCGATCCACAGCGTTTCTCCCGCCATTTTAATCATGCGCCGATCATTGAAGTGTCTGGCCGGACGTATCCGGTGGATGTGCGTTACCGTCCGGTGGTGGAAGACGCGGATGACAGCGAGCGCGACCAGCTACAGGCGATTTTCGATGCAGTTGATGAGCTGACGCGTGAAGGGCCGGGAGATATTCTGGTCTTCATGAGCGGTGAACGTGAAATCCGTGATACGGCAGAGGCGCTGACCCGTCTGGATTTGCCGCATACCGAGATTCTCCCGTTGTACGCGCGCCTGTCGAATCAGGAACAGAACCGCGTCTTTCAGTCACATCATGGTCGCCGCATCGTGCTGGCGACCAACGTGGCAGAAACCTCACTAACCGTACCGGGGATTCGTTACGTGATCGATCCCGGCACGGCGCGTATCAGCCGCTATAGCTTCCGCACCAAGGTACAGCGCCTGCCGATTGAACCTGTCTCTCAGGCGTCGGCGAATCAGCGTAAAGGGCGCTGTGGTCGCGTTGCCGCTGGGGTGTGTATTCGCCTTTATTCCGAGCAGGATTTCCTGTCGCGACCTGAATTTACCGATCCCGAAATTCTTCGCACCAATCTGGCTTCCGTCATTCTGCAAATGACGTCGCTGGGGTTAGGAGATATCGCCGCGTTCCCGTTTGTTGAAGCGCCGGATAAGCGCAACATTCAGGACGGCGTGCGCTTGCTGGAAGAGCTGGGCGCGATTCATCTGGCGGATAACGGGCATTACCATCTGACGCCGCAAGGACAACAGTTGGCGCAATTACCGATTGATCCACGCCTAGCGCGTATGGTGCTGGAAGCGCGTAAAATGGGCTGTGTGCGTGAGGTAATGGTGATCACCGCCGCGTTGTCGATTCAGGACCCGCGTGAAAGGCCGATGGATAAGAAGCAGGCGTCGGATGAAAAACATCGTCGCTTTGCCGATAAAGACTCTGATTTTCTGGCCTTCGTCAATCTGTGGAACTATCTGCGTGAGCAGCAGAAGGCGCTGTCTTCCAGCCAGTTCCGCCGTCAGTGTCGTACCGATTTCCTTAACTACCTGCGCGTTCGTGAATGGCAGGATATCTACACGCAGTTGCGTCAGGTAGTGAAAGAGTTGGGGCTACCGGTCAACAGTGAACCCGCTGATTATCTGAGTATTCACTGTTCGCTGCTCACGGGCTTGTTGTCGCATATCGGACAGAAAGATATTGAGAAACAAGAGTTCAGCGGGGCACGCAACGCCCGGTTTGCTATTTTCCCTGGCTCTGGGTTATTCAAAAAACCGCCAAAATGGACAATGGTGGCCGAACTGGTGGAAACCAGCCGCCTGTGGGGGCGCATTGCCGCGCGTATTGAACCTGAGTGGATCGAACCGCTGGCTCAGCACCTGATTAAACGGAGCTACAGCGATCCTCACTGGGAGAAAGCGCAGGGCACGGTGATGGCTCAGGAGAAGGTGACGCTCTTCGGGCTGCCGATTGTTGCGGCGCGTAAGGTGAACTACAGCCCAATCGATCCGACGCTGGCACGTGAGATGTTCATCCGCCACGCGCTGGTGGAAGGCGATTGGCAAACGCATCACGCTTTTTTCCGCGCCAACCTCAAGTTGCTGGCGGAGGTGGAAGATTTAGAGCATAAATCGCGCCGCCGCGACATTCTGGTGGACGACGAAACGCTATTTGCGTTTTACGATCGGCGTTTGCCACATGATGTTGTCTCGTCACGCCATTTTGACAAGTGGTGGAAGGCTGCTAATCGGGATAATGCCGACCTGCTTAATTTTGAAAAGAGCATGTTGATTAAAGACGGCGCGGAGAAGGTGAGTGCGCTGGACTACCCGAACTTCTGGCATCAGGGCAGCCTGAAATTACGCTTGTCCTATCAGTTTGAACCGGGAGCTGATGCGGATGGCGTAACGGTACACATTCCGCTACCGATTCTCAATCAGGTGCGTGAAGAGGGCTTCGAGTGGCAGATTCCTGGTGTGCGCCGTGAACTAACGATTGCGCTGATTAAATCGTTGCCCAAGCCGTTACGTCGTAACTTTGTCCCTGCGCCGAACTATGCAGAAGCATTTCTGGCACGAACCACGCCCTTGGAGAAAGGACTACTGGATGCGCTGGAGCGTGAACTGCGGCTGATGACGGGCGTCACGGTGCCGCGTGAGGCATGGCAGTGGGATCAGGTGCCCGATCATCTGAAAATCACGTTCCGCGTCATCGATGAGAAGAATCGCACGCAGCGTGAAGGTAAAGACCTAAACGCGCTGAAAGACCAGCTCAAAGATAAAGTCCAGCAAACGCTGTCATCCGTTGCGGATGATGGCTTGGAGCAGCGAGGTCTGCACGTTTGGAGCTTCGGTTCGCTACCAGATTGTTATGAGCAGAAACGAGGTGGCTACTCGGTCAAAGCCTATCCGGCGTTGGTGGATGAAAAAGACAGCGTGGCGATTCGCTTGTTTGATACGCCACACCAGCAACAACAGGTCATGCGGCACGGGTTACGTCGTCTGTTACTGCTGAATATTCCGTCGCCGATCAAATATCTGCATGAAAAACTGCCAAACAAGGCGAAGCTCGGCCTCTATTTCAATCCATACGGCAAAGTACTGGATCTCATCGATGATTGTATCGCCTGCGCGGTAGATAAACTGATTGAATCATCCGGCGGCCCGGTCTGGCAGGAAGACGCTTTCCAGCAGTTGCATGAAAAAGTACGCGCAGAGCTGAACGAGACGGTAGTGGATATCGCTAAACAGGTTGAGCAAATTTTGACGGCGGTCTTCGCCATCAACAAGCGTCTGAAAGGGCGTGTAGACATGGCGATGGCGCTGGCATTAAGTGACATCAAGAGCCAGATGAGTGCTCTGGTGTTCCGTGGTTTTGTGACCCAAAACGGCTGGCAACGTCTACCGGACGTGTTGCGTTATCTGCATGCGATAGAGCGCCGTTTGGAGAAACTGGCGCAGGATGTCCACCGTGACAGGGCGCAGATGCTGAAAGTTGAGCAGGTTCAACAGGCATGGCAGCAGTGGTCGAATAAGTTGCCTACGGAGCGGCGTGACGATGACGACGTGAAGGCGGTGCGTTGGATGCTGGAAGAGTTACGCGTCAGTTATTTTGCTCAACAACTGGGGACACCATTCCCCATCTCGGATAAGCGCGTCTTGCAGGCGATGGAGCAGGTTGAAGGATAATTTCTCTGGAGTGCAGGTCGGCGGCATTGGCTGCCGACTGCTTACTGCAACATCTTGCTTCGGCGGCGATGTTATTAGTCCGGATGATGCTATTCTGACGTGCGTGAGGCGTACTCATTCATCCAGGTAATAAACGCTTCCGGTGGGATAGGCCGGGAAAAGTAATAACCTTGTACTTCGTCACAGCCAAAACGAGCCAGATGTTCGAGCGTTTCCCTATTCTCTACGCCTTCGGCCAGCACGATATAGTCTAGTTTGTGCAGCATATTGATAATAGATTGCACAATGACGCGGCTCTTACGATCAGTTTTTATATCTTTAATCAGCGATTTATCCAGCTTTATCACCGTCGAGGGGATATTACGCAGGTAGCTTAAATTGCTATACCCGGTGCCGAAATCATCGAGAGCGATAGTAAATCCCATCTGTTCCAGCGTTTGGATGGTGGCGAGTGTTTCCGCGCTTTCAATGATTTTCTGCGTTTCGACGCACTCGATGTCAATGTCCTGAGGGGTGAGTCCGTGGCTGTCCAGAATGGCGACAAGACGTGGGATGAAGTCATTCTCGGAAAAATTTCTGGCAGAGACATTAATGGATACCGGGAAGTTTAACCCCTGCTGACGCCATTGTTTCACCTGGCTTGCCGCCTGCCGGGTAACCCAATCGGTTAATGGCCGCATCAATGTCGTTCCTTCCGCTAGCGGAATAAACTGGTCGGGGTAAATCTCACCCAGTTCGGGGTGACGCCAACGAATGAGCGCTTCAGCACCAATAACGGTGTTGGTTTTAATACTCAACTTCGGTTGGTACACCAAATAAAGACCCGATTTATTATTCTGCACAACATCGGCTAACTCATTGAGCAGGGTAAACGCGATTTGCTGGGCTTTATCGGCCTCGGGGTCATAAGCGAACTGGCGGATATTTCTGGTTATGGCGGCGCGCAGGGCGCTCATGGATTCACGCAAAATTCGTTGTGGCTCGCTGGCCGGAATCTGGAATTCAGTGTATCCGACGAAAAATTCCAGTTTAAGCGGGATATGGCTGGAGATACTTTCATGAATTCGCTCGGCACAGGCATCGAGCTCTGCCAGAATCTGCGTTTTTTTATCCGCCTTCACCAGCAGAGCGAATCGGCCTACTGCCGCACAGTAAAGGCTATCTGGTGAACTCAAACTGAGACGCAGGAAGATGCCGATATCTTTCAGCAGGCCTTCTACGGTCGGCATACCTAACGCACACCCCATTTCATAGGCGTAAGAAATATCGATAGTATCAATCAGGATGAGCAGATAGCGTTCGTGAATGTCGGTAATGTGGCTGATGTCGTCAATCAGACGCTGACGGTTGGGTAACAGCGTGACTCCATCAATCAGGCCAATCGCGTTACGATATTCGATTAAAACCAGTGCAATCGCGGCTAAATCATGCAGTAAACGCAGTTGAATCTTACTGAACGTTCGCGGAACATAATCAATGACGCAGAATGTACCGATGGAATAGCCTTCTTTGGTTTTAAGCGGTACGCCGGCATAAAAACGGATAAAAGGCTTGCCGGTTACATAGGGGCTATCGTTAAAGCGGTTGTCTTGAGTGGCATCGGGGCAGACGAAGTGTTGACCTGTTTGTACGATGAAATGATCAAAAGAACCGATTTTATCCATATCATCCAGAGGAAAATGGTTTTTTGCTTTAACATGCAGAGATTGAGTACCGGTTAGCGTCACGAGCGCTGTCGGAGTTTCGAGCAGTTCGCAGGCTAGTTTCGTGAGTTTATGAAGAATATCATCTTGAGATATATCGGATTTCTGTAATTCGTCGAGAGTCTGCATGCGTTTTTTTTCATCATGGCTCAAATGTTTTAACATGTAGACTCTTCCTTTCCGCAATAATAATCGCGACGACATCAATTTAATTTAACGGCGACACAATAACATAGAGGTTAAAAGTTGAGGTAACTTATTATACCACTTTTATCTTTCCGTTAAGGCTCTAAGGATTCTTTGACTTAATCGCGGTTTCCGACGCCTGGCGTGCAGTATGAATTCTTGCTTTTTTTCAATGGGTTGATCGGGGAATGAGCGTGTTAACTGAGGATGTGCTCTGCGAATAAATAATAATCTAATTATAAAAAAGACATTTTCCATGGGGTAGAAATAGAATGTTGATAATTGTCATGCCTGCTGTGGATCACGACAATATGGATGATATACCCGTCATACTTCAAATCGCATGTGTGGCAGTTTCTCTTATTTACTCTGATAAGAATAGAACAGATATTTTTTTATACCATGAGGCCGGCGAGAAACGACGGTGTCAGGCGGTATCCTAAATAGTGGTTTCCGCCTGACGGGGCATCTACGCCGTGAACGCTAGTGCTCTTTTGGTGTACCTGGTTTTGGTGAATGTAGTTTTGCCAGCGCTTCTAACTGTTGGCGAATGGCAGTAACGGAAACCGCGCGATTATCGGCCCGTTCGCGTTCACTGGCATCGGGGGCTGAGCTTTGAATTCCCATCAGCACCCAACCTGTTGCCGAGTTTAACATGAGAGGGGAACCGCTATCGCCAGGCAGCGTATCGCATTGGTGTGCCACGACGGCGGCCTGAACCCAACCGGTGATTAAGCAATCCTGATGACGATAAAGTGTGTCCTGATGATCCTCTGGGTAACCTGCCTGTGTGACGCGCTGATCGCTGTCTCGCAATGCCTGCATTAATTCCTGGCGGCTACCTTGCCATAGCGTAAGTGGGCGAATTCCTGGCGGTGTTTGCTTTAGCCTAATCAGGGCGTAATCCAGCGGTGCGGCTGATGGCGGAACGATCCATCCCTCGCCGTCAGCTTTCAATTTTTTGGCGAGCGTTTTATTCGTCAGTGCTTCAATTTCCGTGGTTTCATAACGCCATCCCTTTTCTGTCGCCAGAAAGCGCAGCGCGACGGGTTTATCTATTTCGCCAGTTGGAGGGGTAACCACGCAATGCCCTGCTGTCAGCGCCAAATGGGGAGAAATAAGCGTTGCGGTACAGAGATTGCCACTGGCGGTTTCCAATTGCCCAATCGCTTGCCATGGCCAGACTGCCGTGTCGGGAACGATGTCCCGATCGTCGTGGTTAAAAAATAAAATTTTTTGCTGCGTTGCGGCGTCTGTTGCTGCTGACGCTGCCCAACTTAACGGGGCAATGAAAGATAATGAACATAGCAACCAGGCTGATAGGCGCATGTCGTCAATGGACCTTATGATGAACGTCATTTTGAGGCGCTAAATATAGCGTGTTGCCTTAACTATAGATGTAATTGTGGGTGCGGCGCGGGAAATTAAAATGTTATCGAGTGTAAAAAGCCTCTGTTTTACGGATGATTAGCCCTGTCCATTATGTGATGAACGCTACGCCACATCTCGCATGGCGTAGCGCCCTTGAATCAGCAGAAACGGAGCGCTTTAGTTTCACCGGTTTTATTCGTAACTCACCGTCACGATGCGTACCTGTGAACTCAGGTTCTTTGAACTCACGGAACCGATGCCCTGTGGCAACGTGTGTAAACCGTTTTTAACTTGCAGCGTTTGCACTTCCCCTTGTCGTGCGCAACTGACGGTCACATTGCTTGATAGGGTCGTCACATCGCAGACGGGTTCAACGATGGCACCCACAAAGCGAATGATACCTGTCGATGAAGACGATGAGGCGAAAGTATACGGCGTGGCAGCCATCATGCAGAGCAGTATGGCTGATGTTTGCAGGATTTTTTTCATTATGATTATCTCGGTATTGCCTGGTGTGTAATGATATAAACGGCATCGCGTGATAAAACTTTACTGTGCCTAAACCTTGGTCTAGCAATCCGAGTTGTTATTAACTAATTACTTTTAAATCAATATATTGCACCTATCGTCAGTTGGCTGTGTTTAGCGGATAGGCTGATATGTTTTTTATTTCAATGTGTGTCGTTTTCTCTGCGGAATACTGTCGTCTTCTCCTTTATATCTGCATGTCCCTCTTGTTTATTTCCTTATTCGCATCGCTATCGCTTTACGGCGTTCGGCCCGTGTTACATCGTGAAATCAGGCATAAAACATAACAAAAAATAAACATACGAGCTCATTTGGCACATTTTACGCGTTCATGTTTTTTATGCGATGAATTCCTACTCAATAAAAAATAAATTTATATGTTGGATGTGTTTTATTTCCCAACTTTAAATTTCAATAAATTTTTATTTGTTAGGTTTTAGTTCTGGTTTTTCGGTTTTTTCATCAAGCCTCAAACAACTTTTACAAAATAACAATCATGAAAAATATTTATTAACGCATCGCGACGGGGAAATGCGTTGGGCATCTTGCCCGCACATTTCTCTCGTGTCGAAGGACGTCAGAGTGCTCCTGACTGATGCACTAAAAAAAAGGATCGAGACGTCGCTTTAGCGACAGAGCCACGATTGTTTTTTAAATGCGATCGTTAACTTTTATCTGTTATCAGGAAATATAAGTTATGCATAAATCTTTACTCAATACCTTGATTGGTGCCTCATTGTTGTCATCCAGTTTTACTGTTTTTGCGGCTACCGTTGCTGGCGGAACCGTACATTTCAAAGGTGAAATCGTTAATGCCGCTTGTGCGGTCAGTACCAATACCGCTGATCAGATTGTGAACCTGGGACAATACCGTACCGCCCGTTTTACCGGGGTGGGAACCTACTCAGGCAAAGTCCCTTTCACCATCAATCTCGAAGATTGTGATTCCACCGTATCCACCACCGCAGCGGTTGCCTTTACCGGTACAGCCGATGCAAATGACAACACCGTCCTGGCTGTCAGCAATATTGGTGGTGGAGTCGCTGGCGCAGCAGGCGGTGTGGGGATTGAAATTTCCGATCGTGCCGGTACGGTTCTGACGCCAAATGGTGCAGTCTACTCAGCCCCACAAACGCTGAACGATGGCAGCAACGTGCTGGCATTCAGCGCACGCTATAAAGCCACGCAAGCGACCGCGACACCGGGCGCGGCAGATGCTGATGCCACGTTCACCATCGATTATCAATAAGAACGGTTAGCAAGGAGGCCATAAAGCCAAGGATGGCCGTCTTTATACCCCATTCAACAACACGTTATTGTGAGGTGGTGTGTGCCGAATACATCTCTTTTATTCCGATCTTTCTTATTTGGACTGCTGTCTTTTTCTTTATTGATTGCTCAACAGGCACAGGCTGGTGGTATCGCGCTGGGAGCCACACGGGTGATCTATCCCGCTGGGGCCAATCAGGCTTCGCTGTCAATTATTAATAGTGATGAAAAAAACCGCTTTTTGATTCAATCCTGGGTGGAAGATAAGGACGGTAATAAAACCACGGATTTTCTGGCGACGCCGCCGCTTTTTGTGGTGAAACCTAAGGGCGAAAATACGCTGCGGTTGATGCATGTAGGGGCGTCGTTACCGACCGATCGCGAGTCTGTTTACTGGCTCAACGTGAAAGCGATCCCCGCCGTTGATAAGCGCGACCTTCAGGATAAAAACGCGCTGCAATTGGCAGTGTTATCCCGGATAAAACTTTTCGTTAGACCTGCCAACCTGCCGATGGGGGCAGATAGCGCATCGACTATGCTGCGTTTCCACCAGTCGAGCAATACGCTCACGATCGCCAATCCTTCTCCCTATTTTATTACGTTGGTCAACCTCCAATCTGGTAGTCAGAAACTCCCCAACACCATGGTGTCGCCTAAAAGCTCGGCATCCGTGACATTGCCTGGCAAAGCCTCCGGTGCGGTGAGTTACCAGACGATTAACGACTACGGTGCGATGACGCCGCGCGTCACGGGCTCAGGGCTATGAAACGGTGAGATACCAGCCGCCGTCGAATGACATTGCGACGACTGCCTGCGCTTTTCATCGTCATAGATGAGGAATTTTTGTATGCGTTCACAACCTACGATACAACCGCCTTCAACTGCATGTCATCGCGTCATACCTACGCGATTACGCTGGTATCCGGCCATGATGCTATGTCTGGCATTTCCATTGAGCGGTGAGGCCGAAACTTTCTTTAATCCGACGTTTTTATCGGACGATCCTTCTGCCATCGCCGATCTTTCTCGTTTTGATAACGGTGAAGGGCAACCGCCGGGCATCTATCGGGTCGAGATTTATGTTAATGCCGAATATGCGGTTTCTCGTGATATTGCGTTTCAAGTACGCACGCCCACCGCTAAACCCTCAGGCGATGATACGGGTCTTGAACCTTGCCTGACGACAACGCTGCTGGAACAACTTAATGTCAATCTGCGATCTTTTTCCTCTCTACATGACGAACCGGCTGCGGCGTGTGTCAATTTGCCGCTGGCGATCCCTGATGCACGCGTGGATTTTGATTTTGAACTTCAGAGATTGAATATCAGCTTGCCGCAGGTTGCGTTGAAAAATGCCGGACGGGGATACATTTCGCCGGAAGAATGGGATGAGGGTATTACGTCGGCATTATTTAATTATCAATTCACCGGCAGCAATGCCCACGGCAATGCCCGCAGTGACAGCTATTTCCTCAATCTGGATAGTGGGGTTAACTGGAATGGTTGGCGGCTGCGTGATTACTCCACCTGGCGTTATTCCCGTTATGCAAATTTGCGTTATAACGAATTTCAGCACGTCAGCACCTATTTACAGCGCGCTATCATTCCCTGGCGCAGCGAGTTGACCCTCGGTGACAGTAATACGGTCGGGGATGTCTTCGATAGTTTGGGATTTCGTGGCGTACAGATGGCGTCTGATGATGCGATGCTACCGGACAGTTTGAGAGGATTCGCGCCAACGATCAGAGGGATTGCTAAAAGCAATGCCCGCGTCACCATCCGACAGAATAGCTATGTTATTTATCAATCTTATGTCGCGCCTGGCGCCTTCGAAATTACCGATCTTTACCCTACGTCATCTAGCGGCGACTTACAGGTGACCATTACTGAGAGCGACAACTCGACGAACAGTTTTGTGGTGCCTTATTCCGCCGTACCGCTACTTCAGCGTGAAAATCGGATGAAATATACCGCGACGATCGGTAAATACCGCAGCAACAATGCGCAACAAGAGCAGCCTTTTTTTGGTCAGGGCACGCTGATTTGGGGGCGTTCGGCGGGGGTGACGCTGTATGGCGGCACGCAGCTTGCTGAAGATTATCAGGCGTTGACGTTGGGGACGGGTAAGAATCTCGGTGACTGGGGGGCTTTTTCTGCCGACCTCACTCAGGCTTACAGCACGTTGTCAGATGGCAGCGATCATCGTGGGCAGTCGCTGCGTTTCCTGTATGCCAAATCCTTGAATGACTTGGGAACTAACTTTCAGATTCTGGGCTATCGCTACTCAACCAAGGGATTTTTTACGTTGGATGAGGCCAGCTATAAAAACATGAGCGGTTACACCGTCGATTTTTCTGATGCTCAGCCTGTTGTACGTGACTACTACAATCTGAATAACGCGAAGAAAAGTAGGATGCAGATGAATATTACCCAGCAACTGGGTAATGGATACGGATCGTTATTTTTGACGGGGAGCCGACAGGATTATTGGCATACCGATGGCACGAACGATCTGCTGCAAATCGGCTACAGCAACGTGTACCGCGGCGTGAGTTATAACCTGAGCTATAGCTATAACAAAAATCAAGGGCTGGAAGAGCGAAACCAGCTGTTTGCTTTTAACCTTTCTATTCCTCTGGGTCAGTGGCTTAACGGACACCGAGAAGGTATTAGCCTTCGGCGTTCACAGAATATCGCGTATACCACGTACAACATGACGTCGGACAATCAGGGGCGCACGTTACAGCAGGTTGGGCTCAGTGGCACGATGCTGCCGGAAGGCAACCTCAACTACCATGTCTCCCAAGGGTATGGCAACCGCGGCATCGGAAACAGTGGGAACGCAGGACTCGGTTATCAGGGGACTTACGGTAACAGCAATGCCAACTACAACTACACGCGCCATAGCCGCCAGCTTAATTATGGGGTCAGCGGTGGCGTCGTGGCACATGCCGATGGCGTCACGTTTAGCCAACCATTGGGCGATACCAATGTGCTGATTAAAGTACCCGGTGCTAGTCGTGTCAGAGTGGAGAATACCACGGGTATTCAGACGGACTGGCGCGGCTATGCCGTCATTCCCTATGCCAGCGTTTATCGTAATAACCGCATCGCGCTGGACGTCAATTCGTTAAATCAAAACACCGAAGTGAACAATACTGTCGCTAACCTTGTGCCGACGCGGGGAGCGATGGTTCGCGCCAGCTTTACCGCTTATCAGGGGGGGCGCGCGCTGATCTCACTGCAACAGCGCAATGGTCGAGCGGTTCCCTTTGGCGCACTCGTTTCCCGCGTGGACAGCGATAGCACCGGTATTGTCGGAGATGATGGGCAGGTATTTCTCTCTGGGCTAGCCCCTGAAGGTGAGCTGAAGGTCGCATGGGGAAGCGGTTCACAGCAGCAATGTACGCTTCGCTACGCTCTGCCAAACGGCAGTGAAAACCAACCGATTTCCTACACGAAGGCGATATGTCAATGACATTACTGATGAAAAATAACAAAAGCGCTATGCGAAGTCATGTGTGGTGGCGCAGTGTTACCGCAGCGGGTTTGCTGGGCATCGCCGGGCAGGCTAGCGCGGTGCAATGCACGACATCAAGCGGTTCACCGTTAACGTATGACTACACTTACGCGCTGGCCTCCAGCCAGAACTATGTCGGATATGTGACGGGGTGGAATGAAAAAAATGATGCGGGCTCCTATACGATAAGCGGCCCATGTAATAACCGGGATACGGTTTATTATTCGGCACAGCCTGGTCCGTCATTGGTTCTGGCATCGACGGAAAGCGGCGTGAACTGGTTTAATATTACCGGTAATGATTATCTTCAGGTGTCATCGCGTATTTTTGTCTATAACCGGACCTCGGGAGGGACATTTCATAATGTGCCGTTTACCGATGTAAATAACAATTGTGCGGGACTGTGCGGGGGCAATGCGACAACGGGCAGTCGGGTTCAGGTGAACTTCCGTATCAAGCGCAAATTTGTGGGGGTTTCTAATATCCCGATGGCACCGATTTTTTATCTCTATGGTAACCAGGGCGGCAACGGCCAAAATGTGGGATCGCCGCTAGTCGTCGGCTATATGAGCGGTTCGGTTACCGTTCCTCAGAGCTGTGCCTTGAATGCGGGGCAGATCATCAGTATTGATTTTGGCGGGATCTCATCAGGATTGTTTAACACGGCAGGGGAAAAACCTGTTGGCGTTTCTCCTGTGACGCGGACGATAGGTATTGCTTGTAACGGCATCGATGCACAGGCAAGTCTGTCGATGCGGCTTCAGGCCGATAAATCGTCTGGGGATATGGTGGTTTCCGATAACCCTGATGTTGGATTTATTGTCACAGACAGTGGAAACAATCCCTTGACGCCTAACGATATTGCAAGCGTGATCCCCTTTACGTTGGATGAAACGGCAAGCGCTAATGTGGCGATCACTGCATATCCGGTCAGCGTGACAGGGAATAAGCCTCAGGAAGGTGTTGCGACGGCAAATGCCTATCTGCGCGTCGATTTTTACTAAAAGAGGGGGGAATCGATGAACCGACTTCAGGATATGATGGTGCCTACCGTGCGTGCACGAGTGACATGGAGCGTTCGTTTGTGCCTGGTTTCCTTGATCGCAAGTGTTTGTGCTTTGATGCCGGTGCGTGCCGATCTGGGGCTGACCAATATGCGACTTACCGCGACGCTGTTGGCAAACAGTTGCAGTGTCAGCGTGGGAACGCAGGAACAAACGGTCGATCTCGGCAGGTGGGCAAGCAAGCAGTTTGCTGTAGGATCGCAAAATCCGAATCCGACACGCTTCGAGATTGTTCTGGAGAACTGTGGAGTAGCGGCGTCTGGCGTCGAAGTGACGTTTTATGGCAGTGCGCCAACGGCGGATAATACGCTGCTTGCCCTTAACGCGAGCAGTAGCGCGACCAATATTGCCGTGGCGATTCTGGATAGCGAACGCCGTCGTGTGGCTCTTGGGCTGCCAACGCCTATTTATGCGCTGTCGGCTAATGCTGCCCGTGTGGCACTGGTTTTTTATGGGCAGTATGTGGCGCTCGGTACGCCAGTGACGGTCGGTTCTGCCAATGCGGATGCAACATTTACGCTAACCTACCTGTAGGCGTTGGGGAATATTCAGAAGGTGTGACGGGTCAGGCGACCCGTCATGGCATTAATTACACTCCGTGAGATGGCGTAATTTACCGCGCTCCAGTGTAATTAAGCCTTGCTGCTGTAGCCGCTTCAGTCCCCGTTTTATCGTACTTTTTGAGAGTGACGTACGTTGGGAAATATACGACAGAGCAGAGAAACGTCGTTTAACATCAGGGGGAAGTTGATTCAGAGAACGTAGCATTTTGTGCACGATGGAAAGTGAGTCACCATGATTGCCGATACAATGGTCAATCAATGCATGAAACCCGGTATTAACAATCGCTAAAACATCGTCGAAACGTTCATAAGCCGTAATAATGCGCATCGCGGTATTGAAAGGAATACTGCGAATTTTTCCATAATCAACCCTTTCCAGATAGAGTTCCCCACCATCAAGCGTCACCATGGACCAACCGATGATGGCAGGTGATAATATAACGGAAATAACTTTATCATCGATTGACTGCTTCATTAAGAATGTTCCTTCATCCAGAAAATAAATCACTTGCTCTCCTGATGGATAAAAGAAATAAAGTCGTTTCCCTTTGATGACTTTGGTCGGCGGGGCGATATTACTGTGTGGCGAAAGTATTTTTGTAATTCTAAAAATAGAGGTATTTAATTCTTTCATTGAAAACCTGTACGTGATGGAGTTATAACGCGTCCATTTCGTTTTATGAAAAATACAGCATCCTTAGAGGTGTGTTATTAAATTTGTGGTTTTGAAGTTCAATCCGTATTCGGCTAAGTATATTGTCGTCTTTTTATCAATAAATACCACCTTGTTTTAAGTGATTATGTGGTTAGCACGCTGTGGTGCTAATGCAATAAAACAGATACTGCGCGCAGCGCGGTGTTGTGGTTGGACATCGTGGATGTCTTGGTAAATTAAACCTTGTAATTAGTGTGCTTTATTTTCTAATAATAAATATACGTTGAAATCCAATGTGACTTATTATTGATTTCGAAATTGTAGTTTAAGATTTAGATAATTCCATTGTTATTGGCGTGTTTATCATCGTAAATGAGACGATAGTCTTCAAGTGATTGATTTAAACGGCAGTCTGGTCTGGTTTGACCTGTTGATAGGGAAGGGAAGAGATTAAAATATAGGAAGCAATAATATTGTTAATGAGAGTGGTTATCAATGTTGGTGCGTGTTTTTTATGCGGATAGACATCGGTACTTAATAATAGCGAGAATACGTGGGTAGGTGCGTGGTAGAGCAATTCTGAGAACTAGAGAAAAAAACTTAGGGTGATAATTCCACAGAGCAGAACGAGGGATAGCATAATTTCGAATGAGTAGCGACGCATCATGTTCCCTTCCCCCATGAAATAAACACCCGATGGACCGGGTGTTTGATGATGACTCTGTCGTTGCCCTTAGTGGCGAGATTCGAACCGGGCTGACCGTAAGTGACGCCTTCCCCATCGGTAGGGGGAAGGCGAGGATGACTATCGATTACGCCGCTGGCGTGGTATCAGCAGGTTTTGCAGTTTTCGCTTTTTTCACGTGTTTCTTGGCAGCCTGCGCTTTCTGCGCTGGAGCGGGTTTTGCTTTCTTCACGTGTTTCTTAGCCGCTTGTGCTTTCTGTGCTGGAGCTGGCTTCGCTTTCTTCACGTGTTTCTTAGCTGCCTGTGCTTTCTGTGCTGGAGCGGGTTTTGCTTTCTTCACGTGTTTCTTAGCTGCCTGTGCTTTCTGTGCTGGAGCGTGCTTCGCTTTCTTCACATGTTTCTTGGCAGCTTGCGCTTTCTGTTCAGCAGTTGGTTTCGCTTTCTTCACCTGTTTTTTATGGTGAACAGCTTTAGCTGGAGCAGAGGTGGTCGTGGTTGCAGATGTTTGAGCGGGTACGCTGGTTACGGTATCTGCGGCAAATGCGACAGAGGACAGACCCAGAGCCGCACCTGCGATCATAACTAATACTTTATTCATCATCATTTCCTCGTTATCTCATTCACGTTTCGTGACCCTCAGGTGGGCCGTTGAAGAGAGAATAGGATAAACAGAGGGCGGCTTCAGTGAGTGATTGGTTTCGGCGTGTAACCTAATGTACAGGCCGAGGAAAGCAAAGAAATCATTGAAAGACAGCGGGATTGCCGCTGTCTTGTCGTTAAGGCTGAATGGCGATAGTAGCCTGTGCTGTCGCGGTTTTTACTGGCCAGCAAAAGCGAAAACGGGCACCGCCGAGCGGGCTTTCATCCACCGTGATATTGCCTTCGTAAGCACGTGCGATAGCATGAACAATCGCCAGCCCCAACCCACATCCGCCGCTGCTGTTCTCAATGCCTGCTTCCAGGCGAATAAACGGTTCAAAAACACTGTCTCGGTTTTCGGGAGCAATGCCGGGGCCGTCATCTTCGACTTGCAGGCACGCGATATGCGCCGCGTCGGACGTCAGGCTGATACGCAGTTGGCTGTGGCAGAAGCGTAACCCATTGCCGATCAGGTTATTCAGGACTCGTTCCATGAGACGTAAATCAAGCGCACCAATTTGTGCCGAAGGAGGCATTTCCAGTGAAATCTGTTTGTCAGGATGGATAAGACGAAAATCGTCAACTTTCGCCTGTAACCACGAAGGAATATCAATATCGGCAAGATGCAGCGTTACCTGTGGGCGATCGAGCCTGGCATAGGTCAGCAATTCGTCAATCAGCGCTTCGAGTTGACCAATATCCCGGTTTAACGCCTGCTGCTCATCTTCTGTCAGGTTGTCGCTCATCGCCAGCCGATAGCGCAGCCTGACCAACGGTGTGCGCAGTTCGTGCGCGA
Organism: Pectobacterium polonicum; assembly: GCF_005497185.1. GTDB lineage: Bacteria > Pseudomonadota > Gammaproteobacteria > Enterobacterales > Enterobacteriaceae > Pectobacterium > Pectobacterium polonicum. Next base: position 356,949 of record NZ_RJTN01000002.1, on the reverse strand, counting down.
TATTGTCAATTAGCTGCTTTTTACTGTTGATGAGCTGGTTCAGGTTATCTGCCATTCGGTTGAAGGCGACCCCCAGCCGAAACAGGCTTGAAGTGCTATCAAAGTGAATGCGCTCTTCCAGATGACCATCCCCCAGACGCTGGGCGGCATTTTCCAGTTTTAGCATGGCTTGCCAATGTGGCCGCATCCACAAGAAAACGGGTAACGCGAGCGACAGCCCGATGAGCATCACCAGCAGTAAATCCAGCAGTCTCATTTCGTGCAGAAAGAATAAATAAGGAATAGGGCCAACGGCGAGAACGTAGTGGCTACGTGGGATACGTTGAATAAACGTGTACTCGTCATCCAGCGCGATAATTTCTCCTTGGTTCAGGCGCTGCCGATTCTTGGGGCTGAGCGCATATTTGCTCACCGGTTCGATGTGCAACTTGAACGACAGGTTTAAATCAAGCTGGTTGATGGTTTTATGCCATTCGCGGGGGGGGATCGCGCGTAGCTCATTACGAATGAGATACAGCGAACTTTTCATCAGGTCGTCCATGGACTGGCGTCCGGCGCGTTCGGCCGTGACTTTATAGACCAGCCCGACCAGTAGTGTCATGACGACAAAGCAGGCGAACAGCAGGAGAAAAAACTGGACGAACAGTTTTCTCATAGCGTCACGCTCTCCCAGGTATTGGGGGCAAACAGGTAACCTTTGTTACGCACGGTTTTGATACGAAATGGTTCCAGCGGGTTGTCGTACAGTTTTTTACGCAGGCGGGAAATTGCCACATCAATACTGCGATCCATGCCATCGTAGGTCACGCCGCGCAGATTTTTCAGCAGCGCATCCCGATCCATAATGTGGCCAGCATGGGTTGCCAACTGCCAGAGGAGATCGAAATCCGCGGTGGATAACACGATGTGCTCTTGCCCTAATGTCACTTCCCGATTGACCGGGTCGATACAGAGCAGGCCGAAGTGCAGTGATTTATGCACCTGCAACGCCGCGGGCGTTGTATTTTCTGCCACAGGCTGTGGCGTAGTGGCATATTGCCGCAAATGCAGGCGCAAGCGGGCAAGCAAGACGGCGGGCGGCGTGGTTTTCAGAATGTAATCATCGGCACCCATTTCCAGTGCCAGAATATGATTCATATCGCTGTCCAGCGAGGTCAGTAGCACAATCGGGCCGCTGTACTGTGGCCGCAACTCCCGACAGATGGTCATCCCGTCTTTGCCGGGCAGCATAATGTCCAGCAGCACAAGGTCGGGCTGCTGCTGTTCAATAAAGGCCTGTGCCTGATCGCCTCGCGCTTCAACCTGAACATCAATGTCATGCTTGCCAAGGTAGGCGGCGATCAATTTCCCCACCTCGGTATCATCTTCTATAAAAACAATCTTATGCATGGTATCTACGTCATCCCCATCTCTCTGTTGATAGCATAGCCTGATGAGCGACGATAAACGAGAAGCGAAGCGTAAATGGGTGTTAAGTATTTGTTTATTTTTCAAAATTAGATAAGCTGCGGTGCGTGTTTTTTTAGTCGACTCTTGCAATTTATCGAGGGCGACCGCGCCATGATTATCGATTATCCCACCGGGAACCGTGCTAAAGATGAAACCGATTGATCAGATAAATAGCTGGATGCAGGAAGCTTTACGCCCTTATTTCGGTCTGGAACCGTTATCGGCTGAATGGGATATTTTAACGGTGCGCGACGGTTATTTTATCTGCTTCGAGGGTGACACGATCCGCAAGCGCATTACCGCCACCGCGTTAAATTATCAGGAAGAAGACGTTATTATTCAAACGCGTGGACGTGAGGTTATTTTGCCGAGAACCTCGCGGGGTAAAGAAAAAAAACTCACTTACACCAGCGTTTCTAGCGTAATGGCTGATGGCATTGTGTTTTCGGCAGGTATCAGAACGCTGAACTCGGGAAATTACGGCTATATTAACGCCAGTAATTATCGAAATTCTATTCGACTCCCGCTGCCAGAGTGTCGGGACTTGACCAGTAAAGAAGAGATTGTCGACTGGCTGAAATCTTATCACGAGCGCTTACCTGTTGATTATGCTCATAAACTGGAACGGTTGATGAGTATGAAAAATCAGCAGCATAAAACCATTCCGGGCGACATCTTTCGCGTCGAAATAGATTTACATACTGATGGTTATGTTCTGGTGATTGGCAACCTGCGTCAGATGCAAAAGGACGAATTGTTTGCTGAACACAGTATCTGGCACGATGTAATGACGATGCCGCTGTTTGTTCGGCCTTATCTGCTTCGCACGACCGAGCGTAATCCTTCTCTGTCGGAGATTGTGGCATCGCCCTTGTCTGAAAAGTGCTCGATTGTTATGGATAACTCATTTCTGCGCGGTAACTACGAGTATGTGGGATCGAAAACGTTGTCGGAAGACGACATTCTGTTCCCGGTTGGCTATGGCCCAAGCATCAGCGCACAGAAAAGTGGCTATCGCCTGTCATGGGGACCGTGTTCGATCGAGAAAGCCAGTCAGGATACCGCTTTTAAGGCTGGGCGTAGCTATATGAATAACGGGGCTTATAGCAGCGTATCAGCCGAATGCTTCGCCGATAACGGTTTCCCTGACTACGATAAAACGCTACACAACCCGGCACATCGTGAAGCGTGGGAACAGGCATTGGCCGAGTTTGGTTTTCCACCTGATACGACCTACGATGCCTTCGCCCAGCGTACTTGCGGGCTGACGCGCGCAGCCTACCTGACGTATGTCGCCAACCATAAAGCGTACCAGCGTAAGGCGCGAGTGAAGAAAAAAGGTTAGCAATAGCGTCGGCGATTTCGTTGAGCGGGTTGTTAACGCAAAGCCCGTTCGACATCGAGGCCTGACGTGTTCCCTCAGAATCGGTAGAAATAATGAAACGTGTCCGAATAAAGTGGTGCTCTGGAGCGTTTACGCGTTGTCTATTCTGAGGAGAATTCTGTTATGACACGCATCGTTCCCGTATTGGCCTCCGGGCTGCTCATCAGCCCACTGTTGCACGCTATGCCTCTTAACTACACCGTTGCCACTGATAACACGGTCATTGCGCTTTCATGGCAAGCATTTGGTCACCTGTCACAAGCCTCTCTCGACGGCGTGACGGGCAACATCACGCTGGATGCTGAAAAGGAAGTAAATGACCGTATTGATGTGAAAATTCCCATCACGACGCTACAGGCTTCCAACAGTCTGTTGACCTACCAGTTAAAAAGCAGCCTGTTTTTTGATGCTGAGCACTATCCCGATATTACTTTTACTAGCAGCAGGGTAGTGGCGTTGGGGAATGGTCACTTTCGGGTTTTTGGGTCACTGTCGGTAAAAAACGTTCAACGCCCGGTCATTCTGGAAGCCACGCTTGAAGAACATGGCGGAACCGCATCTCATGACGGTTCGCTGTCTCTCCATGCCACCACCGCTATTTCGCGCTCGTCTTTTAACATGGATCGGTTTACCGGGGTGGTGGACGATCGCGTAGCGATTAATATTGAAATTCAGGCGAAAGCCCGGCACGCAGTATAACTATTTGCCCTCCACACGTGGGGTGCCCGTGTGTGGAGGGCAGTGTACAGGCTATGCCAGTGCGGTCTGTAACCTGAGCGCATTTTCTGTCAGCGGAATAACCGGGCTACGGCCAATTAATACGAACTGATAGCCGCGAGCGCGCCACCAGACAACCTGCATATCATGGCGTTGCTCATTGTTAAGCGCGGTGGCAGTTGCCTGACGCTCAGGAGAAATACATAGCGCCATCGGCCCATATTCGGCATGCATCCAGGTAATCTGCGCAATCGACGTATTGTCATAGCTCAGCAGGCGTACCATTTTTAACTCTGCACCGTGAAGCGCCAACTGCGGTGTATTGAGCTGCAATCCAATGTTTTCGGCAGTACGAGACAGCCCACGCTGCAAGGCCTGTGCGGAGTTATCCGCATCGAGTAGGGTTTCCGCGCTGTACAGCGACATGTATTGCGCTTCAAGATCGCGAATTTTCTCGCTGTCGCTGAGAATAAGCTGGGGTGAACGTGCGAGGTAGCCGATTCCAGAGCCAATCACCAGAAAGCTGAATGACGCGGCAATCAGCGAGCGGCGGCTGACACCCGCGTGAAATGAGAATTTGCCGGGTGTTGGAACCGGTGTTGCTAACGCTTCCAGCCTGGCCAGCATCCTTGCTTTAGGCGCTTTGTCGAGCAGTGGTGCGAAGGCTTCTTCAAAAGCAAGCTGGCTTTTCATCAGCTCGGCTGTGCGCTCGGCAAGCTCTTCGTCTCCCTTGAGCAATGCCTTGAATCTTTGCGCATCGGCCTCATTCATCTCGCCATCCAGCCAGGCGACAATGGCTTCGTCACTGTAGGGGGGCGTAAAATGTACTGGTTTCAAGACTGTTTCTCCTTTACCGAAGGCGGCGTGTCAACTGATTTAGCCAGCGCACTCCGCGCGGCGGCCAGCCGGCTCATAATCGTGCCGATCGGTACCGATAGCGTGTCTGCCGCCTCCTGATAGGTAAACCCTTCGACATAAACTAAAAATACGGTGTTGCGCTGTGCTTCTGGGAGCGCGCTGACACGCTGCATTATTTTTTGGTAATGCAGGCGATCGTCATCCCGTTCATGGGTATCCGGGGCTAGCAATTCCTCACTTTCAATAAATCCTTGCCCCTGACGTACGCGGCGGGCGCGCAGTTCGGAAATCCATATTGAGTGGAGAATGGAGAACAACCATCTGTCGATACGAGTACCCGGTGTAAATTGTGCACTCTTTTCGAGCGCCCGAACGCAGGTGGACTGGACTAACTCTTCGGCAACCTCGTGGCTGCGTGATAGGACTAACCCGTAACGCCACAGGCGTGTTAGGTGTGCAGTAAGCTGCTGGCGAACTTCACTGGTGGTGATTTTCTTATCCTCGCATTGATACTCAGGGATTTAGCGCAAAGCCCGTCCGCCATCGACGCCCAGCGTTTTCCCCGTCACATAACGGCTCTTGAACAAATAGTCTACCAGTTGAACTATTTCCTCTTCGCCAGGCGCGATTTTCATCAATGACTTTTCCAACGCCTGCTGACGATATTCGTCGTCATCCTGTTCCTTGAACAGGATTAAACCGGGAGCAATGGCGTTTACCTTCACTTCCGGTGCCAGTTTGCGGGCAAACGAACGCGTCATGTTATCCAGCGCCGCTTTGCTGGCGGCATAGGCGATGTGTTTTTCGCTGCCTTTTTCAACGACGTAATCTGTCAGATGAATAATATCCGCACCCGCAATACCTTGTCCGCGTAGGCAAGGTTCCAGCAGTTGGTTGAGTAAATAGGGGGCATAGACATGAATTTGCAGCATATCGCTCAGCGTCTGCTCCAATGGTGTGTCAGGCTTTTCTGGTGTCCAACTGCTGGCGTTGTGAATAATTGCGCGTAGCTGCGGAGTAAGCGATTGAATTTGCTCCGCAAAGGTATAGATGTTTTCCGTGGTGGAAAAATCAGCGTCCAGGCAAATCGCGCCGTCTTGCTGTAGCGTCTCAAGTTCGGGATAAGGCGTGCGATAGCTGATGATGACCGGGGTCGACTGAGCCAGAAACGAACGCGCCAGCGCTAGCCCAATACGCCGTGCACCGCCGGTAATTAACACGGGAGCAGAAGAAAACGTTGTCACGGTGAAATCTCCTCAACACGCGAGTTAAAGGGGGGAACCGTGACAATATACCTGAATTAACGACTATGCAGGATATGGTTTTATACCCGTTAGGGGCGGGCGTAGTAAACCGCTGGTGAAAAAGGATAAGGGGACGGTTGAGCATCCCCTGAGTCGTTGCCTCTGCTATGCTGAGCGTGCCGTCGTCGCCTCAATGGCTTGCGCCAATGAACCGTAGAAACTCAGTCGTCCTTCAATCGGGTGAACCTTTGCTCGCGCCAGCGTTTTTAACGGCTGGAAGGGAATGTCGGTAATGATGAGCTGTTTACCCTCGGGCAGCGTTTCGCTAAAGCGCAGGAACGCATTGAGCCCGCCGGCATCCAGCACCGGCACCGCATCCCACTGTAAGATGATATTTTGGTAGCCTTCACTGCGCACGGTCAGGTCGTTGAAGATGCGTTCTGCCGCGGCAAAAAACAGCGGGCCGTTAACGCGTAACACCAGATGATCCGGTATTTTGGTGTCCGGCAGTTCGCTCAGACGGGTCATTTGTGCGATGCGTCGCATGAAGAGCAACGATGCCAGCACAATGCCGACGGTAATCGCGATCACCATATCGAACAGCACGGTCAACGACATACAGAGCAGCATCACAATAATGTCGTCTTTCGGTCCGTGGCGCAGTAAATCTACCACCTTGTGCGCTTCGCTCATGTTCCAGGCGACAATCAACAGCAGTGATGCCATTGCCGCCAGCGGCAGATAAGACAACCATGGCGCAAGTATCAGCAATGCTAACAGCACCAACAGGGCATGAACCACGGCGGAGATCGGCGAGTTCGCGCCTGCGCGCACGTTGGCGGCAGAGCGGGCAATCGCGGCGGTCGCGGTAATACCGCCAAAGAAAGGTGCGATGATGTTACCGAAGCCTTGCCCCATCAGCTCGGCATTAGAATTGTGTTTTTTTCCTGTCATGCCATCCAGTACGACGGCGCACAGCAGCGACTCAATCGCACCCAGCATCGCCATCGAGAATGCCGCAGGCAGCAGAGCGGAAATGCTTTGCCAATCCAACGTCATCGTCTTCCCATCCGGCGACGGAATGTCCCACGGTAAAATAAGCTGCGGTAAAATGGGCGGAATCCCTTGCCCTTGCGAACCGTCCGCCAGCATGTAACTAAAGCGGGAGCCGATGGTGGCCACATTTTCACCCAGTAGCGACATAATCCCCATCACCGCGACGCCTGCCAGCAGCGCAGGCAAGTGACCGGGTAGGCGGATACCGAGTCTGGGCCAAACGATGAGAACCAGCAGCGTCGTTGCGCCGATCAGCGTATCGGCAAGATGGAGGGTTGGCAGCGATTGCGCCAGTGCCGACACTTTTTCGACGTAGTGCTCGGGGACTACGGCCATCTGCAAGCCGAAGAAATCTTTGATTTGCATCGTACCGATGGTGATAGCGATCCCTGAGGTAAACCCCAGCGTCACGGAGAGCGGAATATATTCGATCAGTCGGCCGAAGCGGCAGAGCCCCATCAGCAGCAGAAACACACCGGAAAGCAGGGTGGCGACCAGCAGGCCGGATAACCCAAACTGCTGTGACACGGGATAGAGAATGACGACGAAAGCTGCTGTCGGACCCGATACGCTGTAGCGCGAACCGCCGCTGACGGCAATGACGATCCCGGCAATCGCCGAAGTATATAACCCGTACTGTGGGGGAACGCCGCTGGCAATCGCCAGCGCCATCGCCAGCGGAATGGCGATGATGCCGACGGTAACGCCAGCGATAATGTCGTGGATAAAACGTTGTAGCGTATATTTTTCGCGCCAGCACGCGTCAATCAGCGCGCTGAACGGCCTGACGCCGTTAATTCCGTGCGTTTTCATCTAAGCAGAAACCAAAGTAAGGAAGTAAATCAACATGGCGGGCCTGCCGGTCCGTCGACGACAGCCTTACGATACGCTGGAGGCGCTGAGAAGATCCAGAGATACATCAAGAGAAGTGCAGTTTGACGAGGCTGACGCGGCGAAAACCGCGTCAACTGAGAGGTTATAGCGTGATGGTGATCAGATAGGCGGCAAAGAGTGCTAAATGCGCACTGCCGCTCAATACGTTCGTTCTCCCTGTGGAGAATGTAATGTGGCACAGCACCAACACAGACAGCATCACGACGATATGTGGCATATCCAGACCGAAGTTTAGCGTACGGCCTGTCATCATCGCGATGATGGTGACGGTGGGGACGGTGAGTGAAATCGTCGCCAGTACGGAACCAAAGAACAGGTTCATAGCACGCTGTACCTGATTTTTTAGAACCGCACGGATAGCTCCCAGCCCTTCAGGTGAGAGGATTAACAGCGCGACCAGAAAGCCCGTAAACTGCGTCGGCGCGTTCATTTCGGTCAGCAGCGTTTCCAGCGGCATTGAATTGGTCTTGGTCACGGCAATAACGGCAATCAGATGAACCAGAAGCCAACCGGTGTGCCACAGCGAGCTGTGCGCGGACGGTTTACCGTGATGTGGATCGTCGCCGTCACCTTCGTCTTCATGTTCATAGACAAACAGACTTTGGTGCGTACGCGTTTGAATCAACAGAAAAACACCGTACATCGCCGCAGAAATGGCGGCAATAATCAGCGACTGCGCTACGCTGAAGTTACCGTCGGGTAAGGCGCTGGGGAAAACCAGCACAATCACCGCCAGCGGGAATATCGCCATCAGATACTGCTTGATGCCACTGAGGTTGACATACTGCGTGGCGAATTTACGGCCACCGAGCAAGAGGGCAAAGCCCACCAGGCCGCCAGTGACGATCACGATAATGGAATAGAGCGTATCACGCATCAGGTCCGGGCCCGCGTCGCCAGTGGCCATCAGCGCCGAAATTAGGCTGACTTCAAGAATCACAACGGACAGGCTGAGGATGAGTGAACCGTAAGGTTCACCCAGGCGATGAGCGAGCACGTCAGCATGGCGTACTACGCTAAATGCACTGAAAAGAATACCGGCTAGCGCGAGGGCGTTGATACCGAGAATGGCGACAAAATCTTGTGAACTGCCCCACATGTAGAGCACGGCCAGCGCAATAACAGGAAAAATGAGTGAGTATTCATGATGGCGAGTTTTGACCACCTCAGCATGAGACTTCATTGTGGGTGTTCTCCTTATCCAGAGGAATGGTGCGGCAAAATATCCCCGTCATACATCAAGCTAGCGCACTGACAACTCGAATGACTCGGGCATAAAGCAATTTATTAAGGATATAAAACCATTTATTCATGGCCGTAACACAATAATAAACCGCAAAAGGTTACTAGAAAGTAGTTATAACGTAATAAAACGAACAATATGATAACAGATTGTCGTATTGGTGCGGGGAGTTTTACGGATTTTTACGTTTTGAGCATAAATTTAAATGAAAAGGGAGAATCTATCTATCTTCTCCCTATGACTATAATATCAAATGTATTTTTTATGGTTATTCGTCAGGATTGTCCATAATATCGTGACGTTTATGATGATAATCCTCTTCATTTAGCCCTTCTCGCCAATAAGGTACTGCATATATCTGATTTCGTTCACACCCGCGTTCGCGGCGCACGTGGCGACGAAGCTGAACCACGATACGATCCTCACCGGCTAACCAGTAAAATGCATTATCAGTTACTGGGAGTGCCTGAAAATGCTGCACCAGCGCGTCGGTCGTTTCTGTCCCGCCAATGATCCAATGCAGTTGAAGCTGTGATGGTTTCGCTATATCGAGTTTATCCGCCTCGCTATCGACACGGATCACGGCATGTCCCTGAGCGTCATCGGGCAGGTTCTCCAACAGCGCTATGAGCGCGGGGAGTGAAGATGGGTCAGCCGCCAGATAATATGCGGCAGCGGGAGGCAGCATCGGGAGTGGGCCGCCGGGTTGCGAAATACCCACCCAGTCGCCGGGCTTGGCCTGACGAGCAAAGTTGACGGCAGGGCCAACGTGCTCATGCAGCGCGAAAACCATATCCAGCTCCGCATCCTCTGGGCGCAACGCCCGGACGCTATAGGTGCGAACGATAGGGCGGGCTTCGCCTTCCGGCCAGATCGGACCGCGTTCACCGATGACGGGCAGAGCTGGTTTTTGTTGTCCAGCCTGAGGCAGAAACAGTTTGAGATGCGCACCGTATCGCTCGGCTGGGTAGTCGCGCAGCGCATCATGATGGAACGTAATACAGCGTAAATGTGGGGAAATATCGTGAATCTGTTTAACCTGAACTAAAACAGGCTGACGCGGCGTTGCCATTCAGTGTCTCCGTGGTAGTCAATTCCAGTATGGGAAATAATAACAACACGAGATGATAATTATTATCGTTTTGTGTCTAGTCGTGGTCATTTCCATCGAAATAAATACGCTGTTGGGCTTTCATCTTCAGCGAAAGGCCGAAGATAGGCTTCTGTTATCACAAAAATGGTGTTTATATCAGGAAGACGTCAAGTCTGACGCCGTATTGCCGATGAGTTGATATAAAGGCGGAACATTACGTGATGCGAAACATTATCACGAACTTTTTCAGCTTTTGTGACCTGTATCAAGCTTGATCGCGAAGCCATAAATGAATAACCTCAAGTTCTATGGTGTTGTAAAATTAAACAGATGAAGCAGTTGGGTTTTTAAACACAGGGCGAGAGCCGATCTGATGAGCAGAAAAAGAGTAGGGCTGGGGGTGGTAAGTAGTGTTAACACGCGATTTTTTGCAGAAAGCAGATTGTAGAACGTCTTTTGGATGTATTGAAGAAACCTTACTGCTCACGCCGCAACAGCGGGCTGATTCTCTGGATAGGACGCTGGCGCTACGGCCCAATAGCTGTCCTGTCTGGGTATTTGGCTACGGTTCACTTATGTGGAACCCGGTTTTTGACGCCGAAGAAATCTGTCTGGCAACGTTGGCGGGATGGCAGCGTGCTTTTTGCCTGCGCCTCACTATCGGTCGCGGCACGACAACACAGCCGGGGCGGATGCTGGCGTTGCAACCCGGCGGGCAAACAACGGGGTTGGCTTTCCGCCTGCCGGAAACCTCATTGCGTGAAGATTTGGAACTACTCTGGAAGCGAGAAATGCTGACGGGCTGCTATCGTCCACTCTGGTGCGAATTACAGCGTAAGAACGGCGCACCGTTGACGGCGCTGGTGTTTGTTTCCGAGCCGGAACATCCCCTGAACGAAAATGATACCTGCATTCAGAGCGTCGCACCGCTGATTGCGCGCGCTAGCGGTCCGCTTGGCACCAATGCGCAATATCTTTTTGCACTCGAGCAAGAACTGAAAAATCATGGAACAGAAGATGAACGCGTGAGCGAATTGGCGCAGCGGGTGCGTATTCTGCAACAGTCGTGCTCTGAGTCAGCAGGGAATAGTCAGTAACGGTAAGTGAGTGGAGAAATTCACGGTGAACGACGAGTTCGCCATTCACCGTGAAACGATGTGGAAGTGACGGTATTACCAGCCGACGCCAACACCCATGGTGTACAGCGTGTCGTCAACATTCCCCTGATTACTTTCGATACGGGTACGTGATACTTTCATGGTCATAGAAGACCAGTCAGTTAGCTTGAAGCGCAGGCCTGCATCCGCTTTCAGATAGATGGGTGCCGTGCCGTCAAATGAACGTCCCAATTCACCGTTGGTGAAGGCTTCAACGTTTTTGCTGAACAAATAGCGGTTGTACGCCCACTTTATCGCGCCAGAGTAGAAGTCATCATCGCCCTGATCGCGGTACACGAAGGTTTGGGAGTTGACCAGCGACGTCAGTGAGAACGCGCCTAAGTCGTTATCCCAGAACTGATAACCAGGACCGAGACCGAAAGAGCGGTTGATTTTAATGCTTTCAATCCAGTCACGTTTGTACTGATAACGGCCCTGCCAGAACCAGTTTTCATCCACGAATTTATCCAGCGCATATTCGCCAGCCGCATTCTTGGTGCTCTCGACTTTATCCTCTTTTGCCAAATGATAGCTGGCATCAAGGTTGTGTCGCCACGTATCGTGACGCGCTTTGGTGTTCAGCGTCACATCGTAATTATCGGTTTCTGTCGAGCTTTTCTTGTGCGACATGCCAGCATCGATGTTGCCTTTCCAGGCGAAATCGGTCACCAGCGGCTTCTGTGCCACGATGGAGGTGATCTCAGAAAGCGGCAATGTTTGCGGACCAGTTGCTTCGTTAGCCAGCGATGGGCTCGCGACGATGGCGCGGTTCTCACCGGCTTTCACCGCTGGGTACAGTACGCCTTTCTCGTAGCGTTCACCCTGAATCACCAGGCCATGATCGCTTTCAAAGGTTTTCACCTGATCCCAGGCTACCGAGATGGAGCCTGCATAGTCGGTGTTGACAAAGAGTTTGCCGCCGTCAAGCAGCGTGATTTTCCCTGTGACCTTGTCGCCATTGTTCAGCCAAATGGTGTCAGCGTGGCTTTGCGTAATGCCTGCGGAGAGGGCGATGACCAAGCTGAGGGAAGAAATTGCGTGTTTGGATAGTGTCATTATTGCCAAATAAACCGTGGTGACATGTAGTGAGACGTCCGTCAGAGACGAAGACGTGCAGCCGTTGATAACGAACCGGTTTAGCCCGGAACGGCAAACATTAACAGGAATCTGAGTGATGCTCTACCCGAAAACGATAATTGATTAGAATGTAAATAGTTATAAAAGTTGCTATTGATGATTAACCGCTATAACGCGATGTCTGTCACATTTTTAGCGGTGGCAGAGGACGCCGATGTGGGGGGGATCTCTGGCCCTGCGTGTTTCAGGCCAGAGAGCGTGTGCGATGATTGTGCTACGCGGTACGCTGCGTGCGTGATGTATTGCTGCTAAGGAAACGTGAGGTCAGGAACGTCCTTACGCGGAACACAATTCGTTCCTGGAAGAGAACGCATAGCGTCACGGTGCTGAGCAGGAAAATGATGTAGCCCGTCATGGACAACTGTACTTGACCGGCAGCGGCAATACACTGGTCCCAATCGCTGAAACAGGCCATTGGATTACCGCGTATCAGCTGTTCCAACGTGCGGAACAGATTGAAGAGCGGAACATGTAGCGCAAAGATGGAGAGCGATGCAGCCCCCAGTCGTGGTGACCAATGCCGCAGCCACTCGCTGTTAGGCTCACGCGCCAGTGCACTGAGACACACTAAACCAACCTGAGCTGGCAACAGCAAACCGTTGTGCAGCAGAAAGTACCAATAAGCATCACCTTTCGTGAATAGCCAGGTCGCCACGAGGAAGTTTATAGCGATAAACAGGGCAACGCTGTAGCGCTGGCCCTTGCTTAACGGTGAGCGATCTTTCTGGCGATAATGACGGAACAGCGCATAGCCTAAAATCCCGGCCAGAAATTCCGGCAAACGGAAGATCGGCCCACGTTGCAACAGTCCGGTGTACGGCATGCCGAACTGCTGCTGCCAGATCACCCAAATCGGCGGTAGCAGATACAGCAAGCAGACGATGCCCATCCACAGCCACGGATGACGGCTGTTCAACAGACGCGGAGCCAACAGCGGAAATGCCAGATAGAAAAAGAACAGCGTAGAAAGCGACCATAACGGGGCATTGAAGGTCAGGAAGTAAGGATTCCATGCCTGCAACATCAGTACCTGCAATAACCCGTTGAACGCCAGTTGTGCATTCGTCATGTAATGGCGCAGCGTTTCGGGGTCGGCAGCGGGGTCGTTGGTGTCATAAATGACGAACCGCGCACTGGCGACTTGTCCTTCCGGCGGCACCGCCAGCCACTGCATGAGCGTGACGACGGCAATAGAAGACAACAGGGCGATGATATGGATAGGGTAAAGATTAAAGAAGCGTTTAGCCCAGAACTGGCGAACAGGTTCGCGCAGACGCCCGTCCTTAATGTAGACATGCGCGAGCAAAAAACCAGACAGGACAAAGAACGTGCTGGTGGCGAAGAACCCCATACTCGTGAGTTCGCTCAAAAAAGGGATGCGCTCACGCTGGGGGTAGATGTGAACCGTGTGATAAATCATCACGTAGCAGCCGAGCAAAAATCGTAACCATTCCAGGCCGATAAATCGCTCCTTACTGACCTTCTTCATGTTGTTCCTCAACGTTAAACTCGGTGTAAAAGCTTAAAAATGCGATTACAAACTAGTTTAGACGAGAGCAACGTCACATTAATTAGGATAATGGCTATAAATGCCGGTATCGTTTAGCAACCGTTTAATTTGGTAGAATGGTGGTGGTATTTCCACCAACTTCTGCTGCATCCTCGCTCGCGCGAGGATAATCTCGATGGGAGGGGCGCCTGGGCGCCTTATCCTTACCGCTGATCATAACTGCCGGTTTTACACTTTGATTAAATAATTTTGTTACGATTTGATTAAATGACTTTTTCTTGCAATACCCAGACTGCCGCTTCAACGCGCGATTTGAGCTTCATTTTCTTCAACAGGTGTTTGACGTGAACTTTCACGGTACTTTCCGTAATGGTGAGCTTACGGGCAATCACTTTATTGGAGAGTCCCTGAGCCAGCAATTTCAGAATATCGCGTTCGCGTGGCGTGAGTTGCTGAATATCCCGGTCACTGCTGTGGCGACTTTCACGCAGGCTGGCGGCCAAAATTGGGGTCAACGTTTCACTCAGCACCATTTTCCCAGATGCCGCCTGATGCAGCGCGGCTAATAAATCTTCCGGCTCCATATCTTTCAGCAGGTAACCATCGGCACCATTCTTTAATGCATTGACCACATCGTCTTCATGGTTAGATACGCTAAAGACGACAATACGGCCGGACAGTGACTTTTCCCGCAGGCGATTTAGCGTTTCCAGACCATTCATGCCGGGCATATTCAAATCGAGCAAAATCAAATCCGGGTCCAACTGTTCCGCGAGTTCGACACCCTGTTCGCCGTGACTGGCTTCACCGGCCACCTGTAATTCTGGGTCCATACTGATGAGTTGTTTAACGCCATTGCGCAACATGGGATGGTCATCAATCAGCAGTAGGGTGGCGGCGTCTTCGTTAATCATGTGTTTCTCCTGTTAATGGTAGCCGGTGACGGTATTCGGAGAGGAAACTGACATTGACTTCAGTCCCCCCCAGTGGCCGGCGTCGAACAATGCATTCGCCGTGCAAACCTCGTGCACGGTCGCGCATGATAATCAGTCCATAGTGGTTGGCGCGGCTGGCATCATCGGGAATGCCGATGCCGTTATCTGTCACGCTAAGTTCGATACAACCCTGACGTAGTTGCAGCGTGATATCGACCTGCGTGGCCTGCGCGTGTTTATAAATATTGCTCAGTGCTTCACGCACAATTTGTAGAACGTGAATGCCTTGATGAGCAGAGACCGACTGTGGTGGCAAATGGTAATGCAGTTCGATGGGATACCCTAACCGCTTGCCGAATTCATCGACCGATGCCCGCAGCGCGGCAAGTAAGCCAGACTCAGAAAGTTTCAGCCGGAAGGTGGTCAACAGTTCACGCAGTTGGCGGTAGGCGGTGTTCAACTCTTCCCGCATTTCCGTCAGCAACTGCTGGGAAGCTGGGGGCAAATCGCCGCCCTGCATTTGCAGGCAGCTCACCTGAATTTTCAGGCAGGAGAGGGATTGTGCGATAGAGTCGTGTAGTTCGCGGGCAATGGTGGCGCGTTCTTCCATCAGCATCAACTGCTGCTGATGGTTGGACTGTCGTTCTAACGCCAGTGTACTGGTCAACTGCTCTAATAAGGTATTCAGCAACTGATTCTGATCGCGACTTAATGTGGTATTACCCGGCAAGGTGGCCAGCACAACACCGTATTGCCCGTGTTTATCGTGGAGATCCCAACAGTGAGGTTCACCCGGCAATTCTTCACGTTTTGCCTGCATACCGCAGCTCTGACAGCTGTTATCCGGGCAGTGGTCCGGTTGTAATTGGTTGCAATCGCTAAACTGGTGAAACTGTTCTTGATTGTTATCTTCATACAGCCGTAGTTGAATATTGCGCAGCGGCGTTAATGAAGGTAATTCGTTCAAGATCGGCATCAGCCGACTACACAGCGGCGCACCGGTATGTAGGCGTCGGCTGGCGCGATAAAGGAAAGAAAGCAGATCGTTCTTCTGTTGCAGATCGGCGGTTTTCTCTATCACTCGCTGTTCCAGACTGTGGTACATGGCGGAAAGCTCATCCGACATGCTGTTCAACACCTGTCCCAGCGTGCTCATTTCATCATGCCCGTTGATGGTGACGCGTTGGGTGAAGTCACCCTGTCCGATAGCCTGCGCCATCGAAACCAGACGCCGCCACGGTGTCAGCAAGCGGCGACGTAGATAAAAGAACGTGGTAACCAGCAGGATAAACATGATGCCGATGAAGATACGCTGCACCAGCGTGACCATCATTAACCGCTGCTCGGTTTTATGATCGATAGCGGAAACCAGATCGTCTAATTGTTTCACGAAACGAGCGACATCCGGCGCGGCATCGGCAGAGTGCGTCGCCTGCCGCAGATGCGGTTGCAGGCTCTCCAGCCAGAAAACGCGCAGCGCAGTGAATTGTTCACTAAGCCCTTCCCGGCGCACCGCCTGCTGAAGGTCGCTACTGATTTCGTCTTCTTCCAGTTCTTGCAGATAAATTTGATTCTCGGCAGAGAGTGGCACCATCGATAGCAACCGGTAGCTTTGCATACGCAGCGAGCCTGCTTTATTAATGGCGTGCGCATTCCCTTGGATGCTTTGTGACATCCAACTGGAAACCGACATGCCTGCAATACCCAACAAACCGAGTAGCAGCATCAACAGTGCAACCTGATTGACGAGCGACAGCGGCAGCAGGAAACGTTTCAACATAATAAAGCGACCTCTGCTGGAGGAGTAGAAAACCAGTACCGAGAAGGATAACCCTTTTGGCATTTTTCCCGATCCTACATGATAACCCTATACCCACTAGTGAGTACCACCGAATATCCATGTCTTGAAAGGGGATATGGCAGTAAGAAAAAAGAGAGATATAACAGATTGAATTATCGATGCTTATTTTTCTATTTTTATTACTCATTAAGGAGTGTGGTTATTTTTACCCGGTTTTTTTACCTGACAGCGCGTTGATTTGCATCAACTTTACCTGCTGTGTAATCCCTAATGTTGCGCCTTAATTCTACCGCGTTTTTATTTATCGAGGTTTTTATGACGCAGCCTTCATCACCCGAAAAAGTATCGCAAAGCACGCTGATAAGGGAATGGAATCCTGAAGATGCAAAATTATGGCAATCTGGTGGACAACGGATAGCACAGCGTAATCTTTGGATCTCCGTACCGTGCCTGCTGTTGTCGTTTTGTGTCTGGATGATTTTCAGCACCGTGGCCGTTAACTTAAACAAGGTCGGATTTAGTTTTACCACAGACCAGCTCTTTTTGCTTACCGCGCTGCCTTCCGTTTCCGGTGCGCTGTTGCGTGTCCCTTACTCCTTCGTTATCCCCATGGTTGGCGGCCGCCGGTGGACGACGTTAAGTACCATTATTCTGGTTATCCCGTGTATTTGGCTTGGGTTTGCCGTACAGAATCCGCAAACGCCTTACAGCATTTTCGTTACGATTTCCCTGATGTGTGGTTTCGCGGGGGCGAATTTCGCGTCCAGCATGGCGAACATCAGTTTCTTCTTCCCCAAATCACGTCAGGGCAGTGCATTAGGTATTAACGGCGGATTGGGCAACCTCGGCGTGAGTGTGATGCAGTTGCTGGTGCCGGTGGTGATTTTTCTGCCGATTCTGGGCTTTTCCGGTAATGGCGTTGTTCAGCCAGACGGTAACCAAATTTGGCTGCACCACGCCGCGTGGATGTGGGTACCGTTTCTGGTTATTGCTGCAACGGCTGCCTGGTTTGGCATGAACGATCTGTCGACGGCCAATGCGTCGATACGCAAGCAGTTACCGGTGTTGAAGCAAATGCACCTGTGGGTACTCAGCTTCCTGTATCTGTCCACCTTTGGCTCATTTATCGGTTTTTCGGCAGGTTTCGGTATGCTGTCGAGAACGCAGTTTCCCGACATTGTTATTCTGTACTACGCGTTCTTCGGGCCGCTGTTGGGGGCGCTGGCGCGTCCGGTTGGCGGAATGCTGTCCGATCGCTTTGGCGGTGTGAAAGTCACGCTGATTAACTTCATCCTGATGGCGATTTTCTCGGTGTTACTGTTCCTGTCTTTGCCGAGTGCGAACTCTGCCGGTTCATTCGGGATGTTCTTTGGCATCTTCATGATGTTGTTCCTGACGGCGGGTTTGGGGAGTGGGTCAACGTTCCAGATGATTGCCGTGATTTTCCGTAAATTAACGGGAGACCGGGTTAAAGCACAGGGTGGCAGCGATGCGGATGCACAGAGTTCTGCCGCTACAGATACCGCTGCGGCGCTGGGCTTCATTTCGGCCATTGGCGCGATCGGCGGCTTCTTCATCCCGCAAGCTTTCGGGATGTCGCTTGAGTTGACCGGTTCACCCACCGGCGCCATGAAAGTGTTTGTGGTGTGCTACGTGGTGTGCATTCTGGTGACCTGGTTGTTTTATGCCAGAAAGAAAAGCTGATTCGCCAGAAAGAAAAGCGGATTCCTCTCGCCGACGGAATTTCTCTATAACGTTCGGGGAGTAATCATCAGAACGTTCGGTGTCCGTTTCTCAGCGCCTCCTCCTTTTCGGGGAGGCGTTTTTTTTGCGCTGCATCCAGCTACCCCCTTTACTGAATCTGCACGATTTTTCGTCGCCTCCCGACTACTACCTCTAAATAGTCGTGTGTATGAATTCAGTATAAACACAAAATCAGTGGTTTTATTTTTATCCTTTAAAATCATTTATTTATGTGTTTTTTGCATAATAATTCTTTGGTGGTAGATGGTGATGTACTCCGTTTTTTACCGGGGGACACTCTTGATCGTTATCAAGTTTGGCGACGCGGTTGCTGGATACCCTAGCGCCAATTTGAGCGATGTGTCGTCAGCAAAAACAGATGTCTGCTACGAGCATTTCATAACGACAGGGGCCAGCAGGCTTCGCAGCAGGAGAGTCCGGATGAGCAAATTCCTTGACCGGTTACATTACTTCAAACAACTGGCCGAACCGTTTTCTGATGGTCATGGCCAGACCCTCAATACCAATCGTGACTGGGAAGACGGCTATCGCAGTCGCTGGCAGCATGACAAAATCGTACGTTCTACCCACGGGGTAAACTGTACCGGTTCATGTAGCTGGAAGATTTATGTGAAAAACGGTCTGGTGACGTGGGAAACGCAGCAGACTGACTACCCGCGTACCCGCCCGGACCTGCCTAACCATGAACCTCGCGGCTGCCCGCGCGGCGCCAGCTACTCCTGGTATCTGTACAGCGCCAACCGCCTGAAATACCCGATGATGCGTAAACGCCTGATGAAGCTGTGGCGTGAAGCGAAACTGACGCACAGCGATCCGGTTGATGCCTGGGCATCCATCGTCAATGACCCCGAAAAAACCAAATACTACAAACAAATTCGTGGCCGTGGTGGTTTCGTTCGTTCTGACTGGAATGAAGTTAACGAGCTGATCGCTGCCTCTAACGTTTACACCGCCAAAACCTATGGCCCAGACCGCGTTATCGGCTTCTCACCGATTCCTGCGATGTCGATGGTGTCCTACGCGGCCGGTGCGCGTTACCTTTCTCTGCTCGGCGGCGTGTGCCTGAGCTTCTATGACTGGTACTGTGACTTGCCACCGGCGTCACCGATGACCTGGGGTGAGCAGACTGACGTACCGGAATCGGCAGACTGGTATAACTCCTCTTACATCATTGCCTGGGGCTCTAACGTTCCGCAAACCCGTACGCCAGATGCCCACTTCTTTACGGAAGTTCGCTACAAAGGCACCAAAACCGTTGCGGTGACGCCGGACTACGCTGAAATCGCCAAGCTGTGCGACCATTGGCTGAACCCGAAACAAGGCACCGACAGCGCGATGGCGCTGGCAATGGGCCACGTTATTCTGAAAGAGTTCCACCTCGACAAACCGAGCCAGTATTTCAGCGAGTATGTTCGTCAATACACAGATTTACCGATGCTGGTGCTGCTGGAACCGCGTGAAGACGGTTACTACGCGGCAGGCCGTATGCTGCGTGCCTCCGATCTGGTGGACAACCTCGGCCAAGACAATAACCCGCAGTGGAAAACCATCGCGATTGACGATGAAAGCGGCAACCTGACGGCGCCGCAAGGATCGATCGGCTACCGTTGGGGCGATCAGGGCAAATGGAATCTGGAACAGCGCGACGGCGTGAGCGGTGAAGAAGTGAAGCTGCGCTTGAGCCTGCTGGGGTCGCACGACGATGTGGTTGATGTCGGCTTCCCGTATTTTGGCGGCGCGGTCAGTGAACATTTCAACAACGTTGCGCTAGAAGAAATCCTGCTGCACAAACTGCCGGTTAAGCGTTTGACGCTGGCTGACGGTAGCGAAGCGCTGGTGGCCTGCGTGTATGACCTGACCATGGCGAACTACGGCCTGGATCGTGGTCTGGGCGACGACAACTGTGCGCGCGATTACGACGATGTGAAAGCGTATAGCCCAGCCTGGGCTGAGAAAATCACTGGCGTTTCTCGTCAGAACATCATCCGTATTGCACGTGAATTCGCGGATAACGCCGATAAAACGCACGGTCGTTCGATGATCATCGTCGGTGCCGGTATCAACCACTGGTATCACATGGACATGAACTACCGCGGCATTATCAACATGCTGATTTTCTGCGGCTGTGTCGGTCAGAGCGGTGGTGGTTGGGCGCACTATGTCGGACAAGAAAAACTGCGTCCGCAAACCGGTTGGACGCCGCTGGCGTTTGGTCTGGACTGGCAGCGTCCGCCTCGTCACATGAACAGTACGTCGTTCTTCTATAACCATTCCAGCCAGTGGCGTTATGAAACCGTCGCGCCGCAGGAATTGTTGTCACCGCTGGCGGATAAATCCCGCTTTACTGGCAGCATGATTGACTTCAACGTGCGTGCCGAACGTATGGGCTGGCTGCCATCTGCACCGCAGTTGAACGTTAACCCGCTGGATATCGCAGAAAAAGCGCGTGCCGCTGGTGTCACGCCGCAGGAATATACCGTTGCCGCGTTGAAATCAGGTGAAATCAAATTTGCCGCTGAACAGCCGGATAGCCCGCAAAACTACCCGCGCAACCTGTTCATCTGGCGTTCTAACCTGCTGGGTTCCTCCGGTAAAGGCCACGAATACATGCTGAAGTACCTGCTGGGTACGGAGCACGGTATTCAAGGACAAGATCTGGGTACGGCGGGCAGCGTGAAGCCGGAAGAGGTGGAATGGCGCGATCAAGGCGTTGAAGGCAAGTTGGATCTGGTGGTAACGCTTGATTTTCGTATGTCCAGTACCTGCCTGTACTCCGACATCGTTCTGCCAACGGCAACCTGGTACGAAAAAGACGACATGAATACTTCGGATATGCATCCGTTTATTCATCCGCTGTCTGCGGCTGTCGATCCGGCGTGGGATTCCAAAAGCGACTGGGAAATCTACAAAGGCATCGCGAAAACCTTCTCCCGCGTCTGTCAGGGACACCTTGGTCAGGAAACCGATCTGGTTACGTTGCCGATTCAGCATGACTCCCCGGCAGAAATGGCGCAGCCGTTCGGCGTGGATGACTGGAAAAAAGGCGAGTGCGATCTGATTCCGGGCAAAACGGCACCCCACCTGATGATGGTGGAGCGCGATTACCCGAACCTGTACGAACGTTTCACCTCGCTCGGTCCGTTGATGGACAAGCTGGGCAACGGCGGTAAAGGCATCGGCTGGAACACACAGACCGAAGTCGATTTCCTGAAAAAACTGAACTACACCAAGGCTGACGGTGCGGCGGCGGGTCGTCCGAAGATTGAAACGGCGATCGATGCGGCAGAAGTGATTCTGTCTCTGGCCCCGGAAACCAACGGGCAGGTGGCCGTGAAGGCGTGGGAAGCGCTGAGCAAATTCACCGGTCGTGACCACACGCATCTGGCGTTGAATAAAGAAGACGAGAAAATTCGCTTCCGCGATATTCAGGCGCAGCCGCGCAAGATCATCTCCAGCCCGACCTGGTCTGGTTTGGAAGACGAACACGTCTCTTATAACGCCTGTTATACCAACGTTCATGAGCTGATCCCGTGGCGTACGCTGTCCGGTCGCCAACAGCTGTATCAAGACCATGAGTGGATGCGTGCCTTCGGTGAAAGCCTGCTGGTGTACCGTCCGCCGGTTGATACCCGTGCGGCTGAGCCGGTGATGAATAAGAAGCCTAACGGCAACCCGGAAAAACCGCTGAACTTCCTGACGCCACACCAGAAATGGGGCATTCACTCCACGTACAGCGACAACTTGTTGATGCTGACGCTGGGGCGCGGTGGTCCGATTATCTGGCTGAGTGAAGACGATGCCAGCGATTTGGGTATTGCGGATAACGACTGGGTAGAAGCGTTTAACGCCAACGGTGCGCTGACGGCGCGTGCGGTTGTCAGCCAGCGTGTGCCTGCGGGAATGACCATGATGTACCACGCGCAGGAACGCATTATTAACCTGCCGGGATCGGAAATTACTCAGCAGCGCGGCGGTATTCACAACTCGGTGACCCGTATCACGCCGAAACCGACCCATATGATCGGCGGCTACGCCCAACTGGCTTATGGTTTTAACTACTACGGCACCGTCGGGTCAAACCGCGATGAGTTTGTCGTGGTTCGTAAAATGAAACGCATCGACTGGCTGGATGATGAAGGCCAGGACTATGTTCAGAAAGCGGTACAGCAGGAGAAAGCCTGATGAAAATTCGTTCACAAGTGGGCATGGTGCTGAATCTGGACAAATGCATCGGCTGTCACACCTGCTCCGTTAGCTGTAAAAACGTCTGGACCAGCCGTGAAGGGATGGAATACGCCTGGTTCAACAACGTCGAAACCAAACCGGGCGTGGGTTATCCCCATGCCTGGGAAGATCAGGAAAAGTGGAAGGGCGGCTGGATACGTAAAATCAGCGGCAAGCTCGAACCGCGGATGGGTAACCGCATCAGCGTGTTGTCCAAAATTTTTGCTAACCCTGATGTGCCGGAAATCGACGACTACTATGAACCGTTCGACTACGACTATCAGAACCTGCGTAAAGCGCCGGAAGGTAAGCATCAGCCGGTTGCGCGTCCGCGCTCGCTGATTACCGGTCAGCGGATGAAGAAAATCGAAACCGGCCCGAACTGGGAAGACGATCTGGGTGGTGAATTCAGTAAACGCTCTAAGGATAAGAACTTCGATCCTGTCCATTTCAACGAAATGCAGAAAGAGATGTACGGCCAGTTCGAAAACACGTTCATGATGTATCTGCCGCGTCTGTGCGAGCACTGCCTAAATCCAGCGTGTGTGGCAACCTGTCCGAGCGGCGCGATCTACAAACGCGGCGAAGACGGCATCGTCCTGATCGATCAGGACAAGTGTCGCGGCTGGCGTATGTGCTTGACCGGTTGTCCGTACAAGAAAATCTACTTCAACTGGAAGAGCGGCAAATCAGAGAAATGTATTTTCTGCTACCCGCGTATTGAAAGCGGTCAGCCGACGCTGTGTTCAGAAACCTGCGTCGGACGTATCCGCTATCTGGGCGTGCTGCTCTATGATGCCGATCGCATCGAGCAAGCGGCCTCGGTGGAAAATGAGAAAGATCTGTACCAGAGCCAACTGGATGTGTTCCTTGATCCACACGACCCGAAAGTCATTGAGCAAGCGCTGAAAGATGGCATTCCAAACAGCGTGATTGAAGCGGCACAGAAGTCACCAGTTTACAAAATGGCGATGGACTGGAAGCTGGCGCTGCCGCTGCACCCAGAATACCGCACGCTGCCGATGGTGTGGTACGTGCCGCCGTTGTCACCGATTCAGTCTGCCGCAGACGCGGGTCAATTGGCGCACACTGGCGTATTGCCGGATGTCGAAAGCCTGCGTATCCCGGTGCAATATCTGGCGAACCTGCTGACCGCAGGCGATACCGAACCCGTATTGCTGGCGCTGAAACGTATGCTGGCGATGCGTCACTACAAACGTGCAGAAACCGTAGAAGGCAAAATCGATACCAGCGCGCTGGAGCAGGTTGGGCTGACTGAGGCGCAGGCGCAGGAAATGTACCGCTATCTGGCGATTGCTAACTACGAAGATCGTTTCGTGATCCCGTCAAGCCATCGTGAACTGGCGCGCGAAGCCTTCCCAGAAAGCAAAGGTTGCGGCTTCAGCTTCGGCGATGGTTGCCACGGTAGCGATACCAAATTCAACCTGTTCAACAGCAAGCGTATTGATGCCATTGATGTCAGCAACAAAACGCGCGACATGAACAGCAAAATCATGCGGGAGACGAACCATGATTAGCCTGCGGATTATTGCCCGCCTGCTGGACTATCCCGATAGCGAGCTGTGGGAAAATAGAGCTGAGCTGATCGAAGCTGTAGAGCAGGCTGACGCTTTACCGCTGCGTGAGGGTCATCAACTCATGCAGTTCATCAACACGCTGTGTGCGCAGGATCTGCTGGACAAACAGGCGGAGTATAGTGGCCTGTTTGACCGCGGTCGGGCGACGTCACTGCTGCTGTTCGAACACGTTCACGGTGAGTCTCGTGACCGTGGTCAGGCGATGGTCGATCTCATGCAGCAATATCAGGATGCCGGATTGGCGCTGGATTGCCGTGAGCTGCCGGACTACCTGCCGCTGTATCTTGAGTACCTTTCTCGTCTGGAACCCGCGCAGGGTCGTGCGGGTTTGATCGACATCGCGCCGATTCTGGCGCTGATTGGAGCGCGTTTGCAGCAGCGTGACAGCAGCTATGCCGTACTGTTCGATCTGCTGTTGACACTGTCTGGCAGCGACCTGAAAAGTGACGACGTCACACATTCGGTGGCTGACGAAGCGCGTGACGACACGCCACAGGCGCTGGATGCGGTGTGGGAAGAGGAACAGATTAAGTTTCTCGGTGAAGAAGGCTGCGCATCGGCCCAACAAACGCAACACCAACGCCGCTTTGCTGGCGCGGTGGTGCCGCAATATCTGAATCTTGACGCGACATCGGCGGGAGGGCAACGCTAATGAGTGCAATCACGAATTATTTTAATGTGTTCTTTTTTGACATCTATCCTTACCTGGCGATGGCGATTTTCCTGATTGGCAGTTGGCTGCGTTATGACTACGGCCAGTACAGCTGGCGCGCAGGTTCTAGCCAAATGCTGGATAAGAAAGGGATGCGTCTGGCGTCTAACCTGTTCCATCTGGGGATTCTGGGCGTATTTGCCGGGCACTTCCTCGGTATGTTGACGCCACACTGGATGTACGAAGCCTTCCTGCCAATGGATGTAAAACAGAAAATGGCGATGTTCGGCGGTGGTGCGGCAGGTCTGCTGACGTTTGTCGGTGGTGCGCTGCTATTAAAGCGCCGTCTGACTAATCCACGTATTCGTGCCACGTCCAGCGTTGGCGACATTCTCATTCTGTCTTTGCTGGTGATTCAGGCGGGTTTGGGGGTACTGACCATCCCGTTCTCTGCACAGCATATGGACGGCAGTGAAATGCTGAAGTTGGTCGGTTGGGCACAGAGCGTGGCGTACTTCCAAGGTGGTGCGTCTGCACATCTGGTGGGGGTCGCACTGATCTTCAAACTGCACATCGTGTTGGGACTGACGCTGTTCGTCCTGTTTCCGTTCTGCCGCTTGGTTCACATTTGGAGCGCACCGGTCGAATATCTGACTCGTCGCTACCAGCTTGTACGTAACCGCCGCTAGATATGATAGAAAACGGCGGCGTTATCATAACGCCGCCGTTTTACGTTATTCCTTTTCATTTTTCCCCGCCAACAGCACTCACCATTGGCAGTTCAATCGATTATTTGCTTCGTGACGTCGTCCATTGTACGGCGAAGACGCTGGCTAGTACGATCGCCAAACCTAAGAATGCGGTTCCCGTCATCGACTGGGAAAGTAACACCCAGCCTAGCACCACGGCGGTTAGCGGGCTCAGTAACCCCAATGACGCAACGGCAATTGTCGGCAAACGGGTTATGCCACGAAACCACAGCCCATAAGAGATCACAGCACCAGCCAAGCAGAGATAGATATAGGCGGCGTATTGCGACAGCGTTAACGCAGGCAGAGGCGCATCGACTACCCATGCAACGGGAGCCAGCATCAATCCGCCGAGGAAGAGTTGCCAGCCGGTCAGTGGCAGCACGGGTAAATCAAGTTGCCAGCGACGTGTTAACCAGACTCCCGTCGCCATACAGACCGCGCCCAGCAGTGCGGCCGCAACGCCCACGGGCTCAAATGTCGTCTGCGGTGACAGCAGTAAAATAGCCATGCCGACCACACCGATTATCGCCGACCACAGTGTCGCCAGTCTGGGCGCGCGATGATCCACTGCCCAGACCAACACCATCACCAGCAGCGGTTGGATCGCGCCGAGGACTGCCGCCAGCCCACCAGGCAAGCGATAAGCTGCGACAAACAGCAGTGCCTGAAAGACGCCGATATTCAAAGCGCCGAGCACAAGCACGCGCCACCAGTCTCGCCGGGCGGGGAAGCGGCGAGTGAATAAGAGCAGCAACAGGCCCGCAGGCAGCACGCGGATAAGTGCCGCGGTGAAGGGGCGATCCGGCGGCAGGAGTTCTGATGTCACAATATAAGTGGAGCCCCAAATCGCGGGAGCCAGCGCCGTGAGTATGACGTCACGCCAATAGTGTGGTGAGGATGTAGTGTTCATGACTTTACCTTTAATTCAAGATACTATGATAGTGTTGAATAATTACCTTGAAGTCAAGATAAATGAAAAATCAAACCAGCGAGCACGATGCGGTAGATGTCATTCTTGAACAGTGGCGGCGTGAGCGACCCGATTTGGATGCCAGCCCGATGGGGCCGATTGGACGGCTCAGACGCTGTGCTGTGCTTATGGATCAGCGTCTGGAATCCTGCTTTTCCAAATTCGATCTGAGCAGTTGGGAGTTTGATATGCTGGCTACGCTGCGTCGTGCGGGTGCGCCGTACTGCCTTAGTCCGACTGATTTGTTCTCCACGTTGATGGTAACGTCAGGCACCATGACCCATCGGCTCAAACGTCTTGAAATCCGAGGATTTATTGAGCGCGTGCAGAACGAACAGGATGCGCGTAGTACGCTCGTTCAACTTACCAGCACGGGGCTTGAGCTAATTAATCGCGCCGTTGAGGCGCATATTGAGAACGAGCGGCAGGTGCTATCTGCGTTATCTACGGATGTGCTGGCTGCACTTGATGCCAATCTCGCTACGCTGTTACGCGCGTTGGAAAGTCATAACAAAGGGAACTGATCCATGTCTGAATACCGTGCTTCAATCAGTTGGCAGCGTGATGGGCAAGATTTTATCGATAACCGCTACAGCCGACTGCATCAATGGCAGTTTGACGGCGGTATTACGCTGCGCGCCTCATCGTCGCCCCATGTCGTTCCGCTGCCTTTTTCGCGGGAGGATGCAGTCGATCCTGAAGAGGCTTTGGTGGCCTCTCTGTCCAGCTGTCATATGCTGTGGTTTCTGTCGATTGCAGCCAAAAAGCGGTTTTGCGTGGATGATTATCAGGATCACGCGGTGGGAACAATGGGCGTGAATGCGGCGGGAAAAATGGCGATGCTCGATGTCACGCTACATCCACAGGTCACATTCAGCGGCGAAAAACAGCCTACTGCCGAACAATATGCTACGCTGCACGAGCTGGCGCATGATGCCTGCTACATTGCGCACTCGGTGAATTTCCCGGTGAACTGCGAGCTGACGTTAGGGACGAACAATTGAGCCTAACGGATTGACGACGCACCGATATAGACGTGTGTGACACAAAAATCACCGCCCGGCCTGTTCTGGTCGGACGGTGCAGCAGATGCCGTTTGGCATGCCATTACCAGCCGGTAATACGCTGCCAGGTCTCTTGCTCACTCCTGTGTGATTTCAGTACTTGATAGTGTTGGTGCATAGCGGCCGTCGCACAGGCGTGGTTAGGCAATATCCGCAGTCGGGTGCCGACGGGGAAATGATCGACCGAAAATCCACGGCCGGCGGGTAGCGTGATGATGCCGTGTTCTTGATTGGTGATGGTTACGCAGAGGTCGTGGTAAGGGCTGCCATACCGGTCGCAAACTAGCCCGTAACCGTAATCTTTCGCCTGAGAGGCCGTACCGCGATCGCGAGAGAGCGCCATCCAGCCTGCGTCGATAAATACCCAACCTTTTTCGCGGTTGTGTCCAATCACGGTGCTAACGACCGACAGGGCGATATCATCCAGCGAGCAGACGCCGACATTTTTCATCACCAGATCGAACGTGGTGAATACGCCCGCCCTGACCTCGGTAACGCCAGTTAAGTCTTCAGCAAAGTGCGCCGTCGGTGTGGCACCCACGCTGAGCACAGGGCAGGCAATTCCCAGCGCTCGCACACGTTGTCCTGCGGTGTTGATGGCTGCGCATTCGGCACGCGCCGCCGCCCTGATCGCCTCGTCCGTGCGGCAGGCGTACGATTCCCCGGCATGAGTCAGTAGGCCGGTGAGCGTCGCGCCGTTGCCGTCGATCTGCTTCGCTAGCTCAAGCAGCGCATCGCTTTCTGGCGGAATACCGCCACGATGCCCGTCGCAGTCAATCTCAATAAACACCGAAAATATCACGCTATTGGCGCGTGCATAATCGGCCACCGACCGTGCCTGTACTGCACTATCCAGCAGAATATGAATATTCACGCCTTTACGGATTAAGTTGGCAATACGCGGCAGCTTGTGCGGGGCGATCCCGACAGCGTAGAGCAGGTTGGTATAACCGGCTGCGGCAAAGGCCTCCGCTTCTGCTAGTGTCGAAACGGTTGCGGGTGAGGCGAAATCTTTGAGCAAATAGCGACCCGCTTCAATCGAGCGTAGCGTTTTGAGATGTGGGCGAACCTGGCTGCCCAGATTTTCCGTACGCTGATAAAGCCTATCGATATTGCGTTGAAAGCGGAACTCATCAATCAGCAAAAAGGGCGTTTCCAGCGTGTTAAGCCACTCGACGTTACTCATTGCATGTCTCCATTTTGTTTCGCTGTCTGCCAGGCGGCAAGAATGCGTTGACCGATATATAAGTCCTGAATGGACAAGCCAGAACTATCAAAAATGGTGATGTCATCCGGCGTCTGTCGTCCCGCGGTGTTCTCGCTGATTACATCGCCGATGGCGGTCAGCGCCACATGGCCTGGCGCGTGTTGGAATTCACCGATGGTTCTGGATTGGGAAGGCAGGTCGCAAAACAGGCGGCCAGCGATGAACAATTCCGGCGGTAATTCCTGCTTGCCAACGGCGTCCGATCCCATGCTGACGACGTGCGTTCCTGCTTTAATCCATTCGGCATTAAACAGCGGCATGCGCGATGGCGTTGCAGTCACGATAATATCTGCGGCGCGGCACGCGCTTTCGGCATCGCTGACTTGTGCATCCAGCCCAATAGCTTTGAGTTCTTGTGCCATTTCTGCGGATTTGCTGTTATCACGCCCGACAATCAGCACGGTACGAATGGGGCGTATTCTTGCCAGCGCGGCGCATTCATAGCGGGCCTGGTGACCGGTTCCGAACACGGTCAGCACTGCGGCATCGGGTCTTGCCAGTAAATCGGCGGCGACGGCATCGGCGGCAGCGGTACGAAAGGCGTTAACTTTTCCGGCTTCTATGGCCGCAGTCATTTTCCCGATTTGCTGATCGAACAGCAGAATAAGGGAATTATGGCGGGGCAGTCCATTAGCGGGGTTTCCCGGCCAGAACGAACCGACTTTTAGTCCCGCGAGTTCACTGGTTGCTGAAGCCTTGATGCTGAAGGTGTTGACCGGATTGGAGCCTTGCCCGTGTACCACCGGAAAACTGCGTGCTTCCGGTTCGCTGGCGGCGAGCAGGGCTTCACGCACGGCGTCATAAGCCAGCTCATGGTTGATGAGTTCCGCTGATTCCGTTTCAGAAATAAAGATCATCGTTTTTTCCTCAAGCGCTACCGGTCAGAAATGCGCCGTAGCGGCTGATATCGACATTCCCGCCGCTGATAATGATACCGATGCGTTTACCGCGCAGCGATTCCCTGAGGTTGCGCGCTGCCGCAAAGCTGAGGCACCCGGTCGGCTCAACGACGATCTTCATACGCTCAGCGTAAAATCGCATGGCATCAATCAGGTCGTCATCCGTTACGGTCAGAATATCGTCGACGTTTTGGTGAATCAGAGGGAAGGTATAATTGCCGAGATGCTGGGTTTGTGCGCCATCGGCGATGGTTTTGGGCGTATCGATATGCACAATGTTGCCGCTGCGGAAAGATTGCTGTCCGTCGTTGCCCGCGAGAGGCTCGACGCCATAAATTTTACACTGTGGAGACAACTGACGAGCAGAAAGTGCAGAGCCCGCCAACAATCCGCCGCCGCCTAAACAGACGAATAGGGCGTCCAACTCACCGGTTTCTTCCAGTAGCTCTTTCGCGGCGGTGCCTTGCCCAGCAATAACGTGCGGGTGGTCGTAAGGAGGAATGAGCGTCAGACCCCGTTTTTCGGCCAGATCTCTACCGATCTGCTCACGATCTTCGGTATATCGGTTGTATTCCACCACGTTCCCGCCATAGCCGCGCGTGGCGGCGACCTTTGCCGCCGGGGCATCGTGTGGCATGACAATCGTTGCGGGAATGCCGAGTAATTTGGCGGCCAGGGCAATAGCCTGTGCATGGTTACCGGAAGAAAAAGTAACGACGCCTGCGGCTTTCTGCTCGTCCGAGAACTGCAACAGTGCGTTCATGGCACCGCGAAATTTGAATGCGCCCATGCGCTGGAAGTTTTCACACTTGAAAAAGATCTCGGCACCGAATAGGTCATTGACCGTGCGCGATGTCATCACTGGCGTTTTATTGGCATAGCCAGCAATACGTTTCGCTGCGGCTACCACATCGTCGAAGGTTGGGAGACGTAAGTCGCTCATATCTGGATCACCTGCTAGTAGTGATTGTGAATACCGAGGCTGTGACCTCGATGCTGTCGAATGCGTAATAAACAAAATATATAAAATTAGATAAATTGTCTAATTTGATTTATCTTTAGATTCTCAGCTTAGGTGAGACGTGCCGTGTGTTGCTGGAAAAGTGAGAAATGCACACCTTTCACGCAGCAAAGCGAGAAAAATGAAGAAACTGCGTGTGGTACTAAAGCAGATTTACTTACAGTACACTCAGCGCCAGAAAACGCACTTGCGTCGGTATGAGTATTTGGAGAGTAATATGTCTGCATCTGGAGAAGATCTGCTGCTGACGCAGTTAGATGCTATTGCTAAAGGGCTAAGTGAGACGTTTGCGCCATTCTGTGAAGTGGTCGTGCACGATCTGAAGAACCCAGAACACGCGATACTTTCCATTCACAATAATCTATCCGGCAGAGAGGTGGGGGCACCTGCAACGGAGCTGGGTCTTGCCCGTATCGCCTCGCCTGAATTTCCTAATATTTTGGCGAACTACGCCAACCAGTTTGCTGATGGACGTCCGGTAAAAAGCACTTCAGTCGGCATCAAAAATGCGCAAGGCGACTATGTCGCCGCGCTGTGCCTGAATGTTGATATGACGCTATTTCGTGGCATGCAGAATGCGCTGGCGCAGTTCACCCAGATCGCTTCCGACTCCGTAACGGAGCATTTAGAACCAAACGGTGCCGCGGCGATCAGACAACACATCGATCACTTCGCCGCCCGGCTTGCCACCACGCCACGGGCGCTAAAAGCGCAGGACAGAAAAATCCTGCTTCAGGAACTGAAAGACAACGGCCTGCTGGAAGTCAAAAAATCCATGGAAACCATTGCACAGCATCTTGGGGTATCACGGGCTTCGGTGTATTTGTATGCGAAGGAGTAGGGATGGTGATTAATGCCAGATAACTTTGATGCGCTAAATTGCCGATGTGATGATGGTCTGATTTTTTAAGTAAAATGGCCGCAAATAAAGACATACATGCGACCAGTAGACATTATTTAGTGGGTTTATAAATTGAACCAATTGCCTCAATTATAGGGTCTTTCTGGCGCTTGGTTCTTCTAGCGGAGGCTAATATGATAGAAAAAACCTCTTCTTTAGTAGCGGTAATGCATTTCCCGCGCGGCGTTATGTGGGCAAGAGCTTCCTGTGTGTATTTTACACCGTTATTATGAATCAGCCCAGCTTGATCTTCATCAAAATCAATGTCATGGTGATTTTGAGTTAGAGGCGAAGCATAAGTTTTTTTTCTTTTAGTTGCCATTTTCCCCTCCATCAAATTCGCTCTCGTTAAATTCATTATCGCCTAAAAAATACTCACCTTCAATGTCGTTGTTTGCTAACTGAATTTCTTCACTAAACCACTGAAGAAGATTTCCAGAAGATCGCCACAGGATCGCTTTGCTACCTCCCGTTATATCTTCAAAACCCTGAGCTAAATAATAGTTAGCCACGATATCATTAATAGGTTCGATTAAACGGACCCCGGTACACTCTGTCTCTACTATGAAAAATAGTACGGCGTAGAGCGCATACTTTAGGGTATTCCCATCCAGTTCAGAATCACGCAGATGAAAGTTTTGTAACATTTCAACATTTAGCGTTGGGCCCTCGTCGAAGTGTTCTCCATTTTCTGCCCATTCAGTTCGCGGGCAAAAGCTACACATGCAAGCGGCTGCGGGCCTGTCTTCTGTATCCAAGAGTTTAAAACTGAAGTTAAAAGTATCTGGATTTTCTAATACTCCACCGTTTTGAGCCCAAGGGAGCTGATGGATATTAATAGTATTTCGTGTATGGGCAATACACCACTCCAAATCCATAGCAGTCAATTGCGCAACACGAAAATCCTTGTCTGCAAGGCCCAATATCTCATTTGTAGATGCTAGCGCTCTTACACCAGCATCTAAAATATATAGTGCATCCGGCATTTCCCTCTCCGGTGTTGAGATCGATTCAATAATTTATCCTAATCGGATGAATCCATTTAATATATTGAAAATAAGATATTTTATGGTTAATTGGTTTTTTATTAATGAAGTTGAGATCGCTATCGAAATTATTTTCCCCTAAGCACTGTGGCCCTGAGTATCGATGAGCGAATTTTTGTATTCTTCAGTGAGTGATGCGCAGTGCTGCATCATAAAGTGCTCAACCAACAACTTCCCCAATCCTAACCTATACTTGCTTAACGGCCCGATTTGCCGATGAGTGGCAAAGTGTGGGTGTGGTGAAACGAAAACGCGAGGAGTAGGTATGGGTATTCTGTCCTGGATTATTTTTGGCTTGATTGCGGGGATTCTGGCTAAGTGGATTATGCCCGGTAAAGACGGCGGCGGTTTTATCCTGACGGTGTTGCTCGGGATTGTCGGTGCGGTTGTGGGCGGCTATATCAGCGTTTTCTTTGGGTTCGGCCGGGTTGATGGCTTTAATTTCGGCAGCTTTGTGGTAGCGGTTGTCGGCGCGATTGTCGTGCTGTGGGTATACCGCAAGATTCGAGACTAGTGCTATATCCGTTGCCCCTGTTCAGGGGCAACATGTTTATTTCCTGCCTGAGTTGTACCTTGATGCTGTCAGCGCGTCACGATTAATGCGTGATGATGCTATCCAGCGCGCGCAGGTGCTCCGGTTGCCACGATAGATTGACCTCAGTGCCCGTTTTCCAGTGTGGTTGAATCTCGCTGGCGGGGAGTTTCACCATAAACTGCGGCTGACCGGCGACTTCCGTCATCATCCTGACGTGATCGCCAAGATAGATGAACTGCTGAATGCGGGCTTTGACATGCTGCATTGTGTCGTCGGTATGAGCCGCGTTGACGTGAATACGTTCCGGGCGGATGCAGAGTGTGATTTTACGACCCGGCGAGCTGGGGCGGACTTTCAGTGCGCGTAGCGAGGTGCCGTCGTCCAGCGTTGCCCGATAGAACGCGCCTTCGGCCTCGGCGCGGGTGGCGAGCAGCGTATTGTTTTCGCCGATAAACTGCGCCACAAAGGCGTTCTCCGGTTTTTCGTAGATATCGCTCGGGCTATCCATCTGCTGAATCACACCGTCGTTAAACACGGCAACGCGGTTGGACATGGTCATCGCTTCGCTCTGGTCATGGGTGACGTATACCACGGTCAATTCCAGCGATTGATGCAACTCTTTAATTTCCAGTTGCATATGTTCACGCAGTTGCTTATCCAGCGCGCCCAGC
This sequence comes from Pectobacterium polonicum, assembly GCF_005497185.1. Classification (GTDB taxonomy): domain Bacteria; phylum Pseudomonadota; class Gammaproteobacteria; order Enterobacterales; family Enterobacteriaceae; genus Pectobacterium; species Pectobacterium polonicum. The sequence goes on along the minus strand of NZ_RJTN01000002.1, from coordinate 323,107 downwards.
GGTTCATCCATCAGTACCAATTTCGGTTCGAAGACCAGCGCACGAGCCAGCGCGACACGCTGCTGCTGACCGCCGGACATCTGGGCGGGGTAGCGATCGGCCAGGCTGGTGAGCTTCACGCGATCCAATACCCGATCCACTTTCTCTTTGATATCGGCACGGTTCAGGCGGCGGATGGAGAGTGGAAACGCCAGATTTTCCGCCACGGTCATGTGTGGGAACAGGGCGTAGTTCTGAAATACCATGCCGATGTCACGCTGATGCGGGGGAAGATGGTGCAGTGGGGCGTCGCGCAGCAGAATTTCCCCCTGCGTCGGGGTTTCAAACCCGGCGAGCATCATCAAACTGGTGGTTTTTCCCAAGCCGGAAGGCCCGAGCAGGGTCAGAAATTCACCTTCACGGATATCCAGATTGAGGTTTTTAACGATCAGGCGATCGCCGTCGTAGGTCTTCTGAACATTCCTGAAGCTGACATAATTTCTCATTTTTCACTCTCCGGCAGTCACTGTTATTCATAAGAATGCATAAACCATGCCGGATGCTTAGCGAGCAGAAAATACCGCGCGGTAGTGCGCTAAAATGCGGTTGATCATCACAATGGATGCGCTGCCATGGGGCGCACAGGGGTAAATGGCACCGTAATGGTGCGAATTGGCTCGAATGAAAATGAGAACTGTCAGACGTCTGAATGGTGGGTATCCAGTGCTTTAAGACATGCCACAATCACGGAAAAAGCCTGTTCCATTTGAGGCTCCTCGACGCTGGCGTAGCCCAGCAATAAACCGCGCTGCTGCGTCGGTTGCAGATAGTAGCTGGAAAGCGGTTTCACCATCACGCCACGGCGCAGGATCGTAGCGCTTAGCACGACATCATCAATGTGGGGCGGCAGGCTAAGCAGCATATGCAGGCCGGCGTTGCTATTGTCCCCGATGTAATCCGTTCCCAAATGCTGTTCGATCAGCGATGTCAATAACGCGCGCCGTTTGGCATACAGCAAACGCATGCGGCGGATATGCGCGGCGTAGTGGCCTTCGCGGATAAACTGCGCAAGCGTTGCCTGTGTTAGCCAGTGTCCGCCGCGGTAGAGCTCGGAGTGCGCCGTCTTTAGCGACTGTGCCAGCAGCGGTGGCAACACCATGTAGCTGACGCGCAGGCCGGGGTAGAGCGTTTTACTGAATGTACCGATGTAGATCACCGGGGATTGCGACTGGAGTCCTTGTAGCGCGGGGATCGGGCTGCCGGAAAAGCGGAATTCGCTGTCATAATCGTCTTCCACCACCCAGCAGCCGTGCTCCTGCGCCAGTGCCAGCAATCGTTGGCGGCGTGCCAGACTCATCACCGCGCCCAGCGGATATTGATGTGACGGTGTCACGCAAATCAAACGCGGTGCGGTATCGGGCGAAAGCGTTTCTGGCGGTGCCAGACCCTGTTCATCGACATCAATAGGAGCAACGCGCAGGCCGTTAATCGTCAGGACATTACGAATCCCCCAGTAGCAGGGATCTTCAATCCATGCCAAATCGCCGGGGTTGCACAGCATTTTAGCCAGCAGATCCATTGCCTGATGGGTGCCTTCGGTAATCAGAACCTGTTCCGGCGTACACTCGACGGAACGGGCGACACGTAGGTAATCTACCAGCGCCAACTGGAGTTCGGGGCAGCCACCAATGGGCGAGTAAGAAAGTTGTTCAGGACGAACGCGCCGTGTCAGACGCGTCTGAATCCGCCGCCATAAATCATGTGGGAAGCTGGCGATATCAGGAATACCGGGCATAAATGCCCCCCATTGGCGAATGGAAGCCCCTGCATAACCCAGCAGATGCATGCCGCGGCGCGAAAGCTCATGTTTAGGCTCTCGTATTTCCCCCGCACTACTGCTGTTCACCGGTAGCATATTGCCATCGGGTAACTGTTCCGTGACGAAGGTCCCGCTTCCTTTGCGTGCGTCAATATAGCCTTCTGCCAGTAGCTGCTCGTAAGCCGTCAGCACAGTATTGCGTGACAGCGACAGCTGCTGCGCCAGATCGCGTGACGACGGCAAGCGCTCGCCAGCGGTAATGGCACCATCGAGAATCGCCAGCCGAATGCTGTCGTACAAACGCTTGTTTAGCGCACCAATTTGCTGGTTGGCCAAACGCTGAAGCAATAAGTCGGTCAGGAGTGAGCGCAAAAGTGGACCCTTCAAATATTCAAAAATGGCACTGGATTATAGAACCATCTCGCGTCTAAATGACATCATCATCTTGCAACTACACTAACAGTCATCATTCAACGACTAACAGATGTGTTTAGGATACCGGAGCCGATCATGAAGAATAGCGAACTGAATCAACGCCGTCTGGCCGCCACGCCGCGTGGTGTGGGCGTCATGTGTGATTTCTATGCTGAGCGTGCGGAAAACAGCACCCTATGGGATGTTGAAGGGCGAGAGTTTATCGATTTCGCTGCCGGGATTGCGGTACTGAACACCGGGCATCGTCACCCGAAAATTGTCGCCGCGGTGCGCGAACAGCTGAATCGCTTTACCCATACTGCCTATCAGATTGTACCTTACGGCAGCTACGTTACGCTGGCTGAGCGTATTAACGCGTTGGCACCCATTCAAGGCGCGGCAAAAACCACGTTCTTTACCACCGGAGCCGAAGCGGTGGAAAACGCGGTGAAGATCGCCCGTGCTTACACCAAACGCCCCGGCGTGATCGCCTTCAACGCGGCGTTTCATGGCCGCACGTTACTGACCATGACGCTGACGGGCAAAGTGGCTCCGTACTCAACGGGATTTGGCCCGTTCCCTGGTTCCATTTTTCACGCGCTTTACCCGAATGAAAAGAGTGGCATCACCGTTGAACAGGCACTGGAAAGCGTCGAACGTTTGATGCATACCGACATCGCTGCCGATCAGGTCGCCGCGATTATTTTGGAACCGGTACAGGGCGAAGGCGGATTTCACGTCGCGCCTCCTGCCTTTATCAGCGGGTTGCGCGAGCTGTGCGATGAGCATGGCATTCTGCTGATTGCCGATGAGGTGCAGACCGGCTTTGCCCGTACCGGTAAACTGTTTGCGATGGAGTATTATACTGAGAAAGCGGATCTGATCACCATGGCGAAAAGCCTGGGCGGCGGTTTCCCGATTTCTGGCGTGGTCGGCCGTGCTGAGGTGATGGATGCGCCATCGCCTGGTGGCTTGGGTGGTACCTATGCGGGCAACCCGCTGTCGGTTGCTTCAGCACTGGCGGTATTGGATGTGATTGAAGAAGAAAAATTGTGCCAACGGGCACAGCGGCTGGGTGCTGCGTTGGTCGAAACGCTGGAAAAAGTGAAAGCGCAGTGTCCGGCACTGGTGGCGATTCGAGCACAAGGATCGATGGTCGCGGCTGAATTTAGCGATCCGAACACGGGTAAACCCTCGGCAGAGATTACTCGCCAATTTCAGAAAAGCGCGTTAGACGCGGGCTTGCTGCTGCTGACCTGCGGTGTACATGGCAACGTGATTCGTTTCCTGTATCCGCTGACGGTTCCTGATGAGCAGTTCAGCAAGGCGATGAACATCCTGACGCGCGTATTAACACAATAGAAGAGATGCTATGCAACTGAAACAGTCTATTTCACTGAAACAACAAACCTTATTCCGTCAACACTGCCTGATTGACGGCGAGTGGCAAGACAGCCAAAACGGTGAACGTCTGGAGGTGACTAATCCGGCGACGGGTGAGGTGTTGGGTAGCGTGCCACTCGTGACGGTGTCACAAACTCAGCAGGCGATTGCTGCTGCGGAACGGGCGTTGGTTGAGTGGCGCAAGAAGACGGGAAAAGAACGTGCCGCGCTGTTGCAGGCATGGGCGCGTCTGATTATGGACAATCAGGAGGATTTGGCGGCGCTGCTGACGGCGGAACAGGGAAAACCATTGGCGGAAGCGCGCGGCGAAATTGCCTACGCCACCAGTTTTATCGACTGGTTTGCGGAAGAAGCCAAGCGCATTGAAGGCAGCGTATTGCAATCGCCGCAGGGGCAGCAGCGTCTGCTGGTGATTAAGCAGCCTATTGGCGTGTGTGCAGCGATTACGCCGTGGAATTTCCCGGCGGCGATGATTACGCGTAAGGTCGGGCCCGCACTGGCGGCGGGCTGTACGATGATCGTTAAGCCTGCCGAGCAAACGCCGTTTACCGCGCTGGCGCTGGCGGAACTGGCGCAGCAGGCCGGTATTCCGCGCGGCGTATTGCAGGTGATTGTCGGTGATGCGCAGTCGGTCGGTAAAGTACTGTGCGATAGTCCGGTGGTACGCAAGCTGAGCTTTACCGGCTCGACGGAAGTGGGTCGTATCCTGATGGCGCAGAGTGCGCCAACGGTGAAAAAGCTGTCGCTGGAGTTGGGTGGCAACGCGCCGTTTATCGTGTTCGATGATGCCGATGTGGATCAGGCGGTGAAAGGCATTTTGGCCTCCAAGTTCCGCAATAGCGGGCAGACTTGCGTCTGTGCTAACCGAATCTATGTGCAGAATGGGATTTACCCGACGCTGGTCGAACGGCTGGTAGAGGAAGTGCGCAAGTTGAATGTGGGCGACGGTACGCAGTCGGGTGTGACGCAAGGGCCGCTGATTGATGCCGATGCGGTGAGCAAGGTTGAGCAGCACATTGCTGATGCGTTATCGCACGGGGCAACGCTGCTGCTGGGCGGTAAACGCCACGAGCTGGGCGGTACGTTCTTCACGCCAACCATTATCGGCGATGTGACCCGCGAAATGCGTTTCGCCCGCGAAGAGACGTTCGGACCTGTGGCACCGCTGTTCCGCTTCAGTGATGAGGCCGAGGTGATTGCAATGGCGAACGATACCGAATTCGGGCTGGCCGCTTATGTCTACACGCGCGATGCCGTGCGTCAGTGGACGGTGCCGGAAGCGCTGGACTACGGCATGGTCGGCATTAATACCGGATTGATCTCGAATGAAGTCGCGCCGTTTGGCGGGGTGAAGCAGTCAGGGCTGGGACGCGAAGGGTCACGGTTCGGTATCGAAGACTATCTGGAAATGAAATATCTCTGTGTCGATCTTTCACGATAGAACGTCGGTAAGAAACGCGTGTCGACAGCCCACGTCGACACGCACACAGCAAACGCGCAATGCGTCTGGGTGGTGCAGAGATAGGCTGGCTTGCACCATGATATGGCAAAAATGGCGAAATACAACCAGGGTAAAATGTTGACTGCACAACCTTGTTGTTTCTCAGCACCGTTCCCGCCGTCGTTTTAGTAAAACATCAATAAAATTTCTGCATTGGCACAGTTTATGCTCATCTCTTTTTGCATAATTATGCTGATGCATCATGTATCAAAAGTACAGTGCACGAAAATAGAGTACGCAAATTAGTGATACGCATTTGACCGTTACGTTGACTACCACTCCAGGAGCGAAATTATGTCTATATTCAAGCCCATGTCTATATTCAAGCCCATGTCCAAACTTAGCAGCAACACCAAAGCGAAAGGTCTCTTCAATCGTCCGGTACTGAAGAGAATAGCGGCCACGACTTTTCTGGTGACGATGGCCTGTCAGGCGCAGGCGGAATCCGTCACGGTGATCTCATTTGGCGGTTTGAACAAAGATGCGCAGGATAAGGCGTTTTACAAACCGTTCGCTGCGGCGGGCAAAGGCACGGTGGAAGCCGGTGAGTATAACGGTGAAATGGCACGTATCCGGGCAATGGTAGAAACCGGGCAGGTAGGCTGGGACGTCGTGGAAGTCGAAGGCCCTGAACTGATGCGCGGCTGTAGCGAAGGGCTGTTTGAACCGCTGGACTGGTCAAAACTGGGCGATCAATCTCAGTTTGTCAAAGGCGCGGTGACCGAGTGCGGTGCGGGGATCTTCCTGTGGTCTACCGTGCTGACCTACAACGCAGCGAAACTGAAACAGGCACCGAAAAGCTGGGCCGACTTCTGGAATGTGAAAGATTACCCCGGCAAACGTGCGCTGCGTAAAAGTGCCAAATTTACGTTGGAAATCGCGCTGCTGGCCGATGGTGTGAAGCGTGAGGATCTCTACACGGTGCTGGCGACGCCAGAGGGTGTCGAGCGCGCTTTCAAGAAACTGAATCAGATCAAATCGAACATTCAGTGGTGGGAGTCTGGCGCACAGCCGCTGCAATGGCTGGTGTCGGGTGATGTGGTCATGACCTCTGCCTATAACGGCCGCGTCGCGGCAGCGCAGAAAGAAGGGCATGACTTCAAGATTGTCTGGGCCGACAGCATTTACGATCTGGACAGTTGGGCAATCGTCAAAGGTTCCAAGCACAAGGCACTGGCGGAGCAGTTCATTGCGTTTGCCAACCAGCCGGAAAACCAGAAAGTGTTCGCTGAGAACATTCCATATGGTCCAACGCACGTCAAAACCACCAGCCTACTGGCTCCTGCTGTTGCCGCCAATCTACCGACCGCACCGGATAATCTGGCACAGGCCTTGCAGGTCGATACTGAGTTTTGGATCGATCACGGTGAAGAGCTGGAGCAACGCTTTAACGCCTGGGCCGCCCAATAAGGTCGTAGTGATTTACCGTACGTGATGATGGAGAAAGTGCCTATGTCCCAGAGCGAAATTGTCGCCTCTGCACCGCCTGGCGGGAGCGAGGAAAATGCGACATTGAAACAGCAACTGTGGATCGCGCAGAAAGCCTATAAGAAGCGCTCTTTGCTGCTGATTGCACCGCTGTTTCTGTTTATCGTGGTGAGCTTTTTGTTCCCAATCACCTCGATTTTGGGGAAAAGCGTCTCCGACCCGGAATTGCGCGACAACATGCCGCAGACCATTGCCGCGATGCGGCTCTGGTCGGGCAACAATATACCGGATGAGGCGGTCTTTCGGGCGCTGGTCAGCGATCTGCGCGATGCCCGCAGCAGCGGCAAGTTAAGCACGATCACCAAACGGTTGGGGTATGAAGGGGCGGAATATCGCACGCTGATTACCCGTACATTGCGCAAGCTGCCCGCGGAGGGCAGCAGTGATGTACGTGACCAACTGATACGTGAGCAGCCGATGTGGGGGGAACTGGCGACCTGGCAAACGTTCGATCGTGCCGCGCGGCCTTTCACCAGCTATTACCTGCTGGCGGTGTTTGACCATAAAGTCGATGCCACTACCCAACAAATCGTTCCGCAGCCTGCCGATCAGTCACTGTATGTCGATGTACTGCTGCGTACGCTGCTGATGGCTGGCGTGGTGACGCTGCTGTGCGTGGGGCTAGGGTATCCGCTGGCGTACTGGCTGGCAAAACAGCCTTCGAATCGCGCTAATTTGCTGCTAATTCTGGTGCTGCTGCCGTTCTGGACATCGCTGATTGTGCGGACGGCAAGCTGGATTGTGCTATTGCAGTCCGGCGGGTTGATCAACCGCTCGCTGATTAACATTGGTATTATCGACGAACCGCTGGTGCTGGTGTTCAACCGCATCGGTGTCTATATCTCGATGACTCACATCCTACTGCCGTTCTTCATTCTGCCGTTATACGCGGTGATGAAAGGCATTTCCCCGAATTACGTACGTGCGGCGATCTCGCTGGGTGCGCATCCCTTTATCGCCTTCTGGCGGGTTTACGTGCCGCAAACCTACGCGGGCGTGACGGCGGGGGCGCTGCTGGTCTTTATGATGGCGATTGGCTACTACATTACACCTGCGCTGCTGGGCGGGCCAAGTGACCAGATGCTGAGCTACTTTGTTGCGTTCTTCACCAATACCACCATGAACTGGGGAATGGCAGCCGCGCTGGGTACGCAACTGCTGATCATCGTGACGCTGCTGTACGTGGTGTATATCCGTGTGACGCGCACCAATGCGGAAACGGCGGCGCATTAAGCTCGATATCCATAACCTTATACTGGGGAGAGAATAAATGAGACAGCAGGGTGAAGTGGGTATCCGTTTGTGGAACACGTTCTTTAATTTTTACGGCGCGGCGATGCTGTTGTTTTTAATCGTCCCCGTGCTGGTGATTGTTCCGCTCTCGTTTAATGCGGGGTCGTTTCTGAGCTATCCGCTGACGGGATTTTCCCTGCGTTGGTATCGCGAGTTTTTTAGCTCTAGCGAGTGGTTGGGGGCGTTGGGCAACAGCCTGCTGATTGCGCCGCTGGCGACGTTACTGGCAACGGTGCTCGGCGTGCTGGCCTCGGTCGGGCTAGTGCGCGGTGAATTTCGCGGTAAATCGCTGGTGATGGCGGTACTGATTTCGCCGATGATTGCACCCGTGGTGATTGTTGCGGTCGGGATGTTTTTCTTCTTTGCCAAGCTGTCGCTGCTAAACAGCTATTTAGGGCTGGTATTGGCCCATGCGATGCTGGGCGTACCGTTCGTTGTTATTACGGTCACGGCAGTGTTGAAGAACTATGATCATAACCTGACGCGTGCGGCTGCCAGTCTGGGTGCTTCACCGTTGCTGGCTTTTCGCAAGGTGACGTTTCCGCTGATTGCGCCTGGGGTATTTTCCGGGGCGCTTTTTGCCTTCGCGACGTCGTTTGACGAGGTGATCGTCACGCTGTTTCTCGCCAGCCCACGCCAGCGCACCTTGCCGCTACAGATGTTTGCTGGCATCCGTGAGAATCTCGACCCAACGATAGCCGCCGCCGCCACCATGATGGTCGGTGCTGCGCTCGTTCTGCTGATCGTGATGGAGATTTTACGCCGCCGTTCGGAGCGGCTACGGAGTGGGGGTTAATCAGTGTCAGAGTTATGTTTCGTGCGCGTTAATATTGTATTTTTCCCTTTGCATGGGAGAGCGCACGACCAAGGGCGGCTCAGTTGCCGTCGCCCTTGGAACCCTGGCTTTTTGGCGGTTCATGATGCCGCTACGCGGTGCCTTCAGAGATAACGTTTTCCTGACGGACCGCCAGTGACGCGTTCCCGACGCGGCACTGGCTTTCGCAGCATCCATGCTGCTCATCCTGAAAAACGTTTTCTCTTCAGCATCATTCTACGCCAAGAGAAAAGATTAGATTTCGCTGAAATTTTTTCAGCTTTTTTTAAAACTCAATTTATGATGCATCAAACACCATTTTGATGTGTGTTGTGTAAAAAATGATGGTACAAAGGCTCAGGAGGTTCGGTATGACAGCGCAAAAAACGTTACTGCTGACCGGTGCCAGCCGGGGGATTGGACATGCTACCGTTAAGCATTTCCACGCGGCAGGGTGGCGGATCTTTACCGCTTCACGTCAGAACTGGGCAGAAGAGTGCCCGTGGGCGGAAAAGCTACTCAATCATATTCATCTCGATTTGGAAGACATCGATAGCCTGCAACAGACGTTGCCGCTGATTAAGGAAAAACTGGGCGGGCGTCTGGATGCACTGGTCGATAATGCGGGGATTTCACCAAAGGGGGCGGGCGGGCAACGTCTTGGCATACGCGACACGGACTATGCTACCTGGCTGCGCGTTTTCAACGTCAACCTCTTCTCCAGCGCACTGTTGGCAAACGGTTTGTTCGATGAGCTCAAAGCATCACAGGGATGCGTCATCAATGTGACCTCGATTGCGGGGTCGCGTGTGCATCCCTTTGCTGGCGTAGCCTATGCCACCTCAAAAGCGGCGCTATCTGCACTGACGCGGGAAATGGCATTTGATTTTGGTCCGCACGGTGTTCGCGTCAATGCGATTGCACCGGGGGAAATTGAAACCTCAATACTGTCACCGGGTACGGATGACATTATTACGCGACAGGTGCCGATGCAGCGCTTAGGTAAACCCGAAGAGGTGGCCAGTTTGATCTATTTTCTCTGTACCTCCGGGGCTTCTTACGTCAACGGTGCAGAAATCCATGTTAATGGAGGACAGCATGTCTGACGTTTCCCCCGTGTTGCAATGTCCCGCTTCCAACCAGCCGGTGTTTGCCGAGGCTTTACCACTCGATGACGAGTTAATGATGCAGCCTGTACCGCAGGTTTCCTGCCAGCAGGCGTTGGCAATTGCGCAGCAAGAATATGGCCTGTTCGGGCAGATGACCCTGCTTCAGGGCGAACGTGATATGAATTTCTGTCTGACGGTCACGCCAGACGAACGCTATATGCTGAAAGTGATCAACGCGGCGGAACCCGCTGACGTCAGCGATTTTCAAACTTCATTATTGTTGCATCTGGCTAGCCATGCGCCTGAACTGCCCGTACCGCGTATCAGGTTGACAAAAAATGGTCGGGCAGAAACAGGCGTTGATATCGGTGGCGTACTGCTGCGTGTGCGGCTGGTGAGCTATCTGGCAGGCGTGCCGCAGCATCTGGCCTCATCTTCAACGGCGCTGATGCCGCAGTTGGGAGGCTCGCTGGCGCAGTTGGATAACGTACTTCTCCGCTTTACACATCCGGCAGCAAACCGTTCGCTGCTGTGGGATATCAGCCGGGCGGATCAGGTGCGTCCTTACCTCGATTTTGTGTCTGAACCCCAGCAGTATCAGCATCTTCAACGTATTTTTGACCGCTATGACAGTCACGTTGCCCCTGAGTTGGCGATGCTGCGTCATCAGGTCATTCATAACGATCTTAATCCGCATAATGTGTTGGTGAGCAGTTCGTCGCCGACGCGGGTGACCGGCATTATCGATTTTGGCGACGCCGTCTTTGCCCCATTAATCTGCGAAGTGGCGACCGCACTGGCGTACCAGGTGGGTGAGGGGCAGGATCTGTTGGAGCATGTTCTGCCGTTTGTTGCGGCGTATCACCACCATATGCCATTAACGCGGGAGGAGATCGCGCTGTTGCCCGATCTGATCGCGACCCGCATGGCGCTGGCGCTAACTATTGCGCAGTGGCGCGCATCACGCTACCCCGACAATCGAGAGTATCTATTGCGTAATGTACCGCGCAGTTGGCACAACTTACAGCGCATGGCGATCTATTCCCATGCGCAATTTGTGACTCGTCTACAGCAGGCTTGCCCGGAGAACGTACGATGAATCAGAGTGGAATGATGTCTGAAATGACTGCGACAAATGCCTTGCTGGCGCGCCGCCAGCGGGTGCTGGGCAGTGGTTACCGCCTGTTTTATGAAGAGCCGTTGCACGTTGCGCGCGGCGAGGGCGTATGGCTGTTTGATCACCAGGGAAAACGTTATCTGGATGTTTATAACAATGTGGCCTCGGTCGGGCATTGCCATCCTGCGGTGGTTGAGGCGATGGCGCGCCAGAGCGCACTGCTCAATACTCACACACGTTATTTACACCCTGCGATTGTCGATTTTGCGGAAGATTTACTGAGCGAATTTCCCGCTGAACTGAACAATGTGATGCTGACCTGTACTGGCAGTGAGGCTAACGATCTGGCGCTGCGCATCGCCCGACATGTTACGGGGGGGACGGGTGTTCTGGTGACGCGTTGGGCGTATCACGGCGTGACCAGTGCGCTGGCGGAACTGTCGCCGTCGTTGGGGGATAGCGTGGCGCGCGGAAATCATGTGAAGCTGATCGACGCGCCGGATACCTATCGTCAGCCCGGTGCATTTCTTACCAGTATTCGTGATGCTCTGGCACAGATGCAACAAGAAGGGGTTCGTCCTGCTGCGCTGTTGGTGGACACCATTTTTTCCAGCGACGGGGTGTTCTGTGCGCCGAAAGGCGAAATGGCGCAGGCGGCGGCGCTGATTCGTCTGGCTGGCGGGCTGTTTATCACAGATGAAGTGCAGCCGGGCTTTGGACGCACTGGAGAATCGCTGTGGGGCTTTGCGCATCACGGCGTCGTCCCGGATTTAGTGAGTTTAGGGAAGCCGATGGGTAATGGACACCCGATCGCCGGATTGGTGGGGCGTTCCGCGCTGTTCGATGCCTTCGGACGCGATGTGCGCTATTTCAATACCTTCGGCGGTAATCCGGTGTCCTGTCAGGCAGCGCATGCGGTGCTGCGGGTGATTCGGGAAGAGCAGTTACAGCAGAATGCCCAGCGGGTTGGCGCTTATTTGCGCCAGGGATTGCAGCAGTTGGCGCAGGATTTCCCGCTGATTGGTGACATTCGGGCTTACGGCCTGTTTATCGGCGTGGAATTGGTCAACGATCGTGAAAGCAAATCTCCGGCACGTGAATCCGCATTGCAGATAGTGAATGCGATGCGTCAGCGCGGTGTACTTATCAGTACGACAGGACCCGCGGCGAACGTGCTGAAAATTCGCCCGCCGCTGGTGTTTCTGGAAGAGCATGCCGATGTATTTTTAACCACGCTGAGCGACGTATTAGCGATAATCGGCTCCCCCGCGTGCGGGTAAACGATTGCGCGGGGGAGGTGAACAAGAGGGGGGGGACGTTAGATACGGAACGCGGCAACGGCATGGCTGAGTTCACCCGCACGCTCGGACAGCGAACCCGCGGCAGCGGCGGCTTCGTTAACCAGCGCGGCGTTTTGCTGCGTGACCGTTTCCATCTGTGAAATGGCGGTGTTAATCTGCCCAATACCCAGACTTTGTTCATTGCTGGCAGTGGAAATTTCGGTCACGAGCGATGCTACGCGTTTTATGTCTTCCACCACGCTCTGAATCGTACTGCCCGCATCGATGACAACAGCATGGCCGAGAGTTGCCTGTTCGACGGACGTCCCGATCAGGCTTTTAATCTCTTTGGCCGCGTTTGCACTGCGTTGCGCCAAAGTGCGAACTTCACCTGCAACGACCGCAAAGCCTCGCCCCTGTTCTCCCGCGCGAGCGGCTTCCACGGCGGCGTTCAACGCGAGGATGTTGGTTTGAAACGCGATACCGTCGATTACGCTGATAATATTGGTGATTTTTTCTGCGGATGACACCATGTTTTGCATCGCTGATGTGACATCACCCATCATCCTGCCCCCATCAACAGCGCGTTGCGACGCGGTTGTCGCCAACTGACTGGCGTGGGCGGCGTGGGTAGCATTCTGCTTGACGGAGGAGGTCATCTGTTCCATTGATGCTGCGGTTTCTTCCAGTGAACTGGCCTGCTGCTCGGTTCGGGAGGAGAGATCGATATTGCCGCTGCTAATCTGGCTGGATGCGGTTGCGATAATATCGGCGTTGCTGTGTACGCGCTCTACGATATCCGTCAGATTCAGCACCATTTCTCGTAGTGCGGTTTGCAACTGTCCCATCTCATCGCGCGAGGTAATAGCGATACGGTGCGTCAGATCGCCACTTGCCACTTTTCTTGCCAAATCTACGGCATTCTTTATCGGCACGGCAATTGACATAATCAACCGCCAGCCTGATAACGCAACGATAATTATTCCCGCCAGAAGGATAATAACTACGGAAAATAATATTTTATTGAAACTACTTTGTGATTCAGAATAGAGTTCTTGGCCAACATCAGATTGTAATTTAATCAGCTGGTCGGCAATTTTTTGCAGGGGTTCATATTCGCTTTTTAAGGTGTGATTGATAATATATTCTAATGCGTTAGTGTCATTTTTCTGTATTGCATTAATAGCGGGAATAACGGCTTTTTCATTGTACTGTTTGTATAAAACGGCAAACTGTTCTTCTAAGGTTTTTTCTTCGCCGGTTAAATAAGTCTTACTGTATAAGTCCCATTGCACGTCATAAATTTTTTGTGCTTCTGCGATGTGCGCCAGTCCTGCTCTGACATTGTTTGGCTGCGAGAGATCAACGCTGGCAATTTCAAACATCACGTTGTTCACCTGCCTGGTGATATTATCCAGATAGCCCAGTGCAATCAGCCGATCCTGATACAGCGTTTTTATCGATTGATTGGTATTATTCATGCCAAACAAACCGGTAACAGAGACAACCAAAAGCAATAATGCCATTAACAACATAACCGAAATTAATTTAAGTTTAATGCTCATAAGTACCTCTAAATTACTCCCGAATAAGGAGCGGTATTTCTATATCGACGGGAGAAAGAGAAGGTTTATGTTGAGATTAACTAAAATTTAAAAGTGGCATTAGGGGGCTTGTGACAGCAGTGGTTTACATTGATTTACAAACTGTTCGATATTCTATGCTGATTGCTTGATAATAATTAAAATATTATCCTAGCCGGAAAGTTACCGTTACAGCTAAGTGAATAAAATAATCGTTAAGGTAATGCTATGAAGCCCGTTTTTTACGCCATGGTATCGCCGCTATGATTATTTTAAAAAAACAGCATGGTTATTTTTTAAGAAAAATGAAACACCGCAGAGGTGAAGATAATCGTAAGGATGATAAATTTCCGTTATTAATTTTTATCCTTAAGGATAACCCTCTTCCCCGCGTGTGCGAAAACGGAGCAAGAGGGTAACCGTTAACGGTGTTGAGCTAACTTCACAGCCTCATGAAGATCAAGGCGCTGCCAGAAATTCTGCGCGCCTTTATCACCCGGCTCGCCGGAAAGCGGGTAGCCATCGGCCAGCGCGGTTTTCACCATCAGGTTTCTGCGTTGGGCGGCGGAGAGTTTTGGCAGTACAGCGTCGAGCAAGACTTCGGCACCTTCGGGAACGCTAACCGGAGACGCCGCGCCAGGCTGAGCTGGTAGGCCATACGTCATGGTGTAGTGATAAAACGTTTTCATTTCCGGTGCGGCGTAAGGATCGTCCTGTGGTGAGTTTTTAGCGCAGTCGCTCAACGTGGTGCCACAGGCTTTCTCTAACGCGCTGCGTAACTCGGCTTTGGCCTGTTCAAACAGCTGGCGATACTGCGGATCGTTGAGATAATGTGCCACGTTGCGTTCGGCAATCATGCGTGAACCGATCACGTCCAACGGATAATGCACACCCAGCACAACGCGTGAGTAGCCATAGCGTGCACCGCGATCGATCAGCGGAACGAAACGCTCAGGGATCATTTCCGCTAGCAGCAAGGCATCAGTGTAACCCGTATTGGTATGTCCGCTCGGAAATGCGCCGCCGGTAGCGGTATACGGTTTGTTATCGCCAATCACAGCGGTATCTGGCACCAGATGAATCGTATTGTTCGGCTGTAGGAAAGGGCGAGGATAGTTAAAATGTTGCTTGGCAGCGGACGTGCTGACGGCGGATAGCTTGAGCAATACGGCGGCCTTACGGATTTCACCGCGGTCATAGGCGCTGATAAATACCTTGCCCAGCCGTGGACCCAATGCATCAGCCAGATAGTAGAGATACCCCTGACCCTCAGCATCCACTAGCGCCTGTTCGCGTTGACCCGCTGTGGCTTCGCGATTAATGCGCGTCACGATAGCCGTGTTTTGTTGCAACACATCGGTAGAAAGGTGTGAGAAGGATTCCAGTAGCGCAATGCCTGCTTGCTGGTTGGTTTTTACTGCGAAGTCATAGCCGCTGTTGTTGAGCCAGTTGATATCCGCCTGCTGTGGTGTTTCTTGTGCCTTTTCCAATTGCGCGCGGGTGAGTTGTGGGGCATCTCCCTGTATCGCCTTGCGTAGTGCGGCCTGAATGGATTGTTCCAGTTCTATAACGCGGGGGCGGCTACTGGCCTGTGTGGTGGTATCGACAATCGTGCTGATAGTCGCACTCTCCGGCTGAGGTGGGGCTGCAAACCCGGAAAGCGGTAGTAGAAAGAGACTGGCAATCGGTAATGTTCCGATCGTCGCAAACAGAGTCGTGCGATGACGCATGATGGCATCCTTAATGGAGAGGATAAACGTTGGTCGGTGCAGGATCAGGCTAGATGCAGATTATGACAGTAATGTTTCAGGATATATGTTGAGATACTTATCAACGAATTATCATGCTTTGTTATATTTTAGAACCAATCATGGCTTATTCTTGGATAAGCCTAAAAGGAAATATCAAGCCAGAAAATCAAACAAAGGGGAGGTGTCGGTATGAATATAATTTTTGATTTAGATGGAACCATCATTGATTCTGTTCCGGGAATTAAAGAGAGCCTTATTTATGCCATTCGAAAGCAAGGGCATATGATTGATGACGACATTGACATTTCATCGCTCATTGGGCCTCCCATGCATAATATTGTCAGAACACTGCTGGAGCCTTATGGTGACAGCAGAGTAGAAGAAACAATAAACATTTATCGTGCGCACTATGGTCAATTCGGACTTTACAATAGCGTTATCTATGAAGGGATGCAGCCAATGCTGAAAACCTTAAAACAGCGTGGCGATAAACTCTTTATTGCGACATCTAAAAGACAACTATTCGCTGGGAAAATACTCGATGAGATGAAGATAAGCCCTTTCTTCTCAGACATCATTGGGACGCCGTCGGATGGAAACATGGATGATAAGACTAAACTATTAGCTTATTTACTGACTAAAAATGGGTTGGAACCACGTTGTTCAATCATGGTGGGAGATAGAGAAGACGACATGATTGCAGCACGGAACAACCATTTATTATCCGTCGGTGTACTGTGGGGATACGGAACGGCCAATGAGCTAGCAACCCATCAGGCTGACGCCCTGTGTGCTCAGCCAACTGCGTTATGCCATGTGATCGACAAGATAATGTCATCACATCCTGCATAAAACTGCACGTGACTATATACCCGTCATACTTCAAGTTGCATGTGCGTTGGCTGCGTTTAAATACTCGGCCCGTCGTGGGCCTCGCCCTAAAGGGCCGCTGCAAGCAGCGTTCAAATCTGCTCCCGGCAGATTTGTCACCCGAATCACTTACCTGTGTAAGCTCATCGGGATTCTCTCTCTCTTGCCGCCTGCCTGAAACTCGAATTATTTAGGGTATATAAGTAAAAAGCATAAAAAAGCTTCTAAAAAACAGAAAGGTGATTTGCTTTTTTTATCATTGACGCAAAGCTCATTTCTCTCTAACTTAAATAGACGATAATTTTTCAATATTTTATTGATTTATAAGAAATTAATCTAATTATAACCAAAATGGTAGCCAAAAATAGCCCGGTGATTCCTCAATCTAAAAAGGCGTTTATCCCCAAAAGTTATACGAAAACAATAAAGGAAAGCTTTGCCCTAATATCGGTCACTTAAGCCCGTTATTAGGGGAAACTCAGGGGGAGATTCCCGCAGAGAAGCCTCACCCCTGTGGCCGCCCCGTGTACCTCGATGCTTAAACGATGGGTATTTAAGCCTTGCCCTTATATCAAACAGACATACGTTTGCGTATATCGCTGTGTCACCTCTTAAAACAATGAGTAACGAGCAGGAGTGAGTCAGGTAATGATTCGGTTAGAAAACGTGAGCGTTGATTTCCCCACCGGGAAAACTGCACAGTCCAGGGCGGTAAACAACGTCAACCTGACCATTCAACAGGGTGAAGTTTTTGGGATTGTCGGCACCAGCGGCGCAGGGAAAAGTACGCTGCTGCGGACGATCAATTTATTGCAGCGCCCCACCGAAGGGCGGATATTTCTGGGTGATACGCTGATCAGTAATGCTTCTGGCCGCGAGCTGCGCCAGCATCGGCAACGTATTGGCATGATCTTCCAGCATTTTAATCTGATGCACACTCGCAATGTCTATGACAATGTGGTGTTCAGCCTGCGTGCCGCAGGTAAAAGCAAAGCGGAGATTGCTGAGCGCGTGCCGGAAATTCTGGCGCTGGTTGGATTGCAGGATAAAGGAACCGCTTATCCGGCGCAGCTGAGCGGTGGGCAGAAGCAGCGTGTTGGCATTGCCCGCGCCATTGCCAACCATCCCGAAGTGCTGCTGTGTGATGAACCCACCTCGGCGTTGGATCTGGAAACGTCGGCATCTATTCTGGCGTTATTGAAGAGTATTAATGTCCGGTTAGGTATCACGATCGTGCTGATTTCCCACGAAATGAGTGTGATTAAAAGTATTTGTCAGCGTATGGCGGTGATGACGGGCGGGAATATTGTGGAAGAGGGGGAAGTTTTTACGATCTTCTCTGCGCCTCAACACGCTTATACCAAACAACTGGTTAGCCATACCACGCCGGTCGAATTACCTGAACGCTTTAAGAAAAATAATAAGGGCGTCTTGTTAAAAATACTTTTCGCCGATGATTCGGTAGAACAACCGATATTATCCGACGTTGCACAGCAGTTTCAGGTTTCGGTAAATATTCTGCACGGCAATATTGAATATATTAACGATCGCGCGTTGGGGCATATTATCGCCCAGATTTCATACCGTGACGATCCGGCAGCGGAAAATCTCACTGCGGCTATTGCTTATATTCGACAGAATACCTTTGGGGTGGAGGTCATCAATGACTGAGTTAATCGGTGAATTAATCTTCGCCTTCGGTGAAACCTTCACCATGGTGTGCATTTCAACGCTTTGTGCGGTGGTGTTCGGCCTGCCGTTAGGCATCGCGATTTATGTGACCGATCGTCATTTATTCTGGCAGAACCGTTTTATCTATCTGATCTCGACCATTCTGGTGAATATCATCCGCTCGATCCCCTTTGTGATCCTGCTGGTGCTGCTGTTGCCATTAACGCAGTTGTTGTTGGGAAACACGATAGGGCCCGTGGCGGCGTCGGTGCCGATGTCCGTAGCAGCGATTGCGTTTTATGCCCGTCTGGTAGATTCCGCGCTGCGTGAAGTCGATCCGGGCATTGTGGAAGCGGCAGAGGCCTTTGGAGCCAGCCCGACGCGCATTATCGCTACCGTGCTGTTGCCGGAAGCCTTGGCTGGCTTATTGCGTGGTCTGACGATCACGCTGGTCAGCCTGATTGGTTACTCGGCGATGGCTGGGATTGTTGGCGGCGGCGGTGTCGGCGATCTGGCGATTCGCTTTGGCTATTACCGTTATGAAACTGAAGTCATGGTGGTGACGGTGATTGCGTTGGTCGTGTTGGTGCAGGTCGTGCAAACGCTGGGTGATATGCTGTCACGACGGGCGAATAAGCGCGAGCGCCGCTAAACCACGACAGAATACGTTATTCAGGACAGCAGAGAGATGTCATGAAAATAGACAAAATTGTATTACGAAAAATGAAAATGGCGTTGAAAACGCCATTTACTACCAGCTTTGCGACGCAGACGGAAAAACACTTTTCCATCGCGGAAGTTCATGCCGATGGGCAGATTGGTTACGGCGATTGTTCCGCCATTTCCCTGCCATTTTATAACGAAGAAACCAACGTCACCGCCTGGCATATTATGCGTGACTTCCTGATCCCGATGGTTAAACAGGCGGGGGATATTGAGCATCCTTCTCTGGTTCGCGATATTTTCGCGCCGGTAAAGCGTAATAACTGTGCTAAAGCGGCAATCGAAGGCGGCATCTGGGATGCGTACGCGAAGATGAAAGGTGTACCGCTGCATCAATTACTGGGCGGTGTGCGAGATAAAGTCGAAGCGGGTGTCAGTATTGGTATTCAGGACACGCCTGATAAATTAGTCAGCGTGGTTGATAATTTCCTGAAGGAAGGCTACAAGCGCATCAAAATAAAAATCAAGCCGGGAAAGGACTACGACTATATTGCGGCTCTGCGTCAGACGTTTGGTGATATTACGCTGATGGTGGATGCCAATTCTGCCTACACGCTGGACGATATTGATTTCTTTAAGCGCATCGATAAATTTAACCTGCTGATGATTGAGCAGCCGCTAGCGCACGACGATATTATTGACCATCGCAAACTTCAGGCCGCAGTGAATACGCCGATCTGCCTGGATGAAAGTATTGCCTCGGTAGAAGACGCGCGTAAAGCAATAGAGCTGGGCAGTGCCAAAATCATCAATATTAAAGTGGCGCGCGTGGGCGGTATTACTGAAACCAAGTTGATTCATGACTACTGTCAGGCGCACAACATTCCGGTATGGTGCGGCGGCATGCTGGATACGGCGGTCGGTAAAGCGCACAACATTGCGGTGTCAACGCTGCCGAACTTTATCTATGCGCACGATATTCCACCGTCTTCCCGCTACTGGCATGAAGACTTCATGCTGCCGTTTGTTGAATTGGACAATGACAGCTGCGTGGCAGTGCCAAATAAACCGGGAATCGGCTTCGATATTAACCCTGCTCTGTACGATCAATATTGCTACGGACAGGAAACCTTTTTGTTTTAACTGATTCTTTCATCAGAAATTTTAAATCATATACCCTAAATAATTCGAGTTTCATGAAGGCGGCAAGAGAAGGAATCCCGATGAGCTTACATAAGTAAGTGATTCGGGTGAGTGAACGCAGCCAACGCACATGCAACTTGAAGTATGACGGGTATAAGTGTGAGCAGTAAAACGTTATCCAACACCAGGGAATAACGTTATAAGAATAGAGAAAAATAATGAGCGATGTTGCACCACGCGTAAGGGTAGGGATTTAGGGAGAAACACGGTGATGAGGTTCCCGCAGGGATATCTCGCACCGTGGTCGCTCCCGGTATCTCGATCTTAACCGTGGCTACAGACGCCTAACATAACGAGAATGCCGTTAGCAAAACGGCGAATACTGACTAAATCGGACAGACAGGAACGCAACGATGCGATTGAAAAAACTCATTCCACTCATGCTGGCGTTAGGTATCTCTCAGGCTTACGCAGCAGATTCAGGCAAAGAAATCACCATCGGCGTATCGCCGGGGCCGTATGGCGATATGGTCACGAAAGCGATCAAACCGGAAATGGTGAAAAAAGGCTATGACGTGAAAGTGCGCGAATTTAGCGACTACATTCAGCCGAACTTGGCGCTGTCGAATAACAGTATCGACGCTAACCTGTTCCAAAACCGCCGCTATCTTGACCGCTTCAGCGCGGATAAAGGGCTGAAACTGACGGAAGTGATCACCGTGCCGACCGCCAGCATGGGATTTTACTCCAACAAAGTGCACTCGCTGAATGAACTGAAAGCCGGTGATATCATTACGTTGCCGAACGATCCGTCCAATCTGGCACGTTCACTGGACTTCCTGCAAAAATACGGTCTGATCAAGATAAATCCAGAGATTACGCCGACTAAAGCTTCTGTGCGTGATATTACAGAAAATCCGAAGGGGCTGGTCTTTAAACCGTTGGAAGCGGCACAACTACCCCGTGCGTTGGGCGGTGTAACCGGTTCATTGATTAATGCGAACTTCGCGATGGCTGCGGGTCTGAACCTGTCTGATGCGATTCAGCTAGATGTGCTGCCGGAAGACTTGAAAAACATGATTGTTGTGCGTGCGGAAGATGCCGACAAACCGTTTGCTCAGGATCTGAAAGCCGCTGTTCAATCCCCTGAATTCGCCGCATTCTTTGAAGATAAAAACTCCATGTTCCACGCGTTCCAAAAGCCTGAGTGGATGAAGCAAGGCACGCAATCCGAATAAACGATACCTGCATCGATTGACGTGATTGCCCGATATCACTATGGTAGTGGTTACCATAGTGATATCGGGCAGTCTTTTATGGGAAAAATAGGGCAAAAAAGGATTTTTGTTGCTCGTCACTACGATAAATCTCGTAGAAAATCAGGCATAACCGATCGGCAGTTACGTGATATTGCGACTGACATTATTGATCATCCAGATAAAGGAGGTCTCGGTGGCGGTGTGTATAAGAAACGAATTGCGACTGGTCTGGGTAAACGTGGTGGCGCACGAACAATAGTGGCTTATCATCGTGCAGGTAACGTATTTTTCTTTGAGGGATGGGAGAAAAACACAGTATCAACGCGCGGGAAGGAAATCCCCGATGATGTATTGGCTGCTTTTAAAATTGCGTCAACGGTGTTTAAAAACAAATCTGATGCCGATCTTGAAATAGACCTTAAAAACAAAGAGCTTGTTGAGGTGATAAATGGTTGATAAGCGCTTGTTAAATATACAGAGTATGATTCAGCGCCAATATGCCGCAGGTACGGTCAGCGATGTCGATCTCGACGCTATCAACCGCTTGGTTGCGGAAAGTCGAAAGATGGAATCACGCGCCAGCATGGATGCGAGTAGAGTTCGGGCCATCCGTGAGCGTGAAAAAATCAGTCAAAGCCAACTGGCGGGTATCATTAATATGTCGGCCAATAGCGTTCAGAAATGGGAACGTGGCGTAAGCTCACCAACCGGGGCGGCATTACGAATACTTGAGGTAATCGAGAGAAAAGGGTTAAGTGCTATTCTCTGATGCTACCATGATGAAAGATAAATTATGTTCAGTGGCCGCTTAATACGGCCACTTTTCGTTTATTCGGTATGACGATCAGGTTCTAAACATCACCTCTGATTCGCATATTCACGATGTTCTTCTAATAACGCTTGCCCTTCCTCCCCCAGCTCCCAGAACAGGCCGGTCATGATCGCTAACCCTTCGCGGGCGACGGATTTCAGCAGGTGTTCGTTAACGGCGTGCTGGCCACATGCCGGATAGGAGTGGGGAATCCACAGCGTTGGCAGGCCGAGAATGTCGGCGAAAACGTCATTAGGCAGCGATCCGCCTAAATTCGGTAACAGCGCGGGCTGTTTGCCGCTGATTTGCTGCATCAGTGCCAGCGTCCAGTTCACCAGCGGATCTTCGGGGTTAAAACGCGTTGCTGGGGACGTGTTAAGAACTTCAACGTCCACCTGCGTAAAACCATGCCGGTCGAGGTGTTGACGCACATGCTGTGCCAGATGCTGCCAGTCGGTGCCGACCACAAAGCGCAGTTGGCAAATGGCGATGGCATCAGCGGGAATGGCGTTCACCGGCTTGTTTGGGTTCCCGGTAATGAATGACAGTACTTCCAGCGTGTTCCAACCAAACAGCCGCTCGGCAGGCGTGAGTCCCTCTGCTCCCCAGTTTTCATCAATCGCCGGATCGCCTTCGCTACCTGCGGGATCAATCGTGCTAAGAATTTCGCGCAGCGCTGGCGTCAGGGGCGGTGGAAGCAGGGTGTTGATCTTCATTCGACCTTGCCCGTCCACCAGGCTGGCTACGGCGTTCGCTAACTGCGTACCCGGATTGCTCAGCAGCCCGCCCCAGTTGCCTGAATGGTATGCCTGCTCGCGTGATTTGATGCGTAAACGGAAATTGGCGCAGCCGCGAGAGCCAAGAAACAGCGTTGGACGTTCTGCATTAAGGCGTGGCCCATCGGACGCGATAAGAATATCGGCGGCCAGTTCCTGTTTGTGCTGTTGGCACAGGTCGGCAAGCCCCGGCGAACCAATTTCTTCGCCCATCTCGAACAGCCATTTGCAGTTGAAACCCAGACGCTGACCGCGCGCCTGAAACACCTGCTCCAGTGCCATCAGATTAATACTGTGCTGACCTTTATTATCGGCGCCGCCGCGTCCGTACCAGCGATCGCCTTCTTCTACTAATCCCCAGGGCGATAGCCCATCGCGCCAGTTTTCGTCATCACCGAAAACCACATCGCCGTGGCCGTAAGACAGTATTGTCGGCAGGCTAGGGTCTTCAATGCGTTCGGCCAGCAGAAAAGGGGGATGACGTTCATCCGACGAAGCAATCAGCCTTACGCTGAATCCCATCGCCTGCAACGCGGGCTGGATCTCGTCCGTCAGATAGCGGTTCAGTGCGGGCTGGTTATTTGCTTTCTGGCTTTCGCTGGCGTGAGCAATACGCCGAGCCAACGTTTGTTTAAATTCTTCGCGATCGAAACGTTCACAGGCGATACGAATAAGGTCTGCGCTGGTCATGCCTTTCCTTGCTGGATAATGTGCCGAAGTTACCGATATTTAAAGAAAAAATGAGCTTTGCAACAATAATAAAAATTGCAATTAAGCTTTGCTTTTAATATAAACCTTCGAATCCTCAGCACATTCTGAAAGGAACGACGCCATGCACAGCTCCGAGATCCGTTATTTTTTGGTGGTTGCCACCACCGGTTCGCTCAGCGCCGCCAGTCAGCACCTGTTTGTTGCCGTTTCTGCTATCAGCCGCCAGATTCAGCGGTTAGAAGAACGCATCGGTGTGCCGCTGTTCGAGCGTCATGCACGCGGCATGGTGTTAAACGATGCCGGGCGTATTCTGGAAAACCATGTGCGTAAGAGCATGATGGACATGGATGCCGCCGTGGCGGAAATTCAGGGGCTGAAGGCTAGCCGCCGGGCGCTGTTGCGTATTGGTTGCACGGAGGGGATGGCGTTTGATCTGCTGCCGACCTTGTTTGCGCGTTTCCGCCAGCATGACCCGGATACCACCTTTGCGCTGAAGGTGGATTCGGCGATGCAGGTGTCGCAAATGATCCGCAACGGCGAAGTGGATATCGCGCTCCAGTTTGCACTGGCACCCGAACAGGGCGTGAATGTGGAACTGGCGCTACCTGCGCCGCTGATGCTACTGATGTCGGACGAACATCCGCTGGCGCAGCAGTCTATCCAACTGGCGGATCTGCATCCTTTCCCGCTGGCGCTGCCGGAATCGTCTACCACGCTGCGACAGCTGTTTGACCTCTCATGCCGCATGAACGGTACTTTTTTGGAGCCGACGCTGTGCTGCAACAATTTCACCACGCTCTATTACTATGCGATGAGCACGCCGGGGGCGGTCACCGCCTGTAGCTTCTATTCCGTGATGTATAAATGCTTACAGCAACCGATGCGCCTGAAGCCGCTGAATATTAAGCAGCTCGACCAGCGTTCGCTTCAGATCCAAACGCTGGCAGGCAAGGCTCATGCGCCACAGCAGCAGGCTTTCCTTGATTTCATGACGGCGGAACTGCGTCAGGGGGAAGCGTATTATCTAAGCCAGGTGGCCGAAGGCTAACTATCCGTCGAAAATTTGCCTTCACTCCATCTCGATAATGTCGTGTTTTTGCTCGTCTTCGAGCTGGCGCAGGACGCGATACACCTGTGCGACCGCCTGAAGCGTTTCGCGCGGAATGTAATGGCCTTCCGGTGTAGTGCGATATAGCGTCCGAGTCAGCCAGATGAAGCGAATCACCGGGATGTCCGCTTGTTGTGCTTGTGCGATGAGATCGCGAGCGGCTTGGTTTTCCCCTTTAAACAAGATGCGCGGCAGCGGCGTTTTTCCGGGTCGATAGTAGAGCCCCACCGCATAGTGCGTTGGGTTGACCAGCAGCATATCGGCGTCTTCTATTTTGGCCTTGGGACGCGGGGCGGCAGATTCGTTCATCAGTTCGTGCGCCAGCGATTTGCGGTGGCCTTTCATGTGCGGATCGCCTTCAGAATCCTTGTGTTCGTTGCGTAAATCCTCGTGGCTCATCCGCTGCTGCTTGAGAAAGAAATACTTTTGCAGACCGAAATCCATGGCGGACAGCACCAGCAGCGACGTCAGCGTGGTACGGGCAATGCGCGTCAGCAGCGCTTTAACCCCTTGCCAGAAACCGTGTAGATCGCCATAGGCCAATTCAACCAGCGTCTCTAACTCCGGCACCACCACTTTATAAAAGACGGTGCCGATCACCACCGCTTTGAGAATATTGGTCAGCATTTCCACCAGTTTGCGCATGGAAAACATCTGCTTGAACTGATTGATCGGGTTCAGTCTATTGAGATCGAGCTTCAGCGCTTCGGGTGCAAACAGCGGGCCATACTGGAGCCAACCGCCCGCGATGCGTAGCAGAACGGCAAGTGCCGCAGCCAACAGACAGAGCGTCCCCGCTAGCACGGCCGCGTCGTGAAACACTTCTTTCGCCACTTGGGTAAACGGTGTGCCAAGCCGTTGCAGCGGCAGTTGTACCAGCGCTTGCAGTTTCCCCATGGTGCTGTCCGCCAGCGCCAGCACACACTCCAACAGGCCGACGCAGATCAGCAGCTTGGGCACATCCTGACTTTGCCCGACTTCCCCTTTGCGGCGGGCGTCTTCCAGTTTCTTTTCGGTGGGTTGTTCCGTTTTCTCACTCATCGATTCCGCCTTGTTAGCTGTTTGATGCGGTAAAAAGCAGCGGGAGCAGGTGTTTGAGATCCGGCAGCCCCTGAAGTTTGTGGTCGCCTAAGTAGTACAGCACGGGCAGATAAATGATGAAAAACGCCATCCCGACCAGACATTTCGCCGGAATCGACAGAACGAAGACCTGAAGCTGCGGGCTATACAGGCTGAGTAACGCAATACTGAACTCCAGCAGCAGCAGTAGCGCCACCAGCGGCCCGGCGTACACCACCAGATGGGTGAAAGTGTCGGCCAGCAGGCTGAGATACACCTCAAACCCTTTTTCACTCGGTGCAGGCAGCCAGGAGAGTACCGGCCAGATCTGGTAACTGTCCCACATCAACTGCGTCAACCCCTTCAGACCGATACCGATAATCAGCAGCAGAATCAGCGTCTGTTTCAGCAGATGACCGAGCGGCGTGGCGTCCGAGCCCAGCGCGGGGTTGAGTTGGCCGCCCATCAACGCGCCGCGCTGGTTATCGAACAGCGCCCCGACGGACTCAAACAGCCAGAACGGCATCGCCAGAATCAGCGCGATCAGCAATCCCACCATGAGTTCTTTGAACAACAGACCGGGCAGCATCGGCCAGGACAGTGGTGTCAACAGGAGTTGCTGCTGCACGATGGGGGCGGGCAGCAGCGTCAGAGAAATCACCACGGCGTTGCGCATCATGCCTTTCAACACGTTGAGTGAAAAAACCGGCACCAGAATAAAGCAGGGATACAGCCGGGCGATGCCGAGCGTCATGGCGATGATAAAGTCGTAAACGTGCTGAATGGTGGCGATCATACGGATTTATACCCCAGTCTGCGCAATCATGTTGAACGCGGTAATCGCCAGTTGCATTAGCTCTACGCCAACCCAGCGCCCGCAGAGTGCCAGCGTCAGCCCGACAGAGATCAGTTTGACGGCAAAGGGCAGCGTCTGATCCTGCAATTGCATCACTGCCTGTAGCAGCGAAATCAACACGCCGACAGTGACCGCAACCAGCAGCGGCGGCGCAGAGAGCAGGACGACCATCACCATGGCCTGACGGAAAAGCGTGATTATTTCCATTGTGGCCTCACAGGTAGCTGTAGAACAGGCCGTCCAGCAGTCGCGTCCAGCCGTTGACCAGCACAAACAGCAGCAGCTTTAACGGCAGCGAGAGCGTCATCGGTGCGACCATTTGCATCCCCAGCGCCAACAGCACATTGGAGACGATGAGGTCGATGACGATAAACGGGATATAGATCAGGAAGCCGATTTTGAACCCGGCCTGTAGCTCCGACAGCACAAACGCTGGGATCACCAGCAGCAGGTTTTGTGTATTCACTTTCTCGGATAGCGAGGCGGGCCACATTTGCAGGCTGTTCTCATGCAGGTGGGTGAGGATGTCTGGATCAACGTTACGCGACATAAAGGTTTGCAGCGGTTCCAGTCCGTAGGTCACGCTGGCCTGAAGCGAGGTGATGTCGGTCATATCCAGCGGTTTTTCCTGCACGCGCTTGTTGATGTCCTGAAATACCGGAGCCATGACAAACAGCGTCGCCGCAAGTGCGATACCGTATAGTGCCATATTAGGTGGCACCTGCTGCACCCCGATGGCGTTGCGGGTAATCAGCAGCACAATCGCAATCTTCAGAAAGCAGGTACAGACAATCATCATCAGTGGAATAAGGGAGAGCGCGCCCAGAAAGAGCGCAAACATCAACGGATCGAATGCGCCGGAGGTCATGGTGCCAGCTCCGGTGTGGCGATGTTGCCTTCATCCTGCATTGGCCGCTTATGCGTTGGCGCGGAAAAGCGCTGGGTAACCTGTAGCCCCAATCGGCCTTCTACATCGACCAGATCGCCGCTCGCCAGCGCAATATCACCGTGATACAGCCAGGCTTGCCCCGGCACCACATCGCGCAGCGTCAGCACGCTACCGCTGGCAAGGTGTTGCAACTCCGTCAATGTCATCGTCAGGCTACCGCAGCGAATATGTAAGGCGATCGGCAGCGGTGGTAAATTTTCAGTGACGTTGTCACTCGCGCGCGTAAATTCATTCGCTGATATATCAGCGTGGGCATCGGTTAGCATTGTGTCGGTAGCTGATGAGGGCATTGAGACAGTCTCCATGTCGGTAACGGTAAAGGTGTAGGGCGCGTTTTCTGTGAGCTGTAGCGTGCCGTTCAGGCGCAACGTGCCGAATGACAGCGTTCCCTCGCCGGACGGCGTAAACCACGGGTGATTAGGGAGAACAATGTCGCCGGTCTGGAGCGGTTGTAGCGCGGTAAACGGCAGCACGACGTCAGCCAGCGTGAGCGGGATAGTGATAGCCATTCTTGCCGGCAGTGCACGGCGCTGGCGCTGCCAGTCAGCGCGGGCAAACAGTGCCAGCCAGACGGCATCAGCGGCCTGTATCCGGCTGCGCACGGTAATCCCGTTCCAACTGGCGCTAAGCCAGGCGCAGAGCGTGGTATCGTTGTCGTGCTGTTCTGCTGAATCTCGTTCTTCCGGGGTTGCTCGCGTTGGATACACTTCCCCCACAAGCGCGCGCAGTACGGGGTTGAGAGACTGGTTATAGAGCGTCCAGTACCACTGCGCCGCATCATCGTCTTCGGTAAGGGGTAACAGCGGGCAGTCGGACAGCAGGCTGAGCACAGGAAACGGATCGGTCAGTGAGAGATTGCCGATGTCGCTACGCCAACGGCTTGCCTGTGCGGCAGACGTTTCTTCTATCAGCCCACGTTGATGCGTCAGTTGAAGATGCAGACGGCCAGCAACCCCATCGCGGACAAAAGGTAGCCATAGTCCTGCCGCCAGCGTCGATCGGATGCGGGCGTGTTGCACGCGCATAGTCGGCAGCGTCAGCGGTCTGACGTGCATTGAATTGTCGGGGATGTTCGTGTTCATCGCTCATACTCTCTGGCGTCAAAACGCAGGTTGATCGGGCAATCCAGCTCGGTGGCGATCGCGCGACGGCAGGCTTCACGCCGATCTTTTAACTGGTGGTAACTTTCCCGGCTAAAGCGCAGAGAAATGTCCCAGCCGCGCGGCACCAGAGTGGCTAAGCGCGCATCGATGTCACCCAACTGCGGCAGTTGCAGGCTGAAGGCAAACGGTGGGGCGCAAATGTTGTCCATCGCTTCAATCAGC
Organism: Pectobacterium polonicum; assembly: GCF_005497185.1. GTDB lineage: Bacteria > Pseudomonadota > Gammaproteobacteria > Enterobacterales > Enterobacteriaceae > Pectobacterium > Pectobacterium polonicum. The sequence goes on along the minus strand of NZ_RJTN01000002.1, from coordinate 294,354 downwards.
TCACATTGCAGGGGCAGCCACTGTGACGGTGTCACATTTTGTGGGCTATCCATTGTTTCGCTATGCAGCGACAGCGGTGCGTTGATGGGGTTGCCCGGTGGCAAGACGACAGGTGCTTCCTGATAAAATGCGTCTTCGAAGCCGTCCGAAAACGTGAAGGCTTCCCAGAAATCCGAATGGTGCCGATCGTCTGAACGTGAGGATTTACCGTGCAGCGCAGCCTGTGGGTTCTGCGTCGCCTTGGATTCGGATGACGCAATTTGTCGGTTATTCATACGTGCTCCTGAGGTAACGTAAGCAGATATTCCAGTTTCTCCACCGCCTTCTGGCATTGGCAGGTGGTGTGTCGGGCGTGATCAACCTGACGCTGCTGGTCGTCGTGCTGTTGCTGTGTAGCCTGTACCTGCTGTGCTTCTGCCGCTATCTCGCCGAGTAAACGCTGTTCGGCGGCAAGGTGCTTCTTCAGGTTTTCCAACGTTTGGCGTTGCCCCTGGGTTTCCTGAGCAAACTGGTCGCGCTGCGTGTGGCTGGCCTGTCGCAGCACCTCGACCTGCTGCTGGTGATGGCGTTGCTGCTCTGCAATCCTGATAAGTTGCTGTTCCTCCTGCCGCTGCTGACGCTCGCTGCGGCTTAAGCGCTGGCGGCGTATCGGCATCAGCTGGTTCAATACGCCCTGTAATTCCGCATCGCGTTCGGTGTTATGGGGCATAGCGGCTGACTCCGGCGAGCTGTTGTTGAATCACGCCATAAGGCATCGGTTCACGCATCGGCTGGCGCAGGAACTGCGCGATCGCTGAATGGGCGTTGACCGCGGAATCGGTTAACTCATCATGACCGGGCTGGTATTCACCCAGGCGGATCAGCATCTCAACCTGTTTGTAAGCGGCCATCAGACGCCGTACACCGCCCGCATTGCGGGTATGATCGGTATCCACGACATTACTCATGGTGCGGCTTAGGCTGGCGAGCACGTCGATAGCCGGATAGTGCCCCTGTTCCGCCAGACGTCGGGCGAGCACGATGTGCCCGTCGATCAACGAACGTACTTCATCGGCGACCGGATCGTTCATGGAGTCCTGTTCGATCAGCACGGAGTAGAGCGCGGTGATAGCGCCGTCTTCCGTTTGTCCGGCGCGTTCGACCAGACGCGGTAGCAGCGTATAGACCGATGGCGGCAACCCGCCGCGCCCCTGCGGTTCCCCAAGCGCGAGGCCGATTTCTCGTTGGGCGCGGGCAAAACGCGTCAGGGAATCAATAATCAACAGCACCTGACGGCCTTCGGCGCGGTAGGCTTCGGCGATGGCGGTAGCGGTGAACGCCGCGCGGGCGCGTTCCATGCTGCTGCGGTCAGAGGTAGAGCACACCAGCACGGTGCGGCTGCGTAGCTCGTCGTCCAGTTCGTGATCGAGAAACTCGCGTAGTTCGCGGCCACGTTCGCCAATCAGCCCGAAAACGATGGCATCGCACGGCGTATTACGCGCCAGTTCAGCCAACAGCGTGGTTTTTCCGCAGCCCGCACCGGCGAAGATGCCGACGCGCTGCCCCTGACCGATGGTCAGCAGGCCATCAACGGCGCGTAATCCGGTAGGAAGCGGCTGGCTGATGCGCGGTCGGGAGGTCGGCGGTGGGGCGTCTCCCAGCACTGGCTGCGTGCGCCCCGTGGGTTGCCCCGGTTCGACGAAGGCGCTCTCGCCGCCGTCTTCCAATGCCCGACCAAATCCGTCCAGCACGCTGCCCAGCAAACGTTCCGACACCTGAATGCAGTGTGGCTGATACAGCGGCGTTACGGCGGCACCCTGTGCGATGCCGTCCAGCGCACCGAGCGCGGAGAGAAAGGTGTTGTCCAGGCTGAATCCCACCACTTCTGCCATCATCTGGCTGTCGTCCTGACGCGCCACCCAGCACAGATCGCCAATACGTGCCTGCGGTAGGCTGCACTCCAGCAAAATACCGCTGACGGCCATGACGCGGCCTTTTTTCTCCACGGGCGCGTAACCCGCCAGGTGCTGGCGCTGCTGGGTGACCCACCGATCGAGCAGCGGAAAAGAAGAAGGTTGTGTCTGCATTACCAGTTCACCGTTATCTGTTGTCTGCCGCTGAATTCAATCTGGTGCTCATCAATTCGCACCAGACGCAAGTTGTCGATCTCATCGCCGATAAAAAAGCGCTGACCGTCCGCCGTGACGACGTTGGCACGCGACCCGCTGGTCACCTGAACGATCTGAAACGGCAGTTGCTCCGTTTTCAACTGCGTGCGGTTATCCACGGACAGCGCGGTTCTATAACGTTGGTGGAGTTGGGCGAGCATCCGTTCCAGCTTTTTTTGATCGTCCGGCGTGACTTGCCCGGTGAGCGTGAGGCGATCCTGATACGCCGCCACTTTCACGGCTGCGCTCAGTTCCCGTTCCTGCAACATCAGGCGCAGCGTGCTTTCCAACTGTGGCAGCGTGCCAAGCGGCTTGCGGGTATCCTGTGGCGGCGGTGCGGCAGGCATCGCGACGCTCTCCTGTAGCTGCCAACTGCCCACCATCACCAGCAGCAATGCGCCAAGCAGCAGGTAGCTGGCTTTGGCCCACAGCGGCAGGCGCGGTGCGGGTTGTGGCGTAGGCGCAGCGGTATAAGCCAGTGGCTCGTCGGTGGATATCTTCGCGGCGGGGATATCCTCTTCCGCCGTTGGAGGCGTTTCACTGTCATCAGGCCAGGGGGTCTCTGCGGCCACAATGCAGAGCCAAATCTGCCCCAGTGAAAACGGTGTGCCGGGCGGCAGCGCGTCAATTTGCTCAACGGCGTGACCTTCCGCATTACACATGGTGCCATCCTGTGCGCTCAGCGCCCAGCCGTCAGCGCTCTTCTCCAGTTGGCCGTGATAAGGCGCAATGCCGGGATCGTAAAGTACGAGATCGGCATCGTCGGCGGCACCGATGCGCCAGGCGTTGCCATACAGCGGCAGCGCCGCACCGCGATGTAAACCAGTCAGCACGCGTAATTCAAACATGATGTCTTCCTATGCGCTAAAGGGGTCAGGGGAGTCATACAGATCAAGGCGTCCGATGACGTTGATCGACAGGGTAGATTCCAGCTCGGTGAAGGACAGCACGGGGACGTGGTGAAATTCGTCCTGCAACAACGTGCGCAGCGGGCTGCGTAAATCCTGTGCTACCAGCACCAGACTGCTTTGTGACGAGAACGGTGGAAACGCCTGTCGTAGCTGACCGAGCAGCGTGGAGGCATAGTCCTGCGTCAGGGCGAAGAAGGTTTCGTTCTGCGTTTGGCGCAGTGCATCGCGCAGTAACTCTTCGCTTTCTGGCGTCAGCAGCCAGACGGCGAGGCTGTTTTCATCGCTGTACTGGTGGCAGATTTGTGATTTGAGCGCCAGACGCACGTAGTCGGTCAGCGCCAGCGTATCCCGCTCGTGCTGGCCCACTTCAATCAGCGCTTCGGCGATAGGGCGCACTGAGCGCAGCGGTACGCGTTCGGAGGCCAGCCGCTGTAGCACGCTGGCAAAACGCGAAAGCGGCATGATGCGCTGAAGCTCCTGCGCCAATTCTGGCTGCTCGCTCTCCAGCCAGGCCAGAATGGATTTGGTTTCCTGCAAGCCGATAAACTGTGAACCCGTGCGGTGAATGGCCTGTTCCATGCGCGCCAGAATCAGCTCATCCGCCGTCCAGCGCGGCACGTCGTCGGGCTGCTGCGCGACATGCGCCAACGGCAGCCAGAGCCATTGGCTTTCATCGCGCAGCGTGTGACCCGATATGGCGGTCGTCGCATCAGCGAGCGCGATGGCGCTATGGGCCACAGCCAGTTGGTCGGTGACAAACGTGGCTTTAACGTAGGGAATCTCATAGACGCAAAACTGAAATTCATCTTCCGCTAGCCGATCGCTGAATTCGATATCAAAAGACGGCAGCGTAAACCCGAAGCGGTAAACCAGTTTGTTACGCAGGCGGCGGATATTCTGCACCAGCGCCGTCGCCGTCGGCTGTCCTTGCCAGATGGGATGAAACAGCAGCAAATAGGCACGCGTGGGGTTAAAGCGTCGTAGATCCTGATAGCCGTTCTGTTCGGCAGGTATGTTATCCGCTTCCAACTGGCTGGCATCTAACTGGCCTTGCTGTTTGATGCGCCAGAGCTGAAACAGACCGCTGCCGAGCGAGGACACGCTGATGGCGACAAATACCAGCGTTGGCATTCCCGGCAGCAGTGCAAAGCCAAACATGCCGATGGAGGAGATGATCCACGCTTTGGGCTGGCTGGTGAGCTGTTCCGCAATTTCCCGACCAATATTGGCATCCACTTTTTGCCCGTCGGCCGAGACGCGGGTGATGATCATCCCGGCGGTCAGTGAAATCAGCAGCGCGGGGATCTGGGCGATCAGCCCATCGCCGATGGTCAATACCGAATAGACGTGCATCGCATCGGATGCCGCCATGTTGTGTTGCAGCACGCCGATGGCGAAGCCGCCGATCATGTTGATGAACACGATCACCAGCGATGCAATCGCATCGCCTTTAACGAACTTCATCGCGCCGTCCATGGCCCCGAATAGCTGACTTTCTTTCGCCAAATTTTCCCGCCGCTGTCGTGCCTGATGGGCTTCAATAAGCCCGGCACGCAGATCGCTGTCGATGGACATCTGTTTTCCGGGCATCGCATCCAGCGTGAAACGTGCCGCCACTTCGGCCACACGCTCGGAGCCTTTGGTGATCACCAGAAAATTCACCACCGTCAGAATCAGGAAAATCACCAGCCCGACTGCCAGATTCCCGCCGACGACGTAGTTACCGAAGGCTTCCACGATATGGCCTCCGTCCTGCTGGAGCAGGATCTGACGCGTGGTGGAAATGGAGATCGCCAGCCGGAACATGGTGGTCAGCAGCAGTACGGCTGGAAATGTTGAGAAGGCCAGCGGTTTGGGCAGGTACATCGCCAGCACGATCAGCAGGGAAGAGGCACAGATGTTGAGGGCGATCAGTACATCGATCAGCCCGGTGGGCAGCGGAATGATCATCATGAAGACGATAGACATCACGATAACCGCACCCACGACTTCCGAGCGTTGCATCGCGCTTAGTGCAATGCGATTTAGCCAGATAATCAACAGATTCATGGCTGCCCCTTATCCGATTCGCGTGCGTCCTGCTTTTGGCGGGGGGAGACGTCACGTTGCACATTTTGCGCCTGCTGTTTTTCGTATTGGGCGATATCGCCAATCATGCCGCGTATCAGCTGGAGTGCCGTTTGTCGGTTTTTGCTGTCTCGCCACAGTGGATGGGGCAGGTCGCTGACGAGCGGCAGCAGGGCGCTGAAAAACATCGCCTGATGCTGCACCTGCGTACCCGCGACTTCGCGGCCGAGATTATGTAAATCGCGTGCATAGGCACCGTTGGCGCTTAGGCCAATCAAACGGCGAGTTAATTCCACGGCTCCGAGCGTAAAAGCGGGCACTTTGTTTGCCAACCGCGTGAGTAGCGTCTGGCTGGATGACAGCGTGTGGCTCAGGTGACGGGAGTCGTTGAGGTTGCTCAGCATTTTGCTGAGAACGGCTTTCGAAATAGAGGGCGTCAACGAGGCAATATCTGCCGCGAGCGCCCGCTGCAACGTGCGCAGCCCTATGGAAAACGTCGTGGCATCAAAGCGTTCCAGCAGGGAATCCAGCAGCGCACTGGCTGACTGCTGATGCACGATTTTCTGATAGTACAGCTCGCGCATCGCCTGTTTTTGTTCCGGCTGGGTGCTGAACAGCGCAATGGCCGTTGCCGTATTCAGACCAGCCCGGACTTCCGGCCCTTTTGCCTGATGCAACTGCTGTAGCGCATTGTCAGCCGCCGTTGCCAGTTCAGGCTGCTGCGCTGACTGCTGCTGGATGTGGCGCAGCAGAATATCGCCGCGCGCCGGGTCGTTGCCTGCGGCCTCCAGCACGGCTTCAAGAGACGGTGAACCTTGTCGTGTCAACAGATCGCGCAGGCGGCTCAACTGCTGGTCGAGGGTACTCTGTGACGGATTTTCCAACATACGGAACAGTTCCGTCAGTTTCTCAATCCGTTCGACATTTGCGGTGACGCGAGCATCCGGCTGCTGGGCAATCTGTCGCCGATTTAACGACTTACTTCTCCGCTCGGCCTGCTCACCAAACGCCATGGCGACTTCCTCCATCGACGTAGACAGTGGAGAACCGGGCGAGGAGTGCAGTGGGCTTGCCTGCTGCACCGCCGTCTGTGGCATGGGATCGTCATCCACGACGACCGGTTGCGGTAGAGCGCTGCTAGAGGGAAGGACGGTCGGTATTTTGATCATGGTGTCATCCTGAATAAGTCGGCTACGTGTCGTGGTGTGAACGTGCAGTGAAATGAATGTATTGCTGTGTGGATGCAGAGAAGGATGGGTTCCCCGGCGTGAAGTCATCGGAGCAGGCTGAATTTGATGGCGGATTGAATGAAATGCCGTTTTACTGATTGCAATAACTTGCAATTTCACGCCGCTGGCGTTGGCAATAAGTGGCGTGGTAAAAAGAAAAATAAAAAATAACTGATTAAAAATCAGTGTGATAAAAAACATTCCGGGCTGGCACAAGGCTTGCTCTTCCGTTTTTGCCAATAGGGCATAACAACGGAGAGTCAGCAAATGGAAATGTCTACCCTGAAACACATCGAACAGACCCCTTCGCTTTACCCGGCACTCGCTGTCGATTGGGAACTGGTGTTTCGTCAACACGGAAAGAAATTGCATAACTTTATCCGCAAGCGCGTCAGCAACCATGATGACGTGGAGGATTTACAGCAAATGACCTATCTGGAAGTGCTCAAACATCAGGATAAATTTGCGGGAGCATCGCGGCCGGAGACGTGGGTGTTCGGTATTGCCCTCAATCTGGTGCGCAACTATTTCAAGCAGGCACGACAGCGCGCTCAGGAAATGGGCGATGAGATGCTGGAACATATCGCGATAGAGCTCGATCCCGGCACCATTACCGAAAGCCAGCGGGCACTGAAACGCGCGATGGACGCCATCGTCACACTGCCTGAGGACACCCGTCAGATGTTGACGCAACTGCTGGATACCGATGCCAGTTATCAGGATCTTGCGTTGCAGATGGGGATTCCGATTGGCACGGTGCGGTCACGGCTGTCTCGCGCCCGAGGTGTGATCCGTCAGGCCGTGGAATCCTGACGCGATTCCACGGGACGGAAGGAGGCGCCTGCACCCGCTGTTTTTCACTGACTGCTGGGGTGACCGCCTGATTCAAGGTGGCGGTTACCGCTCAAAACATAGGTTACACGCAGTGATATCAGGTCGCATTTAGCCGTTGCAGGGTTTCCTGTCCATCTTCTGGCATGTTGAGACGCCGTATCGAGGCACCTGCACGGCGGGTGCCTGCGCGACGGTCTTAATTCAAATAAGGAGATGGCAATGATATTTACCCAACCTTTTCGTTCCGATGATCACGCTAAAGCCCCCGAGCTGGAACTGGTGGATTTTGCATTCAGCCGTATTAAGGACGCCATTTATATCGTCAATGAAGCTCAGTGCTTTTGTTATGTCAATGAGGCCGCAAGTCAGACGCTGGGCTATAGCATTGCGGAATTTATGCAACTGAGCATTGCCGATATCGATCCGCACTGGGCCGCTGAGCACCGCTCGCCCGACTGGTTGCAGGCGTATGACTCTGGCGTGGGAACCACCTTTGAAACCCGGCACCTCACCCGTTACGGCATGACTATTCCGGTTGAGGTCAATCTAACGCATTTCCAACATAAAGGACGTAGCTACAGCATGTGTGTAGTCAGAGATATCAGGGAACGTAAACACATTGAACAACTGGCCTACGCGCGCGATCAGGAGTTTCGGGCGCTGGTAGAAAATTCACCGGATTTGATTATTCGCTTCGATCCCGGTCTGCATTGCCTATATGCCAACCCCGCCAGCCTGAAACATTTGGAATTTACCATAGAGCAGCTTCGAGGTCGGATGATTACGGAGTTGATGCCTGGAGCAGGGTGCGCAATCCGTATGGAACAGCTGGTGCAGCAGGTTGTCGATACCCGCAGTAGTGCGGAAGGTGAAGTGATGGAACAGTTGGGCAAAGGCGATCAGTGTCATCAGAGCATTCATCATATTCGCTGCGTGCCGGAGTTCGATCAGTATGGTGCGCTGGTTTCCATTTTAACGGTGGGACGCGACATTACCGCTATTCGCTATGCGGAGAAGAAACTGGTCGATTCCCATATGCAACTGCGCTTGTTGGCACGTCAGCGTGAGATTTCACGCGAGGAAGAGCGTAAGCATATCGCTCAGGAAATTCACGATGAACTAGGGCAACACCTGACCACGATTCGCATGAGCCTGTCGCTGATACGCATGTGCTTTGCCAAGGATAATCCAGATATGCAGGGGCATTTACAAAGGCTGATGCAACTGGCTGACCAAACGATTCAGGTGGTGCGTAATGTCTCGACCCGACTCCGGCCAAACGTATTGAACATGGGGCTTACGCCCGCGCTGGAATGGTTGTGCGATGAATTTAATCGCCACTACAGCGCCACCTGTCTGCTACGGACGCTGGGGGACACATTGGCGCTTGATGACGAAAGTAGCACGGCGGCATTTCGCGTTGCGCAGGAATCGCTGACCAACGTGGCACGTTACGCCGCCGCGACACAGGTGATCGTTACGTTGGATAACCGGGATGACAGCATCGTGTTGCGGATTAAGGACAACGGCAAAGGGTTTGATGCGAACGCAAAAAATAAAAACGCCTTCGGGCTGATGAGTATGAAGGAGCGGGGCCGTATGCTGGGAGGGGAAGTCATCATTGAAAGTGCCCCCGGCACAGGCACACAGGTACAGTTAGCATTTCCTAAAAATGGCTATATCCGCGGATAGCGAGACAATAACAACAAAAGGAAGAAATGAGCGATGGGCAAAAAAATACGTCTCATGATCGCGGACGATCACGTCATCATGCGTGAAGGGCTTAAGCAGATTTTTGCGCTGGATGACTCGCTGAGTGTGGTGGCTGAAGCGGGAAATGGCGCACAGGTACTGACACAGTTACGCAACGTAGCCATTGATGTGCTGCTGTTGGATATGTCGATGCCGGGGATTAGCGGTGAAGCACTGATTGCGCGCGTGGTGGCACAATATCCACGTTTACCGATTCTGGTTCTCAGCATGTACAGCGAGGCGCAAATTGCGCAGCATGCGCTGAAGAGCGGTGCCAGAGGCTACATTACCAAAGACAAAGATCCAGAAGCGTTGTTGTCGGCGATCCGACGTGTGGCGCAGGGGGCTCGCTATATCGACCACACGATCGCTGAGCAACTGGTGTTTTCCAACTATACGGAAGGTGGCAGAGCCGAACATGATGTTCTGACCGCGAGAGAGCATCAAATCATGATTATGTTTGCGCAGGGCATGGGCATTAATATCATTGCCAATGAGTTGGCCATCAGCAATAAAACGGTCAGTACCCATAAAGCCCGCCTGATGGAAAAAATGCAGTTCGGCACCAATGTGGAGATCGTGAAATATGTCTTTAGCAAAAAGCTCATTCCCTAGTATTGGGAACCTGTGGTGAAACGAGAATAGATAAAAGGGATTCAACAATGGTGGAGTCCCTTTATTGAAGTTTACGTATTCTTAACGCCGCCTTTTCGCTTTTCTGCTTATTGTTATAAAAATTAATGGGCTGTTTTTACTTATTTTAGTGACTTTTTTGTAGGTATTTCCCTACAAACTTCTCTGTAATTCCTACCGGATGTTCAGCGATGCCTGATAGTTTCATTATTCAATGACGGTAATGCTTGTGGTCGTTCCACCGGTGATGAATCGGTGTGCGCCGCATTGAGAAGTACCTTGGGTGCACAGTGGTAACCCTCATGTTATGGAAGGCAGTCAGTTAGCCCGCTTGGGCTCAGGAGTCGTCAATGAATAACCATTACCGTCAGGACAGACAGCACTATTCATCATTAGCAAGGCCAGCATTAGAATATGCTCCCTCATCATCGGAATATACTTCACATGCAACGGATGATATTCACTCATCGTTGCTGCCTATCGTCAATGTTATTGCTCCCCTGAATGTCGACATCGTTCTGGAAGGCGAGACGGGGACAGGGAAAGATACGCTGGCGAATCGGATTCATCGACTTTCCCAATGCAGCGGCCCTCTGGTGGCGGTGAACTGTGCCGCCGTGCCGGAAAATTTGGCTGAGAGCGAGTTGTTTGGCGTGGTATCCGGGGCCTATACCGGCGCTAACCGCTCCCGTGCCGGGTATCTGGAAAGTGCGGATAAGGGCATTCTGTTTCTGGATGAAATCGACAGTATGCCCATGACATTGCAAGCCAAAATGTTACGCGTGCTGGAAAGTCGCGGCGTCAAACGGCTAGGGAGTACGCAGTTTACGCCCGTGGATATGCGCGTCATTGTGGCGACGCAAACGCCGCTGCTGGAATTGGTAGAAAAGGGGCGCTTTCGACGCGATCTCTATTTCCGTCTGGATACGGTAAAGATCCGACTGCCGACGCTGCGTTCCCGTAGCGATCTTATCCTGCCATTGTTCCAGCGTTTTAGTCAGGAAGCGGCGGTACGCCTGAGGATGACATTGCCGCCAATGACGGCGGAAATTTACGAACAGCTGCTGACCCATAGCTGGCCGGGTAATATCCGCGAGTTGAAAGCGGCAGCGGATCGCTGGGCTCTGGGGCTGTCGCCCCTGGCGGAAGTTCAGCCGCTGCTGCATCCCCGTCCTTTGCAACTGAAAGACCGTTTAAAGCGGATTGAAAAGTTTCTGATTCAGGATGCGCTGCGCCGTCATGACCACTGTATTGACGATGTGATTGTGGAGTTGGGTATTCCAAAACGTACGCTCTACCATCGCCTGAAAGTGTTGAATGTGATGGCGCAAGAGGCGTGTGCAGGGGGTGGGGAACCTATGTCAGACATGATGGCCTGATAGTGACGGTTTAAAAACGGGCTCACCGCGAAGGATGACGGTGGGCCAATGAGATTACGTGGTTTCGATCGGCGGGCATTGATAGTGGAGGCTATCTGGCAGATCGTGCAACGCGACCGCTTTACCGAAATACCATCCTTGTATAATGGCGGAAGGACACTGTTCCAGGATATAGGCGGCCTGTTCCCGTGTTTCGACGCCTTCGATAATCACGCAGACATCCAGTTTTTTGATCAGGGTGAAGAGCAGGTCTGCCATGGCGGCATTAACCGAATCTGTCCCGATGGCGCTGACGAAAATCTTGTCGATCTTAATCATATCGAATGGCAGGTGACTGAGATAATCGAGGTTGGAATATCCCGTACCAAAATCATCAAGCGCGATTTTATAGCCCGCATGCTGTAATGCCTGAAGACCGGTCGCCAGCGTTTGATGAGACGTGCTCGAACGTTCAGTCAGTTCTAACATAATACGTGCTCTGTCTATCCCCATTTCGTCGCACATGTGCTGCAAGAAGCGGTGATAGTCAGGCGACACAATATCGATTACCGACAAATTAATACTGAGCAGGAAAGGCGTTTCTCGCGTGAGGTAAGGCCGCATATCGTGCAATGCCTGGCGCGTAATGATTCGGGTGAGCTCCGCGAGATAGCCCATCTCTTCCGCAATATTGATAAAATATTCCGGTGATACGTTGTCTCCGCGTTCGTTTTTCCATCGTGCCAGCGCTTCTACGCCAATAATAGCCCGCTGCGGCAGACTGATGAGCGGTTGATAATGAACTTGAAACCGTTGATGTTTGATCGCACGTTTTAACTGCGATGGCAGGGTCTGGTGCCGATCGTAGTAGAGCTGATAGGACAGGGTAAAACTGGCACCGATGAGCGCCCCGACAAAAAACAACGCGGCGATGATATACCAGGGACGATACAGGATACCCGAGGAATCTAACTGAGCCAGTACGCAGATATCTCGGTTCAACTCACAGGAAAATATCTGACGTTTCCCCATGGTTAACCACGCATTATTCGCCTGCTGTGTCTGTTTGAACGTCGACAGGTCGATGTCGCCAAACATTTGATAGATATGGCCTAAATTACGGGTTGTTAGCGCGGCGCTGTGTTCGGCTGGCGGTTGGATAAAACGGCGAAATGCGGCGGCGGCGGTGACAGTGACTACATCGTTGAGGCTTGCCATATCTGCGGTAATACGTGGATCAACCACGTCTTTCATTGCGGTCCACAGTTGCACGCCGTCGGGCGTTGTCAGGTTCGGCGGTAGCAGATAAATCGGTGGGTTGAGAATCCCCCAGCCCGCAGAACAGATGAGGTAGTTGTTCTTGATACGTCCGATATCGCGCAGATAGACAGAATAAAAAGAGAGCAGGCGTAACTCTTTCAGATCGGCGTTGGAACAGGGCGCGTTATTCAGCGTTAGCACGCGGTTGATGGTTTCCCTGCCTTCATTCGCGACGGCGTTTCCCTGCTTCAGCACGTCCTGGCTATAGCGTAGTAACTGCGCTTGCTCTAGCCTGGCCAGAACCCCTTGCCCAATAAACAGAGCCAGCAATGCGCTGCCAAACGAAACAAAAACAAGTCTGAACCATAATCCGGTGTTGGTAGTTAAGGCGAGCATAGCGATCATCCGGCAGCGTGACGGAAAGAGTACGGCATGGGTTCAAATATCGCATCCTTGCCAACGATATAGCGTTTATCCGCCATTATTTTTATAAGTGGTATGGCGTAACGCTCCTGCAAATCATAAATAACGAGTGACCTTTAAGCAGAAATCATCACCGTCTTTATTATTTTAAAGGAAAACGCGCTACAGCTAACGGTAAGAAAGATTGATAAAAGCAGGCTAGTTCTTCCCCTTGAACACAATTTCCCGAAAGAATTGCTTTTTTGCGGGAACTCACCCAGCCCGATCTCTACTTAATGAATGAACAAGATGACTGTGTGTACAGCATGACAGTTCACTCCCATAAACATTCATTCTATTTGGAGATATATCATGGCTTTAGGACTTTCTCAGGTGGCATCTCAGGCGGCATCTCAGACTCTGGATACGGCAATGGCCGGTTCTCTGACGCGTGCCGCAGGCGCTCAGGCTCAGAAAATTGCGCTGGATACCGAAAACTCCATTCTGGATGGCCAGATGGACTCTGCTTCCAAATCAATGAACTCCGGGCAGAAAGCGGCGAAAGCCATCCAGTTCTGATTGTAAGTCAACGAGCCGGAGCTTTGCTCCGGCTTTATTTTATCCTGTCTGCGATGGAATCCATACCATGAAAATCAACCATGCCAGTGCGCTGTCTCAGTCGGGGGATGCGCCGCTGGCGGATAGCGGCACCTCCTTTTCCGCCAATGATCAGGACGTTTCCTGGTTTAGCGCCGCGCTGTCATCGGCACCGATGACGGCAGAACGCGGCAACAGCCAGTGGTTGGGGGCGCTGGCGGAAAAATCGCAGGGGCTGAACGGCGTCTTCAAATCTGCTGAACGCGACATCAGTCAGTCGATGCGCTCCAATAATCCTAAGGACGTACTGGATGCGACCCGAACGCTGTCGTCGTTCTATCTGGAAAGTCTGCTGAGCGCCAAGCTGGTGGCGAAAAGTGTGCAAAGTCTGGAAAAACTCACCAACTTACAGTAGCGGCCTATGAAAATCGATAAGCGAATCCTTCTTCTGCTGATCGGGCTTGTGGCTGGCTGCGGCGAGCCGATTGAGCTGAATCGCGGGCTGTCGGAAAATGATGCCAACGAAGCAATTTCGATGCTCGGTCGCTATCAGATCGGTGCGGAGAAACGGGTAGACAAAACCGGTGTGACGCTGGTGATTGATGCAAAAAACATGGAGCGCGCTGTCAATATTCTCAATGCAGCCGGGTTACCGAAACAATCGCGCACCAATCTGGGAGCGGTTTTCCAGAAAAGCGGTGTGATCTCGACGCCGCTGGAAGAGCGTGCCCGTTATATCTACGCCTTGTCGCAGGAGGTGGAAGCGACGCTGGCGCAGATTGATGGCGTGCTGGTGGCGCGGGTGCATGTGGTGTTGCCGGAACGTATCGCACCCGGCGAGCCCGTTCAGCCCGCATCGGCCGCCGTATTTATCAAATACCGCGCCGAGCTGGAACCGGATGGGATGGAACCGCGTATTCGTCGTATGGTTGCCAGCAGCATTCCCGGTCTGTCGGGTAAGGATGATAAAGAACTGGCTATCGTCTTTGTTCCGGCAGAGCCGTATCAGGACATTATTCCGGTTGTCACGCTGGGACCTTTCACGCTCACACCGGATGAGATGAAGCGCTGGCAGTGGAGCGCCGCGCTGTTTGGTCTGATGCTGGCCGGCCTATTAGGCTGGCGCGTAGGCATGCCTTACCTGCGACAGTGGCAGCAGAAAAAAGCGGAGGTGCCGTCGTCACAATGACAACACAAGCGCGAAGTGGGAGGCACGAATCGGGTGACATCACACCGCTGGCGTGGCTGACCTGGTGGGTGGAGGACTGTCTGTTACAGGCTGATCCCAGTTGGTGGAGTGATAAGGTGACGTTACCCGATGTACCACCGCGTCGTAATTGGCTGCATGTGAATACCGTGCTGCTTCATCGCTACTTTTCTTTGCCGCTGGTGTTGCCGCCGAAACCGCTTACCTCACTGATGCAAATCGGGGCGCTGGATACGGCGCAGCGAGAAACGGTATTGCGCCTGATGACACGCGTTTGCCAACCCATACGTAACCCGGATTGCTCTGACGTAGAGGGTATATGGTGTGAGCGGCTGGCAAAGGCGCTGCGGCCCGGTCTGTGGCTACCGGCACAGGTGACATTTCCTGCTTCATCGTCGTCGGTCTCCCTCGCCGCCGCCTATCAGGATGCGTTGCTGTTGCTGCGTATTCGCTATGGTGACGCGTGCTGGCCGCGTTTGCGGCTGCTCTTTCCACGTGATTGGGTACGCGATGGGGAAGGTCATCGCGGGGCGCCGCCGATGTCATTACCCGCCGCCAGGCTAAATGTACTGTGCGATGCCCTTATCTGGAAAGCCTCTGTACCTGCATAACCCTCCCCATATCTATTCACGTTGCTAAGGACGAAGCATGCTGACGACGAAGACGTTTGTGACATTACCCGGCGCAAGTCGGAATGAAACCGTGATTATTCCAGCGGCGCGGGTCGTGGCGCATCAGCGCAGCCGGACGCTCTGGGAAGCGGCCACTGTGCAGGCCGATACGATCGTGACACAGGCGCACGAACGTGCGCGAACGCTCTGCGAGCAGGCGGTAGAACAGGCTGAAGCGGAATTCTGGCAGCAGGCAAATGCGCTGTTGCAAGGCGTTCAGCAAGATCGAATGCACCTGGAGAAAATCATGATTACGCAAGCTGGACAGCTGCTGCGCGATGCGTTGGCACAGTTACTGGATAAAACACCAGCACCGTCGCGCCACCATGCCTTACTGCGCCAGTTGTTGAGGCAGCAGCAGAGTGAGAGCCAGGGAACGCTGTACTGCCATCCCGCCCAGCTTGCCGATGTGCAGCACTGGTTGGATGCCCATACGCATCTGGCGTGGCGTCTTGCCAGCGATGAAGCGTTGGATAGCGATGCGATGAAACTGATTACGGCACATGGTGTGATGTCACTGAGCTGGCGGCAGGCAACACAGCAGCTCATTCCTCCTGAGCCTTCCGCCGTCAGGTGAAATCCTCGTTTGCTGTGGGAACTGCACGCTGGGGTTAACCACTCACTATCAGGTCAATGACCCAAATATTGGGGTAACGATCGAAACCTGTTTTGTGAGGAAAATACCTTATGAGGAGAGTGTGCTATGTCCCTTAACCCCATTCAGCGTCGCCTTGACGCGCATCTGGTCGATTCGCAGCGACAGTTGGATGATATTGCGCTAAATGTTGCTGAAGGCGGTGCCAGCCAGGCGGATAGCTACGCCTTTTTTGAAGCCAGTATGGATTATTCCAATGCCAGTTGGGCGGTTGGGCAACTGTTGAGCGTTAAACACGGTTTGGCAAAGGCCATCATCAATGACTTCAACTGAGTTGGCCGCGATGCTGGAACGTTGGTTAAACGGCGGGACAGCAATGCTGAAGCTGGAGATTGACGGCGGCACGGTGGCGGTGGTGCGACAGTCATCGGGAGTCGCGTGCAGCGCTGCCATTCCGTTGCCTGTATTGCCAGATGAGTCGTTGCTGGTGCGCGCATTGCAGTTGGCCGACGCCGCCCACGCGCAATTTCAGGAGGAGACCGCCGTACTTTCGCTCTCACCGCAGGATGAGCAGTTTTGGCTATGGATGCGACCGGATACCGATGACGTCATCCAACTGTGCCGCAGTCTGGAAACCTTACTTAACCAACGGGACGTCTGGCTGAGCCTGCTTACGCCGCACACAAAAGCGCCCGTTTCCGCCCCTCTTAATCTGAGCACGCTGGCTTTTTTGCAAGGAGAACGATATGCGTAAGGGATTGATGCGTAATGGATCGTATCGCGTTTTACTGATGTTCTATCGCTGGTTTTGCTGGGCGGTCGTACTGATCGGGATTATCCCCGTGAACGGGATGATGTCGCTGGCGCACGCCGCTACGCCAGCCGACTGGAATAAGGGAGCGTATGCGTATTCTGCCGAACAAACACCGCTATCGGCGATTCTGACGGATTTTGCCAATAGCCACGGCGTGGATTTGGTGCTGGGCAATATTGCGGATAATGAGGTGACGGCAAAAATCCGCGCGGATAATCCCGCGTTGTTTCTCGACAGGCTAGCGCTGGAGCACCGTTTTCAGTGGTTCGTGTATAACAATGCGCTGTATGTCAGCCCGCAGGATGAACAGGCGTCGGTGCGGCTGGAAATCTCCCCGGATGCTGCACCCGATATCAAACAGGCACTCAGCGGCATCGGACTACTCGACTCGCGCTTCGGTTGGGGGGAGCTACCTGAAGAAGGCGTGGTGCTGGTTACCGGGCCGCAGGCGTATATCGATCTCATTCGTAATTTTAGCCAACAGCGGGAAAAGCAGGACGAACGGCGTAAGGTGATGATTTTTCCGCTGCGCTATGCCTCAGTATCCGATCGGTCGCTGCAATACCGCGATCAGAAGGTGACCATTCCGGGCGTTGCCACGATCCTCAATGAGCTGATGGATGGCCAGCGAGCGGCACCCGCAGGGGCATCCGGTCCTGTGCCGGTTCAGCCGGATACGGGGATGGAAGCGATGCGGGATAGCACCCGTTCGCTGATGACCCAACTGGCAACCCGCAATAGTCCGAAACGCAGCGCTGGGGAGGGCGGGCGTGTGGCGCTAAGCGGTAAAATTTCCGCTGATGTACGCAATAACGCGCTGTTGATTCGGGATGATGAAAAACGTCGGGCAGAGTATCAGCAGCTCGTCGACCATATCGACGTACCGCAAAATCTGGTCAACATTGATGCCATTATTCTGGACGTCGATCGTACCGCGCTGTCGCGGCTGGAAGCGAACTGGCAGGCGCAGCTTGGCAACGTGAGTGCGGGCAGTACGATGATGATGGGGCGAAGCACGCTGTTTGTCAGCGATTTCAAACGTTTTTTCGCCGATATTCAGGCGCTAGAGGGGGAAGGAACCGCTTCCATCGTCGCCAATCCGTCTGTGTTAACGCTGGAAAATCAGCCCGCGATTGTCGACTTCAGCCGGACTGCGTTCATCACGGCGACGGGTGAACGTGTTGCGGACATTCAACCCGTGACGGCGGGCACCAGTTTGCAAGTGACACCACGTGTGATCGGCGAAGGGGCGCAGCGAAGTATTCAACTGGTTATTGATATCGAAGACGGCCAGGTTGAGACGGGGCGTGAAGGGGAAGCCTCTGGCGTGAAGCGAGGAACGGTCAGCACGCAGGCGCTGATTGGTGAAAACAGAGCGCTGGTATTGGGCGGTTTTCACGTTGAAGAAAGTGGCGATCGCGATCGCCGCATTCCGATCCTTGGGGATATCCCGCTGCTGGGGAAACTGTTTACCTCGACGCGCCATGAAGTCTCTCGCCGTGAGCGCCTGTTCATTCTTACGCCGCATCTTGTCGGCGATCAAACCGATCCTACCCGCTATGTGTCCTCCGCCAATCGCCAGCAACTGAACGGTGCCATGAACCGTGTGGCGCAGCGCAACGGCAAAACGGATCGCTATAGCCTGATTGAAGGGGCGTTTCGCGACCTTGCCAGCCGCCAGCTTCCCGCAGGATTTCAGGCCGAGGACAAAGGTGCGCGATTGGGCGAAGTGTGCCGCTCGCAGTCGGGCCTGATCTATGACAGTTCGCGCTACCAATGGTACGGCAACGGGCAGGTACGCCTGAGTGTCGGCGTGGTGCGTAATGGCGGAACGCAGCCACAGCGTTTTGATGAAGCCGCCTGCGCCAGTAGCCGCACGCTGGCGGTCGCCGTGTGGCCGAAAACAACGCTGGCACCGGGGGAATCCAGCGAGGTTTTCCTGGCTTTACAGCCTGCACCCGCGCCTCAATCAACTCGACGCAACGTGCTGATATCAAACTAATAATCCCACCCGCTACAGGAAATACTTATGAACCAGAAAACGCTGTCAGTGTTGCTCATTGCATTCTTATTGAGTGCCTGTAACACGCCGCGGCAGGCGACGCATTGCGCATCCGTCACCTGCCGTCCGCAGCCGGAAACGCGCCAGCTCATTATCTGGTGGCAGCCTGATTTACGCAGCGGCTCGTCGGATTACAGCAAGGTAAGCGTGGATGAATAAGTCTGCGGAGGTAGTCGACAATCAGCATGACTTTCTCATGGCGCTGGACACCGTGCCGACGGCCTGTTGGCGAGTCCAGCCGGGTGTCACGCTGTGGTTTACGGCGGTGTCGGAGCGGCAGGCGGCGATTGTCTTGACGCTGGCTCCCGCACGACATTATCCCGGTATGCTGCGGCAAATATTACAACGCCGCTTTCTGGAGGCTGACGCGTTGTCGGCATGCGGTTTGAGCCTGGATGAGCAACAAAATCTGCGGTTACATCGCACATTATTTCCCTTTGTTGATCCCGCTATAGCGTTAGACGAACTGTGGCGTCTAGCGGGTCTTCCGCCGCGCTGAGAACCGAATAAATCATGCGTTTCCGCGTGAGTGATGGGAACCACGCCAGCCAAAAAATCACTTAATGGGGGAGTGTCACAATCACGCGGGCTGACCGCACATCTATTGGCGCTTTCATACTCCATTTATTTATTGAGGAAACATTATGCTTAATTCTCTTGGTGGCGGGACGTCGTTGCAAATCACAATTAAAGCGGGCGGTAACGGCGGTTTATTTCCATCTCAGCCCTCACAACATGGCGCATCGCCATCACAATCGGGACTGGGTGGTCAGCGTAGCAATATCGCAGAACAGCTATCCGACATCATGACCACTCTGATGTTTATGGGCAGCATGATGGGAGGGGGCGGTCTCGGTAGCTCGCTTGGCGGTGGTCTAGGTGGCCTGGGTAGCAGTCTGGGTGGGTTAGGTGGCGGTCTACTGGGACAAGGCCTTGGCGGCGGGTTGGCCGGTGGCCTCGGCAGCAGCCTTGGCAGTGGATTGGGTAGCGCGCTCGGCGGTGGGTTGGGAGGAGCACTGGGGGCGGGTATGAATGCCATGAATCCGACCGCCATGATGGGCAGCTTGCTATTTAGTGCGCTCGAGGATCTGCTGGGCGGCGGGATGTCACAGCAGCAGGGCGGCCTGTTTGGCAATAAACAGCCGGCATCACCGGAGATCTCGGCGTATACGCAGGGCGTTAATGATGCTTTGTCCGCAATTTTGGGCAACGGGTTAAGTCAGACGAAAGGGCAAACGTCACCGCTGCAATTGGGCAACAACGGTCTGCAAGGCTTGAGCGGTGCGGGTGCGTTCAATCAACTGGGTAGCACGCTGGGGATGAGCGTGGGGCAAAAAGCCGGCTTACAGGAGTTGAACAACATCAGTACGCACAATGACAGTCCGACGCGTTATTTCGTGGATAAAGAAGACAGGGGAATGGCGAAAGAAATTGGTCAGTTTATGGATCAATATCCTGAAGTCTTCGGCAAACCGGAATACCAGAAAGACAACTGGAAGACGGCGAAGCAAGATGACAAATCCTGGGCTAAGGCGTTGAGCAAACCAGATGACGACGGCATGACCAAAGGCAGCATGGATAAATTCATGAAGGCGGTCGGCATGATCAAAAGCGCAGTAGCTGGTGATACCGGCAACACTAACTTGAATGCGCGCGGTAATGGCGGCGCGTCGTTAGGTATTGACGCCGCGATGATCGGCGATCGGATTGTCAATATGGGGCTGCAAAAACTCTCCAGTTAAAACGAAACGCTGAAAACGAAAAATTGAAGAGAGCAGAGCGGAAGTTCTGCTCTCTTGTTATATATCGCCCCGATCTTGCTACCTGTTTGCCCCTTTTCTGCGTTCACTGTCTAGTGCCGAAATATAATCCTCATTTAATCCCGATGTGAGCGTCGTGATAACATGTCGCATGTGTCCCAACTGACGGTATCAATAACGCCACGGCTTTAGTGTTAATGAACGTCATGTTAAGAAAAGTAAGGAAACGCATTACCCACAATACTAATAAAAATACAGGTGTTAATAGCTATGGATAAGACAGTAAAAGTTCTGATAATCAGAAACGGGATGCGAGACAATGCCGAATTTTCTCTTAGCCAGCATCCGGCGTGCTCAATAAGATTTTCTATTGATGGCAACTTTATCTATACCGCTGAAAGTGATGATTTTTTCTCTTGCTTCTGTGCTCTTCGGCGGAAATTCAGAAACGTTACTTTCTTATGCAAAGGAGCAAAGAGAAATGTATATCCCTCCAGAATGGCGAGACAAATGGCTTATGGTATAAAAGGCTATGAATTTGAGATAGGAAGACCCGCTGTTCGCGGTGATTTGGTCTCTATTTTTGACTATGAAGAGGCAGATCTGGTGTCCCCGGAAGAACAAGAGAGACATTTTCAAGAATGGTTATCGTCTTTTTTATAATAACAGCAGTAAAGCCAGCACAGGTTTCCCCGGCTGGCTTTTTCCCCAGTATTGTATGGCGCAAGTATTACAGTTGACGTACTGCGATAAAGCGATCGGCGATCAGGCGGGCGATCCAAAATGAGGTCTGCGCTACGTCGCTAGGCAACCCATTCTGCGTATGGATATCGGCCTGATGCAGGAAATCCTGCTCCAGCGAATCCACAAAGGCATCGAACTCGAACTCACCCCGCCGCCGCGTTCCTGATTGGTTAAGCACTGTGTTCAACTGTGTTCTCACCAGACGAATAGCCTGGGTGAATGCTTCACGTTGGGCTGGTGTGATGTATCCGCCTTGTCTGGCGATATCGACCCAGCGAGTCGGCGTGGGCGACGTCATCGTGTTTGGCATCTTAATTCACCTGTAAGTTGGCGGAGTCAGGTACTTTGTAGTGATTATTGACGTTCGTCAGGTTGATATTGCTACCTTTGACGTTCAACCCTTCACTGTCGCTCTTCACAAACGAGAATTTGCCGTTTTCAGCGTCAATGTTACTCAGATTCAAATTCCAGTTGCCCTGTTGTCCGCCGTTAGTGCGCACGAACGTACCGAAATCCTTCGCTTTGAAATTATCGATGGTCAGGTTGGCATCCGCGTTCAACTGGAAAATTTTATCGGAAGCGCCCTGAGCGCTGCTGTTGGTGATTTCTACATTGGCAGGTTTGCCGCTGTTTGATTTCACCGTCAGCGCATCTTCACCGACGTTGGTCCAGTGAACGTTATCAATTTTGGCATCACCGCGAACGTGTACACCGTCCGCCGCATTATCACCAAACACCACGTTTTTCAGCGTTGCACCTTGAGCCAGCTCAAACAGCGGTTTTTGGCCTTCAGCCTGGCCGCCGTCACCTAATTTGCTGCCAGCGGTAAAGGTTTTGCCGCCGCCGTCAAAAACCTCACCGGGGCCGACTTTGATGGTGTCATTTACCACAGTGGCATCACCGCTGGCGGTTGGGAAAGATACTGAGCCAGCACCTGCTGTTGACGCTGTGGGTGATGCGGCCGAGCCGCCATCAACGCCGGTTGGCGACGCCGTTAGTGGGGCTGGCGCTGCACCGCCGCTACCGCCGACTGATGAAGATGGTGCTGAAGGTACAGCCGGTGAACCACCGCCAGACGATGCGGCAGGTGAACCTCCGCCTCCACCGCCAAATGACGCCTGCGGCGCGCCCGTTGACGGCGATCCGCTACCTTGCGGTTGACCAAATTGACCTTTCTGTGAATCCATCAAATTACCGATCAATTCCAGCAGTGCTTTTAACAGATCGTTGCCGCTCAGTTGGCCACCGCCGTCCGCCGTGGGATTGATCGCATTATCTAATGCGCTGCCCGCTGAATCCTGTAGTAGGGATCGGCTCAGATCTTCTGGGTTTTGTGTGCCACCAGCACCGCCAGTACCGGACGAACCAGCGAGCGGCGAGCCACCGTTGTTACCGCCAACTGCACCCGGTGTACCGGAAGAAAGCGGATTCCCCGCGTCCTGCCCATTTTTGCCAGGGATCAGCGCTTCCAGCAGTTTCATCAGCATATCGGCAGGGCTACCGTTTTGCCCTAATGCTGAGCTATCCCCGTTGCCCGCACCGCTCTGGCCCAGCGGGCCGCCATTAGTTGATGATGGCGTATTGCCCTGTGCAGTGGGCAAGAGAGCGCTAAGTAACGTGCCCAACGCCTCCATCAATTGGTTATTTTGCTGCGTGGAACGTGGTGATATTCCCCCATTACTGCCTGAAAGTGGGGAAGTTAAGCCTGTTGGGGACAGGCCGGCGCCGGGTTGTATGCTGAGCGTAATCGTCATATCAGCCATAACATCTCCTTGAAAGTGAATAGTGATGGGTTATTAACAGGCTTACGTCTGTTGCGTATTAAGTGAGGGGCGGTGTGATGTGGTTCCCGATCGGGTAAGAGAAAGATGATGGGGAACCTGAAGGGGAAAATGACCACTTAACAGGCACGTTCACTCCATCACTCTTGGAACTTGTTATGCAGAAAATCCAGCATGCCACGCCCAGTCTGTCCATTTCGGAGATTGCACCCGCCACGCTAGCTAAAACATCGCTATCGCAGGGCAGTAGCACTAGTGCGAGCCAGAAGGGGGCGCAATCCCTGATTCAGCAAGGTTTGCATGATAAAAACAAACCGCCTGAATTGGAGCAAGGAAGCCGCAGTCAGGTGAAAAACCAGGATTCGCGCTCAACGACTTTGCGCGAGCTATTTTCATCGGAAGGCATGAATCAGAGCTTACTGCGCGCGCAGCCTGATTCGCTGGCGTCAGGTGGGTCTATCCAGCACTTGCCGCATTTTGCTTCCACCACAGATGCTGATAGAAAAATAAACGGCAGCGGTAACCAGACGCTCGCGGCTAAATCCGATATCACGCTGGATAGTCACGGTAAGCTTCAGTTTGGCAAAGGTTTACCGGAAGCGTTGACGACGCTGTTGCAACAGACCATAGGGAAACACAGCCAACCGTTCGTTGCCCATCATGAAAATCAAGATGTGCGGGCAGGCGAACAACAGCATGCGTTAATCGACAAGTCAGGGCGACTGTTCGTGATTCAAAGCGATGACAATCAGCATATTGCACTCCACAGCAGTGGTCGCAGTGCGATGCCATCGGGTAAATCGGTCGTGGATAACGTACAGTTGGAATCCACGTCACAACATATCTCCCTGCATACAAAATCGGGTGAGTCCACGACTGTGCCGCTATCTGGCCGGATGAATCACGAGCTATTGACCGGTATCCATCGACAGCCCGACTCGGCTTCAGGCGCGGGCGAGCAATGGCGTCTGCATGACGGCAAGCTGTTTTCGTTGGATACCGAGTTTGGCGTCTGGCAGAAAAACAGCGACGTCCCCCATAGCCAATTATCGCGGCAAGGGGATGGTCAACTGTATGCGGTCAAAGATGATCATACGTTGAGTAACTTGTCGTCGGGGATGGCGTCATCAGCCTTCAGCGATAAAATCACGGCGTTCTCCGCCAACCAGAACGGGAAATCGGTCGTGCTGACCGAGCAGGATCATCTGACACAATTGCATCTGATGATCGCGCTGGATGCGGTGCCGCAGCCGGTGGATCTCAAACTGGAAAATGGTGAACCGGTGTATGCGAAAACGGTGGGATTAACCGCTGAACATCTGCTGGTTGCCGATAATGATGGCAAGCTTTATCACGCACCGTTGCCTGAGGTGGGAGAACAACACGCCACCTTAACGCCAGTCAGCACCTCTGGACTCAATGCGGCGTTGGGGGTTGACCACCTTATTACCGGATTTGCCCATGATGAACACGGGCAGACGCAGGTACTCGCCACCGATCGTCAGGGACAAAAACATGTCGCGCCTCTGGGGCAAAATGGTCTGTCGCCAACGTCGGGATGGAATCTGAGCGACAGCCTGGTGGTGGATAATAAACTGGGTTTGACGACGGAGGCACCCGCAGCGAAAGACACCTTAGCACTGGGACGACTGGGGCAAATAGGGCTACAGGACGGCAAAGTCCATTTTTACAACGGCAATACTAAAAACTGGGAAGCATCCAGCGTTGAAGCCAGCCAATTAAAGCGCGGGCTGGACAATCAGGCTTACACGCTGAAAGACGGCGAAATCACACCACTGTCCATCAATCAGAAATCGGCGTCATTTACGCACGGTGACAACACCGTTTTTGCCTTGTCGCAGGTGCGTATGACGCCGTCAGCGGGCACGGCGCTTCCTGGGATTGCCAAAGACGACGGTGTATCAGCGATGGCGGTGGTCAACCGCAATAAATTTATTGCCGTCGATAAACAGGGCGATCTGCATTTTCACCAGACCAAGCCAGGAACGGATCAGCCCGCCGCGCCGCCGCTGGCACTGCCTAAAAATGGGGTGTCCGGTGAGATACAGGATATCACGCTGGATCTCCAGCAGACGTTATTCGCGCTGAACAAAGAGGGGCAACTCTTTCAGCTACCGAAAGACGACTGGCAAAATGCTGCGAACCATGATGAAGCACAATGGCAGCGGGTGAAGACGCCAGCAGAGGGCAAAGTGAATTCGCTGGGTACGGATGCGCAGCATCATTTGCAGATTGCGTATGACGATCATGAACTCCACACCCAACACGGGAGCAAGTGGAAAACGACGGTGCCGAAGGGAGAAGATCCACTTCCCCCTGATGCCCGTGCGGCGGAAACCGTGTTTGGTGCACTGAATGTCGCTACCAAAGGGGCAAAAATACCACTGACCGGTGTGTCAGTTAACGCCAGTTTTCAGATACTTGGGAAAACGGGTGAAGAATCGCAGCAGATTAAAAGCAAGCTGTCCGATTTGGTGAGAGCCCACATTATCTCTTTCTCTCTGGAAGTGCCACGTCCTCTCAAAGCCCTCGCCGACCATGTACAGCACCAGATCAGCGGGCGTGAAGGGTTGAAACCCGTTTACGACATGCAGACCGAATTACTGAAAAAGCTGGATACCACAACAGGCCAGCCGCAGGGAAGCGCGAGGGATCTGGCAGAGAAGATAGACAAGCTGGATCTGGGCGATAACGGGAAACCGCTGGTGAGCCTGTTAAAGCAGTTCCACACTGAATTGGAAAGCAGCTCAAGCAAGGCGGCGCAGCTTATCGGCAGGCAGCAGGGCATGGTGAACGATAACGGCGTGATGAACACGGAAGGTAAACCGGCCAGTCTACATGGGAGAGAAAAAGATCTGGCTCCGGTGCTGCTGGCGGCGATGGAGAGTCACCCATCATCGAAAACGAGTACGGCCACTACGCTGATCAAAGCGTTTGTAGACAGCAAAACGCCGATAGCCCAAAAGCCGAATAGCGAGGCGTTTGGGCAGCAACGGGATACTAGCGATGCCCTATCGTTGGCAAAAACGCGGCTGGTGCTGGATACCCTGGTGCTGGGAGACTTACATAAGCTGACCGACCGTATTGATGCACTATCCGGCACTTCACCGGGTGAGGCTGAAGTGGCATCGATGATGAAGGAACTTAACGCGCTACGGCAGGGAGACTATGGCGACAACCCGGTGAAGAAGTTGACCGATATGGGGTTCACCAATCACAAATCGCTGGAGGCAGATTACGATTCGGTTAAAACGTTTATGAAGGCGTTCAGGAAAGAAGAGAATGCCGTCAGCGTGACCTCAAAAACTGTAATGCAGGTGGCCAGCCAGACGGACATGATCGATAAAATGAAGGCGACCGTTCTGTCGTTGGACAGTAACGAGAGTATCGCCTTTAACCGCAGCTATGGCGGTGGCGCGGCAATGTCTTTCGTCATCAGCGGCACGGCCCTGCCTTTCCCTCCGGTGCCGGGTGGGGGCGTCAGTGGTGAGAGAAACTATAACCTAAGCTTTTCCCGGGGTGAAAACGGTATCAATGTTGCCTTCGAACGCACGGGGGGAATTACTGGAAAAGTGACTTATTCCGGTGGGTATGACGTTAGCGCATACCTGCTGGGAATAAAATCAACGGATATGGCTCAGAAAATTAATAGCCAGCATAACTTTAACCCAGACATGCGCGCGTCATTCGGCGTGTCCGCCAGCCTGCAAATGGCGCAGCAAAATGCCCTGAATTTTTCCCTCAGCGAAGAGGAGTTACCCGGATTCATTGACGGCTTGTCGAGTGGCACGATCAATCCGCTCGCGTTGTTAGACAAAGGAGAACAGCACAGTGTCAAAACCGGTAAAACGGTTAGCTTTAGCCTGGATGGTAATGCCGGGTTGGAGTTACGTGGTGGGGTCAATTTGACCGTGTCGGGGGCGGAGCCAGCCAGCGCCGCACTACGTGGTTCTGCTAGCCTGACGGCGAACGCTAATGTGTTGTCCGCCAGCAGCGCATCCAGTGTTGTACAGAGTGAGAAATCCACCTCTTACACCGAATCCGATAACCGTTTACGTTTTATGAGCCAGGCCGCGATGGGGGCAAACGCGACCCTCAGCGGGGGCGTTTCCCGAACGACTGAGGAGGGCTCAGTGCCTGTTTTCACCTCTGCCAGCATTGGGGTGAATGTTTCTGTTGATTCACGGACTAACCAGTCGATCAGTTTGAGCATGAAGAAAGCCGAACCGCTGGAGAAAAAGGACATCGACACACTCACCAAGACGTTGAACGCCGCATTCAACGATCCTGCCAGCCAGTTATTGATCAACGGTGTGAAAAAAATCGCGGAGCCGGACGATCAACTAGCTATTTTGAATGAACACTTCGCCGATAAAACGGCCAAAAACGACCTTCAGCACCAGGGGTTAATGAGTTTGCAAAAATTGAACGTGCGGCAGGATGTTGCCCAGCGTGATGGCGCAACGCTGGATAGCGTTAAGCACACCACGTCCTACACCAATCTCAGTAAGCTCACGGAGAACGGACTGTTTCAGGTGATCGGTAACCATTTGTTCTCTTCGCTCCCTCCCAGCAACGCCGATCGTATTAATCAACTGATTGCGGACAACCCGGCGCTGAAAGATATCGTGAGCCGCTTGCAGGACAACGATCGCGCGTCGGTAACGGTCACATTGGAGCTGAAAGACGATGTGCGGGAGAAGATAGAAAAGGGTATCCAGAACAAGACGCACGGTAAGGATGAGGTCATTGCGCTGTTTAAGAATGGCAATAATTTACGCCTCGCCAGTATCGATGTCTCGCAGACGGTGAAGAAGAGTGAAGGGTTCAATACCCCGGCAGTCATCATCAACGCCTCAAGCAGTGCGGGCGTCAGTATGAATAAGCTGCTGGGCAGCGTGAGCTTCAGCTATGGGCAAGATCAAACCATACCGCAAAGCTACAAACTGAGCGGCGAGATTGCAAAAGCCAATCCCGCTACCGCTAATGCCTTGCAGCAGTTGCAGCAAGAAGGCCTGCAACTGAAAAGTTAATGTGACTTGTGATTAAAGGAGAACAGGATGACACCGACACAGCAACATATTACTCGCTTATTACGCCATTATGGGGCGCTCAGCCGCACGCCATTGGGTTTGCAGAACGGCATTTGCGCATTGTGCGAACCCGACGGGAAGGAAGCGGTAGTTTTGGAAGTTCCCGCCAGCAGTAGCGTTCTGTTATTACACAGTGACGTGATGCAGTTTCAGAAGGATGTGGGGACATCGGTGTATCAACTCATGCTGATGCTCAATTTTGAAATGGCGGCGATGAAGGGGTGCTGGCTGGCGTTGGATGAGAATTCGGCGCTGCGTTTATGCACTCAGCACATTGCCGCATCGCTGGACGAACCGAGTTTTACCGCGCTGCTGCCCGCGTTTATCAGCCAGGTAAAAGAAACCCGGCTGCTGATCCGCGGGCTATTGCCACGGCTCATGGCTGCTTAAGACTGCTGATCCACGGCAATAAAGGCCAGCATCGTTTCGCTGCCGTCCAGAATATCGGATTGGATGGCCTGTCGGGCGGAGCTGGCATCGCGCTGCTGTAGCGCAGTAAAAACGTCCTCGTGATGTTCGATCGCCATCTGTACAGAAAAATGTGCATAGGCCTGGGCGATCAACGGGCCGGTGCGCATCCATAAACTGCCAATAAACTGCGTCAACAACGGCATTCGTGCTGCCTGTGCCAGAAACAGATGAAATTCGCTATTCAACCGTAATGCTTCGCGTAAGTTTTTCTCTTCAATCGCCAGACGATTCTGGCGAATATTCTCTTCAATCTGCTTGAGCATCTTTGGGGTAATGTGCGCCGCAGCTAGCTCGGCCCCCGTGCCTTCCAGTGCCAACCGTAGCGTGCGGATCTCTTTAAATTGATCGTCGGTCAGTTGGGGAACGCGGATATCGCGTGGCGTTTTGAGCACCAGTGCCTGCTCTTTCGCTAATTGTAGGATCGCATCTCTTACCGGGGTTACGCTGGTGCCAACCTGGGCAGCAAGTTCACGTATTCTCAGGCGATCGTCCGGTTTGAGCTGACCGGTAATTAACGCCTCGCGCAGCATGGTGTAAACGCTGGAACCCAGATAGCTGTGATTGATCTGTCCGATTGGATAATTCACTGTTCCCCCAGAAAGAAGTGCTGCGTAATGAGATGAGATAGCGATATGGGTTGATACCGCAACTGTCTGCGGTGATGAGGCGCTAATATACAATATGATGCATCAACGAGGCTATGGGGGCGGCGTCGATGGGAGAGATAATCGACAAGAAAAGGTCGTCAAATACGCAGTATTGTATGATGAGGTGTAGCCGATCTGGTAACGATCGCCGACGCTGGTGCCGTAGGCATTGCCAGTGGTAACCTTGCTTAAATTAACAATAAGGCACACGAAATATGACAACATTTAGAGAGTTATTACTGATTAGTAATAGCAATTATGAGCCAAATAAACGTTCATCTTTAGATGAATGGTTTAGTGGCATTCTGGATGTTTCTCTTGATGAGTTAGATGTTAGTGATGTTGCTCGAGCAATAAGGCAAGATCTTTTTTTAGCCGCTGTGCTACCAAAAGCCGAAATTATTTTAAAGAAGAACCCTCTGGCTGGAGATGATTATGATGGACAATTGATATCGTCTATAGCGTCGTTAAATAGTGAAAAGATAAAAGTTGCATTACCTTGTTTTCGGAGAGTGAGTTCTTTATTAAATCAATTAGATAAAAATAGCCTTGATGCTCAATTGGTTATGGATATAGAAAAAATAGAGAAACTATCCAGACTTTAAATAAGGTAATCTCTGACTTAGAATTGCGTTGAACCATAGTAACCGACGTTTACAAGAAGTTGCGAAAACGAGGGGGGGGTATTAATATGATAACTGAAAATGAAATTTTATATTTCATCACGCTTCAAGATAAATTAATGAAGGCTTTCTTTATTGCGTATCCAGACATAAAAGATTTTGAGTTGTTGTTGGACTTTCCTAAGACAGGAAGTGTTTTGGTTAATGGTGATAAATGGAGTTTTGTTAAGCATGGGAAAGGTATTAAATTTTTAATAGAAAACACCCACTCGGTAAGGACTGTCGATGTTAATAGTGATATCAAAAACCCTAAACTAATTGATATGTGGCGTTTGCCTCAATATTTTCCATTGTGTAATGATTACGAATTAAAAAATTTATTAGATGAAATGGTTACGTCTGGAATTTTACAAAAAAAATCAGAAAATAAATATGAGTTACAATCTTAATAAAAACAATTTTAGTATTTCAGCAGGCTAGATATGATTTGTTTTTTAATTCAACGCACTAACATCAAGAGTAAATGCATATGATCCCAGTTGGATATCTCTCTAAAAGGGTAGAACTAAAGCCAAACTGGCTAAAGGCAGAACAAGTCAAAGAAATTTATTCGGTAAGCTGTTGTATCTCTGATTCCTTTTGTGAGTATATCCAGTTCTGGCGCCATAATGGCTACTGGTTGTTTGATTCACCGGAGTTGATTTATTCTCTGGCAAAAGAAGAAGGGATTGATATGAGCGGTACAACGATGTTTTATTACGAGGCATACGAGTATCAGTATGATGAAAAGATATCTGGATGGAAAATGTTTGAGCCGGAAGCGTCTTTTGATACTGACGTGAAGCTACCGCAGAAAAAGGTGTTGCAGGGTTTTGATATTGTTTCTTTGTGTAATGAGCGATGGCCAGAGTGTTCTTATTTATCCTGTAATCATATGGCGCAGGCGTTGGATGTTAATGAATATTGCTTGTTAACCTCTTTTGATGAGGCGAAAGAACATCTGGAAAGTGGCGTTTTTCACGGCTGTGAGCCGGGACCTTGCAGGATTTTTGCTGTGTATTCGGTGCCGGATCTCGCGCGTATAATCGTTTGATATAGAATATATTGTGAAAAACCAGACGGATTAAGGATGAAAGCGATATGAATAGGGGATTGGTTCAGCAGGCATTTAATGATTTTTTTGCTCGAACGGCCTGCGCCACGGTGGCTGATACTGATCTGTTCCAGCGCTATTTATCTGAGCTTCGCGCGTATATTGCCGAGCTTGAGCAAGCTTATGACCCTGTCGATCAGTGGTCGATAGGGGAATTGAAAAAAACGGCGGAGTTCTTATTGCATAATCAGCAGTGGATTGCAGGAGCAGAGCAAATGCAAGATCCGTTGCAGCAAGCCTTTGAGATTATTGCGCAGCATCGGCGGTTTTTAGATGACCACGGTCTGCTACCCGACTATCTTGACGCTATGCCAGAAAATGTATTTTTTCAGCGATGAATGACCATCGTTAAAAATAAAAAATATTATTTTATATTTTAATTTACAGGCTAATGCGACACAAGAAACGTTGCTTATTCTTGATGCTGAAATAGATGAGATGATAATAATCGAGTGACAATTATTTTCAGCCTTTTATTTCAGTGTCTAAATAGACAAGTGATTTTAATCCTAATATTATTACATGGATATGATTTTAAGGTTATATAATTCAATGTGAATAATTATAAAAGATAAATAATTTCATTCCATTTTTTCTGGTTTCCTACCTCTATTTTATTCGCGCTGAATAAAATAATCGTCTATCTTACGCATTCAATGTTTTTAACTATATTGTTCGCTTTTTATTCGCATGTGTTTTTATTTAATCCTGTAAACTCATTGTCAAATTACACATTTTTTGTATGGGTATTACCCTTTGGATAAGAGAGGTAATGCTGAAGGCTTATACGCTTCCTATTCCGATTTTATTTTTGGCGATCGACTATCGCCGAACCAATCCTGCGCGTCGTCTACCCGCGATCCGCTGGTCACACCGTTGCCGTTTTAACGGCGGGTAGTTGTCGTTTTTTGGCACGGGTTTTATTCATTAAGTGAAGGAAATCACAATGCAATACACTGGGAAGTACCTGAAGAAAACAGTGTTGATGTTGGCTATGATGGCCGGGATCAGCGTCGGGCAAAGTCAGGCGGCGGTCGAACTGGAGACGCGCTCGCTGGATCAAATTTATAAGAGTGCGTTGAGCGAAGGCGGTACGGTTACCGTCTATGCCGGTGGTGATGTGCAGTCACAGCAGGCTGGTTTCAAACGTGCGTTTGAGACGCGTTTTCCCGGGATAAAATTGAACGTGATTGTGGATTACAGCAAATACCATGATGCCCGTATTGATAACCAACTGGCGACCGATGGTTTGGTTCCTGATGTGGTGCAATTGCAAACGGTGCAAAATTTTCCGCGCTGGAAAAAAGAAGGCGTGTTACTGAACTACAAACCACGGGGCTGGGACAAGATTTACCCAGAGTTTCGTGATGCAGATGGTGCCTGGATCGGTGCCTATGTCATTGCGTTCAGCAATTTGGTCAACACACAGCTTCTGGATGAAAAATCCTGGCCGCGCGAAGCCAATGACTACCTTCGTCCTAGCCTAAGAGGCAATTTGATTCTGGCCTATCCTAATGACGATGATGCGGTGCTGTTCTGGTACAAGTTGGTTGTGGATAAATACGGCTGGGATTTTGTTAAAAAATTACAGGAACAAGATCCGGTCTATGTGCGCGGCACCAACGTGCCCGGTGTTGAAATTGCGACGGGAAAATACAGCGCGACATTTACCAGTTCCGGTGCGCTTGTTCCGGCTGCGGATTCCGTGACCCGCTTTGTTTTGCCGAAGTCCGATCCTTTTGTTTCCTGGGCGCAGCGTGCGGCCATTCTCAAACAGGCGAAACACCCTGAGAGCGCCAGGTTGTATCTAAGCTGGCTGCTCGATCCACAAACGCAGACCCAGGTTTCACGGATGTGGTCGGTACGTACTGACGTCGCCCCCCCAGCGGGCTACAAACCAATCTGGGAATACCGCAACACCCGTCCGCAGGCTTTTGCTGATTTCATGTACGATCGTGGTGCGGTCGAGCGCTTTCGCGCACAGCTGAGTCTATACCTCGGTGAGGTAAAAGGGGAACCCACTCCAGGCTGGCTCGGTCCACGCCCGACAGTACCTTTGGTTAACTGATAGCGCTTGATCGAACCGATTGTTGGAATGATTACGCTAATTAATGCTGCTCACTTAACGTGAGCAGCATTGTCAATGAATCGTTGGATAGGGCGACAGGAGATGACTAATGGCAATAAAGCCGCCATTGGCCTATTGAGGGTTAACGCTTACTTTTTGTTGTTTGGCTTCAATGTTTCGCCGACATTCAGCAGGAAGATCTCGTTATCGCGCGTAGACACGCGTGTTGAACCATCTTCCATGCGGTAACCGCCTTCGGTGAAGCCAGCACCATTCAGGAACGGAGCAACGGATTGTGGTTGATTACGTACCGTGGCTTCCAGCGCTAACAGAGCGTAAGGCTCGATAGTGTCGACGTCAGCATATTGTCTGTTGGGCTCAGCCATGAAAAAGCCGTTTTTATAACGCGTACTGATAATGTTATCGCCCACTTTTTCCGCCAGCGACAGGTAGTCCTTCACTTTACTTGCCTGATACAGATCCAGCAGCGCGAACAGGGCGTAAGGATCGTTGTTCTTGGTGGCGAGATCCACGTTAACGTCTTTACCCGGTGCTGAACCTAACTCACCTAACCCCTGTGCGCGAGCGATGCCGCGTGCGACACGCCACAGCTCGGCGTCCGGTAACACGGTATAGGCGCGGGCATAGGAAAGCAGGAATGAATTATCCGCAGGATAAGGTTTGATTACGGTGCCTTTTTTACCGTAGTAACCGTCACGCGGCAAAACATAGTTGGAGAGATCTTTACCGTTAGCCAGCATCGGACGGAAGGTGTTATCGGACTCGTTATAGGCATATTTGGCAAAGGCTTTCAGGCCATCGGTTGTCCACGTCAGAAGTTCTTTGCCTTCCGCGCCTAAATCTTTACCCAGTTGGAGCTGCATGAGCGCATTTTCAGAATAGATCGTACTGGTGCGTCCTTTCAGCATCATATTGCCTTCCAGCGCAGTGGGGCCGAACTCTGGACCAAACTGACGCTGGGCGCGATCGCCGTATTTGGAATGCGTATCGGCATCGTCGGTAGTTTCATCGCGCTTCAGCGCCTGCGTAAACTGATACACGCCGAGCCCGGTCGCTTTATCCCGTGGCAGCACATATTGCTGAGCCAGACGTTTTGCCCAGACCAGCGCGCCGTCTTCTTTATTGTATTTGTACAGCAGTGATGCGGAATAGATCAGATCGTTCCCCGCATTCAGGAAGCTGAGGCCTTTGGTGGCGAAGAAGGGCGGTTGTTGCTCAAACGGACTTTGCCAGAGTGCCCCTATTTTTTGCCCGTATTTACCATGGCGACTGGTTTCCATGATCTTCCAGTCATAAACGTGCGCATTCCAGAAGCCGCGAATAAAGCGTGCGGTCGCTTCTTTATCGACGCTGAACATCAAATCGTAGTAGGGATAGGCATTTTTTAACTCATGCACCATCTCTTTTTCACTGGGGCCTTCCGGTTGCAGCGTTTTTAAATCAACGAAACGGTGGCCGCCCCAAATCAGCAGGCCGCTCTCATCCTGATAATGTTGAAAGTGATACTTCACAATTGCTTCGGCACGCTGCTTATAGCTGGGGTTACCGCTTAGATTACTGAGTCCGACCAGCACGCGCATCAGGTTTTGCTGAGCGGAAAAGTTGGACAACACGGCCTGACGACCATCAGGGAAGATCCATTCCATTTGTTTGCCCGTGCGAGGGTCGACACCATCAGCAAGTAGTGGCGTGGGTGATTGGCCGTGATAATGGTCACCGGCTTTCGTCAACACGTTGTCAACGTACTGATTGACGATGGTGAGGCGGTCTGGTGTCGCGGCGCTGGCCTGTAAAGCGACCAGACCCGCAAGGAGCGATAGCGTAAATCTTTTCATGTTATCTACCTGTAACGAGTGTTAATCCATAGCTGTAATAAAGAGGACCTGTGTGGTTAACAGGTCCCCCGAGAAACAGTGTGTAGCCGTAAGCCGTCTTTAGAAGGTATAGGTGAAGCCGACTTTCCCTTTCCCTTCACGCGATTTCACATCGCGCCCGCTGGCGACATCTTCAACGCCAATGTGTGCTGTCCAGTTGTCGTTGATGGTGTAAGACACATCAAAATCCTGCTGATAGTCATGCTTCTTGTTGTTTTGCAGCACGTAATCCGCGTGATAGTAGTAAGCGGTATACGCCAACGTGAAATTATCGAAACCTTTATAGGCAACACCCGCTTCATAGCGCTGGCGATGGGTGTCATCGTCCGCGCTGGTGCGCTTGCTGCGAGTGATTTTTCTAAGGTCATAGCGATATTGCGCATGAAGATCCATTTTATCAGTCACAGCCCAGGTCAGTTTCAAGCCTGGCGTGTAACGCGCACCTGAAGTTTGACTATCGCCGATATTGCCGACAGTGCCTTCACCGCTGGTGCCGCCGGAATAAAAGCGCGCTTCCAGATTAGGCGTCAGTGTTAGTTCTGGCGTTAACTTGTAGGCATAACCGGTATAAAAAGCATAAGAATTAGAAACGACATCATCGATGGTCAGATCTTTATTCTTATTATAAAAATTCAACTCAACGCCAACGTAGAGGCCATTATCCATAAAATGTCGCATGCCGATTTCATCACCGTGATAGCGATTCATCGTACCCCAGCTATGTTCATAGCTGAGTTTGGTATCAGAGGCTGACGCGGAAATAGCATAAATTTGGGCAAAGAGAATACCGGCCACAAGGTAGCGTTTTTTCATTATAGGCACCATTAATATTGGTCGTTAATTATGAAAACTGTGCGCTGATAGACAAAATTCATCATGAATTCATTTTTATCATCAACACGGCACGAAATACGGCGTATTTCTTTTATAAAATTCTGTATTTCTTAGAAAACGTAGTTGAAACCAACTTTGATTTTCCCCTGACGGCTTGATGATGTGCTGGATTGGCTAATATCATCATACTCAATGTAAGGAGTTAGCTGTTTGTTTAACTTATATTGAACTTTGAACTGATGCTCATAGTCCGTTTTACCGTTGTCATAAACGGCGTATTCTCTTTCTGTGAATTCACCTTTGCTATATTTATACGATTTGGTGGTGTTATCACCGATATAGTAGTTAAAGACATAAGTCAGATTAATATTATCAAACCCGGAATAGGTTACCCCTGCATCCAGACGGTGGCGTCCGGTGTCAGATTTTGATAAATAAGATTCCCCTGCGTGACCATATTTGTCCGACGTGGAAATAGTCGAATAACGCGAGCTGCGAGTGGGTTTTTTATATTCGTAGCGGTAGCGGCCATAAGTGGACCAGTCGCTGTTAATACGGTAACCATATTTTAACCCCGGCTGATACATCATGGAGGCATTCCCGATGGAAAACTCGAAGCTAGGCGTTAAGGTTGCAGCCTTGCTTAGCTTGAAGTCTTTACCAATCACCATGCCGCCTGAGCCGCCTTGCATATCGTCATAGGCGACGTCATAGTTGCTGTTCCCACCCGCAGACGTACTGAATTTGACTTCGTATGACCAGCCGTTGGTTTTCTTATGAATAAGCTTGATGGAGTCTGAGTGGCGGCGGTCTTCCGTCTTCCAGTTGTGCTCATATTGGAAGGTGGTTTTGCCGTCGGTTTCTGCCTGGGTGAGGAAAGGAGCGAATCCAGCACAAACGATGAGTAGGTTACGTGTGTATATTTTCATTCTATCTTTCTCTTTTTGAATATACTCGTCATACTTCAAGTTGCATGTGCGTTGGCTGCGTTACTCGGGACACTGACGTGTACCTCGCCCCGTTGGGGCCGCTGCAAGCAGCGTTCAAATCTGCCTCTGGCTGATTTGTCAGTTACCCGAATCACTTACTTGAGTAAGCGCATCGGGACGCCTTCGCTTGCCGCCTGCCTGAAACTCGAATTATTTAGAGTATTATAAATAATACTATTGGCGAACGTAGTCTCTATCTTTAAAACCAGACAGTTAATGTCATTTTTTGGGCGTAAAAATAGAATCACCAGGAATGATGATAACGCCATTAATAATGCTATACAGGGCATTCTCCCTGGTAAATCAGGTTCTATCAGCTCATCGAATACTCCTTATATAGGGGCTGAATTATGAATATTTCACCTATGGCAACGACTGATGCTGATGAGTGAATATCGATAATTCCGACCTTTTACTATTTGTTCTAATTAATCAGCAGACTTGATAATTAGGTTGTATGGCATTATGGTGAAAAGGAAACATTGTTTCATTTATGTGGATCACATATTTGGTTACCGTTTGAAATTTTTTGTAATCTTTTAATCTGGTTATTGTAAGGGAATGGAATAAGTGTCATGACGGACATTGTTGTAAGATTGGAGGATGTATCTCTTGAACGTTAATGATGATAATGATATGTAATTGAACAATGTTTAACCTTTTTCCTGTATTGCTTCCACCACGAACTCGAAATCATTTTATCGACGTGCCATGGTTAAATGAATAAGTAACCGATAGTCATCAAATATCCCTAAACTTTTAGGGAACCCATCTTATTTTCACGCCACTCATCTCTAGCTATCTCCGTCATGCTGCGGTCAGCACGTTTGCAGGCCTTTCCGCGTTGGAATGACGCGGGATATCCGTTTATTAAGTTTGTGGATTGCGGAGCCGAAACCTCTCGTCGATCTTCAGGCGATCGATAGCTCGGAACACTGTAATCCTATATAAGGCGTCCGCTTAAATCTCGACGGATTAAATTTCAAAACCCGGAGCGACTTCTTTCACTGGTTTTTTGCACTCTTCAGGCTTTGGCTGATTCGCCGGTAGGTTTTTACAGTCTGGAGCAAAAGGATTCAACGTATCGCGATTCAGATAGAGCACAAACAGGATCAGGATGAGGAGGGGAATCAGTATGCGTTTTCTTTTCATGGCTATTTTTCGTGGTTGCGTTGCAAAAAATGTGTGTATGTTACAAAACAGGAAAAATTCTAACGCGTTGCGTGGCTTTTGTCTTTAGCCAGTCCGGTTTCCACTCTATTGTAGTGATTCAACAAAGCGAGATCGGCAGAGGTGAAGATGAAAAAGATTCGGTTTGCAGCGATTGGGTTAGCACATAACCACATTTACGACATGTGTCGACAGTTGGT
Source organism: Pectobacterium polonicum (assembly GCF_005497185.1). Taxonomy (GTDB): domain Bacteria; phylum Pseudomonadota; class Gammaproteobacteria; order Enterobacterales; family Enterobacteriaceae; genus Pectobacterium; species Pectobacterium polonicum. The sequence goes on along the minus strand of NZ_RJTN01000002.1, from coordinate 256,366 downwards.
TGATGCCGGCGCGGAACTGGCTGGTGTATTCGAATCTGACCCGGATAATCGAGAAAAATTCACCTCGCTTTTCCCCTCCATCCCTTTTGCGTCATCGGCAGAACAGTTGATTAGCGACGCATCGATTGATCTCATCGCCTGTGCGGCGATCCCTAGCGATAGAGCCGAACTCGCGCTGCGCGCTCTGGATGCAGGCAAGGATTTTTTCACGGCTAAGCCACCGCTAACTTCGTTGGAACAGCTGGATGCCGTCCAACGTCGGGTGGCGAAAACGGGTCGCAAGTTTGCTGTGTACTTTAATGAACGCATCAATGTCGATAGCGCGCTGTTTGCGGGTGAACTGGTGCAACAGGGCGAAATTGGGCGGGTGATTCAGACGATGGGGGTTGGCCCACATCGTGAACGCGGCGCGCGGCCTGACTGGTTTTATCAAAAGCGTCAGTATGGGGGAATTCTCTGTGATATCGGCATCCACCAGATAGAACAGTTTCTCTATTTTACCGGCAACACCGATGCGCGCGTGGTGACCAGTCAGACGGCGAATTATTACCATCCGCACCATCCCGATTTTGAGGATTTTGGCGATGCCGTGCTGCTGGGCGACAATGGGGCGACGGGCTATTTCCGCTGTGACTGGTTTACACCCGATGGGTTGAGCGTTTGGGGCGACGGCCGTTTGACGATACTGGGAACGGAAGGCTATATCGAAATCAGGAAATATGTCGATCTCACGCGTGATGAAAGCAATATTGTTTATCTGGTGAATAGTAAGGGTGAGCAGCGTTTTACCCCCGCAGGCAGCGTCAACCGCCCCTTTTTCCCAGATTTTTTGCATGACTGCCGTGAGCGCACCGAAACCGCGATGTCGCAGTCGCATATCTTCAAGGCAACAGAGCTGTCGATTCTGGCACAGCAGGCTGCGAAGAAGATCGCCTAAGAGCACACTGTCTTTTCTCATTAACCCATAGCACTGTGCTCTATGATGGCGCATGGTTGTTCCTTTTCTGTGCACGATAACCAGTCCTCCCTATTTTTTTACATAAAAATCAACAGGGTAAAAGCTGGCATGGTTTTCGCTTTAGTGAATTCAATCTTGTATACCAGATGGGATTCACACTATGCCAAGAATGACGGGACTCACGCTTCAGGAATGGAAACAGCATTATCACCAGCAGGCCGATAGCGTTGGTGAGACGTTAAGTTCGCTGCTTGCTAGTCTGTCGGCGGACGATCCAGCGTGGATCGTGCTGGCGACACCTGAGCTGCTTGAGGCGCAGATCGCGGCGCTATTAGCGCGATATCGTGAAAACCCAGACGCGCTGCCGCTGTTTGGCGTTCCCTTTGCCGTCAAAGACAATATTGATGTTGCAGGCTGGCCGACGAGCGCGGCGTGTCCGGCATTCACCTATCTGGCCGACAAGGATGCAACCGCCGTTGCCAAATTAAAAGCGGCAGGAGCGGTCGTTATCGGTAAAACCAACCTCGATCAGTTTGCCACGGGTCTGGTCGGCACGCGCTCGCCGTTTGGTGAAGTGCCTAACACGTTTAATGCGGACTATATCAGCGGGGGTTCCAGTTCGGGCTCGGCTTCGGTATTAGCGCGTGGACTGGTGGCGTTTTCGTTGGGTACCGACACGGCTGGTTCGGGACGGGTTCCTGCCGGGTTTAACAATATCGTCGGCCTGAAACCAACCAAAGGGTGGCTATCGGCAAGCGGCGTTGTGCCGGCCTGTCGCCTGAACGACACCATCTCCGTGTTTGCGTTAACCGTCGAAGATGCGTTTACCGTCGCTGAGCTGGCTGGCGGATACGATGCAGCAGATGCGTATTCACGCCGCCATCCGGGGAGCGCACCTGCCGCGTTGCCAGCCGCACCGCGTTTTGCTATCCCCAGCGATCCGACCTTTTTTGCCGATGCCACCGCACAGGCAGCATGGCAGCACGCGCTGGCTGAATTAGAAGTGACGGGGGCGACGCTGCATCCTATCGATTTCAGTGTATTCACGCAGTTAGCAGAACAGCTTTACCAAGGCCCTTGGGTGGCGGAGCGTACGGTAGCCGTTGGCGACCTGTTGCGTCAGCCAGAAAGCATGGACTCGGTGGTGCTCGGTATTGTGGCGAGCGGCGAGCGTTTCAGCGCAGTGGAGGCCTTTAAGGCCGAGTATCTGCGTGCCGAACTGGCGCGACAGATTCAGCAGACGCTGGCGTCGTTCGATGCGTTAGTCGTGCCGACCTCGCCGACCATCCACACGCGCGAAGCGATGAAGCAGGAACCGGTGCGCTACAACGCCCAGTTGGGAATCTATACCAACTTTACCAATCTGGCCGACCTCTCGGCGCTGGCGCTGCCTGCTCCTTTCCGTACTGACGGCTTGCCCGCAGGTATCACGCTGATTGCACCCGCCTGGCATGACCGTGCATTAGCGAGTTTTGGTCTGCGCTGGCAGGTGCATCTGGCGCTTACGCTGGGCGCAACGGGAAAACCGCAGCCTTCCGTTTCCACTGTCTTGCCGCCTTCCGTATTGCACGTTCGCCTCGCCGTTGTCGGTGCACATCTAACAGGCATGCCCCTGAATTATCAGTTAACTAACCGCGATGCGGTACGAATAGAAGAGACGCGCACGGCGGACAACTATCGTCTTTATGCGTTAGCGAATACGCAACCAGCCAAGCCCGGTTTAGCGAAAAGCACCGACGGTGCAGCGATTATCGTCGAACTGTGGGACATCCCACTGGCGCGCTTTGGTGAGTTTGTCGCAGAAATTCCTGCGCCGTTGGGCATCGGCACGCTGACGTTAAGCGACGGGCGGCAGGTGAAAGGTTTTATCTGCGAACCCGCTGCGCTGAGCGACGCTGTGGATATCACGGAATTCGGCGGCTGGTGCAACTGGCTTGCCCGTCAGGAGGCATCTCATGTTTAAGACCGTACTAATCGCTAACCGCGGTGAAATTGCCTGCCGCGCGATACGCACGTTGAAGCGCTTGGGTATTACTAGCGTGGCGATATATTCCGACGCGGATAAAAACGCGCAGCATGTGAAAGATGCCGATATTGCTGTATCGATTGGTGGGGAAAAGGCCAGCGATAGCTATCTGTGTATCGATAAAGTGCTTGCGGCCGCGCAACAGACGGGGGCTGAGGCGGTCTGGCCGGGCTATGGTTTTCTATCTGAAAGCTTGCCGTTTGCCGCCGCGTGTGAAAAGGCGGGCATCGCGTTTGTCGGGCCAACTGCACAGCAAATTGGTGAATTTGGCCTGAAGCACCGCGCCCGTGAATTGGCTGCCGCCGCTGGTGTACCGATGACGCCGGGAACGCCGCTGCTGGCCTCGCTGGAGGATGCGCTGGCCGCAGCAGAAGAGATCGGCTATCCGATAATGCTCAAAAGTACTGCCGGAGGTGGCGGCATTGGCCTGACGCGCTGCGCGGATGCCGCTGCGCTACAGGCAGCGTGGGAGAGCGTGCGCCGGTTGGGCGAGCAATTTTTCAGCGATGCAGGCGTGTTTATTGAGCGCTGCATCGATCGGGCGCGCCATGTCGAAGTACAGATTTTTGGCGATGGCAAAGGCCGCGTGGTGGCGCTGGGCGAACGTGATTGTTCATTGCAGCGGCGCAACCAGAAAGTGGTGGAAGAAACGCCTGCACCCCATTTGCCGGACGCTACACGCGCGGCGCTGTTGGCTTCGGCGGTAAAACTAGGCGAGTTGGTCAACTACCGCAGCGCGGGAACGGTGGAGTTTATCTACGATGCCGAACGTGATGCGTTCTTTTTCCTCGAAGTGAATACGCGTTTGCAGGTTGAACATCCGGTGACGGAGTGTGTCACCGGGCTGGATTTGGTCGAATGCATGCTGCGCGTTGCGGCGGATGAACCGCTGGATTGGGCGCAGCTCGAACAGCTCCCGCGTGGCGCGGCGATTGAAGTGCGTATTTATGCGGAAGATCCGTTGAAAAACTTCCAGCCCAGCCCCGGCGTGCTGACCGAAGTCGCGTTTCCCTGCGACGTGCGAGTTGATGGCTGGGTGAGCACCGGTACCGAGGTGTCGGCGTATTACGATCCGATGATCGCTAAACTGATCGTCCATGCAGAAACCAGAGAGCTGGCGCTGGAGAAGATGCAGCAGGCATTGAATGCCACGCGCTTGCACGGCATTGCCACCAATCTGGATTATCTGCGCCGAATTATCGCCACCGATGCGTTCCGCAACGGAACGGTATGGACGCGGATGCTCGACAGCTTTACACCGTCCGCGTCGGTTATTGAAGTGATCCAACCCGGCACCTGGAGCAGCGTGCAGGATTATCCCGGTCGCCTTGGTTATTGGGATATCGGCGTGCCGCCGTCCGGTCCGATGGACGATTTTGCGTTCCGGCTGGCGAACCGTATTGTCGGTAACGATGAGGTTGCGGCAGGGCTGGAATTTACGCTACAAGGGCCGACGCTGCGTTTCCACAGTACAGCGGTAATTGCGCTGACGGGGGCTGATTGCCCGGCGACGCTGGATGGGGTCGCGGTGGCATACTGGCAGCCCGTTATGGTCACGGCCGGACAAACGCTGACACTGGGGCGCGCGCAGTCTGGCTGCCGAACCTATCTGGCGGTGCGTAACGGTATTGATGTGCCGCAGTATCTCGGCAGTCGCTCGACTTTCGCACTCGGAGAATTTGGCGGCCACGCAGGAAGAACGCTACGCGTGGCGGATATGCTGGCGATCTCTCAACCCGATTTGCCCGCCTGCACCACCCCCGCTCCGGTGAGCCCACCGCAGCCCGTGGATGCCGCGCTGATCCCGCACTATGGCAACGACTGGCGCATTGGTGTGCTCTACGGCCCGCATGGTGCACCGGATTTCTTTACCCACGCGGCGATCGACGAATTTTTCGCGGCAGAATGGCAAGTGCACTACAACTCGAACCGATTGGGCGTGCGTCTGGTGGGACCCAAACCAAGCTGGACGCGAGCGAACGGTGGCGAGGCGGGTCTCCATCCTTCCAACGTTCACGACTGTGAATATGCGATTGGTGCGGTGAATTTCACCGGCGATTTTCCGGTCATCCTCACGCGAGATGGGCCGAGTCTGGGTGGATTTGTTTGCCCGGTCACGATTGCCAATGCGGAACTGTGGAAAGTCGGTCAGGTGAAACCGGGCGATCGTATCCGTTTTCATCCTATCAGCGCGGATGAAGCGCTGGCGTTGGAACAGGCGCAATCTGACCGTGTTTCTACGCTGGGCATAGCCCACGCGCCTGCATTTGGCGTTCCCTCGCTGGCGACAGCGGCATACGGTTCTGCCACGGTACTGGCAGCAGTGCAGGCCACGGCGACCACGCCAGCCGCCGTTTACCGTCAGGCAGGCGATAACTACATTCTGATCGAATACGGCGAGAACGTGTTGGATCTGGCGCTGCGGCTGCGTATTCATCTGCTGATGGCGGCGATCCGCGCTTCTGAGACGGCAGGAATAGAGGAACTGTCGCCCGGTGTGCGCTCGCTACAGGTGCGTTATGACAGTCGGATTCTCCGCCAGTGTGCACTGCTGGATGTGCTGTTGCATCTGGAAAGCCAGCTTGGCGATGTCAGCCAGATGACCGTGCCGTCGCGCATCGTCCATTTGCCAATGGCGTTTGAAGATGGCGCTACGCTCGGTGCGGTTGAACGCTACCGCGAAACCGTACGCGCCAGCGCGCCCTGGCTGCCGAATAACGTCGATTTCATTCAGCGAATTAATGGTTTACCGAGCCGTGATGACGTGCGCGACATCATTTTCGATGCCAGCTATCTGATCCTGGGACTGGGCGATGTTTATCTTGGCGCACCCTGTGCGGTGCCGGTCGATCCGCGCCACCGCCTGCTTAGCTCCAAATATAACCCCGCGCGCACCTTCACCGCCGAAGGCACGGTGGGTATCGGCGGCATGTACATGTGCATCTATGGCATGGATTCGCCGGGCGGCTATCAACTGGTGGGGCGCACGCTGCCGATCTGGAACAAGTTCCTCAAAAATGATCAGTTCATCGCCGATGAACCGTGGCTGCTGCGCTTCTTCGATCAGGTGCGGTTTTATCCGGTTAGCGAAGCCGAACTGACGACGCTGCGCGAGGATTTCCGCGAAGGGCGTGCGGCGATCCACATCGAGGAAACCGAGTTTGATTTCGCTGAGCACACACGTTTCCTGACGGAACAGGCTGAAGACATCACCGCGTTTCGCCAGCGTCAAGCCTCAGCATTTGAAGCCGAAGTGGCGCTGTGGCAGCAGGAGGAGGACAGCTCGCCGTTGGAGAACACACCATCAGTAGCCGTAGACAACGACGAAGACGCGTTTCAGGTCAGTGCAGATATGAACGGCAATATCTGGAAAATCCTGGTGAATGTGGGGGATGTCATCGAAGCCGGACAGCCGCTGATTATCGTCGAAGCCATGAAGATGGAACTGACGATAACCGCACCGCAGTCTGGCCGAGTGAAGCGCATCGGCTGCCAGCCGGGGCGACCAGTCAGCCCCGGCGATGCTTTGCTGTGGCTGGAGTAAAAGACCGGTAGCAATAAAGGGACGAGCCGGAATAAACGGACGACATGTCATAAACGGTAGAACGGAGAAAACGATGCGAACTGGCACACAGAAAAGCAGCAAAGATCGCCCGGAAGCGCTGGCGGAGCGGGTGTATCAAACGCTAAAAAACGACATTTTCGATTTTCGCCTGATGCCGGGCGATCGCTTTAGTGAAAATGAAATTGCCGAGCGGATGTCGGTCAGCCGTACGCCAGTGCGTCAGGCGTTGTTCTGGCTGGAGCGGGAAGGGTATGTCGAAGTCTATTTTCGCAGTGGTTGGCAGGTTCGTCCGTTTGATTTCGAATATTTCGAGGAGCTGTATGACTTTCGCATCGTGCTGGAACGCGAGGCCATTCGGCGGCTGTGCGGGATGCCGCCGGGGCGCTGCGCCGAGCTATTGGCGGATCTAAAACGCTTCTGGATTGAGGAACCGCGTCTGGACGACGGCAAGATCGTCTCCCGCTACGACGAAGCGTTTCACCGTGGGCTAGTGATGGCGGCAGGCAACAGCGAAATGGCGCGAGTTCACGGCGAACTGACGGAGAAAATCCGCATTATTCGCCGCCTCGATTTCACCCGCGAAGATCGCATCGATGCGACCTATAAAGAACATGCCCAGATTTTGCTGGCGATATTGCAACAGCACACCGAGGAGGCGCAGCGCATTCTGACCGACCATATTGCGGTCAGTAAGGCCGAAGTCAGGAAGATCACCTTACACATGCTACAGCAGGCGCGGCCTCAATCTGTTTCAACGACATCTGTTTCTACTGAACGTGTTTCACCTGATGCATCACACGATTCCATTCTCACTCAACACGACTTAAGGGCTAATAAATGAAAAGACGTTCATTGCTAAAAGTTTTTGCGCTTTCTGCGACAGTGGTTGGTATGGGGTTGACCTGGAGCGTGCAGGCGGCGGAAACCATCAAAGTCGGCATTATGCATTCGCTGTCCGGCACGATGGCGATTTCGGAAACGCCGCTGAAGGATGTGGCGCTGATGACCATTGATGAAATCAACGCCAAAGGTGGCGTGTTGGGGAAAAAACTGGAGCCGGTAGTGGTCGATCCGGCCTCGAACTGGCCGCTGTTTGCTGAAAAGGCGCGTCAGTTGCTGACACAGGACAAAGCGGCGGTGGTGTTCGGGTGCTGGACATCGGTATCGCGTAAATCGGTTCTGCCGGTGTTTGAAGAGTTAAATGGGCTGCTGTTCTATCCGGTGCAGTATGAAGGTGAAGAGATGTCGCCGAACGTGTTCTACACCGGCGCGGCACCGAATCAGCAGGCGATCCCAGCAGTGGAATACCTGATGAGTGAAGACGGCGGGGCGGCGAAGCGTTTCTTCCTACTGGGTACGGACTATGTGTATCCGCGTACCACCAACAAGATCCTGCGCGCGTTCCTGCATTCGAAAGGCGTGCAGGACAAAGATATTGAGGAGGTCTATACGCCGTTTGGCCACAGCGATTATCAAACCATCGTTTCCAACATCAAGAAATTCTCGACGGGCGGTAAGACGGCGGTGGTTTCCACCATCAACGGCGATTCCAACGTACCGTTCTATAAAGAGCTGGCGAATCAGGGCATCAAAGCGACCGACGTGCCGGTTGTCGCGTTCTCGGTGGGGGAAGAAGAACTGCGCGGCATCGACACCAAACCGCTGGTCGGCCATTTAGCCGCGTGGAACTACTTCGAGTCGGTAGATAACCCCACCAATGCCGACTTCGTGGAAGCCTACAAAGCCTATGCCAAAGCGAAAAACCTGCCGAACGCGGGCACGGTGGTGACCAACGATCCGATGGAAGCGACCTATGTCGGCATTCATATGTGGGCGCAGGCGGTAGAGAAAGCGGGTACTACGGACGTGGATAAAGTGCGTGCAGCGATGGCCGGCCAGACCTTTGCCGCACCGGATGGCTTTACGCTGACAATGGACAGCACCAACCACCATCTGCACAAACCGGTGATGATTGGCGAAATCGAAGAAAACGGTCAGTTCAACGTGGTCTGGCAAACCGATAAGCCGGTTCGCGCCCAGCCGTGGAGCCCATACATCGCCGGTAACGATAAGAAGCCCGATCATCCAATCAAAGCAGCGCAGTAAACGTCGTCTCTACACGCCCGTCCAACATCGGACGGGGATACTCCCTCTCTTATATGGCGGACATTGCGATGATGAGTCATCGATTATCTACGTTTGTGCTGTCGCTGTGTCTAATGCTCTCTGGGTTGGCACAAGCCGGACCCGCGGCCGATTTCGCTGTTGCCAGCCGCACGCAGCAGGCTGAACTGCTGCAACAATGGGCCGCAGCGCCGGAGCCTATACGCCTGCCGCTGTTACAGGCGCTGCGCGATGAATCGGTGGTGCTCGATCGGGATCAGCAGCCGTTTAGGGATGCGCAAGGGGTGTTAACGCCGCTGGAAGGGGGTGCACAACCCGTTGGTGCGACCAAAAAACTGTTTATGAATAACCGCCTGCGCGGTCTGGTTGCCACCGCGCTGGCCGCACATCAGGTAGTCAGTGATGATGTGACCACTCGCCTGAATGCGGTACGGCAATTACAAAGTGACAGCAGTGCGGAACAACTGCCGCTATTGGTGCAGCGTCTTGGGGTGGAGAAAGACGCACAGGTGCACGATGCGCTGAATATTGCTATTGCCACTCGGCAACTAAGCGACGCCGATCCGTTGGTGCGTCTTAACGCGGTCAAACGATTGGGGCAGACCGGCGATCCGCAAATGCAGGCGCTGTTACAGCCGTTGACGCAGGCACAGAATGAATCGGATACCGGCGTGCGTGCGGCAGCGCAAGAAAGTTTGGATCTGATTAAGCAAAGTTTGATCGTCGGCGATCTGCTAGGACAGGCATTTACCGGGCTGTCGCTTGGTTCTATTTTGCTGCTGGCGGCGCTGGGGCTGGCGATCACCTACGGGTTACTGGGCGTTATTAACATGGCGCACGGCGAAATGCTAATGCTGGGCGCGTACGCAACCTGGCTGGTGCAGTCGCTGTGTCAGCAGTTTGCGCCGAGCTGGCTGGCGTATTATCCGCTGCTGGCGCTGCCTGTCGCCTTCTTTATCACCGCTGGCGTCGGTATGGTGCTGGAACGCACGGTGATCCGCCATCTTTATGGCCGACCGTTGGAAACACTGCTGGCAACCTGGGGAATTAGCCTGATGCTGATCCAACTGGTACGAATTCTGTTCGGCACGCAGAATCTGGAAGTGGCAAACCCCGCATGGCTGTCCGGCGGGCTTCGTTTGTTGCCAAATCTGGTGCTGCCGTATAACCGCATCGCGGTGATCCTGTTCGTGCTCGGCGTGCTGCTGCTCACCTGGCTGCTACTCAATAAAACCCGTCTTGGCATGAATGTGCGGGCGGTGACGCAAAACCGCGCGATGGCAGATTGCTGCGGCGTGCCGACTGGTCGCGTCGATATGCTGGCTTTTGGTTTGGGTTCCGGTATCGCTGGTCTTGGTGGTGTGGCACTGTCGCAATTGGGTAACGTTGGACCGGAATTAGGACAGGGTTACATCATCGATTCCTTCCTCGTCGTCGTGTTAGGCGGCGTCGGACAGCTTGCAGGGACGGTGGTGGCTGCATTCAGTCTCGGTATCCTTAACAAAGTGCTGGAGCCGCAGATCGGTGCGGTGCTGGGTAAAATCGTCATTCTGGTACTGATCGTGCTGTTTATTCAGAAACGGCCACAGGGGCTGTTTGCATTCAAAGGACGGGTGATTGACTGATGACGCAACCTATTATGCAACCCATGACGATAACCCTGACGCAGCGCGCGCCACGACTCATGCTTGGCCTGGGTTCGATCGCTTTTCTGGCCTTGCTGATCCTGCCGTTTCTTGCGCTATTGCCCGCCGAGCATCCGCTGGCGATCTCCACTTATACGCTGACGCTGATCGGCAAAATCCTATGCTATGCGATTGTCGCCGTTGCGCTGGATCTGGTGTGGGGCTATGCCGGGCTGCTGTCGCTCGGTCACGGCCTGTTCTTCGCGCTGGGCGGTTACGCGATGGGCATGTACCTGATGCGGCAGGCTGCTGGCGAGGGAATGCCCGCGTTTATGTCATTTCTGTCGTGGACGGAACTGCCGTGGTTTTGGGCGGGAACCCAGTATTTCGCCTGGGCGCTGTGCCTGATTGTGCTGGTGCCGGGCGTGCTGGCGTTTGTGTTCGGCTGGTTTGCGTTCCGCTCCAAAATCAAAGGCGTCTATTTCTCAATCATGACGCAGGCACTGACCTACGCCGGGATGCTGCTGTTCTTCCGTAACGAAACCGGCTTTGGCGGCAATAACGGATTTACTGGCTTTACCACGTTACTGGGATTTCCCATTACGGCTACGGGTACACGCATTGGATTGTTTGTTGCCACCGTGCTGCTACTGGCTGCCAGCCTGCTGGTGGGATTTGTATTGGCACGCAGTAAATTTGGCCGCGTGTTGACGGCGGTACGCGACGCGGAAAACCGTTTGATGTTCTGCGGCTACGATCCGAAAGGCTTCAAGCTGTTTGTCTGGACGCTTTCCGCCGTGCTGTGCGGGCTGGCGGGGGCGCTGTATGTGCCGCAGGTTGGCATCATCAATCCTAGCGAAATGTCGCCGACCAACTCCATCGAGGCGGCGATCTGGGTTGCTTTGGGCGGACGCGGAACGCTAATCGGCCCGCTGCTCGGTGCGGGGATCGTCAACGGAGCAAAAAGCTGGTTTACCGTGGCCTTTCCCGAATACTGGCTGTTTTTCTTAGGGCTGATGTTTATTCTCGTCACGCTATTTTTACCGCGTGGGGTGATTGGATTGTTGAGGAGGAAGAAACATGACTGAGTCTGTATTTGTACCCTCAGCGGCTGTACCTACGGTTTCTTCACCGACCCAGTTTGCCCAGCGACACCCGTCGGATCGCCATCGACACCAGACCGATCCGGTGCTGCAACTCGACAAGATTAACGTCAGTTTTGACGGTTTCCGTGCGCTCACCGATCTCTCATTGCAGATTGGTGTGGGAGAACTGCGTTGCATCATCGGCCCTAACGGCGCGGGGAAAACTACGCTGATGGATGTGATTACCGGTAAAACGCGACCGGATAACGGTAAGGTGTTTTACGATCAGTTCACTGACCTGACGATGCTATCGCCAGTGGACATTGCCCGTGCGGGAATAGGGCGAAAATTCCAAAAACCGACGGTATTTGAAGCGCTAACCGTGTTTGAAAACCTCGAAATTGCGCTGAAAACCGACAAATCGGTGTGGGCAAGCCTGTGCGCCAGACTGAACGGCGAACAACGTGACCGGATTGACGACACGCTGGCGCTGTTGCGGCTCGGCCATGAACGGCAGCGGCCAGCCGGGCTGTTGTCGCATGGACAAAAGCAGTTTTTAGAAATTGGCATGCTGTTAGTTCAGGAACCACATCTGCTGTTGCTCGATGAACCCGCGGCTGGGATGACCGATGCAGAAACCGCCTATACCGCCGAGCTGTTCCGCAGTTTGGCAGGTAAACACTCGTTGATGGTAGTGGAACACGATATGGGCTTTGTCGAAAGTATTGCTGACCACGTTACGGTATTACATCAGGGACAGGTACTGGCAGAAGGATCGCTGCGCGAGGTACAGGCTAACGAGCAGGTTATTGACGTTTATCTGGGGCGCTAACATGTTAGAAATTTCAGAATTGAATCAATATTACGGCGGTAGCCACATCCTGCGCGGCTTATCTTTTGAGGTAAACCCCGGCGAAATTACCTGCCTGCTAGGGCGCAACGGCGTGGGGAAAACCACGCTGCTGAAATGTCTGATGGGGTTGATCCCGGCAAAATCCGGCACGATTCGCTGGCAGGGCGAAGCGATCAATACGCGTAAACCTTATCAGCGCGTGCAGGCGGGCATCGCCTATGTGCCGCAGGGGCGGGAAATTTTTCCTCGCCTGACGGTAGAGGAGAATCTGCTGATGGGGCTATCACGCTTTCCGGGCAAACAAGCGCGACAGGTGCCAGATGAGATCTACCAACTTTTTCCCGTATTGGATGAGATGAAACAGCGGCGCGGCGGCGATTTGTCCGGTGGGCAACAGCAGCAATTGGCGATTGGTCGCGCGCTGGCCTGCAAACCACAGCTATTGATTTTGGATGAGCCGACAGAAGGGGTACAGCCATCGGTAATTAAAGAGATTGGCGCGGTGATCCGTCAACTGGCACAGCGCGGCGACATGGCAATTCTGCTGGTCGAGCAGTTTTACGACTTCGCCGCTGAACTGGCAGACAGCTATCTGGTAATGTCACGTGGGGAAATCATCCAGCGCGGACGGGGAGAAACAATGGAGCAAGACGGCGTGCGGGGGCTGGTGGCGATTTGAATGTATTGATTTAGCTTCATACCGTTAGTACAAAAAATTTCGGGCAAGTATTCAAGGTGTTGAACAATGATCTGGCTGTCGGTAAAACGTGATTTATGAGTATCGCTGTCCTTCGGGACATCGCGAATCTCCTGCGTTCAGATTACGAGAGAATTCTACTTATGGACACTCTGCTTTTTTGGGGGGGAATGACCATCTGCAATCTTTCCCCACGGATTGCAGACAAAAAATCACTTTGAGTCTTTGAATTCTGGAAGGCCTTGAGATTTTCGCCACCGTTTTACAAATTTAACGATCCCTTCAGGTGTCCCATCATTGTCATCTTCTGGATAATAAATAATACCATTCCCATCTGGATGCCCCACTAGTTTTTCAAAATGGTTAACCCATTTATGATGTTCTTCCTCGGAAGAAGAATTCGCGTCAACAATGTCTCTAACAAATTGAAGGAAATCTTTTTCAGTATAATCATTTAGCGTGGGCTTTATTATTGTCATGAACTCTCCTTGGAATGGATCGTGATATGTCTTTTAAGTGTGGCAATCGACATATTGTCAATATCGTAAACGCCACCACCATCAACTATTCGTATTTTATGGTGAATTTCAAACACAGTCCTTCTCCCAGACTGTTCTTTCGGCACAGCGTAAGGCGAACGATCTTTTTTAATTAGTGCTTTATTAGCAGGTGAAAACTGCACCATTAATTCAGGACACTCTGCCACGGCTAACCAAAATGCTTCCCTAAAATCATCAAAGCGCTCAAATTTCTGCCCTCTCAGTTTATCCGCAACCTGAGTAGGCACTGGCGCGCCTAATCCTAAGCTGGCAGCTTCCAGCCATTTACCTTCATCACTCAATACCTCACCTTTTCCTGTCACGGTTCCGGGCTTATCCCGCGCTGATTGCAGATAAACATAGATCGGCTTTATCTCTGAACCATCAGGGAATACCAAGATCCAGTCATTAAAATCATGCACATCCGGTACGGGAAAGGGGGGCGTGGTGGTTTCCGTTTCGTCTTCAGGGATAGGATAGATCAGGATGGCTGGTTGATCGATGGGTTTTACCGGACTTCCTGTATGCGCAATAGGCTCTGACCCCTCCGGCTTTTCTGGTGTCCATGTGATGGTCGGGCCATCCCGACCGGGCGCAGGAGTGAAAGTATAGCCCTGAATTTTCGCATCCCACACCATATTGGCAACACGAACGCCTTCATACGGTGTTCCTTCCCCCGTATGGACTCCATAGACCTGTATTTTTCCATGAATATCAGGGCGCCAGAAAAACCGGACGCGAGTTGTTGCTGTTTCACCCGCCCAGCCTTTACGCCGCAATTCCTCTTCTAGCCAACATTTTTCTTGCCCCGGCACCTTATCACTGCCTTCCCCCGCCGAAGGAATATAAAGCGCAGAGGCTAATACGCCAATATACGGTACACTTCTTGCCGCACTTAGCACGCCACCAAGAGACCATTCTCCCCAAACTTGAGTCATGACTCCCGTAGCGGCCAGTAAACCAACATCGGCGCTGGCGACAGGGGCTTTTTGCTCTTCTGCGGCAGGTTCGGTAAGTGATTTGGTAACAGGTGCCTGAGAGAGTGGTTTGTTATCCGTCGCAACCAACAAATCAAACAGCGTTTTATACCAAGGCTCTTGTGGCGGTAGTTTAGGTGGAAAGAGTTTGGGTGACGATATCGCCGTTTCTGATACCGTGGTTTTCTTCTTCGCCGCCTGAGCATGTTGCACGACCTCATGCGTATTATCCGCAGCATGATGACCATAACCACAGCAATCATTTTGTTCGGGTTGGGCAAATAGCACCATCTCCCCGAAATGTTCAACAGGCTCTTTTTCCGTTCCTGCCTGCGTACAACCTTCATCAAGCAAACAGGATTTAGCGTAAACAGGAGGTGCGGTCAGCATTGGCGACAATATCAATATCGGCGCATGGCTCAACGCGGCTTGTTTCGCGCATTCCTGAACAGGAGAACGATATGGGGTATCACCAATGATGACGTTGCCACTGCCGGAGATAATCACCCCACCGCAATTTATGCTATCGCCAATACGCGCAGCATTTTTACCGTTAATAATGACGGTCGATGAACCTTCAGCTATTTTTCGGGAATGCACACCATGTAGTGCATTAGGGCAGGGGCAACTGTGAAGCAGAACTGTATCGCCTTTACGAACGGCTGGCTGACCATTGATAATAACGTCAGGACTGCCTTCGGTTATCGGCGTTTCAGGGAAGCAGTCGTGACCACTTCCTATATCATTAAGACGGGCAGCACCCGCATTGTCATTCTCCTTTGACAGTAAATCATCCTTGATGGCTGAATGTTGGGCGCTTTTTATGAGGGATTCAATATCGAAACCCGTATCAAGAATTGGATACAGAGGTTATTGGCGAGATTTTTATTTATGGTTAGATATTATTTCCTATTAAGCGATAAAAATGGCTTAAAAGGTCTTCCCCAGTTTCACTGAGGCAAAGAAACGATAATGTCGGTTTTTATAGTCAGACAGGCGATTTCCAAAGTGAAAATCAACACCGTGAATACACAAAAAATTTCAGGCCGCTCAAGCAAGCTGTGTAAGATATAGCCTTAAGAAGATAATTCATTGTTTATCTTCAGCTAAAAAGGAAAGGGAACTTAAGGATGAGTACATTGCTGAAAATTTTTGCCATGCTCGGCATCACCGTTATTGCCGCTGCGGTCGGTTCTCTATGGCCCTACATCAAAATGAATTTTGCTGGAAGTGCACATTATACCGAGCAAGACAAAAGGGAATATGCGTTCTATCCCCCCGATTTTCTGAAAAACATGCCTCGTATTACCGCTCGCTATGGCTTCAATTTTTCAAACGTAACCGGCCCGGAAGCTAAAGTCTGGACGATGAACTTCTATGGTACTGAAGATACCAGCAAGGTTCATACTTATCTGACGTCGATGGGTTATGGGAAGCAGGATCGTTGCGATGTTGAGGCGGAATGTTGGCGAACTCATGACGTTGTGACGGTGGCGACGTTTGATACGGATAAAAGCGTGATGATTCAGGTTTACAGCAGTCCGTATACTGCGCCACACCGCCGGAATAATGGTGTAACGACGTAAATCATAGTGTCATTTCTGCTTTGCCTTACTGTATTTTTCATTGGGTGATTTCAAAGCTAACATATATTAATTATCATATGTGTATCTTGAATACGTTGGGACCCAAAATGTTACAGCCTGTTCAGCTTTTCAAAATTCTTTCCGATGAAACTCGACTATCCATCATCCTGCTGCTTAGAGAGGCAGGTGAATTGTGTGTCTGTAATATCTGTACTGCCACCACGGAATCTCAGCCTAAAATTTCCAGGCATATGGCGATATTACGTGCGTCAGGTTTGGTTCTAGACCGCCGTGAAGGAAAATGGATTCATTACAGATTGTCTCCACACATGCCTGCCTGGGCCGCAGAAACGATTAGCACTGCGTGGCAATGTCTGCGTGATGACGTGCGTCTTTGTCTGGCTAAATCCGTTTCTTCCTCATGCTGAAGCATGAAGAAACACATTCTTTTTTCCATATACGATGGGGTTCGGGATGTTATTGGCAGGGATAATATTTTTACTGACCTTAATCTTTGTGATTTGGCAGCCCAGAGGCCTTGGTATCGGATGGAGCGCCAGTATCGGTGCCGTATTCGCGCTGCTCTGCGGGGTTATTCATCTCAGTGATATTCCGGTTGTCTGGAATATTGTCTGGAACGCAACGGCGACGTTTGTTGCGGTGATTATCATCAGCCTGTTGCTTGATGAGTCGGGTTTTTTTAAATGGGCTGCACTGCACGTATCCCGATGGGGAAACGGGCGCGGGCGTCTGCTGTTTACCTGGATTGTCTTGTTGGGCGCTGCTGTTTCTGCGTTGTTTGCCAACGATGGCGCTGCGCTAATCCTCACGCCGATTGTGATTGCTATGCTGCTGGCTCTGGGGTTCAGTAAAGGCACGACGTTGGCGTTTGTTATGGCTGCCGGATTTATTGCCGACACGGCTAGCCTGCCACTCATCGTTTCTAATTTGGTTAACATTGTGTCTGCCGATTTTTTCAGTCTCGGTTTTACTGAATATGCTTCGGTCATGGTTCCTGTCGATATCGCAGCGATTCTCGCGACGCTGGTTATGCTGCATTTGTTCTTTCGCAAGGATATCCCCGCTACCTATGACGTATCCCGGCTGAAAGCACCGGCAAGCGCTATTAAAGATCAGGCAACGTTCAGCGCTGGTTGGGTGGTTCTGATTCTTCTGCTTACCGGATTTTTTGTCCTTGAACCTTTGGGTATTCCCGTCAGTGCCATTGCGGCGGCGGGGGCACTTATTCTGTTTGCTGTGGCAAAAAAAGGCCATGCCATAAACACGAGTAAAGTGTTGCGCGGTGCGCCGTGGCAGATCGTGATTTTCTCACTGGGCATGTATTTGGTGGTCTACGGCCTGCGCAATGCGGGGTTAACGGAATATGTCTCCACGATTCTGAACCAGTTTGCGGAGGAGGGATTGTGGACTGCCACACTCGGCACTGGCTTTCTGGCCGCGCTTCTTTCCTCTGTCATGAACAATATGCCCACCGTGCTGATTGGTGCCTTATCCATTGACGGCAGTACTGCGTCAGGCGTTGTCAAAGACGCGATGATTTATGCCAACGTGATTGGTTGCGACCTGGGGCCTAAAATCACGCCAATTGGCAGCCTAGCGACGCTGCTTTGGCTGCATGTGCTGTCACAAAAGAATATGACGATTAGCTGGGGATATTATTTCCGTACCGGAATTGTCATGACCTTGCCTGTGCTACTCGTCACGCTAGTCGCGCTGGCGTTACGTCTTTCTGTCACTTTGTCATGAGATACTGATATGAACAATATTACCATCTACCACAACCCAGACTGTGGCACTTCGCGTAATACGCTGGAGATGATTCGTAACAGCGGCACAGAACCCACGGTTATTTACTACCTCGATACACCGCCTTCTCGTGATGAACTGGTCACGCTTATTGGCAACATGGGAATAACGGTTCGTGCCTTGCTGCGTAAGAATGTGGAGCCTTATACGCTATTGGGGCTTGCGGAAGAACGCTTTACTGACGAGCAGCTCATTGATTTCATGTTGCAACATCCTATCCTGATAAATCGTCCGATTGTTGTTACCCCACAGGGAACCCGACTGTGTCGTCCATCAGAACGGGTGCTGGATATTCTCCCCGATCCGCAACAAGGTGCATTTACAAAAGAAGACGGAGAAAGAGTCACTGATGAATCGGGTAAACGTGTGAAATAGAGTCAGAAGGTCCATTCTGACTCGATGTGTTTCAGCCTTTGCCATTGAGAATGGTTTGTCGTGTTGAGATCCTGAGTTGTGTCTCACAGCACCTTATTCAAAAAATTGATCGTCCGTGGGTGACGGGGATGGTTCAGTACCTGCCAGGAATCTCCGCTTTCGACGATTTTCCCGTCCACCATGAACACCACGCGGTCGGCCACTTCGCGCGCAAAGCCGATTTCATGTGTGACGACGACTAGCGTCACGCCGGAGCGGGCAAGTGATTTGATCACATCCAACACCTCGCCGACCAGTTCGGGATCGAGTGCGGACGTCGGTTCATCAAACAGCATCACTTTCGGCTTAAGTGCCAGCGCACGGGCAATCGCGACGCGCTGTTGTTGGCCGCCAGACAGGTGACGGGGATATGACTGCGCTTTATGGCGTAGCCCGACGCTTTCCAGCAGGGTAAAGGCAATATCTTCCGCTTCCTGACGAGAATACAGCTTATGCGCCAGCGGGGCTTCAATGATGTTTTCCAACACAGAAAGATGCGGGAACAGATTGAAATTCTGGAATACATAGCCGACGTTGATGCGCTGGCGTAACACGTCCTTTTCTTTCAATTCATAGAGCGTATTCCCTTTGCGCCGATAGCCGATGTAATCGCCGTCGATGCGGATAAACCCTTCGTCTACGCGTTCAAGATGGTTAATGGTGCGCAGCAGCGTCGATTTCCCTGAGCCGGACGGGCCAAGGATTACGGTGACGGAGCCGGGAGCCAGCGTCAGATTGATATCCTCCAGCGCTTTATGTTGACCAAAATGTTTCGCCACGTTGCGGATTTCGATCAGCCCGAGGGCGTTTTCTGCCTGTGGCTGGGCGGTGGTGCGGGCATGAGCAAAATAATCGATAGCTTCAGACATGGTGAATCTCCAGAATCTGGGGGGTTAACGTGCGCGCTTGCGCGTCAGGAAACGGACGAGTCTCTGGCGCGGTGTCAGCGGCATTTCACGCACCGCACCGCGGGACACATAGCGTTCCACGTAGTATTGGACGACGGATAGCACCGTGGTGATCAGCAGGTACCAAATGGTAGCGACCATCAGCAACGGAATAACCTGTTGTGTACGGTTGTAGATGACCTGAACGGTGTAAAACAGCTCCGGCAGTGCCAGTACGTAAACGATCGAAGTGCCTTTCGCCAGACTGATGATTTCGTTGAAGCCGGTGGGCAGAATGGAACGTAGCGCCTGCGGCAGAATGATGCGCACCGTGCGGCGACCACCGGGCAGACCGAGTGCCGCAGAGGCTTCAAACTGACCCGCGTCCACGCCGAGAATGCCGCCGCGAATAATTTCCGCCGTATACGCGGATTGCACCAGCGTCAGGCCAAGAACGGCGACGGAAAATTGATCCAGCAGGTCAATCGTCGGATAGCGCAGGAATACGACGGAGGTGAACGGAATGCCTAATGCCAATTCGTCATAGAGATAAGAGAAGTTGTAAAGGATGATCAACACCAAAATCAGCGGGAGTGACCGAAATAGCCAGATATACAGCCATGACAGCGTGGAAAGCAGGTACGACGGCGAAAGGCGAGCCAGCGCCAGCGCGGTGCCGAAAATAATGCTGAATAATGTGCCAAGCGCGGTCAGCAGCAGCGTTTGCCCTAATCCGGTAAGGATTACCGGATTAAAAAACCACTCGGCAAAGACTGCCCACTCCCAACGTGGATTCAGCGCGATGGATTGAATAATCCCGGCAAAAATAAACAGCGAAAACAGCGCACCGGCAAAGCGGAAGGGATAACGCGCGGGAACAATGTGTAATGGTGGTTCCTGTGCCCGGCTCAGC
The DNA here is from genome assembly GCF_005497185.1 of Pectobacterium polonicum. Taxonomy (GTDB): domain Bacteria; phylum Pseudomonadota; class Gammaproteobacteria; order Enterobacterales; family Enterobacteriaceae; genus Pectobacterium; species Pectobacterium polonicum. Next base: position 236,290 of record NZ_RJTN01000002.1, on the reverse strand, counting down.
GGTGGCTGTTGAGAAGACGTTTGTAGAGATTGCGTCATGATCGATACCATTTGAAGGTGATGCTGAAAAATGTCGTTTTGTGGTTAATCCATTGAGTTATTTGCGGTGCGTAAGGATCAACACACTTTCAAATGGCGGTTGATCATCTCGACTTCCGTTTGCCACGCAGCCTGTGGCGTTGCCGTTTCGAACAGCGCTTTCTTAAACGGTAAACGCCCGTCGTAAGGCGGAATACTGTAAGTCACTGGATCGACGGTGGTATCGAACTGAGGGGTATAACCGTGGCTTAGGTATAAACGCACCGCTTCAGGCTGCCGGAAGCCCGTCGTCAGGAAAAAATGCTGATAGCCTAGTCTCCGGGCATGTTGCTCCAGCTCTTGCATCACTTTCCCTGCCAACCCCTGACGGCGCAGCGAATTATCCGTCCATACCCGCTTAATTTCGGCGGTGGTGTTGTCATAGCGTTTAAACGCACCGGTAGCGATGGGGATGCCCTGACGCAGCAGCGCAATAAAAATGCCGTGTGGCTGCTGGTAAATACCCGGCGGATCGCTTTCCCGCTCGCCAAAAAAATCGCCATAACGCTGCGCATATTCCGCGAACAGGCCGTCGATAATCGGAGCCACGATAGGATCTTCGGGCTGGGTAACAATGAAAATGTCGTCGGACATGGGGTGCTCCTGATTCATTTGCGTATAGGGGCTATCGGTAACCATGGCGTGTCGATCATGGCGTCCCGATAGCCATTGAGCGGGATTAATCGCCCAATCCTGGAGGATTGATTTCTGAACGGTCGATACGTTCGATGCTTTCTCCCCAGCGGTTCAGCACCTTGTCGTATTCACCACTTTTAATCACGCCGTTCAGCGCGGTATTAATCGGCTGCACCAGCCCGCTGCCTTTTCGCGTGGTGACCGCGATATGTGCGACGTTGGGGTAACCGCCGTTGACCGTGCCGACATGCTTAACTTTGCCCGTCAGCTCTGCTTTGTATGCTCCGATCACGTTGGGGCCGAAATAGGCATCGGAACGGCCGGATTGCAGGCTGAGGTTGGCGGCGGCATCATCCGTGACATAGACCGGCTGAAAGGCGGGCAGGCCGTTGGCGCGATTCTGTTTATCCCACGCCAGCAGTACGGCTTCCTGATTAGTGCCTGAACCGACGATAATCTTCAGTCCGGCGATATCTTTCGCTTCCTTGATGGATTGAATCTTACTGGTGGATTTCACATAGAAACCGAGTGAATCGATGCGGTAAGTGGCGAAATCAAACTTTTCTTTACGCTCTTTGGTGACGGTGACATTGGTGATCGCGGCATCGTATTTACCCGACGCCACACCGAGAGGCCAGTCTTCCCACGAGGTTGAAACGATATTCAGTTCCAGCCCAAGACTGTCTGCCACCAGCCGGGCAATATCCGGTTCGCTACCAATCAAGGTTTTGTTATCTTCCGCGAACAGCGCCAGCGGAGGAGCGGCACCGAGTGCTGCTACTGCCACGGTAAATTTACCCGGCGTGGCAAATTTAAAATCAGCTGGAATCTGCGTGATGGCCTCTGCATTTTTCGGTGCATGGAGTGGCTGCTGATTGGCTTTCAGATCGATGGCGGCCTGTACACTGGTTGCGGACAGCGTGCCGAGCAGTAGCGATCCTGTCAGTAGCGTTGTTAAAAGCGATGGGCGCACGCGAGGTGTTGCGACCGAATGTGCGGTGGTGTGTGCGATCTCTTTTTGCATCTCTTTTTCCCTTGCAGGTGATTATTTATAATGGTGACGTTGTCACTTTTTAGGTTGGTTACCGTTACTTAATCACCGATACCCGGCGGATTCACCACGGATTGTGTGACCTTTTCATCGTCTTCACCCCAGCGATCCAATACCTGTGCATAGCTACCGTTGTGGATCGTGCCATTGATGGCGGTGCTGATTGCCTGCGCCAGACCATTGCCTTTCTGCGTGGTGACCGCGACGTAAGCGACCGTCGGACCTTTGCCTACCATGCGCGTCTTGCCCGTCAGTGCCGCTTTATAAGCCCCGATGGAATGGGGACCGAAAAACGCATCGACGCGCCCAGACTGAATGCTCAGATTGGCGGCGGCATCGTCGGTGACGTAAACCGGCTGCACGGGGGGAAGGCCGTTGGCACGGTTTTGTCGATCCCAACCCAGCAAAATGTTTTCCTGATTAGTACCGGAACCGACAATCACTTTCAGGCCTGCTACGTCTTCTGGCTTGTTGATTGCGGTGATTTTGCTGGTCGATTTCACGTAGAAACCCAATGTATCAATGCGGTAGGTAGCGAAATCGAACTTCTCTTTGCGCGGTTTTGTCACGGCAATATTAAAAATAGCGGCATCGTATTTCCCCGCCGTGATACCCAGCGGCCAGTCCTCCCAAGAAGCAGGAACCAGCTTGAGTTCGAGCCCGAGACTGTCGGCCACCAGTCGTGCGATGTCGGCGTCGCTGCCGACAATCGTTTTGTTATCGTCAGCCAGCAACGACAGCGGCGGTGAGCTGAGCGACGAGACGGTAACGGTCAACTTACCCGGCGTCACGAATTTGAAATGAGCCGGAATCTGCGCAATAGCTTCGGTATTTTTCCCCGTGCGAATGGGCGTCTGGTTGGCCTTGAGATCGATACGGCTGACGAATCCCGCGTCTTGCGCCTGTGCACTTATTGCCAGCGTGGCGCTGAGTAGCGTCGCCAGATTTGTCGCGGTAATAAAAGGGGAACGTTTCACGGTGAACCTCCTGTAGCGCGAATTAGCGCGTGAATTGATTCACCGGATAGTCCAGAGCCAGATTTTCCCGCAGCGTGTAGCCGGCATACTCCTGACGGAACAGGCCACGCTGTTGCAGCAGAGGAACGACGCGATCGACAAAGTGATTGAGCGTATCCGGCGTGCCACCCTGAATAATGAAGCCGTCTGCCGCACCATTTTCAAACCAGAGCTGTAAGCCATCCGCCACCTGCTCAGGCGTACCGCTGAAGACCGGACGCGGTGATGCGGCTTCCAGCGCAACCTGACGCAGCGTTAAGCCTTTTTCCTGCGCGTTGCGTTTGATTTCGTCGGTCGTGCTGCGGAAGCTGTTTTTCCCCAGATCGCCGATATTAGGGAAAGGCTCATCCAGTGGATGTTGTGAGAAGTCGTAGTGTTCAAAATAGCGACCCAGATAGTTGAGGGCATCCTCGATCGTGACGAGCTGTGCCGTTTCCTGATACTGGCGCTCTACGTCTTCTGCATCGTTGCCGACAATGACGCTGACGCCCTGGAAGACGTGCAGTTGATCGGCGCGGCGACCGTTTTCTTCCAGTTTTTGCTTCACTTCGCGGTAATAGCGCTGTGAATCTTCCAGTGTGTGTTGATGGGTGAAGATAGCGTCAGCGTGTTTCGCCGCCAGTTTTTGGCCGTCTTCAGACGCGCCAGCCTGGAACACAATCGGGCGACCCTGCGCGGATCGGCCAATATTCAGCGGCCCTTGTACCGAGAAGAATTCCCCCTGATGATTCAGCGTGTGTAACTTTTCAGGATCGAAGAACTGTCCACTGGCTTTGTCACGAATAAAGGCATCGTCTTCCCAGGAGTCCCACAGCCCTTTCGCCACCTGAAGAAATTCATCGGCAATGCGGTAGCGCAGCGCATGTTCCGGGTGTTGTGCGCGGGAAAAATTTTTCGCTGACCCTTCCAACGGTGATGTCACCACGTTCCAGCCTGCGCGGCCATTGCTCAGATGATCGAGGCTGGAAAACTGTCGGGCGGTGGTAAAGGGCTCTGAATACGATGTCGACAGTGTGCCGACCAGGCCAATATGGCTGGTGACGGTAGCCAGTGCAGAGAGCAGCGTTAACGGCTCGAAACGGTTGAGAAAGTGAGGGATGGATTTTTCATTGATATATAACCCATCAGCCACGAAGACAAAGTCGAATTTACCCTGTTCGGCTTTTTTCACTGCGTCCAGGACAAAACCAAAATTAATACTGGCGTCTGGCACGACGTTTTTATGTCGCCATGCGGACATATTTCCCGCCGCACCTTGTAATATTAAACCCAGTCTTAATTGCCGTTTTGATGATATTTGTTTTTCACTCATTATTCGAAACCTTTTATTAATTGAACACACTTCCATGAAGGTGAAAACAATCCATCAATAAACCGGCTATCAATCAATAAGCCATCAATAGGTATTCACGTATTCAATGAAAGGTTAATAGGACGTTAATAGCGTGTTTTCACTATTGATGAGGCGAGGTATGATGTAAAACAACAAAAATGTATAATGAAATTCAAAAATTTCAGATGATGGCGCGACTTGTTTTGTTAGTATGATGTTAATGGCTATGTGTCTCGCCGTATCTAAAGGATAAAATTTGATGTCTGATTTGACAGTTGAACGACGCGCAACCGTGAATGACGCCGTTCCCTCCGCGGCGGTGACCGCCGTTGACCAGCAGGCGTTTCGTGATGCAATGGCAAAATTGAGCGCAGCGGTTAATATCGTTACGACGGATGGCTCGGCAGGTAAGGCCGGATTTACGGCATCCGCCGTGTCCAGCGTTAGCGACACGCCTGGCACGCTGCTGGTGTGTCTGAATCGTGGTTCATCAGTGTATCCCACGTTTCAGGCGAATGAACATTTGTGCGTCAATACGCTAACGGCAGATCACGAAGCGCTGTCGTCGCTGTTTGGGAGCCGATCGTCTACTGAAGAACGGTTTGCGGCGGCGGAGTGGGACGTGTTACACACGGGTTCACCGGTGTTGCGGGATGCCTTAGTTGCATTTGACTGCCGGGTTGAGGAAGTGGTGAGTGCGGCGACGCACGATATCTTTATTTGCCGGGTGTTAGCGATTAAGCAGGGCGAAAGTACCGATGGTCTGGTGTATTTTTCCCGTGGTTATCATGCTGTTCGGGGTTAATGAAATACACTAACCAGACGCCAAGCCTTGCAGATAAAGTGCGTCGAGCGGGGGCAATGGATAGATCGTAAAGACGCTGCGAGTACATCCCTGTAAGCTCGAGCCGCGCCATCCCTGGCGCGGACGCTTTACTCTTCTATTCCATTACCCCCGTTTTAATCCTGTAAACTTGTCATCAGTCTGCCAACGAGAATTATTCAGGAAATAGCCACCTCCGCCAGATTAACCAGACGAAGGTGGCTAGTTTTATAAATTAGCGTATTACGATGAAGACAGTACCGCCTGTGGTGGGGAAACTTTCGTGGTGCGCAGGCGATGCAGTGCGGCTTCTGCTAACTGTGCAAAGTAGCGTGATGCAGGCGCAATGGCGCTTTCATCTGGGTTGAACTGAGGGTGGTGCAGGCCAAATTCGCTGTTTGAGCCAATGCTGACGAACGTGCCCGGCACTTCCTGAAGGTACAGGGCAAAATCCTCACCGCTCATTTGCAGTTCGGCGTTTTCTACCTGATAACCTGCGTCTCTGGCAATTTGCTTGCTGAAGTCTGCCCATTCGCTAGTGTTCACGACAGCAGGCGGGCCGGGATACCACTTCAGTTCCGCTTTGGCGCCCAGCGCAAGGGCAATACCACCAATCAGTTGCTCAATCCGCTCCGGTATTTCCGCACGGATCGCGGCATTGTAGGTGCGTACGGTTCCTTCCAGCTCTACTGTTTGCGGTAGTACGTTCCAGGTGTTGCCGCCCTGAATGCGCGTGACGCTGATCACCAGCGATTCCAGCGAACTAAAGCTGCGGCTGGGGAGGGTTTGCAGCGCGTTGACGATATTGCAGGCGGTGACAATGCTGTCGATACCCTGTTCCGGCTTGGCTGCATGCGCGCCTTTGCCTGTAATGTGAATAGCGAAGCGATCCACATTGGCATAAAACGGGCCGCTGCGCGTGGCAAACGTCCCCGCAGGAAGCTCCGGCGCATTGTGCAGGCCGAAAACGGCGTCAACATCGGCGAGTGCGCCGGCACGGATAAACTGTTTGGCACCGGTAGACACTTCTTCTGCCGGTTGGAAAAATAACCTGACTTTACCCGGTAAGACATGCTCACGTTTTTTCAGCAGGCAAGCAGCGCCGAGCATTACGGCGGTATGGAAATCGTGGCCACAGGCATGCATGACGCCAGCATGCTGGGAGCGAAAATCGACATCAACCCCTTCTTCAATGGGTAGTGCATCAATATCGGCACGCAGCGCAATGGTTGGGCCGCTGCCGTGACCAATTTCGGCAACAACGCCTGTGGTTAACGCCAGAGGTAACAGACGGATGTCTTTCTCTTGTAGCCAGCGGGTAATGTGCGCGGTGGTTTGGTGTTCCTGATTGGATAATTCCGGGTACTGATGTAAGTGCCGTCGCCAGTTAATTAACTGTTGCTCAAATGACGTATCACAACAGGGGATAGATTCAGCCATATCAATACACCTCCTTAACAAAATGTAAACATGGTAAAGGTAGCCGATAGCTACTCAATGGATAAATACCGTCTGGTTATATTTCATGTCTTTTTATGATGGCGCTTTTTTGCATTCATTTATTATGAATATTTTTGCTAACAAAATTCATTATTGATATTTATTTTTCACACTTTTATGCAACATTCTTCTTATTCTATTTTTTTTGTTATGGCTATTTATTGCTATGAATAGCGTTAACGGATAGTCGCTAAAATAAGGAAACATCGTGGGATATAAGCTCAGTTTATTAGATCAAAGCCCTATCGCCGAAGGAATGAGTGCGGCGCAGGCGTTGGCGCAAACCGTGTCGTTGGCGAAAGTGGCGGAAGCACTTGGCTATTACCGCTTTTGGGTTTCCGAGCATCATAATTCCGATGAATTGGCCGGATCGTCTCCCGAGGTTTTGATCACCTGGCTGTTAGCGCACACGACAACGCTGCGCATCGGTTCCGGCGGCGTGATGTTACAGCATTACAGTCCGTATAAGGTTGCAGAGAATTTCCATGTCATCAGTGCGCTGGCGGGTGGACGTGTTGATTTAGGCATCGGTAAAGCCCCTGGCGGGCTGCCACGGGCGACGCGCGCACTTCAGCAGGAAATTGGTGAGATTGAACGCGTTACCTTCACGGAGAAATTACATCAGTTAAACCATTTTCTCGACAGCCATGATGATAGCGCCGAACGCCTAAATGCGACGCCGCTGCCGGAGCATGAGCCGCAGCGCTTTCTGTTGGGTGCCAGCCGGGAGAGTGCGCAGCTAGCCGCATCGCTAGGCTGGAATTTTGTATTCGCCGGGTTCATTAATGCTAGCGAAACACTGTTAACGGAATCACTCTTGAGCTACCGGGAATTGAAACCCGCCAGCGCTCAGACGCTGCTGTCGCTGTCGGTGATTGCCGCTGAACGTTATGACGAGGCGGAAGCGCTGGCCAGCACACAACATAATTATAAGGTTTATATTGAAAACAAACCGCCGCTGACGGTAGGAAGTCAGGAACTGGCAGACAATTTCGTTCGGCAGGCGGGTGTGACAGATTTCCGTATCGAGCAGGAGCCACGCCATGTGCTTTACGGTACGCCGGAGCAGATTCATCAGCGTCTGGATAGCTACCATCAACGTTTTGGCGTGGATGAGTTCATTATCCACACGCCCGTGACGTCCCCGAGCGAGCGTGAGGCATCGATCCGGCTGTTGGCGCAACGTTGATCGGTGGTTAAAAAGATGCGTAATGACAACATCGCACGGTATCGCAGGCGGTAATCTAGGTTTATCTGGGGCAGAAAACCGAGGTTATGCGATGGCGGTACCGGAGAATAAGGAAGCTTTGATTAAGGCGATCAACAGTCAGTTTGCGCTATTAATGAAGAAAATCGATGCAGTGCCTGCTGAATTGGCATTCGTGCCGGAAATGACAGGACATGCGCAGGGAACGCAGATGAGCCCGGCAAATCTAGTGGCATATTTGCTGGGTTGGGGAAATTTAGTGCTGAAATGGCATGAGGATGAAGAGCGGGGTAATCCCATTGATTTCCCTGTGGCCGGTTATAAATGGAATCAGCTTGGCCTGCTGGCACAAAAATTCTATCGGGACTATGCCCACATCACTGACTGGACGGAACTGGTTGCGCAGCTTGTCGCGAATAAGCTGGCGCTCATCGTGCTGGTTGAACGCTATACCGATGCACAACTCTATGGGGCATGTTGGTACGGCAAGTGGACGCGTGGGCGGATGATTCAGTTTAATACCGCTTCGCCTTATAAAAATGCGGCTGGCCGGTTGCGCATGTGGGAGAAAAATAAATAACATTTTGATATTGAATCAAAAAATACCTTGCTGAATTTGGCGCTTATTTCCCTTTTATTGGGACCGTGTCAGCGATGTTTTTTCAGACAAAACCTTACATATTCCCCCCGTTTGACTGTTCTATACTCATTAGTAAGCAAGATAAGTTTTACTGGCAGATGAGATGAATAGGGGGAAAAAATGATTGGTCTCAACTTGGTTTCTCCAGTGTCATATTACTCAACGCCTGACAAACTTGATTATGTCCAAGGCATTTCCCGTTCGTCGCAGCTGTCTGGTTATCCTAATCAGGACGCATCTACCCGTACTCGGACCGCTTACGAAAATAGCGGCTCCGTATTTACGCCCCCCATCGCTGATGGGATTAATCGCCCAACGGAAAATAATCAGCTTAACGTTTACGTTTAGGGCTGTCTCAATCTGGCAAAATGGATAATCGCGCACCGAAAACGATCGTTTTCGGTGCGTATTTTGCTTCTTTACCCTTATTGCCTCTCATTGATGCCTCTTCATAAAAATATTTTCACCAAGCCCGTCTCGTTCCTATTCTCTTTTTCTTCTCGATCACCCTTCGTCTGTCACCTGTGTCAAACTAGGTTCATTCATGACTAACGCTATGATTAATCAGCATTACATAATTCTGATTATTCCCTTTCGTTTTGCTGCGTTTTGACACATTTCATCATATTTTCTTTTGCTTCTATCGCATTGGAATGAATATTGCTGCTATTTTTCTTTTTTTAACAAAGACATGACCTGAATAAGGTTCATCTGGTGTTGTTGATAATGAGAAAAGGGAGTGGTGTTCATGTTCAAGCAAGTCGCAGTTGCGGTGGGGATGGCGTGTTTATGTGTACCAGCATGGGCTTATGATTACGGTGATTATGCGCGCGAGACCGTAGATACGCTCATTAATGATTATCCGGGACGTTATCGTGATACAGCCAATTTTGCTGGTGCGGCAGACTGGATGACGCAACGTATGGCACCCGGTTATACCACGCTCAGGCAGGATTTCTCCTGGACGGCAGGCGGTACGACACGTTCGTCACAAAACGTGTTGGCCTATAATACCGGGCTAAGCAGCGAATACATTATTACTGGCGCGCACTTTGATACCTTCTTCGGTCGGCCGACGCTGCAAGGGCTGGATGATAATGCGTCCGGCGCATCGATCCTGACAGAAGTAGCGCGTAATTTTAGCGGTATTCAGACGGAAAAAACGCTGGTCTTTGCAGCCTTTGGTGCGGAAGAAGAAGGGCTGCGCGGTTCGCGCGCGATGGTTAATGAGTTGATCGCTCAGGGAACCGAGGGCGGCCTTAAGGCCATGATTAACATGGACAGTATGATTACCGGTGACAAACTCTACGCACACGCCGGCGATAACAGCGTGGCGAATCCTGAGCTGGCCAGCCTGCGCGAACAGACGCTGCGTATTGCGAACGAACTGGGCATCGAACTGTTCACCAATCCGGGGCTGAATGCGAGTTATCCGGCAGGAACCGGCTGTTGCAGCGACGGCGATAGCTTCAATGAAGCGTTTGATATTCCCGTGCTCTATATGGAAGCGACCAACTGGGATATTGGCGATCAGGATGGCTATGAGCAAACCACGAACCCCGCAGTGCCGGGAGGGGCGACGTGGCATAACCCCACAGTTGATAACGAAGCCTTTCTGACCAGCGTGTTGGGTCAGGAACGTATCGATCAGCGCCTGCGTGACGTTTCACGGCTGGTGACACGGCTGCTGCTGGAGATCTCCAATACCGATTTACTGCATTCGGCGTATTCTGCTGCCGCGATGCAGCGGGCGATGGAAGAGAGCCTGAAACGTCAGCACCAGTCGCTGAGCGAGTTGCACAATCAGCGCTGGCTGCTGTTGCAAAATACCACGCGTAGCGCAGGGACGCTGGATACGGCCGTCGGGGTTGAGGGCGATGTGATTCCATCAAATGGCTTTGACCGTGCACCGCAGCAGCGTTCCCGTCAGGCGATGGCCTATGCACTGGTCGATTATCAATTAAGTGACATTGTCACGATTGGTGGCAGCCTGAGCCTGCTGCGTAGCAAGGATAAGCTTGAGCGCAATGGACATATTGAAAGCGATACCTGGCAAGCTGGCGTCTACGGTTTGCTGAATCAGGGGGGACCCGCCTGGTTGGGTAGCGACGTGACGGCGGGCCGGGCGGCCATTTCGTCACGCCGCTCGGTGTATCTGCAATCTGCGGGTGGTCCGGTACTGTTGGACAACACGCTGGATGGCAATACCGAAGCGCAATTTGTCGGTGCCCGCGTAACAGGCGGTTATGATTTTTCGCTCGGCGGACTGCGTACCGGTCCGGTTGCCGGGCTGGATTACGCACGTTACCGCATCAATGCGTTTGATGACAAAGGTAACCTGCGGACGGGCGTACGGTATGAAAAACAGGATGTTGATTCGCTGGAAGCCAGTCTGGGCTGGCGCGTGCGTGGCAAGGTGGAATTCAGCAACAAAACGTCGTTACAGCCTTATGCCACGGTGGCGTGGGTGCGTGAATTGGCCGATGGGCTTGGTTCCAGCTTTACGGTGAAAGATCGTGTCGATGGAGCAAACCGACGCGTGGCGGTGGGGGAACAGGATAAGAACTTTGGGCGGGCAACGGTCGGCGTACAGTGGCTTGCGGCAGAAAATCTGAATCTGTATTCCGAAGTCGGCGGCCGTTTCGGTCATCTGGATGGCGATCAAACGCGCTACAGCGTGGGCGTCCAGTGGCAATTCTAAGCCTGTTGCTGTGCAGAACGAGCTCAGCGACTGAAAGGGAAATTCGGCGTTAAAACGGGGTCTGAAACGACCCCGTAGCGGATTCGGACGGGTTGGTTACAAGTACGGCCCGTTTTGAACCGAATCTCTGACCCGCAGCTCAGACAAGAACAGGTTATCTTTCGAGAAATATCCGCCGTCCAGCATCGCGATCAGGCGGTTAATCACTTCGTTGATCATATCGCTCACCGGATCTTTTACGCTGGAGAGTGATGGCTTCAAAAACGGAGCGGTGGGAATATCGTCGAACCCGACCACAGAAACATCGTTCGGTACGGCAACACCGGCTTCATCCAGCGCTTTTATCGCACCAATCGCCATATCGTCATTGCTGGCAAGAACGGCACTGAATGACACCCGGTTATCGCGCAGGGTGGTAATAGCCAGCGAACCACAGCGCGGCGTCCATTTTCCTCTCACAATCAGTTCATCCCGCACCGCGATGTTCGCTGCTGTCAGCGCGTCTTTATAGCCGGAAAGGCGTTCGATAGCGGTCGGTGAATCCAGCGAACCGGTGATAAACGCGATGTCTTTATGGCCGCGTGCGATCAAATGCTGTGTGGCGTTATAGCTGGAACCTTTGTGATCGCAGCAAATGCAGTGGCTTTGGTGTCTACGCAGTTTACGGTTGACCACCATGATCGGTTGCTTGTGTTGATCGATAATGTCATCCATCTCATCCACGTTGAGAAAACGAGGGTAAATGATGATCGCATCGCAGCGCAAACCGAGCAGGAATTGAATCGCGGCGCGTTCTTCATCGGCGCTGTGTTTGCCGTCAACCAGAATAAGCTGACGCCCGTTGTCTTCCAGTTTCTTAGCGGCCTGCGACAGCAGTTCGTTAAAATAGCTACCGTGATAGAGCGTGTTCGTCACCACCAAACCGATGCAGGCTGATTTGCTGGTCGCCAGATTACGTGCCAGTAAATTTGGCTGATATCCCGTCTCCTCAATAGCCTGATAGACCAGCGTTTTGGTTTCTTCACTGGTATAGCCTTTGCCTGAAAGCACGCGCGACACCGTCGCTTTTGATACGCCTGCTTTCTTCGCCACTTCCTGCATTGTTGACATGGGACATCCTGAGACGTTGAACACGTCCACCATTTTACACATTTTAAGCTGGTAGCAGCAGGGTGATAAATGTAGAGCCAATACGATCGAGTGGAGAATTGTACTTTTCATGGCGATCGTGGTCACATAAGTAAAATATTAACAATTCATCTATTGAAATTACATTCACATATAAAGAATATCATGTGGAACCGGTTACCCATCAGCGTTTCACTACGTTGTATGGAGCAGGGATACCGGCATGAATACTTTCATAACTGTATGAAATTAAATAATAAATGTTCGTTCGCTAAACAATGAACTCGCGGTGAGCGGTTTGTTGAAATCGGTGTAACGTGCGCGATTACGAGAGATTGTCTATCCATGTCAAAGAATTATGCGGCTGTATCCCGTTCGATTGTCGATGCCATCGGTGGTGCTGATAACATCGCTGCGGTAACCCACTGTATGACGCGTCTGCGCTTTGTGCTGAAAGATAATGATGCGGCGAATGTGGCCGAATTGAAGGCGATAAGCGGCGTGCTGGGTGTGGTGAAAAATGATAACCAGTGTCAGGTCATCATCGGCAACACCGTCTCTCAGGCCTACGCCGAAGTAGTGAAGCTGCTGCCAGAAAGTGCAGGGGCTGAAAAAGCCGTTCCGGTGAATAATAAAATTACGCTGCGACGCATCGGGGCAGGGATTCTGGATGCGTTGATTGGCACGATGTCGCCGCTTATTCCGGCGATTATCGGTGGTTCGATGGTGAAGTTGCTCGCCATGATCCTCGATATGACCGGACTGTTTGAGAAAGGGGCATCAACGATCACGATTCTGAACGTGATTGGCGATGGCGCATTCTTCTTCCTGCCGATTATGGTGGCGGCGTCTGCGGCGGTAAAATTCAAAACCAATATGTCGCTGGCAATTGCTATCGCCGGGGTGTTGGTGCATCCGACGTTTATCGATCTGATGGCAAAAGCAGCACAGGGCCAACAGGTGGTATTTATGGGGCTGTCGGTCACGGCGGTGAAGTATACCTATACGGTGATTCCGGCGCTGTGTATGACCTGGATTCTGTCTTACATTGAAAAATGGGTAGACCGTATTACGCCAGCCGTGACTAAAAACTTCCTCAAGCCAATGTTAATCGTGCTGATTGCCTCCCCGATTGCCATGATGCTGATCGGCCCGATTGGCATCTGGATTGGTAGCGGTATTTCTGCGGTGGTGTATACCGTGCATGATTATCTGGGCTGGCTGTCTGTTGCCATCATGGGAGCCATCTGGCCGCTGCTGGTGATGACGGGTATGCACCGCGTGTTTACCCCGACTATCATTCAAACCATCGCCGAAACCGGTAAAGAAGGCATGGTCATGCCATCTGAAATTGGTGCGAACCTGTCGCTTGGCGGCTCTTCACTGGCGGTCGCCTGGCGCACCAAGAACCCGGAACTGCGCCAGACGGCGCTGGCTGCGGCGGCATCGGCCATTGTTGCTGGGATCTCTGAGCCCGCGCTATACGGTGTCGCGTTACGCCTGAAACGTCCGCTGATCGCCTGTTTAATCACCGGTTTTATCTGTGGTGCCGTCGCTGGCATCGGTGGGTTGGCAAGCCATTCAATGGCGTCGCCGGGGCTATTCACTAGCGTACAATTTTTCGATCCGACCAATCCGATGAGCATTGCCTGGGTGTTTGGCGTCATGATTCTGTCCGTCGTGATTTCCTTCTTCGTTACCTTGCTGCTGGGCTTTGAAGACATTCCGGTAGAAGAAAAACCAGAAGAGAAACGCGTACAGAGCGATGAGGCTTCCGCGCCGCACCATGCAACGAACACGAATTAAATGAAGCACTAATTAGCTGAAGTACGAAGGAGAAACAGCGTATGTCTGCATCAACATTTCCCACTGGATTTTTATGGGGGGGCGCGATTGCGGCCAATCAGGCAGAAGGCGCGTACCTCGAAGGCGGTAAAGGGCTGACGACGGTAGACATGATTCCCCACGGCGTGAATCGTCTGCCGGTGAAACTGGGGCAAGAACCGCGCTTTGCGCTGCGTGAGGATGAGTTTTATCCCAGCCATCAGGCGATCGATTTCTACCATCGCTACAAGGAAGATATCGCGCTGATGGCGGAAATGGGGTTTACGGTGTTCCGTACCTCCATAGCCTGGAGTCGCCTCTATCCGAACGGGGATGAACTGACGCCCAACGCAGACGGCATCGCCTTTTATCGCGATATGTTTGCCGAGTGCAAGAAGTACAACATGGAACCACTGGTGACGCTGTGCCATTTCGATGTGCCGATGCATCTGGTCACGGAATACGGTTCATGGCGTAACCGGAAAATGGTGGAGTTCTTCGCTCGCTATGCCCGAACCTGTTTTGAAGCCTTTGATGGATTAGTGAAATACTGGCTGACGTTCAACGAAATCAATATATTACTGCATAGTCCGTTTTCTGGTGCGGGACTGGTGTTTGCCGACGGGGAAAATCAGGAGCAGGTAAAATACCAGGCCGCGCACCATGAACTGGTGGCGAGCGCGCTGGCGACGAAGATTGCGCATGAGGTTAACCCGAACAATCAGGTCGGCTGCATGTTGGCTGGCGGCAATTTCTATCCGTGGTCGTGCAAACCGGAAGATGTCTGGGCGGCGCTAAATAAAGATCGAGAGAATCTGTTCTTTATTGATGTGCAGGCACGCGGCACCTATCCGGCGTATACCGGCCGCTTGTTTAAAGAGAAGGGCATCACGATTGCGTCAGAGCCGGGCGATGATGAAATTCTCAAGAACACGGTGGATTTTGTGTCCTTTAGCTATTATGCCTCCCGCTGTGCTTCAGCGGATATGAACGAGCAGAATAGCAGCGCGGCGAACATCGTGAAATCGCTGAAGAACCCACATATCACGGCGAGTGAATGGGGCTGGGGAATTGACCCGCTGGGCCTGCGCATCACCATGAACATGATGTATGACCGCTACCAGAAGCCGCTGTTTTTGGTAGAAAACGGGCTGGGTGCGAAGGATGAGATTAACGCGCAGGGCGAGATTGATGATGACTATCGTATCAGCTATCTGCGCGAGCACATCAGCGCGATGGCGGATGCGATTGGTGACGGTATTCCCGTCATTGGCTACACCTCATGGGGCTGTATCGATCTGGTTGCCGCGTCCACCGGTGAGATGAGCAAACGCTATGGCTTCATCTATGTCGATCGCAACGACCGAGGCGAAGGGACATTAGCCAGAAAGAAAAAGAAATCGTTCTATTGGTATAAGAAGGTGATTGCCAGCAACGGTGCTGACCTAAGCTGAATGACGTAATCTGGTTTACTTCCCCTTGTTATAGCCCCCTGACAGCAGCATTTGGGGGCTATTTTTTTATCAGTAGATGAAAGTGAGATTGTCTACACTGGCTTAATCATTCATAATCGAGCAAATTAATTGCGTTAATAAATGCATTATCGAGCTT
Organism: Pectobacterium polonicum; assembly: GCF_005497185.1. Classification (GTDB taxonomy): domain Bacteria; phylum Pseudomonadota; class Gammaproteobacteria; order Enterobacterales; family Enterobacteriaceae; genus Pectobacterium; species Pectobacterium polonicum. Next base: position 220,743 of record NZ_RJTN01000002.1, on the reverse strand, counting down.
AAATGAGCATTGCTATCTATCGGCCTCAATTCTCAACATAACCTCACGCAAACGCGATAGGAAGGTAAAACACCATGAATCAACCGCTTCCCGATATTGCCTTTTTTCATGAACTCGCCACGCTAGCCAGTCAGGAAACCTTACCGCGTTTTCGTTCCCTTACCGCAGACCAAATTGATACCAAGCCAAAAGAGGGCTTTCGCTTTGATCCGGTTACGGAAGCCGATCGGGAGGCCGAGCGTGTGATACGTGAACACATCACGCGCCATTATCCCGATCACGCGATTATAGGGGAGGAATTTGGCTTGAGTGGCGCAGGGTCAATCCGCTGGGTTTTAGATCCGGTTGATGGAACCCGACCTTTCTTGTGCGGGCTACCCGTGTGGGGAACGCTCATTGGTCTGCTGCATCATGAGCGTGCCGTGATGGGAATGATGAGCCAGCCATTTACCGGAGAGCGTTTCTGGGCTGATGGCTCACAGGCCTGGCGTAGCGACCAGCAGAGCGAAACACGCTTAAGCACGCGTAAAGACGTATCGCTCGCACAGGCAATTCTTCACACCACCGCACCGGAAGCGCTGAGTATGCATCCGACCGTTCGCTTCGCCGAACTCACCGAAAGCACATTAATGACGCGCTATGGCGGTGAGTGCTATGCGCTGGCAATGCTGGCGGCAGGTCAGATTGATATCTGCGTGGAGTTTGCATTGCAGCCCTACGATATTGTCGCGCTGATTCCGATTATTGAGCAAGCGGGCGGCATCATTACCAATCTCAACGGGCAACGTGCAGAAGCGGGTGGCACGGTGGTCGCATCCGGTAACCCAGAGCTGCACTCGCAGATTTTAACCATTCTGAATGGCACACGGTAATCGCCGTTGATGGGTATCCTTGACGATGGTGATGTGAAAGACAACGGTTAAGAAGGAATCATGATGAAAGTGGCACACGTTGCATTATGGACAGCCGATCTGGCCGCACAGGCGGCATTTTGGCAAGAGTTCTTCGCTGCTCAGGTGGGAGAAAAATATGTGAGTCAGAATCGCCCCGGATTTGAATCGCATTTCGTTCAACTTAGCGAGGGTGCCTCCATTGAGCTGATGACGCTGCCGGTACTGGCGGAAGCCTTAAGCAATAAAGAAGGCTGCGGCTGGGCGCACGTCGCCATTTCGGTCGGAAGTAAGGCGGATGTCGAGGCGTTAGCCAATAAAGCGGCAGAACGCGACATTTTGGTTGCCCCACCTCGCATGACGGGGGACGGATTTTATGAAGCGATTGTCAGTGACCCTGATGGTAATCTGATTGAGATAACGTCAGACTGATGCAGGAATCATTTTGTATGCGGCACACACTGCCTTCATTCGATCGACAACATTGCGCGATGTTAATTTATGCTGGCGCGCGCTTCGGCTACGTTAATGACTCAATCTTCCCAATGGAATAAGGCATCGAACTGTGTGAAGCCGCGATCTGTTAGCACTGTCGGCACGCGAGTACCAGTGGGTAACAGAGATGCCAATTGTTCCTTATAAGCGCGTACAAGCCCACACTTCTCCAGTTCTGACTGAATCTGCTGGCTCAATGCAATAACGGCGGGTGTCTCCAGCCTATCGATCATTTCCAGTTCAGGAAGCGCCTGATAACCGCCGCCGTGAACATCCCATTGCTTCTCGCTTTCCATAAAAACGAAATAAGGCGACAGGCGACTTAGTAAAACTGTCAATCCGGTGTGCTCTTCACCATAGTGAACCGGGCGTTTGGCATTAAAATCCGGTGTATTCTTATAAAACCAGGCGTCGATAAAAGAGGCATAGCCAGAGCCGTAGTGATTCCATTCTATCCTCGATTGGGTGTGGGTCACGCGCATGACCTGTGCGCAAACCCCTTTAAAATGTTTGTCGATCAACGCTTCATCATTGCTTACCCAGGGATATTCATCCGAAATACACTGTGCCACGGGCTGTAAAAGAAGACGCGTGATATCGTGTGACGAAAGCAGTGGCGAGACGGCGGGATAACTTTTACTTGCTGAACCACGTGCCATTTTTCGCTCCTTAAGTAATGGCTTAGTTTTTACAACAAACCGCATACATTTCCGAATACGGAAAACGCTTGCTGCATCTATCTTAACATTCTAATTGTAGAACTGGCTTGCCTGGTTGGAGAAAGTTCGAACGGCTGGAGAAAGAAAACGCTGGCGCGATGCGGGTTGTGTGCTGTCTACAAGGTGTCTGGCAGGGTAACCCCGCCGACTTTAATATTATTAGACAAAGTAAAATCCTCAATGATTTTTCATGGCTGAATTGTTATGTTATAACATAACACAAAATGCATGGAAAGATTATCGCTATGGGTGTTCAAAAACGAAATATTTGTGGTGATAAATCATTTCGAAGCGGAAACGTAAACGACCTTGAATCATCAGAGAGTGTGAAATATGGCTGACGTTGTAGCTAGACAGAAATCAGATGCAAGATTACCAGTGACCGTTCTATCCGGCTTTCTCGGCGCGGGGAAGACCACGCTGCTTAACCATATTCTGAATAATCGTGATGGCCGACGCGTCGCAGTGATCGTTAATGACATGTCAGAAGTGAATATTGACGCAGCCCTGGTGAGAGAGGGCGGTGCTGAGCTGTCACGGACGGACGAAAAGCTGGTAGAGATGAGCAACGGTTGTATCTGTTGCACGCTGCGTGAAGATCTCCTGCTCGAAGTCAATCGGCTGGCGAAAGAGGGGCGTTTTGATCAGTTGGTTATTGAATCAACCGGTATCGCGGAGCCGCTTCCTGTCGCGGAGACATTCACGTTTGCAGGTGATGATGGCGAAAGCCTTTCTGAAGTGGCTCGTCTGGATACCATGGTGACCGTTGTCGATGGGTATAATTTCTTAAACGATTATGCTTCGGTGGACAGCATCCATTCACGCGGAGAGTCGTTAGGAGAGGGGGATGAGCGCAGTGTTGTGGATCTATTAATCGACCAGATCGAATTTTGCGATGTGATCATCTTGAACAAAATCGATCTGATTGATGTGGCTCAACAACAGAAGTTGGTTGCGATCATTCGTTCACTGAATCCAAGCGCGAGAATACTTCACGCCGAATTTGGGGCAGTGCCGTTGAACGAGGTGCTCAATACGGGATTATTTGATTTCGACAAAGCAGCACAAGCTCCTGGATGGTTGAAAGAGTTACGCGGTGAACATACGCCTGAAACTGAGGAGTATGGCATCGCCAGTTTTGTGTTCCGCGCGCGTCGGCCTTTTCACCCGGCTCGCTTTGCACACGTAATGGAGCGTTCGCTCGCGGGGGTTGTCAGATCCAAAGGCTATTTCTGGTTGGCAAGCCGCCCGGAATATGCCGGATCGTGGTCTCAGGCAGGCGGCGTGGCACGTCAGGGGCTGGCTGGTTCATGGTGGGTCAGTGCGCCGAAAGAAAGGTGGCCGACAGATAGTGAATCGCTTGATTATATTCGTTCTATTTGGGTGGATGGCGTAGGCGATGCGCGGCAGGAACTGGTGTTTATCGGTATCGACATGGATGAGCACGCGTTGAGAACCCATCTGAATGCCGCACTGTTGACGGACAAAGAAATGGCCGAAGGCCTGGCGATGTGGCTAGCTTACCCAGATCCGATAGAGCCTTGGTTTGCGTCATAAACGTGCGGAGAAGGTAAAAAAGGCCTGATTTTTCAGGCCGCGAGAGGATTTATCGTCCCCGTAAGTTTCGGGGACGATAAACCGATCTATGAAAAACCGTATGTTGATGCAGGAAGAAACGGCCTCACAGAGTACGAGATCCCGTTTATCGCGCTTCCACGTTGAAGTGCGTTACGGCGACGTTAGCTTTCATAGCTCACCGCATGCGCTTCTGTCGGCGAAGGAAGTTCCCATTTCGTCAGCATACCTTGCAGCGTTTTATTGCTCAATGTAGTGTCCCGTTTCCCGTTGCGGCGCAGTAATTCCTGACGCGGACGCTCCAGATAGACGATCTCCACTTCTGCACCGTAGGCGTAGCACAGATCCAACGTGCGGGTGCGCATTTGCTGGCTGAGATGCGTGGCATTCCACACGAACGGTTCGTGCGTTCGCAGCAGTGAACGCGCTTTATCGGTCGCCCAGTGCACCGCTTTCCCTTCGTTTTCACCGTGTTTCAGCCCCAACTCTGTTCGCGCATCGTCGAAAGAAACCACGGGTAGATTGGGCCGATGTGTTCGCACCCAAGTATCTTTTCCCGAAGCCGGCAAACCGCACATCACGGTGACCTTTGAACCCGGTTCCTGAAACAGTGGGTAGTCTGGATGAACATCGACCCCGCGAAAATAACTCAGGCGCGTGTGGGCATCGACAAACGCTCTCGGCTGACCGTAACAGCCTTCCTCCCGCGCCAGCTCGCGAAACAGCTCAATACTGTCGAGCACGCGCGCTTGATCCTGACAGATGCGCCCGCGCATATCGGCTTCCGCCAGCGTTGCCAGCAGCGGAATGCTCAACTGCCATGACAGTTCGCGAATCGTAAAGATCGGCGACATCCGACGGCGTTCATCTTCAAGGCAGTAAAACGGCACCTGATGCACCGAAATTAACCGGCAAATCGCTTCCCGAATCGCAAACGGAACGCTGGCATCCCACAACAGCACCCGTGCGTCGATAGCGCCTTTGCGCGAATGTCCCGGTTGACCAATCTGACCCGTTACCGGGTCAATTACCGTCGTGCGGTACTTTGCAACGTCATGCAGCAACGCAGCAAAAAACAAGATTTCCTGTTGCTCACGCGTGGCGGTCTGGTAATCGGGAAGCTGCAATAGCGACTCGACAACCATGATGGTGTGCGTCCAGACATCGCCTTCGCCGTGATAGCGCGGCTCCTGCGGCGTCTCTTTGGCGCGTTGAAGCACCGGGAACGCATCCAGACAATCTGCAAAATCTGGCTGTGCGCCAGAGACGGGGACCAATCCCCTAATGGTATTCCACTCCATGATAGTCATACTCCTTACTTATTGGGCATGGCGGCGGCGAGCGCGTCCAAAGAACGCAGCGTATTCAGCCCCAGCATTTCCCAAGATACTTGTGGACAAGGCGCATACAGATCCACGCCTTCAGCCAGTTGGTTCGGCAAAATCGGGCGTCGGGAATGATGCGATCCGCTGTCCAAAATGGTCTGGATAAAGTCATGGCGTACCAGCTTGTAACGTGCCAGTACCTGTTCATCATCTTCAACCTTCAGATACAGGCCTTCCGAACGATCCGATTTATCGGTTTGCTGCCAGCACAACCCGAGCGGTAAACCTTCACGCTGCACGGTGGATTCAAACGCCGCCTTCCAGCTCTGGCTTTTCGCCAGCGAACGGAACACCAGCTTCCACAGCAACGCCGGATTCGTTGGCATCTCCCCTGCGTAAAGTACCGGAACGGACAACACGGGTGAACCGGCCAGCATCGCGTGTCGGCGCGCCGTTGATAAAAAAATGCCGTCACGACGATCGTAAAGATCAAATTCGTGAAAATAGTGCGGCAACCGGTCATAAAACACGGAATGCTTGCTGTACGCCCATTCGCCGTACATCACGAAGCGGTCTTCCAGCAGCTCAAGAAAACGCATTTCGTGCGCGGTGGCCCAGAGCTTGAACTGATTGAACTGGCGCTCCCGCGAACCACCGGCTAGATAGTGGCCGCGCGATTGGAGCAAAAGTTCTGCCGTTTCATTGAAGGACACGCCGCTGTTCGCGCCGTCGATCTTTTCTTCGATCACGACGTAACGGCCTGCCAGCGCTTTCAGTGCAATTTGATCCGACGCATCATCGCCGGGCTGTAAACGCGAACCTTCCAGATGAGGGGTACGCGGATATTTTAATAACGGTATTGAATGTAAATACATGTTTTTCGCCTGCTGCGTTATTGGCGCAGCCAGGCCCATCTATGAAAGAAGAGGGCCGACGAACGTATTCTGGCGCGAGTCTATAGACTGTCCACTGGCATTCCAGAGGTCAGAGTCGCGGGGAGAGGAAGCGGGAGAGTCTTTCTCTGCTCCGCGCGATGGCAGAAAGAGAAGGGGAACCCGTACCGCAGCCAACGCTGGCGCAGACTGCGCCGAATCGAGGCTGCTTAATGCAGTCGTCGGCGGTTAGAGGGGGGCTGACGTAAAGGGCACTTTGGGGCTCCACATGACACATTGGGGGTGAGTAAACGGCGCGATTCTAGCGAAGGAATTATCCGACAACAAGTTTTTGTATAAAAAATACTATTCTTTCCTGCCGTTGTAGAATGCGCTGTCGCGTTTAAACGTGGTAAAAAAGCCATAAAACTATCGACGTTAGCGTGATAAGAATGGCGAGTGGTGAGATAGATTAATGCACACAATAAAGGGTTGGGGAATACAATGAAAATCAGTGTGATAAATAAAGGGATTGCAGGGTTGTTACTGGTACTGCCGCTGTTCGGGGTTGCCGAGACAAAGGACCCAGATTTGTTCGTCGGCTATACTACTCAAGATCTTACCGAGGCGTTACCTGCGCGGTTGTTGAGTATGGTTCAGCGAGACAAAGTCGTCGATGCGCCAAACCACATGGTTCAGACCGAATATGTTGACCCTACGACAGGCAATAAGGCGCTGGTTTCACTGTTTATGTTGCCACCAGATAAAGATGGCACTGTCCCGATTGCCTCTAAGCCCAGCGATTTGGATGCGGTGATTGCCAGTACGGAAAAAGAGATGCTGCGTCAGCGTATCAAACCCGATCAGCGTGCGGGAAACATTGACGATGCGACGCCTTTTCGCTGCTTACAAACGATTCTGAATAACAAGGTTCTGCATTCGTTGTGCTCGACGCTGGTTAAAGGACGTGTGCTGGAAGTTCAGGCGATCAATACGGTCGAAAACATTCAGGATGAGGCCGCGCTGAATAAGGTCATCGGGCAACAAAATGAGTTTGTTGTCGGGATGGGAAAAACGCTGCTGGCGCTTAAAAAGTAAGCCTCACTGACACAGTAGGACAGGCATCAGCGGTGACAGGCCACGACGGTTCCTCATCAACATTCCTGAGCGAAGGCGAGCACCTTCGCTTTTTTTGCACCAACAATCCCCTGGTTCTCCCTTGCCAGATTCTCTGCGTTCGTGCATAACTGCCGGAGCCAGAGGGGCGATGCCTGAAATCATCATTACGAAACGACATTCATTACAAAACAATCTTCATCACGAAACGACACCGGATAAACCCTATGCTTTTGTTACTCGTTTTGGTTGTAATTGCAGTAGCCATCTATGGGTGGTTGAAGCAGCCGCAATATGTTTCACCCGAGGTAAAACCTCAACCGGAAAACCCGCTCTTTCGCGATGGCGCGTTTCATAACCCAACTGCCCGACCGACGGTAAGTAGCCAAAACCGCATTGCACTGCTGTATCGCTTTCTTTTTGGCAAAGATGTGGGCGCGTTACCGGATACCCGCTTGCCATCGGAAAAAACCGATCTGCATCAGCTAAGCAAAGCGGATAACGTCATCATCTGGATGGGACACTCTAGCTACTTTATTCAACTGGAAGGGAAAACCTTTCTGCTGGACCCGGTATTTAGCGACAATGCCTCGCCCGTGCCGCGCACCAATATCGCCTTCAAAGGCAGTAATGTGTATTCACCAGAAGACGTTCCCGAAATCGACTATCTGCTGATCACTCACGACCATTGGGATCATCTGGATTACCCCACGTTGAACGCGCTACGTGGAAAAATCCGCCGTATCGTCACGTTAACCGGCGTAGGTTCCTATTTTGTAAAATGGGGTTTTCCCCAGGAAAGTATTACCGAAGGTGACTGGTTCAGTTGCCTGAAAGAGAGCGGGGTCGACATCCATGTGCTTCCGACACAGCATTTTTCTGGTCGGCTCCTCAAGCATAACCAAACGCTGTGGGGCTCATTTGCGCTGATTACGCCACAGTATCGCCTGTATCTTGGAGGAGACAGCGGTTACGGTCCACATTACAAAGAGATCGCCAAACGTTTGGGTGGGTTCGATATTGCGATACTGGAATGCGGGCAATACGATCGGGACTGGCCTCATGTTCACATGAAGCCGGAAGAGAGCGCACAGGCAGCCAGCGATTTGCAGGCCAAAGCGGTATTGCCGAGCCATAACAGTAAATTTAAGCTGGCGCACCACCGCTGGAACGATCCGCTAGAACGTATTTCACAGGCGAGTGAAAACCAAAGTTGGCGATTAATGACCCCTCGTATTGGTGAGCGAGTTCAGGTTGATAACCCGCAGCAGATTTTTAGTCAGTGGTGGTAACGGGGCAAGAACGAGAGCTAAATGCATACTGCCGTTATCAATTACTGGGTTGCCGCCATCAACCAAATGTTTTCTCACTCAGACAGTCAATAAACGCCCGGAGTTTGGGGGACATATCGCGGCTGGCGGGCCAGAGAACCCACATTAGGCTGCTATTTTGAGTAAAATCATCAAGGATGGTCTGTAATCGGCCATCGCGCAGGTATTTCGCCACGCTGAAATCTGGCAGGCAGGCAATGCCTTGGGCCTGTCGAACCAGATGGATACGCATTTCTATGCTGTTGCAGACTAGTGAGAGTGGAAAGTCGTAGGCGTTTTCGTCAGCCGTTGGCGGGAGCGGCCATTGTTCGAAATGATCTGAACTAGGAAAGCGGTATACGACACGGTATCGAATAGGTGAACATGCTGACCGTACAATAATGCAATCTTATTTTCGTTAAGAAGACATTCGCGAAAACATTGCTCGAGTAAATAACCGTCATCATCAACCTCAACGTAAATATAAAGAAGGATCATGGGTTCATCATGCTTGCAGATGAGTACGCTCTGTCGCTTCTTTGCACCACGAGAAAATGGATTGATATCAATTCTGGGAATGGGGCTTTCAGGATAAAATTCAGTATCGAGAAACTGTGCGGTGTAGACCATAGTCAATTTGGGGCGTTTTTCCGAAAACCGTGACCGTGATGTCATTATATGCTCAATTTTCACGATCCCTGTCAACTTGCTTGTATTTTCTGGTATTTAAAATAATGAGGAAATTGATTTAACGTTATGATTTTATTTAAATGGTAAGGATACTTTATGAAACGTGCCGTTTTTCCGCTCGCCTTTCTGACATTAAGCGCCATGGGGTCAGTACAGGCAGAATCTCTCCAGGAAAGTTTATTGCATTGTGATAATCGTTTCTTCAGCGAACTTTATGCCCAGCAGAAGACATTCAGCGGATCTGCCCTGCTGAAGATTGATAATAAACACCATGCCTGGTTTGTCCCCCCCAAAAATGGAGGAGACGTTATCTGGTTTTCTCAGCCAGTAAAATCTGACAACTTAGTGCTTTCTGGCTATTTCGTGCGTCAGAATGATTTAGATGAAATGGGAAAATATTACTTCTGGGGCTTGATTATTGATGGTTCAGCCGCAGAGGTTGCTGCTGCTTTATCCAAAGCAAATTGGCAAAAAGCGGGAGATGAGTATTTCGCTAACCCTATGATAAAACGCCCCGGGGATCAGATGTGGAAACTTAACCCTGGTGCTGCAAGCGGTATTGCGCCAGCGAAAGGAAGTGTGGAAAAACTTGCCTTGTTAAGCGACAGCGGGGATAAAGCGCAATTATTATGCTCGGTACAAGGTAGTGTGACTGAAGATATTTTACTGCCTCTGCGCCCTGACCTGATAGGGAACGAAAAATGATTAAGTCTTTTGGGCTATGTGCTGTATTAGTGTTGCTGGCTGGTTGCACCAGCCACAGCCAATTGAAGAAAGAAAATGTAAGTAATCCTCCAGCAGGAGTGATAAAAATCATGAGTGATGAGCAAGTTCTGACCTTTGCGGACTTGCGTAATGTTTCATCCTATCAAGGTAATAGCCGTCTTCGTCGGCTATATACGATCAATAATTATACTGAAAGTAAAAAAATCGGTAAAAACCCCGATATTTATATCACGAGCTCCCGCGCTATTAACGTCATTAATTGCGACTCTTTTGAAAGGGCGGTATTCGAGCGTGTCTATTTTTCACAGCCCTATGCACTTGGTGATGTAATAGCAATAGTGGATGAAATAGGGCAATGGGCGCCATTTCATAAAGAATCAATGATGGGACTTATCGCAGGTATGGTTTGCCAAATTGCGCCAGAACGATTGAAACCGGAGCTACCAAAGGAAACGCGTACGCCAGTGTTAGGATAAAAAAATACGGCTATACATTGCTTATTTATTTGTTAAAAAAATATCCTCCGGCATAGCCGGAGGTTTTTCATATGCGCCTATAAGGCTCTCTTACCAGCCGCGCCCTAACAGGCGCATCGCGATCTGACATTTGCATCTATGGATTACTTACGGCCCGTAAACGGGCTACCAGAATATGGGATCGAGAGTTGCTCACCCATTTTATCCTCTTCCAGTTGGTGCTTTATGTATTCTTGTATCTTGACCGTGTTTTTCCCTACCGTATCAACGTAATACCCTCGGCACCAAAACTCCCTGTTACGGTATTTGAACTTCAAATCGCCAAACTGCTCATAAAGCATCAGGCTGCTCTTTCCCTTCAGATACCCCATAAATCCCGAGACACTCATCTTCGGCGGGATTTCCAGAAGCATATGGATGTGATCCACACAGCATTCTGCTTCCAGAATATTCACGTTTTTCCATTCGCACAGCTTTCTTAAAATACTGCCAATCGCTTTGCGTTTTTCCCCGTAGAACACCTGTCTTCGGTACTTCGGCGCAAAAACTATGTGATATTTACAGTTCCATCGGGTGTGCGCTAAGCTCTTTTCGTCCCTCATTGGGACCCCCTTTTGATTTCTTGTTGAACGTTTGCAGTTGCCAGACCGCAAACTGTTTTAACAAATCAAAAGGGGTTTTTATAACTGGCCCAAAGCTGAAAGCTTTACTGAACCCCCAGCCTAGCTGGGGGTTTTCTGGGCACAAAAAACGGCTAACATTTGTTAGCCGTTTGATGCGAATTGTCACAGATGAATGATATAGATCACCCGTTAGGTGTTGCCGATGAGTGGTGTGAACTGATCAACCACTGCTTCCCGTCCCAAATATAGGTATAGGTAAAGCGTGCTTTGGCTACGCTCCCATCACCAAATGTGAAAGTGTAGGTTCCGATGTCAACCGCGTCATTACAGCCGATACGAATCGTGCGGGTGTCAATTTTTCCAACCGGTTTTTTCGCCAAGAAATGCTCGAAGTAATCAATACGCTCCGCGTCATTCGTGCGCGGTTTACCCGATAGTGTCGGTAACAGCACGGCATCTGACGCATAGTTTTTATCAACTTTCTTCGCATCGCCGGTTTGCAACGAAGCATTCCAGCGGTCAAATAACGATGCAATCTGTTTTTGATCGGTTTTCACACAGTCCACATGCTGAGCTGCCTGTACGGATGCGGAAGCCAACGTCCCTAGCATTGCTAAAGTTAACACCGTTTTTTTTAACATATTCCCTCGATCTCAAAGACTCATTATCATCAACTGTGCCCTGCTCTCGACAACGCATGTCGATGAGCCAGCATTGTTATAACGTACCAGATCGAGAAAGTGATACATTTTAGAAACTATCACTGTAATAGATTATTTAATCTATTTCTAAATGGTTACAGATGACAACGCCCCCGAACCGTGCAAGTTCGGGGGCGTTATTTGTGCAGCAACGGAACGATAATATCTTACTGATGAGGCGTATCTTGTTCCTTGGTTAGCCGTTTGGCATAACGCTGTGCCAGTGCGGCGCAAACCATCAATTGGATTTGATGGAAGATCATTAACGGCAGCACCATCGCACCGACAGCGGCCGCAGGAAACAGCACATTCGCCATCGGAATCCCATTCGCCAGGCTCTTTTTCGAACCACAGAAGACGATAGTGATTTCATCGGCGGTATTAAAGCCCAACTTGCGCGCAGCCAGCGTATTCACCACCAGCACAATGGCTAGCAGTACCATCGAACACCCCACCACTGCCAGCAGCGACCAGCCGTTGATCTGTCCCCAAATGCCCTCAACCACCGCCTCACTAAAGGCGACATAGACCACCAAAAGAATCGATGACCGGTCAGTAATATTAATCAGCTTACGGTGGCGTTCAACCCACTTGGCAATCAATGGACGAGACAAATGCCCAATGACGAAAGGCACCATCAATTGCATGATGATGGAACCGATGGCGTGTAGCGTATCCGTTTCGCCCCCCTGCGTTTGCATCAGCAAACCGACCAGAATCGGCGAGAGGAACACGCCCAAAATGCTGGAGGCAGACGCACTACAGATTGCCGCCGCCACATTACCTCCAGCCATAGAGGTATACGCTATCGCCGACTGCACCGTCGCCGGTAGCGCGCACAGATAGAGGAAACCAAGGTATAAGGTCGGCGTCAGCACAATCGGCGACAGCAGACTCATGCCCATTCCCAGCAGCGGAAATAAAATAAACGTGCTGGCAAACACCACCAGATGCAAACGCCAGTGCCCCATACCGGTAGTAATCGCTTCACGCGAGAGCTTCGCACCGTGCATAAAGAACAGCAGAGCAATTGCCGCCGTTGTCAGGTACTCAAAGAAAACCTTTACGGTGCCTTCAGCAGGAAGGATCGACGCCGTCACCACGACCAAAATCAGAACCAATAAAAACTTATCAATACGTAACCGTTGTAACCACCCCATGCCCGACACCTTTCCCCTAGCCTGTTATCAGCCCAATTAACACCCTAACAATACGGGCGATCCTAAGATCGCCCGTTTAAACAAACTGTTAACTATCTGGAATTAAGCGCAGTAAATCTAGCTATTTTTCAGCGTAACGGCTTTTTTCTGCTCATAGGAGAGCAGCCCCAGTTCGATCAGCTCCATCACCTGAATCGCCTGATGCACGCTAACAGGGTTTTCACCTTTACCCAACAGCGCATCGCGTACTGCCGCGTAGTACGCCGGATAATTACCCGGGATCGTGGCGATAGTTTGCTCTGCCGTGATGCCATCGCGGGACAGCGTCAGCACGCCATCACGCTTATCCTGCCCCCAATCTGCTAAAGGCGGACGTTCACCCGCTTTCAGACGGTCTTCCTGTGGATCGAGTCCATATTTTACAAAGCTGCCGCGCGTGCCATGCACGGTATAACGTGCGGAAGCCGCTGCCACCAGCATACTGGCGTGCAACACCACCCGCCGTTGCGGATAAATCAGCGTCGCGTGGAAATAATCTGTTGCCTTACTGCCCGGCCTCAGTTGCGCCATATCCACCTGAATCGCCACTGGCAAACCAAACAGTTCCAGCGCCTGATCCAGTAAGTGCGGTCCAAGATCGTACCAGATCCCACTTCCTTCGCTGCCATCTTCACGCCAGCGCTGGCGAACTTCAGGCCGGAACCGATCGAAATGCGATTCCATATACACCACATTTCCTAGCGTTCCCGCTGACAGTAGCTGTTTCAGCGTCAGAAAATCGCTGTCCCAACGACGGTTGTGAAATACAGAAAGGACTTTTCCGACACGCTCGGCAATCGCACCTAGATCGTATGCTTGTGACAACGTCACCGTAAACGGTTTATCGACGACGACATGCTTGCCCGCTTCCAGCGCCAGTTTTGCCAGCGGGAAATGCGTATCATTAGGGGTAGGGATAACAATGAGGTCAATATCGGGATCGTTAAACAACGCCTGCGGGTCTTTCTCAACGCGCAAATTAGCCCAATCCGCATGCACTTTTTCAGCATTGCTGCTGGACACGGCCACCAGCTCCATCCCTGCCGTCCCTGCAATTAACGGCGCGTGGAACGTCTTACTGGCATAACCATAGCCCAGCAGTCCAACACGAACAGTCTCACTCATGACGATTCCCCCTAGCTTATTTGACTTTGTGATTTCTCACTCAGTATATACCCGTCCCTCGCCAGATTGCAGAGAGGGATCGCTGCCAGGGGAATCTAACTCGTTTTCATACCCGTTAACCGCTCACAGCATGAGGTATCTGCTCTCCCCACGCGACGGGCAGCGTTTTGGCTGCCGGATAATTAATTTCGCTGCTGCGGCGGCGAAAATCGCTGGGGCTGACACCGACCCGCTTGCGGAACACGCGTGAGAAATAGAGCTGATCGTCATACCCCACTACGCGACCAATATTGGCGATGGATTCCTGCGTCGTCTGCAATAACAGCTTGGCGCGAATCACGCGCTGATCTTCACGCCAACGCAAAATATTAATACCAACCTGTTCGCGGAACAGGTGTGCCAGCCGCGATGGCGATAGACAAACGTGCCGCGCCACTTCGTCAATACGCAGCTCTCCGGCCAGATTGCTGGTAATAAACTGGCAGGCTTCAATCACGCGCGGGTCCATAATCTTCTGTGGGCTCTGTGGATCTTCTTCCATCGCTCTGAGCAACAGTCGTTCCAGCAGATTCATACCCAGCTCTTCCGAGAAGCGCCGTCCGGAACGCTGCGTCTGCTCGATATTGGCAAACAGCCTGTCGAATTCCAGTAACAGTTGGTTATTCGGCAAACTCATGCGGCCAATTCCGCTACTTTTGGTATGCCACTCCAGCCAGTCTGCCCAGTAGGCGCGAGGACGGAAATAGACCCAGCGGTGATACCAGCAGTCGCTGCTCGGTGAACGACCATAAAAATGCGTCGATTTCGGCGGAAACAGCAGCAAATCACCGGGATTACAGAAAAAGGTTTCATCGCCATCAAAAACCTGGCCCTGTCCTTTCATCGTGAGATTAATAATGTAGCCTTTCATGCCATCAGGACGATCGATAAAGAAGTCGAGCGGCCCTTCAGCAAGAATCGGCGTCAGGCCGGCAACGAGATAAGCATTGAACGAATATCCCGGCAACAGTGGATTAGGCTGAGATTCATGCGCCATACGGTGATACATCAGGCCTCCGGTACACGCTAATAATGATAAAACGCGGCAGGATGATTTAACGCCATCCCATTAGGGCTATTTTATTTGCCATTTTGAATCTGGGCAGTGCTCGCACAAACGCCATGGCGTTTGAACACCCTTCGGGGTGGCGTCCGTTCAACATGCGCGGCATGTTGTCTGTGCGCTGTCCGTATCCAAACTGACTGTACCAATAACACCTACTGGGACAGGCTCTTACCTGCCGCATGGGCATTTATACCGTTTTCTTCGCCAACTGTTTGTAACGGTCGAAGATAACCGCCGCCAGCAGAATCAGGCCACGAACCACATACTGAGAGAACGGCGAGATATTTAGCAGGTTCATCGCATTCTCGACCGTACCTAAAATCAGCACGCCAGCCACCACGTAGGAAATTTTACCGATCCCACCTTTTAGCGATACGCCACCCAACACACAGGCAGAAATAACAATCAACTCATACCCGATGGACGTCATCGGCTGACCGCTGGTCATACGCGAAGCCAGAATGATCCCCGCCGCAGCCGAGACCAGACCGGACAAGGCGAAAATGATGATCTTAGTGCGCACCACAGGCACCCCAGCCAGACGTGCCGCTTCTTCATTGCCGCCAATCGCCAGCGTATTGCGGCCAAATGTTGTCTTGTTCAGCAGCAAGCCAAACAGAATCATACAGCCGATGGTGATCCAGATTGGCGCAGGCAGACCCAGCCAGTTGGCATAGCCCAGTTCGAAGAAGCGCTCATCTTCAATCCCTACCGCTTTACCATCGGAAATGATGTACGCCAGGCCGCGCGCAATCTGCATCGTCGCCAGCGTCGTGATCAGCGCGTTGATCTTCAAACGGGCAATCACGAAACCGTTAAGTAAACCAAACGCCACGCCGAGCAGCAGCCCGGCACCAACCCCGATCCACAAACTTTCACTGATATTGATCACCACCGCTGTCGCGACCCCAGCGCAGGCGATAATCGAGGCCACCGACAGGTCAAAATCACCAGAGGCCAAACAGAACAGCATCCCGCAGGCCACCATGCCGGACATAGAAATCGCCAGCCCCAGCCCTTTCATGTTGATAAACGAGGCGAAATTCGGCACGAAAATCACGCAGCCAAGAAACAGCACGGCAAACACCACCAACATGCCGTAGTTATCCCAAATGCGGGACAGCCCCATACCGTTTTTCTTCTTTTCTGAGGTTGCAGACGTAACCGTTGACATTATTTTGCTCCTTCGCGGTCAGGCAACCGCAGATTCGATATCGGGGGTTCGTAACATGGCCAGGCTGAGCACCTTCTGTTCTGTAGCATCACCATGCCGCAGTTCACCGGAGACGGCACCTTCACGCATGACGATAATCCGGTCGGCCAGCCCAAGCACTTCAGGTAAATCGCTGGAGGCAAACAGCACCGCAATCCCCTGATTCGCCAGCTCATAGATGACGTGATAAATTTCGTGCTTCGCGCCAACGTCGATGCCGCGCGTGGGTTCATCGAGCAAAATGACTTTCATCTCTTCGGACAGCCAACGGCCAAGAATGGCTTTCTGCTGGTTTCCACCGGAAAGATTCATAATCAGCTGTTCAGCGGACGGCGTTTTGATGTTCAACGCGTCAATGCGCTGCGAGGCGTTATCCGCTTCCCACTGGTTATTAATAATAAAACCGGCTTTCAGGCTCTTACGTCTTGCACTGATATTGATGTTGTCGCGCACCGAGTGCACCGGAATGATACCGTCCGCTTTGCGATCTTCTGGGCAAAGCATCACACCTTGGCGAATCGCATCGATGGGAGAATTCACCACCAGCGGTTTGCCATCCAACAACACTTGGCCACCGGTGATGTTGGTCGCACCAAACAGCCCTTTCATCAACTCGCTGCGGCCAGCGCCAACCAGACCAAATAACCCGACAATTTCCCCCTGCTTTACACTCAATGAAATCGTGGATTTCACGCCCGGCGCTTTCACGTCTTTCAACGTCAAACGTTCTTCACCGTGCGGACGCGGCGCGTAGCCATAGATATCCCCCAGGTTACGCCCTACCATCGCCTGTACCAGCGACTCATGGTTCACCTGCTGCATATCGTCAAACGTGCGCACATAGCGGCCATCTTTAAATACGGTAATGGCATCGCTCAGTGCAAAAATTTCTTCCATCCGGTGTGAAACGTACAAAATGATCCGGCCTTCGCTGCGCAGTTCCGTAATCACCCGGAAGAGTTGCTCAATTTCACGGGCAGACAGCGAGCTGGTCGGTTCATCAAAAGCGATAATCTTGGCATTACGAGCGAGCGCCTTGGCGATTTCCACCATTTGCCACTGCCCGATCGACAAATATTTCAGCGGAGTATCAGGATCGATATCCAAACCCAAATGCTGCAACTGAAGTTTGGCTTCATAGCGCAGCAGTGAATAGTTCACCATGCCGTATTTATGCGGCAGTTGACCCAGATAGATGTTTTCGGCAACCGTCATTTCCGGCACCAAATGCAGTTCCTGATAAATGATGGCAACGCCCGCATTCAAGGCATCCATCGTATTATTGAACTGCACAGGCTTACCCTGAATGTGGATTTCGCCCGCTGATGGTGCATAGTTGCCGCTCAGGATTTTTAACAGCGTCGACTTGCCCGCCCCGTTTTCCCCCATCAATGCATGGATCTGGCCGGCATGGCAGGAAAAGCTGATATCCGAAAGCGCCTTAACACCGGGAAATTCTTTACCAATCCCATGAAACGACAAATAGGGTGACTGTGCTGTCATGTCTGTTTCCTCATAACGATGCAGGTAGAGCGCGGATAACCTCGACCAGCATCATGCTGACCGGCGTTATCCGCGTCTTTACGAAATCAGGCGTGATTACATCAGGCCTTTTTTCTCCAGTTCGACCTTAAAGTTGTCACGAGTGATCAGCACCACGTCGGTCACTTCGGTGAATTTCTCCGGTTCCACGCCTTTGGTTACCCAGTCATTCAGCATCTGGATACTCTTGTAGCCGTGAATATCCGGGCTTGGCAGCAGTGAACCAAAGAAGCCCGTAGCCTGACCTTTGGACAGTTCACTCACCGCATCCACGCCGTTGATGCCGATACCAATGACGTTGTCCGCTTTAAAGCCCTGTCCTTCCGTTGCACGAACGCCCCCCAGCACGGTGTTGTCGTTCATACCGATAATCAGCCAGTTTTTCACGCCGGGGTGCTGAACTAGCATAGAGTTGGCAGCATCAAACGCGCCGGGGATATCGTTAGATTTGGTGGGGACCTGATAGATCTGTTTTTCTGGGAAGCCAGCAGCCTTCAGCGCATCCATGGAACCGGAAGTACGGCGGCGCGCCGTATCCAACTCGTTAGCGGTAATCGCCATCACCGCTGTCTCATCCACTTTCCAGCCGCGTTTGTTCATCTCTTTATACAGTTCCTGACCCTGACGCTCACCAATTTTGGTCGCTGCCATCATCACCAACGGTACCGTATCCATCGGTTGGCCTTTGGCATTCACGAACTGGTCATCAACCGCGATCACTTTCAGGTTGTAGCTACGCGCCTTGGCAATAATGGCCGGCCCCAATTTCGGGTCTGGGGTACAAATAACAAAACCTTTCGCTCCGCTGGCCGCCAGGCTATCAATCGCGTTCAGGGTTTTTTCCCCATCAGGCACCGCAATTTTTATCACATCAAAACCAAGATCTTTTCCTGCCTTATCAGCGAATTTCCATTCGGTCTGGAACCAGGGTTCTTCCGGCTGCTTAACCAGAAATCCCAGCTTTAAGTTCTCTGCCATAGCTGATTGTGACATAACAGCGGCTAACCCGATTGCTGCCAGCGCCTTAGTGAATTTATGCATGATGTTCTCCGGTGTCATTATCTTTTCATTCGCCAGCAACGCTGAAACGAATTCGAGTTCCTGGTAGGGGTATTTCCGGTCTGGATAAGGGAAAAACACAGGCTTAGCGCGATTCCTTTACTCAGTAGCATTCAGACGCTTTATGTTTTAGTCGTTATTTTTAGTCCGAATATAGAGCTTTATCACATCCCGGAACAATGACAGGTTTGTGCATACATTTAGCAATTTTAACCAATCATTAACCTTTGACGGGCTTCACAAAATGGCTGCTGGCGACAGAAAAATACATACTTCCAGCTAACCGCTCCTAACCGCCCCTACCTATCCCTGCCTATCGTAAACATCAACGATCTGGGATTAATGAGGAGCAAAGCATGAGCGCGGGCGCTATTACGATTGGTCTCGACTTCGGCAGTGATTCGGTACGCGCCTTAGCCGTTGACTGCCAAAGCGGGAAAGAGTTGGAAACAGAAGTGGTCTACTACCCCCGCTGGCGTGAGGGTAAATATTGTCAGCCTGCCAACAACCAGTTCCGACACCATCCGCTGGACTACATCGAATCGCTGGAGCAGGCGGTTAAGGTCGTGGTTTCCCGCCTGACGGACGAACAGCGGCAGAGCATCATCGGTATTGGCGTGGATTCAACCGGGTCAACCCCCGCACCGATTGATGAGCAAGGTCAGATCCTCGCACTACGCCCCGAGTTTGCCGACAACCCCAATGCCATGTTCGTGCTGTGGAAAGACCACACGGCAATAGAAGAAGCGGAAGCCATTAACGCGCTGTGTCGTAGCGGCCAGTTCCCGGATTACACCCGCTATATCGGTGGTGTTTATTCGTCTGAATGGTTCTGGGCCAAAATTCTCCATGTTTCACGCGAAGATGCGGCAGTACGGCAGGCAGCTGTTTCCTGGGTAGAACTGTGCGACTGGGTGCCCGCGCTACTTTCCGGTACGCAAGCGCCTGCCGATATACGTCGTGGTCGATGCAGTGCCGGACATAAATCACTCTGGCACCCGAGCTGGGGCGGATTGCCGCCGAAAGACTTCTTGCACGCACTCGATCCTTATCTGACCGAGACATTGCAGTACCCGTTGTTTACCGATACCTGGACGGCCGAACAACCGGTCGGCACCATCACCGCAGAATGGGCGCAGCGGCTCGGCATCCCCGCGACGGTAACGCTGGCAGGTGGCGCGTTTGACTGTCATGTCGGCACGGTCGGCGCGGGTGCTCAGCCTTACTCGCTGGTCAAAGTGATTGGCACCTCCACCTGCGACATTCTGATCGCGGATGAAGACCGCATTGCCGATCGCACTATCGCTGGCATCTGTGGACAAGTCGATGGCAGCGTCGTCCCCAACTATATCGGCCTTGAAGCTGGACAATCCGCCTTCGGCGACATGTACGCCTGGTTTGGCAGGCTGCTGGGCTGGTCGTTACAGGAAGCCATAAAAGACCACCCTGAACTTAAATCATCCCTACAGGCGGTGGAAGCCAAGCTGTTGGAGCGGCTCACCCGTAACTGGGCGGAAAATCCCACGTTGGATCATCTGCCTGTCGTGCTGGATTGGTTTAACGGTCGCCGAACACCGTTCGCTAATCAGCGCTTAAAAGGCGTGATTACCGATCTCAATCTGGGTACCGATGCCCCGACACTATTTGGCGGTTTTATTGCTGCGACCGCCTTTGGCGCACGCGCGATTATGGAGTGTTTTGAAGATCAGGGCGTCCCTGTCGAAAACGTGCTGGCACTGGGCGGCATCGCGCGGAAATCCCCCGTCATCATGCAAGTCTGTACCGATGTAATGAATCGTCCCTTACAGATCGTTGCGTCCGATCAGTGCTGTGCACTCGGCGCAGCGATCTTTGCCGCCGTCGCCGCTGGCGTTCACAGCGATATTCCAACCGCACAACAGCATATGGCCAGCGGCATAGAACGCACCTTAATGCCTGATAGCCAGCGCGTCGCACGTTATCAGCAGCTTTATGAGCGCTATCAGCAGTGGTGCCGCCTCGCGGAACCGGCCTATAGCCCAGCGTCTACGGCAAAAAACTAATTTTCATCCCTCTTGGGATCACGTTACAGGAGTCATCATGGATCATTTTAAGCAGCTTGAAGTCTGGTTCGTCATCGGTAGCCAGCATCTCTATGGGCCGGAAACGTTGCGTCAGGTAAAAGAGAATGCGGAAAACGTCGTCGCGGGATTGAATCAGCAGGCCAACCTACCGGTTAAGCTGGTGCTGAAGCCGCTGGTCAAAACACCAGATGAAATTCTGGCACTGTGTCGTGATGCCAACTATCAGGATAACTGCATCGGCCTGCTAACCTGGCTGCACACCTTCTCTCCGGCAAAAATGTGGATTGGTGGCCTGAGCGTACTCAGTAAACCGCTGCTGCAATTCCATACCCAGTTCAATGCAGAAGTGCCATGGGACACCATGGACATGGATTTCATGAACCTGAACCAGACCGCACACGGCGGACGCGAATTTGGCTTCATCGGCGCCCGGATGCGGCAGGCGCATCAGGTGGTGGTCGGCCACTGGCAGGATAAGACTGCCCATGCCCGTATCGGGAAATGGATGCGGGTTGCTGCCGCGCTTCAGGAAAGCAAACAGCTGAAAGTCGCGCGATTTGGTGACAACATGCGCGAAGTGGCCGTCACCGAAGGCGATAAGGTCGGCGCGCAGATCCAGTTTGGCTACTCTGTTAGCGCCTGGGGACTGGGTGATTTAACTGCTGTCGTCGATGCCGTTTCCAAAGGCGATATCGATACGTTGGTCGAAGAATACGAAGCCAGCTATCAGTTAACGGACGCCGTGAAACTCAACGGCGCTAACCGCCAAAACCTGCTGGATGCAGCCCAGATCGAACTCGGGATGAAACGCTTTCTGGAGCAAGGTGGCTATCACGCGTTCACTACCGACTTTGAAAATCTGTACGGTTTAAAGCAGCTACCGGGGCTGGCGGTACAGCGTCTAATGCAGCAAGGCTATGGTTTCGGCGGTGAAGGCGACTGGAAAACCGCCGCGCTGCTGCGCATTATGAAAGTGATGGCTGGCGGTTTGCCGGGCGGCACCTCCTTCATGGAGGACTACACCTATAACTTCCAGAACGGTAACGATTTGGTCGTCGGCTCCCACATGCTGGAAGTGTGCCCCTCCATCGCAAAAGAGCAGAAACCGATTTTGGATGCGCAACATCTTGGGATTGGCGGAAAAGCCGATCCTGCCCGTCTGATTTTCTCCACGCCAGCCGGCCCTTCTCTCAACGCCAGCGTGATCGACATGGGCGATCGTTTCAGAATGTTGGTTAATCTGGTCGATACCATCGAGCAGCCACGTCCGTTGCCAAAATTACCGGTTGCCCGCGCTATCTGGAAAGCACAACCGTCGCTGGAAGTGGCGGCCGAAGCCTGGATTTTGGCTGGCGGTGCGCACCATACGGTCTTTAGTCAGGCGTTGGATCTCGACCACATGCGGCTCTACGCCGAGATGCAGAACATTGAACTACTGGTAATCGACAACGAAACTCAGCTACACGAATTCAAAGATGCGCTGCGCTGGAACGAGGTGTACTACAAACTTTGTAGCCGCTAATTCCACGCGTCGGGCAGATTGTCTAGGGTGCTTTCATCCGTAGACAATCTGCCCCTTTATAGGCATTCATCATTCCTACTCTCTAAAGTCATCTTATTTTTCTGTCAATCCGTTATTTTTTATTTCCAGTCGTTTGTTATTGAAAAATAAGCGTACTTTTTACCTCACCCTCTAGACAGACTTTCTCGCTTGAATATACTTAGTCATCTCAACCACATAACTATTAGACCAACTCACCATGACCGTTCATGATTACTTGCTCAAATTCAGGAAAGTCAGTTCAACAGAAAGTCTGGAAAAACTCTTTGACCACCTCAATTACTCTCTGACAGATAGTCAGGAAATCATCAACATGTATCGTGCAGCCGATCATCGGCGAGCTGAATTAGCCTCCGGCGGGCGCTTATTCGATGTCGGCTGCGTGCCAAAATCCGTCTGGCGCTATGTTCTGTAGTGATAAATTGTTATCTGCGAAAAAAAGAATAATTATGCAATAATTCCTTTCCGGGCTATGGCGCAGAACGCACCACGTGTTGCTGTTTGATAGTCCGGCATTTCTCTTATTTAGAGAACCTGATCTTCCGCTTCTTGAAGAGGACAGCGATAACCCTACTTTGGGTATGTTGTCGAAACCCCAACAATACCTGATAATAGTCCGGTTTTGTTTTGTAGGCACCGTAATGACCGAATACGCATTGCTCTTTGTTAGCATCCTTCTGGTAAATAACTTCGTCTTAGTGAAGTTTCTTGGGCTATGCCCCTTCATGGGCGTGTCCAAAAAGCTGGAGACGGCGATTGGCATGGGAATGGCGACCACGTTTGTGATGACGTTGGGCTCCATGTTTTCCTGGCTGATCAACGAATTTATTCTCGTCCCACTCGATATTCTCTACTTACGCACGATGGCCTTTATTCTGGTACTCGCTGTCGTGGTTCAGTTTTCCGAGATGTTCGTGCGCAAAGTCAGCCCTGAGCTGTATCGCCTGCTGGGTATTTTCCTGCCGCTGATTACCACCAACTGTGCCGTGCTTGGCGTCGTCTTGCTTAACATCAATCTGTCACACGGCTTCCTGCAATCGACGATTTATGGCTTCGGCGGTGCTGCGGGCTTCTCACTGGTGATGGTGCTCTTCGCTGCCATCCGTGAGCGCCTCGCCGTGTCGGACATTCCCGCACCGTTCCGCGGCTCGTCTATCGCGCTGATCACCGCAGGCCTAATGTCGCTGGCATTTATGGGCTTTACCGGATTGGTGAAATTCTGATGATCGCTATCTGGATCGCCATTGCGGCATTAAGCGCACTCGCGCTGGCATTCGGTTTGGTGCTTGGCTACGCCTCGCGTCGTTTTGAAGTCGAAAACGATCCGATCGTGGAAGAAGTGGAAGCTATGCTGCCACAAAGTCAGTGCGGCCAGTGCGGCTACCCCGGCTGCCGCCCTTACGCCGAAGCGGTCGCGCTGAATGGTGAAAGCATTAATAAATGTGGCCCCGGTGGCGAAGCGATGATGTTGAAGCTGGCTGAAAAGCTCAACGTTGACCCGCAGCCGCTGGAAGGCGATGCTGACGTTCAATCCCCTGCTCGCCATGTCGCCTGGATCGATGAAAGCAACTGCATCGGCTGTACCAAGTGTATTCAGGCGTGTCCGGTTGATGCCATCATCGGCAGCACTAAAGCGGTACACACCGTCGTCAGCGATTTATGCACTGGTTGTGATCTCTGCGTCTCCCCTTGCCCAACGGACTGTATCGAATTACGGCCCATCGCTCCGACTCCCGCTAACTGGAAATGGGATCTCGATACGATTCCAGTACGCGTTATTCAAGTAGAACGACATGCTTAAGCTGTTTTCCGCCTTTAAAAAAGACAGGATCTGGGATTTCGACGGAGGTATTCATCCGCCAGAAATGAAGACGCAGTCCAGCCAGACGCCGTTGCGCCAGATCTCGCTGCCAGAACAGTTCATTATTCCACTCAAGCAACATCTTGGACCCGAAGGCGAAATCTGTGTCAGCGTCGGCGATAAGGTGCTGCGCGGCCAGCCGCTGACGCGGGGAAAAGGCCGGACATTGCCCGTTCACGCTCCCACATCAGGAACGGTGAACGCGATCCGTCAACACACGACGGCGCATCCCTCTGGGCTGTCAGAACTCAGTATCATTATCATACCGGACGGTGAAGATCGCTGGTGCGAGCGTCAGACCTATGCGGATTACCGTGCGCAAAGCATCGATACCCTGCTTGCCCATCTCCATCAGGCTGGCATTGCGGGTTTGGGCGGTGCAGGATTCCCTACCGCAGCAAAATTACAGGGCGGGATGCGCGGGATTGAAACCCTGATTATCAACGGTGCAGAATGCGAGCCCTACATCACCGCCGACGATCGACTCATGCAGGAATGCGCAGAAGAGATTATTCAGGGCGTCGAGATTTTGTCATTCCTGTTGCAGCCAAAACGCATTCTGATTGGCGTTGAAGATAACAAGCCGGAGGCTATTCGCGCCCTGCGGCTAGCCTTGGGTAAACGCAGCGACATGCAGTTGCGCGTCATTCCCACCAAGTACCCGTCAGGTGGTGCCAAGCAGCTCACCAAGATTTTGACCGGCAAAGAAGTCCCGTTCGGTAAACACTCTGCCGCCATTGGCGTACTCATGCAAAACGTCGGCACGGCGTTCGCCATCAAACGCGCCGTGATCGACGGCGAACCGCTCACAGAGCGCGTGGTGACGTTGACTGGTGAAGCCTTGCGCCAGCCCGGTAACGTGTGGGCGCGATTGGGGACACCGGTTCGCCACCTGCTCAAACAGGGTGGCTTCCATGTTAATAAGCAGCCGATGGTGGTGATGGGCGGCCCGTTGATGGGCTTTACGCTGCCATCGCTGGACGTGCCTATCGTCAAAATCAGCAACTGCCTGCTCGCGCCGTCACATTCGGAAATGGAGCCCGTTGCCGAAGAACAATCCTGTATTCGCTGTAGCCAATGTGCCGATGCCTGTCCGGCTGGCCTTTTACCGCAGCAGTTATACTGGTTCAGTCGCGGGCAGGAACACGAAAAGGCCCGCAATCACCATCTGTTCGATTGTATCGAATGTGGTGCCTGTGCTTACGTCTGCCCCAGCAATATTCCGCTGGTACAGTATTACCGTCAGGAAAAGGCCGAAATTCGAGCCATCGACGAAGAGGCACAGCGTGCCGCACAGGCCAAAGTACGTTTTGATGCCAAACAGGCTCGTCTGGAGCGGGAAAAAGCCGCGCGCGAACTGCGCCACAAACAGGCTGCCGCCGGCGTCTCTACCAGTGATAAAGATGCGGTTCAGGCCGCACTGGAACGTGTACGCCGCAAACAAACCGCCGAAGCCGAAATCGGTTCCCCTATCGCGGTAATCCCTGATTCACAGCCAGATAACAGCGCCGCCATCGCCGCGCGTGCCGCACGTAAAGCATTAGTCCGTGAAAAACAGGCGCAACAGGAAACACTGACGGCTGAAGTAGCACCTGACGAGCTTGACCCACGTAAAGCCGCCGTAGCCGCTGCCCTTGCGCGGGTTAAAGCCCGCAAAGCCGCGCAGCAATCCGAATTAACGACGACAGAACCTGTGTCATCAGCCGTTCCCGAATCAACAGCGGAACCGATCGCCGTCGTTGAAACACAAGAGCCGGAAGATCCACGTAAGGCCGCCGTGGCTGCCGCCATCGCTCGCGTTAAAGCCCGTAAAGCCGCTCAACAGCCTGCGACAGACGCAGAAGCCACCGCTGCTATCGTTGCCAATATCGCAGTAGAGCCCATCGCGGTCATTGAAACACAAGAGCCCGAAGATCCACGTAAAGCCGCCGTGGCTGCCGCTATCGCTCGCGTTAAGGCTCGTAAAGCCGCGCAGCACTCTGCAACAAACACGGAAGCGCCGGTTTTATCGGCTACCCCTGATGTGGTGGCAGACCCCGTCCCCGTTGTTGAAATACAAGAGCAGGAAGATCCACGTAAGGCAGCCGTTGCCGCCGCTATCGCTCGCGTTAAAGCCCGTAAAGCCGCGCAGGCATCGTCACATCAAGAGGAATAAATGGCTTTTAGAATTGCGAGTTCACCGTTTACACATAACCAACAGCGCACACAGCGCATCATGCTGTTGGTTATTCTGGCCTGTCTGCCAGGCATGTTGGCGCAGGTCTATTTCTTTGGTTACGGCAATCTGATTCAGGTCGGGCTGGCATCGGCCACCGCGCTTATTGCGGAAGGTGTGACACTGTCACTCAGAAAATTTGCAGTACGCACCACGCTGGCTGACAATTCTGCACTATTGACTGCCGTGCTGCTTGGTATCAGCCTGCCGCCGCTTGCTCCGTGGTGGATGGTGGTGATGGCAACCGTCTTCGCTATTATTATTGCCAAACAGCTGTATGGCGGATTGGGACAAAACCCCTTTAACCCCGCGATGATTGGCTATGTGGTGCTGTTGATCTCTTTCCCGGTCCAGATGACGAGCTGGTTGCCACCTGCGCCGCTACAAACCATCCCGCTCAATTTCCATGATGCGCTAATCATCATTTTCACCGGACACACGCCTGACGGATACACCATGCAACAGTTGATGCACAACGTTGATGGCGTGAGCCAGGCCACCCCGTTGGATACGTTTAAAACCAGCCTGCGCTCTGGTCAAACACCGCAGGACATTCTGCAACAGCCGATGTTTGCCCAATCGCTATCGGGTATTGGCTGGCAGTGGGTTAATATCGGTTTTCTCATCGGCGGGCTGTTCTTATTACTGCGTGGCACCATTCGCTGGCATATTCCGGTCAGTTTTCTGCTATCGTTAATGTTTTGCGCTTCACTGAGTTGGATCATTGCGCCGGAGAAATTTGCTCCACCGATGTTACATCTGTTATCCGGTGCCACCATGCTTGGCGCGTTTTTCATCGCCACCGATCCGGTTACCGCATCAACGACGAACCGCGGCCGTCTGATTTTCGGGGCGCTGATTGGGTTGTTGGTGTGGCTGATTCGCACCTACGGCGGCTACCCGGACGGCGTAGCCTTTGCCGTTCTGCTGGCAAATATCACCGTGCCGCTGATCGACTATTACACCAAGCCACGAGCCTACGGCCACCATCGTTGAGGAGACGCCCCATGATGACGACAATGCGCCGCCACGCGACAACACTGGCTCTGTTTGCGGCCTTCACCACGGCAATCACAGCTATTGTGAACATGTTGACGGAACCGACGATCTCCCATCAGGCAATGTTGCAGCAAAAGATGTTGTTGGATCAGGTCGTTCCCGCCGAGTTATACAATAGCGACATTCAGAAAGAGTGTTACGTTGTCACTAATTCGGCATTAGGATCGCCAGCACCACACCGGGTTTTTATTGCTCGTCAGAATGGTGAACCGGTCGCTGCCGCACTGGAAAGTACCGCGCCGGATGGTTATTCTGGTGCCATTCGACTGCTGGTTGGTGCCGATTTTCACGGTAAGGTACTCGGCGTCCGCGTGACCGAGCACCATGAAACACCGGGGCTAGGTGATAAAATCGAAGTGCGAATTTCTGACTGGATCACGCGGTTTAATGGGCTAATGGTACAAGGTGAGCATGACGCTCGCTGGGCGGTGAAGAAAGAAGGTGGGATGTTTGATCAGTTTACCGGTGCCACTATCACACCGCGTGCCGTCATTAACAGCGTAAAACGCAGCACGCTTTACCTGCAAACGCTGCCGTCACAAATTAACACGCTGTCCGCCTGTGGAGAGAATCAATGAGTCAAACCAAAGCGCTTTTCATCGACGGGTTATGGAAGAACAACTCGGCACTGGTTCAATTACTCGGCCTGTGTCCCCTTCTGGCCGTGTCATCTACGGCAACTAACGCGCTGGGACTCGGTCTGGCAACGACACTGGTTCTCACCTGTACCAACATGGCTGTCTCCGCACTGCGCCGTTGGGTGCCAGCGGAAATCCGTATTCCCATTTACGTCATGATCATTGCCTCAGTGGTCAGTACCGTACAAATGCTGATCAATGCCTATGCTTACGGTTTATATCAATCACTGGGGATTTTTATTCCGCTGATCGTGACGAACTGTATCGTTATCGGGCGCGCAGAAGCCTTTGCCTCTAAAAATGCGGTACTCCCTTCCGCCATCGACGGGCTGGCAATGGGCTTGGGGGCAACCAGCGCATTAGTAGTGCTTGGTTCTTTGCGTGAAATCCTGGGCAACGGCACGCTGTTCGACGGTGCTGACCTACTATTAGGCAGTTGGGCTAAAGCCCTCCGCATTGAGGTAGTCCACCTGGATTCCCCTTTTCTGCTGGCGATGTTGCCACCAGGTGCCTTTATCGGTTTAGGGCTGCTATTGGCCGCGAAATATTTAATTGATGAGAAAATGAAACAACGCCGAGCGCGGGCCGTTGCCGCCGAAAGGAAAGTGGCACCAGCAACCGATGCCGTAGAGGGATCGCTGTGAACAAAGCCAAGCGGATTGAGATCTTAACGCGTTTACGCGACAACAATCCCCATCCAACGACTGAGTTAAATTTCAGCACGCCATTTGAACTGCTCATCGCCGTACTGCTTTCTGCACAGGCAACCGACGTCAGCGTAAACAAGGCAACCGCAAAGCTCTATCCTGTCGCCAACACGCCCGAAGCGCTGCTAGAACTCGGCGTAGACGGCGTTAAGAGCTATATCAAGACAATCGGCCTGTTTAACAGCAAAGCGGAAAACGTTATCAAGACCTGTCGCCTATTGCTGGAAAAGCACCAGGGGCAGGTTCCTGAAGATCGCGCTGCGTTGGAAGCCCTACCTGGTGTAGGTCGAAAAACGGCAAACGTGGTTTTGAATACCGCGTTTGGCTGGCCGACCATTGCTGTTGATACCCACATCTTTCGCGTCAGTAACCGTACGGGATTCGCCCCGGGTAAAAATGTTGAACAGGTAGAGGAAAAACTGCTGAAAGTCGTTCCGGCAGAATTTAAAGTCGACTGTCATCACTGGTTAATCCTGCACGGTCGTTACACCTGCATCGCCCGCAAACCACGCTGCGGTTCCTGCCTGATTGAAGATTTATGTGAGTTTGGCGAAAAGGTCGACGCCTAATCGGTTGTGGCCTGGTGGAACGCCCATCATCAGGCCTTTCTCTCTATTATTCCACGCGCTATCTTGCTTTTAACTCTCTCACAATCCGAATAAGCCACGCGCGCGCTGTCCTCCATCGCTCAGGTAACCGCGTTCTCTCTGGCAGACATCCAACCTAAAAGCCTGTATAAAAACACAAGTAACCACTATTTAAGGCTAATAAGTTATTTTTAATAGAAAATTTAGTGATTGAAAGTCACGTATGGTTATTATATCGAATTTTATCTTATCGCCTGCCATTGATGGATTTTTACACTCACTGCATATTTAGTAATATGCAAAAGATTAAACCGCATATTCATTCATAGTTAATGATATTGTCTTGATTTTAATTAAAAGGCAGATTATATCCCTTTAATAAAAAACAAACGCAGAAAATCGAGATAATCATTTGAAGCAAAAGCAAGTTATGAAATTAAACTCTGCATAACATTTAATTTATGGTTTTATCCCGCTACAAAACCCACTTGTAACAAAATATGTCAAATGACTTGTCTGTCCGTAAAATACCGTCAATATAGCGCCGTTTTCCTCCCCATAATTAATCAAAAGAGGTCGCAGTTTCACTGTCTCACTCTTGTTATTTTCTCGTTAAAAAAAGCGAGATAGGTAAAATCAGAGGTCTTTGTGTCAACAGCAAACAACAACAGCGAATCCACCGAAAGCGTCAGCATGAACGCCTTCAAACAACCAAAAGCGTTTTATCTCATCTTTAGTATCGAATTGTGGGAGCGTTTTGGTTACTACGGTCTGCAAGGCATTATGGCGGTTTATCTGGTCAAAATGCTGGGCATGTCCGAAACCGACTCTATCACCCTATTTTCCTCGTTCAGCGCGCTGGTATACGGCTTCGTCGCCATTGGCGGCTGGTTGGGCGACAAAGTCCTCGGTACCAAACGTGTCATCGTGCTGGGGGCCATCGTGTTGGCATTCGGCTACGCCATGATTTCCTACTCGGGACATAGCGTGACATGGGTCTATATCGGTATGGCAACCATTGCTGTCGGTAACGGGCTGTTTAAGGCTAACCCATCAGCCCTGCTGTCTACCTGCTACGCGAAAGATGATCCGCGTCTGGATGGTGCCTTCACCATGTACTACATGTCGGTGAACATCGGCTCTTTCTTTTCTATGTTGGCTACCCCCGTACTTGCCGCGCACTATGGCTGGAGCGTTGCCTTCTCCTTGAGCGTGGTCGGTATGATTCTTACGCTGGTCAACTTCATGTTCTGCCGTAAGTGGGTCAGCGCACAGGGTTCTCAGCCAGATTTTCAGCCAATTAATTTGCAGAAGCTCGCCATCACCCTCGTGGGTATCGTTGCGCTGGTCGCCCTCTCCACCTGGCTGCTACACAATCAGGGCGTTGCTCGTTGGATTTTGACCATTATTTCGATCGCTGTTGTCGCTATCTTCATCAAAGAGATGCTGGCGGTGAAAGGTGCAGAGCGTCGGAAGATGATCGTAGCGCTTCTGCTGATGCTGGAAGCCGTGGTCTTCTTTGTGTTGTACAACCAAATGCCAACATCGCTGAACTTCTTTGCCATCCGCAACGTTGAGCACTCAATTTTAGGCTTTGCCTTTGAGCCAGAGCAGTATCAGGCGCTCAACCCATTCTGGATCATGGTTGCTAGCCCGATTCTGGCTGCGGTTTACAATAAAATGGGTGACCAGCTGCCGATGGCGCACAAGTTTGCGATTGGTATGGTGCTGTGCTCCGGCGCGTTTCTCGTGCTGCCGTGGGGCGCCAGCATGGCAAACGAACAGGGTATTGTGTCCGTTAACTGGCTGATCCTCTGCTATGGTCTGCAAAGTATCGGGGAGTTAATGATCTCCGGTCTGGGTCTGGCGATGGTCGCTCAGTTAGTCCCACAGCGTCTGATGGGCTTCATTATGGGTGCCTGGTTCCTAACGTCAGCCGGTGCCGCCATTATCGCAGGCTACGTCGCCAACATGATGGCCGTGCCTGAGAACGTCGTAGACCCACACGCCTCTCTTGAGATTTATAGCAATGTCTTCATGCAGATTGGCATCGTCACGGGTATTATCGCCGTTCTGATGCTGCTGACCGCGCCGAAACTGACGCGTATGACTCAGGATGTCGCCGACGCTCCTGCGGATGCAGTCACTACAACAGCCTCCGCCTGATAACTAGCCGGAACACGTCGTGCAAAAATGATAAAAAGCCAGACAGTGTCTGGCTTTTTTGCGTTGATTCATCCGTCCTGAATGACGTTTACTTCACTGGCAGCGTAACGTCTTTAAACATTGCTTCAATTTCATCATTCGAACGCAGCGCCACGGCAGAATCGACAACATCTCGCGTCAAATGTGGGGCAAAACGCTGAATGAAATCATACATGTAGCTACGCAGGAACGTGCTGCGACGGAAGCCGATTTTTGTCGTGCTGTAGCTGAAGATGCTGTTTGCGTTGATAGTTACCAGATCGGTTTCCGTTTGCGGATCGACCGCCATGTTGGCAATCACCCCTACCCCTAGCCCTAAACGCACGTAGGTCTTAATCACATCGGCATCTGTTGCGGTAAAGACGATGCGCGGCGTGAGACCTGCTCGGTTAAATGCCGTATCCAGCTCTGAACGCCCCGTAAAGCCAAAGGTATAGGTGACGATGGGATAAGCGGCCAGTTCTTCAATAGAAATGTCTGTTTTAGACGCCAGCGGGTGATCGGGTTTCACCACCACTGCGCGATTCCAATGGTAGCAAGGCAGCATGATCAGATCGTCGTACAAATGCAGGGCTTCAGTCGCAATCGCAAAATCCGCCGACCCTTTCGCTACAGCCTCAGCAATCTGTGTCGGCGACCCCTGATGCATGTGCAGCGACACGCGAGGGTAGCGATCGATGAAACCTTTGATTACGCTCGGCAACGCGTAGCGAGCCTGCGTATGGGTCGTCGCGACGTACAGCGACCCTTTATCGGGATAGGTATGCTCTCCGGCAACCGCTTTGATGGCATCGACTTTCGACAACACTTCACGTGCAATGCGGATGACTTCCTGTCCAGCGGGTGTCACCTGTGTCAGGTGTTTTCCACTACGGGCAAAAATCTGAATGCCCAGCTCATCCTCCAGCATACGGACCTGTTTACTGATCCCCGGCTGGGAGGTGTACAACCCTTCTGCGGTAGAAGACACATTCAGGTTGTGATTAACAACTTCAACAATATAACGAAGCTGTTGTAGTTTCATAATTTATCCCATTCCCAATTGAAGTGTGCGCGTAGCATCTCACGACGTTCTAACGACGTTCCGTTTTATTGACCTTGATTATACTCGTCATACTTCAAGCTGCTTGTGCGCTGGCAATACTTGGCTCATTTCTGAGCCTCGCCCTGAAGAGCCGCCGCAAGCGGCGTTCAAAACGCTCACGTTTTGTCACGCAACTCGAACTATTTAGGGTATACGCCTTAAACGTCCGGCGCATATTTCCATCAATTAATGTCATTTAATCATAAAAATTATTTTTATATAACCATATTTACATGATTAGCGCGATAAAGAACGCAGCGCGTGCGATTATCACCGAGGTAAACCGCATGATTCTCTATCACGGATCAACAATCCTTACGCTACCGCAAGACTATCCTCATACGCCTGTTTTAGCAGGATATTTTTTAAGATAAAAAAAGCCAGCCTCGCGGCTGGCTCGATTTGGCTATTTTTGACGCACAAACACAGCGGTGCGTCAGGGAGACAGAAAGGGATTACTTCTTCCCTTCAACCCATTTTCCGTCAATATAAAACGCCGACCAGCCCGTTGCCTTGCCGTCTTTTTCTGACGAGACATATTGCTGTTTGGTCTTACGGCTGAAACGCACCTGCGTTTTATTGCCATCTTTATCGACCACCGGAGCATCGGCCAAATAGCGCAGTTTTTCTGGCAAACGATCTTTAAATCGCACCAGTTCCTCTACCAGCGGTGCCCGCGTTTCACGAGATTTCGGGAACGTATTGGCTGCAAGGAACACCCCCGCTGCACCGTCACGCAAGACGAAATACGCATCGGACTTCTCACAAGGCAGCTCAGGCAGCGGCACTGGATCTTCTTTCGGTGGCGCAACATCGCCATTACGCAGGATCTTACGCGTGTTACTGCACGTTTCGCCGGTGCACGCCATGTATTTACCGAAGCGTCCCATTTTGAGATGCATTTCGGAACCACATTTCTCACACTCAACGATAGGACCATCGTAGCCCTTGATGCGGAATTCACCGGCTTCGATCTCATATCCGTCACAGGCTGGGTTATTCCCGCAAACGTGCAGCTTACGCTGATTATCAATCAGGTAGCTGTCCATCGCCGTGCCGCATTTTTCACAGCGGCGACGAGCACGCAACGCGTTAGTTTCGGCTTCATCACCCTCTAACACGTTCAGCACTTCGGCTTCCGGTATCAGATTAATTGTGGTTTTACAACGCTCTTTCGGCGGCAGTGCATAGCCGGAACAGCCCAGAAACACCCCGGTGCTGGCAGTACGGATACCCATCTGACGAGAGCAGGTCGGGCAATCAATGCTGGTCAACACCATCGCATTGGGGCGCATACCGCCTTCTTCAGGGTCCTGTTCGGCCTTTTCCAACTGCTGGCTAAATTCGTTGAAGAACTCATCCAATACTGCTTTCCATTCCGCCTGATTATTCGCGACCTGATCGAGACGGCTTTCCATTCGTGCGGTGAAATCGTAATTCATCAATTCGCGGAAGTTTTCTTCCAGGCGATCGGTAACGATTTCCCCCATTTTCTCAGCATAGAAACGGCGATTTTCCACCCGTACATAGCCGCGATCCTGAATGGTTGAAATAATCGAAGCGTAGGTTGAAGGACGACCAATACCGCGTTTTTCCAGCTCTTTAACCAGAGAGGCATCGCTGTAACGTGCTGGCGGTTTGGTGAAGTGTTGCCCTGGCAGCAGTTTCTGTAGCGACAGCGCTTCGCCCACCGCCACACTCGGCAATGTGCGGTCTTCATCATTTTTACGCAGCGCTGGCATGACTTTCGTCCAGCCATCAAAACGCAGCGTACGGCCTTTCGCACGCAGTTGATAATCAGCGGCTTCCACAATTAACGTGGTGGAATCGTATTGCGCTGGCGTCATTTGACAGGCGACGAACTGACGCCAAATCAGCTGATACAGCTTCTGCGCATCGGCTTCCATATCTTTCAGACTGTCAGCCAGCACGCCAACATCGGAAGGTCGAATGGCTTCGTGCGCTTCCTGTGAATTTTCTTTGCTGCTGTAGACGGCTGCTGCCTCCGGCAGATAGCGCTTACCGAATTCTTCGCCGATATAGCCACGCACCATCGTCAACGCATCCTGACTGAGGTTCGTGGAGTCGGTACGCATATAGGTAATGTAGCCCGCTTCATACAGACGCTGCGCCATCATCATGGTTTTTTTCACACCAAAGCCGAGGCGTGTACTGGCAGCCTGTTGCAGCGTTGATGTGATGAACGGCGCACCGGGTTTGCTGCTGGTCGGTTTATCTTCACGGTCAGCAACCACATAGCGTGCGTTTTCAAGCAGGCTGACCGCCGCATGTGTTTGATCTTTGTTAACGGGCTTAAACGGTTTGCCGTTGTGATGCGTTACCTGCATTTGCAGTTGAATATCGCTGCCCGCCAGCAAGTCGGCGTGCAATTCCCAATATTCTTCCGGCACGAACGCTTTAATTTCGCGCTCGCGATCGACAATCAGGCGCACCGCAACCGACTGCACACGTCCGGCAGACAGACCGCGGGCAATTTTTTTCCACAACAGCGGGGAAACCATGTAACCCACTACGCGATCCATAAACCGACGCGCCTGCTGCGCATTAACCCGGTCGATATTCAACGTGTCTGGTTTTTCAAACGCCTGCGTAATGGCATTTTTCGTGATTTCGTTAAACACCACGCGGCTAAAACGCTGATCGTCACCACCAATGATTTCCCGCAGGTGCCAAGCAATGGCTTCCCCTTCGCGGTCAAGGTCGGTTGCGAGATAGATATGGTCAGCATTTTCCGCCAATGTTTTTAGTTCGGAGACAACCTTCTCCTTACCCGGCAGTATTTCGTAGTTAGCCTTCCAACCATGATAAGGATCGACGCCCATACGATTAACCAGCGCAGATTTTTCATCCTTTTTGACTTTCTTTTTCGTTTTATCTTTAGTCGCTGAGTCCGCGCTCTTTTTACTGACTGAGCCACTCGTCGGCAAATCGCGCACATGACCGACGCTGGATTTCACCACGTAGTCATTGCCTAAATACTTATTAATCGTTTTGGCTTTTGCCGGGGACTCGACGATAACGAGAGCTTTACCCATATGTACTATTACCTGCTGAATTCTTCTGAAAATCAGATATTTTTCGGGGCATCCAGAGCGGATTCTACTGACTGCGCAAAATCCCACACTCTACCTGATAAATGCTGCCACGCAACCTAATTAGCATGGGTACGCTGTTTTATCCGCTTCCTGCCACACTGAATATCGGCAGGTAAGCCCCTAAAATGTAGCCTATTTGCCTCATAATCTGCTCTTTACGCTGAAACCGTATCGCAGTACCCTTTCTCTCGATGCAGTTTTGGAACAAACGTTGTTGATATCGTGTAATTCCCCCTTTTTTCAAGGGGCGCACAGGAGTAGCAATCATGTCACCTGAATATCAGGTTAACGAAGAAAAACGTCCGATTAGCCGCCAGAACTTATTAGTTGAAGCCAATGACATCATTAAACATCACGATGATTACTTGCATGGCATGGTCGCTGATAGCGTAGAACAAAAAAACGGCGTATTGGTTTTTCGTGGTGAGTTTTTTCTCGATGCGAATGGAATTCCGACGTTAAAAAGCACCGCTGTATTTAACATGTTCAAACACCTTGCGCATGTTTTATCCGAAAAATATTATCTGGTCGATTAAATGCAAATGCCCGCGAACGGCGGGCATTTGATCGTGTTGCACTTTACTATCGCGATTACAGCAGAGGTTTTGAACCACGCTGCCACCAGCGTAGCATCAGGCGTTCTGCGGTATCGCCTGCGCTGCCCGTCAGGCGATCCAACAGGCGTTTACGGCGCGTATAGCGCACGCTTAATACTTCATGATTCGCCATTTCGGCGATGAGCAGATCGTCACTGGTGCCGATCGCATCTATCAATCCCAACTCTTTTGCCTGCGTGCCAAACCAGTGCTCGCCCGTCGCGACCGAATCAATATCCAACGATGGACGCATTTGCTGCACAAAATCTTTAAACAACGTGTGCGTTACATTCAGATCTTCGCGAAATTTCTCACGGCCTTGCTCAGTATTCTCACCAAACAGCGTCAGCGTGCGCTTGAATTCACCGGCGGTGTGCAGCTCAACATCGATATCTTTATTTTTCAGCAAACGGTGGAAATTGGGGATTTGTGCCACGACGCCAATAGATCCCACAATAGCAAAAGGTGCCGCGACAATACGGTCAGCTACGCAGGCCATCATATATCCGCCACTGGCCGCGACTTTATCCACGGAAACCGTCAAACGTACGCCACCCTGGCGTAAACGTTGCAATTGCGAGGCCGCCAACCCATAGCCGTGTACTACGCCACCAGGACTTTCCAAACGCAGCAACACTTCGTCTTTCGGTTTCGCCACGGCGAGCACGGCAGAGATCTCTTCACGCAGCGAACTGACTTCGCCGGCATCCATACTGCCGTTGAAATCAAGAACGTACAGGCACGGTTTGACACTTTTCTCTTCGCCACGTTTGGCGCGCTGTTTATCTTGCTTAGCAGTTTCTTTTTCTTTCTTTTTTTCTTGTTTAGATAACAGCTTGCGTTCAGTGTCGCTCATACAGGCTGTCTGCATTTCACGCTGCATTTCCTGATATTGCTCGCCCAGATTCGTGACCTGCAACTCACCTTTATGCGGGCGCTTACGCTGTGTCATCCCGAATGCCAGAACGACTAACGCACCAATCGCCACCACAATGGTGAGCACCTTCGCCAGGAATAAACCGTACAGAGAAAGTAATTCCACAAACACCGTCCTCATTGACTGAGCATTAATTAATATTGGCTGACCAGCCAACTATAGCGCTGACGTCACGCGCCATTCCCTTCCTATAACCTAACTGATGACACACAATATGGCGATGTTATTCCTGCGGTTTCTCTATCTATTGCCGGTTTTTACAACAGTACAGGGACAAATAGAGGCAGTCTCATTGAAAACCTGCAACATTTGAGGCATAACACCCCCATTCACCCTGCCCGGATACGCCTTCATCTGACGTTCCGAGCTGTGCGACCTATCTCGTCACGCCGATAGTCGATGGCAGGTCTATTATCTGAAGCGTGGACAGTTCTGCGCCACGGCAAGAGGAATTCATTGTGCATTACCAGCCTAAAACTGATTTATTGCAAAATCGCATCATTCTGGTCACTGGTGCGGGCGACGGCATAGGCCGGGAAGCCGCGCTGACCTACGCCCGCTATGGCGCTCACGTCATCTTATTGGGGCGGACAGAAACTAAACTACAGGCGGTTAAGCAGCAAATAGAACAGGAGCACGGTACGACGGCACACATCGTTGTCTGCGATATGTTGGCTTTATCCTCTGCACAGTGCTTTCAGTTGGCGGATGAACTGGCACACGTTATACCGCATCTGGATGGTGTCCTCCATAACGCCGGATTGCTTGGGGAAATCGTCCCTGTCGTACAACAAACGCCTGAGGTCTGGCATCAGGTTATGCAGGTCAACGTCAACGCAACCTTTATGCTGACGCAAGCGCTGCTGCCGCTATTGCTGAAATCCCCCTGTTCCTCTCTGGTTTTCACCAGTTCCAGCGTCGGCCGCGAAGGTCGTGCCAATTGGGGAGCCTATTCCGTATCCAAGTTCGCGACA
Source organism: Pectobacterium polonicum (assembly GCF_005497185.1). Lineage (GTDB taxonomy): Bacteria > Pseudomonadota > Gammaproteobacteria > Enterobacterales > Enterobacteriaceae > Pectobacterium > Pectobacterium polonicum. The sequence goes on along the minus strand of NZ_RJTN01000002.1, from coordinate 182,379 downwards.
GAAGGTCTGATGCAGGTGCTAGCCGATGAGTATCGTTCGCACAATCTGCGGGTGAACTGTATTAATCCCGGCGGAACGCGCACGGGGATGCGGGCGTCGGCGTTCCCCAACGAAGATCCGATGAAGCTGAAGACGCCGGCAGATATTATGCCGCTGTATCTCTACCTGATGGGTGATGACAGCCGCCGCAAGACGGGGATGAGTTTTGACGCACAGCCGGGCAGAAAAGCCGGTCCAGCCGAATAACAAGAGAAGAACACGCACGATGAGCGATGAACGCCACCAACAACGCCAGCAGCGCCTGAAAGAAAAGGTTGATGCCCGCATTGCCGCCGCGAATGAAATGCGCGGCATCTTGATTGTTTTCACCGGTAATGGAAAAGGGAAAACGACAGCAGCGTTTGGCACCGTCACGCGAGCGATAGGCCATGGATTGCGGGCGGGCGTGATTCAGTTTATTAAAGGTGAATGGCCAAACGGCGAAAAAAATCTGCTGCAACAGCATGGCGTGGAATTTCAGGTCATGGCGACCGGTTTTACCTGGGAGACGCAGAATCGCCAGACGGATACCGAAGCCGCACAACACGTCTGGCAGCATGGTAAACGTATGCTGGCCGATCCACAGCTCGACCTCGTCGTATTGGACGAACTGACGTATATGGTTAGCTACGATTATTTGGATTTAAGTGACGTTGTCACGGCATTAAAACAGCGTCCTGCTGGACAGACCGTCATTATTACCGGGCGAGGTTGCCATCGTGATTTGCTGGAAATGGCCGATACCGTGACGGAAATGCGCCCGGTAAAGCATGCGTTTGATAACGGGATTCAGGCGCAGCAAGGGATTGACTGGTAGTGAAACGAAAACGGGCAGCGAAGGCTGCCCGTGAAGCGTATGGAGAAAAAGATTAGCCGTTGCGTTTCGGCTTTGGCGATGTGCGACGTGCCGGAGCACTGTTAATCTGGCTATGACGTTTTACCGCACGGCGGATTTGGTTCGCTTTCACCCGACGGCGCTCACGCTCAACCGGCAGTTTCGATACGGTTTCTACTGGGAGCTGCACTAACTCACGCAGATAGTTCAGTTGTTCAAGCGGCATTTCAGCCCAGCCACCACGAGGGATGCCTTTTGGCAAGGTAATATCGCCATAGCGCACGCGAATCAGGCGGCTCACCTGCACGCCAACGGCTTCCCACAGACGGCGAACTTCACGGTTACGCCCTTCTGTCAGCGTCACGTTATACCACTGGTTCAAGCCTTCACCACCCTGATAGCGGATAGTGCGGAACGAAGCAGGGCCGTCTTCCAACTGCACGCCTTTGCTCAGTTGCTTGATCTTTTCGTCATCAACCTCACCGAAGACCCGCACGGCATATTCACGCTCAACCTCACGGCTGGGGTGCATCAGGCGATTGGCCAGTTCACCGTCGGTCGTAAACAGCAGCAGACCGGAGGTATTCACATCCAGACGCCCTACAGCAACCCAACGGGAACCCTGAATTCTCGGCAAACGGTCAAACACCGTTGGGCGCCCATCAGGATCGTTGCGGGTGCACAGCTCGCCTTCTGGTTTGTAATACACCAGTACGCGACACACGGTTTCTTCGGTTTCCTTAACGGTAACCACATGACCATCAATACGGATTTTGGTGGCTTTCGTCACTTCAACGCGATCGCCCAGTGTGGCAACCTTGCCGTCAACGCTGACGCGCCCAGCCTGAATGATACCTTCAATTTCGCGGCGTGAGCCATGTCCGGCGCGCGCCAGAACTTTTTGTAACTTTTCGCTCATTGAGCAACCTCTAGTGTCGCCTTCCCAGGCGTCGGGGGGAGTCATAACTGCTTATAAAATTCAGCAAGTTAAGTAAAAATCATGCCTAATATTCAATGCTGGCGCGATTATACCGATCTTCGCGCCATTTGTATTCTCATTGTTACCACACGTCGCTGCGCTTATAAGAACGGCGTAACATCACCAGTGCCTTCACGAGCAATACGCGGCACAGATTCGGTCAGATCGATAACTGTCGTCGGCTGTTGACCCAGGGAACCGCCGTGGATAATCAAATCCACCAATTTCCCCAATTCGTCCTGAATTTCTTCTGGATCGGATTCGGCGAAATCATTTCCCGGCAGCATCAGCGTCGTCGACATCAACGGTTCATTCAGCGCGGCCAGCAAATCCAGTGCAATCGGATTAGACGGCACGCGCAGGCCGATGGTTTTGCGTTTTTCATTCATTAAGCGACGGGGCACCTCTTTTGTCGCTTTCAGAATAAACGTGTAATTACCCGGCGTATTATTTTTAATCAACCGAAAAGCCGAGTTATCAACATGGGCATACGTCGATAGTTCGGACAAATCGCGGCACATCAGCGTGAAGTTATGATCGCTACCCAGATCGCGAATCCGGCAGATACGTTCCAACGCGTTCTTTTCGCCCAGCATACAACCCAACGCATAGCCGGAATCCGTTGGATAAACAATCACCCCGCCTTTATGCAAAAACTCCACCGATTGGTTGATTAATCGTGGTTGCGGATTCTGCGGATGAATATAGAAAAACTGACTCATGGCCTACCTCGTGCGTCTGACATTGCGCGGCGTTGCTCATCCCACACCGCGTCATAGTGCAATAGGGTTATTATAGAACGTGTCGGTGGTAAAAGATTGTTATTTCATGAGATAGCGATGCCATTACGCGGTAATGTTCAGCTAATTTGCCAATAATGGATGATGCCAAACCGGCTCGACGTCGGCAGGCAGCCATAACTTACGCCCCAGCTCAATCCAGGCGCAAGGCAGGTGGAAATCCGATCCTTGCGATGCCATCAGATTGAAATCTCGCGCATAACGAGCAAGCTGTGTCCGTTCATCCGGCGCCTGTTGGCACTGCGCGACTTCCATTGCGATCCCGCCGCTTTCTGCAAACATGGCTAGCAAACGTTTTAACCATTTGGCCGTCAGATCGTAGCGCCCCGGATGCGCCAACACCGACACACCGCCGGACTGATGAATCGCCTCGATCGCTTGTGGGATGGTGCACCACTGCGGTGGCACGTAGCCAGTTTTGCCTTTCGCCAGATATTTTTTGAACACCTGATTCATATTCGCCGCGACACCCAGCTCGATCAGATAACGCGCAAAATGCGCCCGTGTAATCTGCCCTCCCGTCGCCAGACGCTGTGCACCAGCCAGCGCATCGGGAATGCGGGATTTTTCCAACCGAGCGGCGATCTGTTCCGCCCGACTCTGCCGGTTATCCGCCTGCTGTTGCAGCAATCCACGTAACGCAGGATGGGTGATATCCATCCCCAATCCGACAATATGAATCTCATGATTTTCCCACAGCGTGGAGATCTCTACGCCGGGAATTAGCCTCAGAGGCAACTCATGTTGTGCAATTGCATTCCGTGCTTCTTCAAGCCCAGCGGTCGTGTCGTGATCGGTAATAGCCAACACACTTACCCGCATGTCTACTGCCCGACAAACCAACGCCGTCGGTGTTAACAGGCCATCAGACGCCACAGTATGGCTATGCAAATCATAAAGTGGGAATGACGATATCGATTGTGAATCTTCTGGCACAGGCCTATCCATTAACGAGAATCATGCGAAGGCCGCATGATGCCATTAATAAGAAGAAAAGGGTAATGGCTGCGGTTTCCCTGAGTAATAAAATAATCCTATTGAAGGTGTTGACATTTTATCACCGTTCCAGTTAACTAGTACGCAAGCTCGGAACACAAACACGGTGTCCGCAATAAACAGTGAGACGATGATAATGGCAACGCAGAAAATGATGAAGCATGGTTGGTGGCGCTCTTCCCTATCGCGGGTGGACTAATCACGCATCGCTGTTATCACACATGCAGATATTCCCAAACCCGCTTAACTAAGCGGGTTTTTTATTTGATGGGCACAACATTAAACGGGTAGCAAGAATGCAAACAACACAACCGAAACTGGAACTGCTGCGTACCGAGGCCGTTTACCGTAACGACCCCAGCGCCATCTTCCATCAGCTCTGCGGTGCCAGACCTGCCACGTTGCTGTTAGAATCAGCTGAAATCGACAGCAAGGAAAACCTGAAAAGCCTGTTAATCATTGATAGCGCACTGCGTATCACCGCCCTCGGCCAGCAGGTTTCCGTTCAGGCATTAACCGCAAACGGTGCCAGCCTGCTGCCATTATTGGATGCCGCACTGCCTGCGGAAATTACCAATCAGCCACGTCCGAACGGTCGTGAGCTCACCTTCCCACTGGCCGACGCCATGCAGGATGAAGATGCACGCCTGCGTTCGCTGTCCGTATTTGATGCCTTACGCCAGATTCTGACGCTGGTTGCCTGTCCGACGGACGAGCGTGAAGCCATGTTCCTTGGCGGTCTGTTCGCCTACGATCTGGTCGCCGGATTTGAAGCGTTGCCGGCGCTGAGCCAGCAGCAGCGTTGCCCAGATTTTTGCTTCTATCTGGCAGAAACCTTGCTGGTGCTTGACCACCAAAAACGCGTGACCGCCCTGCAAGCCAGCCTGTTTACGCCAAACCACAGCGAAAAGCAGCGTCTGCAACAGCGTTTGGAACAGTTGCAACTTCAGCTTACCCAGCCCGCTCCTGCGCTGCCGCGTCAGCCTATCGAAGACATGACGCTGAGTTGCAACCAGAGTGATGAAGCCTTTGGTGAAGTTGTCAGCCAGATGCAGGAAGCTATCCGCATCGGTGAAATTTTTCAGGTCGTGCCGTCGCGCCGTTTCTCTTTACCCTGCCCTTCACCGCTGGCCGCTTACCAAACGCTGAAAGATAACAATCCCAGCCCTTACATGTTTTATATGCAAGATCAGGATTTCACGCTGTTCGGTGCCTCACCGGAAAGCTCGCTGAAGTACGATGCCGACAGCCGCCAAATCGAAATCTATCCGATTGCGGGTACTCGCCCACGCGGCCGCCGTGCCGATGGTTCGTTGGATCGCGATCTCGATAGCCGCATTGAGCTGGAAATGCGTACCGACCATAAAGAACTGGCTGAACACCTGATGTTGGTGGATTTAGCCCGTAACGATCTGGCGCGCATCTGCCAACCGGGTAGCCGTTATGTTGCCGACTTGACCAAAGTTGATCGTTACTCCTTTGTGATGCATCTGGTGTCGCGCGTGGTGGGTACGCTGCGTGAAGATTTGGATGTCCTGCACGCTTACCGCGCCTGCATGAATATGGGCACGCTGAGCGGCGCACCGAAAGTCCGGGCAATGCAGTTGATTGCAGAAAGTGAGAAAACCCGACGCGGCAGCTACGGCGGCGCGGTGGGCTACTTCACTGCTCATGGCGATCTGGATACCTGCATCGTTATTCGCTCCGCCTATGTCGAAGACGGTATTGCTACCGTTCAGGCCGGTGCGGGCGTGGTTCTTGATTCTAATCCGCAGGCCGAAGCCGACGAAACACGCAATAAAGCCCGCGCGGTACTGCGAGCTATTGCCAGTGCGCACCATGCAAAGGAGATCTTCTGATGGCCGACATCCTGCTGCTCGATAATATCGACTCATTCACCTACAACCTGGTGGATCAGCTACGCGCCAGCGGCCATCAGGTCGTGATTTACCGTAACCATCTGCCTGCCGACGTCATCATTGCGCGGTTACAACAGATGGAAAAACCGATTTTGATGCTCTCTCCCGGCCCCGGCACACCGGCGGAAGCGGGCTGCATGCCGGAACTGCTGCGACGTCTGCGCGGTCAACTGCCGATTATCGGTATTTGCCTCGGCCATCAAGCCATCGTGGAAGCCTACGGCGGCCATGTCGGCCAGGCGGGTGAAATCCTGCATGGCAAAGCGTCTGCAATTGACCACGATGCCAGCGGCATGTTTAACGGTTTACCGCACCCGCTGCCCGTTGCCCGCTACCACTCGCTGGTCGGCAGCAACATTCCTTCTACGCTGACCGTCAACGCGCACTTCAATGCGATGGTGATGGCCGTGCGTAACGATGCGGATCGCGTTTGCGGTTTCCAATTCCATCCTGAGTCGATCCTGACCACACACGGCGCTCGACTGCTGGAACAAACGCTTGACTGGGCGCTAGCTTAACGAGGGATACGATTATGCAACTGTCTTCTGCGACTTTGGAACCGTCTACTGCTCAGGATGTATTTATCATGCAAAACATACTGGAAAAATTATACCGCGCGGAAAACATCAGCCGTCAGGAAAGTCAGGCGCTGTTTGGCGCCATTATCCGCGGTGAACTGGATGCCAGCCAGCTGGCGGCAGCGCTGATTAGCATGAAAGTGCGCGGCGAGCATCCCGACGAAATTGCGGGTGCCGCTACGGCATTACTGGCAGATGCTCAGCCATTTCCTCGCCCCGACTATTTATTTGCCGATATCGTCGGCACCGGCGGTGACGGTACAAACAGCATCAACATCTCAACCGCCAGCGCATTCGTTGCTGCCAGTTGTGGCCTGAAAATCGCCAAGCACGGCAACCGCAGCGTCTCCAGCCGTTCTGGTTCATCCGATTTGCTCTCCGCGTTCGGCATTAAGCTGGATATGAGCGCACAGGATTCACGCCAGGCGCTGGACGATTTGGGCGTGTGTTTCCTGTTTGCTCCGCAATATCACCTGGGTTTCCGCCATGCCATGCCAGTGCGTCAGCAACTTAAAACCCGTACCGTTTTCAACGTGCTGGGGCCGCTGGTTAACCCGGCTCGTCCGCCGCTGGCGCTGATTGGCGTGTATAGCCCCGAACTGGTTCGCCCTATCGCTGAAACGCTGAAGGTGCTGGGCTACCAACGTGCTGCTGTCGTACACGGCGGGGGGATGGACGAAGTCGCCATTCATGCGCCAACACAGGTTGCAGAGTTACATAATGGCGAGATCGAAACCTACGAACTGACACATCGCGACTTCGGTCTGGAGGCGTACCCGCTGTCGGCATTACAAGGCGGAACGCCGGAAGAAAATCGTGACATTCTCGCGTCGCTGCTACAAGGTAAAGGCGAACGCGCACACGCCGCTGCGGTTGCCGCCAACGTTGCGTTGCTTCTGAGATTGTTCGGACAAGAAGATCTGCGCCAGAATGCGCAACAGGCACTTGACGTCATTCATAGTGGACAGGCTTATCAGCGCGTTGTCGCCCTGTCCGCCAGAGGATAATAGAACCATGCAGGAAACCGTATTACATAAAATTGTGCGTGATAAAGCACTCTGGGTTGCAGAACGTGAGAAAGCACAGCCACTGGCCTCTTTTCAACATGAGATCGTTCCCAGCCAGCGCGACTTTTATCAGGCGCTGAAACAAGATAAGCCCGCCTTTATTCTGGAATGCAAAAAGGCGTCGCCGTCGAAGGGATTGATTCGCGACGATTTCGACCCGGTAGCGATTGCTCAGGTCTATAAAGGTTACGCGTCCGCTATTTCCGTTTTAACCGACGAGAAGTATTTTCAGGGCGATTTTGCCTTCCTGCCACAGGTTAGCGCAGCCGTACATCAGCCGGTTTTGTGCAAAGATTTTATTATTTCGCCCTACCAGATCTATCTGGCGCGCTACTATCAGGCCGATGCCATTCTACTGATGCTGTCCGTACTGGACGACGAGCAGTATCAGCAACTGGCCGAGGTAGCGCACAGTCTGAAGTTAGGCGTGTTGACGGAAGTCAGTAATGAAGAAGAGCTACAACGTGCCATTCAACTCGAAGCGCGCGTCGTCGGGATCAACAACCGCGACCTGCGCGATCTCTCTATTGACCTCAACCGTACTCGGACGCTCGCACCGCGTCTGCCTGCTGGCGTCACCGTGATCAGTGAATCCGGTATCAACCGCCATGCGCAGATTCGTGAACTCAGCGCCTTTGCTCAGGGATTCCTGATCGGCAGCTCACTGATGTCCGAGCCGGATCTGAACGGTGCAGTACGCCGCGTTATTCTAGGAGAAAACAAGGTCTGCGGCCTGACGCGTGCAGCAGATGCACAGGCCGCCTATCAGGCTGGTGCGCTCTACGGCGGGTTAATCTTCGTCGCCAGTTCTCCGCGCTATGTTGACGTCAAACAAGCTACTGATGTCATTGAGGGAGCACCACTGCGCTATGTCGGTGTTTTCCGCAACGCGCCCGTCGAACACATCGTTGCTATCACGACGCAGTTGGGGTTAGCAGCCGTTCAACTGCACGGCGATGAAGATCAACAGACAATCAACCAGCTACGCCAGCAATTACCTGCGTCGTGCCAAATTTGGAAAGCACTGAGCATCACAGATGTGCTGCCAGAACGTAATTTTATCCACGTCGATCGCTATGTGTTTGATAACGCTCAGGGCGGCAGCGGTAAAACGTTCAACTGGTCACTGCTGGCCAATCAGTCACTGGATAACGTGTTATTAGCCGGTGGCCTGAATAGCGATAACTGCGCCCTGGCGGCACAGCAAGGTTGCGCAGGACTGGATTTCAATTCCGGGGTGGAAAGCGAACCGGGAAAAAAAGACTCACATAAAATTGCTGCGGTTTTTGCGACATTACGTCAGCCGCAACACTAAAACAGACGGGAAAATTATGACATTACTCAACCCTTACTTCGGTGAATTCGGCGGACAATTTGTTCCGCAGATCCTCATCCCGGCGTTACGCCAGTTAGAAGAAGCTTTCGTCAGCGCACAAAAAGATCCTGAATTTCAGGCCGAGTTTACCGACCTGCTGAAAAACTATGCAGGTCGTCCAACAGCATTAACCCTGTGCCAGAACCTGACGGCAGGGACGAAAACGAAGTTGTACCTAAAGCGTGAAGATCTGCTGCACGGCGGCGCGCACAAAACGAATCAGGTACTTGGACAAGCATTGCTTGCTAAACGCATGGGCAAAAGCGAAATCATCGCTGAAACCGGCGCGGGCCAACACGGCGTCGCGACGGCGCTGGCTTGCGCCCTGCTTGGCCTAAAATGCCGCGTTTATATGGGTGCAAAAGACGTCGAGCGCCAGTCGCCGAACGTCTTTCGCATGCGTCTGATGGGTGCCGAAGTGATTCCGGTTCATAGCGGTTCTTCCACGCTGAAAGATGCCTGTAACGAAGCCCTGCGTGACTGGTCCGGCAGCTATGACACCGCACACTATCTGTTGGGAACAGCAGCAGGTCCGCATCCTTATCCAACGATCGTACGCGAATTCCAACGCATGATTGGCGAAGAAACGAAAGCGCAGATCCTGGAAAAAGAAGGTCGTCTGCCGGATGCCGTTCTAGCCTGCGTCGGCGGCGGCTCGAACGCCATTGGGATGTTCGCTGATTTTATCGCTGATACTGATGTCCGTCTGATCGGCGTTGAACCCGGCGGTTTAGGCATTGAATCTGGGCAACACGGTGCACCGTTAAAGCATGGCCGCGTCGGTATCTATTTTGGTATGAAGTCCCCGATGATGCAAACGTCTGACGGGCAAATAGAAGAGTCCTACTCTATTTCTGCCGGACTGGATTTCCCGTCCGTAGGGCCGCAGCACGCCTACCTGAATAGCATTGGTCGTGCCGACTATGTCTCGATTACCGATGATGAAGCGCTGGATGCCTTCAAAGCACTCTGCCGTAGTGAAGGTATTATTCCTGCACTGGAATCCTCCCACGCATTAGCACATGCCTTGAAGATGATCAAAGCAGAGCCGGAGAAAGAGCAACTGCTGGTGGTCAATTTGTCAGGTCGGGGTGATAAAGACATCTTTACCGTGCACGATATTTTGAAAGATCGGGGAGAAATGTAATGGAGCGCTACCAACAGCTATTTGCACGCCTGTCAGAGAAAAAAGAAGGCGCGTTCGTCCCGTTTGTCACGCTGGGCGACCCCTCTCCTGAGCAGTCACTGAAAATTATCGATACGCTGATTGCCGCGGGTGCCGATGCGCTGGAACTAGGCGTGCCCTTTTCTGACCCGCTGGCGGATGGCCCGACCATTCAGGCAGCTAATCTGCGCGCTTTTGCCGCAGGCGTCACGCCAGAGCAATGTTTCGAGATGCTGGCGACCATACGTCAGAAATACCCAGAAATTCCGATTGGCCTGCTGATGTATGCCAATCTGGTCTTCAGCAATGGTATCGATGAATTTTATCAGCGTTGTGCCGAGGTTGGCGTCGATTCGGTGTTAGTGGCGGATGTTCCCGTGGTGGAATCGGCCCCTTTCCGTACGGCAGCGCTACGACACGGTATTGCCCCCATCTTTATCTGCCCGCCTAATGCTGATGATGAACTATTGCGCGAGATCGCCTCTTATGGCCGTGGCTACACCTATCTGGTGTCACGCGCAGGCGTGACAGGAGCAGAAAAACGCGCCCAACTACCGCTGAATCATCTGGTTGCCAAACTGAATGCGTATCATGCTGCCCCACCACTGCAAGGATTTGGCATTTCCGATCCGACTCAAGTGCAAGAAACACTCGCGTCAGGTGCCGCGGGGGCTATTTCTGGCTCAGCGATCGTGCGGATTATTGAAAAAAATCTGAACCAGCCCAGCTTAATGCTGTCAGAGTTACACACCTTTGTGAGTGAAATGAAAGCGGCTACGCGTTCATAACACGTTTCAGGCGCGCGATTTGTACTTAGCGCAAGCAATGTCGCGCGCCGAATAGTGTTTCAAATTATTTCTTATTTTACTGACGAGAAATATATTCAATAATTATTTAATTTCCAAATTTCAATAATTGTAAGTAATCTTTTCAAATTGAAATAATTATTTAATTCCGCATCAAATAAATAAATTAATTTCCCAGTATTTTTTAATCCGCATAAATCCCATAAATAAAACAAGAAGAAAATCACAGAATTGAGATCATTTAAAAAATTCTCTTTTTGAAGATCTTGTTCACATTACTGTAAGATAAAATAAATAGAATGAAATCGCTGAACAAAGTGGCAGCGCGTTTTTTAAATAATAATTCTCTTCAACATGGGATAATAAAATGAAAGTTAAAATATTGACGATGATGGTAACTTCCTTAATCAGCTTAAGCTCCATGGCTGTTACGATTGACTATCGTCATGAGATGAATGATTCAGCAAAAAACGACCATAAAGATCGCCTGCTGATGTCCCACCGTTTTGACAACGGCTTTGGCCTGTCAATGGAAGCAAAATGGGGCCAATCAGACGCAGATAAAACACCAAATAAACCGTATAACGAGCCAGTCAGCAACGGTACTGAAGTCACCGCTAGCTACCAGTACAAGTTTGACAAAACCTTTGGCGTTGAAGCGGGCTTAAACATGGTGTCTTCTTCAAAAGACAACAACTACCGTCCTTATGTCAAAGGTACGGCTAATATTACCGACTCACTGTACTATGGTCTGCGCTACCGTGCATCTTACCTGCGCAAAAGTGACAGCATCGGTACTACAGCCCCTTCAGATATGAAAGGCTATACCATCACCAGTACGCTGGGTTATAAACTGCCTGCGAACTTTGTGGTTGAATACGAATTTGAATACGACAAGAAAACCAAAGCCGGTTCTGTTGGTTACCTCGCCGACAACGACAACTACGGCCTCACTCATAACGTTAAATTAGCGTACAAATATGACAAAAACTGGACGCCTTACGCTGAAGTCGGCAACGTGATTGGCAGTAAAACGACTGACGAGCGCCAAACTCGTTACCGCGTTGGTGTGCAATACAATTTCTAATGGCTAACGCCATATAGAAAATAGATTTAATAGCAAATAGCGTTATTTTTATTGGTTTGTTATTTCCTGTCTATAAAAACGGCGACGTTATTTACGTCGCCGTTTTTTTATGGCGTGCCATCCCTGGCCGCCCCCTTACGGACCGTTGCTCACGCAACGTTAAAAATTTCTCTCGGAAATTTTTTATTCTTCACATCAAATTAAATTAACAATCAGAAGCGATAGCCTACACCAAACATAAAGGCCCACGGATCAAGTTTAGTATGGATACTTTGCTGATCGTTACCGGCTTTAAATTTCACATCAGTATCAATATCCATCCACCATACGGACATGTTTACTAGCCAATTCTTGTCCAGGTTGTAATCCAACCCTGCCTGCGCCGCAATACCCCAGGAATTTTTCAGGCTCAGATCGCTCAAACCCGCACCTTTCCCCGTATCATTGAATTTCTCATCGAAGAACATCGTATAGTTCAGACCAACGCCTAAATAAGGACGTAATTTATCTTGCGCATCGCCAAAATAGTACTGCGCTACCAGTGACGGTGGCAGGTGCTTAACTTCTGCAATCGTTCCCGTACCCGGTGTGCCAACTTTGTGTTTGAACGGCGTAGCGGCGAGCAACTCAACACCAATGTTGTCCGTCACCATGTAGCTGAAAGTCAGACCCAGTTGAGTATTGTTGCTAACCTGAAACTCCCCCAATCCCAGCACGTTGTCCGAGCTTTCAGCAGGACGCACAGTCGCCGTTCCCGCCCGAACAATAAAATCACCCGCTTGATGAGCCTGCGCAAATGCAGGCATGAGCGCCGCTGCCAACAATAAGAAAGATGTTTTTTTCATTACCCACTCCATTTATAGGGTTTAAATTTCGAGCAAAAGATACCCCTAAATGGGTATTATTGTTTTAAGCCAGATCACATCCTTTAAAGGTTTTACGTTCAGATTGAACCAAATCACTTATCACTAACCAATTAAAATTCATGAAATTGATTCAGATCAAAAACAGCATGACGAATAAATTACGTCATGAGTGATGAGGAAAATGGCGACGGCTACCCCTACCACATTGATCCTCAACGAAAGGAAAAACAGCATTGCATCGCCAACGGGGTGCCACAGCGCGAATTAACAGGTTACAATCGCGAGTTAAGTTCTTTCTGTCGATTTATCTTTTTCAAGGAGCCTTCATGCCTATCACGGCTAACACGTTGTACCGTGACACGATGAATTTTACCCGTAACCAGTTCATCAGCATCTTAATGATGTCACTGTTGACGGCATTCATTACTGTCATACTGAATCATGCGCTATCGCCTTCTGGAGACGAGTTACAGATTCTGAGCAGTTCCAGCAGCGATCTGTCATCTTCTGTCGAATCAGGCTTAATGGACTTGATTCAGCAGATGACGCCGGAACAACAAACCGTGTTACTGAAAATGTCGGCAGCCGGCACCTTTGCTGCGTTAGTAGGCAATGCGCTGCTGACGGGCGGGATTCTGATGCTGATTCAGTTGGTTTCTGACGGACACCGCACCAGTGCACTGCGTGCCATTGGCGCCTCTGCACCTTTTTTACTGCGTCTGCTTATCCTGATCCTGCTGTGCACCCTGCTCATCCAGCTTGGCATGATGCTTCTGGTCATTCCTGGCGTGCTGCTCGCTATTGCGCTGAGTTTGTCACCCATCATTGTCGTTACGGAAAAAAGCGGGATTTTCAATGCCATTAAAGTGAGTGCCAAACTGGCTTACGGTAACCTGCGTGCAACCGCACCTGCCATCGTGATGTGGCTACTGGCTAAAATCGCTATTTTGCTGATTGTGTCGAAGTTACCGATTTCCTCACCGACCGTGCTCGGCGTGGTTCTGAACGGCTTGGGCAACCTGATCTCCGCGATCCTGCTCATTTATCTGTTCCGCCTTTATATGCTGCTGCGTGCGTAATTACCGCTCCCGGCCTATGCCACACCTGTGGTGGTATAGGCTTCGCAATCCCTTGGCCGTTACCGACCCATTCGTAATTTTCTGCAAATTATTACAATATCTCGGGAATGGTGATCCACAATAAAGGATAATGGCATGCGCTATCGGGTAACTCTTGCGGGTTATGATTACGACACAGTTGAGTGATGGATTGACATAATGAAGCAACTTCTTGATTTTATACCGTTGGTCGTTTTTTTTGCGGCCTATAAACTTTATGACATCTATATTGCATCGGGTGCACTGATTGCGGCAACGGCGCTGTCACTCGCAGTCACCTGGATGATGTACCGTAAAATAGAGAAAATGACGCTGGTCACCTTTGCGATGGTCGTCGTTTTTGGTTCGCTAACGCTGGTATTCCATAATGATCTGTTTATTAAGTGGAAAGTGACCATCATCTACGCCTTGTTTGCCATTGCCCTGCTGGTTAGCCAGTTTGTCATGAAACAGACTCTGATTCAGAAGATGCTGGGTAAAGAGTTGACCTTACCGCAGCCTGTCTGGGGGAAACTGAATTTCGCCTGGGCCATGTTCTTTCTGGTGTGCGGATTGGTTAACATTTATATTGCTTTCTGGCTACCGCAAAGCGTGTGGGTAAATTTCAAAGTCTTTGGACTAACCGGTGTGACGCTGCTGTTTACGCTGGTTTGTGGCGTCTATATTTATCGCCACTTACCTAACGACCACGAGAAATCAGAAGAAGAAAAAAGCGAGCAACCGTAGTCGCTAAACCGAGGCATACACAATGAGCACACAAAACGTGTTACCACAGGGTGAACTGGTTCTCCGTACGCTGGCAATGCCAGCTGATACCAATGCGAACGGGGATATTTTTGGCGGCTGGTTGATGTCACAAATGGACATCGGCGGTGCCATTCTGGCGAAAGAAATCGCCGAAGGGCGTGTCGTTACTGTACGGGTTGATGGGATGTCGTTCCTCAAACCGGTTGCCGTCGGCGATGTGGTTTGCTGTTATGCGCGTTGCTTACGCACTGGCCGTAGTTCTATCAATGTCAACGTTGAAGTCTGGGTAAAAAAAGTCTCGTCTGAGCCGATTGGTCAGCGCTACCGGGCCACCGAAGCGTTATTCACTTACGTCGCCGTTGATGAAGAAGGGCATCCACGTGAACTGCCAGCGGGTAAAAGCAACTTCACGCCAAGCGAGTAATATCAGGCTGAGCGCTTGCTGAATCGGCACGATTTCACCCGTTCTATAACGAAAGCGGGGCATCATCTATCAAAGACGATGCCCCGTTTCTTTTTATGTATTGCCGGGTATTATTCGACCGCCGCCCCGCCATCAATTTTAAACACGATAGTCACAACCAGATCTTTACCTGGCTTGCTCGCTTCGTAACGCCATTTACGCATCGCCTGTTTGATGTCACGCTCGAACATATTGCGCGGCTCAGCAGAAAGTACCCGAACGTTGTCAACGCGCCCAGATTCATCCACATCAAACTGCATTTTCACTCGACCTTCAACGCGTAACGAGAACGCACGGGCTGGATACTGTGGCTGCGCGCGGCTCAGCGGACGTGGTCCACTCGACTGTGAACTTGCTGCTGGTGCAGGTGCCTGTTTCACTGGCGCATTATTGACATTGCGCGTCGGCTCTTCGCTGGTAAACGGCGAAGGCGGCTGTTTTTCAACGGTTGGTTCACGCTTAACCGGCTTCGGCTGCTCAACCTTCTTCACGGGCTTGGGCTCCGGTTTAGGTTTCGGCTTGGGTTTTGGTTCAGGTAACGGTATCGCGACTGGCTGCGGCACGGGTTCCGGTTCTGGAATCGGTTCCGGCTCAGGTTCTGGCTGCTTAATGGGCTCGGGTTCAGGGGCTGATTTGGCAGCAGGTGCCGCTTCGTAGGCCGCAGGATTCACCATCACAACGCTGATGGGTTTAGACTCCTGCGGTAATTCAATGGAATTATTAAACGAAGCGTACAGCAAACCTGCAATCAGTGAACCGTGAAAACCAACTGAAAGTATGAATGGCCATGAGTAACGACGGGTTAGAAAAAATTTTTTTTGCGGCATAGTCTGTCTTTATCCTCTTATGCCGCCCAAGTTTAAATGCAAATAGCAATCATATTCAATAACAACCCGTGGAATTGTAAAAAAAACAGAAATCGTGGGGGGATTACTCTGGCAAATCAACCTATTGTCCTCGAACAACATCACGTATGATGGTAGAAACACGTTTCTCTTACCGATAGTGTTTGGCCGTTGGGGAACCCTACCCGGAATCCCGAACGCGAGAATTTACCTTCCTACCTGTGAGGCCGCTATGCTCTATGTCATTTATGCTGAAGATAATGTTGATTCCCTAGCAAAACGCCTGTCGGTCAGGCCAGACCATCTTGCCCGTTTACAGGTATTACGCGATCAGGGTCGGCTGATTACTGCTGGCCCCTTACCCGCTATCGATAGCGACGATCCCGGCCAGGCTGGTTTTAGCGGTTCTGTCATTATCGCCGAATTCGCATCGCTGGATGAAGCTACGGCATGGGCCAATGCTGACCCTTACATCGCGGCTGGCGTCTACAAACACGTCAGCGTGAAACCCTACAAAAAGGTGTTTTAAGGGTTCAATTGATATAGGTCATGGTTGCACCAGAAAACCATGGCCCTTACCTCTCCGCTAAAAGCTGAAATATTTTAGTCATTTAACCGTGATAGTTTGACCGCTATTCATCTATAGAGGGTCAACAATCATGTTAATGCCTGCGGTTTTGCGAAACGGAATTGCTACTATCCGCCGCCGTCATCGCCTAAGTATTCTCTCCGGATTGTTATTGATCATTGGGCTATTTTCTTTACTGCAATTGGTTTCTATCGGCGTCATTTCTCAAACGATGACTCAAGTTAGACAGGATATTTCCGCAAACGAGAGTCTGCGCCAGCAACAAGCGGTAATGGATAAAGCACGGATGGAAGTGATGAATGCCAGCGACAAGCTCAACCGCGCGGGTATTTATCTGTTGGTAGATAAAGAAACAGGTTCTGAAGGCAGCTGGCATAGCCTGATGGATGAAGCGGAAGTCTCTCTAAAACAGGCACAAGCGCACTACCAATTACTGGGAACAGCCACGACGAATGAAGCAGACACGCCAGCCTTTGTCGATTTGAAAAAAAGTTACAACCAGCTTTATTCCGGGCTTGTCGAGCTGGCCGAGGGAATCAAAACCACCAATCAGATCGATATTTTCTTTGCTGTCCCGGTTCAGGCCTACCAAAGCGATTTTACTCAAAAGTATTCGCACTATCTGCAAGATACCGATGCACTACAAAAGCAGCATGGCCAACAATTCTTATCCTCTCTCGATCGTGCAAAAACCATTTTTATCACGGTGTTAGGCCTCTTATTGGCGATCGCAATCGCCGTGTGGGTTGGCGTTAATCGGGTCATTATTCGTCCGCTGACACAAATTATTACCCATTTAAAACGGATCGCCGCAGGCGATCTATCTCACTCGGTCAACACAGAAACCCACGGTACACGCGAAGTTGAACAGCTCAATACCAACGTCATTCAAATGCAGGAAGGTCTGGTTACATTGGTCAATCAAGTTCGTCAGGGCGTTGACCACATGGTGACACAAGTCGATCGCGTCGCTGCGGATAACCAACAGCTTTCCGAACAGGCGAATCGCCAATCACGAGAACTTAAAGCCACAACTGAACACATTATTCAGCTCAGCCAACATCTGGAACAAAATACCCTGCATACCCAACAGGCTAATTTGCATGCGGAAGACACCAGTAAAATTGCCACACAGGGTGAAACGATGATGAATGACGTCAAAGCGGCGATGTCAGATATCGCAGGCAGAACGCGAGAAATGACGGAAGCTATTGGGATGATTGAGAACGTAGCATTCCAGACGCACATTTTGTCGTTGAACGCAGCGATTGAAGCCGCGCGGGCTGGGGCAATGGGACGCGGGTTCGCCGTTGTCGCACGAGAGGTCGGCACGTTGGCTTCGCAAAGCAGCCACTCTGCACAGAACATTAATGTGCTGATCCGTGATTCAGATAACAGCGTAACCGCAGGAACGCGGCTGGTAAACAAGCTGAATGACAGCCTACAGAACATCATCCAAACGGCGAAAGGAACGGGCACGTTTCTGAGCGAGATCTCGGAAATATCACATCAGCAAAATGAAAGCATTCATGAAGTGACTGCCCGACTCAGCACGCTGAACGATACCGTCAGAGAAAATGCGGGTCAGGTTGAAGCCTCCGCACACACCTTCACCTCACTGTTGGCGCAAACGGAACGTCTCAGTACCTCGGTATCGTTGTTTATCCTTCCCTCGACAGAACATGACGTTAATTCGATGATTGACCAGAGAGAAATGGCTCAGCGCATTCCAATGATGGGATAAACCCGATGACGGAATAAACCGGTGCCTTGATAGCAACATGCCGTGATAAAAAATAGCGACCATGCTTCGGGTCGCTATTTTTCTCACTGACTTACCACTCGTAAGCTACCGCATAGAGTAATGCCCGCCGTTGGTGCTTCTGCTGCAAATAACGAGCAGAGCGAATATGGCGGTAAGTACGCGATTGCGCTTCCAACCAACGGCCTCTTCTACGCTGGACCTGACGTAACATCCGCCAACGGCCCACTTCATTCCGACTGCGTTTCATGATGCGACTCTTGTTAATCCACTCGCGTTGGGCATTATACCCCCCTGCTGCGTGACAACAATCAGTGAATCGCCCTCTCTGCCATTCTCTTTTTTATCCCCTAAATAATTCGAGTGCGGGACAAAACGTTAGCGCTTTGAACAACGTGAAGCGTTGTCCCACAGGGCGAGTACCGAGTATCGCAGCCAACGTACATGCAGCTTGAAGTATGACGGTGAGATTCAGAGGAAAGGCATTTCCCCTTTTATAGATCTATGCGTACACTTTGTTAATTCTTTGCAGAAGGGAACTGTGCTGCTTTTATGTCGACATTTTATACCGTAATAAGTTGGTTACTGGTTTTTAGCTACTGGTTGCTGATCGCGGGTGTGACCTTGCGTATTCTGATGAAACGCCGGGCTGTGCCTTCAGCGATGGCTTGGCTGCTGGTGATTTATATTCTGCCACTTGTCGGTATTGTCGCTTATCTTTCGTTTGGCGAACTCCACCTCGGCAAACGTCGAGCTGAACGTGCCAGTAAAATGTGGCCATCTACAGCTAAATGGCTGCGCGAATTAAAGGAATACCGCCGTATTTTCGCAACGGAAAACAGCGAAGTCGCTAGCGCGCTATTCCAGCTTTGTGAACGTCGGCAAGGGGTGGGTGGCGTCAAAGGCAACCAGTTGCAGTTGATGACTACGTTTGATGACACCATTAAGGCGCTATTACGTGATATTGAACTTGCACGTAACAACATTGAGATGGTGTTTTATATCTGGCAATCCGGTGGACTGGTCGAGCAAGTTACCTCTTCCCTGATTGCGGCTGCACGACGCGGAGTACATTGCCGTATTCTGCTGGACTCGGCTGGCAGCGTCCAATTTTTCCGCCAGCATCACCCCGAACTTATGCGTACCGCCGGAATAGACGTGGTCGAAGCCCTGAAAGTGAATCTATTCCGTGCTTTCCTGCGCCGTATGGATTTGCGACAGCATCGTAAAATTATCCTGATCGACAACCGGATTGCCTATACCGGTAGTATGAATATGGTCGATCCTCGCTTATTTAAGCAGGATGCAGGCGTTGGGCAATGGATTGATCTGATGGCGCGTATTGAAGGCCCAGTAGCAACCACGCTGGGCATTATTTACTGCTGTGACTGGGAAATGGAAACGGGTAAACGCCTGCTTCCGCCGCCGCCAGATGTTAACGTTATGCCGTTCGAGCAGGAGAGCGGCCACACCATTCAGGTTATTGCTTCAGGCCCTGGCTACCCTGAAGAAATGATTCATCAGGCGCTGCTGACATCCGTGTATTCGGCACGTAAGCAGTTGATCATGACAACCCCCTATTTTGTCCCCAGCGATGACCTGCTACATGCCATTTGTACCGCCGCCCAGCGCGGGGTCGATGTCAGTATTATTGTGCCACACAAAAACGACTCCGTACTGGTCGGCTGGGCCAGCCGTGCGTTCTTCACGGAACTGCTGGCCGCAGGCGTAAAAATTTATCAATTCAAGGACGGACTGCTGCACACCAAAAGCGTGCTGGTCGACGGGCAGCTTAGCCTGGTTGGCACAGTAAATCTCGATATGCGCAGCCTGTGGCTAAATTTTGAAATTACGCTGGTGATCGATGATGCGGGGTTCGGCAGTGATTTAGCCTGCGTGCAGGAAGATTATATTGCCCGCTCACGCCTGTTAAACGCAGCGCAGTGGCAAAATCGTCCTTACTGGCAACGCATCGTCGAGCGGTTGTTCTACTTTTTCAGCCCCCTGCTATAAATACGCGTTTTCCCGTGTTCTAATAAGGCTATTGGGAATTAACAGGAATCGCTTTATGGATTTAAATAATCGCCTGACCGAAGACGAAGCATTGGAACAGGCCTACGATATCTTCTTAGAACTGGCGGCGGACAACCTCGATCCGGCAGATATTTTGCTTTTCAACCTGCAATTCGAAGAGCGCGGCGGTGCTGAATTATTTGACCCCGCTGAAGACTGGGCTGAGCACGTTGATTTCGACCTGAATCCTGATTTCTTTGCCGAAGTCGTGATTGGGCTGGCAGAACAAGACGGTGAAGAAATTACTGATATTTTTGCCCGCGTGCTGATTTGCCGGGAAAAAGATCACAAACTTTGCCACATTTTGTGGAAAGAATAATTCGTTTCGCCTCAATGCAAAGCGTCTGAAAACGCGGGTAATTCTATTTACGAAAAGAAAACGGTGATAATGGAATAGAAGAGTAAAGCGTCCGCGACAGGGATGTCGCGGCTCGAGCGTACAGGGATGTATTCACAGCGTCTTTACGATCTATCCATTATCAACGCTCAACGTACATTGTCAGCAATGCAAGGCGTCTCCCGCAGGAGACGCCTTTTTTACATCGGTAACCGATAAAACGGGTTACTGCGCTTCTGCTTCCGGTAACAACGCCTGCGGATCGACCTTCAGACACGAGACGGCGTGCGCAAAACTCCCTTCCAGTAATGGACGGGTTTTCGAGCACTCAGGGCCGACAACCGGACAACGGGTGCAAAACACGCAACCGGATGGCGGATTGATCGGTGAAGGCAAATCCCCTTCCAGTAGCTGTATCTTCTTGTTACGTTCCTGATCGGGATCGGGAATCGGCACCGCGGACATCAGTGCGCGGGTATAGGGATGCTGCGGGTTTTGATAGACTTGATCGTAGGTTCCCAGCTCTACTGCATGACCCAGATACATCACTAATACGCGGTCAGAAATGTGTTTCACTACCGATAAGTCATGAGCGATGAAAATCAGCGACAGGCGCATTTCACGCTGTAACTGGCGCAGCAGGTTAACCACCTGTGCCTGAATCGATACGTCCAGTGCAGAAACCGGTTCATCACAGATAATCAACTTCGGCTCCAGAATCAGCGCGCGGGCGATACCAATACGCTGACACTGCCCACCAGAGAATTCATGTGGATAACGGTTGATCAGGCTAGGCAGCAGCCCAACCTTC
This sequence comes from Pectobacterium polonicum, assembly GCF_005497185.1. GTDB lineage: Bacteria > Pseudomonadota > Gammaproteobacteria > Enterobacterales > Enterobacteriaceae > Pectobacterium > Pectobacterium polonicum. Next base: position 161,122 of record NZ_RJTN01000002.1, on the reverse strand, counting down.
AGCATCATCGCTTTCACACGATCTTTTACCGCCTGCCGATCAAGCTCTGGATGATAAACTTTCAACGGCTCGGCAATAATTTCACCAATGTTCATACGCGGATTCAGCGACGCCAACGGGTCCTGAAATATCATCTGAATATCGCTACGTGCCGCTCGCCATTGATCGGCGCTCATGCCCAGCAGGTCTTTCCCCAACCAGGTGACGCGTCCGTCAGTCGCTTTTACCAGCCCGATAATGGCACGCGCCAGCGTAGATTTACCGCAGCCAGATTCCCCTACCACGCCCAGCGTTTCACCTTCATATAAGCGCAGCGTTACGCCATCGACCGCTTTCAGTTTTTTCGGCGGCTGCCAGAACCACTGTTTATCATCTCTGACATCAAAGTGAACTTTCAGATCGTCCACTTCTAACAACACCTTTTTTTCGTCCGCGTTGTTCATACCACCTCCTCAATCGCTCTAAAGCAGGCGCGCAAGCGGCCATCACCAAAAGATTCCAGTGCAGGTGCACTGTGGCAGACATCCATTGAATACGGGCAGCGTGGCTGGAACGGACACCCTTTCGGCAAACGTAATAAGTTAGGCGGATTACCTGGAATGGTCGCCAGCACCTCATCTTCCGCATCCAGGCGCGGCACGGCGTTGAGCAGGCCGACGGAATACGGATGGCTCGGATGATAAAAGACATCGCGTGCGACACCATATTCCATGGTGCGTCCCGCGTACATGACCAGCACTTTGTCACAAATGCCCGCGACGACACCCAGGTCATGGGTGATCATGATGATGGCAGTATTAAATTCACGCTTCAGCTCGTTCAACAACGTCATTATCTGCGCCTGAACCGTCACATCCAATGCCGTTGTCGGTTCATCGGCAATCAACAATTTCGGACGACACAGCAGTGCCATCGCGATCATTACGCGTTGACGCATCCCACCGGAAAACTCATGCGGATACATTTTCATCCGCTTACGCGCTTCCGGCATTTTGACCGCATCCAGCATTTTGACCGACTCTTCAAACGCTTCACTTTTGCTCAGGCGTTTGTGCAACATCAACACTTCCATCAGTTGTTCACCGACGCGCATGTAAGGGTTCAGTGACGTCATCGGGTCCTGGAAAATCATACTGATTTCTTCAGCACGCAGTTTATTCAGCTGGTTTTCAGGTAAATTGAGAATCTCTTTGCCACGAAAACGCGCCGAACCACCAATGCGACCATTGCGAGCCAGCAATCCCATCAGCGCAAATGCCGTCTGCGATTTACCCGAACCTGATTCACCGACAATCCCCAGTGTTTCACCGGCATTGAGCGTGAAATTCAAGTCGTTAACCGCCGTCACGTCCCCATCTTGCGTCTTGAACGTTACCCGCAGATCCTGAACATGTAGCAGCGCGTCGTGCGCACCCGTTAACTCAATTTTGCTCATGTTGATGCTCCTCAGCGATCTTTCGGGTCGAGGGCATCACGCAGGCCATCGCCGATAAAGTTAAAACAAAACAGCGTGACAACCAGAAACGCCGCCGGATAGAACAGTAACCACGGCGACACTTCCATTGAGTTCGCACCATCATTCAGCAAGGCACCCCAACTGCTTAACGGCTCTTGCGTTCCCAGACCGAGGAAGCTCAGGAAGGATTCGAACAGAATCATGCTTGGTACGAGCAGAGAGGCGTAAACCACCACCACACCGAGCACATTAGGAACAATGTGACGTAAAACGATGCCGCGCGTGGAGACGCCAGAAACCATTGCCGCTTCAATGAACTCTTTACGTTTCAGACTCAGCGTCTGGCCGCGCACGATACGCGCCATGTCCAGCCAGGACACCATACCGATAGCCACGAAAATTAGCAGCATGTTCTGCCCAAAGAACGTGACCAGCAGAATAACGAAGAACATGAATGGGAATGAGTTGAGGATCTCAAGCAGACGCATCATCACCGAGTCCACTTTCCCCCCCAGATAACCGGACATCGCACCATACAGCGTCCCGACGATCACAGCGACCAGCGCGGCAGCCACGCCGACCATCAGCGAAACGCGGCCACCGATGGCAACGCGGACCAGCAGATCGCGGCCTGAAGAATCCGTGCCGAAATAGTGTCCAGACGTCATATCCGGTGCGGCTGACATCATTCCCCAATCTGTATCAGCGTAGTCAAATGCAGACAGCATCGGCGCAAACACCACGAAAAGGGTAATCACAGCCAGAACAAACAGACTAGCCAGCGCCGCGCGATTATGGATAAAACGCAGGCGCGCATCTTGCCACAGGCTGCGCCCTTCAATCTCAGACTGCTCGGTGAAGTTCTCTAACGCTTCAACGTTTTTTCGATTCCAAAACATAGCGCCCCCAATTAATAGCGAATTTTCGGATCGATAACAGCGTAGAGCACGTCAATGATCGCATTAAATAAAATGGTTAAGCCGCCGACTAAAATCGTCAGGCTCAATACCAGTGAGTAATCGCGGTTCAGCGCACCATTCACAAACAGTTGCCCGATACCGGGTAAGCCAAAGATGGTTTCGATCACCATTGAGCCAGTAATAATCCCAACAAACGCTGGCCCCATATAGGAAAGTACCGGCAGTAATGCGGGCTTTAACGCATGGCGCAGGACAATACGACGCATCGGCAGCCCCTTGGCGCGTGCCGTGCGGATAAAGTTAGAGTGTAAGACCTCGATCATCGAACCTCGGGTGATACGCGCGATGCTAGCGATATAAGACAAAGACAGCGCCACCATCGGTAAAATGATGTATTTCGGTGCCCCGCCGTTCCAGCCACCGCCAGGCAACCAACGTAGCGTAATAGCGAAAATCAGCACCAGCAGCGGTGCGACGACAAAGCTGGGAATAACCACCCCCGTCATGGCAAAGCCCATCACGGTATAGTCCCATTTCGTATTTTGATTCAGTGCAGCGATCACACCCGCACTCACACCAAAAACAATGGCAAGAATGAATGCGGCGAACCCTAATTTTGCAGAAACCGGGAAAGACGTCGCGACCAGATCGTTCACGGAATAATCTTTGTATTTAAAAGAAGGACCAAAATCACCCTGCACCAATTGCAGTAAATAGTTACCGTACTGCGTCAGTATGGGATCGTTCAGATGATATTTGGCCTCAATATTCGCCATCACTTCCGGTGGTAAATTACGCTCACCGGTAAAAGGGCTGCCAGGTGCCAATCGCATCATGAAGAATGAGATGGTGATCAGGATAAATAGTGTTGGGATCGCCTCTAAACAGCGGCGAAGGATAAATTTTAACATTGCTCGTACCTATAAAAGGCTGGCGACATCGTTGCGTGCCGCCAGCCATTATTATTAGTGCTTGATGATATAAAGATCTTTCACGTAGACATTATCCTGGGGATCTTTGCCTGTTAAGCCCCCAACATACGTCTTCACCAAACGGGTATTCGCATAGTAATAGACGGGTATGGTAACCGCGTCTTTATTCAGCAGAGCTTCAGCCTGCTGGTAAACGTCTGCACGTTCCTCATCGGTTTTCACCTGCAAGGACTTCGCAACCAGTGCATCAAACTCTTTGCTCTTATAGTGCGAGGTGTTACTGCTGCTATCTGACAGCATGCTGTTGAGGAACGTTGACGGTTCGTTGTAGTCCGCACACCATCCACCACGGGCGAGATCGTAGTTACCTTGATGGCGACTGCTCAGATAGGTTTTCCATTCCTGATTTTCCAGCTTAACGTCTACGCCGATATTCTGTTTCCAGATAGAGGCCGCAGCGATAGCCATTTTCTTATGCAAATCGGATGTGTTGTACAGCAGGCTCAGCGTTAACGGTTTGTCTGCGGTATAACCGGCTTCTGCCAGCAGTTTCTTCGCTTCTGCGTTACGCTTTTCTTGTGGCCAGGTGAACCACTCAGGGGTCTGAGCGTTGAAACCATCAATATACGGCGGTACAAAACCATAGGCTGGAATATCACCCTGATTTTTCACTTTATTGGTCAGAATATCCTGACTTATGCCCATGCGCAGCGCATTACGCACCCGAACGTCGTTAAACGGCGGCTTTTGGTTATTAATTTCGTAATAATAAGTGCACAGGTATGGGTTAACCTTCACTTCATCGGGGATCTCTTTCTTTAACTTTTGAAAGAGTTCAATCGGCAACTGATTGTATGTCATATCAATTTCACCGCTGCGGTAGCGGTTCACGTCAGTCACTTCCGAAGAAATAGGCAGGTAAGTCACCTGATTAATCACAGTATGCGCGTTATCCCAGTATTGCGGGTTACGCTCCAGTACCAATTTTTCGTTCACAACCCAACTTTTCAGCTTGTAGGCGCCATTACCGACCCAGTTTTGTGGCTGCGTCCACTTATCTCCAAATTTCTCAAGCGCCGCTTTATTGACAGGCGACATGGCCGCGTAAACAGGCAGCTTATAGAAGTAAGGGACGGCTTCGGAAAGCGTGACCTCCAACGTATGATCGTCGACCGCTTTCACACCCAGCGTATCTGGAGATTTTTTGCCGGCGATGATGTCATCGATATTCAGCAGATGACCATATTGCAGGTAGCTGGCGTAAGGCGATGCCGTCTTGGGATCGGCTAGGCGCTGCCAGCTGTAGACGAAGTCTTGCGCGGTAACCGGCTCACCATTTGACCATTTGGCATCTTTGCGCAGGTGGAATGTCCACACTTTAAACTCTTTGTTATCCCAGCTTTCCGCTACGCCAGGGCTGGTTTTGCCGTTAACATCAGAAATGACCAGCCCTTCCAGCAGATCGCGCGACACGTTAGATTCGGGTACGCCTTCGATTTTATGCGGATCGAGGGAGGATACTTCCGCACCGTTGTTACGAACCAACTCCTGTTTTTCTGCTAACTGAACGCCTGCGGGAACGGTCGCGGCAAAGGCAGAAACAGCCATCGTACTACTCAATGCCGCAATAATAGCGGCCGCTATTCTTTTTTTAGTTGTGATGTGTGTCATTATTTTCTCCTGTAATGTTTCCGTGTTAGTGATACCTGCACGGTTCCTGAGTTAGCGCCCTGTGAGAAAAACGATTAATCGATTCACCCCACACCCATTCCCACATAGTAGGAATGGGTAAGCATAGAGTAAACACCAAATTAATCGCTGCTCGCTCAATTCATTTGCATCAAACCGTAAACAGCAGCGGATTAATGCTTAATGATATAGAGATCTTTCACCCGAATGTTATCCAACGGGTCTTTACCGGTAATACCACCGACATAAGGTTTGACCAGTCGGGAATTGGCGTAGTAATAGACTGGCACGATCGCCGCATCTTCATCTAGCTGAGATTCCGCCTGCTGGTAAATCTGCGCACGTTCCTCATCCGTTTTTGCCTGAACAGCCTGCACCATCAGCTTGTCGAACACCGCGCTTTTATAATGCGCCGTATTGTTGCTGCTGTCTGACAACATGCTATTCAAGAACGAGGTGGGCTCGTTATAGTCTGCACACCATCCAGCACGAGCAACATCATAATCCCCTTGATGACGCGTGCTGAGATAGGTTTTCCACTCCTGATTCTCCAGCTTCGCGTTAACGCCCAGATTCTGTTTCCAGACCGAGGCTGCCGCAATGGCCAGCTTTTTATGTAAATCTGACGAGTTATAGAGCAAATTAAACGTCAGCGGTTTCTCTGCGGTATAACCCGCTTCCGCCAACAGCTTTTTCGCTTCTTCATTACGTTTCGCCTGTGGCCAGGTAAACCATTCTGGGGTATGTGCTTTCAGTCCGTCGGTAAAAGGAGGGATATAGCCATAGGCAGGAATGTCGCCCTGATTTTTAACTTTATTGGTCAATATGTCTTGATCGAGCCCCATGCGCAGCGCCGTACGTACCCGTACATCATTAAATGGCGGTTTCTGGTTATTGATTTCGTAATAATACGTGCAGAGATAGGGATTGATGTTAACTTCTTGTGGGATTTCTTTTTTTAGCTTCTGGAATAGTTCGATCGGTAATTTATTATTGGTGACATCAATTTCACCCGCGCGGTAACGGTTAACATCCGTCACTTCAGAGGCAATCGGCAGATAGGTGACCTGATTAATCACGGTTTTGGCGTTATCCCAATATTGGGTATTACGCTCCAGCACCAACCGCTCATTTACGACCCAGGACTTAAGACGATAAGCACCATTCCCCACCCAATTTTCCGGCTGAGTCCATTTATCACCAAATTTCTCCACCACCGTTTTATTCACCGGAGACAAGGAGGAGTGATTCAGTAATTTATAGAAGTAAGGAATCGGCTCACTTAACGTCACTTCCAGCGTATGCTCGTCGAGTGCTTTTACACCCAGCGTATCAGGCGATTTTTTACTGGCAATAATGTCATCAATATTCAACAGATGGCCATATTGCAAATAGCTGGCGTAAGGGGATACCGTTTTTGGATCGGCCAGACGCTGCCAGCTATAAACAAAATCCTGGGCGGTAATGGGGTCGCCATTTGACCACTTGGCATTTTTACGTAAATGGAACGTCCAGACTTTAAAATCGCTGCTTTCCCAGCGCTCAGCCACACCAGGAATCGGGTGTCCGTCCGGGTCGGAAATCACCAACCCTTCATAGAGATCGCGCGCAACGTTGGATTCCGGTACGCCTTCTATTTTGTGAGGGTCCAGCGATGACACTTCAGCACCGTTGTTCCTCACCAGAACCTGTTCTTTCGCCAATTCAACACCGGCGGGTACATTAGCAGCCTGAACATTCACGCATGACGCCATCACTGCTGCGGCAATCATACTGGTAACAAAGTATCGTTTTGTTTTGCGAGTTTTCACTTTATAACGCCCCTGTCTTGATACAACGCCATACCGGACTCTATGCCTAAAGATCGCCATCACATAGAGCAGAAAAGATCGCCCATTATCCAAATAAATCATAAGATTATTTTATGAGTATATAACGAATAACAGGTCGACACTCGAAGCTATCAAAAGCAGACACATTCGCCAATATTTTTACATTGATGTTGCTTAATTTTCTTCACCACAGCCCGATATAATTTTCATTACAACACGGTGATACAATAATTAACCCCATGATAATCAATGTTTTTTATGCTTTACTTCAAGTAATTTTTAAATATTCAGCAATTTATAGATTTTGAGCAAAAAAACATCGTAGTGGATTTCATCATTTTCACAGCACAAAAATGATGATGAGTGCTTACCTGTCCGCGTCATTATCTGACCAAAATGTTATTATTTTAACAATTTCATTACTACCGTAGCTCGCCACTGTCACTCCCTTCCGCTGCTATAGGCAGCATGCAAAAATAACGCATTCGATTAAGATATAAGCGCTATTTATACGAACATGTTTTATACGAATGGGTAGTACCCCGCATTGACGCTAACGCCCCCCAGCCACTCCATTTTAGGTAGGGAAATCTCTGCCTCTTCTTTATTAATGATAGTCATTATCAATACCATTATGCTGAATGGTGTCAGCTTAAAGAAATTACGATATTGATCACAAAAAATGCACCCATAAATAGGTATGCTCATCTTATGCCGTGATGAATGCGCAAATAATCTTAATTTTTACGCATTTTCAAAACAATATTTCAAAAATTCACGTTATCGACGGTTACAGTATTTTAAAAAGCGGCGATCGCGCCACAACAGTAGCTAACAAGCTCTTTGAGTCAATTGATGCAAAATAGGCAGGAAAGAATAACCAGGTAACGGAAACGCCTCCTTCTCGTTTATCTATACTGTTCTATTCGGCGAACAATTGACTGAAAGAGTTTAACATTTATCAGGAGAGCATTATGGCCGTAACCAACGTTGCTGAACTTAACGCATTGGTCGAAAGAGTAAGAAAGGCACAGCAGGAATTTGCCACTTACACTCAGGAACAAGTCGACAAGATCTTCCGCGCTGCCGCACTCGCTGCATCGGATGCCCGTATCCCGCTGGCAAAAATGGCAGTTGCCGAATCGGGCATGGGGATTGTGGAAGATAAAGTCATCAAAAACCATTTCGCATCCGAGTACATTTATAACGCCTATCAGGATGAAAAAACCTGCGGCGTCCTCTCTACTGACGACACTTTCGGTACGATTACCATTGCAGAGCCTATCGGCCTGATTTGCGGTATTGTTCCCACCACCAACCCCACTTCTACCGCAATATTTAAAGCGTTGATCAGCCTGAAGACCCGTAACGGGATTATCTTCTCTCCTCATCCACGCGCAAAAAACGCAACCAACAAAGCCGCAGACATCGTTCTGCAAGCAGCAATTGCCGCAGGTGCTCCGAAAGATATCATCGGCTGGATCGATCAGCCTTCTGTCGAGCTGTCCAACCAGCTTATGCACCACCCCGATATCAACCTGATTCTGGCGACTGGCGGCCCGGGCATGGTGAAAGCCGCATACAGCTCCGGTAAACCAGCAATCGGCGTAGGTGCCGGTAACACCCCCGTTGTCGTTGACGAAACCGCGGATATCAAGCGGGCCGTCGCCTCTATTCTGATGTCGAAAACCTTCGATAACGGCGTCATTTGTGCGTCAGAGCAGTCAGTCATCGTGGTAGACAGCGTCTATGATGCCGTGCGTGAACGTTTTGCTACCCACGGCGGCTACATGCTGAAAGGCAAAGAACTCCATGCTGTACAAGGTATTCTGCTGAAAAACGGTTCACTGAATGCCGATATTGTGGGCCAACCTGCGCCGAAAATCGCAGAGATGGCGGGTATCACCGTCCCTGCTAACACCAAAGTGCTGATCGGTGAAGTGACGGCCGTTGATGAATCTGAACCGTTTGCCCATGAAAAACTGTCGCCAACGCTGGCGATGTACCGTGCGAAAGACTTCAACGACGCCGTCATTAAAGCGGAAAAACTGGTCGCAATGGGTGGCATCGGTCACACATCTTGCCTGTATACCGATCAGGACAATCAGCCAGAACGCGTGAATCATTTCGGTAATATGATGAAAACGGCGCGTATCTTGATTAACACGCCGGCGTCTCAGGGCGGTATCGGCGATCTCTACAACTTCAAACTCGCTCCGTCTCTGACGCTGGGCTGTGGCTCTTGGGGCGGAAACTCCATCTCCGAAAACGTCGGTCCGAAGCATTTGATCAACAAGAAAACGGTAGCCAAGCGAGCAGAGAATATGTTGTGGCATAAACTTCCAAAATCTATTTATTTCCGCCGCGGCTCACTGCCAATCGCACTTGAAGAAGTCGCCTCCGATGGTGCAAAACGTGCATTTATCGTGACCGACCGTTTCCTGTTCAACAATGGTTATGTCGATCAGGTAACTTCTGTACTGAAACACCACGGACTGGAAACCGAAGTTTTCTTTGAGGTTGAAGCCGATCCGACACTGAGCATCGTGCGTAAAGGTGCGGAACAAATGCACTCCTTCAAGCCGGATGTCATTATCGCGCTGGGTGGCGGTTCGCCAATGGATGCCGCCAAGATCATGTGGGTAATGTATGAGCACCCTACGACACACTTTGAAGAGCTGGCACTGCGCTTTATGGATATCCGTAAACGTATCTACAAGTTCCCGAAAATGGGTGTTAAAGCCAAAATGGTGGCAATAACCACCACATCCGGCACGGGTTCCGAAGTTACGCCGTTTGCCGTGGTAACCGACGATGCAACCGGACAGAAGTACCCGTTAGCAGATTATGCCTTGACGCCAGACATGGCGATTGTTGACGCAAACCTGGTAATGAATATGCCGAAATCGCTGTGTGCGTTTGGCGGGCTCGATGCCGTGACGCACTCACTGGAAGCCTATGTTTCCGTGCTGGCAAACGAATATTCAGACGGACAGGCGTTACAAGCGCTGAAACTTCTGAAAGAGAACCTGCCAGACAGCTACCGTGACGGCGCGAAAAACCCGGTTGCCCGTGAGCGCGTGCACAACGCCGCGACGATTGCCGGTATCGCGTTTGCCAACGCCTTCCTCGGCGTCTGTCACTCAATGGCGCATAAGCTTGGTTCTGAGTTCCATATTCCACACGGTCTGGCTAACGCCCTACTGATCTCTAACGTGATTCGCTATAACGCGAATGACAACCCGACCAAACAGACGACATTCAGTCAGTATGACCGTCCGCAAGCACGCCGTCGTTACGCCGAAATCGCCGATCATCTGCGCCTGACTGCACCTGGCGATCGCACCGCGCAGAAAATCGAGAAATTGCTGAACTGGCTGGAAGAAATGAAGACTGAACTGGGAATCCCGACGTCCATCCGTGAAGCTGGCGTACAGGAAGCCGATTTCCTGGCCAAGGTCGATAAGCTGTCAGAAGATGCGTTTGACGATCAGTGTACTGGCGCTAACCCGCGCTATCCGTTGATTTCCGAATTGAAACAGATTCTGCTGGATACTTACTATGGTCGTAAGTTCTCTGAAGAGATAAAAACGGAAGAAGTTGAACCTGTAGCAAAAACTGCAAAAACCGGCAAGAAAGCCACACATTAACACGTCGGTGATTATTGACTTCAGTTATCTCTTTGCAATACCCAACCCTAAAAGGGTTGGGTATTTTTATTACAGGAGCCCAATGCCAGCGCGCCTTATGACGTAGGTTATTAATCGCCTCTACTGTCGGCTATTTAGCCGCCTTACTCGCTTTCTTTACGGGTTAATCCCAGCGCAATTTTATAATGCTTGCGGCATACCGAAACATAACTTTCATTGCCACCAATAACAACCTGCTCCCCTTCGTGGACCGCATTACCCTGTGCATCTAACCGCAATACACAGTTAGCTTTACGACCACAATGACAGACTGTTTTTAACTCGATCAGCTTATCAGCCCACGCCAATAAATAGTGGCTACCAGAAAACAAATCGCCACGAAAATCAGTACGCAATCCGTAACACAATACTGGGATATCTAATTGGTCTACGACATCGGAAAGCTCACTCACCTGCTCGCGGGTTAAAAATTGACATTCGTCAATTAATACACAGTCTACAGGTTGGGTACGGTGCTCTTTCTCCAACAATCCAAATAAAGGTGTCTGCGGATTAAACAATAATGCCGGAGAAGAAAGGCCTATCCGTGAACTTACTATCCCCACACCGTGCCGATTATCTATTTCTGCGGTGAACACCAGCGTGCGCATCCCACGTTCCTGGTAGTTATATGACGACTGCAATAGTGCCGTCGATTTCCCTGCATTCATTGCAGAATAATAAAAATAAAGTTGGGCCACTCAGCTACTCCAAAAGGCAGGGTATATACTCATAATACTTCAAGTTGCATGTGCGTTGGCTGCGTTTAAATACTCGGTCCGTCGTGAACTCAGCCCTAAAAAGCCGTGGCAGGCAGCGTTCAAATCGACTTACAGCAGATTTGTTCTGTGCTTGCCACGTTACAATGCTCATCGCTGAGCATTGTCCTAAAGGGTTAACGCTTCGTGTTGTTCAAAACGAATACGTTTTGCCCTGAAACTCGAATTATTTGGCGTATATGATATTCGTATCGTAAGAACTTATTGTAACAACTCGTCTTCCCGCTATGCAATGGGCTATTCCTCGACCACATGTTGTCCAATCAGCAACCACCAGCGTTCGGCTATGATAAAAGATATAAACATCTCTTATAACAATGGCGCGGCGTCAATAAGCCATTTCCCATCGTTTGCAGTAAAAAAATGGCATACCAAATGTATTTTTTTGATAACCAGAAAGTATTTATATTTATGTAACATACGATGTGAGTTCTGTTTTAAAAATGACGTTTTTTAACAAACTTACAAATTTGACTATTGCAGAAAAGAAAATAGCACTCTATTATCACACTACACGCCACCAATAATATTAATTTGAGATTATCACAATGAGCGAAGCACTAAAAATTCTTAACAACATCCGTACTCTGCGTGCCCAGGCAAGAGAATGTACCCTGGATACTTTAGAAGAAATGCTGGAAAAACTGGAAGTCGTGGTTAATGAACGCCGCGAAGAAGATAGCCAGGTTCAGGCTGAAGTTGAAGAACGTGCGCGTAAATTGCAACAATATCGCGATATGCTGATTGCCGATGGTATTGACCCTAACGAATTATTACAGTCTTTAGGTTCAGTGAAAGTTGCAGGTAAAAGCAAACGCGCTGCCCGTCCTGCAAAATATCAATATACTGACGAAAACAACGAAGTTAAAACCTGGACCGGCCAAGGTCGTACACCAGCAGTAATCAAAAAAGCAATCGAAGAGCAAGGCAAATCTTTAGACGATTTCCTGCTGTAATCTTGCATAAACCCTGAATACTAAAACCCCCGATAAGAACGGGGGTTTTTCTTTGATACGTCTTTTAAGAAAAGAAAACAGATAGGTTGCCGCTTTGTTAGCCCTCTGTTTAGTGTAAACAGAGGGCAATAATTACCTTCTGTTATTTTTCTTCTGCGTCAATCGTTTCCTGCAACCATTGTGCGAACTCTTGGCCTAAACCGTCATGGCGCAAGCCATATTCCACGAATGCCTGCATATAGCCGAGTTTATTACCACAGTCATGGCTCACACCTTTCAGGTGATACGCTTCTACCGTTTCTTTTTCCATCAACATCGCAATGGCGTCAGTCAGCTGAATTTCATTACCAGCACCCGGTGGTGTTTTCTCCAACAGCGACCAAATATCAGCAGAAAGCACATAACGGCCAACGACCGCTAAATTAGACGGTGCTTCGGAAGCTTTAGGTTTTTCAACCACGCCAACCATAGGGACGCTATCCCCTGCTTTTAATTCCACGCCTTTGCAATCAACCACGCCATAGCTACTTACATTTTCAACTGGCTCAACCATAATCTGGCTGTGGCCTGTAGTAGAGAAACGTTGCAGCATTTCGCTCAGGTTATCTTTCTTCAGATCGGATTCATATTCATCAATAATCACATCCGGCAAAATAACCGCGACAGGCTCATCCCCAACTAACGGATGTGCGCACAATACCGCATGGCCCAATCCTTTCGCTAATCCCTGACGTACTTGCATAATGGTAACGTGTTTAGGGCAGATGGATTGAATTTCCTCCAATAGCTGACGTTTAACCCGCTTCTCCAATATCGCTTCCAGTTCAAAACTGGTATCGAAATGGTTTTCAATAGAATTCTTAGACGAGTGTGTAACCAAAATAATTTCATTAATCCCTGCGGCGATACACTCATTAACAACATATTGGATCAGCGGTTTATCTACCAACGGCAGCATTTCTTTAGGGATAGCTTTGGTGGCAGGCAGCATACGCGTCCCTAATCCAGCAACCGGTATGACCGCTTTTTTTACTTTTTTATTCACAATAGACATAAACAGCCTCTTATATACCGTTCAAATAATGAACTTTATTTATCTAAGCAAGATAACCAATGGAGTATAACGACTTTGACAAGGACGCGCTTGTCCCAACGTTACCGTTCAATAAAAAATAAGATAACTCCCTACATCGTAGGAAATAAAGAATAATACCGAAAGATAGATATTACCCGAAATCAACATCCGCGTCGTTCTATCAGACTATTCTGTCGTCAACATAAGTCGTAAGCGGCCGCCGCCGCCCCATATCTGACATTGCCATGCTTCACACTGATAATTAAGCTGATTGAGATAGGCTCCTTCAAGTGTTCCCAAAGGAACCCCGCTATTCAATGCGACCTGCTGCTCGTTAACATTTAGCGTGGCGTTTAGCCCGGCAGAGATAAGTATCAGCTGTTTCAGCGGCCGATGATAATACCCCACAAGCAAAGGAAAACGGCCATCCAGACTCGCCTGTCGCAGCAGTTGGTTTACCTGCTTTAATAACGTCGGCAAATACGGTAAACGGTGTTGCTGATCGGCCAAATGTTCCTGAAGTAACCCATTGAACAACGTTCGAAGCAGCAACGCTGCCAGCGTTCCATTATTATTGGCACCTTGAGTGACATCAAGGCAATAGAATGCCAACTCATCCTCAGAAAGCGCGGCGATGTCTAACACGAGCCCCGGTTGTTCCGCCGTCGTCAGTTGCCGGTAGTTAACGCGGCAGCGAGCAAGAGTTTGCTGAACGGGGGGTTGCAATTGAGCAAGCAGTTTATTTATCGCTTCAGGCGATTGATTGAGGGAATCCATATCCTGCATCAGCTGATCCATCTCATTAAGTTGCGAGGTGAACATGTCAGGATAGAGGCAGGACATCACAGCTTCACGCAAACGCGTGTAATCACGAATAGGCTTAAGCAATACATCCTGAACACCAAGACGCAAGACTTTTGCAATATCCGCCATTTGGCTGGTTGCAGAAATGACGAGTATTGGCGTGTCGTTGTCCTTCAAGCGCAAATGTTCAAGGAACTCGATCCCGCCCATCGTCGGCATCTTCAGATCGCAAATCATTAAATCGGGTTGGTAATGTTCAAGGATACTTAGCGCATCTAATCCATTAATCGCTTCCCGAATAGAAGCCCCAAGAGAAGTCAGATAACCAGCGAGCACAGATCGAAAAACGGCCTCGTCATCAATGACTAAAATATGCTTACCCGCCAGTGGTTGTTCCATCAGTACCCCTTACTTCAAACACCGAATAATCACACTTGCTTTAGCGCCAATGCGCCGGATAGATGGCACACCATGTCTTCTTCATTTATTCTCTCAACTACATGCATACATTTTTTGCTATGCCTTTTTTGCTAGCGGTAACAATTCATCACACATCTTTTCTACCGCCTTATAGCCAGCCTCAATCGCCTCCTGCGCCCGATGAAAATCTAACGTAGCGATCTGGGGACAATTGGGTTGTAACAGTACGTCAGGTGGATCGCCCGCCATTCGCATCATTTTCAACCTATTTTCCAGAATCTGGATCGATGTGCTCATTATCTCCATCGCCGTGGGTGAATTTTCTGCTTGCTGACGTCTGCCTCTCAGTAAACGTTCCCGGATTCTACTCCGCCAATCTTGCGGAACATTGTCTATATCAATGTCAACCTCTGATGCCGTTGGCTTAATCGACAGCAGATCCTGATGATTAAGGCTAGCATCATGCTGGAGATCGACAGCAATCACGATATCAGCGCCCATTGCCCGCGCCAGAGAAACGGGTACAGGATTAACCACCGCACCATCCACCAGCCAGTAATCGTTAAATCGAACGGGGGATAACAAGCCAGGCATACTACAAGACGCCCGCATTGCCTGATGCAAATCGCCTTCTGTCAGCCACAGTTCACGACCCGTGCTGAGATTTGTTGTCACCACACCATATTTGATAGCACAGTCTTCAATCTGTGTTGTATGTAACAAATGCTTCACACTATTAAAAACACGATCGCCACGCAACAGACTTCCACGCTGCCAGGAGAGATCCATCAACCGAATCACATCCCAGTAGCCAAATCCCCTCACCCACTGCTCCATCGAGGGCAAATGGTTTGTCGCATACGCCGCACCAACCAACGCACCAATAGAACAACCTGCAACAACATCGACATCTATCCCCAGCTCTGTTAACGCATTAAATACCCCTATATGCGCCCATCCTTTCGCTGCCCCAGATCCCAAGGCTATTCCAATCTTTTTCCGCTGCATGATTGTTCCACCCATCTTCATTTTAGCGCACATTGCTACACGTAGAGTTTCTTAGGTAACATATCGGCATCCTGCATAGGGATCTGTTTATTATCTATCAGTTTTTATCTTAAATTTTCTTCAGGAGACGTTGTGTCAGAATCTTGCCCCTGTTGCAGTGGGTTGCAGTATAACGCATGCTGTCAACCCTATCTCACGCATGCCGCAACAGCGGCCGAGCCCGTTGTGTTAATGCGATCGCGTTACACTGCTTACGTCAAACACGATGTCGACTACCTTATCGCAACCTGGCATCCCGATTGCCAGCCCGATAAATGGCGTGAGTCTCTCACTGCAAGCTGTCAGAATTCACAGTGGCTCGGCCTCACTATACTGGCAACATCTCCTGGAAAAACGCCTGATGAGGGCTATGTGGAATTCGCCGCACGTTATCTATCGGAAACCGACAGTCAGCGAACAGAATTAATGCGAGAGCGCTCACGCTTCCTTCGCCAGCATAATCGCTGGTACTATATAGACGGCGTTCATATGCAGACAGGCAGAAATGAACCTTGCCCGTGTGGTTCCGGCAAAAAATACAAAAAGTGTTGCGGACAATAGAACACCGGCAGTCGTCCACGCGGCGTTATCGCTGCGTTACCATAAGATCGTTATTTTAGTTTTCGGACAGGATCCACACGCTCATGCAATCCCAAAATATACAAAGAAAAGTATTACGAACCATTTGCCCCGACGCAAAAGGGCTCATCGCGAAAATTACGAATATTTGTTATAAGCACGAACTGAACATCGTACAAAACAATGAGTTTGTTGATCATCGCACTGGCCGCTTTTTCATGCGAACCGAGTTGGAAGGGATTTTCAACGACACCACGCTGTTAGCCGATCTGGACAGCGCGCTTCCCGAAGGGTCTTCTCGAGAATTAACCGCAGCAGGCCGCCGCCGCATCGTGGTTTTGGTGACGAAAGAAGCCCACTGCCTAGGCGATCTGTTGATGAAAAGCGCCTATGGCGGCCTGGATGTAGAAATCGCTGCCGTCATCGGCAACCACGATACCTTGCAGACACTGGTTGAACGGTTTGATATTCCCTTCCATTTAGTTAGCCATGAAGGGTTAACGCGCGAAGAACACGATCAACAGATGATCGCGCAGATCGATCAATACAAACCTGATTACGTTGTACTGGCGAAATACATGCGCGTCCTGACACCGGCGTTCGTACAGCACTACCCGAATCAGGTGATTAACATCCACCATTCATTCTTACCCGCCTTTATTGGTGCCCGTCCGTACCATCAAGCTTACGAACGTGGTGTAAAAATCATTGGCGCGACAGCTCACTACGTCAACGATAATCTGGATGAAGGCCCGATCATCATGCAGGACGTCATTCACGTTGACCATACTTACTCGGGTGATGACATGATGCGTGCAGGCCGTGACGTTGAGAAAAACGTCCTCAGTCGCGCTCTATATCGCGTACTGGCGCAACGTGTTTTTGTCTACGGTAACCGCACCATTATTCTGTAATTGGTTGATCGGACATCTTTTTGTATAAGGATGCACCGAACGGAATAAAAAAACGGCAAGCGAATTTATTTTTGATATATACCGCTTTACAGGGGCGCGTCATTTGATATGATGCGCCCCGCTTGAAGCGAAAGCGTCTTGCAGCAAGGCCAGTGGTGGGGTTCCCGAGCGGCCAAAGGGAGCAGACTGTAAATCTGCCGTCACAGACTTCGAAGGTTCGAATCCTTCCCCCACCACCATTTCAAAGCAACACCTCTGAATTACATCCCAACGCAAAAATATCAAATTCCCATCAGGGGAAGGTAAGAACCTTCGACCAAGGTTCGACAAAACCGGCACGGTTTTGAGTCTCTTCCTCAGTATACCTACCTATAACTTCCGCAATTTTGCTTAATCACCTCCTTATCCAAAAACGCCTGACGGATAAAAATAGGCTTCACAATGAATAAGTTATATGCGTTAATAGCATTATCGTCCGGAAAGGGAATTCTAGAGACTCGATACTATGAATGAATATTACAGCCGTAACTTTAGTCGTCTTGAAGCGGAAACTGACAGAGAAATAGCTGAAACACGATCTCTGGATCGTGACGTTTTTTTGCTACAAAACGAACTCGATAGAGTAAAAAACAGCGTAGCAAATAAGTACATAAAATGGAGCCTAGCAAAGGACCGTTTTATTAGCGAAGTGACAGCCTATTCACTCGATATCATCAGTAAAATGAACACGGGTGAACTCTCCCCCCATGAAGCCATCCACTCTTTGGAACAAGAAATCGCTGCGCTCAAAAGGCAAGATCAAATGCTTGCCATGGAGCAAATGAAACAAGTCATTATTGCCAAACCTGTCGTTACTGAAGAAGATCGTAATACACGAGCAAGAGAAAAAACCCAACGAATTAATCTGGCAATTGCCAGTTTGGGATTCGTCGGCGGTGGGCTTCAATTGGTGGCAGGCGCAGGTATTGCGGGAACAGGGGCTGGCATCATTCCTGGCACCTTGATGATGGCGCACGGGTTCAATAATGTCATCGAAAACGGTTACTACCTTCTCTACCGAGAATCCTATACTGGCCCGGTTCGGTTTGTTTACAGGCAGATTGGTTCTCAACTCGGTTTACCGAATAACAACAGTGATATTATTTATACTTTTGTTGATATTGGTTTATCCATCAATGGGTTACTTGGATATCGTTTGGCAGAAGACGCTCAAAGACTGTATCGATTTATCAATGCAGATTTGCTCTGGGGAATGAAGAATATGGGGATGAAGTTAATGAGCAAAAATGACATTTTTTTAGAAGTCACTTTTGATATCAACACGTTGGCAGGACAGTATCAGTCATACTAGGTCCCCTTTCCTTATATCCTTTACTAAAAAAACCGCAGAGAGTTATTATGACTTTTTTTTACATTTCTTTATCTCTGCTTATGCTCACTCCAACTTACTTTATTATAAAAAAACTTACCTCATCAGAGAATGTTTATCATAAATTTGGCGGAATTATTGCTTCTTGTGCATTTATGTCTTTTCATTTCTACACTTATCATTCCGAAAGAATTCCTTTTTTTGACATGTCTATTGTAGGTAATAATATGGTTCACTACAGTTCTATTATATTTGGATTTACCAGCGGATTTGTAGGCTGGGCAGCTCATCACGAAGATTAGAAGCCATGAAAGACATCTAATAGATCTACGCATAATTACGGGACAACCATATTATGGTGAGCGTCTTATATCTTCTTTTTTCAACAATTTCCCTTGTTCCTCTTTACTCATTTGTGAAAAAACTGACAGCCTCAGAATTTATCTACAATAGGTTTTCTGCAATTCTATTGGCTACCATTTTTATGTGCTTTCATCTTTATATTTTTCACGCAGAAGAAATACCAATATTACGTATTTCCATAAAAGACAATGAATTTATCTACAACAGCTCGTTTATATTTTCCTTACTGTGTGCGACTATCTGTGCGATAGCACATAACCGAAGCTAAAAACATTGAAAGGTTACTTAAAATGGCATTCATTTATATATTAATATCAACAATCGTTCTTATTCCTGCCTATTTTTCTATAAAAAAACTTACCGAGCATGATGACGTTTACTATAAATTTCTTGGCATTTTTATCTCTTGCACATTAATGTTTTTCCATTTTTACACCTATCACGATGGGAAAATACCATTTATTGGCACATCTATTGAAAACAATGACCTTGCCCATTACAGCTCTTTCATATTTGGTTTAATCAGTGGGTTTGTAGGATGGGCGGCATATCATGAAGACTAAAATAATCATAAAAAACATAAAGATAGAATAACGCACAGTCTTTATTACTGAATCACTATGCGTTTTTAAACTTACTGACAGTCTCTCGAAATTTTTATTAGCAAAAACTTAATAAGAAGAGTCCTGCCAGAAGAGACACGAACTGGTGCGTGCTGCAATATGTTCCCATTCTATTGTTGCATACTTTAAAGAAACGCTTTCCTGTGGCTGCATTCCATTATGCGTCATAGAATTGGGGAAGAAGAAACGAAGATCGGTAATAATCGCACTTTTTAGCCGTAGTAAAAAATAGTATTCATTCCCCCCTGTTTGGGCCGTTCGATAAAACTTAAATTCACAATCTAGCTTTTCATTATCATCTAGTGCTTGCGCAAATAACGGGGTCGCTTTATCTACTGGTTTACGAATTTCAACAGGCTGAAAAAGCACATTTTCAGCTCGTGATATGTGGCTGGTAAGTTCATAGATGAAAATTTCATCTTCGTGTGCAGCCTGATATTTATTTCCTATTGAGGCAACCGTTGAACATCCTGATGATATTAATCCTTGTTTACTACCGGTTACGCTCATATAGATCAAACTAGCCATAGAAATCTCCTCCTGGAAATAATAATCCAATAATGAAACACTGATTTATGATGAAAACATCGTCAGAAAAAGTAGTCTACGCTGTTAATCTTATCCCTGCAATTTATAAGATTAACAACGAACACTCATCATCAGCGCGACATCCCATGGCCTAGTAGCAAAAATATAGTCTTATGCCTTGCCTTTCCAGCGCCCTGGTACATAAGAGAACACAGGGAGTTGCCATGACCAACGAATTGCCGCCAGACGCACAGCCAGACCAATAGTAAATGACGCCAGCAGATTAATATCATGGTTAACGTTAAACGATTTTAGCCCCAGATATAACAGCGCAACTAACAGCGAAACGCTGGCGTACAGCTCCTTCTTCAACACCATTGGCGTACGGTTACAGAAAATATCACGCAATATTCCACCGAAAATACCGGTCACGATACCCGCCATGACCACCACCGTCATCGAATAATTCAGCTTCAGCGCAACATTGCAGCCAATAATGGTAAAGGCAATGAGCCCCATCGCATCCAGTACCAGAAAGAGGCGATGCAAATGGTGCATGAAGCGCGCAATGATAATTGTGAAAAGACCCGCACCAATGGTGAGATAAATATAGCCGGGATGCTGCGTCCAGCCGATGGGATAATTACCGAGGAGAATATCGCGAACGGTGCCACCGCCGAGCGCGGTAATAAAGGCAATCATGCCTACGCCAAAAATATCCATATTGCGACGTCCGGCGGCCAGCGCCCCGGACATCCCTTCTGCCGTAATCGCGATCAGATAGATGTAAGTCAGCACACAAGTTATCCTGTGAAATGTGCCACTCCCTCTGTCCGCTTTACCTGAGAGTTTACGCAGCAGAGCTGCTTGCCCCTTCGGTGGGTTGCATCGCAACCTCTCTCCAGTTGGCTTCAATGGAATTCGCAGTTAGGGTGGCCTGAGCGATTATGGGAGTTTGCGCCTTCGGCGGAGCGTCATATATACCCTAAATAATGACGGGTACACGCCCTCTCTCCTGCGAGGTGCGGAGTATAACGGTCGATAAGCCTCGTGTTCAACTGAATATAAGTGAATCTTATTTTCAGCGGTTTTCATCTGCCACAACCGTTCCGACTTGCCAGTCCGAAAGCACAGCCTAGCCGTGACGCCATACTCCATTTTCTGCTACCATCTGGTCACATTTTTTAGCGAATGGCAGCGAACATGAAAGTTGTATCTTTTAATATCAATGGCCTGCGGGCGCGCCCTCATCAGTTGGCCGCCATTATCGAACAACACCAGCCAGATGTGATCGGGTTGCAGGAAACCAAAGTCCACGATGACATGTTTCCGTTAGAGGATGTCAGCCAGTACGGTTACCACGTTTATTATCACGGACAGAAGGGCCACTACGGCGTTGCTCTATTGTGTAAGGCGCAGCCTATTGCTGTTCGTCGCGGTTTCCCAACGGATGAAGACGATGCGCAACGCCGGATCATCATGGCGGACTTCGCCACCGAGCACGGTACGCTTACGGTAGTAAACGGATATTTCCCGCAGGGAGAAAGCCGCGACCACCCAGTGAAATTCCCCGCTAAGACGCGCTTCTATCAGGATCTGCAAACCTATCTGGAGCAGCATCACCGCGCGACACAACCGTTGATTGTGATGGGGGATGTCAATATCAGCCCAACCGATCTGGATATCGGGATCGGCGAAGAAAACCGCAAGCGCTGGTTACGCACCGGAAAATGCTCCTTCTTACCGGAAGAGCGTGAATGGATGGCGCGTTTGCAAGGGTGGGGACTCATCGATACCTTCCGTGCTGCCAATCCAGAGAGCAATGACCGTTTCTCGTGGTTTGACTATCGCTCTTCTGGGTTTGATGACAACCGTGGCCTGCGTATCGACCTGATTCTCGCCAGCACCTTTCTGGCCGAACGCTGTGTCGCTACTGGTATTGATTACGATATTCGTGGAATGGAAAAACCTTCCGACCATGCGCCGATCTGGGCGGAATTTACACTTTAAAACCCCTGTGCAGTAAAAATAAATCACCGCGGTGCGGAAAAGCCACCGCGGTGATTACGATCGATTGCCGTGTTGAGCATTGAAACTCGTATTTTCTCACTTCACGTTTATTGCTTCACCAGTTGCCATATCAGGTTGTTTGTTCCCAGCGTTTGCTTGTCCCGCACACATTGCAGAATCACCCCTTCAACCTTTACCACGGCACCTTCGGAATAATTACGGTTTTCATACACACAGCAGCGCAGGCAGTTATTGTTCTGCTCGCGTACCGTCGTCGTTCCAGCGCCCCACACTTCCGGTGGAACGGGAACGACAATATCCGTTCCGCCACGATTAGCCTGCACCAGCGTAGGCAGCACCAGCATCACACTGGCGAAACACAAAGACACTAATGATTTCATTGCTTCTGCTCCTTCGCTTTTTTAGCCTGAGGTTTGCGCCGTTTTGAGGCCCCCGACGGCGGCGCAGAAAGCCCTTTGAACGCTCTTACTGCGCCGTTTTGTTTCGCTTGCTGGATCAACGCCTGCAAGGAGTTCGTCAGCGGTTGCATAAAATCCTGATAGCGGCATTTCTTCTCGCTAATCTGCGTCAACGTGGCTTCCCAATGTGCAGTCATATCGGGGTGCGCCGCACTATCAGGCAGTGAGTGAATTAATGCTCGCCCTGCTTCACTCGCGTGAATATACCGAGATTTCTTAAACAGAAATGTCCGCTTAAACAATAATTCGATAATCCCCGCACGCGTCGCCTCTGTGCCTAAACCATCGGTCGCCCGCAGGATTTTCTTCAGTTCCTTATCCTGCACAAAGCGTGCGATGCCCGTCATCGCTGATAACAGCGTCGCATCGGTAAAAGGCCGCGGCGGTTGAGTTTGACGCTCAACGACCTCACCGCGTTCACACAGCAATTCATCGCCCTTTGCCACCACGGGCAACGGCATACCTTCGTTTTCTTCGTCCCGCTCTCTGCCACCTAACAAGGTACGCCAACCCGCCTCAGCGAGAAACCTCGCTTTGGCAATAAATTTACCGCCCGCAATATCCAATTCAATGACACATTTGCGAAACACCGCGTCCGGGCAGAACTGCATAATGTACTGCCGCGCAACTAAACCATATACCTTGCGTTCATTCTCCGTCAGCGAGGCACTTGCACTGCGCGCGGTGGGAATAATCGCATGGTGAGCATCAACCTTTCCATCGTCCCAGCAGCGGTTACGCCGATCGACATCCATTACTGGCTGCGGCAACAGATCGGGCTGATGCACGGCGATCGCATTGAAGACGGCATGACGCCCGGCAAAATGCTCTTCGGGCAGATAACGACAGTCAGAACGCGGGTACGTGATCAACTTATGGGTTTCATACAGCTTCTGACAGACGTCCAGCACCTGCTGCGCACTTAGTCCAAAACGCTTCGCCGCTTCAATCTGGAGCGTTGAGAGCGAATAAGGCAGCGGCGCGGTTTCTGACTCTCGTTTGTCATTATAGCTGGTGACGAATGCGGGCTGGCCTTCGATACGTTTGACGACATGATCCGCCAAAGATCGATGCAGCAATCGCCCTTCTTCATCCTGATAAGGCTCGCAAGATTCACTGGGCTGCCAAATAGCGACAAAACGCTCATCGGCTGGCGTCACGATATGGGCTTTAACTTCAAAATAGTCTTTGGAAACGAAGTTTTCTATCTCTTCATCTCGCCGCACCACCAGTCCCAGCACGGGCGTTTGCACACGACCAACCGACAGCACGCCGTCATAACCCGCATTGCGCCCTAAAATCGTATAGGCGCGGGTCATGTTAATGCCGTAGAGCCAATCAGCACGGGAGCGAGCCAAGGCCGAGACACATAAAGGAATGAACTCTCTGTTCTCACGCAGACGAGAAACCGCACGTTCTACCGCCTGTGGGTTGAGATCGTTAACCAGACAACGACGTACCTGCTGGCGTTTCTCTTCTGCCAGAGAAAGATATTCCAGTACTTCATCAACCAGCAGTTGTCCTTCACGATCGGGGTCTCCCGCGTGAATGACTTCGCTGGCATCATTCAACAACTTTTTTATGGTATTGAGCTGTTTGCTAACCGAGGGGCGCGGTTGTAACAACCATTTTTGGGGAATGATAGGTAAGTCGGCAAGAGACCAGCGAGCATAGCGCGCATCATAAACATCCGGCTGCGCCTGCTCCAGCAGGTGTCCTACGCACCACGTCACAACATCATTCTGACCACAGGCAATAAAGCCATCACCGCGTCGATGCGGTTTGGGTAACACGTCTGCAATCGCCCGTGCAAGACTGGGCTTTTCGGCAATAAAAAGTCGCATTATTCACCATCAAGCAGACTGGGCATTTCCCGCGTAACCCGCGGGAAAGCACGCTGTAAAACGGGTAGGAAATCGATACTATTCAAAAGATGACGATCAGAAGTAGTGAACAAACGCGTCAGTATCCAGCGGCGTAACCGTAGTAGAGGCTTTGAGCTGTGGTGTACCCAGATAGAGGAAGCCCACAATTTCATCCTGCTCGCGGCAGTGGAATGCTTCACGTACCAAAGCATTGTGCGTCCAGGCGCCGCTACGCCAGATACCATTAAAGCCCTGCGCCAAGGCAGCCATCTGCATCGCTTGAACCGCACAGCCTGCGGAAACAATTTGCTCCCAGAGCGGCACTTTCGGGTTCTCTTCACAATGAGCAACAACGGTAATAATCAGTGGCGCGCGATAAGGCGCCTGACGAGCTTTATCGATGCCAGCCTCATCCAGGCCTTCCTGCTGCGCCGCACGGGTCAGTACCGTACTAAAACGATCCAAACCGTCATTTTCGATCATAAAAAAACGCCATGGCTGCATCGCACCATGATCCGGCGCACGCATACCTGCGTGGATAATGTTATTCAATGCATCACCCGTCGGTGCTGGCGCGGTCAGGCGCGAGGCCGAACGACGATTCAATAGCAACTCAAGAGCATCCATCGCATATCTCCTGTCTGGCAATATAATTTCTGCGGTACAACCGATTTATCTACAAGAAACGGTTGTAGAGCAACGTTGCGCGCCACGTTAGCACAAGTAGAAGTTTTGTTACAAGATAGCCCCAACAGCGCGCCCCACAGCGGTGATTTAATGCTGACTTTTTACTGTTCGCTCATTAGGATACTATCACTCCTTGTGCTTCACCACTTGCCAGAAGGCAAGTTGAAGGACGTAGGGCACACGCTGTTTACCCGTTCATGGAGATATCATGCGCACATTGTGGCGAATTTTTAGCGGATTTTTTAAGTGGACATGGCGTCTGCTTAATTTCATCAGAGAATTTATTCTCAATATTTTCCTTATTGCACTGATTTTAGTTGGCGTTGGGATCTACTCGCAGGTAAAAACAACGCCAGAAGAGGCCACAAAAGGGGCATTGCTGGTCGATCTAACCGGTGTGGTGGTTGATCAACCCTCCGTCAATAACAAACTGCGTCAATTAGGGCGCGAGTTCTTCGGCGCATCCAATAATCGTCGCCAGGAAAACTCACTGTTTGATATCGTCGACAGCATTCGTCAGGCAAAAAGTGACGACAACATCACGGGGATCGTGCTGGATCTCAGCGACTTTACCGGTGCCGATCAACCCTCTATGCAGTATATCGGTAAGGCGCTGCGCGAATTTCGCGATAGCGGTAAACCGATTTATGCCGTCGGCGATAGCTACAACCAGTCTCAATATTATTTGGCCAGTTTTGCCAATACGGTGTCATTGACGCCACAAGGCAGTGTAGATCTGCATGGTTTTGCAACCAACAATCTCTACTTCAAATCCATGCTCGACAAGCTGAAAGTGACCACCAATATCTTCCGTGTGGGAACCTATAAATCAGCCGTTGAGCCGTATCTGCGTGACGATATGTCCCCTGCTGCGCGCGATGCCGATAGCCGCTGGATTAACGCCCTGTGGCAGCAGTATTTAAACACCGTTTCCGCTAACCGCCAGATTACGCCTCAGCAACTTTTCCCAGGTGCAACCAGCATTCTGGCGGGCTTGCAGGCCGTTCAGGGCGATACCGCCCGCTATGCGCTGGATAACAAGCTGGTTGATGAAGTCGCCTCGCGTTCTGTGATCGAGCAGTCGCTGGTTAAAGCGTTCGGTTGGAATAGCCAGAAGAACCACTTTAATTTCATCAGTATCTACGACTATGTCGTCAAACCACCGGTGCAAAACAATAACCAGATCGCGGTTGTCTTTGCTAATGGTGCCATCATTGATGGGCCGGAAACGCCGGGGATGGTCGGTGGTGATACCACAGCAGCACAAATTCGTGCCGCACGCCTCGATCCTAAAGTTAAAGCGCTGGTACTGCGCGTCAATAGCCCCGGGGGTAGCGTCACTGCGTCAGAGCTAATTCGATCAGAATTGATGGCACTCCGTCTGGCAGGTAAACCGATCGTGGTCTCTATGGGGGGAATGGCGGCATCCGGCGGTTATTGGATCTCAACGCCCGCGAACGCGATCATCTCCAGTGCCAGTACACTGACCGGTTCTATCGGTATTTTTGGCGTGATTACCACGTTCGAAGATTCGCTGGAAAGTCTTGGCGTCCATACGGACGGCGTTGCCACCTCTCCGCTGGCCGATCTGTCGATCACGAAGTCATTGCCGCCTGAGTTCTCACAGATGATGCAGTTGAGTATCGAACGCGGTTATAAGAATTTCATCGATATCGTGGCGCAGGCACGTAAGAAAACGCCGGAGCAAATCGATCAGATCGCGCAAGGTCACGTCTGGGTCGGTAGCGACGCAAAAGAGAATGGTCTGGTCGATCAGATCGGTGATTTTGATGACGCCGTGAAGAAGGCCGCAGAGTTGGCTAAACTGGGACAATATCAATTGAACTGGTATGCCGAACAGCCGAGCCTGCTCGATACCATGTTGAATCAGGTGAACGCTTCCGTTTACGCCCTGCTGCCGGTTGCTGTCCAGTCCATGTTGCCAGCACCGGTGGCGCAGCTGGCGGAAGCCATGCGTTCACAGCCGTCCATCATGAATAACCTGAACGACCCGCAGAACCGATACGCATTTTGTCTCACCTGCGGAGAAGTCCGGTAGCGTTTAGACAAATCTCAAGTCTAGCCCGGTAATAGTCATTGCTTATGATAGTATTACCGGGCTGCTTTTCCCTCTATACTCTTGTTTTGATCCTGACTCACACCACCATGCGAAAGAAATCCATTTATGTCGCTTATACGGGCGGCACCATCGGTATGCAGCGTTCCGCGAATGGCTATGTCCCAGTATCGGGCCATTTACAGCAGCAACTGGCAAACATGCCTGAATTCCACCGCGAAGAAATGCCGTCGTTCACGATTCATGAATATGACCCGCTGATCGATTCGTCTGACATGACGCCAGCGGATTGGCAATCCATCGCGGACGATATTCAAGCCCACTACGATGATTACGACGGTTTCGTCATTTTGCATGGCACAGACACGATGGCGTTCACCGCCTCTGCGCTCTCATTTATGCTGGAGAATCTTGCCAAACCGGTTATCGTGACAGGGTCACAAATACCACTTGCGGAATTGCGCTCGGACGGCCAGACGAACCTATTGAACGCGCTATACGTAGCGGCTAATCATCCCATTAATGAAGTCGCCCTCTTCTTCAATAACAAGCTCTTGCGCGGTAATCGCACGACCAAAGCCCATGCGGATGGTTTTGATGCCTTTGCATCCCCTAATTATCCACCGCTGCTGGAAGCCGGTATCCATATTCGTCGGCTGGCACCCACCGTGGAATGCAGCCACTGTCCACCGCTGAAAGTCCACCACATTACGCCGCAGCCTATTGGGGTGATTACGATTTATCCCGGCATTTCTGCCGATGTCATCAGCAATTTCCTCCGGCAGCCGGTGAAAGCACTTATCTTACGCTCCTATGGCGTCGGCAACGCGCCGCAAAGCCCTGGACTACTGCGCGAATTACGTGAAGCTTCGGCCCGCGGCATTGTGGTCGTTAACCTGACTCAGTGTATTTCCGGGCGTGTGAATATGGGCGGCTATGCAACAGGCAACGCGCTGGCGCAGGCGGGTGTCATTAGTGGCTTTGACATGACCGTTGAAGCAGCATTAACCAAACTGCATTACTTATTGAGCCAGCAAGACTTAAGCGCCGATGATATTCGCCGTTTAATGCAGCAGAACCTGCATGGGGAATTGAGCGATAAAGATTGAGCAATCACGGAGTAAATAATGAAAAAAGCATTGCTATTAGTTGATTTACAAAATGATTTCTTCCCTGGCGGTGCACTGACGGTTAACGAAAGCGATCAGGTACTTGAGGTTGCTAATCGTGCCATTGATGCCTGTGTAGCCGCAGGCGTTACGGTGATTGCCAGCCAGGACTGGCACCCAAATAACCACGGCTGCTTTGCCGTGAGTGAACAGGCGGTAGTCGGTGAAATCGGTGAATTAAACGGATGGCCGCAAATCTGGTGGCCCATCCATTGTGTTCAGGGGACGACGGGTGCCGATTTTCATCCAGCGCTCCAACTGTCCGCTATTCAGTGGATAGTACAAAAAGGCACACAGCCTGACATCGATAGCTACAGCACTTTTTTCGATAACGGTCATCGGGTTAAAACTGAATTAGATGATTGGCTACGCGCTCACCATATTACCCATTTAACCATTCTGGGTCTGGCGACCGACTATTGCGTCAAATTTAGCGTATGGGATGCCATCGCCTTGGGATATCACACAGAAGTCCTGGTGGATGGCTGTCGTGGTGTCAATCTTTCGCCCGACGATAGCACATTCGCATTGCAGGAAATGGTACAGCGTGGGGCAACGCTTATCGATATGACACAGTTTCTTGCAACGCTGTCTGCCGATCGCTGAAACCACCAGCAGGGAGAATAGCGGCGGCCACCGAGGCTGCCGCTGATATTTTAAGCATCAGGCTTCAGCGTAACGATCGCCTCAGCACCGTTAAACTGGCGCTTCAGCTCTTGTTTGCTCTTCATCACAATTTCACCATTGGTGCCAATGGTCATGTGCTCAGCCTGCTCATTATGGCGAGCCTGCCACATCATCACCATTTGCAGGCAGTTTTCTTTCTGTTCAGCGGTCAACGCAACACCGTCTGGCCATTTGCCCAGCTCTACCGCCGTGACTAACCGCTGATAAATTTCTGGCGTCATGGCGTCGATCAGATCATTGAGTTCCATATCCGGTTTCTGCTCCGAGAAAGGTCAGATTTATTATTACTGGATTCCTGTGCTGGCAGCGTTTTATAACAGCTGAATCGTTTAAAGCCAGACATCATTACCAGTCACTGTCACACCTATCGCAAACAGATTACCCGTCAACGCGTTCGCCATCAACGTCATCGATAAAGCTCAACGAAGCAGAATTCACGCAGTAGCGTTCGCCAGTGGTTTTTGGACCATCAGGGAAAACGTGCCCCAGATGTGCATCACACTGCCCGCAGCGGATCTCAATACGGCGCATGTTGTGTGAATCATCTTCCAGATAGCGAATCGCTTCTGAGGACACGGGCTGATCGAAGCTCGGCCAGCCACAACCAGAATCATATTTACTGTCAGAATAAAACAGCGGAGCCTGGCAGCACAGACAGTGATAAGCGCCTGTGCGCTTGTTATGCAGCAATTTACCTGAAAACGCAGGCTCAGTACCGCGTTGCTGGGTGACATAGCGCTGCATCTCTGTCAGTTCAGTATTGTCGGACGAAGTGTGCGAAGCAGAGTCGTTAGTCATGGAAGTCTCACTGCGGTGTTATTTATTCAATTAATCATTGATTATAACAAAAAATTAACAACCTAACAGGTCGTTCTGGCTTAATATTAGCAATGTTATTAGCATGAATATTTAATTGTGACACACATCACATATTGAAATGACACGGGCTTTATATGATGCATTCCGCCCCCATATCAGTCTTAGATGTTACTTAGTTACAGGCTCGAGCGGTTTTCGCACAAAGTTTGGTCATAGGTTTGACTTACAGCAACTATTGACACGATTCCGCTTGACGCTCAGCAAGGTTTTTGTAATTTTACAACCAACCTTTTATTCACAAACCAATAGCTGGTGGAATATATGACTATCAAAGTAGGTATCAACGGTTTTGGCCGTATCGGCCGTATTGTTTTCCGCGCTGCACAAGAGCGTTCTGACATCGAGATCGTTGCAATCAACGACCTGTTAGATGCTGATTACATGGCGTATATGCTGAAGTACGACTCAACTCATGGTCGTTTCAACGGCACCGTTGAAGTTAAAGATGGCCACCTGGTTGTTAACGGCAAAACCATTCGTGTTACCGCAGAGCGTGATCCTGCAAACCTGAAGTGGAATGAAGTCAACGTTGATGTTGTTGCTGAAGCAACTGGCCTGTTCCTGACTGACGAAACTGCACGTAAGCACATCGCTGCTGGCGCTAAGAAAGTCGTTCTGACTGGTCCATCTAAAGATGACACCCCAATGTTCGTTATGGGCGTAAACCACAAAACTTACGCAGGTCAGGAAATCGTTTCTAACGCTTCTTGTACCACTAACTGCCTGGCGCCGTTGGCAAAAGTTATCAACGACAACTTCGGTATCGTTGAAGCACTGATGACCACCGTTCACGCAACCACTGCAACGCAGAAAACCGTTGATGGCCCGTCTCACAAAGACTGGCGCGGCGGCCGTGGCGCAGCACAGAACATCATCCCATCTTCTACCGGTGCAGCTAAAGCAGTAGGTAAAGTGATTCCTGAGCTGAACGGCAAACTGACTGGTATGGCGTTCCGCGTTCCTACCCCGAACGTGTCTGTTGTTGACCTGACTGCACGTCTGGAAAAACCAGCGTCTTACAAAGAAATCTGCGCAGCTATCAAAGCCGCTTCTGAAGGCGAGCTGAAAGGCGTTCTGGGTTACACCGAAGACGAAGTGGTTTCTACCGATTTCAACGGTGAAAAACTGACTTCCGTGTTTGATGCTAAAGCCGGTATCGCACTGAGCGACAACTTTGTGAAACTGGTTTCCTGGTACGACAACGAAACAGGTTACTCAAACAAGGTTCTGGATCTGATTGCTCACATTTCTAAATAAGTGTCAGCGATGATTCGGTGAAAAAAGGGCGACGTGATGTCGCCCTTTTTTATTGTTTATTGCAGATTTCTTTTACAACGAAAAACAATCAAAAAAGGTTCTATCATGCATAACACAATTTTCTCGCTCCCCGTCACTAAGCAAATTAGCACCACCCTTAGCCAACGTCAGTTGGATCAATTACCCGTCATCGTCGTCGATCATCCTGAAGTTCGTGCAGCCGTAGCATTACAAGGGGCTCACCTGCTCAGTTGGCAACCGACGAATGAAGAACCCGTACTTTGGCTGAGCGACAATACGCCTTTTACTCAGCACGTTGCCATTCGCGGCGGCGTCCCGATCTGTTTCCCGTGGTTTGGCCCTTTCGCCGAACCTAATCATGGCTTTGCTCGTTTGCTGCCCTGGGAGTTTACCGCTCACAGCGAAGATGAGCACGGCGTGCAACTCACATTCACGCTGCGGGACAATGAAGAAACGCGTAAAAGCTGGCCACACGAGTTCACACTCATCGCCCGTTTCAAGCTGGGCAAAGAGTGCGGTATTGAGCTGGAAGCGCATGGCGATTACAGCATCACCAGCGCGCTGCACACCTATTTCAACATCGGCGACATCAGCGATATTCGCATTGCCGGTCTGGGTGAATCATTCATCGATAAAGTGGATCAGGGAAAGCTGGCAACGCAGCAAGGCGATTTAGTCTTTACTGACCGTACAGACCGTATCTATACCCAACCGCAGGACACCAGCGTGGTACATGATGCAGTACTGAAACGCGCTATTGAAGTACACCACACACACCATAGCGATGTGGTGTCATGGAACCCTGGCGCAGAACTGTCTCGTACGATTAGTGACATGACCGATGAAGGATATAAAACGTTCGTTTGCGTAGAAACCGCGCGAATTAATCAGCCGTTTGTCGCGTCCACCAACGCTCCGGCTCGTCTGACGACGGTTATCCGCATCAAGAAATAACTACGGCTATAACGTAGCTATATGGGTGTATGGCGAAACCGCCATACACTTCTTCTGCAAATGCTTTATCTTCCGCTATACCACATCCAGATGCTGTTTGCGCGTTGGCGGTGGAAACGCCTGAGCTAACTGCGCGATATCTTCCGCAGATAACTGCACGTCCAGCGCTTTCGCATTTTCCTGCACATGCTTTACAGAACTGGCTTTTGGAATTGCGATCACGCCCGGCTGGCGAATCACCCACGCCAGTAAAAGTTGAGCAGACGTGATGTTATGTTCACGCGCAATGCGGTTTACCACCGGATGCGAGAATAATCCCTCACGCAAGCGCCCCGCCTGCGCCAGCGGGCAATATGCCATCACGGGCAGCTGCTGTTGCTGACACCACGGTAACAAATCAAACTCAATACCGCGCGAGGCCAGATGGTAAAGCACTTGATTGGTCATGCAATGCGGTCCGCCATTTAACAACCACAGCTCCTGCATATCCTCAAGGTCGAGATTGGACACGCCCCACTGACCGATTTTGCCCGCCTGCTGTAGTCGTTCCATTGCGGCAATCGTATCAACTAACGGGATGCCGCCACGCCAGTGCAGCAGATACAAATCAAGACGCTCGGTTTTCAGTCGCTTCAGGCTGCGTTCACACGCCTGTATCGCCTTTTCGCCTCCCGCATTGTGCGGGTAGACTTTCGAGACCAGATAAACGCTGTCACGGCGGCCGCGTATTGCTTCGCCGACTACGTCCTCCGCCCTGCCTTCCGCATACATTTCGGCGGTATCAATCAACGTTAACCCAAGGTCGATGCCCGCTTGCAGCGCCGTCACTTCCTGCGTTTTCATGCGGGCATCTTCGCCCATGTACCACGTTCCCTGACCGATCGCCGGTACGCGGGTGTTATCTGGAAAACGAATCGCTTTTGTCACGAGTCCTCCTTGTTATACCGTCAACGTAACCAGTTTGCCGTCAAACCTAACATGGCATTCGGTGCACCATAAATGTGCAAATGGGGTGATATCACCCCATTACTGTACGGCAGATGCACGATGCTTACGAAAAGCGTTAGAAGCGATAGCTAACGCCTGCGCTCATTAAGATGCTGTGGTTACTATCAACAATCGGGCTGTCTTTCATTTCGTCAGACAAACGCGTGTAACGGCCCACGGCCCAGGCGCTCCAGCTTTGGTTAATCTGATAGCCCGCGCTCAGTTCAAGATACGGAGCCCAGCCATCACCCGGGCTGTACTGGTTAAATCCAGAACGCGAAGATTCTTGCGCACTCACGCCGTAGTAATATTGGTTCATGTTTTCACTGAACCAGGTCGCACCGATACCGGGAGTGATGCTCAGATCGCCCATTGAGAAACGGTAAAGATAGGCGGTGTCCCACGCGAAGCCGTTGCTGTAATCCAGCGTATCCCCGGCCAGCACGGTACGGATTTCACCCCAGTCGGCGGTATGACGATAAGCGGCACCCGCCATCAGCGTACCGCGACGTTTGTCCAACTGCTTCATACGCAGATCGTCGCTATCTCCCGGCTTAAACCCTAAAGGCAGGTAGTACGCCGTTAAAGAGAAACGATTTGCGCCGTCATTCCACAGGTAGTATCCACCACCCAGCCCGCGGAAATAAAAACTTTCACTTTCATAATTCAGTACAGGAAGCGGATAAACATCATTATCAACACCACGATACACAGACGTTGAACCCGCAGCGCCAAGGCCCAGAGAGACATCTGCGGCATAGGCTGAAGGCAGGAGCACGGCACCAGAAACCAGTGCGGCCAGCATACATAGTTGAGGTTTTTTCACAGTTTTCTATTTCCTATTACAGATAGATATCATGAAACATGATAGGCCAATTACACACGTTCGCATTCAGGTTATATAAAAATAACATTAACGAATAACCTAACTATTCGATAGGTTTTACGTGCGCTAACGTCGGTAATAGGCAGTGTCCTTAAGGCTGAGCGCCCATTCTCTATAATGTTACACAGATTTTCCTGAAAGTGAGTCCTTGAAATATCTTAAAAATACGTCCGTGGACTAGAGGAAATTTTACGGATGCAAACTACGCTTTAATACAGAAGGTGACGTCTTCCTGACCAGTGGGAATGAATAAAATCACGACGCCCTGACGCTACAAGTTGGCATAAGGGTTGCTGGACTCAGGAGATTTCTTCTTTCGGAGGGCAATATATTAATAGGCATATATTCCACACGCTCTCTTAATCTGTGCTAATCGACGAAGGACGGGCATCGCTATGAACATATTTGATCACTACCGCCAGCGCTACGACGCTGCCAAGGACGAAGAGTTCACTCTGCAGGAATTCCTTACTATCTGTCAGCAGGATCGCAATGCTTATGCGAACGCGGCTGAACGATTGTTAACGGCTATCGGTGAGCCTGTAATGGTGGATACCGCCCAAGAATCACGAATGTCACGCTTATTTTCGAACCGGGTGATTGCCCGCTACCCTGCTTTTGAAGAATTTTACGGTATGGAAGAGGCTATCGAACAGATTGTCTCTTACCTGAAGCACGCTGCGCAGGGATTGGAGGAAAAAAAACAGATTCTGTATCTGTTGGGGCCAGTCGGTGGCGGGAAATCTTCGCTGGCTGAACGCTTGAAAGCACTAATGCAGCGTGTGCCCATTTACATCCTCAGCGCCAACGGTGAACGCAGCCCGGTAAATGACCACCCTCTCTGCCTGTTCAATCCGCAGGAAGATGCCGCAATACTCGAGAAAGAGTATACGATTCCGCGACGCTACCTTGGCACCATCATGTCGCCGTGGGCTGCCAAACGCTTGCAGGAGTTTGGTGGCGACATTTCCAAATTCAGAGTCGTCAAAGTGTGGCCATCCATTCTAGCGCAAATCGGGATCGCGAAAACCGAACCGGGCGATGAGAACAATCAGGATATTTCAGCGCTGGTCGGTAAAGTCGATATCCGCAAGCTGGAACATTTTGCCCAGAACGATCCCGATGCCTATGGTTACTCCGGTGCATTGTGCCGCGCGAACCAAGGCATTATGGAGTTCGTGGAGATGTTCAAGGCTCCCATCAAAGTGCTCCACCCGCTGCTGACTGCAACACAGGAAGGCAACTATAACGGGACGGAAGGCATTGCTGCCCTGCCGTTTAACGGGATTATTCTGGCGCACTCCAACGAGTCCGAGTGGGTGCAATTCCGTAACAACAAGAACAATGAAGCGTTTCTTGACCGCGTGTATATCGTGAAGGTGCCATACTGCCTGCGCGTATCCGAAGAGGTCAAAATCTACGACAAACTGCTGGATCACAGCGAGCTGACACATGCGCCTTGCGCCCCCGGCACGCTGGAAACGTTGGCTCGCTTCTCCATTCTGTCGCGTCTGAAAGATCCGGAAAACTCCAGCATTTACTCTAAGATGCGGGTTTACGACGGGGAAAGCCTGAAAGATACCGATCCAAAAGCGAAATCCTATCAGGAGTACCGCGACTATGCGGGCGTGGATGAAGGGATGAACGGTCTGTCGACCCGCTTTGCGTTCAAGATTCTGTCGCGCGTCTTTAACTTCGATCACAGCGAAGTCGCCGCCAACCCGGTACACCTGTTCTACGTACTGGAACAGCAGATCGAGCGTGAGCAATTCCCACAGGAGTTGGCAGAGAAGTATCTGGAACACCTGAAAGGCTATCTGACGCCGAAGTACGCCGAATTTATCGGTAAAGAGATCCAGACAGCCTATCTCGAATCCTATTCCGAATACGGCCAGAATATTTTTGACCGTTATGTTACCTATGCGGACTTCTGGATTCAGGATCAGGAGTACCGTGATCCAGATACTGGCCAGTTGTTTGACCGTGAGTCGTTGAACGCCGAGCTGGAAAAGATCGAGAAACCTGCGGGTATCAGTAACCCTAAAGACTTCCGTAACGAGATCGTCAACTTTGTCCTGCGCGCCCGTGCCAGCAATAGCGGCAGGAATCCAAACTGGACCAGCTACGAGAAACTGCGCACGGTTATCGAGAAGAAGATGTTCTCCAACACGGAAGAGCTGTTGCCTGTGATTTCGTTTAATACCAAAACCTCAACGGATGAACAGAAAAAGCATGATGACTTCGTCGATCGCATGATGGAGAAAGGCTATACCCGGAAACAGGTACGTTTGCTGTGCGAATGGTATCTGCGGGTGAGGAAATCATCATAATGACGCACGATGCTGGCAACAGCGTTTGGGGGAAACATGGCCTATTTTATTGACCGACGACTGAACGGCAAAAACAAAAGCACGGTGAACCGCCAACGCTTTCTGCGCCGCTATAAGTCGCAAATAAAACAGTCGATTTCCGAGGCCATTAATAAGCGTTCGGTGACCGACATCGAAAGCGGGGAGTCGGTGTCGATCCCCAATGCAGACATCAACGAACCGATGTTCCATCAGGGTCGTGGAGGACGCCGCCACCGCGTCCACCCCGGCAACGATCACTTCGTACAGAATGACAAAATCGAGCGGCCACAAGGAGGTGGCAGCGGTGGTTCCGGTCAGGGGGATGCCAGTAAAGACGGCGAAGGCGAGGATGGGTTTGTCTTTCAGATCTCCAAAGATGAATATCTGGATCTGCTGTTTGAAGATCTGGCGCTGCCGAATCTGAAGAAGACCCAGCATCGGCAAATGACCGAATACAAAACGCATCGCGCCGGCTACACCGCTAACGGCGTTCCTGCCAATATCAGTGTCGTGCGTTCACTACAAAACTCGCTGGCACGCCGTATGGCGATGACAGCGGGTAAACGTCGCACGTTGCATGAGTTGGAAGAGTCGTTAGAGCAATTGGCGCACACCGAACCAGCACAATTGCTGGAGGAGGAACGATTACGGCAGGACATCGCCGAGCTGCGCCAGAAAATCGCACGCGTACCTTTTATCGATACGTTTGACCTGCGCTACAAGAATTACGAGCGTCGAGCCGAGCCATCGAGCCAGGCCGTAATGTTCTGTTTGATGGACGTGTCTGGTTCTATGGATCAGTCGACGAAAGACATGGCGAAACGCTTTTATATTTTGCTGTATCTGTTCCTCAGCAGAAATTACAAAAACGTTGACGTTGTCTATATTCGCCACCACACCCAGGCGAAAGAGGTCGATGAACAGGAGTTCTTCTACTCACAGGAAACCGGCGGCACCATTGTCTCCAGTGCGCTAAAGCTGATGGAGGACGTCGTGCGCGAGCGCTACGATCCGTCACAGTGGAATATCTACGCCGCACAGGCGTCGGACGGCGATAACTGGGCGGATGATTCACCGCTGTGTCACCAGATTCTGGCGAATCAGCTTCTGCCGATGGTGCGTTACTACAGCTATATTGAAATCACCCGACGTTCACACCAGACGCTCTGGCGAGAATATGAAACGCTGCGCGATACGTTCGACAATTTCGCCATGCAACATATCCGCGATCAGGATGATATTTACCCTGTCTTCCGTGAACTCTTCCGTAAACAAACCGTAGGGCATTAGCTACCTCTCAATCGGCCAGTTATCTGTTAACAGTTAGCTGGCTGATTTTATCTCTGTGGGCATTTTTCTATAAACATGCATTTAAAATACATGTATTATAAATAGCATTATACCTGCACAGAGAATCGCTCATGAATATTGATAAATTCAAACACCAGCATACTGAAATACTCGCAAGCATTGACACCCTGCGTCGGCTATCGCGAGAAGGCGTAACGGAGAACGCCACTGACATCGCCCGCGCCATTGTCGCCATGAGCTCGACGATCAAACTACATCTTTCTGCGGAAGATCGCGTGCTTTACCCTTCTCTGCAACGCAGCGGTGATGAACAGTTAACGAAAATGAGCCAGCATTATCAGGATGAAATGCAAACCATTGCCGCAGATTACGATGCCTTTTCCCGCCGCTGGAATACAGCTTCACAGTTAGTGGGTCATGATAGGGATTTCCGGGCTGACGCGAATCACGTCTTGCGTAAAGTCTATGAGCGTATGCAGCGGGAGAATCACGATTTTTACCCCCGCATTGAAACAGCCTAGGCACATTAAGTACGCCTGACTAAAGGGTGGAGAATGTCTGACATAGGACACTCCCCCTGTTAATGACCGCCTGCGACCGAACACATAAGCTCATTTTCCGCCACAACTTTGTGACACCGTCACGAATATAACGCTTCCTTTCCGCTAGCGTGCGCATTACCCTGTCAGACCCATAAAACATAGATTTCTGTTTTGTTATGCAACGATTTGTTCTGATTTTACTGACTCTGGTTCTACTCGGCCCTCTGGGCATCGACATTTACTTACCGCTTATTCCCGCCATCGCCGTGGCGCTGAACAGCCCAGAATCGCTGATCCAATCCACCGTCGCCCTCTTTATTTTGGTTATGGGATTAGGACAGCTTTTGGCTGGACCACTGGTTGATAAGTATGGTCGACGTCCAATGGCGCTGGCAGGTGTCGTCATCTACATCATTGGGGCGATCATGGCGGCACTGGCCACCGACGCCACGCTATTCATTCTCTCACGCCTTTTCCAGGGCATGGCCGTCTGCTGTACCGCCGTTGCCATTTTCAGCAGCGTGCGTGACAAACTAAACGGCGATGATGCCGCCAGAACCTATGGTTTTCTTAACGGAACGCTGAATATTGTACCCGCGCTGGCACCGCTATTCGGTGGGCTTTTAGCCGAGGCCTTCGGCTGGCGTGCCCCTTTCTGGTTCCTCGCAGGCTACAGCATTCTGGTACTGGCCATCGTGATCCGCTTCCTGCCCGAAACACGGCCGGATTCAACCTTGCCCGTACACGGCTTGCCGCTGCGCCAATATGCACGCCTGTTATCCGATCGCCACTTTCTGGGCTTCGCGTCAGTCAATGCGGGCGCAATGGGGATGGCATTAACCTATGTCACCTTTTCACCTGTGGTGTTAATGAATCAGGCACAGCTCACACCGCTTGAGTTTTCCATTGCCTTCGGTGCGAACGGCTTTTGGATCATGCTGGTCAGCTTCTTCGCGAATCGTATTATCCGCAAAGTCGGTAGACCACGTTGTCTGGCTATCGGTAGCCTGCTGATGGGGGCGGGTTTTCTTTCGCTGCTCGGCGGTGTCGCGCTCTTGCCTGAGGCGATGCAAGACACCTGGCCAACCTACATGCTGCCCGTCGCGCTGGCCTGTGCCGGTCTGGCATTTTTGATCGGGCCATCCACCAGCTATGCGCTGGAGCCTTATTCTAACGAGGCGGGAATTGCCTCGGCGATGGTAGGATTTGTGCAGATGGCAGGCGGTGCAGCGCTGGGGCTGATTGCGATGGCGCTCCCTCTGCCGTCAAAAATATCACTGGCGCTGGTGATGCTCTGTGCCGCCCTGTTGGCGATACGCGCCCGCCTGCTCACGCGGCACCACAAGGGCAGCATTACGTCGCTGCCCCGCACGTAGTTTAAAACTAATTAGTTCAAAACTAACGAACATACCTTTCCACGGATAAATCATCGGCTTCAATCTCCGGTGATTTATCCGACAGAATATCTGCCAATAATTTCCCTGACCCGCAGGCCATCGTCCAGCCTAACGTGCCGTGTCCGGTATTCAGATACAGATTTTTCAGCGGTGAACGCCCCACCAGCGGCGTACCGTCCGGCGTCATCGGGCGCAGCCCTGTCCAGAATGTCGCTTGTTCGATCGGACCACAATGGGGATAGAGATCGCGCACCACCATTTCCAGCGTCTCGCGCCGTTTAAGGTTCAGATCGGTGTTAAAACCCACCACTTCCGCCATGCCACCAACGCGAATACGATGGTCAAAACGTGTGATAGCAACTTTGTACGTTTCATCCAGCACGGTAGAAACCGGTGCGGCGGCATCATCCGCCAGCGGAATTGTCAGTGAATAGCCTTTCAACGGATAAACCGGAATATCGAACCACTGGCGCAGTAGCCCTGTTGAATAGGAACCGCAGGCCATCACATAGGCATCTGCCACAATCATGCCATCGTCGCACTGCACGCCCGTGACATGATGCCCTTCAACTCGCAGTTGACGAACGTGACGCCCCAGCTTGAAGGTGACACCGGCCTCGGTAGCCATCGCCGCCAGTTGACGAGTAAACAGCTGGCAGTCTCCCGTTTCATCATGCGGTAACCGCAGCCCTCCGGTGAGTTTATCCGCCACGCTCGCCAGCGCAGGTTCAACCGAGGCTAGCGCCTGTCGGGTCAACAGTTGGTAAGGCACGCCAGCCTCTTCCAGCACGGCAATA
Organism: Pectobacterium polonicum; assembly: GCF_005497185.1. Lineage (GTDB taxonomy): Bacteria > Pseudomonadota > Gammaproteobacteria > Enterobacterales > Enterobacteriaceae > Pectobacterium > Pectobacterium polonicum. The sequence goes on along the minus strand of NZ_RJTN01000002.1, from coordinate 120,791 downwards.
TCCCGTGTCGCATTGTCATATTGCTGTTCAGTGCGGAACAGTTGCAGCGTTCCCCCCTGTCGACCTTCGTACTGGATACCGGTATCTCGCCGCAGTTGTTGCAGGCAGTCACGGCTGTATTCCGCCAGGCGCACCATCCGGGCTTTATTGGTTTTATAGTGGCGCGCATCACAGTTGAGTAACATTTGCCACATCCAGCAAAGCTGTGTCGCCGTGAAATCCGGCCGGATAGCCAGCGGTGCATGACGCTGGAACATCCATTTTATCGCTTTCAGCGGTATTCCAGGTGCAGCCCACGGTGCCGCATAGCCGGGTGAGATCTGCCCTGCATTCGCTGCACTGGTTTCAAGCGCGGGCTCCGGTTGCCTGTCGATAACGGTGACATCATGCCCTGCCTGCGCAAGATACCAGGCGGTACTTACGCCAACTACACCACTTCCCAGAATCACAACCCGCATGCGACTACTCTCCCTTTGCACCGTTAAAGACCATTTAATCTGCTAATGAATCACTCATTTACTGGAATAAAACACTAGTTAAAAGGTGAAACTGAAGACTACTCTAGCATTTGGGAAGCAATTGTCACCTGCCTCAGTGATAACATTTATCTATTGTTATCTTTTCGTCTCGTCGATTCTTCACTGAAATCGTAACGAAATAACTGTGAAACCATTCACAAAATACGCTTTCGTTTTTTCGCAAAAAAGAGAAGGAACAATAAAAAAGATAAAAATGTTAAATCCCAATTTAATTAACACGTTAGTCAGGTTGCTTATTTTTAAATCATGACTAGCATCACACAAATAAAGGCAACAATATCGCTGTCAAGACATACCCTCGCGTAATTAAATACAAAATTGCGACATCCATCAAAAAAACGCCTTATCAGTTTAATAACATTGTGTTCACACGATGGTTATTCATATTTTTCGAGGGCGATGATGAAAATTGGATTAGTCATTAGCGGCGGCGACGTTAGCGGAATAAATAACTTCATCTATCAGGTGAATCGAATGACTGCCGCTGACATCGTCATTTTCGATGGTGGAATTAATGGCCTTATCGATAATTGCTGTAAAACTCTCACTCGTCGAGATCTGGTGGATTACTCCATTTCATCAATGCCGCTGATTGCATCAGGGAGAAAAAATGGAAAATGTAGAAAAACAGACTATGAGCACATCGTTAAAAACATCCAAAAACAAAAACTCGATGTGCTCATTATGGCTGGAGGTGATGGTTCATTTCAATTTCTAAAAAGGTTAAGCCACTATGGCATTCATTGTTACGGTGTAGGAATGACCATCGACAATGATATTTCAGGAAACAGCTATACGATTGGTTTTTCTACTGCCTGCGAGCAGGTAATGAGTGAAGTGGAGAAATTACGCAATACCGGCCGGGGATTACAGGGACGAGTCTTTATGATTGAATTACTCGGCGGTTATTGCGGTGAGTTAACATTACAGGCGGCATTAAAAAGCAACGCCGATATCGCACTCATTCCAGAATCACCGTGGAACATTGACACCTTATCGCAACGTATTCGGGAGAAAATCGCCGAACAAAATAGCGTAATTATTTTATGTTCTGAGGGATACACTCAGGAATATACGCCTGGCTTTCAGGGGGCGATAGACACGATTATCAAGAAAATTGAGCATAAGGTTGGCATCCGCATCCGAAAAACCATTTTAGGATACGGTTTACGAAATGGCGCGCCCACCGGGGAAGAAATTATTCAGGGCACACTGTTAGCAGAGGAAATGGTCAGATGCATTAACGCCGGCCTGACCAATAAAATTATCATTATTAATAATAACAATAAAGCCATCCCTATTGACCTGGAGGATTCCGAACGACGCTTAGTTGATGTCGACAGTCATTTTTATAAGCTCGCGAAAGCGCATCACCTTATATGAGGCCATGATTATGTTGAAAGTACTTTGCGTTTGCGGTTGTGGATTAGGTTCTAGTTTCGCTATCGAAATGAGCGCGAAATCCGTACTGAAAAAATTGGGAATTGATGCAGAAATCAATCACACCACCATTTCAGAAGCCTCAGCCTTCAATTATGACATCATTCTAACCCAGAAAATATTTGCTGACATCCTGAATAGCGATGCCAGTGAAGATGAGAAAAAAAGAGTCATCATTCTTAATAAGCTTACCGACAAAGATGAAATAGAAGAAAAAATTTTAGCCTACATCCAGGCGCATAAATAGTATGAGGTGAAAAATGAACACCGTTATTAATTTCATTGTGAAAGATTTATTAGGCCAGGCATCGATATTAATCGCGCTGATCGCCATGATCGGGTTGATTTTACAGAAGAAGTCGGTAGGGAAAATTGCAGAAGGTACATTCAAGACACTGCTGGGTTTCCTCATCATGATGGCGGGGATTAACATTATCGTCGATGCCCTGACGTACTTAAACAGCATCTTTACCCACGGTTTCGGTATGAAAGGCTACATCACCGACGTCGCCGCCATCGCGGGCTTGGCAAACCGCGAACTTGGGTCCGAAGTCGCATTGACGCTGATGGTGATCTTTGCCGTCAATATCCTGATTGCGCGAATTACCCCCTTTAAATATATCTTCCTGACGGGACAGGCTCTGCTGTGGATGGCTACAATCGGTACTGTGATCGGCTATAAATCGGGTTTGACCGGCGCGACGCTGATCCTCACCGGAGGAATCTTTGGCGGCATTATGGCGGTGTTGATGCCTGCGTTGGCGCAGCCGATTGTCCGTAAAATCACAAATTCCGATGATGTTGCGCTAGGACATTTTTGTACCATCGGATATCTGGTGCAGGCGGCCGTCGCTCGGGTCGTCGGTAAAAATTCCAAATCCACCGAAGATTTAACGCTGCCCGATAACTTCAAATTCTTGCAGGATACTTACCTCTCGATGGCCGTCGTCATGGTGCCGATGTATCTCATCCCTGCCGTGGCTGCGGGACCGACATACATCGCGCAATATGCCAATGGCGTCAACTATCTGATGTATTCCTTCATGCAATCCATGCAGTTTGTCGCGGGCGTTTTCGTTCTCTACAGCGGTGTACGTCTGCTGCTTAATGAGCTGGTTCCCGCCTTTCGAGGGATCGCCATGCGTCTGGTGCCTAACGCTAAACCCGCATTGGATTGCCCTGTGCTCTTCCCTTATGCGCCGAACGCCGTGATTGTCGGGTTTCTCGCTACCACCGTCGGTTCCATTCTGGGAATGCTGATCTTCCCGATGTTTGGATTGGCGATGATTTTGCCGGGCTTATTGACCAACTTCTTTGCGGGCGGAACAGCGGGTATTTTCGGTAACGCGATGGGAGGACGGCGTGGCGCAATTATCGGCGGTGTCGTTCATGGTCTTTTCATTACCTTATTGCCCGCTATTCTGGTGCCGTTACTGGAAGTCTTCGGCTTTACCGGCGTGACCTTCAGTGATTCTGATGTCATTGGTACAGGACTAATATTAGGACACGCCTTCCAGCAAGATTGGTTATTTGTCGCCGCATTTATCGCGTTCGTGGCATTCATTGCTTTTATTGCGAACCGTAAACTATCGCAATAGTGTACTGGCCTGTCGTCATTATGAAAATAGCTTAAGGAGTCACTATGTTTTCTCTACTTAAACGTTTTTTATCGCCGGCCTCCTCTTCCTGCCGCCGTGATAATACAGAGGACAACCGCGTCGGGGAAATTGAGGAAGAATTAGCGGAACTTGAATCTCGTTTAGCACAAGACCCGACCCATAGTGAAACGCAAAAAATGCTAATAATTAAATACAACCAGGCCATTCAATTATTTTCTTCCCATCCTAACTATCGGGATCGCGTTGATACTATTTTCATTCAGATAGATGAACTCAGGAATATCATTCGGAAAAATATATGAGGCTTTATGAGCATAAAAAATTTCCTTTTGCAGCACAATTGTATTCAGCTCGGCGTGACATGTAAGACCTGGGAAGACGCTATTTATTGTGCCGCACAGCCATTAATCAGTGCGGGATGTATTACGAAGGCGTATCCCATCGCGGTGATAGAAAACACGAAGGAATACGGTCCTTATTATGTATTTGATGAAGGTATCGCTATTCCTCATGCGCGCCCTGAGTGCGGCGTTCGGGAGAATTGTTTTAGTTTACTGACGTTACAGACACCGCTCTCTATTCACGGAAGTGAACCGGTGGATATTTTAATTATGTTTGGCGGGGTTAACAGTGATGCACATATTACGGAAGGTATCGCCTCCATCGTCAACCTATTAGAACAGGACGACATACTCTCTCGTATCCGATGTGCCACCACAGCAGATGATATTGTCGGGGTATTATGAAAACACTTATTTTAGTCAATGGCATCCCCGCATCAGGGAAAAGCACGGTAGCACGTATTATTGCTGACGAATTGCATCTCCCACGGTTAAGCCTGGATGAAATAAAAGAGCCATTCATGATGCAGTTCTGCGATGTCATTGATAGAACGTTAAATAGAAAGCTGGGCTATGCCGCGTATCAGGCGATGTTTAATATCGTTAGACAGGCTCCAGAGAATAGTATTTTCATACTTGATGCCTGGTTCGGGTTCCGTGAAAAATCGATATTACAGGACTATCTGACGTCGTGTGGTGTCAAGCATCCGCTTGAAATATGGAATGCTATTTCACCTGACCGAGTTGTGGAACGGTATCAAAATAGAATGAATCAAAGAATAAAGGGTCACCCCGGTGATGAGTATCTCCCAGAGTTAATTTCACTCGCGCATCAAGCTCAACCAATGTGTATTGGAACGTGTTACACGGTTGATCAGGATAAGGAAATTAATCATCAGGAATTAATTCAATGGATCAAAACACACCTGGATTAATCGCTTATTTACATTAATTTTTATGAGGGTAATTATTATGAACACCATGACAACCGCTGAGCACCGGGGCTATCAGTTAATTTGTGACGAGACGGGCGCCATGATGGTTATTGCCTGCGATCAACGTGGCGGTATGCGAACACTATTAGCGCCAACGTCAGAAACACAGGCTGCCATTTCCAATGAAACATTAGGCAAAACAAAATATGATATCACCCGCTATTTGGCGGCTGAGGCGGGCTGTGTGCTGGTTGACCCGATCTGCGCCATACCGGGTCTGATAGACGAAAATATTTTGCCTCGCGATACCGGCCTGCTCATCGGGCTTGATGCTTCTGGCTGGGAAACGAGCCCGGAAGGCTACCGGATCTCCACTATGGTTGACGGCGTAACGGCCCGTAAAGTGCGCGAATGGGGTGCCACCGGAGGAAAAATCATGATCTACCTTCGCCCGGATATCCCCGACGCCAATACCCGCAACCTTGAAACACTTCGAACCGTGATTCAGGACTTTGCACAGGAAGATTTACTGCTCGTCGTCGAGTTCCTCACCTACTCTCTGGAAAATGAATCTCGCGAAGCCTATACCCATCTTCTGCCCGAACTCATTCCGGCGGGCTGTCAGGCCTGCATCGAGCAAGGCGCAAAAGTCTTGAAGATTCCTTATCCTGGATCGGATGAAGCCTGCGCGCGCGTGACCACTCTCTGCGGTGAAATACCCTGGGCCGTTCTGTCTGCGGGCGTCGATCACGCCACTTTTCTGCCTCAGGTAGAGAGCGCGTTGAAAAATGGCGCTGCCGGCGTAATTGCCGGACGTTCTCTGTGGAAGGATTGCATCTCCCTCGATCGCAACGTTTCTAAAGAGAAGTTGTCCACGGTCGCCGTGTCCCGCCTCAACGATATTCAACGGCTGTTAAAACGGTATCAACACCGCTAGTCCAAATGGTATTTCGCGCTCTCTTCGGGGAGCGCACTTCCCTATCCGCATTTCCCTATCCGCATTTCCCTATCCGCATTTCCCTATCCGCATTTCCCTATCAATAGACAGCGTAATACCGATTTATCTTTTATCACCTGAGCGACCTTTTTCCATCAAACACGCTCAATTCGTCAATTGCCGCGTTTCCAAAGCTCAGCTATAACTAAATGAACCACGATGATTTTTTGACAGGAGCCAGCGGGAAGGCAGTAAACGAGATCTCACGTACAGGCTTGTTATGTTAGGGGGCGCGCTGATGGCTATATCGACGGATAATCAGGTAAAAAAAACACTTCGCCTGAGTGATGGACCGGACTGGACGTTTGAGTTATTACAGGTTTACCTTGATGAAATTGATCGGGTAGCCAAGCTGTATCGTCTGGCAACCTATCCTCATCAGATTGAGGTAATCACCTCAGAACAAATGATGGATGCCTATTCCAGCATAGGTATGCCGATCAACTATGCCCACTGGTCGTTCGGGAAAAAATTTATCGAAACCGAACAGCGGTACAAGCACGGGCAACAGGGGCTGGCATACGAAATCGTCATTAACTCCGATCCCTGTATCGCTTACCTGATGGAAGAAAATACGCTGCCGATGCAGGCGCTTGTCATGGCACACGCCTGCTACGGACACAATTCGTTCTTCAAAGGCAACTATCTGTTCCGCAGTTGGACCGACGCCAGCTCTATCGTCGATTATTTGCTGTTTGCCCGGCAGTATATTGCACAATGTGAAGAACGTTATGGCGTGGATGAGGTCGAGCACCTGTTAGACTCTTGCCATGCGCTCATGAATTACGGCGTTGACCGCTATAAGCGTCCGCAGAAAATCTCGCTCGAAGAGGAAAAATCTCGCCAGAAAAGCCGCGAAGCCTATCTGCAAAGTCAGGTCAACGACCTCTGGAAAACCTTACCGCGCCGCGAACAGGGTACGGCACCAGAACAAGCAAGGCGCTTTCCGCAAGAACCGCAGGAAAACCTGCTCTACTTTATGGAGAAAAACGCCCCGCTGCTCGAGCCCTGGCAACGAGAAGTATTGCGCATCGTGCGGAAAGTCAGCCAGTATTTCTATCCACAGAAGCAGACTCAGGTGATGAATGAAGGTTGGGCCACCTTCTGGCATTACACCATCCTGAACCATCTTTATGATGAGGGTCGGGTCTCTGAGCGTTTCATGCTGGAATTCCTGCACAGCCATACCAACGTGATTTATCAACCGCCGTATAACAGCCCGTATTACAGCGGCATCAACCCCTATGCGCTGGGCTTCGCAATGTTTCAGGACATTAAGCGTATTTGTCAGTCACCGACAGAGGAAGATCGCTACTGGTTCCCTGATATCGCGGGTAAAGACTGGCTTGATACGCTGCATTTCGCGATGCAGAATTTCAAGGATGAAAGCTTCATCAGCCAGTTCTTATCACCTAAATTGATGCGCGATTTCCGGCTATTTACCGTGCTGGACGACGATCGCAATAACTATCTGGAAATTGCCGCGATTCACGACGAAGAAGGCTATCGTTTGATCCGACAAGAGCTGTCCGCACAGTACAACCTGAGCCATCTGGAGCCAAATATTCAGGTCTGGAACGTGGATTTACGCGGTAATCGAGCGCTGACACTGCGCTATGTTCCGCATAACCGCGCGCCGCTAGATAAAAGCAGCCAGGAAGTGTTGAAGCACGTCCATCGCCTGTGGGGGTTTGACGTTTACCTGGAACAGGCTAACTCGGATGGCAGCATTGAGCTAATTGAGCGCTGCCCGCCGCGTAACGGGGCGGCATCCGCATAGCAGAACACAGTGACACAGGTAAAAGGCTTCGCCGATAAAAGACAAAGGGGATTCAGGCAGTATCTGAATCCCCTTTTCACATTTTCATTATGACGCGCGTGACGTCTTAGCGGCGCACTTCCGCGATATCCCGCGGGATGGCACTCTGCATACTGTGCCAAATCGCTCCACTTTCTTTACCGTAATGTCTGACGACATCCATCACCTGATCGTACAGCTCTTCGCTGCGCAACGTTTCCAACCGACCGTAAAAATTCACCGCCAGCTTACGGGCTTCAGGGTTGGAGAAATAATATCGCCCTACGCGAATATATAACCCTTTCAGACCGTTCAGGATCAGGCCATAAATCGGGTTGCCAGAGGCAAAAGCCAAACCACGGAACACGTTGTAGTCAAGTAGCGCAAAAGCTTCTGCGCTGTCATCAACCGCGTTTGACTGAGTCAACACATCGCGCACCTTTTCAGGATTATGTCGTAACGCCGTCCGAATAAAAATTGCGGCGATATTAGTGCGCACAGCCAGCAGGTTATCGATCAGTTGCGGGACGCTATCGTGATCGAGCCGAGCCAACGTTTCCAGAATGTTAAGCCCAGAGGTTTCCCAAAAATTGTTAATCTTTGTTGGTTTCCCGTGCTGTATCGTCAGCCAACCATCGCGGGCTAAGCGCTGAAGCACCTCACGCAGGGTAGTACGGGTCACGCCGATCAGTTCGGAAAGCTCTCTTTCCGCGGGCAAAATAGAGCCTGGCGGAAAGCGGTTATTCCATATACTTTCGATAATGTATTCTTCCGCGAATCCAGCCGGACTTTGCGCCTTTATAACCATGTGTTTGATAATCCGTAGCGGTGATTGCCGAAAAAAGCCGAACTATAATACCAGACGAAAGAATCATGATATAGCGCCGCACTCAGACCCTGAACCATTTCCATGAAAAATTGTGACGGCAAATCGCCCCCTCACAGCGACGATGGTAGACTTATGACCTTTTGTAAAGTTTTTACGATATGATAAAAACCATCAAACTATTCTAACGAATAAGGATGTCCCTCCCATTATGCTCGCCATTCCCCTTCACCGCGCGCTGTTAAAAAATTTTCTGGGATACGCGCCAGACTGGTACAAACTGACTATCTTGGGTTTCTTGCTGATTAATCCGCTGCTGTTCTATTTTGTTAGCCCGTTCTGGGCGGGTTGGCTATTGGTGGTGGAATTTATTTTCACACTCGGTATGGCGCTGAAATGCTATCCGCTACAGCCAGGCGGCCTGCTGGCGCTAGAAGCCATCGTCATCGGTATGACCAGCCCACAGCAGGTGTGGCATGAAGTCACCGGGAATATTGAAGTGCTCATGCTGCTAGTGTTTATGGTGGCAGGCATCTACTTCATGAAACAACTGTTGCTGTTTGTGTTTACCAAATTGCTGCTACACATTCACTCCAAAACGCTACTCTCACTCGCCTTCTGTATGGCGGCGGCGTTTCTCTCCGCTTTTTTAGACGCATTGACCGTGATTGCTGTCGTTATCAGCGTCGCTATTGGATTTTATGGTATTTATCACCGCTTCGCGTCCCAACAGGGTGAAGACGAGGCCGACATCAGCGATGACAGCGCATTAAGCAGCGAGGAACATCATCGTACGCTAGACCAATTCCGTGCATTTCTACGGAGTTTGATGATGCACGCTGGCGTCGGTACAGCATTGGGTGGGGTGATGACGATGGTCGGCGAACCTCAAAACCTGATTATCGCGAAAAGCGCTGGCTGGGATTTCGTCAGCTTTTTCCTGCGTATGTCACCCGTAACCGTCCCCGTGTTTATTTGCGGCATCCTGACCTGCGTGCTGGTCGAACGTTTTAAACTGTTTGGCTATGGGGTAAGCCTGCCGGACAATGTACGCCGCGTACTTGAGGATTACGATCGGGACATGACAGAAAAGCGTACGCCGCAGGATAACGTGCGTTTACTCGTGCAGGCGGTAATTGGCGTCTGGCTCATCGTCGCGCTGGCGTTTCATCTGGCTGAAGTCGGGTTGATTGGTCTTTCCGTAATTATTATGGCCACAACGTTCTGCGGCGTGACCGAAGAACACGCTATCGGTAAAGCGTTTCAGGATGCCATGCCGTTTACCGCGCTGTTGACGGTCTTCTTTGCCATCGTCGCCGTCATTATCGATCAGCAGCTATTTTCACCGATTATCCATTACGTCTTGCAGTCTTCTGACAGCGCCCAGTTGACGCAGTTTTATCTGTTCAATGGCCTGCTATCATCGATATCGGATAATGTTTTTGTGGGTTCGGTTTACATCAACGAAGCGCGTAATGCGTTTGAGAGCGGCAAAATCTCCTTACCTCAATTTGAACTGCTCGCCGTAGCGATCAATACCGGCACCAACCTGCCTTCGGTTGCTACACCGAATGGGCAAGCAGCGTTTCTGTTCTTGCTGACGTCCTCTCTGGCACCGCTTATCCGCCTCTCTTACGGACGTATGGTGATCATGGCACTACCTTACACCATAGTGATGACGTTGGTCGGGTTGCTTTGCGTCGAATTCGCGCTGGTGCCGTTCACTGACTTTTTGCTGAATAATCACTGGATTTCTTTGCCAAATTTGACCCTATCGGGCAGTCACTCATAATCACGATCGTGTATAGTAATCGCGGCAGCGACAATTTCGGCCTTGATGATATTATCAACACCATTTTCGCCGCCGCAGAATGACAGAAAAGCATCAAATAAACATATCGTTACGTTTTGCACAGTGAAATGATGGCAGTGAAGCCAGAACGGTTTACACTGCTGCTTTAATCATGTTTAGCATGGAATATTTTTATGTTGCGATTTCTTAATCGTTGCTCACGCGGACGTGGTGCGTGGCTGCTGCTGGCGTTTACCGCTTTAGCGTTGGAATTGACTGCGCTCTATTTTCAGCACGTTATGCTATTAAAGCCGTGCGTGCTGTGTATCTATCAGCGCTGTGCACTATGGGGCGTGTTCGCGGCAGGTATTGTCGGTGCCATCGCACCATCAACACCGTTGCGTTACCCTGCCATCGCGCTCTGGATATACAGCTCGTACGAAGGGGTTCGATTGGCATGGAAGCATACGGATATCTTGTTGAATCCGTCGCCGTTTAACACCTGTGATTTCTTTGTCAGCTTCCCATCATGGCTGCCGTTGGACAAATGGCTTCCCGCCATTTTCAATGCGACAGGGGATTGCTCAGAGCGTCAGTGGTCGTTCCTTTCAATGGAAATGCCGCAATGGCTGCTCGGCATTTTTGCTGCTTATCTATTGATTGCCGTGCTGGTATTGATCGCTCAGCCCTTCCGTCCCAAGCGCCGCGACCTCTTCAGCCGCTGATCATATACCCTAAATAATTCGAGTTTCAGGACAAAACGTTAGCGTTTTGAACAACACAAAGTGTTGGCCCTTTAGGGCGAGGCGTATTTATGCGCCTCGTAACGCGGCAAGTGAAGAAATCCCGATGAGCTTACTCAGGTAAGTGATTCGGGTGACTGACAACTCTGCCAGAGGCAGGTTTGAACGCTGCTTGCAGCGGCCTCAACGGGGCGAGGTACACGCAAGTGAGCCGAGTATCGTAGCCAACGCACATGCAACTTGAAGTATGACGGGTATAGACCGAAAAGCCCGACACTATTGTCGGGCTTCTGGTAACCGTCTCTACGCTTCACAGACTCGCGCCAACCGTCACTGCTGGGGCCTGTAGATATCGCGATAATGGCCTAATCGCTCGTTGAAGAAAGGCCTTTTTTCTTGCGGGATTCTTCGTGATATTTCATCTGCGTCGATCTTTTTTTCCTGACTTTCCATGAAAGCAATCGTGGAGGCAGCAAAGTCAGTGTACTGCTCGCTGTATTCAAGGATGATTTTTTCAAAGTTAATCACATGCTCTCCCCCTCTGCTGGTTTAACTGCTCTAAAATTATACAACACGTCACGATTTATGCCGGAAACGACAGCATGATTCGCACAAGGAAAAAGAAAAATGTGAAGTGGTGGGCAAAAAAATGGATGTTTCAGTTTCAGTAGTGAAGTGCGGCGTTTTCTTCCTCAATGGTATTTAAACCACCACCCCCTTTTTGAGCATTTTTTCTTCATTACAATCCCATTCATGCCTATAGTGCGTACCGCAGGTCAACAACGACTTCTCACCCTATGAGGTATTTCTATCGCAATTAATTTATTCAGGAGAAACAATTATGTTAGGCAATATCAATATTTTTATCGCCGTATTGGGCGGCATCCTTTTCCTTAGCTTTCTGGCGGCGTACCTGAGCCCCAAATGGGATGACTAATGAGCACTGACTCTCCCCCCGATAAAAAGCCCCTCTTCTGAGAGATTCAGATTGAGGGGCTTCTTGTTTTAGGCATGCAATAACCCGCGCCGAGCAAACGTTATCGCGCCCACTCCGGTTTGTTCAGGATATGATCCTGCCAGTCCACCACTTCGCTTTCGCGCACGGCGATATGGCGCACCGAGATACGTTCGCGGTGCATGGCGGTCTTGGTACCACAGACCAGCGGATGCCACTGCGGTAAATCCTCACGCTCATGAACCAAACGATAAGCACAGGTTGCCGGTAGCCAGTTAAACGTCAGTAGATTTTCCCGCGTCAGCTTGATGCAGTCCGGTTCGTACTCAAAGCGTTTTTCATAATTACGGCACTGGCAGCTTTTAATATTCAGTTGATTACAGGCGACGTTGGTAAAGTAGATCTCCTCCGTATCCTCATCAATCAGTTTATGCAAACAGCACTGACCGCAGCCATCGCACAGCGACTCCCATTCATCGTCAGACATCTCAGACAACGTTTTTTGCTGCCAAAAAGGGCGTTCAGTCATGTTTCTTCCTGTTGTAAATCTATAGCGTTGTAAATAAAGATGCGTGATTCTGGCAGGCACTGCGGGGAAGTGTTGCTGCCCGTCGTTCGACACGGGCAGCCAGAGCGTTAAATAATACGTGTGCTCAGCGTCCGGTCATTGACCGTAATCGTCAGCATATCGCCAGACAGGATCGGACCAACCCCTTTTGGCGTACCCGTCAAAATAATATCGCCCGCGCGCAGCGTAAAGAAACGGCTCATATAGGCAATCAGCGGCAGAATCGGCGTAATCATATCACGCGTGTTGCCCTGCTGGCGCACTTCATCATTCACTTTTACACCCAGTTCAGTTTGCTGCGGATCGCCAAACTCAGCGACCGGAATAAAACCGGAGATCGGGCAAGAGCCGTCAAATGCTTTAGCTTTTTCCCACGGCTGGCCCACTTTTTTGAATTCAGACTGCAAATCGCGCAGCGTCAAATCCAGCGCTACACCATAACCCGCGATTGCACGAGCGACGCGTTCTTCATTCGCCTGCTTTAATGGCGTACCAATCAGCACCGCCAGCTCGACTTCATGGTGTACCGATCCCAGATTTTTGGGAATGGCAACGGGCTGGCGTAAATCACACAATGCGGTTTCAGGCTTGATGAATAGAACTGGCTCGCTCGGGGTTGCACTTCCCATTTCTTTGATATGTTCTGAGTAGTTGCTTCCGACGCAAACGACTTTATTTACTGGGAAATCAAGCAGCGCGCCCTGCCAGTCTCTGTGTTGATACATGGGTATTCTCCTGCCCTGTCTGTTGGATTATCGCTGCCTTCATGGCGTACAACTCGCCCGAAAGGAAAACAGCTATATAAGAACACGATGGTGCAAAACCATCGTTATATCATCGCAACAGGGGTTCTCCCAACAGATTTCAGGAGCGCAAGGTTACCGAGAAGAAGGCGTCATAGCCCATCCAGAATAGAGACAATTAAATTATGACGGGCGAAAAATCGAAAAAAGATGAATATTTATCGTGCGGAATATCATGTAAACCGTCGAGATATTCCACACTCAATTATGTGTTCGGCTTTATCTGAAAGTATGCATTAGTATTATTTTTTTACATTTACACAGGCGTGGTTAATAAGCTTTCAACGGGCGGCGGAACCTGTAGATAAAAACCCTGTTCCTGTAGCGCAAGTTTTACTTTTTCTATATCGGCATTCGCCAATTTTTTACGTCCATCCAGCGGTAAAACCATGGCCAACTGCGGCGCACCAAAACTTTTCATTAATTCTTCAGGCACGCGTGAAAAATCGTCTTTTTTTTCAACATAAAGATAGGTCTGATCGCGTTTAGCACTTCGATAGATCACACAAAACATTTTTTTTACTCTATTTGATGGGAATGCCATCTTGCCTGTATATAATTGTAACTATAACATGCTTACAGCGCTCTGGAATATCATGCCTTAAATGTTACTCTAGGGATTAAAAGATGCTGAAACTGAGTCAGGATAGATGTCACAAACGCCAATAGAGCTAAAAGGCAGCAGCTTTACCTTATCGGTTGTTCATTTGCATGATTCCCAACCCGAGGTAATTTACCAGGCACTACAGGAAAAAATAGAGCAAGCGCCTGCTTTCCTGAAAAATGCCCCCGTTGTCATTAATGTTGCTGCATTAACAGCGGAAACCGACTGGATAAAATTGCAGCAGGCCATTTCATCAACTGGCCTGCATGTCGTTGGCGTCAGCGGATGCACCGACGATGTATTAAAACAAGCCATTGCGCAGGCGGGGCTTCCTCTTTTGAGTGAAGGTAAAGCACAACGTCGGGCAATCGAACCCGTTGCTGCTGTTCCTACCGCAGTGAAAACGAAAGTCATCAACACCCCTGTTCGCTCCGGCCAACAGATTTACGCTCGGAACAGTGACTTAATCGTCATGAGCAGCGTCAGCGCAGGGGCAGAGGTGATTGCCGATGGCAATATTCATATTTACGGCATGATGCGCGGCCGAGCCCTCGCGGGCGTTTCTGGCGATGTTCAAAGCCAGATATTCTGTACGCATCTGGCCGCAGAACTGGTCTCTATTGCCGGACGTTACTGGCTGAGCGACCAGATTCCTGAAGCGTATTTTGGGCAACCAGCACGGATCAACCTGAACCAGCTGGACAATGTGTTAACGATAAAACCTCTAGACTAGAATCTCCCAAGGAAACATTTATGGCACGCATCATTGTTGTTACATCGGGTAAAGGGGGCGTTGGCAAGACCACATCAAGCGCGGCCATTGCTACCGGTTTAGCCCAGAAAGGAAAAAAAACAGTTGTCATCGATTTTGATATCGGTCTACGTAACCTCGACCTGATCATGGGATGTGAGCGTCGCGTGGTATATGACTTCGTGAACGTGATTCAGGGTGATGCCACGCTGAATCAAGCGCTGATCAAAGATAAGAGAACGGACAACCTCTATATTCTGCCTGCATCACAAACACGCGATAAGGATGCGTTAACACATGAGGGCGTTGAAAAAATACTCAACGACCTGAGCGATATGGAGTTCGATTTTATCGTGTGTGATTCGCCAGCCGGGATTGAAACGGGTGCGTTGATGGCACTCTATTTCGCCGACGAAGCGATTATCACCACTAACCCGGAAGTGTCTTCCGTTCGCGATTCCGACCGTATTCTGGGCATTCTGTCCTCTAAATCACGTCGTGCGGAACGTTCTGAAGATCCGATTAAAGAGCATCTGCTGTTGACGCGCTACAACCCAGGCCGGGTGAGCCGCGGTGATATGTTGAGTATGGAAGACGTGCTTGAGATCCTGCGGATTCCGCTGGTTGGCGTTATTCCTGAAGACCAATCCGTACTGCGCGCCTCTAACCAGGGCGAACCCGTTATTCTGGATGCGGAAGCCGATGCAGGTAAAGCCTACGCGGATACTGTTGAGCGTTTGCTTGGCGAAGAGCGTCCTTTCCGTTTTATTGAAGAAGAGAAGAAGGGTTTCCTTAAACGACTTTTTGGGGGATAAATTATGGCTTTACTGGACTTCTTTCTGTCCCGCAAAAAAACGACAGCCAATATTGCCAAGGAACGGCTGCAAATTATTGTCGCGGAGCGACGCAGGGGTGATAGTGAACCCCATTATCTGCCGCAATTAAAGCGAGACATTCTTGAGGTTATCTGTAGATATGTACAGATTGATCCTGAGATGGTGACAGTTCAACTTGAGCAAAAAGGAGATGATATTTCCGTACTTGAGTTGAACGTGACATTACCCGAAGCAGAAGAAACGCCTAAATGATTTTTCTGCTGTGATATCCCCTGCTTTCACGCAGGGGATAACTATTTCTGTCATACTTCAAGTTGCATGTGCGTTGACTGAGTCCGTTGCTCGGCTCACTTACCTGAGTAAACTCATCAGGGTGCTTTCTTTTGTGACCTTTCTAAAACTCGAATCGTTTAAAATAAACTGTATATTTAGCCAGTGTTTATTTTTATTCTGTTTTTCACCACGTTCTTCTCACCCTATTTGCTGCTTTTCTCTAATTGAATATCGCAACAAATAAGGTGCATTGAGAATATTCGTTTGCCAGTAATTAATAGCCCTGCACAATTTCGCGCAGTTCATCGCCATATAACTGACCACGCCAGCCAGATAGCATTTCTGGTGTACTGGCATCTTGCCCCGTTAATTTCCAGTGCCAGTTCAGCAGGCGATTAATTTGACGACGTGATGCCAATAATTCGGCGGATAAACCACTCTGTTCACTGGCGCGCTGCACCAACGCCTTGATATCTTTAAATGCTTTCTTATAGCCAGGATGGTCGATCAGATTAATGACTGGTGGTGGGCAATCCACATCAGCAATACCCTCCGTCTGCGCAACACAATCCAGCAGCGTTTTTCCGTGATAACGGATTTCAGGGCCGCTCAGCCCCAGAGAACTCAGTTCTCCCAGCGAAGACGGCAGACAACGTGCAACCTGCAAAAGGTTCTCTTCACGTACGACAAAATTCACCGCGCTGTCCCGCTCACGCGCTTTACGTAAACGCCACTCAGCCAAACGCTGAAGACATGCCAGATGCCGTCCACGCAGTTGCCAGGCGTTGCCAAATTCACGATAGGCCAGCGCCGGAGCCAAAATATCCTGTTTACGCTGACAAAGCAGGAGGCACTCGTCCAACGCGGCGTTCATCCACCCCGCAGCTTCTGTATCCGCCACCAGTTGGATCGCCATCGGTAACAGATAGAACACATCGGCGGCCGCATAGTCGCACTGTTTTTCGCTCAGTGGACGGGCAAGCCAGTCCGTTCTCGACTCACTTTTATCCAGCGTCACGTCCATGTAGTCGGCCACCAGCGCAGCAAAGCCATAAGAAAGTGGCTTGCCTAAAAATGCAGCCAGAATCTGTGTATCAATGAAAGGCGTCGGAAGTGTTCCAAACGTATTGAGAAAGACTTCCAGATCTTCGCTGCCCGCATGCAGGAATTTAGTGACCTGTTCGTCACGCAGTAATGCCTGAAAAGGTGCCCAGTCTGTAATCGTTAACGGGTCGATAAGCGAAAGCTGTTCGCCGTCATACAATTGAATCAACCCTAATTGCGGGTAATACGTGCGGGTTCTGACGAACTCCGTGTCCAATGCCACCTGCGGAAAGCGTTGCGCCTGGGCGCAGACCTGTTGTAACCCGATGTCGGAAGTGATCAACTGATAATTCAAAACGTCATTCTCTTGGTTGTTTTTACTTTACGGTTCTGGGTCAAATCCGTATCGCCGTAAAAAATTCCCGGCGGACATTTTTAACGTCGTAAGCGACGGCCCATAGGTTATTCATCATAAAAAAGAACGCCGGATAAACCGGCGTGAAAACATCATATCGCGTCCTGCCTCTCTCTGGCAGTCGTTTTTCGCGGAAAATCGTCAAGCGGCAGCGTCTTTCTTCGCCTTCTTATCTTCACGTAATTCGCGGCGCAGGATTTTTCCAACGTTGGATTTCGGCAAATCTTCACAAAATTCGATCTCTTTCGGCACTTTATAGCCCGTCAGATTACGGCGACAGTGGGTGATGAGTTCTTCTTTCGTTAACGAGCGATCGCGCCTTACCACAAAGGCTTTGACTGCCTCACCGGATACTTCATTTTCGACCCCAATCACTGCCGACTCGGAGACTTTGGGGTGACGGCTAATAACGTCTTCAATCTCCGTCGGATAGACATTAAAACCAGAAACCAGAATCATGTCCTTCTTGCGATCGATCACCCGCAGGAATCCTTCGTCATCAGCCGTGACAATGTCACCTGTCGCCAACCAACCGTCTTTTAATACGTCATCCGTGGCAGCAGGCTGCTGCCAGTACCCTAACATCACCTGCGGCCCGCGCACCCACAGTTCACCGGATTCGCCCGGCCCCACATCGTTGCCGTTATCGTCAATGATTCTGACATCCGTTGATGCTACTGGCAGTCCAATACTGCCGCTATAATGCTTGAGATCGTAGGGATTCACGGCCACCAGAGGAGAACTTTCTGTTAAGCCATATCCTTCAAGCAGATGTTTACCCGTTAGTTTCTCCCAGCGTTCCGCCACAGCCCGTTGCACTGACGCTCCTCCGCCAACAGATAACCGCAGTGTCGAGAAATCAAGCTCATGGAATTCTTTATTATTGAGCAACGCATTAAACAGCGTATTGACGCCGGTAATCGCAGTAAAAGGATATTGCTTCAGTTCTTTTACCACCGCGGGGATATCTCGGGGATTGGTGATCAATAGATTCTGGCCGCCCAACTCAAAGAAAAGCAGACAGTTAGCCGTCAAAGCAAAAATATGGTACAGCGGCAACGCCGTGACCACCCATTCATTTCCTTCCCTCAACACCGGGCCATAAGCCGCAAGACACTGTGCCACATTCGCCTGCATATTGCGGTGCGTGAGCATCGCGCCTTTGGCGACGCCCGTCGTACCGCCAGTATATTGCAGAAAGGCAAGATCGTTATTGATGATATCAGGCCGCACATACTGCTGGCGCCGCCCTTCTTGCAAAACACGACGAAACGAGATGGCATCAGGCAAATGGTACTTGGGCACCAGTCGCTTAATGTATTTCACTACGAAGTTAACCAGCGTGCCTTTTGCCGTGGATAGCTGGTCGCCCATGCGGGTCAGGATAACGTGCTTCACCGCCGTGTTATGGACGATTTTTTCCAGCGTATGCGCAAAGTTCGAGACGATCACAATCGTACTGGCACCGCTATCTTTTAGCTGGTGTTCCAGTTCCCGTGGCGTGTACAGCGGGTTAACGTTAACGACCACCATGCCCGCACGCAGCACACCGAACAGTGCAACAGGGTATTGCAACAGGTTGGGCATCATCAACGCCACGCGATCGCCTTTCTGCAATTTAAGCTGATTTTGCAGATAAGCCGCGAACGCCCGGCTCCGCTCTTCCAACTTGCGAAACGTCATCACCTCACCCATGTTGATGAATGCAGGTCGATCGGCATAACGCCTTACGTTATTTTCAAACATTTCAACCAACGACGAATAGCGATCTGGATCGATTTCCGCCGGTACGTCCGCCGGATAACGTGATAACCAAATTTTTTCCAAGACGTCACTCCCGAGATATTTTTTTAGTGGCATCGTCGTCGCCCTCATAGGCCTATAGTTATTAACATTATTTTAACTCAGCCTACCAGTTAGCTAACAAACAATGTTAAGGTTGCGAGAACGATCACTAATTTATTCTTTATTCAAAAAAAATCAGGCGACTTGCGTCGCCTGATCTCAATAGTCCTACGGCTAGATTTTATTCTGTCACGATATTCTCAATACGTGCCAGGCCAGGCCAACCGCCGTCAAATCCCCATCCCGGCCCCCAGCCATAACCGTAACCTGCACGCCATCCCCACGGGCCATAGCCACCAGGCGGCACCATCAGACGCTGCACGACATTCCAGCGTTTGTAGCCTTGCGCATCGACCACAACATAGCGATAAGGTTTATCACCAATAGCGCCCTGCTCGGTACCAACAATCGACCCAACAACGGTCACCAGTTGATCTTTAAAATCGACAGGTTCCAGAAAGCGATTCACATAAGCAATAAAGCGGCCTTCTGACGGCATATCCAACAACGGTTTCGCGCCGCTATCCAGCGGCATACTGGCAATTTCCAGACGCGTTTTATTCGCTTCATTGCGGATGCTGACAACTCGTCCACCAAAGCGTGATTCCTGACCGACATAAATCTGCGGCGCATTCATCACTCGCACCAGATCGTCTTGCGGCGTTGGCGACGTGCCTTTGATGGCATCCGGCACCGTGACACAACCTGAAAGCAACAGCGCGACAGCCGCCGCCATGCAGAGGCGTACGCTTTTCTGATTCCTACTTTTTATTTGTATGGACATGGGACACCCCCTCTACCAGATATCTGATAGTTAGACTGCTCAGCATCGAATAAGTTGCTGTTTATGACGGGTATACTTCACGCCGAATACGCATTCTGGCTAGTCGCGGCCAGGTAGCTTTTTCCAGGTCACTTCATTGCGCAGGTAGCGAGGTTGCGCATTCTCGACGCTGACCGCTTTTCCTGCCTGCCATAGCTGACAGGCCAACGGCAGCATGTCCTGTGCCTGCGGCAACAGCACGCCGCCCTTCGTTAATGCCAACGATGGATGCTTGACCAATTCTGGATAGGTTTCCCATCCGGTTCCTACCGTGGTCCATTCGCCAGACAGCGCAACCGTCAACGCCTGCACCTGTTCAGGTTTCAATACCGCTTCTTCGGACTCGCCCTGCCAACTGCCGTCAGCATCGCGCTGATAGCGGCCCCAGTAGACTTCCCCCATCCGCGCATCGATGGCAGCCAGCACTTGTGTCGCCTGCATCTGGCGGAAAGCACCCTGCGCCATCGCCGCCAGTGACGATACGCCGAGCAGCGGTAAATCTGCGCCCAGCGCCAACCCTTGTGCAATACCGATACCAATCCGCACGCCGGTAAAACTTCCCGGCCCCTGACCAAAGGCCAGCGCATCAAGATCCTTGAGCGTCAGACCGCTGTCGGCCAGCACCTGCTGAACCATCGGCAGAATACGTTGTGTGTGTTCACGGGGACAAATTTCAAACAGGGAATGAATTTCACCGTCATTCCAGAGTGCGACGGAACAGGCTTCCGTTGCGGTATCAAGCGCTAGAATTCGCGTAGACATGCCAACCTCAGGCAGGATAAATAAATCTTAATAACCCGTATCATAGCATAAGCCCCTGTCGTGCAGCAGCCCTTCCCACCATCGGTCAGGCCATACGGCAATCATCAACAGAGATTAGGTGCTACGCGTCAGGAAAGTAATCGCTTGCTGAATATCACGGGTACGCGGTGTCGGCGGCAGGCTGTTAAGAAATACGGCACCATACGGCCGCATCACCAGTCGATTATCACAAATAACAATCACACCACGATCCTCAACATCGCGGATGAGGCGACCTACGCCCTGTTTCAACGTAATCACCGCATCGGGAACCTGCACATCGTCGAATGGTTCACCGCCGCGCAGGCGACAGTCTTCTATACGCGCTTTCAGCAGCGGGTCATCCGGTGAAGTGAACGGCAGTTTATCGATAATCACACAAGAGAGCGTATCACCGCGCACATCCACGCCTTCCCAGAAGCTGCTGGTCGCCACCAGCAACGCATTTCCCGCCGACACAAACTGCGACAGCAACTGCGCCTTGCCGGTTTCGCCTTGTAACAGCACCGGTAGCGTCAGCGTGGCACGGAACTCGGCGGCTAAATCGCGCATCATCTGATGCGAGGTGCATAGCATAAAGCAACGCCCCTGATTCGCTTCAATCAGCGGCCGCAGCATCGCCGCCAGCTTTTTTGCCGCACCGGGGCGATGGGTTTCCGGCAAGTGACGAGGAACACAGAGCAGTGCCTGATTGGCATAATCAAACGGACTGGGTAACAAGAGCGTGTTCGCGTTATCCAACCCCAGCCTATCGGTAAAGTGAAAGAGTTGATCGTTAACCGACAAAGTCGCAGAGGTAAATACCCAGGCCGCAGGCTTCTCTTTTATCAATTCACGAAAACGATCGGCGACGGACAACGGCGTCAGCGCCAACACAAAATGGCGCGAATTACATTCATACCAGTAGCTGTAGCCCGGTAACTGGACGTCTTTCAGCCGTTTTAGTCGATTGCGGTAAAGCGTGGCGCGTTCAAAGGCAGCATCCAGCAGCGCAGAACGGCCCAGTGATAGTTTCGCTACGTCGTAACACAGCTCCAGCGCATCATCCAGCAACACCAAAGCACGCTGAAGCGACGGCTGTTCGAGCACATCGCGTAAATTACCGCGAAACCCCGGATCGCCGAGCGCCAATCGAAAATCCTGCGTACTTTGCGTCAGACGATCGGCACTTTTCTGTAGTTGAGAAGCGTCGCGTACTTCGGTGCGATAAGCAATGACGATGTCTTTTGCCAGATCCAGCAGTTGGCGGCTGGAAAGCTGCTGGCCAAAATATTGGCTGGCAATATCGGGAATCTGGTGGGCTTCATCGAAAATCACCACGTCGCTTTCTGGGATCAGTTCCGCAAAACCGGTTTCCTTCACCACCATGTCTGCCAAATAAAGATGATGGTTAACCACCACGATATCGGCATCCATCGCTTTACGCCGTGCTTTCACCACGAAGCACTCTTTATAGTGCGGGCAGTCGCTGCCCAGACAGTTATCGTTGGTGCTGGTCACTAATGGCCAAATCACGCTGTCTTCTGCCACGCCTGAACAGGTCGTGACATCACCTTCCGTTGTTTCCGACGACCATCCTCGCAGCCTAACCAGCTCGCTCAACGTTTCGGCGGGTAAATCACCACCCCCCAGCGACTGCTGTTCAAGCCGTTCCAGGCAGAGATAGTTCGAGCGGCCTTTCAGCAGCGCTAACTTACCTTTGTATTTCAATGCCTGCGCAATTGTCGGCAAATCGCGGCTATAGAGCTGATCCTGTAGCGCTTTCGACCCGGTCGAAATGATGACTTTTTTATCAGAACGCAAGGCGGGCGCGAGGTAAGCATAGGTTTTACCCGTTCCAGTTCCCGCCTCCACCACCAGTGCCGTTTTGTCGTCAATGGCTCGCATGACGGCCTGCGCCATCTGCCGCTGTGGTTCACGAGGCCTGAAGCCAGTGATCGCTTTCGCCAGCGCGCCGTCATTAGCAAAATCATCGATTACCCGATCGTTCGTCACGCCAGCTCTCTTTCTCAAAGGAATACGTTCTCTGTCGCCTCTAACCGTTTCTGGTCGCGGCAAAAATATCGCGCTGATTATGCCAAGAGTCGCTCGGCGCTACCACCTTAAATCAGGAAAGCGGGCCGACGCCCGCTGTGTTAGGCTTGGCGATTCGCTTTTATTACGTTAGGAGAAACTTCACCCATGGCGATCACACGAATTAATCCTGAAGCACGCTGGTCAGACGCCGTTATCTATAACAACACGCTCTATTACACCAGCGTGCCAGAGAATCTGGATGACGACGCTCAGTCACAGACGGAAAACGCGCTGGGCGCGTTGGATGCGATCCTGGCACACGCGGGAACGGATAAAAGCAAGCTGCTGGATGTAACGATTTTTCTCGCCGACGCCGATGATTTCGCCGCGATGAACGCGGCGTGGGATGCCTGGGTCGTGGCTGGCAGCGCGCCGGTACGCTGCACCGTGCAGGCAAAGTTGATGCACCCGAAATTCAAAGTCGAAATCAAAGCGATTGCGGCGGTATAAACCGCCACCACTACTCCTATACCCTAAATCATTCGAATTTCAGGACAACTTTGCGGGAACGAATTTGACCAGCCGACGGTGAGAGACAGGATGTCTCTCCCTCATCCCGATGAGCTTACTCAGGCAAATGATTCGGGTGACTGACAAATCTGCCAGAGGCCGGTTTGAACGCCGCTTGCAGCGGCCCTATCGAGTGAGATACACACGAGTGTGTCGAGTAGCGCAGCCAACGCACATGCAATTTGAAGTATGACGAGTATAGAGGAGGCGCGGTTACTGCTCTTCCTCTTCTTCCCCATCGTCAAAATGATGTTCTTCGTCACTGTCATTAACCGCGTCATCATCTTCGTCAAACATGACCGCAACGTTGCCGCCCGTATGATTTTCGCGGATTTCCGCCGCGACGAGCGCGATCGCCTGGCCGCTGCTCATGCCCTCAGACATCAGTTCCTGAATGCGCTCTACCGCATCTTGCTGCTGTTTATGTGTCAGCGCGGGCATACCTGCAATCATGATCATTTCCTGGTTGATAAATTCCCGCGTATCATCGCACGCCCGCTTTGAGATACACCAGTATTTCTGCTTTATGGTACGCTGTAGGCAGTAAAATCGACACGACACTCTATAGATACCACACGAAAACATGATTGCCGCCAACACGATTCACGAGATCAATACCAGCGATTCGGGCTCCGCCGTTCTCTATCACGCGCTGCCATATTACCCGACTGTGCTACTCGATCGTTTTGCCCCCTTTTCCCAACAGCCGTGGGCGATGCTACTGCATTCTGGGTTTGCCGATCATCCGCACAATCGCTTTGACATCATGGTCGCTGACCCGCGCATCACGCTGTGTACGCGCGGAAACAGGACAGAAATCACAAGTGACACCGTAACGAAAACCCTCGAAGGCGATCCGTTTATTCTGCTGCAACAACAGCTTGATACGCTGTCGTTACCCATAGAATCACATCCTGATTTTCCCTTTCAGGGCGGCGCGTTAGGTCTGTTCGGCTATGATTTGGGACGTCAGATTGAAACGCTGCCCGTACATGCCGAACAGGACATCGATTTGCCAGATATGGCTGTGGGTCTATATGACTGGGCGCTGGTTGCCGACCATCATCGGAAAACGTTAACGCTGATCGTACATCATTCCCTTCAGGCACGGCTCGACTGGCTCGCAAACCCGCCCGTTAACGCCTCGAAAACCGATTTCAAACTCACCGACGCCTGGCAGTCGAATATGTCACGCAGCGCGTACGGAGAGAAATTCCGCAAAATACAGGACTATCTTCTGGCGGGAGATTGTTATCAGGTCAATCTGGCACAGCGTTTTTCTACAGCTTACGAGGGCGATGAATGGCAGGCGTTTTTACAGCTATCCGCAGGAAATAAAGCCCCCTTCTCTGCCTTTCTGCGCTTGCCGGAGAATACCGTGATCAGCGTGTCGCCGGAACGCTTTCTCTGGCTTGAAAACAACCATATTCAAACGCGTCCGATTAAAGGCACATTACCGCGTCTCACAGATTCAGACGCGGATAAACAGCAGGCCGCGCGGCTTGCCAATTCAGAGAAAGATCGCGCTGAAAACCTGATGATTGTCGACCTCCTGCGTAATGATATCGGTCGCGTGGCGGTTCCGGGCAGCGTTCGCGTACCTGAGCTGTTCGTCGTCGAGCCTTTTCCCGCAGTACACCATCTGGTCAGCACGATTGAAGCGCGGCTACCAGAAGGTTGCCCCGCCACCACGTTGCTACGCGCCTGTTTCCCCGGCGGGTCGATCACCGGCGCACCAAAAATCCGCGCCATGCAGATTATTGAAGAGCTGGAACCACAGCGGCGTAATGCCTACTGCGGCAGTGTCGGTTACATTAGCCAGTGCGGAACCATGGATACCAACATCACCATCAGGACGTTATTGACAGAATGCGGCAGAATCTACTGCTGGGCGGGCGGCGGTATTGTTGCCGACAGTCAGGAACAGGCGGAATATCAGGAAACGTTTGATAAAGTGGGCCGTATTCTTCCCCTGCTGGAGGATTCCCAGATAATTCAGGGACTAAATAAATGAGTGAGATCGCCTTGCCGCCAGCGGCATTTGCGCTGAATGACTTTATTACGCGCTTTCAGTTACAGCTTCCTCCACCGCTACGGCCAGTGCATCAACAACGTCAGGCAGCGGTTCTGGTGCCGATTATCTGTCACCCGACACCCACACTGCTCTTGACCCGGCGGTCTACCGACCTGCGTAAGCATGCCGGGCAAGTGGCGTTCCCCGGCGGCGCGGCAGATGAAACGGATCGTTCGATCATCGCAACCGCACTGCGTGAAGCGCAGGAAGAAGTGGCAATCCCACCGGAGAATGTTCGGGTGTTGGGTGTCTTACCGCCGTTGGACAGCGTCAGTGGCTTTCAGGTCACGCCTGTCGTTGGGTTGATCACCGCGCAAACTCGCTTTTACCCGAATGAAGATGAAGTCGCCGAGCTGTTTGAAATGCCGCTGGACGAGGCTTTCGCGCTAACGCGCTATTACCCGTTGGATATTGAGCGTAAGCAGCAACGGCATCGGGTTTATCTCTCCTGGTATCAGCAGCAGTTTGTCTGGGGATTGACCGCCGCCATCATCCACCAGCTTGCGTTACAGATTTCCGACAGACCCTAAGTCCAAGGCCGCCACGGCGGCTTTTAGCGCAACACTTCTTTTCCCCCACTAATTATCCCTACTTTAAAAACGGCTTCGCCGGACAAAAACCATTCAGACATAGATTTTACAATGACTTAGCTCACATTTAAGATAAGTTAAATTATGTGTTGGCATAAGTTTATTTCATGCGAAAAAGAAAGCCACACAACATATTCCACACTACAATAGCGCGATTTGACGAGTTTTATTCTAATCTTTGGGTATATATCCACAACAATTTAGGTCATGTCTCGCCAGAAGCGAAAGCAGACGATCAGAGAATTGCGGATACGGCCCTAAGTCTTCGAGGAGTGTGGTGTGATAAGTGTTTTCGACATGTTTAAGATCGGTATTGGCCCCTCTAGCTCTCATACGGTTGGACCTATGAAAGCCGGTAAGCAATTTGTCGATGAATTGATCAACCAAAATTTACTGACCGCGACCACACGCATTGCCGTTGACGTTTATGGATCGCTGTCGCTGACGGGTAAAGGCCACCATACAGATATCGCTATCATCATGGGTCTGGCGGGCAACATGCCAGACACCGTTGATATTGATGCCATCCCCGGCTTTATCCGCGATGTTGAGCAACGCGAACGTCTGCTGCTGGCTAACGGGCAGCACGAGGCGGATTTCCCCCGTGAAGGCGGCATGGTTTTTCGCAGCGAGAATTTGCCACTGCACGAAAATGGCATGACGATCACCGCCTTTGCCAGCAATAAAGAAATTTATAGCAAAACGTATTACTCCATCGGTGGCGGTTTCATCGTCGATGCAGAGAATTTTGGTAAAGACGCCACCACCGACATCTCCGTTCCTTATACCTTCCATTCTGCCAAAGAGATGTTGGAACACTGTAAACAGAGCGGCCTATCGCTTTCCGGTATGGTAATGCGTAACGAGCTGGCGTTGCACAGCCGCCAGGATATTGAGGCGTACTTTGCCGATATTTGGCAAACCATGCGTGCCTGTATCGATCGCGGCATCAACACCGAAGGCGTTTTGCCTGGGCCACTGCGCGTACCACGTCGTGCCTCTGCGCTGCGTCGTATGCTGGTGTCTTCCGATAAGTTGTCCAACGATCCGATGAACGTCGTCGACTGGGTTAATATGTTCGCGCTAGCAGTGAACGAAGAAAACGCCGCAGGTGGCAGAGTGGTTACCGCACCAACAAACGGCGCATGCGGTATCGTTCCTGCTGTCCTTGCCTATTATGACCATTTCATCGAACCGGTTAGCCCGACCATTTATATTCGCTATTTCCTCGCAGCGGGTGCGGTCGGCATTTTGTACAAAATGAACGCCTCTATCTCCGGTGCCGAAGTGGGTTGTCAAGGCGAAGTCGGCGTGGCCTGCTCTATGGCAGCGGCTGGACTGGCAGAGCTGATGGGCGCGAGTCCTGAACAGGTTTGCATCGCCGCCGAGATCGGTATGGAACACAACTTAGGCTTAACCTGCGATCCTGTTGCAGGTCAGGTACAGGTTCCGTGCATCGAACGTAACGCGATTGCTTCCGTTAAGGCGATTAACGCCGCGCGTATGGCCACCCGACGCACCAGTGAACCACGCGTTTCGCTGGATAAGGTGATTGAAACCATGTACGAAACGGGGAAAGACATGAACGCTAAATACCGCGAAACGTCACGAGGCGGGTTGGCGATCAAAGTGCAGTGTGATTAAAAGTGCAGTGTGATTAATCCGTTTTCACCTCGTATCGGCTTGTTTCTATCATAAAAAAGCCCCGCTACATCATGGCGGGGCTTTCGCAATCAACTCACAAAACGCTAATTACGCGTCTTCATCTTCTTCCCGATCGATGATCCGCTCTACACGCACCAGTTCAATACGGTATTCGGAAACATCAATGATATGGAAGCGCAGGCGGTGCAACTCGATGATCTCGCCGACTTTCGGGAATTCATCGCTGTGCGCCAGCAGCATACCTGCCAACGACGCATACTCTTCCTTTGGATCAACCAGATCGCTGCTATCCACTACCTGTTGCAGAGCGTGCAGATCTGTCCCACCTTTCACTAACCAACCTTCACCGTCTGGGATGATATCCAGCGTTTCGTCTTCATCCGGGAACTCACCCGCGATGGCTTCCAGCACGTCCAGCGGCGTGACCAACCCTTGCACCACGCCAAATTCGTTGGCGATGATAACCAGACTACCTTTCGCACGACGCAAAACCGGCAGCAGATTAATCACATCCAGCGTTTCTGGTACGACAATCGGCGGATTAGCCGCGGCAAAGCTTTCCACATCGGTTTGCGTTTCCAGCGCCACCAGCAGATCTTTGGCACGGACGACGCCGATAATTTCATCCAGAGAACCGCGACAGATTGGGAACAGGCTGTGAGGCGTATCGAGCAATTGCATACGGATCTGTTCGACAGAACTCGCGCTATCCACCCAGGAAATTTCAGTACGCGGCGTCATTACGCTACGCAGCGAACGTGAGGCTAACGTCAGCACACCGCTGATCATATTGCGCTCTTCTTCGGCGAATTCCTCTGTCGTGAGTTTCTTCTGCGGTTCATCCGCATCCACATCGTCCGTATTTTTCCGTGAGCCCATCAGGCGCAGAATGGCCTCTGCGGTACGTTCACGCAAAGGGCGGTGCGACTGATGCTTCATAAAGTTATGACGGGCAATTTGGTTAAACAGCTCGATCAGGATAGAGAAACCAATCGCGGCATACAGGTAGCCTTTCGGTATGTGGAAACCAAAACCTTCCGCCATGAGGCTCAGACCAATCATCAGCAAGAAGCTGAGGCACAGGACAACCACCGTTGGGTGCTCGTTGACGAAGTTGGTCAGTGGCTTAGAGGCAATCAGCATGACGCCCATCGCAATGATCACCGCCGTCATCATGACGCCCAGGTGATCCACCATCCCCACTGCGGTAATCACGGCATCCAGCGAGAACACAGCGTCCAGCACGACGATCTGCGCCACCACAGCCCAGAAGCTGGCATGCGCGCGATTACCGTTGCCGTCGTGCGTTTTATTCTCTAGCCGTTCATGTAGCTCCATCGTGGCTTTGAACAAGAGGAACATACCGCCGAATAGCAGAATCAGATCTCGACCTGAGAAGCTAAAATCGCCAACGCTAAACAGTGGACGCGTCAGGGTGACCATCCAGGAAATCAAAGACAACAGGCCCAGACGCATTAACAGCGCCAGGCTTAAACCGATAATGCGGGCTTTATCTCGCTGCTTGGGAGGTAATTTGTCCGCCAAAATGGCGATAAACACCAAATTGTCGATACCCAGAACAATTTCAAGTACCACCAGCGTCAATAAGCCTGCCCAGATTGAAGGATCTAGCAAAAATTCCATGTCAGACTCCAGAAAATGAACGAGCAGATGACATCAATGCATGAGCCGCATTGAATGGTAATAAAAAGAGTTGGTGTGAATCAGAGAGATTCTGAATGTGGTCTGAGTGACCAGCTGAGTACAGAAAACCGCCAGCATTAGCGGGAAAACAGAGAACGTTTTGTCGGTGACAGTCCATGGGAAGGGCTGATGCCCGGTGCTCCTAAGCAATTTAAGGGATGTTTACTCTAACAGGTTGTTACCATTTTTCACAAAGAATTTCTTAGACTGGCTTCGCATTGATAACGCGCTCAAATTTTGTGATTCCACACCGTTTTGTCCCTCTGCTTAACTGGTCAGCATTAGAGCATCATCACACTATTTATTTTTTCGATAACTAAAATAAATCTGTCAGTCACGATTTCTCGCCTGACAACCTGGAGGAACACAGTGAAATGTCATGAATCCACGGTAAAATTTTTTCTTGCAGCCATACTAATACCGCGACGGTTAACGTTGAACGACGAAGCGTTATCCCGGTTTCCTGACACATTGACTCTTTTTGATCGTGAACGTGAGGAGGTATCAAGTGAGTATTGCCATACTGTTATGCACTCACGGCGCCACTGCGGGACCGCTGTTAAAAACAGCAGAAATGATTCTTGGTGAACAAAGTAATGTCGCCTGGATTGATTTCGTTCCTGGAGAAAACGCCGAAACATTGATAGAAAAATATCAGGAAAAACTCACGCAGTTAGATACATCGCAGGGCGTGCTGTTTCTCGTTGATACCTGGGGCGGCAGCCCGTTCAACGCCGCCAGCCGCCTCGTCACCGACAAAGAAAACCATGATGTTATCGCCGGCGTGAATATTCCCATGTTAGCGGAAACCTTTATGGCTAGAGATGATAACCCGTCCTTTTCCGATCTGGTTGCCATCGCTCTGGAAGCTGGCAGAGACGGTGTAAAAGCGTTAAAGCATCAGGAGAAAGCCAAAGCGGCTCCTGCCTCGCCTATTCCAAAAGCCAACACCGTACCCACACCGGCGGGGCCCGGTGAACATATGAATATCGGGTTGGCACGTATCGATGACCGTCTGATTCATGGTCAGGTCGCCACCCGCTGGACGAAAGAAACCAATGTTTCGCGCATTATTGTTGTCAGCGATGAAGTCGCCGCCGATCACGTGCGTAAAACGTTGCTGACTCAGGTTGCGCCACCGGGCGTTACCGCACACGTCGTGGATGTGGCAAAAGCCGTTCGCGTTTATGACAACCCGAAATATGCCGCCGATCGCGTAATGTTGCTATTCACTAATCCAACCGATGTATTAACGCTGATCGAGAATGGCGTAAAGATCACTTCAGTCAATATTGGTGGGATGGCATTCAAACAGGGGAAAACACAGGTAAATAATGCCGTCTCTATTGATGAAAAAGATATTGCGGCATTCCGTGAATTAGACAAACGCGGTGTTGAACTGGAGGTTCGGAAAGTATCCACCGATTCCCGGATTAAAATGATGGATTTGATTAACAAAATGCCGCGTTGATGCCTATCGCGATGTGAAGATTATTAACACTAACATCACCATCAATAATAGCTTTATAGACCTGATGATTTTCAAGATATGCCTTTATGTCGATATTGAAAAGCTTATGTCGACATAGAAAATCAATGGGGATGGCGATTTACTTTACTCAGACACATTTTATAGGAGAAGTACGATGGAGATTACCACACTTCAAATTGTGCTGATATTTCTCGTCGCATGTGTTTCGGGGATGGGTTCGATTCTCGATGAATTCCAGTTCCACCGTCCACTCGTCGCTTGTACGCTAATTGGCGCAGTATTAGGTGATTTAAAAACCGGGATCATTATTGGCGGTACGCTGGAGATGATCGCATTAGGCTGGATGAACATCGGTGCGGCAGTCGCACCCGATGCGGCACTGGCTTCTATTATTTCAACCATTCTGGTTATTGCTGGCGGTCAGGGAATTGGTGCCGGGATTGCCCTGGCGATTCCGCTCGCTGCCGCCGGGCAAGTATTAACCATCATTGTTCGTACCATCACGGTCGCATTTCAGCATGCAGCAGACAGCGCGGCAGAGCGAGGTAACCTGACGGCCATCAGTTGGATTCACGTGTCCGCGCTACTGCTTCAAGCCATGCGTATTGCGATTCCTGCGGTTATTGTCGCGGTCTCCGTCGGTACTGACGCCGTTCACGCCCTGCTCAACTCCATCCCAGAGGTTGTCACCAACGGCCTGAATATCGCCGGTGGGATGATTGTCGTCGTCGGTTATGCGATGGTCATCAACATGATGCGCGCAGGCTACCTGATGCCATTCTTCTATCTCGGCTTCGTTACCGCCGCGTTCACTGAGTTCAACCTGGTGGCGCTGGGCGTAATCGGTATTGTGATGGCGGTGCTGTATATCCAGCTCAGCCCGAAATATAACAAGGTTCAAGGCCAGCCTGTTTCATCAGGCAATAACAACCTTGATAACGAACTGGATTAACAGGAGTGAGAAAAATGGTCGAAAATACGAAGGTTAAAAAGCTCACTGACAGCGACATCCGCGCGGTGTTTATCCGTTCCAACCTATTTCAAGGCTCCTGGAACTTTGAACGTATGCAGGCACTCGGCTTCTGTTTTTCCATGGTGCCGGTAATTCGCCGTCTTTATCCTGAAAACTCGGAAGAGCGTAAACAGGCGATCAAGCGCCATCTGGAGTTCTTCAACACGCAGCCTTTTGTTGCCGCCCCGATACTCGGCGTAACAATGGCAATGGAAGAGCAGCGCGCAAATGGCGCTCCGATTGACGACGCGGCAATAAACGGCCTGAAGGTCGGGCTGATGGGGCCACTGGCTGGCGTCGGCGACCCGATATTCTGGGGCACTGCCCGTCCGGTGTTCGCTGCGCTGGGTGCAGGGATTGCCATGAGCGGCAGCCTGTTAGGGCCTGTCCTCTTCTTCCTCCTGTTCAATTTGGTTCGCCTGCTGGTGCGCTACTATGGCGTCGCTTACGGCTACCGTAAAGGGATCGATATCGTTAGCGATATGGGCGGCGGCTTCCTGCAAAAAATGACCGAGGCGGCATCTATTCTCGGTTTGTTTGTTATGGGCGCTTTGGTCAATAAATGGACTCACGTCAACATTCCGATGGTGGTGTCGACAGTGACGAACCAGAACGGGGAAACGACGGTAACCACCGTTCAATCCATCCTTGATCAGCTCATGCCGGGGCTCGTTCCACTACTGCTGACGTTTGGCTGCATGTGGCTATTGCGGCGTAAGGTGAACGCGCTGTGGCTGATTATGGGCTTCTTTGCCATTGGTATCTTTGGATATTGGATCGGTCTGCTCGGCGTATAATCTTTATATACCCCAAATAATTCGAGTTGCAGGAAGGCGGCAAGAGAGGGAGTCCCGATGAGCTTACTCAGGTAAGTGATTCGGGTGAGTGACAAACCTGCCATGCCATAGGCAGGTTTGAACGCTGCTTGCAGCGGCCCCAACGGGGCGAGGCACACGCAAGTGTGCTGAGTAGCGCAGCCAACGCACCTGCGGCTTGAAGTATTACGGGTATATTAGTCGGGCACAATGTGTGCCCGACTCGCCTTTATCAACGGAGGCGCAACGGACAGGGGTAATACGGATGACGATGACAGATATCACGCTGGTGGGCTTGATAGTTTTAGCACTGATTTATTCCCTCTATGATGAATTCATCATGGATAAACTCAAAGGGAAAACACAACTCCTCATCCCCCTGAAGCGGATCAATCGACTCGACACTCTGATTTTTATCGGCTTAGTGGGTATTCTTATTTATCAAAATGTGATGAATAATGGCGCTGTTATCACAACCTATCTTTTGATTTCACTGGCCTTCATGGCATGCTACCTGGCCTATATTCGCCGCCCCAAACTGATTTTTAAACCAACCGGTTTCTTTTATGCAAATATATTCATTCCTTATACCAAAATTAAGAATATGAATTTATCTGAGGATGGCGTATTGGTCATCGAACTTGAAAAACGTCGTTTATTGATACAGGTTACACAGCTCGATGATTTAGAAAAAATATATAAATTTATGATTAACAATCAATGAAATAAAATTATCATTCAAATTATTTAAATAGTTCCCAATATGCCCTCTCTATCTCGATGACAATTTAACCACAACAATCTTGACGTTATTTTATACGATTTTTTATCCCTAATGAGTAAATGAAAATAATTATCAATTGCATTGTTAACACTTAAAACTTTTGGTGTTGTTTGCAACATAAATAATATGGTAAGGTTGCGCCGTCATTGGGGAGTAGCCGATTTCTGATTAGCCAATATTCATAGTAACTGGTCAGAAATGCTCGTATCAACATACTCGTTCTATCTCCATATTATCGGAGCATAAAACGTGGTGCGGGCGGCCAAGCATGATTGGCAGGCGAGACCATAGACACGTAGTATCGTCATTCGGGTTGGGGATGATCTGCGTGTATATGGTTAATCGTCCAGCCGAGGCTATTTTACAATGAATACGTCAGCAACACTTATCCTAGCATTTGGCATGTCAATGGATGCCTTCGCCGCGTCAATCGGTAAAGGTGCCGTCCTGCATAATCCCCGTTTTCGTGATGCGATACGCACAGGCCTCATTTTTGGCGTTATCGAAGCCATTACCCCACTCATCGGTTGGGCGCTCGGTTTTTTTGCCAGCCAATATATTCTCGAATGGGATCATTGGGTTGCTTTTACGCTGTTATTGATTCTCGGTGGCCGCATGGTCATTGAAGGGTTCAAGGGTTCTTCAGATTGTCGCTGCGAAAAAGTCAAAAACCATAGCCTGGCACTATTAATCTGCACAGCGGTTGCCACTAGTCTGGATGCTATGGCAATTGGCGTCGGTTTAGCATTTCTTCAGGTTAATATTTTCCATACCGCGATGGTCATTGGCTGTGCCACCATGATTATGGTTACGCTTGGGATGATGATTGGACGCTATATCGGTCCGATTCTCGGTAAAAAAGCAGAAATTATGGGTGGATTGGTTCTGATTGGTATCGGTTGTAATATCCTGTACGAGCACCTCGGCTACTCTGCCTGATATACCCGTCATACTTCACGTTGCTTGTGCGTTGGCTGCTCTTACTCACCCCAGTCACTTACTTGTGTAAGCTCCTGGGGATTAATGAGCCTCATAAATGAAGCTCACCCTTCGGGCCAGCGCTAGCGCTGTTCAAATCGGTAAGACCGATTT
Source organism: Pectobacterium polonicum (assembly GCF_005497185.1). GTDB lineage: Bacteria > Pseudomonadota > Gammaproteobacteria > Enterobacterales > Enterobacteriaceae > Pectobacterium > Pectobacterium polonicum. Next base: position 86,229 of record NZ_RJTN01000002.1, on the reverse strand, counting down.
GTCGTGCGGTTGCCGCCTTCACGCAACGCGAATTATTTAGGGTATTAAAACAAGACTTACATCAACGGGCAGCCCGATTATCGCACTGCCCGTTTTTTATTCTTCTCGATTACGCTACCGCACCGCAATCAACACGCTGATGCAAACGGATAATAAAATCCGTTTCACAACTAAACTGCGTGGTTGCCTGCAACCGTTCGCTCACGTCAGGTGTAGCTCGCCAGGCAAAGGGGGTCATTTGCAATAGTGCCGCAGCGTCATTCCCAGCTAGCCGCATCGGATACGCGAGCGTTTGCTGATCCATAAGCTGAAAACCTGCGAGTACTTCATCTTTACACGGGTGCAATAACACCTCATCGTAGACCTCTGCCTTCAACTGATAAAGATGCCGCGGCCCTGGAGACACCGTCACCACCCAACCGCCAATCTTAACCGTGCGCTGTAATTCTGCGTCATTGCACGGCGCATAGATTTTCACCACAGCATCAAGAGATGCGTCGAGAAAAGGTAGCCTCTGGCTGGATGCAACGCAAAATTCAACGTTATCATACCGCTTTGCCGCACGTTGAATCGCTGCTTTGGAAACATCCAGTCCATATATCGCCATCGTCTTGCGCGATATGAGACGATGGGCCAACTCTGCAGTGTAATACCCTTCGCCACAGCCGATATCCAGCAGTGCTGATGCGTCATCCGGCACAATATTATCAATATGTTGTGCAACAGCATCACGTAGCGGTTGATAGTGACCGGCTTCCAGAAAACTGCGCCGTGCCTGCATCATTTCAGCACTATCACCGGGCTGTTTTGAGCGCTTAAACTGTACCGGCAACAGATTAACGTATCCTTCTTTCGCACAGTCAAAGCTATGTTTACCACACGTCCATTGCCGCGGGTGTCGCTCCAGAGGTAACTGGCATAGCGGACACTGATAACTCATCGGCACATTTTCCTCATTAAACACGTCTTCATTGCATTACAGGTGCAGATAAAACGCAGACAACAAAAAACCCGCACCATGGCGGGTTTTGCAACAGAGCTGTAAATTACAGCGCAGTAACGTTTACTGCAGAAGGACCTTTCTGGCCATCCTGAATTTCGAACTCTACGTTCTGGCCTTCAGCCAGAGTTTTGAAGCCGTTGCCTTGAATTGCAGAGAAGTGTACGAATACATCTTTGCTGCCGTCAGCAGGAGTGATGAAACCAAAGCCTTTAGACTCGTTGAACCACTTAACCTGACCTTTAATCTTTGCCATTTCAAATATTTCCTTTAATTGTTTAAACCGCCCAAAAGGCGTTATACAGACAAACCAAAGTCGTTACTGCTTGAGGCACTAAGATAAGGATCGGCAGAGAAGTAGCATGCAACGCTAAAGGTTGTACCTAAGTCTTCTTTACTGAAAATGCCATTCATATACAGAACTGTACCTCGTTTTACCCAGAAGCGTTATTACACACTATGCAAACGATGGCAAGGCCTTTTTTACCAGTCATGGACACGCCGCACAAATTCACATCATCACTGATTCATTAATACACGATAGCGCACACTGACGCCTATATTAACAAGCCAGTTCTGACATTACACAATAAGTACATTTCAGATTTTATTACGCACAAAATACGCGACAAATGTCGCATTTCTGGCACAACAGACCAGTAGTCATAACAAAAAGCTATAATTAGCCTTCTACCATCAAGAGAGATTGAACATTAACGAGAAGCGTGACCCACGTCAGTTACGCTTATATCAATGTTTAAAATCAATTATCATTTTTATGCTATCTATATCCTTTGCATTAATTCATTACATAATAGATATTATCTAGCCTCTCGTTGCACCAGAAATTAACTTGTTTGAACCAGCAGAACTAATAATGCCACCAAGAAGGTCAATAAAAATACACTCGCCAATTTCCAGCGTCGCTCTGATTTTGTGCTCATACAATTCACAGTCCTTTCATATAAAAATAGAGACATCTTTCACATTCTTTATGGTTTATCGGCAGCCACCACGATATTTTTAAGGTTACTTCAGATTTTTCCCTTTTTCTGGCGTAAATTTAACCATGTGTATATCTATGTATAGCCACACGACAGTTCGCCCTCGTTACCGTTAGACTTTCATTGTAACCTTAAGTACGATTCATTAAATTAAAGCAACATTTTTGTTACAAAAGGAGCATGATGCGTTCCTTATCTGCACAAGCACATACGACAAGTCAGCAAACAGCGATTGCTTGTCTCATGAGCCCCTCTCGAATACTGACTCTCCGTGTTTTTTTGCCTCTTGACTTAAATGATATTGATAATTATTCTCAAGTGACATTTCCACGGTTTGTAAGGATATCTGCATGATTGGTTTTCACGCCCCTTTATCTGCCTTGTTCCGCCGTATTGCGCTACCGTGCGCCTTACTGCTTTTAGCCAGCACATCCGCGCAGGCGGCTGAAAAACTAAAAGTAATCACCACCTTTACCATTATTCAGGATATCGCACAAAACATAGCAGGTGATGCCGCAACCGTCGAATCCATCACCAAACCGGGTGCAGAGATTCATGATTATCAACCGACACCGCGCGATATTGTTAAAACACAGTCTGCACAGTTGGTGCTGTGGAACGGTATGAACCTTGAGCGCTGGTTCACGCGCTTTTTTGAAAATGTAAAAAACGTGCCCGCCGTCGTGGTGACAGAAGGTATCACCCCTCTCCCTATTCGCGAGGGTGCCTATAATGGCAATCCGAATCCACATGCCTGGATGTCCCCTTCCAATGCGTTAATCTATATTGAGAATATCCGCAGAGGCTTGGTTCAAGCCGATCCGGCCAATGCGGAGACGTATAACCGTAACGCCAAAGCCTATGCTGAAAAAATTAAGGCTCTCGATGCACCGTTGCGTGAGCGCCTCTCCCGTATCCCAGAGTCGCAGCGGTGGTTAGTCACCAGTGAAGGCGCATTCAGCTATCTGGCGAAAGATTATCAATTCAGTGAAGTCTATCTCTGGCCAATCAACGCCGATGAACAAGGTTCACCGCAGCAGGTGCGCCGGGTGATTGATACCGTGCGTGAAAAGGCGATTCCTGTGGTGTTCAGTGAAAGCACGATTTCCGATAAACCAGCAAAACAGGTCAGCAAGGAAACGGGCGCGAAATATGGCGGCGTGCTGTATGTTGATTCGCTGTCGACAGAAAAAGGTCCTGTGCCAACCTATATCGACCTGTTACAAGTGACGGTGGAAACTATCGCGAAAGGATTTAATCAATGAGTGGTGATCGAGCAGGACAGTCATTAGAAGTCAATGATGTTTCGGTTACTTACAGCAACGGGCATCAGGCTATTCGCCACGCCTCCTTTTCTCTGACAGGCGGTACGATTTGCGCCTTAGTCGGCGTAAATGGCAGTGGAAAATCCACGTTGTTCAAAAGCATCATGGGATTAGTCAAGCCAACCTCAGGACAGGTTCTGCTCAATCAGCAACCCATCTACCAGGCGCTGAAACAAAATCTGGTTGCCTACGTTCCGCAAACAGAAGACGTCGACTGGAATTTTCCCGTTCTGGTTGCCGACGTGGTCATGATGGGACGCTACGGACGGATGAATTTCCTACGTATACCCAGTAAACAAGATCGCGCCATTGTGGCGGAATCATTGGAACGCGTCGGGCTGTCGACGCTGCAACATCGCCAAATTGGGGAGTTGTCCGGCGGCCAGAAAAAACGGGTCTTTCTAGCCCGTGCGCTGGCTCAACAAGGCAGTGTTTTACTATTGGATGAGCCTTTTACGGGGGTAGACGTCAAAACAGAGAATGCCATCATCGAGCTACTTCGCACTCTGCGCGATGAAGGACATTTGATTCTGGTAGCAACCCATAACCTCGGCAGCGTTCCAGAGTTTTGCGACAATGTTATTTTGGTCAATCGCACAGTGCTAGCCGCTGGACCGACGCACAGCACCTTTACCCAAAGTAATTTGGAGAAAACGTTCGGGGGCGTCCTGCGGCATATCAACCTCGGGGGATCACATCTTCACGATGACGATGACGTTCGTTCAGTGACCGTATTGACCGACGATGAACGTCCAGCGGTGTTCTATGGTTCGACCAAAAGTGACCCTCCTGCATCACGCACGATACCGGAGGAGAAAAAGCCCTGATGATCGATATCCTGCTACAGCCATTCAGCTATAACTACATGGTCAAAGCGATCTGGGTCAGCGCTATTGTCGGTGGCGTATGCGCTTTTCTTTCGGCGTACCTGATGCTGAAAGGCTGGTCGCTGATGGGTGATGCACTCTCACACTCCGTCGTCCCCGGCGTCGCGGGTGCTTATGCCTTGGGCCTGCCCTACGCCGCCGGCGCATTTTTTACTGGTATGCTAGCCGCGCTGGCGATGACCCTTATCCGTCACATTACCCGATTGCGCGAAGATGCAATTATCGGCTTTATTTTCTCAACGTTTTTCGCTGTCGGTCTGCTGATTATTTCGCTCAATCCAACATCCGTTAACGTGCAATCCATCATTTTCGGTAATATTTTGGGGATTGCCGACGAAGATATTCTGCAAGTTGAGATCATCATTGGCGTAACGTTCGTGATTCTCTGTTTACTGTGGAAAGATTTACTGGCCGTGTTTTTTGATGAGAACCATGCGCGTTCGATTGGCCTTTCTCCGCTGAAGCTAAAAATTCTCTTCTTTACGCTGCTAAGCGCTTGTACTGTCGCCGCCTTGCAAACCGTCGGCGCGATTTTGGTTATCGCGATGGTGATTACGCCAGGAGCCACGGCTTACCTGCTTACCGATCGGTTTGGTCGTCTGGTTGTGATTTCCATTGTGCTCGGCGCACTAACCAGTGCGGTGGGAGCCTATTTGAGCTTTTTCCTTGATGGCGCAACGGGCGGTGTGATTGTCACGTTGCAAACCGTTGTCTTCCTGTTGGCGTTTGTCTTTGCTCCCAAGCATGGGTTACTGGCATCACGCCGCCTGCGATTACGCGATCAATCAGGAGATGCTTTATGATGCTAATTAGCTGGCTAACCGACCCCCTGTCTTATCCGTTCATGCAGCGAGCATTACTCGCCGCCGTCGTCACCGGTACAGTTTGCGCAGTATTATCCTGCTATCTGGTGCTGAAAGGCTGGTCGCTAATGGGTGATGCCATTTCGCACGCCGTGTTGCCTGGTATCGTTGTCGCGTTTCTACTGGGGATTCCGCTAGTTATCGGTGCTTTTGTTTCCGGTATTTTCTGTGCGATAGCGACGGGATATGTAAAAGAGCACAGCCGAGTCAAAGAAGATACGGTAATGGGGATCATTTTTTCCGGCATGTTTGCGCTGGGGCTCGTCATGTTTGCACGCATCGATACCGATCAGCACCTGAACCATATTCTGTTTGGTAACGTGCTAGGCATCACTCAGCAAGAACTGACGCAAATATTACTGATTGCAGGGGTGACATTGGCTGTCATCTTGTTAAAACGGCGAGATTTCATGCTGTACTGCTTCGATCCCAATCATGCCCGCGTCATTGGCCTGCCCGTTAAGCTGCTGCACTACGGATTACTGAGCCTGCTGGCAATGACCATCGTCGCATCATTACAGGCCGTCGGCGTTATTTTGGTGATCGCGATGCTGATTGCACCTGGGATCATTGCTTTTATGATCTGCAAGCGCTTCGATTATATGGTGCTTGTTGCCACACTGGTTTCCGTCATTTCCTGTATTGCTGGCACCCTGATCAGTTTTTACATCGATGGAGCGACTGGCCCTTGCATCGTCATCGTTCAAGCGCTGTTCTTCACATTAGCCTTAACTTACCACCAGCTCAAACTACGTCGCCAAGCAGCATCCCAGATTGTCACTGATGCGCTGTAGTGCCTTGCTTCTCAGCGCCAACATGGGGTAACCGGAGTACAACTGCCGGTTACCCCATTATTTAACGGATTGGGCGTCATCCTAACCTCGTTATTTTTAATTCCGACTATACTTGCCTATCTCTATCGATAGATCGGCCATCACTGTGCTGTAGATTCCATTTTTATTGCGCTCAATGGGTTACCGTAAACGAATCACCCCAGTGAACAGCAGGGTATCAGCAACATCAACGGGAGGATGACCTTATGTGGCAAGCTATCAGCCGACTTTTGGAAGAGCATCACGGTGCAGCGGACATTCAGGAACATCGCGAATTGTCCGGCGGTGAAATACATCCAGCCTGGTACGTCCGCTACGGCGAGCATGACGTCTTCGTAAAATGCGATAGCCGTGAAATGCTAGCCAAGTTCACCGCTGAAGCCGATCAGCTTCACTTACTGAGCCGCAGTAATACCGTGCGCGTGCCAGCCGTCTACGGTGTCGGCAGTTCACGCGATCACAGCTTCTTGCTTCTACAATATCTGCCTGTCAAACCGTTGGATGCCCACAGCGCGTGGTGTCTGGGCGAACAGTTAGCACGCCTGCACCAGTGGAGCGATCAACCACAGTTTGGGCTGGATTTTGATAATGACCTCTCGACAACGCCGCAACCAAATAGCTGGCAGCGGCGCTGGGCGACCTTTTTTGCCGAACAGCGCATTGGGTGGCAGTTACAACTGGCGGCGGAAAAAGGAATGCATTTTGGCCACATTGAAACGCTGATCGCGCGCGTTGAGGAACGTCTGGCTGGGCACCAACCCCAACCCTCACTCTTGCACGGCGATCTGTGGCCAGATAATTGTGCAAATAGTCAGGATGGCAGTTATTTGTTCGATCCGGCCTGTTATTGGGGGGACAGAGAGTGTGATTTAGCGATGCTGCCACGCTATCCCGCTCTACCGGCGCAGATTTATGATGGTTACCAGAGTGTATGGCCACTGGACAAAGGCTTTATCGAACGCCAGCCGATTTACCAGATTTACTATCTGCTTAACCGCGCCAATCTTTTCGGCGGCAAACATATTGTTGAAGCGCAGCAGCTCATCGAACGGCAGCTTTTGATTTAAGGCAAGGTGTTTGCTCAAAACCCGGAAGTTTACTCTAAGCCAGAAAAGAGGCTTCAGCGTCTGGCGCGATCTCCGCGCCAGAGCGTCACTTAGACTGGCAATCCTAATAAGCGCAACGCCAGATAACCAATACCCGCGATAATTAGCGGCAGAATATAAAGCGGAAAAAACTGCACAAATATCGTATGCGTTGGAACAATGACACGTGACTCCAGAGTCTCGCGCGTGTTCCCATCTTCTCCCTTCATTTTTTCCAGAATTAGCTGATCTTCAATGCCTTCTTTAATTGCCTTCGCCTGACGAGACATCCGGGCACCCGAAACCTGCAACGCAAGGCCAATAAAAATCAGGATGTAGATCAGCCAAAACATCAGCGTAGCTGCACTGAAAAAGCGCGTAAAATCCGGAATTGGCGAATTGAACCAAAAAATGTTCAGGAAAGGCGTATTAAAGCGCACCATGTCGACCATTAAATGCAGAAAATCCAGAAGTACAGCATCGATACCCTGTTTTTTCTGAGTATAGGCGTAGAGATAGTTAGCCAGCGATACGCAAGTTGAAAGCAGCGCGGGGATAAAAAGTATCCATCCGGCAAGGCGTTTAATCACGGCAATACGGCCAGCCTGTTGATACGTCATGAGAACCCCTTCTTAGCGACGCAACATCGATAATATATCGTTTTAGTACGACGGGTAGCCTACTGTAAGTTTACGTGCAGTCAATACTTTATCTCCCGCACCGCCAGATAAGCCACAATAGCAATTTGCCACCTACTCTGCTTCAAGTTGCCTGTGCTGGCTATAACTCAGCCCTTGCATGGACCGCTGGTTGTTCAAAATGCTAGCGTTTTATCCTGCCACTCGACTTATTTGGGGTATAGTTTACCATTAAATATTCTTTTCTTTGCTGACGGAGCCCGTGGTATGTCCTTTGATTCTTCTATACGAGCAGCGATTTTCGATATGGATGGGCTGCTAATTGATTCAGAACCACTGTGGGATAAGGCAGAGCTGGAAGTTATCGCTTCGCTAGGCGTCGATATTTCACTGCGAGAATCAATGAAAGATACGCTGGGCTTACGCATCGATATGGTGGTCGAACTCTGGTATCAACGTTCTCCTTGGGCGACACCGAGTCGAGATGACGTCGTCCGTCGTATTATCGATCGTGCCATCGAACTCGTTGCTGAGCAGCGTCCGCTCCTGCCCGGCGTAGAGCATGCTCTGCAACTGTGTCGTAAGCTGAATCTTAAAATTGGACTGGCTTCTGCTTCGCCGCTTCACATGCAGCAACAGGTGCTGCGCATGTTTAACTTGGATCGCTACTTTGATGTCCTGATGTCGGCCGAAACATTGCCGTATAGCAAACCTCATCCCGACGTGTATTTAAATGCAGCAAACGGACTCGGCGTCTCTCCTACACAGTGCGTTACGCTGGAAGATTCGGTGAATGGCATGATTGCAACCAAAGCGGCGCGTATGCGCTCCATCGTTATTCCACAGACTGAATTTCGTGCTGACGCACGCTGGGTGTTGGCCGACTATAAGCTGGATTCACTGAATCAACTGGCTGCTGAGCATCTGGTATAGGGACAGAAAAGTAGAAGAATAGAACGGTAGGAATCGCGGGATATGACGAAAGCGTGGCCGACTCTATACCGGCCACGCGTTGAGGCATTACAGGAAATCAGCGCGCTTAGGCGAGAAAGCATCGATCAGAACGCTGCCATCTTCCAGCGCAACCACGCCATGCATCTCGGGTTTCACCGCCAGATAGGCGTCGCCTGCTTTCAGGATACGTTTATCACCTTCGATCTCCACTTCAAAACTGCCAGCAGCAACATAAGCAATCTGATCGTGAATTTCATGGAAGTGCGGCGTACCAATCGCACCTTTATCAAAGTGCACGTAAACCATCATCAGCTCGTCGCTCCACGTCATGATTTTACGTTTAATGCCACCACCCAGCTCTTCCCATGGCGTTTCATCATCAATAAAGTATCTTCTCATCATCATCTCTCCTCTAACGCTTTTATTGCCCATACCTTCTATTGCGTCAACAAACTGTGCACGACAACGAGTGTATGACTATGGATTGCGACATTTTAGCCACATCAGTACCAGAAGAAACATAAAATAAGCAAAACCATGACGGCCCTCAAGAAATAAATAAAACATTATTTCATTTTTATTGAATTCACATCCCATCCAAACTATCATCCCGCATAACAAGAAAGAACCGGGCATGTTGAGAAATAGGTGACGTTGTCACTGCCACGCAACATCATCTGTTTCGCCCGGCGCTTTCGCCAGGAATGATTCCTGTTCAGGAACAACGCCTGATTTTTGTTTTTCTCTGAAAGAGAGGCTAAGAAATGCAAGTTCGTCAAAGCATTCACAGCGATCATGCGAAGCAGCTAGATACCGCTGGCCTGCGTCGTGAATTTCTTATCGAACAGATTTTTTCTGCCGATGCCTACACGATGACCTATAGCCACATCGACCGAATCATCGTCGGTGGCATCATGCCTGTACACCGTGCTGTAACCATTGGCACTGAGGTAGGCAAACAGCTCGGCGTCAGCTATTTCCTTGAGCGTCGCGAACTCGGTGCCATCAACATTGGTGGTGCAGGTATCGTGACGATCGATGGTGAACGCTATGACGTAGGTAATGAAGAAGCTATCTATGTGGGTATGGGCGTAAAAGACGTGCAGTTTACCAGCGCCGATGCGGCTAACCCAGCCAAGTTCTACTACAACAGTGCGCCAGCACATACCGCATACCCTACCCGCAAGATTACCCAGGCTGACGCATCGCCACAAACCGTGGGAGAAGATGCCAGCTGTAATCGTCGCACAATTAACAAATACATTGTTCCTGATGTATTGCCGACTTGCCAGCTCACAATGGGATTAACCAAGCTGGCTGAAGGCAGCCTGTGGAACACCATGCCTTGTCATACGCATGAGCGCCGGATGGAAGTCTATTTCTATTTCGATATGGATGAAGAAACGGCCGTTTTTCACATGATGGGGCAGCCACAGGAAACCCGTCACATAGTTATAAAAAACGAGCAGGCGGTGATTTCACCGAGCTGGTCAATTCATTCCGGTGTTGGCACCAGACGCTACACCTTTATCTGGGGCATGGTTGGCGAAAATCAAGTTTTCGATGACATGGATCACGTCAAGGTTAGCGAGTTACGTTAATCGCTTTCAACCGGAATTACCGGCGTTCCCTACAGTAACAGCTAACGACTAAGTATTGTCGCTTACAGAGAGATTATAGATATGATTTTAAATTCTTTTGATTTGCAAGGTAAAGTTGCTCTTATCACTGGTTGTGATACCGGTTTGGGTCAGGGTATGGCTATCGGTCTGGCGCAAGCAGGCTGCGATATCGTCGGCGTCAACATCGTTGAACCGAAAGACACCATCGAAAAAGTCACTGCGCTGGGACGTCGTTTCCTCAGTCTGACTGCTGACATGAGCAATGTATCTGGTCATGCCGAACTGGTAGAAAAAGCCGTTGCTGAATTTGGCCACGTTGACATTCTGGTCAACAACGCCGGCATCATTCGTCGCGAAGATGCTATCGAGTTCAGCGAGAAAAACTGGGACGACGTCATGAACCTGAACATTAAGAGCGTTTTCTTTATGTCTCAGACCGTTGCGCGCCAGTTCATCAAACAAGGTAAAGGCGGCAAGATCATCAACATCGCTTCTATGCTGTCCTTCCAGGGCGGTATCCGCGTGCCTTCTTACACCGCATCAAAAAGCGCTGTTATGGGTGTGACCCGTCTGTTGGCTAACGAGTGGGCAAAACACGGCATCAACGTCAATGCGATTGCTCCAGGATACATGGCAACCAACAATACCCAGCAGTTGCGCGCCGATGAAGACCGTAGCAAAGAAATTCTGGATCGTATCCCCGCTGGCCGTTGGGGTTTACCACAGGATCTGATGGGCCCATCCGTCTTCCTGGCATCCAGCGCATCTGACTATATCAATGGCTACACGATTGCCGTTGACGGTGGCTGGTTGGCTCGCTAAGTGTAATTTTTCTTAGCGGCATTTCGCCAATTTGCGATAAAAAGCACAATTTCGGTTGTGCTTTTTATTTATTTTTCAATTTGTTATTTCGTTTCTCATCATTCTTTCTCCTGCCAGAATCCTTTCTTAAAAAAAATCAAAACAACGTTCCGACTTTGATCACACTTTCGAGATTGCGTGCATGACGGCAAGGTTAATAGCGCAATATAATCAATCAAAACAGTGTTTCTATTTATAAGGAACTGTTCCACGGTTCCATAAGAAGGTACTCCATGAGTATTTTTGAAAACTTATACACCAGCAGGAAATCGCAGCTCGACGAATGGGTTGCAGCACTTGATAGCCACATAGCTTGCGTACAGGATAAAGGTCGTAGCCTGAGCCAACCAACGCCATTACTGGCCGATGGCTTTGATGTGGAAAATTATGCGCCTGTAGTATGGCAATTCCCTGATGGCCATAGCGCACCTATTTCTAATTTTGCCAGCCAGCAGAATTGGCTAAGAACACTGTGCGCTATGAGCGTCGTTACCGATGATGATAGTTATCAACAATACGCTATCGCACAAAGCGAGTATTTCCTTGAACACTTTGTTGATAATAATAGCGGCCTGTTCTACTGGGGCGGCCACCGCTTTATTAATCTGGATACCTTAGAAGGCGAAGGACCAGAGTCCAAAGCTCAGGTGCATGAATTAAAGCATCACCTGCCTTATTATTCGCTATTGCATCGTGTTAATGCGGAAAAGACGCTGAATTTCTTTCAGGGCTTCTGGAACGCGCACGTTGAAAACTGGGAATCATTGGATCTGGGTCGCCACGGCGATTACAGCAAAAAACGCGATCCTAATGTGTTCCTGCATAACCGTCATGACGTCGTCGATCCAGCAAAGTGGCCTGCTCTGCCATTAACGAAAGGATTGACATTTGTTAATGCTGGCACTGATCTGATTTACGCCGCATTCAAATACGCAGAATACACGGGTGATAGTCATGCCGCGGCTTGGGGTAAACACCTTTATCGCCAATATGTTCTGGCTCGCAACCCAGAAACCGGTATGCCGGTGTATCAGTTCAGCTCACCACAACAGCGTCAACCCGTACCGGAAGATGATAACCAGACACAATCCTGGTTTGGCGATCGTGCTCAACGCCAGTTTGGCCCAGAGTTCGGCGAAATTGCGCGTGAAGCTAATGTGCTGTTCCGTGATATGCGCCCACTGCTGATTGATAACCCACTGGCAATGCTGGATATCCTCCGCACCCAGCCTGATGCTGAAATGCTGGATTGGGTGATTTCTGGGTTAAAAAATTATTATCAGTATGCCTACGATGTCACTAGCAATACGCTGCGTCCAATGTGGAACAACGGTCAAGACATGACAGGCTACCGTTTTCAACGCGATGGCTATTACGGCAAAGCGGGAACAGAATTAAAACCGTTTGCATTAGAAGGCGATTATTTATTACCGCTGGTTCGTGCTTATCGTCTGAGCGGCGATGAAGACCTGTATGCACTGGTTAACACCATGCTGACGCGGCTGAACAAAGAAAATATTCAGCACATCGCCAGTCCAATGCTTCTGTTGACCGTTATTGAACTGGCCGATCACAAACAATCAGAATCCTGGGCACATTACGCCGCGCAGTTAGCGAGCGTTCTGTTTGAACAACACTTCCATCATGGCTTGTTTGTTCGCTCTGCACAGCATCGTTATGTTCGTCTGGATGATACTTATCCGCTGGCTTTACTGACTTTCGTTGCCGCTTGTCGCAACAAATTAAACGCTATTCCACCGTTCTTGACGCAAGGTGGATATGTTCACGGTGATTTTTGCGTTAACGGGGAAAATAGAATTGTTTATGACGTGGAGTTAATTTATCCAGAGTTATTAACGGCTTGATTTTATATTTTTTTAATGATTCACAATTACAAATAGGTAAGCATTATGAATGAAAACAGAATGCTGGGGTTAGCCTATATCTCCCCCTATATTATAGGGCTGATAGTTTTTACCGCTTTCCCCTTTGTTTCGTCATTTATCCTCAGTTTTACTGAGTATGATTTGATAAATCCACCTGAATTTACGGGGCTAGAAAACTATCACCGTATGTTCATGGAAGATGATCTTTTTTGGAAATCAATGGGCGTCACTTTTGCCTATGTATTTCTGACCATTCCATTGAAATTAATCTTCGCACTGTTAATTGCGTTTGTACTTAATTTCAAATTACGTGGTATCGGTTTCTTCCGTACTGCTTACTATGTGCCTTCTATTCTGGGTAGCAGCGTGGCAATCGCCGTTCTGTGGCGTGCTCTGTTCGCCATCGATGGCTTGCTGAACAGCTTCCTCGGCGTATTTGGCTTTGACGCTATCAACTGGCTGGGCGAACCTTCGCTGGCACTGATGTCGGTAACCCTGCTGCGCGTATGGCAGTTTGGTTCCGCCATGGTTATCTTCCTTGCTGCATTGCAGAACGTTCCGCAATCACAGTACGAAGCCGCCATGATCGACGGTGCATCCAAATGGCAAATGTTCCTGAAAGTAACGGTACCGCTGATTACGCCAGTTATTTTCTTTAACTTTATCATGCAGACCACTCAGGCATTCCAGGAGTTTACGGCACCTTACGTCATCACTGGCGGTGGTCCAACGCACTACACCTACCTGTTCTCGCTCTATATCTATGATACAGCGTTCAAGTATTTTGATATGGGCTATGGTGCTGCACTGGCATGGGTTCTGTTCTTGGTTGTTGCGGTATTCGCGTCTATCTCCTTTAAGTCGTCGAAATACTGGGTGTTCTACTCCGCTGATAAAGGAGGAAAAAATGGCTGACATGCATTCAAACCTGACTACAGCACAAGAAATTGCCGCTGCAGAAGTACGCCGTACGCTGCGTAAAGAGAAACTCAGTGCCACCATCCGTTACGTGGTTCTGCTGTTCGTTGGCTTGCTGATGCTTTACCCACTTGCGTGGATGTTCTCAGCGTCGTTCAAACCGAACCATGAGATATTCACGACACTGGGTCTGTGGCCAGAACACGCCACATGGGACGGTTTCGTCAACGGTTGGAAAACCGGTACGGAATATAACTTCGGTCACTACATGATTAACACTTTCCAGTATGTGATTCCGAAAGTGGTTCTGACCGTCATCTCCTCAGTGATTGTGGCTTATGGCTTCGCTCGCTTTGACATTCCGTGGAAGAATTTCTGGTTTGCAACGCTGATTACCACCATGCTGTTGCCAAGCACCGTACTGTTGATTCCGCAGTACCTCATGTTCCGTGAAATGGGCATGCTGAACAGCTATCTACCACTGTATTTGCCGCTGGCGTTTGCAACACAAGGGTTCTTTGTGTTCATGCTGATCCAGTTCCTGCGTGGTGTACCACGTGATATGGAAGAAGCTGCCCAGATTGATGGCTGTAACTCCTTCCAGGTGCTGTGGTATGTGGTCGTGCCGATTTTGAAACCAGCCATCATCTCTGTTGCGCTGTTCCAGTTCATGTGGTCAATGAACGACTTCATCGGTCCGCTGATTTATGTCTATAGCGTGGATAAATATCCGATTGCGCTGGCGCTGAAAATGTCTATCGACGTTACTGAAGGCGCTCCGTGGAATGAAATTCTGGCCATGTCCAGCATCTCCATTCTGCCATCCATTATTGTTTTCTTCCTGGCACAGCGTTACTTCGTACAAGGCGTGACCAGCAGCGGAATTAAAGGTTAATAGAGGATTTATCATGGCTGAAGTTATTTTCAATAAACTGGAAAAAGTATACACCAACGGCTTTAAAGCGGTTCATGGCATCGACCTGACCATTAAAGACGGTGAATTCATGGTTATCGTCGGCCCATCTGGCTGTGCGAAATCAACAACGCTGCGTATGTTAGCGGGTCTGGAAACCATCAGCGGTGGTGAAGTTCGCATCGGTGAACGCGTTGTTAACAATCTGGCGCCGAAAGAGCGTGGGATTGCGATGGTGTTCCAGAACTACGCGCTCTACCCTCACATGACGGTAAAAGAGAATCTGGCGTTTGGCCTGAAGCTGAGCAAATTGCCTAAAGATCAAATTGAAGCGCAGGTAGCTGAAGCGTCCAAGATTCTGGAACTGGAAGACCTGATGGATCGTCTGCCGCGCCAGCTGTCTGGTGGTCAGGCACAGCGTGTGGCCGTAGGCCGCGCCATCGTTAAAAAGCCGGATGTGTTCTTGTTTGACGAACCGTTATCAAACCTGGATGCCAAACTGCGTGCCTCCATGCGTATCCGTATTTCCGACCTGCATAAGCAATTGAAGAAAAGCGGTAAAGCAGCAACAACGGTATATGTTACCCACGATCAGACTGAAGCAATGACCATGGGTGACCGTATCTGCGTGATGAAACTCGGTCACATCATGCAGGTCGATACGCCGGACAACCTGTACCACTTCCCTGTCAACATGTTTGTTGCTGGCTTCATTGGCTCACCAGAAATGAACATTAAGCCGTGCAAACTGGTCGAAAAAGACGGTCAGATTGGCGTTGTTGTGGGTAATAACGCGCTGGTGTTAAATGCTGAAAAACAAGATAAAGTCCGCAGCTATATCGGACAAGACGTATTCTTCGGTGTTCGCCCAGACTATGTTTCCGTGTCAGATACGCCATTTGAAGGCAGCCACTCACAGGGTGAGCTGGTTCGCGTAGAAAACATGGGTCACGAATTCTTTATGTACATTAAAGTCGATGGCTTTGAATTAACCAGCCGCATTCCTTATGACGAAGGTCGGCTGATTATCGAGAAGGGACTGCATCGTCCGGTATATTTCCAGTTCGACATGGAAAAATGCCATATTTTTGATGCAAAAACAGAAAAAAATATCTCTCTTTAACAGGAGTAGTAACCGATGAAAAAAGCGATCCTACACACGTTAATAGCTTCATCTCTGGCGTTAGTGGCAATGCCATCGTTAGCCGCTGATAATGTTGAATTGAGAATGTCCTGGTGGGGCGGCAACAGCCGTCACCAACAGACGCTCAAGGCTATTGAAGAGTTCCATAAGCAACACCCAAACATCACCGTGAAAGCGGAATACACTGGATGGGACGGTCACCTGTCTCGTCTGACAACACAGATTGCCGGTAACACCGAGCCAGATGTGATGCAGACCAACTGGAACTGGCTGCCGATTTTCTCTAAAAACGGCGATGGTTTTTATGATCTGAATAAAGTTAAAGATTCTCTGGATCTGACCCAATTCGAATCAAAAGAGCTGCAAAACACCACGGTCAACGGCAAACTGAACGGTATTCCAATTTCTGTTACTGCTCGTGTGTTCTACTTCAACACCGAAAGCTGGAAAAAAGCGGGTCTGGAATATCCTAAAACATGGGACGAGCTGCTGAACGCCGGTAAAGTGTTCAAAGAAAAACTGGGCGACCAATACTACCCTATCGTGTTGGAACACCAGGATTCTCTGGCATTGCTGAACTCTTATATGGTTCAGAAGTACAACATTTCAGCCATTGATGTAAAAGCTCAGAAATTCGCCTACAGCGATGCGCAATGGGCTGAATTCTTTGGCATGTATAAGAAATTGATCGACAGCCATGTCATGCCTGATGCGAAGTACTATGCCTCTTTCGGCAAGAGCAACATGTATGAGATGAAGCCATGGATTAATGGTGAATGGTCTGGTACTTACATGTGGAACTCCACCATCACTAAGTACTCTGACAACCTGCAACCACCAGCAAAACTGGAATTGGGTAGCTACCCAATGCTGCCAGGTGCGAAAGATGCCGGCTTGTTCTTCAAACCTGCACAGATGCTGTCTATCGGTAAGTCGACGAAGTATCCTAAAGAGTCTGCTCAGTTGATCAACTTCCTGCTGAACAGCAAAGAAGGTGCTCAGGCTCTGGGTCTGGAACGTGGTGTTCCGTTGAGTAAAGCGGCTGTTGCTCAGTTGACTGCTGATGGCGTCATCAAAGATGATGCACCAGCGGTTGCCGGGTTGAAACTGGCGCTGTCTCTGCCACATGACGTTGCTGTTTCTCCTTATTTCGACGATCCGCAAATCGTTTCTCTGTTTGGTGATACCATTCAGTCTATCGATTACGGTCAGAAATCTGTTGAAGACGCAGCGAAATACTTCCAGCGTCAATCTGAGCGTATTCTGAAACGCGCAATGAAATAAGTAGTACTCGATTTACTCTGTAATTCATCCCTGCCGCACCGCCGGCAGGGATTTTTTCATTTAAATTAAAACATCCACTATATTCAACTCGATCTCCCTCACAATTTGAAACCCTATTTTACTTTTTGTTACTCAAGACGATCTCGATCACAGAACGTAGTTTAATAATAAATAAAATAGAACTTGTCCCAAAAAGCATAATGCGCCTTTCGAAATAAAGTATTAAGCATCATCCTAACCAGTAGGGAATATAACAATGAAATTTAAATTACTAGCTCTGGCTGTTACGTCATTAATTAGTGTAAATGCAATGGCCGTAACCATCGATTACCGTCATGAAATGCAAGATACCGCTAAAGGTGATCATAAAGATCGTCTTTCAATGTCTCACCGTTTTGATAATGGCTTCGGGCTTTCCGTAGAAGCTAAATGGAAAAACGGTGACTCAACACCAGATAAACCTCTTAATGAGCCGGTAAGTAACGGTACAGAAGTAAAAGCTAGTTATGCCTATAAAATCAATGACACATTCTCTTTAGAGCCCGGTTTAACGTTTGAGTCAAATAATACAAGCAGCACCTACAAACCGTACTTAACCGGTAAAGTTAACATAGTTAAAGATCTCTCTTACTCATTACGTTATCGCCCTTACTATGCCCGTACAAGCGGCAACATTGGCAAAGCCAATACATCAGAGAATGGCTATAACCTCACTGGTACATTAAGTTATAAATTCCTGAAAGATTTTGGTATCAGTTATGAAACTGATTATAAAAAATCAAACAGAGCGAATAACTATCAGGCCGATAACGAAACATGGAAAATTGATCACAACGTAAAACTGTCCTACAAGTGGGATAAAAACTGGACGCCTTATGTAGAAGTCGGAAATATTGCTGCTGATAAACTCAGCGATGAACGTCAGACTCGCTATCGTGTAGGTATTCAATACAACTTCTAATAATGGCCTTGTTATTTAAATAAGCATTATTAGTTGGTAAAAGGGATGTTATTGTTAATTGTTTACTTGGTTTTTCTTTTATCATTAACATCCTTTTATTACGATATCGGTTGTTGGTTAAGCAAGTTAGTTACGTTTCTTTGTTACATACGATCGAGTTAATATTTTTTAGCTACATGCGTTTTAGCTGTTGGAATTGCTGTGTCTGATTTACCCTCTTCGTGTATGAATGTTACTTCTTTATTAAATTTTGCGGTTCAGGGTAGTCATTTTTTCTCCGATGTAATGGCTACCCTATTTTTTATCATCGCCCACCCCCTTTCCCTTTGTCAGGTGATCTATCATGATTGTTCGTTCTCTGCTTGTCGGGGCCATTATGATGTCTGTAAATGGATTAAGTTACGCCCAACCTGTTTTTCCTGTCTGGCCACACGGTGATGCACCAGGAGCTTCTTCTTCAACGGTACAGCCGCAAGTCGTCGAACGAAGTAAAGATGCCTCTCTCCCTGACCGAGCGGCGATGGGTATTCGCAGCCCCGAAATTACCGTTTATCAGGCAGAGAAACCTAATGGCATCGCATTACTCATTACGCCCGGCGGTTCTTATCAACGTGTCGTGCTGGATAAAGAAGGCAGCGATTTGGCACCGTTCTTTAACCAGCAGGGTTACACACTTTTCGTCATGACCTATCGCATGCCCGGCGAAGGCCATAAAGAGGGCGCTGATGCCCCACTGGCTGATGCACAGCGAGCAATAAGAACACTGAGAGCCAATGCTGATAAGTGGCACATTAACCCACAGCGCATTGGTATTATGGGGTTCTCTGCTGGTGGTCACGTTGCCGCTAGCCTCGGAACCCGATTCGCACAATCCGTTTATCCTGCGATGGATGCCATTGACAGCGTAAGCGCACGTCCTGACTTCATGGTCTTGATGTACCCCGTGATTTCCATGCAAGCCAATATTGCGCACGCTGGTTCACGCAAACAATTAATCGGTGAACAGCCAACGGAAGCGCAGGTGGTTCGTTATTCTCCAGAGAAACAGGTTACGGCTCAAACGCCCCCTACGTTTCTGGTACATGCCGTTGACGATCCGTCAGTCTCTGTTGATAACAGTCTGATCATGTTTAGTGCACTGAGAGGGGAAAAAATTCCGGTTGAAATGCATCTCTTTGAGAAAGGTAAACACGGCTTCGGTCTACGCGGTACTAAGGGACTTCCCGCAGCAGCATGGCCTCAACTGCTGGACAATTGGCTGCAAGCTTTGCCCGTAGAACAGCCCAAAACCGCACCATAATAAAGATATATACCCTAAATCATCCGGGTTTCAGGACAAACGTAAACGTTTGAACGCTGCTTGCAGCGGCCCCAACGAGGCGAGGCTCATGGATGAGCCGAGTAGTGAGTACAGCCAACGCACATGCAACTTGCGGTATGACGGGTATAGCGTAATAAATCGTTACGCTGTCACCGCTTCCGCAGACAGAGATAATCTCTTATACTGTATAAAATAACAGTTTTATTTGAGAAGTTTCATGACTGCGGAAGGACACCTGCTTTTTTCTGTTGCCTGCGCGATTCTGGCTAAAAAAGTTGAGTTATCGCCAGCGCTGGCTACCGGAGATTGGTGGCACATTATCCCTGGAGCACTCCTTACCGCGCTGCTACCCGATATCGATCACCCAAAATCCGTTCTTGGACAACGCCTGAAGTGGCTTTCTACACCGATCGCGCGGCTTTTTGGTCATCGGGGATTTACTCACAGCCTCCTTGCTATTGCTACGGGTATTTTCTTTATTCAGACGCGCCTACCACCGAGCTGGCCGATTCCGACTGATGCCTATCATGCCATGATCGTCGGTTATCTTAGCCATATTCTCGCCGACATGTTGACCCCCTCCGGCGTTCCCCTACTCTGGCCGTGCCGCTGGCGTTTCCGCGTGCCGATTTTAAACAGCCAAAAAGGTAATCAATTAGAGCGCTTCCTGTGTCTTGCCTGTATCGGTTTTTCACTGTATCAACCACAAAAGAATTTAGATTGTTGCACCTACGAGCAGTCATTTCGCTTCTTACAGTCAGCGCAAACGTACCTCTTTCAATACGTGAAATAACCACGCTGCCTGGCGTAATACCCTAAATAATTCGAGTTTCAGGACAAAACGTTAGCGTTTTGAACAACACAAAGTGTTGGCCCTTTAGGGCGAGGCGTATTTATGCGCCTCGTAACGCGGCAAGAGAAGGACAAATTCGTCAGGAACGAATTTGACCAGCCAACGGCTGGCCTTCGGTGAGAGACAGGATGTCTCTCATTTCATCCCGATGAGCTTACTCAGGTAAGTGATTCGGGTGAGTGAGCGTAGCCAACGCACATGCGGCTTGAAGTATGACGGGTATAGACATATCTCTGTAACATGATGGCAAAAGACCTGTTATCCTGTGCGCGTTTGTTATTTTTTATCGCAAAAAATCACACCGCCTCCACCGTTCTGCACTACTGCGCAGGATCGTGGGCAATGTGTTGCGATTCACTGATAGGGAGCAAAGCCGGATGAATTTTCCGCTACTCATAAATATTCTGCTATTTGTCGCATTACTGTTCGGATTAGGCTATGCCAGCCGCAATCCATCCTGGAGTCTGGCAAAGAAGGTATTGCTGGGTTTGGTTGTTGGGGTGTTATTTGGTCTGGCGCTGCATCTGATTTATGGCGGCGACAACCCAGTAGTTAAGCAGTCCATCTCATGGTTTAACATCGTCGGTAATGGCTATGTACAGCTGTTACAAATGATCGTGATGCCGCTGGTATTTATCTCCATTCTCAATTCCGTTGCCAAACTGCATAACGCCTCATCATTAGGGAAAATCAGCGTTTTGACGCTTTCCACTTTGTTGATCACCACGCTTATTTCTGCGCTGGTCGGCGTTTTTGTCACCAATCTGTTTGGCCTGACGGCAACCGGACTGGTACAAGGTGCGCAAGAAACTGCACGATTAACGGCAATTGAAAGCAATTACGCAGGCAAAGTTGCTGATCTTAACGTTCCTCAGCTTATTCTGTCATTCATCCCTAAAAACCCGTTTGCTGAACTGACTGGCGCTAACCCAACATCTATCATCAGCGTCGTCGTTTTCGCGGCTTTCCTTGGCGTTGCAGCGTTACAACTACTGAAAGATGATGCAGTGAAAGGCGAACGTGTGTTAACCGCCATCGACACACTGCAATCCTGGGTAATGAAGCTTGTTCGTCTGGTGATGAAGTTAACCCCTTACGGCGTCATGGCGCTAATGACCAAAATGGTTGCTAGCTCTAACCTGCAAGACATCCTCAAACTGGGTAGTTTTGTTGTTGCATCCTATCTGGGGTTGGCAATAATGTTCGGCGTCCATGCGCTGATTTTGTCTTTTACCGGTATCAATCCGGCGCGTTTTTATCGCAAAGTTTGGCCGGTACTGACATTTGCGTTTACCAGCCGTTCCAGCGCAGCGACAATTCCACTCAGCATTGAGGCGCAAACGCGCCGCATTGGCGTACCGCAATCTATCGCCAGCTTTGCGGCGTCTTTCGGTACGACAATCGGTCAAAACGGCTGTGCCGGGCTTTATCCAGCGATGCTGGCCGTGATGGTCGCACCAACGGTGGGAATCAACCCTCTGGACCCAGTCTGGATTGCAACACTGGTTGGCATTGTTACCATCAGTTCCGCTGGCGTAGCCGGCGTAGGCGGTGGTGCCACCTTTGCCGCGTTAATCGTTTTACCCGCGATGGGGTTGCCAGTCACGCTCGTTGCTTTGCTAATCTCCATTGAACCGCTTATAGATATGGGACGTACCGCGCTCAACGTTAGCGGATCGATGACGGCAGGAACCGTCACCAGCCAGTTGATGAAGCAGACGGATAAAACGGTTTTCAACGCGCAGGATGACGCGGAATTGACACACCGCTAAGCCATGTTGCAGCACAAAAGAAAACGCCGACGGCTCATGCTGTCGGCGTTTTTTTATGACGGACATCCTTATCCATCACCCCACGAGTCGTTGCTACGCAACGTTGAAAAACGTTCCCTACGTTTTTTTATGACGATGTCGTGCAATCAGGTTACTTAGCGCTGTGGATTGGTGTCATAAGCCTGACAGGTTTGGAAACCTTTGTTGAGGACATGCCCCGTATCGTTGTAGCTCACAAAATAGTTCTGCGCAGTCCCATCACGGTTTTTCAGCAGATAATCACTACAGGTACCCTTGGCATTCACCAGCCTTTTTTCCATTCCACTGCCTGCGAGTTGGTGGACCTGCTGCTTCGTCATTCCCACCTTCACATCTTTCACTACGGGCTCATTAACATAGCTTTCTGCTTTGTTATAAGCCGAACATCCCGCCAGCATGACAGCACCCGCTGCCGCAATACACACCAGTAATCTGTTATTCTTCATCTCATCACCTCATTATTAATGGGTCACCCTAAGGCTAGTCGGCGGCGACCACTTTTTCAAATCATAGCGTGGATATGTAACCTATTGGCCGATAGTCAAAAAACGTGTATCTATAGGGAAAATGACTACCTGACAGCTTGTTCTTTTTCTTCACGTCGATTCGTTTTACACTCAAGTAATCGTAATAATTCTTTTTCAGTATCAATAAGTTCAGGAGGGAGATGGCATGTCATTACAAAACGACATTATCACGGCGCTGGGAGTGAAAAGTAGCGTCGATCCAGCACAGGAAATCCGTGTCAGCGTTGATTTTTTAAAGAATTATCTGAATGCTCACCCGTTTGTTACGTCGTTAGTGTTGGGTATCAGCGGCGGTCAGGATTCTACCCTGACAGGCAAACTGTGCCAGACGGCTATCACGGAATTGCGCAATGAAACGGGAAATTCTCGCTATCAATTTATCGCTGTCCGGCTACCTTACGGCGTACAGGCTGATGAAGCTGACTGTCAGGATGCCATCGCCTTTATCCAACCCGATCGCGTACTCACCGTAAATATCAAGCCTGCAATCGAAGCCAGTGAAGCCACATTACGAGCCATTGGCGTCGAGCTTTCTGATTTTGTCAAAGGCAATGAAAAAGCCAGAGAGCGAATGAAAGCACAGTACAGCATCGCAGGTATGAATGCAGGTCTTGTCGTTGGTACCGATCATGCAGCAGAAGCAGTAACGGGCTTTTTCACCAAATACGGAGATGGCGGTACCGATATCAACCCGATTTTCCGGCTGAATAAGCGTCAGGGTAAAGCGCTGTTGCGCGAGCTGGGCTGCCCTTCCCATCTTTATACCAAAGCCCCAACGGCCGATTTGGAAGAAGATCGTCCCGCCCTTCCCGATGAAGTTGCACTGGGCGTGACCTATGAAAAGATCGACGATTATCTGGAAGGTAAGCAGATCGACGCTAACGATGCGGCCACGATCGAGAACTGGTATCGCAAAACGGAGCACAAGCGTCGTCCGCCTATTACCGTATTTGATGACTTCTGGCAGTAAACCCTCACTATAAAATACCACCGGACGCTGACAACAACGTCCGGTTCAAACTTGATTCCTTCTGCACGCACTTTACGACACCGTCACGTATTCAGGTGGTAGGACAAAGTATTAGCGTTTTGAATAACGTGAAGCGTTGGTTCATCAGGGCGCAGCCATGGAAAGACCAAGCAGTGCAACCAACGTGCAGGCAATTTGAAGGATGGCAGGGATAAACATGACACCACAGCGCGCCACGCTCACAGGCTTACTCGCAATCATTCTATGGAGTACATCCGTTGGGCTTATCCGCAGCCTGACAGAGGCGCTCGGCCCTATTGGGGGAGCGGCAATGATTTACTCCACCAGCACGCTATGCTTACTGGCTTTTTATGGCCTTCCGCGCATTAACACGCTACCCAGAATCTATTTGTTCGCGGGCGGTGCGCTATTTGTCTGCTATGAAATATTTCTGTCTCTGTCTATCGGATTAGCCGATAGCCGCATGCAAGCGATGGAAATCGGAATGATTAACTATCTGTGGCCCAGTTTGACCATCCTTTTTTCTCTTTTTATCAATCAACAGAAAAGCCGTCTGCTGCTCTGGCCAGGCCTCGCACTCGCACTGGGTGGTATCGTCTGGATTATGAAAGGAGAAAGTGACTGGACACCCGAGCGCTTGTGGAACAACATTCTTGCTAACCCGTTGGCCTACAGTCTGGCATTTTCTGCGGCCTTAACCTGGGCGCTATACTGCAATATCACCAAGCGTTATGGGCAGGGAAAAAGCGGCGTATCGTTGTTCTTCTTCATCGCTTCGCTCGTGCTATGGATTCAGTATTCCTTCAGTGCCGAAGGGCCGATTTCATTAACGTTGCCGAGTTCGCTGGAATTGCTCTTTATGGGAGCATCAGCCGCGTTGGCTTATTCAGCATGGAATGCTGGTATTCAACACGGCAATCTGACGCTGCTGGCAACGGCCTCTTACTTCACGCCCGTACTTTCCACATTGCTGGCGGCGATCTGGCTCAATATCACGCCCGCCATTTCGTTTTGGCAAGGCGTCGCAATGGTCACAGCAGGCTCATTACTCTGTTGGTATGCGACACGGTCGCCCACGCGCTGATCCGTTTCCGGTTAGATTCTCTGACCAATAAAAACCTTAATCTGCTCGCGGTCACATTCTTCTCGCTAACCTGTTATAGTCACTTTCACATTTCGTTACCTAAAAAAGTCACACATGTTAAGCCGTTTCTTTTCGTACTATTCTCCCTATAAAGGGTTATTCGTCCTCGATTTTGGCTGTGCCATTATCGCAGGCCTGCTTGAATTAGGGTTTCCGATGGCGATTAAAGCGTTCATCGATAAACTGTTGCCTGCTCAGGATTGGTCCCTGATTCTGTTAGCGTCAGTGGCGCTATTGGCAGTATATCTGCTGAATACCGCGCTGATGGCTATCGTCAACTATTGGGGACATGCGCTGGGCGTGGGGATTGAAACCGACATGCGCCGGCAGGCGTTTGAGCACCTGCAAAATTTGCCGTTCCGTTACTACGACAATATGAAGACCGGGCATATCATCACGCACGTCACCAAAGATCTGGAAGAAGTGGGGGAAATCGCCCACCACGGCCCGGAAGACTTGTTCCTCGCTATTATGACGTTTATTGGCGCATTTATTCTAATGGCGACGGTTCACCTGAATCTGGCGCTGCTGACGATTGTTATCGTGCCTTTCATGGGATATCTCGTTAGCCGCTATGGCGCACGAATGACGGAAACCTGGCGTCAGCTCTTCGGTCAGGTGGGCAATTTCAACGCCCGTATTGAAGAGAGCGTGGGCGGTATCCGTGTCGTTAAAGCTTTCGCTAATGAAGCCCATGAGAAGAAACTGTTCTCTAACGACAATGAAAACTATCGCCGCACCAAATTGCAGGCCTACCGCATCATGACCGCCAGCATGACGCTCAGTTACCTCAGCACGCGCCTGATACAGCTTATCGTGATGCTGGCAGGTATTTGGTATGTCATTCAGGGCGAGCTCACCTACGGCGGTTTTATCGGTTTTCTGCTGCTGATTGAAGTTTTCTTCCGCCCCGTTGCCAAAATTACCTCTGTGCTGGAGAGTTATCCCAAGGGCATTGCGGGATTCAAGCGCTTTACTCAACTGATCGATACGGTTCCCGAGATTGCCGATGCCCCTGATGCGCATGATGCAGGGCCTCTGAAAGGTAATATCGAGTTTAAACAGGTAGGCTTTGGTTATTCCGCCGAACGCCCAATTCTGCGTAATATCGACCTGTCAATTCGTGCGGGAGAAACCGTCGCGTTTGTTGGCCCGTCCGGTGCAGGCAAAACCACACTTTGCTCTCTACTACCCCGCTTCTACGATTTAACCAACGGAGCCATCACCATTGACGGCATGGATATCCGCCAGATGACACAGGCGTCACTGCGCAGCCAAATTGGCATCGTACAGCAGGATGTTTTCCTATTCGGCGGCACCATTCGAGAAAACATCGCCTACGGAAAACTTGGTGCCAGCGATGATGAAATCATGGAAGCTGCACGACGAGCCAGATTAGATGAACTGATCGAAAATCTGCCTGAAGGGCTGGATACCGTAGTCGGCGAACGCGGTGTTAAGCTGTCGGGTGGGCAAAAGCAGCGTTTGTCTATCGCGCGAATCTTCCTGAAAAACCCGCCGATCCTGATTCTCGACGAGGCGACGTCCGCACTAGATACGGCAACGGAGCAGGCGATACAGCAATCGCTTAGCGAACTATCCGCAGGACGCACCACGTTGGTTATCGCGCATCGACTGGCAACCATACAGAACGCGGGGCGTATTGTGGTAGTGGATAATGGCAGCATCATTGAACAAGGCAGCCATCAAGCGTTGCTGGAACAAAGTGGCATTTATGCGACTTTGCATCAGGCACAATTCGGTCAGGCCTGATACCTTCTTTTCTTCGGCGAGGGTTCTCCTCGCCTTTTTCTCTCTCAGCCTTTTACACGTTGATGTGACTTAAGAGGTTTCCCTTGCTATAAATTGCATTTAAAATACACCTATTATAATTTCATCAGGACATAACGCACATGGCGAGAAAACCCCTGGGAAAATACCGACAGCGGGAGATCCGTACCGTCGGGTTGATGATCGAACTGTATGAAAAGCACCACCCAGAAACCGACGACAGCACACAGTATAAAGACCTGTTTAGCTACGCCATCAAACGTCTGGAGCGCTGTCATTTTGGTGAAGAGAAGCCCGCATGTAAGCATTGTCCCATCCACTGCTATCAGCCAGCCAGACGTGAAGCAATTAAAGCGATTATGCGCTGGTCTGGGCCGCGAATGCTGCTACGTCACCCTATTTTGGCAATACGCCACTTAATTGACGATCATCGACCCGTGCCAGACTATCCCAAAAAAGAGACCTCGCCAAAAGCGCGAACCTGACGGACAACCCGTTCTTCGCAGCAGACGGAGCCGATAGGTATCGATCTGACGTTAAAAAAGTAGATGACGTTGAAATAGATAAAATGAAGGCAAATAAGAGAGGAAAAGGCCGCTTACGCGGCCTTTTTGAGTGACACAGTTACTCTTTGGGAGAGGCGTTCTCTACCCTGCTTTTCAGCTTTTGCCCCGGACGGAACGTGACCACACGGCGCGCCGTAATCGGAATATCTTCGCCAGTTTTTGGGTTACGTCCAGGACGTTGGTTCTTGTCTCGCAAATCAAAATTGCCAAAACCTGACAACTTGACCTGCTCGCCATTTTCCAAAGCGCGACGAACTTCTTCAAAAAATAGCTCGACTAGGTCTTTGGCATCCCGTTTGCTCAGCCCGAGCTTCTCAAACAGGTATTCTGACATTTCAGCTTTAGTAAGCGCCATAGGTTCAATCCCTCAAGGATGCTTGGAATCGCTGTTTTAATGCTGCTACGCACTCAGCAACGGTAGCGGCAATTTCCTCTTCTGCCAGTGTACGCGTGGTATCTTGCAGGGTCAGGCTGATAGCCAGACTCTTATAACCTTCCGCTACGCCCTTCCCTCGGTACACGTCGAATAAGTTTACGCCAACTAACTGATTTGCGCCAACTTTCTTACACTCGGCCAAAATATCACCCGCAGGGACATTTTCAGCGACCACAACGGCAATATCACGACGGTTCGCAGGGAAGCGGGAAATCTCGTTCGCATCAGGCAATACGCGGTCTGCAACCTTATCCCACAACAATTCGAACACCACGGTGCGCCCGTTAAGATCCAACTTGCGCTCCAGCTCTGGGTGAATAACGCCAATAAATCCAATGCGTTCTCCGCACAGATAAATAGCAGCACTTTGTCCTGGATGCAATGCCGGATTATTTTCGGCTTTGAATTCAATCTGAGACAATTTGCCCGTCAATGCCAGCACCGCCTCTAAATCGCCTTTTAAATCATAGAAGTCAACGGCCTGACGCGCCAGATCCCAATGTTCTTCATAACGCGTGCCGGTAATCACACCCGCCAGCATCAGATCCTGGCGAATACCCAGGTCAGCACTGGTGTCCGGTACAAAACGCAGACCACTTTCAAACAGACGCAGGCGACTTTGTTGACGGTTTTGGTTATACACAGCGGCGCTCAGTAAGCCACTCCACAGTGATAAACGCATCACCGACATCTCTGCTGAAATCGGGCTCGGCAGACTCAGCGAAGCTTCCTCAGGGTGGATTAACCCCTGAATTTTCGGGTCAACAAAACTGTAAGTAATTGCTTCCTGATAGCCATGATCGACTAATAGTGCCTTAACACGCTTCAATGACAATGACGCTTCACGATGCGCGGTCATGATCAACGGAGCCTGAGTAGGAATATTCGGAATGTTGTTGTAGCCGTAAATACGCGCGACTTCTTCAACCAGATCTTCTTCGATTTCCATGTCAAAGCGCCAGCTCGGTGCAGTCGCCTGCCAGCCGGTGTCAGTTTTCACCACGTTACAGCCTAAACGTTGCAGGATATCGCTCACCTGCTCATCGGCAATCACATGGCCAATCAGACGATCCAGCTTTTCACGACGCAGCGTAATCGTTGCGCGCGTTGGCAAATCAGCGTCGCTGCTGACATCAACGACCGGGCCTGCTTCACCACCACAGATTTCAATCAGCAAACGAGTGGCGCGTTCAATAGCTTTGTGTTGCAACGCCGGATCAACACCACGCTCGTAGCGATGAGAGGCATCGGTATGCAAACCGTGGCGACGTGCGCGTCCGGTAATCGACAGCGGGTTAAAATAGGCACATTCCAGCAGAACGTTTTGCGTTTCTTCATTGACGCCAGAATGCTCGCCGCCAAAGATACCGCCCATTGCCAACGCATTCTGCTGGTCAGCAATAACCAGCGTATCGGCGTTCAGCTTCGCTTCGTTACCATCCAGCAGCGTCAGCGTTTCGCCTTCTTCCGCCATACGCACAATAATGCCGCCGTTGAGACGGTCAAGATCGAATGCGTGCATCGGCTGACCGAGTTCCAGCAGAACGTAGTTGGTCACGTCCACCACGGGATCGATAGAGCGAATACCGCAACGGCGCAGCTTCTCACGCATCCACAGCGGCGTTGCAGCCTTAACATTGATACCTTTCACGACACGGCCTAAATAACGCGGACATGCCTGAGGCGCATCAACCTGAATCGGGAAGGTGTCCTGAATCGTCGCAGCAACGGGCTCAATAGTCGGTTCATTCAACGCCAGTTGATTCAATACGGCCACATCACGCGCCACGCCGATGATGCCTAAGCAATCAGCACGGTTTGGTGTCACACTGATTTCAATCGCGTTGTCATCTAACTTCAGGTACTCACGAATATCCGTGCCAATCGGTGCGTCCGCTGGCAATTCAATGATGCCATCATGATCGTCGGAAATGCCCAATTCGGAAAATGAGCACAGCATACCTTCAGACGGCTCGCCACGCAGTTTGGCGGCTTTGATTTTGAAGTCGCCAGGCAGCACGGCACCTACCGTCGCCACCGCCACTTTCAGACCCTGACGGCAGTTCGGCGCGCCGCAAACGATGTCCAGCAGGCGATCGCCACCAACGTTCACTTTTGTCACACGCAGTTTATCTGCATTCGGGTGCTGCCCACATTCAACCACTTCACCGACAACCACGCCGTGGAATGCGCCAGCAACAGGCTCAACGCCATCTACTTCTAGCCCAGCCATCGTGATTTGTTCGGATAGTGTTTCACTGTCAACCGCCGGGTTTACCCACTCGCGTAACCAGAGTTCACTGAATTTCATGATGTATACCCGCCTTACTTAAACTGTTTGAGGAAACGCAGATCGTTTTCGAAGAATGCACGCAAATCGGTCACGCCATAGCGCAGCATCGTCAGACGCTCCATGCCCATACCAAATGCGAAACCGGAATAGACTTCGGGATCGATACCGACATTACGCAGGACGTTAGGGTGCACCATACCGCAACCCAATACTTCCAGCCATTTACCGTTCTTACCCATGACATCCACTTCTGCGGACGGCTCGGTAAACGGGAAATAAGACGGACGGAAGCGAACCTGCAAATCTTCCTCAAAGAAATTACGCAGAAAATCATGCAGCGTGCCTTTCAGATTGGTGAAGCTGATGTCTTTATCGACGATCAACCCTTCCATCTGATGGAACATTGGCGTGTGGGTCTGATCGTAATCGTTACGATAAACGCGCCCCGGCGCGATGATACGAATAGGCGGCTGCTGCTTTTCCATGGTACGGATCTGAACGCCTGAAGTCTGTGTACGCAGTAGACGCGTAGCATCAAACCAGAACGTGTCGTGGTCAGCACGTGCGGGGTGATGTCCTGGAATATTTAGCGCATCAAAGTTGTGATAGTCGTCTTCGATTTCTGGCCCGGTAACCACTGAAAAGCCCAGCTCGCCGAAAAAGGTTTCGATGCGATCGATAGTGCGCGTCACTGGGTGCAAACCACCATTCTCAATGGTGCGCCCCGGCAGGGACACATCGATGGTTTCTTGCGCCAGACGCGCATTTAACTCAGCAGATTCCAACATGTGCTTACGGGCATTCAGCGCGTCCTGAACGTCTTGCTTAGCCTGGTTAATGACAGCGCCAGCAGCAGGACGTTCTTCAGCCGGCAACTCGCGCAGCGAGGTCATCTGAAGGGTTAAGTGACCTTTTTTACCCAGATATTCGACACGCACATTTTCCAGTGCGGCAACATCCTGGGCCTCTTCTATAGCTGTTCTGGCTTTGGCAACCAGTTCTGCGAGATGTGGCATTGTGTTCCTCTTTTTCTGCCTATGCGGCCAACTGTCATGATTGAAGAATGTCGTTTTACTAAAAACGATAGTAAAAACCGGCAATTATAAATAAAAAAGCCTCCCTTAGGGAGGCTTAAGCGCTACTTTTCGTTTCTTTTCTTACGCGCAAAGCCCCCTGAGTTCAGGCGCTAAAGTAAAAAAAGAAACGGAAAATAGCAGCGTTCATACTTGCGTTACCTTGTTTTGAGAATCACAAAAAAGCCATGTAAATAACAAATGGTATTGTAAATACCGAAAACTGTGGTGCTTGACGAAAAGAGGGAGCCAAAGCTCCCTCTCTCAACTGACTTACGCCAGTGCCGCTTTCGCTTTTTCGACCAGCGCGCTGAACGCTAACTTATCGAATACTGCGATATCGGCCAGAATCTTACGGTCAATTTCAACAGAAGCTTTTTTCAAGCCGTTGATGAATTTGCTGTAAGACAAACCGTTTTGACGAGCTGCCGCATTGATACGTGCAATCCACAGCTGGCGGAATTGACGTTTACGTTGACGACGGTCGCGGTAAGCGTATTGACCAGCTTTGATTACTGCCTGGAAGGCAACACGATAAACACGCGAACGGGCACCGTAGTAACCTTTCGCTTGTTTCAATATTTTCTTGTGACGTGCACGGGCAACTACACCACGTTTTACGCGAGCCATATGCTCTCTCCTAAAGTCTTATTCTGAATTAAAAAAAGGTTACTTATGCGTACGGCAGACAAGCGATGACAAGACCCAGATCCCCTTTGGAGACCAGACCTTTCGGACGCAGGTGACGTTTACGCTTAGTTGACTTTTTGGTCAGAATATGACGCAGGTTAGCATGCTTACGCTTAAAACCACCGCTTGCGGTTTTTTTAAAGCGTTTAGCGGCGCCACGTACTGTTTTAATCTTTGGCATTGTTATTTCCACTTCGCATTGTTAATAAAACGAATCAGATAAGGCGAACAAAGCCGTACAACACAGTGGTTGTACGGTCTTGCTACTTGAATGCCTTACTGTTTCTTCTTCGGTGCTAGCACCATGATCATCTGACGGCCTTCGATCTTCGATGGGAAGGATTCGACAACTGCCAGTTCACTCAGATCGTCACGAACGCGGTTAAGCACTTCGATACCAATCTGTTGGTGCGCCATTTCACGGCCGCGGAAACGCAGTGTGATTTTAGCTTTGTCACCATCTTCAAGAAAGCGAATCAGGTTGCGTAGTTTGACCTGATAGTCGCCATCATCGGTACCAGGTCGGAATTTGATTTCCTTGACCTGAATAACTTTTTGTTTTTTCTTCTGTTCCTTTGTAGCCTTACTCTTCTCATAAAGGAACTTGCCGTAATCCATAATTCGGCAAACCGGCGGCTCGGCGTTCGGACTGATTTCAACTAAATCAACACCTGCTTCTTCGGCTTTTTCTAATGCTTCATTTAGACTTACGATGCCAAGCTGTTCGCCTTCGACGCCAGTCAGGCGTACCTCATGTGCGCGAATCTCTCTGTTGATGCGATTAGGACGCGCCGGTTGAACTCGTTTTCCGCCTTTAATACCTATACCTCCAATTGATGAAGACTACGGCTGCGAATCTCTTGCAGCAGCTTGCTGATAACTTCACTGACATCCAGGCTCCCCAAGTCTTTACCGCGACGAGTACGGACAGCAACTTTTCCTGCCTCGACCTCTTTGTCGCCACAAACCAGCATATAGGGAACGCGTCGTAAAGTGTGTTCGCGGATTTTAAAGCCTATCTTCTCATTTCTCAAGTCTGCTTTCACACGAATGCCCGCTTCTTGCAATTTTTGGGTCAATTCGTTGACATAATCAGACTGGCTATCGGTGATATTCATAATCACCACTTGAACCGGCGCTAACCAGGTTGGGAAGAAACCAGCGAATTCTTCGGTCAGAATACCGATAAAACGCTCCATTGAACCCAAAATAGCCCGGTGAATCATAACCGGTACCTGACGCTCATTGCTTTCACCAACGTAAGATGCGTTCAGACGACCCGGTAATGAAAAGTCGAGCTGCACCGTACCACACTGCCACGCGCGATCCAAACAGTCATGCAAGGTAAATTCAATTTTTGGGCCATAGAACGCCCCTTCACCCGGCTGATAAGCAAACTCAATGTTGTTTTCAGTCAACGCCGCCGCCAGGTCGGCTTCAGCACGATCCCACATCTCATCGCTACCAATGCGTTTTTCAGGACGCGTAGACAGTTTCACCACGATTTTTTCAAAACCGAAGGTGCTGTACATGTCATACACCATCTTGATACAGCTGTTCACTTCATCGCGAACCTGCTCTTCCGTACAGAAGATGTGTGCATCATCCTGAGTGAAGCCGCGCACACGCATTAAGCCATGCAGAGAGCCTGACGGCTCATTACGATGGCAGCTACCGAACTCAGCCATACGCAGCGGCAGATCGCGATAGGATTTCAATCCCTGATTGAAAATCTGTACATGGCCTGGGCAGTTCATCGGCTTGATGCAGTATTCACGATTCTCTGATGACGTCGTAAACATCGCTTCTTTGTAGTTTTCCCAGTGACCGGTTTTTTCCCACATCACACGGTCCATCATGAATGGACCTTTCACTTCCTGATACTGGTACGACTTCAGCTTCATGCGCACAAATGCTTCCAGCTCGCGGAAGATCGTCCAGCCGTCGTTGTGCCAGAACACCATACCCGGCGCTTCTTCCTGCATATGGTACAGGTCAAGCTGTTTGCCGATCTTGCGGTGGTCGCGCTTAGACGCTTCTTCAAGACGTTGCAGGTAAGAAGCCAGTTGCTTTTTATCCGCCCACGCGGTGCCGTAGATGCGTTGCAGCATTTTGTTTTTGCTGTCACCACGCCAGTAAGCACCCGAGGTTTTCTGCAATTTGAAATGATGGCAGAAACGCATATTCGGTACGTGCGGACCACGGCACATATCGACGTATTCTTCATGGTGATACAGACCTGGACGATCGTCGTGGCTGATGTTCTCATCCAGAATCGCAATTTTGTAGGTCTCACCGCGCGCAGCGAACGCGTCGCGCGCTTCCTGCC
The DNA here is from genome assembly GCF_005497185.1 of Pectobacterium polonicum. Taxonomy (GTDB): domain Bacteria; phylum Pseudomonadota; class Gammaproteobacteria; order Enterobacterales; family Enterobacteriaceae; genus Pectobacterium; species Pectobacterium polonicum. The sequence continues at coordinate 52,226 of NZ_RJTN01000002.1, read as the reverse complement.
AACTGACTTTTTTCTTGATGACATCATAGTCAGTGTCAGCGAGCTCATGCATACGCTTTTCGAGCAGCTCAACGTCTTCCTGAGTCAGGGTACGGTCGATGTCAACATCATAGTAAAAACCGTTATCGATAACCGGACCAATGGCCATTTTGGTATTTGGCCACAGTTGCTTGATCGCATGGCCCAGCAGGTGCGCACAGGAGTGACGAATAATCTCCAGGCCGGCTTCATCTTTAGCGGTAATGATGGCTAACTGCGCATCGGTATCGATCTTATCGCTGGCGTCAACCAGCTCACCATTGACACGTCCGGCGATACAGGCTTTTGCCAGACCGGGACCAATATCAAGTGCAACATCGAGGGGAGAAACGGCGTGGTCGTAATGACGCTGACTTCCATCAGGAAGGGTGATAACTGGCATTATAATTCCCTTATTTACAGTGGTGAGCCACACGAAAGCTCACATGCAAAAAATCGCATATCAATTGAAAATCAAAAGTGTTACCCATGCTATTTCTCTGTACTCTGTGAAATATATACACATGATGCGAACACTACAGGTGCGCATTAGCGTGACATGAATAACGTCGGGGCAATAATACACCTTATAACTTGGGTGTTAAAGCCGGATGGTAGCCTGCTCATCGTTGTCTCGTAATGAGCAGGCCAGAAAAGCGTTACGGTGTCTGTACAGACTTCAGTGCTGCGCTATTTTTGCGAGAAAAGCGGAAACCCAGCCAAATAATGGCAATCCAGAACGGAATCAACACTACTGATATACGAATCCCCGGCGATAGCAGCATAATCACCAATATCCCCGCCAGAAATGCCAGACACAGGTAGTTACCCCACGGATACCAGAACGCTTTAAACGCAGGCACAACCCCCTTCGCTATCATCGCCTGACGAAAACGCAGGTGGGCAAAACAGATCATGATCCAGTTAATCACCAGCGTCGATACCACCAACGCCATCAGCAGCTCAAAGGCTTTGCCAGGCATCAGATAGTTAATCGCGACGCCAAGTGAGGTCGCCAGCGCCGACAGCGCGATAGAACGAACGGGCACGCCGCGCGCGTTAACCTTAGCCAAAGACTTCGGCGCATTTCCTTGTTTTGCCAAGCCGTACAGCATCCGGCTGTTACAGTATACGCCGCTGTTATACACGGATAATGCCGCCGTCAGTACCACGACGTTGAGCACGTTCGCCACTATGTTACTGTTAAGCGCATGAAAAATCAGGACAAACGGACTACCGCCGCCGACCACATTCCCCCACGGGTAGAGTGACAACAAAATAGACAGCGCGCCGATATAGAAAATCAGGATGCGGTACACCACCTGATTAGTCGCCTGAGGGATAGAACGTTTCGGATCGGCCGCTTCTGCGGCCGTGATCCCCACTAATTCCAGTCCACCGAATGAAAACATGATCACCGCCATCGCCATGATCAAGCCGCTTGCGCCATTCGGCATGAATCCGCCATGAATCCATAAATTACGAACCGTCGCCGTTTCGCCACCATTACCACTCAGCAACAGCCAACTGCCAAAGACAATCATCCCAACGATGGCGAGCACTTTGATAATGGCGAACCAAAATTCCGTTTCCCCAAACATCCGCACATTAACGAGATTGATCAGGTTGATCAGCACAAAGAAGATAGCCGCAGACAGCCAGGTTGGCGTATCCGGCCACCAGTATTGGATATAAATCCCCACGGCGGTCAGCTCCGCCATCCCTACCAGAATAAACATCGCCCAGTAGTTCCAACCCGCGAGGAAACCCGCAAAATCGCCCCAGTATTTAAAGGCAAAATGGCTGAATGAACCCGCAACCGGTTCTTCTACTACCATCTCGCCCAGTTGCCGCATAATCAGAAACGCAATCATGCCAGCTATCGCATAGCCCAATAAGACGGACGGGCCAGCCATTTGAATAGTCTGCGATATCCCTAAAAACAGCCCAGTACCGATAGCACCACCCAGTGCTATCAACTGAATATGCCGATTTTTTAGCCCTCGTTTTAAAACCAGTTCCTGTTGATCGTTTGCTATGTTGCTCTGAGCATTTGCCATATTGTTTTTATGCTTCCTGTAAAGCCTTCTTCATTTTTATAACAATGCCTGCTTACGACACCCACATGAAAGCGGGTGCAAACAGGCAAAAGAAATGTATTTAAGCGCTACACAGTGATTGGGCTATCAACGTTCGGGAATGACATTTTTAAACGTTAACTCCACATCATCACGACCGAGCTCGGCGACAAGCGCTTCAGGCTCGCTTTTCTCTACATTCTGGGGTAACAATCTTTTCAATAACGCTAGCTGCTGGCGTTGCTGCTCTACGATCTCTTGCAGCAATTTCACTTGCTCATTCGCTCTGACGCTCGCCCGATTGACAAAAAACCAGACCAGTGCAGCCAGTAGCACAACCAACAAGACGAAAACCACTTCTAATATGTTCACAACGACTCCACTTATCGCTACTTAGACAGACATCTACGGGCTATCTTAACATCAGGGCGTAACCAAATTCGATACCCGACGTGGTCCGTTATCCACAGCATGCTGATGCACATCGCTATCGTATTGGTACAAAATAAAAAAACGTGAGGAACGTTTTTCGACGTCGCTTGCGACGGCCCACAGGGTAGCGGCCAGGGATGGCACGCCATAAAAAAGCCTGTCGGCAAGGACAGGCTTAGCAAGCGATAAGGGATATCAGAAAGGATAATCGTGGTAGCCCATCTGCTCAGAGATATTTCTGGCGGCAGTGTGCAGCGTAGCCACATATTCGTGTTTATTTTCTTCTGAAAAACGAATTGTTGGGAAAGAAATACTGAGGCCAGCAATCACAACACCAAAGCGATCGAATACCGGAACAGCGATGCAACGCAGCCCTTCTTCCTGTTCTTCTTTATCTTCGCCGTAGCCTTGCTCGCGCACGACATCCAATTGATTAAGAAGGTCTTCAGCAGAACACAACGTATGTGGTGTACTGCGAGTGAATTCGACAGTCGACAGAACTTCTTCCACTTCGCCACGATCGCGCCATGCTAATAGCACTTTACCAATTGCAGTACTGTGCAGAGGATTGCGGCGACCAATACGCGAATACATGCGCAGGTTATACATAGAGTCAATTTTGTGGATATAAACGATGCCGTCTTCATCCAGCGCACCGAGGTGGATCGTTTCCCTCGTCAGCGCAGACAACTCACGCATCTGTATATCCGCACTGCGGATTAAATCTACGTTCTGCAATGCTTTCGCACCAAGTTCAAACAACTTGAGCGTCAGCGAATATTTCTCCGATTCACCTTCCTGCGCAACATAGCCCAGGGATTTCATCGTCTGCAAGAAGCGGTAAACGGTACTCTTGGACATCATGACGCGCTGAGAAAGCTCGGTAATACCAATTTCTCTCTCTTCACCTAATGCCTGCAAAATACCAAAAACCTTTAAAACGGACGACACGGAATCGGGTTGTTTATCTAAATCTGCAATAGCCATTTTTGTGGTTACCCTACTCAGGTTTTTTTTGTTTTAAAAAAAATAGAACAATGGTTTTAGTATAAAGGGAACGCTTTGATTATGGCAATGGAGCAATAACGATAATCAAGTTAAGTTTGAGAAATAACCGCGTCAGAGACTTAATAAAATAATATGTAAGTAAATATTTTAAAATAATCCGCGCCATAAAATGTGACGCGGACTTATTAGTATTATTAGTTCCAGACGGAATCAGGAACCTTCGCCAGATACAGCGCAGGTTTTCCATCTACGTCAGAAGTAAACAGGACTTGTTTATTATCCGGCGTGAAAGAAGGGTGTGGGTGAGTGACCTGACGGTCGCCTTCCAACACTTCCCAGGATGTATTGTGTTGCGCAATACGGTGTTCTTTGCCGGTTTTCAGGTTGAAAACATACAGGAACGGATCGTTCTCAATTTTGTAGCCACCGTCATCCTGTACATCGACTGGCGCATCGGAACCATCACCAACCAGCAGTGTGCCATCATAGTTACTCATCAGGTGAGAACATGGCGGCATGATGCGCAGTTGACGATCTTCCAGCGTAACGGGGTCGATGCTGCGGATATAGCGGTTGGTATCGTCTTTAAGGTAAGAGACGTAAATCATCGCAGAACCATCTGGCACCCAGAATTCGTGGGTACAGCTTTCGCCTTCAGCATGCTCTTTCACTTTACGCATGTTGGTACCGTCTTCGTTGATGAACCACATACGGGCATCAACCAAATCGTGTGGACCTTCATGGCAGAACGCAACCGTATTGTCATCGCCTGGACGGTAAATTGGGTGACCCAGCCATTGATTTTCCTGAAGGATCGTCTCCGCTTCGCCTGTGACTAAATCAACGCGAATTAGACGGCAACAAGGATTAGTGAAATAGAACTCCTGGAATTTTTTCCAATCGGTCAGTGGTTTCCAGTCTTCTTTTTTAATCTCAATGCCGACCATTTTAGTGCAATCGGAATTGGCAACCCAAGTACCGTAGCCGACCCAATCGTCAGGCACCTGATAAATGGTTTTCTCTTCCAGCGTAGCCAGATCGACACGCATCAGATTGCGGGTATTTTTAACGTAATACAACGCATCGTCATTCGGGGACAGGAAACCACCGAAGGTGTTGTCGCCCTTGCCTTCCGTCAACTGCGTGGCATTCTGCGCTTTTAAATCCAACAGATAGTAATTCCATGGACCATCAAACGCCGCACCAAACAGCAGCTTGCTGCCATCATTGAAGAAACATTTCTGGTAGAAATAGTTGCGGTGGCAGATAACATCGGGCGGGGTTAAACGCACAACTTCGGTGCCAGTTGCTGAATCCTGATAGGTATGGAACGTTAGGGGAATCTTGTTACCTTTGGCCATCCGTAAATCCTTAGAACTTATCATGAAGAATCTGACGCCACACGCGCATACTCTCCGATACCCTGACATCCGCTCACCCAGCGAGTCGGCCACGCCGACGCCGGTTGTTCAAAAATCAGGCCACCAATCTCACGCGAGACGCCTGTTATATCGGCATTATAGAAACAATGTTTCATTTTTCCGTGATCGTGGTTTTATTTTATAAAACATTCTTCATATTTTCACCACCTGTTTCAGATCTAATGAAAACATTCGGACAGATAAAGTGCAGGAGCGATGAATCAATAAACGCAGAAATAACAAAGGCCCGAATGGGCCTTTGGGAAGAAACTAGCGTGAATTACTTCAGGAACTCACCGGAACGGAGCGCTTCGATGCGCTTATCCAACGGCGGGTGTGACATAAAGAGTTCGCTGAAGGATTTCGATTTTCCGTTAATGCAGAAAGCCATCATGCTGCCCTCTTCCTGCGGTTCGTAGCTGGTCTTCAGGCGTTGTAGTGCTGCGATCATTTTTTCACGCCCCACCAGCTTGGCAGAACCGGCATCCGCATGGAATTCACGATAGCGTGAGAACCACATGGTGATAATGCTGGCAAGAATACCAAATACCAGTTCCAGCACGGTCGCGACGGCAAAATAAACCAGCGGATTGCCGTTACTGCTTTCGCCTTCATCACGATTACCGGACAGGAAACCGGAAACGACCTGAGCGATCAGACGAGAGATAAAGATAACGAAGGTGTTTACTACCCCCTGAACCAGCGTCATCGTTACCATGTCACCATTCGCGATATGACTAATTTCATGCGCGATAACCGCTTCGGCCTCGTCACGACTCATGTTTTGCAGCAACCCCGTGCTCACCGCCACCAGAGAAGCATCACGACGCGCTCCCGTCGCGAACGCATTGATATCTGGCGCATGGTAAATAGCCACCTGTGGCATCGCGATCCCAGCCTGCTGTGACTGTGAACGTACCGTTTCCACCAACCAGCGTTCGGTTTCGTTACGTGGTTGTTCAATGACCTCACCGCCAACGGACCGCAACGCCATCCATTTAGACATCAGCAGTGAAACAAACGCACCGCCAAAGCCAAACAGCCCAGCCATAATCATTAAGCCCTGGACACTGCTGGACTGAATTCCCGTCAGGCTGAGTACCAGCCCGAAAACCAACATCACCGCCAGGTTGGTGATCAGGAAAAGCGCAATACGCATCATAAAGGTCTGATTTCCTCTCGCAGAAAAATAAAGTTTACAACACCTACATCGTATGGGTTGTCGTGGTATTTTCAAGTATTCTTAACTTTTCAGTTACTAAATCCACATAACTTTACATTTTTCAAAAGGAAAGCGTCATCCTGCCTGCGGGTAGCCCTGATAGATCAGCGTAATAACGTTGACCGAAAATCGATAAATGCCGCAGCGTGATCGACCTGAATCGCACCGACGCCAGCCCGAATGAGTGCACCCCATACGACGTCAGGATCGACTAAGGCACGGGTATCGCTGTAATCCAGCGGGTGCGCACAATCCAGCGTGTTCACCCAGATACGTACGCCAAGCCGTTGAAATTCAGCATACGCCTCAACCAATGTATCAATATGATCAAAGTTGGCTTCCACTATGGCAACGCCAAAGTCGTCAATCTGCCGCAGAATATCGACGGTTTCTCCTCGTTGGAGTTGGATCAACGGCATGTACGGTATCAGGGAATCCGGCGACGGTGAAACGAGAGGAAAACGGGCAGCAGCAAGATGGATGGGACTTTTCATAATCGCCCCCGCACTGAGACCTTTATCACGAATATCGCGGGCAATGACACCAAATTCTCGCTCATTCTTCACATCCACATTGATAACAATGCGCCCGCGCGCCTCTTCGAGTACCTCGTACAACAGCGGGATTTTTTCGGTACTTAACGGCCATGCCGAACTGCCATCACTCCCGCGTAGACGCGCCTGGCGAATCTCTGCAAGCGTCATCTTGCCAACCTTGCCCCTCATATTGCTTGTGCGGTCGAGTGTATTATCATGAATCACGACAACATGGCTATCAGCCGTTAATTGCGCATCTATCTCCACGATATCAACCCCTAATCGAATGGCTTCGCGCAGCGCCGCCAGCGAATTTTCCGGTGCCGACGCCCAGACGCCGCGATGTGCTACCGTCAAGACCGTCGTGTTTTGTGCCGCAATCAATTCCTGAGTGATGCCTTTACTTTGCTTTGTCATCAGTCAAAAACTCCACATAAACGGGGAATATCATGAATGACGGGCAACCGACTGCGCAAAATGCTGCAACAGAAGATCGCCACGCGAAACCACATTGTCCAATGCCTGCTGCGGCGTTTCTTGCTCTGCCCAGACTTTCTCCAACTCTTCGTCCATGATGGTGCGGATTTGCGGCATATTGCCTAATCGGAATCCACGTGTATAAGGCAAAGGCGGCTTATTGGTGAGCTGTTTCATGGCAACATCGCTACCGGGGTATCTGGCATAAAACCCCTGCTCGCGCGTCAGTTCGTAAGCAGGTTGCGTCACCGGAAGATAGCCCGTCATTTGATGCCATTCGGCAGCATTTTCCGGCAGTGTCAGGAAATGCAGGAATTCAGCGATCCCTTGATAATGCGATGCGGCTTTCCCTTTCATGGCCCAGAGACTTGCACCTCCGATGAACGTATTCTGCGGCGCACCTTTAGCGTCTTCGCTATAAGGCAACATTCCTACACCGTAATGAAATTTGGCATAGTTCTGAATCTTACGTAACCCACCCGATGAGGTCGTCAATATGCCGCAATCGCCGTTATAAAAACGTGCAGTTCCCTCGTCATTGCGGCCAAAATAGCTGAACTCCTTCTTCTTCATCATCTCCGCAAGCTGGTTGATGTGGGCGACCTGCAACGGGCCATTCACCAGCAAATGCGTATCGACACCGTCGAACCCATTGTTTTTTGTCGCGATCGGCAGTCCGTTCCACACGCTAAAGGCTTCCAGCAATATCCAACCCTGTTGCCCGGCATTCGTATAGCCGCACGTCATCCCGCTCTGACGCAGTCGTGCCGCATCGTACGCCAATTCGTTCCAGGTCCGTGGGGGGTTATCGGGATCGAGCCCCGCTTTGATAAAAGCATCTTTGTTGTAGTAGAGAACGGGGGTTGAACTGTTAAACGGTTGGGAAATCAGATGCCCGGTTTGGCTATCGCTATAAAACAGCGCCACCGCAGGCAGAAAGGCCTTTTCATCATTGTCGATACCGACCTGCTTGAACAGGTCATACACCGGAACAATCGCCCCGCTGTGTATCATATTCGGCGTACCAACATCATAAACTTGCAAAATATCCGGTGCATTACCGGTGCGATAAGCGGCAATACCCGCGGCCAGCGTCTGCTCATAGCTGCCTTTATAGATAGGTTCAACATGATATACCGTCTGAGATGCGTTAAACCGATTGACCAGCCGTATCAATTCGGTATTCAGGTTGCTGTCCATGCCATGCCAAAATGTCAGTTCAACCGCCGCTCTGGCAGACAGAGGGATAAGCAAAACCATACTTAACAACATCAAAAAAACAGATGTGAACCTAAACCGAATCATCATGGTATTTTCTCCGGCTACTCTTTGTTTTTAAAGAAAGTTGTTTTTAAAGAAAAATTGTTTTTAAGGAAAGTTGCTTTTAAGGAAGCCCGCGTCAGGAGAAGACGTGCCAATAACGACGCTAGAGTTCGCCTGTGACACATGGATGACGATAAAAGTGGTGAACTGTATCGCGATATTTCAGCAAATGAAGAGAAGGAATCATGTAGCAGGAAAGAGAGAAAACTTCTCGAACTGGGCAGCATGTGGCATGCCCAGCACGATATTCTGTCAGCGTGGGATTTTATTAACTTTGCGCATGTGCCATGTCCGCACGCATTGCGTCAGTAACAGGTTGATGCTTCGGTGGTTTAATCCACAAGGTAATCAGCAGCGAGACGACAGACATAATGATAATTGCCATAAATGTCGCCTGAAAGCCCCCAAGTTGTGCGGCGATAAATGAGCCAGACAACGCGCCGATACCGAATCCCTGATAAATCACGCCGTAGTTTTTGCTGTGATTTTTCAGGCCAAAGAAGTCGCCGACAATCGCCGGGAATACCGTGATATTGCCACCAAAGCAGAAGGCAATCGCACTGACACAGGTAAAGAACAGTATTGGACTAAGCGGCAGAAAAGTCATCACTGACACCGCAAGAATAGTTACAAACAGCGTAAAGCTAATTACTCGCATACGTCCGACATTATCGGAAAGTGCACCAAGCACAATACGCCCAACGGTATTAAAAATCGCAATCGCAGAAACGGCATTTGCCGCCGTCGCCATATCCATTCCGGCCATTTGCACGCCGATATCTTTCACAATACCGATCAAATACAGACCGCTCATGCACGCCGTGAAGAAAATAATAAACAGCAAATATGATTCTTTGGTTGCCAACATCTCGCCCAGCGAGAAATCACTCGACGCTCCCTGAACCGCAGCTTGTTGTACTGGTAGCGTAGCAGGCTCTTTCAGCAATGAACTCCCGACCAGAATCATCGCCATAACGATAATTCCCCAGTAGAAAAAGGCGTCTGAGACACCGACTTCCGCAATCAAAAAGCTGTTTACGTATTTGAACAACAGACTTCCGGTACCAAATGCACCAACCGAAATACCCGCAATCAGCCCTTTGCGGTTAGGAAACCATTTGATCAAATTAGACAGCGTCGTGATGTAAGCCGTGCCGTCAGCAAAGCCGACAACAACCCCCATCAGCAGATAAATCAACGTCAGCGACGGGCTCACCGCACTAGCCATCAGACCGGCACCCAGCGCAATGCCTGCGATCATAGTTAAGCGGCGCAGGCCAATACGCTCCTGAAATTTACCGGCAAACAGCGTTGCAAATGCCAGACAGAAACTGGTGATTGAAAACGTCGTTGCCACAGCGCTCAGCGCCCAGCCAAATTTATCTACCAGCGGCTGGTTGAATAAACTCCAGGTGTAAATCGTGCCGAGTCCCATTTGGGTGATAATCGTACCGAGGACAATGACTCCCCGATTAACAGGTTTAGTATTCATGGGTTTTCCCCTACATCAAAAATTAGTCCGATTCGCTCGGCACGCTAAAAAATATAAGCTGATGTGGAGAAGAGAAAATCCATCAAAACACTGTCAGCTTATGGGCTGAGGCCAGTATACAAGCGGGCTGACAGTGATTGATCGAATGGGGAATGAGATGCCTGAAACGTGGAATGAAATGCCTTTAAAGACGCATCAATGACCTGAATGCCTTTATCTTGCTTCGACTTACCGGAACTTCAAAATCCAGATCGTTCAATCGCAAGATATAGGTATTGTTAAACCACGGTACAATTTCACGGATCTTCGTCAGGTTGACGCAGTAAGAGCGATGGCAACGGAAGAAATAGTCTTCCGGCAAGCGATGACAAAACTCCGTAATATTCATCGGCATGATGAATTCCTCACGGCGGGTATAAACCAGCGTGACCTTTTCCTGCGCGGCAGCGTAGTAGATATTATTAATATCCGTGACGATAATCCGTTCGTCTTTCATCAAATTAATCGTTTGCTGGGCGCCTCTCGGTGCACCTATATGCACGCCTGTTTCAGCAGCCGGTGCAATTTGCCGCTGTTGCAAGGTCCCTTCCAATTTACGCAACATCGTGATGATGCGAGATTCATGATACGGTTTGAGAATGTAATCGAAGGCCTCGACTTCAAAGGCTTCGACCGCGTGCTCTTTATACGCCGTAATAAAGATGATATAGGGCTTGTGTGCGAATTTGCTGATATTTTGCGCCAGCCATACGCCATCTAACGACGGAATATTGATATCTAAGAAGATCGCATCGACGTCGTTATGTTGCAGATACTTCAGGACATCCAGCCCATCATCGAATGTTGCCTCAATCGTAATATCACTGTGCTGTTTAATAAGGTAGCTGAGCTCCTGCTGTGCGAGGAACTCATCTTCAACAATAATGGCTTTCATGGGTTGCCTCCTCTGTTTTCAGTAGCAGAATAGGTCGACGACGGCACCAGCACGGTATCTGGCAATGCCGACGGTGTTTTATCTTCTCGTGGAATGTAGAAATAAATCTCGGTTCCGGGTTCCAGACGGCGAATATGCAGACCATCACCATAGAGCAAACGCACCCGATGATGGACATTCAGCAGACCAATCCTATTCCCCGGCAACTCATTGCGCGCAACGCGTTCCATCGTTTCCTGGCTGATGCCATGACCCGTATCTTTTACCGCGACGAGCAGCTTATCGCCCTGCTCCTTCACGGATAACACAACGGTTCCCTTGCCTCGGCAAGGCTGAATACCATGCACAATCGCGTTTTCTACCAGCGGCTGAATTAATAAGCTGGGAATTTTATACGCTAAATCGTCGTCGATATCGTAAATCACCGTTAACTTGGCACCGAACCGCGCCTGCTCAATCGCGATATAATCCTGAATTTGGTACAGCTCTTTCTTTATATCGATCAGCGCATCGTCGTTGAGTTCGAGGTTATAGCGCAAATAGCGAGACAGGTTGATCACCAGTTGGCGCGCCGTATCGGGGTTAATACGAATCGATGAAGAGATCGCATTGAGTGCATTAAAAAGAAAGTGCGGATTGATTTTACTTTGCAGCGCTCTCAGTTCCGCTTTATTTGCCATATCACGCAATTGTTCTGTGCGGGATACTTCAATTTGCGTTGACATAATTTGCGATAAACCAACGGCCATCACGCGTAATGAATAGGTAATTTTATGGGCATGGCGGTAGTAAATTTTCAATGTGCCAGTCACCTGCCCGTGCTCCCATAGCGGGATGACAATCATCGAATGGATTTCCGGCGTTAGATGCTGTTCATCATTATTTTTAATGATAATTTTCCCATCATGGATCGCCTGTTGCGTCATCGGGCTGATAATATCGTGACCGATATTATATTTGTCTTCTCCAATCCCCACGTAAGCCTGAATGTGCTGCGTGTTCGTTATCGCTACAGCATCCGCATTTATTTCAGTGCGGATGATCCGACAAATGGCCGTCAGTGAATCACTGTTAATGTTGCGGAAATACGGCAGTGTCTTGTGTGCAATATCCAGCGCGAGTTTGGCTTGTCTGGCAGCAATAACCTCTTTTTCATTCGCCACGCTCTGTACCAGTAATACGATCAGGCCAATACACACGGAGCCAAGAATCATCGGCACCGCAATTTTTGACACAATATCCAGCCCTAACTCGATCGGCGTTGCCCATGCCACAACCAGCAACATCGTTAACGACTCACACAGCATTCCACCCAGAATCCCGATGCTCCACTGCTGTTCTTTTTTGACTTTCTTATTGATGTAGCCAGAAGTGATACCCGCGATGATGCTGGTAATCAGGCAAGGGACGGAGGTAATGCCATCAATATCAATTAAATAACGGTGCACCCCCGCAATGATGCCAGTTGCGATACCCACCCAAGGGCCAAAGAGAATTCCGCCGGACATCACGGCAATCACTCGCACGTTGACGAGCGACCCCTCAACATTAATGCCGGAATAGGTACCGAACAGCGCAAACAGTGAAAAGATGGCCGTCACCGTCACTCGCTCTCTCGGCGAATGCTGCTCTTTTTGCAGCAATTGCCGGAACTGGCGCGTCCTCGTCAGGAAGAACAGGCAAATCAGCATCAAGGCGGCGCGGTCAAAGACCGCAAGGAGCATCTCAAATATTTCGTGCACGGGACGTCCGGTACTGGGTTACGAGCCAGCACTATAGAAAAAATGTGATCCAGATTCCACTTTTTAGTCTACTAACAACGCTAAGAAGGTATTGGCGAATGAAGCCAGCAAACGCTGGCTTTCAGGAAAGATTGCTGTAGCACAACAGCTTACACGTCTATTGGTTTATTCAACTTCAGTAGCTGGGTAAACTCTTCTGCGGGCATCGGATGCCCGAACAAATATCCCTGTGCTTCTTCACACCCTTTGCCTCGCAGCCGCTCACTCTGCTCTAACGTTTCAACCCCTTCAGCAATCACACCCAGACCGAAACTTTTCCCAAGATAGAGTATCGCCCTGACAATCGCTGCATCCGGCGGAGATTCACACATAGTTCTGACAAAGGTTTGATCGATCTTCAGCCGAGTCACCGGGTAGTTTTTCAGCATACTGAGAGACGCATAGCCCGTCCCGTAGTCATCAAAGGCAATCCCGATTCCCGCATCCCGCAGCGTTTTTAATGGCTGTAACATATTTTCATCGTAACGCAGAATGATGTTTTCCGTGATTTCAAGCTCCAGCGAGCTTGGTTGCAACCCTGTACGAGCGAGGGTATCCATAATCTTTTGCGCCAACATACCAGTACGAAATTGCGCACTGAAAAGGTTAATACTAATACGGAAGTAGCTGTTGCTGACCTGACACCACTCTGCAGCCTGCCGACAGGCCGTTTCTACGATCCAATCCCCTACCCGTTCTGCCCACGGACCATTTTCCAGTGCGGTAAGAAATGCCGCTGGGCCAAGTAGTCCTCTATCAGGGTGACGCCAACGTAACAACGCCTCAGCACCAACAATCTCATTTGTTGCCAGTTTTACCTGTGGTTGATAGAACATTTCAAATTCATGCTGCTCATAGGCTCGCACAAATTCTAGCTGGAAAGCATGCTTAGCCTGAAAGACTTCAAGCAGTTCGCGTGTGAAAAAACGATAACAATTCCGACCTTCAGATTTCGCCTGATACAACGCTAAATCTGCACTGGTCAAAAGATCCTGCACGGTCACGCCATATTCTGGGTACAGCACCGCACCAATACTGGCACTAATATTGATTTGGTGGTCGTCAATAATCATTGCCTGCGAAATTTCATGAATAATTTGCTCGGCAATTTTACCCGCAACCCTTTTATCATTCAGGCCTGGAAACAGCAGCGCAAATTCATCTCCGCCCATTCTCGCGACCACATCACCGGAACGAACGGTTGCTTTTATTTTTTTGGCAACGTGTACCAAAATATCATCGCCGCTCGAGTGCCCCAGACTGTCATTAACATCCTTAAATCCATCCAGATCGACCATCATGATGCAGACCGCAGGCTCATTCTTGAGCGCGGTTTCTAAATTTGATGTCAATAATGTCCGGTTTGCCAACCCCGTCAGTGGGTCCATGTGCGCCAGTAAAAACAGTCGCTCTTCGTTGCGCCGACGCTCGGTAATGTCACGCAATATCGCGCCATAGCTGACATTGTCATTGTCTTCCCACATAGAAACCGACAGTTCGACCGGAACCCGACTACCGCTTTTGGCTTGTACGTTCAGTTCCAGTGTCACCCCTTTCATCAGGGAATCACGGTCAGTGACCAGATGGTTAAGCTGTACGATAAAGGCATCAGGTACGATGCTATTAATATTTTGGCCGATAATTTCATCGTCGCTGTATTCCAACATCTTCTCTGCGGCTGCATTCCAGAAGGTAATCATCCCCTTCTCATTGACGCACAAAATCGTATCAGGCGAGGTATTGGCGATATTTTCAAAACGTACCTGACTGGCTTTACGCGCCAATTCCAGACGCCGCATTTCCAGCTTGTCCATAACCAGTGACGCCAGATCCTGCAAATTGTGCTCATCACGCTTGGAGAATGTTGCTCTGGGCTTCAAATCAATAATACATAATGTGCCAATAGCATGCCCAGACGGCGTAATTAAGGGTATCCCTGCATAAAAACGAATATAGGGAATTCCTACAACCAGCGGGTTATTTTTGAATCGCACATCCTTGAGTGCATCAGGCACCACCATGATCTTTTTCTTCAAAATCGTGTGGGCGCAAAAAGAGATATCGCGTGGTGTTTCGCAAAAAGGAACCCCTACGCTGGCAGCAAACAATTGGCGCTCAGCTTCCACCAACGAGACTAAAACGATGGGGGCGCTAAAAATGTTGGCAGCCAGACTAATCAAGTTGCTCAGACTCGGATCAAACAGTGCGTTCTTAACTCCGTACTCACGAAGAGCAGCAAGGCGTTTGTCTTCATCTTTGCTTATTGGGGCACGACTCATGGGTTCCCCCCCTCACATCGTATTAATGTTAAGATTAGACAAAAGGTTAGCTATAAATCCAAAATATTGCAGCAATGAGCACGATAAGAGCAACACCTGACCAACGTGAGTAAACCAAGGCTCTTTTTCTCGCCAGAGAGTGGCTGAATGTTGAGTATGGCAAAAGATTCAAACTCTATCATCCCTTCAAGTCAGTAATAATAACAAATGGAAGCATCAATTAAGATGATAGATGAAAAGCGAAACAGAAAGATACCGATGAACTCACAACGTGCGGTGATGAAGACAAAAAATAAAGAGAAGGGTTGGCATATTCAAATACTTATTACTGGATAACGACAACGTATTATCAAGCTATTAACAGAATATAACCAACCACGGTATCATCAGGCGGGGAAATAGGTTATTGAATGCTCTGGTGTGTCATTCTTCGCTCGAATAACGACATCCCAAACCCCTGTATAAGGAACGGTTAAATACACTTCACCTTCAGCATAACGGCAAATAGAATCCTGCGTATAACTGTTCTCTTCAGCCATCGTTTCCTGTTCACCATTGCTCATTTTTACTTCAAACGTATTAGCACACCGGACAATTACCGTATCACCGCCAAACAGACTTAAACACGTGCGAATTACAGACATACATCCTCCGCGACACGCAGTCATGCGCATGCATAATAAAACGAATTTATTGGTTATATTTCCCACAACGGGATTTCCATAAAAGCAAAATGGTTGCAGCCAGATTGTGATTTAGATCAAGTGACGCACAGGTTTAAGTCAAATCAGGGGAAGGAATAAGACGATACTATGACCGCCTGACATTTATTAGGATTTTTGATAGTCAGCCGATAGCGTTTATTTTGATGTTATCTCATACATCCGCGCAGTTTTCCCGTGCGGCACAACAACTTTAATTGTTTTCATGGTTGTACTTATGATTCCCTTCGCACACCGACTATACATAGCTTTGGTTTTTTTAAACAAGATTAATATCCGCTTGATAAATTACAACCTAGGTTGTAAATTGAACGAATGAAAACGACACTTGCAGAACGATTAAAAACCGCCAGGACTGCACAAGGGCTTAGCCAAAAAGCGCTTGGCGACATGATTGGTGTATCTCAGGCCGCCATACAGAAGATTGAGGTGGGGAAGGCGTCGCAGACAACCAAAATTGTTGAGCTTTCCAATGCACTCCATATTCGCCCTGAATGGTTGGCAAATGGCGAAGGCCCAATGCGTAGCGACAGGGTGGTTCGATCACTCCAGGAATCGAGTATTCCGCCAACATCAAAATGGGGCACCGTATCAGCTTGGGACAGCACGACAGAACTATCAAAGGACGAGGTGGAAGTGCCTTTTTTAAAGGATATTGAGTTTGCCTGCGGCGACGGACGCATTCAAAGTGAGGATTACAACGACTTTAAGCTCCGTTTTTCAAAAGCAACACTGCGGAAGGTTGGCGCAAATACTGACGGTTCAGGTGTTCTTTGTTTCCCGGCAGCGGGTGACAGTATGGAACCTATCATCCCGGATGGAACCACCGTCGCCGTTGATACCAACAACAAACGCATCATTGATGGAAAGCTCTACGCCATTGCTCAGGAGGGCAGCGGCAACGATAAACTCAAGCGAATCAAACAACTTTACCGCAAGCCTGGTGGTCTCCTCGTCATCCATAGCTTTAACCGCGATGCTGATGAAGAAGCTTACGAATCAGAGGTCGAGATCATCGGTCGCGTGTTCTGGTATTCGGTATTGTTATAGTTCGATCTAGGTGATTTTTCGCTTACGTCGCTATCGCTTTTTTTCTTCTCACCAAAGCCGGTAAACCAATGCGAGCACCGGCTTTGGTTCATACGTCAAAAACGTTTACCCTCCCCCAGATAACCTTACCCACACGTCACAGTTTTATACAATCATCGTGCTATTGTTTCATCACCCCTTGTTGATGTTGTGTTATTCCTCCTGTCTATGTGTTGCTTTCCCGCCCTATGGCGGGATTTTTTTTACTCCTCCATCAAGTTTTTTTGGCGTATAGCCTCGCAGGCTGCCATTTCGTTTTACAACCCAAAACAACCTGAATTAAAACTAAAGATGTTGACATAAAAACAACTATAGTTTTAAATGAACACATAACGCGGTTGTTATCACTCGGATAGCAATACTCGACCCCTCACATAGACAGTAATTATTTTCTTTAAGGATAAGGTGATTTATGACTGAGCCACAATTTCGCAGTAAGGGTCCTGAACTTCTGGTCGAACTTTCTCAACATGTTGCCGACACGGTCAAAAACGTCACAGAGTTAGATCCACAAACCGCCGAACTGGTCGGCAACGCCGTTGCCAAACACATGATGAGCGTATGGGGCGGACAAAACGTTTATTTCCCGATGGGAATATCCTGGCACGCGTCTCAACGCGATATTCAAATCTATAAAGAATTCGACGGCCGTAACCACAGCGCCTTGGCTAAAAAATATAATGTCTCACTGCAATGGATTTATAAAATTGTCAGAACGATGAGAAAAGAGGAATTGCAAGCAAAACAACAATATTAGGCGTAATTAAAAGGATGATAAATTAAAAAACCAGGAAATAATAAAACAGATGATTTAATAAAAAAACCTGATTTTAATAAAAAAATAACCTACGTCATCCGAATTGAGGAAAATGCAGCAAGATATTTTTATACGCTGGCCCCGTCAACACACGCCGTTTGAAAGATGAAAGATACATTCAAATATAATACCAATGAGTAATTAATAGGATGAGTGCATTTTGTACTCATCCTATTATTTCCAACGTTTAACCTTAGAAAGCCCCTTCCAATACGATATCCAGTCAGGCTACGACGAGCAAACTATTTCCAATCTTCTTATTCAAAGCAATCAGCTAAAAAACAAACATGCATTTACAATGCACAAATCAATTTTTAACCGCTAAGAGCGTGATAACGTTGCTTCACGATCCCTTCGGTGCGCTGAATGCGCCGAGTGAAAAAAATAAATGGGGGCAATTGAAAGCAATGAGTGAAAAAGCAAGAAAACGGTGGCAGCGTCGTCCCGGAACCACTGGCGGTAAACTTCCCTGGAACGACTGGCGCAACGCCCTGACCTGGCGCAGAGCGACACAAATTCTGCTACTGGCGATCAACGTTTATATCGGCATCACCTTCTATTTTTGGGTACGCTACTTTGAAACCGGCGGCACGAGCCTTTATATGTCGAGGCCAGGCGGTATTGAGGGCTGGCTGCCGATTGCCGGATTAATGAATGTTAAGTTCACATGGGAAACGGGCAATCTTCCCCCTATCCACCTTGCATCAATGCTATTGCTTCTCGCCTTTATTCTCACCAGCCTATTGCTGAAGAAATCGTTTTGCTCCTGGCTGTGCCCTATTGGCACGATTTCCGAGTGGGTGGGTGCTGTGGGGAAAAAACTGTTTGGACGTCATTTCATTCTTCCGAAGTGGCTGGACATTCCGCTGCGTAGCCTGAAATATCTATTATTAAGCTTTTTCCTCTATATCGCTTTATCGATGCCAGCTCAGGGCATCTATATGTTTCTGATGTCACCCTATGGTTTGATCGCCGACGTTAAAATGCTCGGTTTCTTTCGCAATATCGGCACCATCACGCTGGTCTGTATCTTTCTCTTTATGTTTGCCAGCCTGTTTATTCGCCATTTTTGGTGTCGATACCTCTGTCCTTACGGCGCACTCTTAGGCGTATTTTCGTTGCTGTCGCCCTTCAAGATTCGTCGTAACACCACCAGCTGTATCGACTGTGGCAAATGCGCCAAGGCATGCCCGTCGAACATCCCGGTGGATAAGCTGATTCAGGTGAGAACAGCAGAATGCACAGCCTGCATGACCTGCGTCGAATCCTGCCCGGTAGCATCGACGCTCCATTTCTCACTGATAAAACCTTCAGGATCGCAGGAAAAAAGCAGTACCGCAGCGAAACCGCTATGGCGACAAACCGCGTTGTCCGGTATTACGATGGCCGTACTGGTACTCGGTATCCTTTTCGGCATGATCGGTTTCGCAATGTATACCGGAGGCTGGGACAGCCCGATTCCTGAACATATGTACTTCCGGCTTATTCCCGATTCACAGAACATTAGCCATTAATAACAGCGGACAAGGTCAACGGTGATTAATACAAAATAGGATAGTTTTGGGGAAAGGAGCTTAAGGGAAAATTAAGGGGCCAAAACTGGCCCCCCATCATTATAACCTGCGTTAAAGAGCAGATTACATGTTATCGATGATGTCCTGCGCAAACTCGCTACATTTCCGTAGTTTAGCGCCTTCCATCAGACGTTCGAAATCGTAAGTCACGGTCTTGTTCTTGATCGCACCCTCAACGCCCTTAACAATCAGGTCAGCCGCTTCGAACCATTGCAGGTGGCGTAACATCATTTCAGCGGACAGAATAACGGAACCTGGGTTCACTTTATCCTGACCCGCATATTTCGGTGCAGTACCGTGCGTGGCTTCGAACAGTGCACATTCGTCACCGATGTTCGCACCCGGAGCAATACCGATACCGCCAACCTGGGCAGCCAGAGCATCAGAAATGTAGTCACCGTTTAGGTTCATACAGGCGATCACGTCATATTCAGCAGGACGCAGCAGGATTTGTTGCAGGAACGCATCGGCGATCACGTCTTTTACCACGATCTCTTTGCCGGTGTTCGGGTTCTTGATTTTCACCCACGGGCCGCCATCGATCAGCTCACCGCCGAATTCTTCACGCGCCAACTGGTATCCCCAGTCTTTGAACGCGCCTTCGGTGAATTTCATGATGTTGCCTTTGTGCACCAGCGTGACGGAATCACGGTCGTTGGTAATCGCGTATTCGATTGCGGCGCGAACCAGACGTTTGGTGCCTTCTTCGGAACACGGCTTCACGCCGATACCACACTGCTCAGGGAAACGGATTTTGCTAACACCCATTTCTTCACGCAGGAATTTGATCACTTTGTCTGCTTCAGCAGAACCCGCTTTCCACTCGATACCAGCATAAATGTCTTCGGCGTTTTCGCGGAAGATCACCATGTCGGTCAGCTCAGGCTGTTTAACCGGGCTAGGTGTACCTTCGTAGTAGCGTACCGGACGCAGGCAAACGTACAGATCCAACTGTTGGCGCAGCGCAACGTTCAGAGAACGAATACCACCACCGACTGGCGTTGTCAGCGGGCCCTTAATCGCTACACGATATTCACGGATCAAATCCAGTGTTTCATCCGGCAGCCAAACATCTTTACCGTAAACTTGCGTGGATTTCTCACCCGTATAGATTTCCATCCAGGAAATCGCGCGCTTGCCCTGATAGGCTTTCTTCACAGCGGCGTCTACTACGTTAATCATGGCAGGCGTTACATCGATACCAATGCCGTCACCTTCGATAAACGGGATAACCGGATTGTTCGGAACAACCAGTTTGCCTTGAGCATCAACCGTGATTTTCTGACCTTCTGTCGGTACAACTACTTTGCTTTCCATTAACCTCTCCTTCGAGCGCAATTTTGTTAATGACTTGTAAGATGCGTGTCAATACTACTTGAATATTTAGCCCGCGCCAATCGCAAACCATTTCGAGTATAATGCTTTTGTTACCCGCGACTATAAAGATGATGAATAAATTCTCTGTTAAAAATCACAAAGTTAAACGATTCAGCTCACAGCCGGCAAGAAAAAGGCAGCCTGACAACGCGCCGCGCCGCATCGTTTTGTTCAATAAGCCCTTTGATGTGTTGCCGCAATTCACTGATGAAGCTGGACGCCGGACGCTGAAAGATTACATCCCGGTTAGCGGTATTTATGCTGCCGGGCGTCTGGATCGCGACAGCGAAGGTCTGATGATTCTCACCAATGACGGCAAGCTTCAGGCACGGCTAACCCAACCGACGGAAAAAACGGCTAAAATCTACTATGTTCAGGTAGAAGGTATTCCTGACGACGCCGCGCTGACGCGCTTTCGCACTGGTCTGGAACTGAATGACGGCAAAACGCTGCCCGCAGGCGCGGAGATCGTTCCAGAACCTGACTGGTTGTGGCCGCGCAACCCGCCAATACGTGAACGTAAAAGCATTCCTGACTGCTGGCTAAAAATCACGCTGTATGAAGGCCGTAATCGACAAGTCCGTCGTATGACGGCAAATATCGGGTATCCTACCCTGCGTCTGATTCGATACAGCATGGCCAATCAAACCGTAGAAAACCTGTTACCCGGAGAATGGAAGGAGATAGCGGATGTTTAAACCCCATGTCACGGTTGCCTGCGTCGTGCAGGCCGAAAACCATTTTCTGGTCGTCGAAGAGTTAATTAACGACAAATTATTATGGAACCAGCCTGCGGGTCATTTGGAAGCCGACGAAACGCTGATTCAGGCTGCAAGCCGTGAGCTGTGGGAAGAAACGGGCATTCAGGCCACACCGCAGAGTTTCTTGCGCCTCCATCAATGGATCGCTCCCGACAACACACCCTTTTTACGTTTTTGCTTCGCGCTCGATCTGCCTACAAGAGTCGACACCCAACCACACGACAGCGATATCGAATGCTGCCGCTGGCTGACCGCCGAGGAAATTTTGCATTCTCGTCAGCTTCGCTCACCGCTGGTGGCTGAAAGTATTCGCTGCTATCAGCAGCCAGAGCGCTACCCGCTCGCCTTATTGGGCGCGTTTAACTGGCCTTTTTAAGCATCCGCCTTTTTTACCTGCCGTGAATGGCCTGACCAGCTCACGGCAGGAATAGCGATGCAGCCCTCAGTTCAACATGCTAAAATGCGCCGCTTGTTTTTCGCATCCATGCGTCAGTAAATTCAGTTCGTGAGATTCCCATGTCAGATAACAGCCAGAAAAAAGTGATTGTCGGTATGTCCGGCGGTGTTGATTCCTCCGTTTCCGCTTACCTGTTACAGCAACAGGGCTATCATGTTGAAGGCCTGTTCATGAAAAACTGGGAAGAGGATGACGACACCGAATATTGCTCAGCCGCCACAGATCTTGCCGATGCGCAGGCCGTTTGCGACAAGCTGGGTATCGAATTACATACCGTCAATTTTGCCGCTGAATATTGGGACAACGTTTTTGAACTCTTCCTTGAAGAATATAAAGCGGGTCGTACCCCCAATCCCGATATCCTGTGCAATAAAGAGATCAAATTTAAAGCCTTTCTGGAATTCGCTGCCGAGGATCTCGGCGCGGATTATATCGCGACAGGCCACTATGTCCGTCGTCACGATGTTGACGGTAAAAGCCGTTTGCTGCGTGGAATGGACGGTAATAAAGACCAAAGCTATTTTCTTTATACGCTGGGTCACGAACAGATCGCACAGAGCCTATTCCCAGTCGGTGAACTGGAAAAACCGCAGGTTCGCAAAATCGCCGAAGAACTTGAGCTGGCAACCGCGAAGAAAAAAGACTCTACCGGTATTTGCTTCATCGGCGAGCGTAAATTCACCGATTTCCTGGCGCGCTATTTGCCTGCACAACCGGGGCCAATTCTGTCCGTCGATGATAACAAACCGATGGGACAACATCAGGGTCTGATGTACCACACGCTGGGGCAACGCAAAGGGTTAGGCATTGGCGGCGTCAAAGACGGTGGCGAAGATCCCTGGTACGTGGTGGATAAAGATGTCGCCAACAACATTCTGTATGTCGCACAGGGTCATGAGCATCCTCGCCTGATGTCATATGGTTTAATTGCGCAACAACTGCATTGGGTCGATCGCCAGCCGCTTACCGCTGAACTACGCTGTACAGTAAAAACGCGTTACCGTCAGGCAGACATCCCCTGCACCGTCACGCCGCTTGGCGACGATCGCATTACCGTACGTTTTGATGAGCCCGTCGCCGCTGTGACGCCGGGTCAATCTGCCGTCTTTTATCTGGACGACGTGTGCCTTGGTGGCGGTATCATCGAAGAACGCTTACAGGAGTAACCGTGGCTAAGAATTATTATGAAATCACGCTGGCGCTAGCCGGCGTTTGCCAATCGGCGCATTTAGTCCAACAGTTGGCCCATACGGGTAGCTGTAATAGCGATGTTCTCCATACCTCGCTGAACAGCGTGTTAAACCTCAATCCGGCGTCCACACTTGCCGTTTATGGCAATGATGAACAAAACCTGAAAGTTGGGGTGGAAACGCTGCTAGGTATTCTGAATACCAGCAGCAATAAAGGCGCGGGTGCGGAACTATCGCGCTATGCGTTCAGCCTGATTGCGTTAGAACGTAAGCTAAATGCGAAATCTGCCGCGCTGGACGAATTAGGCAAACGTATCGGGCAGTTGGAGCGACAACTGGAACATTTCGAGCTGCTTTCCGAAACGATCGTTAGCGCACTGGCCGCGATTTACGTGGACGTCATCAGTACGTTGGGGCCACGCATTCAGGTTACCGGCTCGCCGGAGGTGCTACAGAACAGTCAGGTGCAGGCTAAAGTGCGTGCCGCACTATTAGCTGGTATCCGTTCTGTCGTGCTCTGGCAACAGATTGGCGGCGGACGCTTACAACTGATGTTTTCACGCAGTCAGTTGGTCAAAGAAGCAAAACAGATATTGGCACGTTGCACGTCCGTTTAATGGTATTCTTGCCGCTATGGCTGACGCTGGTATGACTAACGCCAGCGTCGCGAGAATCAATCGCCCTTATTGATATTAACCGTTCTTATTGAAATTAATCGTTATTGAAACCAATCTCAGGAGTTGCTTGCGATGGAATTATCCTCACTGACCGCCGTTTCCCCTATTGATGGACGCTACGGCGATAAAGTCAGCACGTTGCGCACCATTTTCAGCGAATTCGGTTTGCTGAAATTCCGTGTGCAGGTTGAAGTACGTTGGCTGCAAAAACTGGCGGCCTGTGCAGAGATCCAGGAAGTTCCTGCATTTGACGCGGACGCAAACGCTTTCCTTGATAAAATTGTCGCCGAATTCAGCGAAGAAGATGCCGCGCGTATTAAAACTATCGAGCGCACCACCAATCACGACGTGAAGGCCGTTGAGTATTTCCTGAAAGAAAAAGTGGCTGCCATTCCGGCGCTGCACGCCGTCAACGAATTCATCCATTTCGCCTGTACGTCAGAAGATATTAACAACCTGTCCCACGCGCTGATGCTGGATACCGCTCGCCGCGATGTCATTCTGCCGCACTGGCGTCAAATCATTGATGCGCTGAAAACACTGGCGCAGGAATACCGCGATATTCCACTGCTTTCCCGTACGCACGGTCAGCCAGCCACACCTTCCACCATCGGTAAAGAGTTTGCTAACGTCGCTTATCGTATGGAACGCCAATATCGTCAGCTGCAACAGGTTGAGATTCTGGGCAAAATTAATGGTGCTGTCGGTAACTATAATGCCCATCTGGCAGCCTATCCGGAAGTCGATTGGCACCAGTTCAGCGAAAAATTTGTCACATCGTTGGGCATCAACTGGAATCCGTACACCACGCAGATCGAACCACATGATTACATCGCCGAGTTGTTCGACTGCATCGCGCGTTTTAATACGATTTTGATCGACTTTGATCGTGATATTTGGGGCTACATCGCACTGAACCACTTCAAACAGAAAACTATTGCGGGCGAAATCGGTTCTTCCACCATGCCGCATAAAGTTAACCCGATTGATTTCGAAAACTCAGAGGGAAACCTGGGTCTAGCCAATGCCGTACTGGCACATCTGGCCAGCAAACTGCCCGTCTCCCGCTGGCAGCGTGACCTCACCGACTCTACCGTACTGCGTAATCTGGGCGTCGGCGTAGGCTATGCACTCATTGCCTATCAAGCCACAATGAAGGGCATCAGCAAGCTAGAAGTGAACCGCGATCGTCTGGCTGACGAACTGGATCACAACTGGGAAGTGCTGGCAGAACCCATCCAGACCGTGATGCGCCGCTACGGAATTGAAAAGCCGTACGAGAAACTGAAAGAGCTGACCCGCGGCAAACGCGTTGATGCTGCGGGTATTCAGGAATTTATCGATGGTCTTGCATTACCGGAAGCAGAAAAAACGCGCCTGAAAGCGATGACACCAGCCAACTACATCGGCCGTGCTATCGAGATGGTCGACGACCTGGAATAAGCCCCCTCACGTCTGTTTGTACTCTCTGGCGGGCATTTTTGCCCGCCAGCTATCTAAAACTCACCATACTCTAAATAATTCGAGTTTCAGGCAGGCGGCAAGCGAAGGACAAATTCGTCGGGAACGAATTTGACTAGCCAAAGGCTGGCCTTCGGTGAGAGACAGGATGTCTCTCATTTCATCCCGATGAGCTTACTCAGGTAAGTGATTCAGGTGACTGACAACTCAGCCAAAGGCAGATTTGAACGCTGCTTGCAGCGGCCCCAACGGGGCGAGGTACACATCAGTGTGCCAAGTAGCGTAGCCAACACACCTGCAACTCGAAGTATGACGAGTATGACCATTTCCAGCCTGTTTATACCCGGTTTACCCTCTCTGTGGATAATTTAGCAAATAAAATAAATTACTTTCCCTGCGTATAATGTTAATACGCGGGAGAGACATACGTGAAAGAGTAGGTGCATAAAAGTATTTTTATAAATATGCTCCTATCTATTCGACAGAGGATATAACGATGCGGATTCTGGTCGTTGAAGATAATGTATTACTACGCCATCATTTAACCGTTCAGATGAATGAAATGGGGCATCAGGTCGACGCCGCCTCTGACGCTAAAGAAGCGGATTATTTTCTGCATGAAAACATGCCGGACATTGCTATTGTCGACCTCGGGTTGCCCGATGAAGACGGCATGAGCATGATCCGTCGCTGGCGTGCCAATCAGGCCAAGCTCCCTATTCTGGTGCTGACCGCGCGTGAAGGCTGGCAGGACAAAGTTGCCGTATTGGAAGCCGGCGCGGATGACTACGTCACTAAACCCTTCCATATGGAAGAAGTCGTGGCACGTTTACAGGCGCTGATGCGGCGCAACAGCGGGTTGGCATCACAAATCATCAGCCTACCGCCGTTTGAGGTTGATTTGTCGCGCCGCGAGTTGGTGATCCACAGCGCCCCCATCAAATTGACAGCGTTTGAATACACCATTATCGAGACGTTGATTCGCAACAAAGGTAAAGTCGTTAGCAAAGATTCCCTGATGCTACAGCTGTATCCAGATGCAGAGCTGCGGGAAAGTCATACCATTGATGTGCTGATGGGACGACTACGCAAGAAAATTCAACAAGCCGATGCGCCGGATGTGATTACTACCGTACGTGGACAAGGATATCGTTTTGATATTGATACTCCCTCAGGCTCGGTATGAGTGATACCGATAAGAAGTTACCCTTCTCGCTTCGCATCCGTTTTTTACTTGCGACAGCGGCCATTGTGCTAGCGTTGTCGCTGGCTTATGGCATCGTCGCCATTATCGGTTATAGCGTCAACTTTGATAAAACGTCATTCCGCCTATTACGTGGCGAGAGCAACCTCTACTACAGCCTCGCACAGTGGCGCGATAACCAACTGAATATCGTTACGCCGCCCGACGTTGACATCAACTTCCCCACTCTGGTGTTGATATATGATGAGCATGGCAACATGCTCTGGCGCGAAAAGCATGTCCCAGAACTGGAAGCGCTAATAAAATCCGAATGGCTGAACAAAACGGCCTACCATGAATTAGATACTGACACGGATACCAGCAGTGCGGTCTTAACGGGCAATACCTTGCTGTTAAGCAGCCTGCGAGCCCTGAATGGCACGCAAAGCAATGCATTAACGCACTCCATCGCCGTAAACGTTTATCCGAAGACCGAACATCTCCCTTCCATCACCATTGTGGTGGTCGACCGTATCCCACAGGAACTGCAACAGGAAGACGTAGTGTGGGAGTGGTTCAGCTATGTTTTGATCGCTAATCTCCTGCTGGTGCTTCCCTTGCTTTGGCTTGGTGCCCACTGGAGTTTGCGCCCCATTCAGCATCTGGTAAAACAGATCGCTGAATTAGAAAAAGGCACGCGCGATCAACTGGATGAAAATCCGCCACGCGAATTGTTCAGCCTGGTAAAAAACCTGAATATTTTGCTGAACAACGAACGCCAGCGCTACCATAAATACCGTACAACGCTCACCGATCTCACCCATAGCCTGAAAACGCCGCTGGCGGTCTTGCAGACCACGTTACGCGCGCTACGTACCGGTAAAGAGATCACTATCGATCAGGCTGAACCCATCATGTTGGCGCAAATCAGTCGCATCTCACAGCAGATTGGGTATTACCTGCATCGTGCCAGCGTACGCGCCGAACATAATCTACTGATACGCGAAGTCCATTCGGTTCCAGCATTACTGGATGGCTTATGTTCCGCGTTAAATAAAGTGTACCAGCGTAAGGGCGTCGCCTTGACGCTCGATATTCCGCCCGAGTTGACCTTCGTGGGCGAGAAAAATGACTTCATGGAAGTCATGGGCAATATCCTTGATAACGCCTGTAAGTACTGCCTGGAATTTGTCGAAATTAGCGTGCAACACTCCGATCATAAACTGCATCTGATTATCGATGATGACGGGCCCGGCATTCTTGAAAGCAAGCGTGAGGTCATTTTCCAACGTGGGCAGCGCGCCGACCGCATGCGTCCGGGACAAGGCATCGGCCTCGCCGTCGCTGTTGAAATTATCGAGCAGTATCAGGGGGAGATCCTCATTAGCGACAGCGCATTGGGCGGCGCCCGTGTCGAAGCTATTTTCTCCCGCCAGAACCTTAGCCAGAGCGAGGGGTGAAAAGCAGTACAGCGCGCGATGCTTCCGCTATACTTATCGCCAAAATACTGATTGTTTTAAAATACTGATTATTTCAAGAAAAATCATATCTTCAAGAACAGTCATTTCCTCAAAAAACACGTTTCTGGAAAACAGTATGGACTATCAGCTCAATCTCGACTGGCAGGATTTTTTAGCGAACTACTGGCAAAAACGTCCGCTCCTGATTAAAGGCGGTTTCACGCATTTTATCGACCCGATTTCACCCGACGAACTCGCCGGGCTGGCGTTGGAAAATGAGGTTGATAGCCGTCTGGTCAGCCATCAGAACGGACGCTGGCAGGTAAGCCACGGTCCTTTCGAGAGCTATGACCACCTAGGGGAAAGTAATTGGTCGCTGCTGGTACAGGCCGTCGACCACTGGCATGAGCCCTCTTCCGCCTTGATGCAGCCCTTTCGACAACTGCCGGACTGGCGTACCGATGATTTGATGATTTCTTTTTCCGTTCCCGGCGGTGGCGTAGGGCCGCACCTGGATCAGTATGATGTGTTCATCATTCAGGGGACGGGGCGTCGCCGCTGGCGCATCGGTGAAAAAATACCGATGAAGCAGCACTGTCCGCATCCCGACCTGCTTCAGGTTGAGCCGTTCGAGGCGATTATTGATGAAGAACTGGAACCGGGTGATATTGTGTACATTCCGCCGGGCTTCCCGCATGAAGGCTATTCGCTGGAAAACTCGCTGAATTATTCGGTGGGATTTCGCGCACCGAATGCTCGCGAGTTGGTAAGCGGCTTTGCGGATTATGTGCTTTCCCGTGAACTCGGCAGCTATCGCTACAGCGATCCTGATGTGCCATCCCGCGATCATATCGCCAGCGTACTGCCGCAAGAGCTGGATGCGCTGCAAAAAATGATGCTGGAGCTGGTGCAACAGCCGGAGCATTTCCAGAACTGGTTTGGCGAATTTATTTCCCAGTCCCGTCACGAGCTCGATCTCTCACCGCCGGAGCCGCCTTATCAGGCAGGCGAAGTGTATGACTATCTGCAACAGGGTGAACCACTGCGTCGTTTAGGTGGCCTGCGTGTCATCTGCGTTGGAGATAGCTGCTTCGTTAACGGGGAAAAAGTGAATAGCACGCACAAAGCGGCGCTGTTTGCGCTGGCTGAGCATCCTGCTATTGATGCAGAACAGTTGGGCGATGCGCTGGAAGACCCCTCTTTCCTCGCTCAGCTTACCGTGCTGATTAACAGCGGTTACTGGTACTTTGCGGATTAAGACCAAACACTAAGAAAGTGTTTAGAACGTTGGCAATGGGTAGATCGTAAAGACGCTGCAAGTACCTCCCTGTAAGCTCGAGCCGCGCCATCCTTGGCGCGGACGCTTTACTCTTCTATCCCATTACCACCGTTCTTGTTTCGGCAAAAGATTTGCCAATTATCTGAAAGCACAATTACGGCTTCGCGCGCAGTGCCGTCAGTTCAGCAATACGCATAATCACGGAGACCGCCTTTTCCATCCCTTCCAGCGTGACAAATTCATGTTTGCCATGATAGTTGTAGCCGCCGGTAAACAGATTGGGGCACGGTAGTCCCTGAAATGACAGGTGTGCGCCGTCGGTGCCGCCGCGAATCGGCTTCATGTTCGGTTCAATATCGCAATCCCGCATCGCCTGCTGTGCCAACGCGATAATGTGCGGGTGCTGTTCAACCTGCTCACGCATGTTGTAATAGGTATCAGCGATCGTAACTTCAATATAGCAATCCGGGTGCAGCCCCGCGCCGACCTTTTCAGCAATATCCAGCATCACCTGCTTGCGCCGTTCAAAGCCATTACGGTCAAAGTCCCTGACGATGTAGTGGAGATCTGCCCGTTCTACAGAACCTTTCATACTGTGGAGATGGTAGAACCCCTGATAACCATCCGTTTGCTCCGGCGACTCACTCTCCGGCACATGCTGATGATAGCGAGTGGCCAACGTCAGCGCATTGACCATCACGCCTTTGGCACTACCAGGATGCACATTATTGCCCACGATTTTTATCTGAACCGATGCAGCATTAAAATTCTCATACTCCAGTTCGCCAACACCACCACCGTCTACGGTATAGGCCCACTGTGCGTTAAACGTTTTGACATCAAAAAACTGCGCGCCCTTGCCAATCTCTTCATCGGGCGTAAAGGCAATTCGAATATCGCCGTGCGGTAGCTGACTTTTTTTCAGTCGTACCAGCGCGGTAATAATCTCAGCGATCCCCGCTTTATCATCCGCCCCCAACAGCGTTTTGCCATCTGTCGTAATCAGCGTGTGTCCCAGTAACTGGTGCAGTACCGGGAACATGACGGGTGACAGCACTTCATCTCCCATACCCAAGGCAATATCGCCACCGCGGTAGTTTTCCAGAATCTGTGGATTCACATTTTTGCCACTAAAATCCGGTGACGTATCCATATGTGAAATAAAGCCAATGGCTGGAACTGGCCAGGCCACATTCGCCGGAAGCGTCGCCGTCAGGCAACCTTGTTTGCTCAATGCGATCTGTTCAAATCCCAGTTCGAGCAGTTCCTGCTGCAATGCACGCGCCAGTTTTAGCTGACCGTCAGTGCTCGGCACCTGCCGAACGCCGGATTTAGACTGTGTATCAAATGAAACGTAATTCAAAAATCTGTCGAGTAATTTATCCATCTTATTTATGCCCCCTGAACCCTGAAAGGCATTATGGATAGGGCTACTACGGTAGATATTGCGTCAGGTCAGTTTTTTTCCGATTTAACAAACCGTCAGACCATAATTCAGGCCAAAAAGCAGCGAGCACGTCACGAAGAATGCCCAAAACAGGCAACAACCACATAACAACCAAGAGACATATGAGCCAATCCATTGATTAAATCGCCACCGTTTACTCACTAATCGGCAGGAAGCGGGGTCGCACAAGTTGGCGTTAGGCAACGTTTCCCGTAAAATGCCGCACTTAATTGCACACGCTGTCTGAAAGGTGATAACCCTTGGTACGATCGCAACGGAAATGCCGTTGATCGGCCAAATCAGGAAATAGAGCTCGACTTTGATGAAAGAAAACTCCCTGACTGTGCCGGTCGTTGAATTGCTCAACGTCCATAAAGGCTTTGATGGCAAAGACATCATTTCACACTTTAATCTCACCATTAATGACGGTGAGTTTTTAACGATCCTCGGGCCCTCCGGCTGCGGTAAAACCACCGTACTGCGCTTGATTGCCGGTCTGGAAACGGTCGATAGCGGCAACGTCATGCTGGAAAAGCAGGACATTACCCACCAACCCGCTGAACAGCGACACGTTAATACCGTATTTCAAAGTTACGCCCTGTTTCCTCATCTCAGCGTGTTTGAGAACGTGGCATTCGGCCTGCGCATGCAGAAAACGCCTGCCGCAGAGATTGCGCCACGCGTGATTGAGGCGCTGAAAATGGTGCAACTGGAAGAGCTGGCGCAGCGTCGCCCACACCAATTGTCCGGTGGTCAACAACAGCGTGTTGCCATCGCCCGCGCGGTCGTTAACCAGCCGAAAGTGCTGCTGCTGGACGAATCTCTGTCTGCGCTCGATTACAAGCTGCGTAAACAGATGCAGAACGAACTGAAAGCGCTGCAACGTAAGTTAGGTATTACCTTCATTTTCGTCACACACGATCAGGAAGAAGCTCTGACCATGTCCGATCGTATCGTGGTGATGCGCGACGGACGGATCGAGCAAGATGGCACACCGCGTGAAATCTACGAAGAACCGAAAAATCTGTTCGTCGCCAGTTTTATCGGTGAAATCAATATCTTTGATGCCATCGTACTAGAACCGCTTAACGAACAGCGGGTGCGCGCGCAGGTTGAAGGCCACGAATGCATTATCTCCGTCAGCTTTCCGGTCAACGTCGGCCAACACCTCAACGTGCTGCTGCGACCGGAAGATTTACGCGTCGAAGAGCTGGGCGACGGCATGCAGGCGGAAGGGATGGTGGGCTATGTACGCGAACGCAACTATAAAGGTATGACGCTGGAATCCAACATCGAGTTGGAAAATGGCAAGATGGTTATGGTCAGCGAGTTCTTTAACGAAGACGATCCCGA
Organism: Pectobacterium polonicum; assembly: GCF_005497185.1. GTDB lineage: Bacteria > Pseudomonadota > Gammaproteobacteria > Enterobacterales > Enterobacteriaceae > Pectobacterium > Pectobacterium polonicum. The sequence continues at coordinate 20,378 of NZ_RJTN01000002.1, read as the reverse complement.
CGTCGACCATTCACTCAACCAGAAAGTTGATGTCACCTGGGTGGAAAGTTGGGAGGTAGTCCTGCACGATGAAGACGTCGCGTAAACGCTTTCAAAACATCATTATCACACTCATCGTGGCCTGGCTGGTGCTGTTTGTTTTCCTGCCCAACCTGATGATCATCGGAACCAGTTTCCTGACGCGCGATGACACCCATTTCGTCAGCCTGGTCTTTACGCTGGAAAACTACACGCGACTGGCCGATCCGCTTTATGCCTCTGTGCTGCTGCATTCGCTGAACATGGCTGCTATCGCCACGCTCTGCTGTCTGCTCTTGGGCTATCCGTTCGCCTTTATTCTGGCGCGCTTACCACAAAAAATTCAGCCACTGCTGCTGTTCCTGCTGATTGTGCCGTTTTGGACTAACTCGCTAATCCGCATTTACGGCCTGAAAATCTTTCTGAGTACACGCGGCCATCTGAATGAATTTCTGCTCTGGACGGGCCTGATTGATACGCCGCTACGGATTATGTACACCTCCGAAGCGGTGATTCTCGGCCTGATTTATATCCTGCTGCCGTTTATGGTGCTGCCGCTCTACTCCAGCATTGAAAAGCTCGATAAATCCTACCTTGAAGCCGCCCGCGATCTGGGTGCCAATAAGTGGCAAACCTTCATTCGCATCGTCATCCCGCTAACCATGCCGGGGATTATCGCCGGCTGCCTGCTGGTGCTGCTGCCCGCCATGGGGTTATTTTTCGTTGCTGACCTGATGGGCGGAGCCAAGAATTTGCTGATCGGTAACGTGATTAAAAGCCAGTTTCTCAATATCCGCGATTGGCCGTTTGGTGCCGCCACCAGCATCTGCCTGACGCTGGTCATGGGCGTGCTGCTGTTTATCTACTACCGTACAGCCCGCCTGCTGAATAAAAAGGGAGAGCTGGAATGACCGGACGCTTAATCCGCGGTGGATTTATGTCCATCATTTACGCTTACCTGTACATTCCGATCGTTATTCTAATCGTGAACTCCTTTAATCAGGCGCGCTTCGGCATCAACTGGCAGGGATTTACGCTGGACTGGTATCGACTGCTGATGAACAACGACAGCCTGCTTCAGGCTGCGCAGCACTCGCTGACGATGGCCGTGTTTTCCGCAACGTTCGCCACGCTGATGGGTTCCCTGACGGCCGTCGCGCTGTATCGCTACCGCTTTCGCGGCAAGCCTTTTGTCGGCGGCATGCTGTTCGTGGTGATGATGTCACCGGATATCGTGATGGCCATCTCGCTGCTGGTTCTCTTCATGCTGCTGGGCATATCACTCGGGTTCTGGTCGCTACTGTTTTCCCACATCACGTTCTGCCTACCCTTCGTCGTGGTCACCGTCTACTCGCGTCTGAAAGGTTTCGACGTGCGAATGTTGGAAGCCGCACGCGACTTAGGGGCCAGTGAAGTGATTATTCTGCGTAAAATCATTTTGCCATTGGCGATGCCAGCCGTAGCGGCCAGTTGGCTGCTCAGTTTTACGCTGTCGATGGACGACGTGGTGGTCTCCTCATTTGTCACCGGCCCCACGTATGAAATTCTGCCGTTGAAGATTTACTCGATGGTGAAGGTTGGCGTATCCCCTGAAGTCAATGCGCTGGCAACGATTTTGCTCATTCTGTCACTCGTACTGGTGCTCAGTAGCCAGCTGATTTTACGCGACCGTACCAGAAAATAAGGTTACGGCTAACGTCATCCACATCTGATTTTCATACCCGCTGAAAACAACGGGTATTTTCTTTGGGACTTATAAGGAGGTAAACATAATGAAAAAGTGGCCACACCTACTGGCAGCCTGCGCGCTAGCGTTTGGCATCAGCACCGCCAATGCCAACGATGGCAAAACGCTCTATTTCTATAACTGGACCGAATACGTACCGCCAGGCCTGCTGGAACAGTTCACCAAAGAAACGGGCATCAAGGTGATTTACTCCACCTATGAATCCAATGAAAGTATGTATGCCAAGCTGAAAACCTATAAGGACGGTGCCTACGATCTGGTTGTGCCATCGACCTATTTCATCTCCAAGATGAGTAAAGAAGGCATGCTGCAAAAAATTGATACCAGCAAGCTCAGTAATTTCCATAATCTCGATCCGAACCTGCTGCACAAGTCCTTCGATCCGAACAATGACTACTCTATTCCCTATATCTGGGGCGCAACGGCGATTGGTATTAATCATGAAGTGATTGACCCCGCCAGCGTCACCGGTTGGGCCGATCTGTGGGATAAGAAACATAAAGACAGCCTGCTACTAACGGACGATGCGCGTGAGGTGTTCCAGATCGCCCTGCGTAAACTGGGTTACTCCGCGAACACCACCGAGCCCAAAGAGATTGAGGCGGCGTATAAAGAACTGCAAGCCCTGATGCCGAACGTGCTGACGTTCAATTCGGACAACCCCGGCAATCCGTTCATCGAAGGTGAAGTTAATTTGGGTATGGTGTGGAACGGTTCTGCCTACGTGGCGCGTCAGGCAGGTACACCGCTGGATGTCATTTGGCCCAAAGAAGGCGGTATCTTCTGGATGGACAGTCTGGCGATTCCGGCCAACGCCAAAAACGTTGACGGCGCGATGAAGCTGATCGACTTCCTGCTGCGTCCAGAAGTGGCGGCACAGGTTGCGGAAACCATCGGCTATCCGACACCGAATCTGGCAGCGAAAAAATTACTGCCGCCGGAGGTTTCAGGGGACAAAACGCTGTACCCGGATGATGAAACCATCGCGAAAGGCGAATGGCAGAACGACGTCGGCGGCGCCAGCACGCTGTATGAAACCTACTTCCAGCAGCTAAAAGCGGGGCGTTAATCGCGATTAATCACAACAGCGTCCATTATCACCTGGCGAGCGGTGGTAATGGATAGATCGTAAAGACGCTGTGAATACGTCCTGGTACGCTCAGGTTACGCAGATATGAATCTCATCCCTGAGATTCACCCTTGCAGGGCCGTCGCAAGCGACGTTCAAAAGCGTTCTTGACGTTTTTGTCTATGGCGCAAACGCTTTACTCTTCTATTCCATTACCACCGTTTTAATTTCACAGATAATTTTCTCGACAGCTTTAGCTGCCTTATTGCTTAACAGCACCTCAAACCCTCAAATTGACAGCTAAAAGCATTATCCTGACGGTATTAGGAAAATAATTGCGCGCAGCTTCTTCTATAATGATCCAACACTCATCAGGATCACGATAAGGAACACCACCATGCTGCAACTCTCCAGCCACAGTTTTCAGGACGGCGAAACTATCCCAGGCGAGTTTGCCTTTGCCGTACCAGATGCAAACAGCCACATTGCGCTATCTTCTAACCACAATCCCCACTTTGTCTGGCACGGCGCGCCCGAAGGGACACAGTCTTTCGTATTGATCTGCCACGACCCAGATGTACCCAGCCGCGGTGACGATGTGAATCAGGAAGGCCGTGAGGTGAGCGCCTCTCTGCCGCGCGTCGATTTCTACCACTGGCTATTGCTGGATATTCCCGCCAGCGTCAGCGAAATTGCCGCAGCCTCGCATTCCAATACCATCACCCCACGTGGGAAAACAGGCCCGAATGCCCCAGCAGGGCTGCGGCACGGCATCAATGATTACACCGCCTGGTTCTCCACCGACGAACAAATGAAAGGTAATTACTATGGTTATGATGGCCCTTGTCCTCCGTGGAACGATGCGATCGTCCATCATTATATTTTCACACTTTACGCCCTCGCGACGCCGGCTTTAACAATAGAAGGCGAGATTAACGGGGCGAGTGTCCGTACCGCGCTAGCTAACACGCCCGTATTGGCAGAAGCCAAACTCACCGGGCTGTATACGCTAAATCCCGCATTGTTGTGATAATAATAAGTTATGATAATGACTCATTATAAAAATGGCTTGCTATGAGCGTGACCGCATTACGCTCTGCGGTGCCGTCTCTTCGTGAGGCGGACTGGACATTGCCATCAGGCCAGCCGCTACAGCGGTATGGCCTGTGCGCACTCGCTCAGCCCCACTTGCGTACACCGCAGCAGACAACGCGTTTCCATTTCTATGAGGCCACGCTCCTGCTGGTTCTCTCTGGCCAACTGACCATTCTTGAGCAGGATAAAGCGACGGTTATCGACACGTCGTCCCAGCTTTGTCTGGTTACGCCTGATGCTAGCGCCGATTTGGCGAAAACGCCCGGTGGTCACGACTCCGCTTTCCGGTCGATCTTTCTGACGTTTTCACCCACGCTTCTGACACGTTTTTATCATCGCTATCCTGATGAATCCGTTCCTGTACATCCCCCACGTCCCTTCACTACTCTCGCGCTGGATGACGATCTCACCAGCACATTGCAGCATCTGGTTGAAGGAATTACAGGCAACTCGCTCAATGAATCACGTCTCGAACTGCGGCTGATGGATATGCTGCTGGTGCTGTCGGAACGGGGATACCGCTTTGGCGTACCGCCACAGCCCGGCGTTACCACTCAGCTACGTACGCTTATCAGCGAAGAGCCGGAGCGTCACTGGACCGCGCAGTCTGCGGGACGACGACTGGCGATGAGCGAAGCCACACTGCGCCGGAGGTTATCCGCCGAGCAGACGCGCTTTGAAGTGTTGTTGCTAGAGACACGAATGCAGCACGCGATGATGTTGGTACAGACGACGTCATGGAGCATGCAGCGTTTGGCTGAGGCCTGCGGGTATAAATCCTCTGCGCGCTTTTCCGAACGGTTTAAAACCCGTTTTGGCTGTTCACCCACCAAGATTCGTTAATCCATCATCAACGATACAACACCGTCACCGACAACATCCAAAACAAAGCGCCCTGTCAGATAAACCAACAGGGCGCTAAGGAACAACTCAAAAGATAATCAGAACCACGTTGGCGTATTACTCTTTCTGTTCTTGCGCCAAATCGTGAGCGATTTTTACCGTTTCATCGAGGTAAGGATCGGGTGCCTGATAATCTTTCGGCAAATCGTCCAGCGATTTGAGTGGTTTCTTGCCTTCTCGCACGAGTCGATCGTTAATCCGGTTCAGACGCAACGCTTCATCATCGTCATTTTCTTTCTCACGCTGGGCAAGATTGAGCGATACGAAATTGCGCTTATCCTTCATCGCGTTGTAGCGAGCAATATCCTGAGCAACAAACTGGAACTCTGGATCTTTGGCGATACGCTCCTGATGGTGCTCATTCAGTTTGCTAATCAACGCCTTCAGATCGCCGCTCTTGATGTAGTTAGCTGCTTTGATGCTATCCCACGGTAACGCGTTATCTTCGAACTTCTCGCCAGTATCTACCGTTTCGGTGCCCGTTGGCATCATCACGTCAGGCGTCACGCCTTTCATCTGAGTACTACCGCCGTCAATACGATAGAATTTCTGAATCGTGTATTGCACGGAACCCAGCGCAGGCCAGTCAGGGCGCAGCATCTGATCGTAAATCCGATTCAGCGAGCGATACTGCTGTACAGTACCTTTGCCGAACGTCGGTTCACCCACAATCAGTGCACGACCGTAATCCTGCATTGCCGCCGCGAAGATCTCGGAAGCAGAGGCACTGAAACGATCGACCAGCACCACCAGTGGGCCTTTGTAATAAACAATGCCGTCAGTGTCGCTGTCTTCGCGTACTTTGCCATTATTGTCGCGTACCTGAACTACGGGACCACTTGGAATAAACAGACCAGAAAGCCCTACCGCTTCCGTCAACGCTCCGCCGCCGTTAGTCCGCAGGTCAATCACAATGCTGCTGACGTTCTGTTTTTCCAGTTTCTGGAGCTGAACTTTTACGTCATCCGTCAGACCGACATAGAAGCCAGGGATATCCAACACGCCGACTTTATCTTTACCAACCGTCTTGACGGACATTTTAACTGCGCGATCTTCAAGGCGGATACGTTCACGCGTCAGCGTGACAATGCGAGTTTTCGTCCCTTTACCTGCGGGCAGAATCTCCAAACGCACCTTACTGCCTTTCGGCCCTTTGATCAGCGCGACCACATCGTCCAGACGCCAGCCGATCACATCCACCATCGGCTTACCGTTTTGGCCTACGCCGACCACGCGGTCACCGACAGTAATATTTTTGCTCTTCGCTGCGGGGCCACCGGGCACCATGGAATTAATCATGGTGTAGTCATCATCCATCTGCAACACGGCGCCAATCCCTTCGAGCGATAGACTCATTTCGGTATTGAATTGCTCGGTGTTACGCGGTGACAGGTAGCTGGTATGCGGGTCAATTTCACGCGCAAAGGCGTTCATGACCAGTTGAAAAACATCTTCACTGTTGCTCTGCGCCAAACGACGAATCGCAAACTGGTAACGCTTGGTCAGCGTCTCTTTGATGTCTTTATCATCTTTACCCGTCAGCTTTAGGCTGAGCCAGTCATATTTTACCTTGGCATCCCACAGGCGGTTAAGTTCCCCTGCGTTCTGTGGCCACGGCGCTTTGCTACGATCGAGCTCAAACGTCTCATTGCCCGTCAAATCGACCGGTTTATCCAGCAGCGACAGTGCATATTGAAAACGCTCAAACCGACGCTTCTGCGCCAGATTGTACAACGCGTACGGAACATCCAGTTGACCGGATTTCAGCGCGTCACCCAATTGGGCTTTTTGCCCGGAAAACTGCGCCACATCAGAGGCCAACAGCACATTGTGGCTGTAGTCCAGCATGTTGAGATAGCGGTTAAAAATTTTCTCAGAGAACTGCGCATCCAGCATAAACTGGCGATAATGCGAACGCAGGAAACGTGAGGCCACCCTGTCGCTAACGGTGGCATGTTGAGGCTCCTGATGTAGCTGAGGGATCTGCTCAACACGCGTAATGTTTTCATTTGCAAAACTAGAGCCCGCCAGCAGTAAGCCTGCAATGGCGGTTATTCTGACTAAGTTGTTCATGCCCAGGTTGGCCTCCGTATCAGAACTGCAAGTGTTCTGCGCGTACAATCATTGCCAGTCCAGAAGCCAATTGTACTCTGACTTCGCCTTTGGCAATTTCAAGCACGGTGGCATCCATGGCATCTTTGCCGGCTCTGACTTTGATTTCCTGACCGATTTGCAGTTTGGAAACATCCGTAACCGCAACCCGCTGACGCTCATTGCTGGCAGGTTTTGCCTGACGCGGCTGAGCATTCGCTGATTGCTGAGAAGAGGACTGAGATTGGCCGGAAGAAGACTGGCGTGGTTTACGCGGTGCATGGTTTTGAGACGCGTGGTTTTGAGGCGCATTGTTTCGAGATGCATCGTTTGACGCATCGCGACGCGGCGCACGTCTCTGAGCGGGACGAGGTGTACGCGCTGCATCTGCCGATTCTCCGGCTGCTTCACGTTTTTTCGCCTGCTGCTCAGCACGCTGAGCTTGAACTCGCGCTTTCGCTTCTTCCAACTGCGTGCGAGCATGATCAACATGCTGCTGTTCCAACTCGCCACACGGGTTACCATCCAGATCGACACGTTGAGCACCCAATTTTACACCGTACAGATACCGCCAGCTTGAAGTATAAAGACGCAGCGCAGAGCGTAATTGCGTCTTACTGACGTTATCGGATTCCGGTACACGCTCAACAAGATCTTGAAAAATACCGATTTTTAACGGACGTGTTTCACCTTCAGTGGTGAAACAAAGCGGGAACCGCTCTGCCAAAAAGGCGATGACTTCTTTACTACTGTTCAACTTAGGTTGATTTTCCATGAAATTTCCTGATTACAACGGGTTTGCCAACCGGCGCAGGCATGAACAGGCGTCATTATAATGACGCCATCGGCAATTGCCACGTTAACCTTGTCTCAACGAGAGAGAATTGATGAATGTCATCACATCGCTCGCTTCCAGTTGAGCACAAAGTACGCTCACCACAGCCTTCAGCCCTTCTTCATCATCCGCGTCAAAACGTTGATAAAGGGTACTGTCAATATCCAGAACGCCAATCCGTTGCCCATTAACGACAAGCGGTAGCACAATTTCAGCATTACTCGCGGCATCACAGGCGATATGGCCGGGGAACGCATGAACATCATCCACGCGCTGAATGCGATTTTCAGCTATCGCCGCACCGCACACACCTTTGCCAACCGGAATACGTACACAGGCAACCTTACCCTGAAACGGCCCCAGGAAAAGCGTGTCGTTATCCAACAGGTAAAATCCTGCCCAGTTAACCCCATCCAAGCGCTCAAACAGCAGCGCACTACTGTTTGACAAAATCGTAATAAAACGGTTTTCATCCGCAATAAGCGATGAGAGATCGCGAATGAGATCCTGATAAAACTCTTGTTTATTCATAAAGTATATTGTTGTCTTTTCAAAACGGTGCGGACAATTCCCACACAGGCTGCATTAGCATCGGCTACAGAATGCCATAAGATGAACGCCTTCGCGCGAAGAATCATCCGCTTTACGCTATCGTTGTCGTGCATATCGTGCTATTTCCCTCTGCAAAATAACATCGGTCAGAGATCATATCCTTTTATGAATTTATCATTCAGTTACACTGAGTCGCTGTGAATACGTTATCCATTAGTAATAACAGGGTTCGATACCTTCTACCGGATCGCAGGAAAGATGAAAATACATAATATAACCCGCCCTGCGCCGTTTTCTTCTCCCCGTCCACCGCTAACCAGTGGCGCAAAAAGCGCCGCGTCCGCCATAGATCGCTACCACCGCTGCCCGGAATGCGATGCTGTTTTTACGCTCCCCCAGTTGAAGCGGAACCAGACAGCAAACTGTCCACGCTGTGATGCCAAAGTCAGTTCAGGCAGAGACTGGACCATTTCTCGCCTTGCTGCAATGGCCGTCGCCATGCTGGTACTCATGCCTTTTGCCTTCACTGAACCGTTGATCAGCATTCGTTTGTTGGGCGTCACGATTAATGCCAGCCTGTTTGAAGGTATTTGGCAAATCACCCGGCAAGGACACCCGCTCACGGCAAGTATGGTCGCCTTTTGTACCGTTGGCGCACCGCTAACGTTAGTTTTTTCGCTGTTATACCTGTTTTTTGCCCCCCGAATCGGTATGAACCTGCGCCCCATTCTGCTGATGTTACAACGGCTAAAAGAGTGGATGATGTTGGATATCTATCTGGTTGGTATGGCCGTTGCCGCGATCAAAGTCCGTGAATTCGCGGATGTTCAGGCGGGTATCGGGCTCGTTGCCTTTCTAGCGCTGATGATCTTAAGCCTGTTGACGTTGATCCACTTAAATACCGATCAGCTTTGGCAACGGTTTTATCCGCGCCTGAGGCCGCTCATCTCTCCAGATCGCTACCGAATCTGCCTTTCCTGCCATTTCACCAGTTCGCCTGACAGCCGAGGACGCTGCCCCCGTTGCCATATTCCGCTTCGTTTACGCCAGCGTCAGAGCTTGCAGAAATCCTGGGCGGCGCTGATTGCCTCTATAATTTTACTGTTACCCGCCAACCTGTTGCCCATATCGATTATTTATGTCAACGGTGCACGCACGGAGGATACGATCTTTTCCGGTATTCTTTCGCTTGCATCAGGCAATATTCCGATCGCCATGGTGGTTTTCATCGCCAGTATTCTGGTGCCGTTTACTAAGGTTATAGTGCTGTTCAGTCTGCTGGTTAGCATCCATGTCCAGTCGGAAGGCAATATAATGATGCGCATGAAGCTGCTGCGCGTTATCCGTTGGATCGGGCGCTGGTCCATGCTCGATTTATTTGTGATTGCCCTGACGATGTCACTCGTCAACCGCGATCAACTCCTCGCTTTCACCATGGGGCCTGCGGCTTTTTACTTTGGCGCGGCGGTGATTCTCACTATCCTTGCCGTTGAATGGCTGGATAGCCGACTGATGTGGGACAACACTGATGTGGAATAACAATGCAAGATAATACGTCTGGGACACCAACCGAAGCGACCGTGAAAAACAAGCGTCGCCTATCGCCATTTTGGCTGCTGCCGCTGATTGCGCTGATGATTGCTGGTTGGCTGATTTACACCAATCAGCAGGAGCGCGGTGCGACGGTTACCATTGATTTCGTCTCCGCCGACGGGATTGTCGCCGGACGTACGCCTGTGCGCTATCAAGGTGTCGAAGTCGGTACCGTGCAAAATATCAAACTGAGCGAGGACCTGCGCACCATACAGGTCGAAGCCAGCATCAAAAGCGATATGAAGGAAGCGTTGCGCAGCGGCACGCAATTCTGGTTGGTCACACCAAAGGCCTCTCTCGCCGGGGTTTCAGGGCTAGATGCGCTGGTGGGCGGTAACTATATCGGCATGATGCCCGGTTCGGGTGAGGCGCAGGAACACTTTTCTGCGCTGGATACACAGCCCAAATACCGCGTTAACACCGGAGAATTGCTGATTCATCTTCACGCTGACGATCTCGGATCGTTGAATACCGGCTCGCTGGTTTACTACCGTAAAATTCCGGTGGGGAAAGTTTACGATTATACGGTTTCTCAGGATCGTCGCGGTGTGATGATTGACGTGCTGGTTGAACGCCGTTTCACCCACCTGGTGAAAAAGAATAGCCGTTTCTGGAATGTATCCGGTTTTAATGCAGACATCAGCGTCAGCGGCGCAAAAATTGAGATGGAGAATCTGGCGGCGCTGGTCAACGGTGCAATTGCCTTCGATTCGCCAGAAGAAAGTGAGGATGCGGGCGCCGAGCAATCCTACCGTCTCTATCCCGATCTGGCTCAAAGTCAGCGTGGAGTGAAAATCACGCTGGATTTACCTTCCGGTGACAGCTTATCCGAAGGCCGTACGCCGCTGATGTACCAAGGGTTGGAAGTCGGCACGTTGAACAAAATCCTCTTAAATCCGGACGACGGCAAGGTCAGCGGGGAGCTGATCATCGATCCTTCCGTGGTGTCGTTGATGCGCGAAGGTACGCGTATTGAACTCAGCAAACCCCAACTTTCGCTCAGCGACCTGAATGTGTCACGTCTGCTAAGCGGTCCCACGCTGACATTACTCCCCGGTGAAGGCGAACCACGTCAGCATTTTGACGTGCTGGATAGCGGACAACAGCAGCTCGCCCAGCCCGGCGCGCTTTCTATTCAGCTCACCGCAGCACAGAGCTATGGCATTGATAGCGGTCAACCCGTGCTGCTGCACGGCGTACAAATTGGTCAGGTCGTGAAACGCACACTGGATGAACAAGGCGTCATCTTCATTCTGGTGATCGAGCCACGTTATCGCCAGTTATTGCACCGCGACAGCAAATTTATCGTTAACAGCCGTGTGAATGTGAAGATGGGGCTGGATGGGATTCAAGTGCTGGGTGCCAGCGCGCAAGAATGGGTCAGCGGCGGTATTCAGGTTTTACCCGGCAGCAAGGGCGAGATTCAGGCACGTTACCCGCTGTTCAGCGATCTCGAAAAAGCCGAGGAAGGCATTCGCGGTTCCACCCCCTCGCCGACCCTCACCTTGGTAACCGACAGTCTACCGGATATTCAGGATGGCTCCATCGTGCTGTACCGTAAGTTCCAGGTAGGTGAAATCATGCGAGTGCGGCCGAAGGCGGATACCTTTGAAGTTGAGGTTTATATTCGCCCTGAACACCGCAAACTGCTGACGGAAAACAGTGTGTTCTGGGCTGAAGGCGGGGCCCGCGTGCAGTTGAATACCTCAGGTTTGACTGTGCAAGCCTCCCCGCTGAACCGAGCGCTTAAAGGTGCGATCAGTTTTGATAATCTGGAAGGTGCACCGGAAATTAAAGGCGGCAAACGCGTCCTCTACAACAACGAAACGGCGGCGCGCGCCGTGGGGAGCCGCATCATTCTGCGTACTTACGATGCCAGCAAACTCGCACCAGGGATGCCGATCCGCTATCTGGGCATCGATATCGGCCAGTTAGATTCGCTGAAATTGTCCGAACAGCGCAACGAAGTTTTGGTGCAGGCGGTGCTCTACCCCGAATATGTGCGTAATTTCGCTCGTTCCGGGACGCGTTTTTCCGTCGTCACGCCAGAAATTTCCGCCGCTGGAGTGAATCATCTGGAAACGCTATTCCAACCTTATATCAACGTCGAGCCGGGCAATGGCAGCGTGACGCGTAATTTTGAGCTTCAGCAGGCGACTATCTCTGATTCCCGCTATCAGGACGGCTTGAATATCAGCGTTGATGCGCCGGAAGCAGGCGCATTGCAGGTCGGTACGCCAGTGCTGTTCCGCGGCATTGAAGTCGGTACAGTCACTGGGCTGTCGCTAGGCACCTTGTCGGATCGTATCGCAGTGTCGCTGCGCATCAGCAAACGCTATCAGCATCTGGTACGCGATAATTCCGTCTTCTGGCAAGCTTCTGGCTACAATCTGGAATTCGGATTGGTTGGCGGTGTCATTAAGAGCGGAACCTTCCAGCAGTTTATTCGCGGCGGTATCGCTTTCGCCACTCCCCCTAGCACACCACTCGCGCCTAAGGCACAGGAAGGAAAACACTTCTTGCTAAGGAACGAAGAGCCTAAAGAGTGGCGGCAATGGGGTACGGCGATCCCCAATCCCCCGGATAATTAACGTTCAGCACCTAACAGGGCGGCGATAGTCGCCCTGTCGTTTTCACGCTATCGATGAAAGATCCGTGCTACACTCCGCCGCTTCTTTCTCCTCGTTTTACTGAATAACCGGTACGGAACCACGTCGTGGCAAAATTTACCCCAGCCAATCTGCCTGCTGAATTTCTCGACACAATGCGGGACATTATGCCTTCATCACTTTCGATGGAGGATTTCATTGCCGCCTGCCAGCGCCCGCTGCGCCGGAGCATCCGCGTTAATACGTTAAAAATCAGTGTTGATGCCTTTCTACAGCTCGTGCAACCTTATGGCTGGCAGCTTGAACCGATTCCCTGGTGCCTGGAAGGTTTCTGGCTACTGAATGCAGAAGAGGAAAATACGCGGTTAGGCAATACATTGGAGCACTTGAGCGGGCTATTTTACATTCAGGAAGCCAGTTCCATGCTTCCCGTCAGCGCCCTGTTCCATCGTAATAATGCGTTGAGAACTATTTTGGATGTGGCCGCGGCGCCGGGCTCCAAGACGACGCAGATCGCAGCACGACTGAATAACGAAGGCGCTATCGTTGCCAACGAGTATTCAGCCAGTCGGGTAAAAGTGCTGCATGCCAACATCAGCCGCTGCGGCGTCAGCAATACCGCGATTACGCACTTCGATGGGCGTGTTTTCGGCGCGGCGCTGCCAGAATATTTTGATGCGATACTGCTGGATGCCCCGTGTTCAGGAGAAGGTGTAGTGCGTAAAGATCCGGCGGCGATGAGCCACTGGTCGCAAGAGAGTATTATCGACATTGCCGCTACGCAACGCGATCTGATTCTGAGCGCATTTCATGCTCTGAAGCCCGGCGGGGTGATGATTTATTCCACTTGTACGCTGAACAGGCAGGAAAATCAGCAGATCTGTCATTGGTTACAGGCGCAATTCCCTGATACCTGCGAGTTTGAGCCGTTAGACGACCTCTTCACCGACGCCCAACGCGCCACAACGGAAGAAGGCTTTTTGCATGTCTTCCCACAAATTTACGACAGCGAAGGCTTCTTTGTTGCCCGTTTACGTAAAACCGCTAGCGTGCCACCGCTGCCACGTCCGAGTTATAAAGTCGGCAAATTCCCGTTCTCTCCCGTCCCCCCCAAAGACCGTATGTTACTCACAGAGGCCGCGCGTAAACAGGGTATTCACTGGGGTGAGACGTTGCTCCAACTGTGGCAGCGCGATAGCGAGATTTGGCTTTTCCCTGCGGCACTTGCCTCCGCTTTTGGCAATATCAAATTCTCACGCATTGGTATTAAGCTCGCCGAACGCTTCCCCAAAGGCTTTCGTTGGCAGCATGAAGCGGTTGTTGCACTGGCCGATCCACGTGCGGACAATGCCTACGCGCTTAACGAGCGCATCGCCTGCGAGTGGTTTCAGGGTAAAGACAGTTACCCAGACCCGCTTCCTACTGCGGATGAGCTGATCTTAACTTACCAGAATACGCCCGTTGGCCTGGCAAAACGCATCAGCAGCCGGATAAAAAATAGCCTGCCACGCGATTTAGTTCGGGATGGTGCCTCTTCCGCACGGCCCCCTGCTAACGAATAAATGCGCTTTCTGCATCAGGTGGCGATAAAACCACCTGATGAGCCGCTCAGCCTCCCTGTCCTTACTGATTTTCATCTACAATTACCCTGACAGATAGAGAAACTCAGTAATATCTGGAGAGAGACATGTTTGCGTTAGTGATATTTGTTTGTTATCTCGGGCATGGCTGTGACGATTTGGTCGTCGGTGCCTACAACACTGAAGCACAGTGTCTACAAGCGATGGACGAACAGCGTCTGCGTCGCGCTGGCTGCTTCCCCATTGAAACGTATATTGATGGCTTCTGGGTTCCTGCCCAAGAGTACGCTGATTTCTAATTCTCTCATCGGCACGCGCTACCAATCCTTCATCTGATTATCTATTCCTATTATTGCCCAACTAATATATTAGTTGATTGATTATATTAGAGTTTAGGTTCACTATTCTCAGTGGTTTGGTCTTCTGCTAGCGAAACCATGCCGCATGGTTTGTTCATCAGGGCTTCTATTTAATAATTATGCCCTAAATAATTCGAGTTGCATGACAAAACGTGAGCGTTTTGAACAACGCTCTGCGCTGGTCCTTTAGGACAAGGCCGCCTGGCCTTGTAACGCGGCAACCGCGCGAGTCCCCAGGAGCTTACTCAGGTAAGTGACTGGGGTGAGTAAGGGCAGCCAACGCACAAGCAGCTTGAAGTATGACGGGTATATCACGTGACGGATTACACATGACCTCATTATCAACACCATCATTACTATTATGGGCGACACTGGGATGCGCCTTATACACCACCCCCGCTTTTTCCAGTAAATTCGACAACAAAACTTTCACTGAAGTGCAGACATTAGCCAATCAGAACGATGCTGAAGCACAGAACGCTCTGGGTGACAGGTATTATGATGGCGAGGATGTAAAACAGGATTATCAGCAGGCAATCAGTTGGTATCAAAAAGCGGCTGAACAAGGTAATCCTGATGCCCAATACAGCCTTGGCTATATGTTTGATAAGGGAAAAAGCGTTCAGCAGGATTATGCACAAGCCGTCATCTGGTACACCAAAGCGGCCGAACGGGGCGATGCCTGGGCACAAACCAATTTGGCTTACTTGTATGAAACTGGAAAAGGTGTTCCACAAGATTATGCCCAAGCAAGAGTCTGGTACACCAAGGCCGCCGAACAAAACCATTCCCGCGCGCAAACAAATTTGGGCGATCTGTACTACGACGGAAACAGTGTGCCGCAAGATTACGCGCAAGCAAAAGTTTGGTATATCAAGGCCGCCGAGCAAAATTATGCCCGTGCTCAAGCTAATCTGGGCTATTTATATGAAAACGGGAAAGGCGTTCCACAAGATTACACTCAAGCTGCGGTCTGGTACACCAAGGCTGCCGAGCAAGAGAATGCCACGGCACAAAATAATCTGGGGCGTCTCTATGAGAAAGGAAAAGGCGTTCAACAAGATTATGCTCAAGCCCTAGCCTGGTATACCAAAGCAGCAGAACAAGAAGACGCCGATGCACAAACCAATCTTGGCTATTTATATCAAAATGGAAAAGGCGTTCCGCAAGATTATTCTCAAGCAAGAGTCTGGTACACCAAGGCTGCCGAGCAAAATCATGCCCGTGCTCAAAATAATCTGGGCGATCTGTATTACAACGGAAACGGTGTTCCACAGGATTATACTCAAGCAAGAGTCTGGTACATCAAGGCCGTCGAACAAAATTATGCCCGAGCTCAGACTAATCTGGGCTATTTATATGAAAACGGGAAAGGCGTTCCACAAGATTATTCTCAAGCCCTAGCCTGGTATACCAAAGCGGCAGCACAAGAAGACGCCGATGCACAAACCAATCTTGGCTATTTGTATGAAACAGGGAAAGGCGTTCAGCAAAATTATGCTCAAGCCATCGCGTGGTATCGCAAGGCCTCTGAACAAGGACAATTCCATGCGCAATACAATCTGGGGGTCGCTTATGATAAGGGAAAAGGGGTCAAGAAAGATCCCGTCCAGGCCGTAATCTGGTACACCAAATCCGCCGAACAGGGTTATGCGTGGGCACAATTCAATCTCGGTGTAGTTTATTACAATGGACAAGGTGTTAAGAAGGATAATACTCAAGCCATAGCCTGGTATACCAAAGCTGCGGAACAAAACTTACCGAATGCGCAATATAATCTTGGCCTTATGTATTATGAGGGAGAAGGAGTTCCTCAAGATAATACGTTAGCCCATACCTGGTTTTCGATTGCGCTGGCAAACGGGAAAAGTGAGGCATACCAAAAGGTCATGACACTCACACTAAAAATGCAGCCCGAAGAATTACTGAAGTCACATAATAAACTCACCGAGTTTAGAGAAAAATTCTCAATACCTGACCCCGTTATTCCCTAATAGGTTATCGCAAAATATCGATCAGGGCGGTGATGCTACCGCCCTCACCTCATTTTCAACGTCACCTTCTCATCGACATACACCAAAACCGCGCATACCAAAGTGAAAGTGATTTGCGTGCACGGCGTTATATTCCGGCCCCAGAGCGTTGCCGAAAAAACGACAGCTTTCCCTGAATATGGTGCGTAAATAGCTGCCGCGATCGTCCGTGGACGACCACTGATTCAGGATGCTAACCTGTCGGCCATCAGAGAGCCGAAAAGCGGCAATATCCCACGCCTCTGCCGTTGCATGTTCACTCAGACGCCCTTCTGGCCGGTGATACACATTTCGGCAGGCGTAGCTGCCCATATGGTCGATACGTGCCAGTGATGTACCAAGAGATTGCGCCTGCGGCACCGCGACCTGCGTCACAAACATGGTGCTACTCAGCGCCAGCGGGCAACTGGCGAGAAAACTGGAACTCAGCGTGACCGCGCCAAAACTTTGCACCCGAACAGGCGAGGCTACCGGGCATTGCCCACGAATAGCATTGGCTTCGGAAAATCGCAGCCGTCCATTTTTCTGAGCCAGCTTCAACACCGCCAAACAGGCCTCAGGGTCGCTGGCGACAGACTTCATTTTTAGTCGAGTAATAAACGTAGGTGGATCATCGACAGACAGCGGAGAAAAGGGATCGTAACCGGGTGGGAGCTGGCGTTGAACCCAGGGTGCCAGGGCAATGAGCGCCCCCAGCATCGCAGCAAATATCACCCATCCCCGCATCAGTATCATCCCCCGGTTATTTTTTTCTCCTGAACAATATTATGCTATTAATGCGAATTCGGCCGGATTCATCCCCAGTGATATCCCCGCTTCGACGATTTTCTGCCACTCCTGATCGGACAGATAAATACCGTCAGCGCGGCGTTGGACCTGAGACAACATCTCTGGCTCACCGGCGATTAAAATAGGCTGCGTCGAATCGGGAGCCGTTGAAGACCGGACGTAGTCCAGCATCGCATCATATTCTTTTTGCAACCACGCCATGGAAACCATGCTGGTGGGATCGATGACAATCGTCGTCATGTTATTCACTATCGCTCCCTGACGTGTATTCTCCGGCTGAATA
Organism: Pectobacterium polonicum; assembly: GCF_005497185.1. Taxonomy (GTDB): domain Bacteria; phylum Pseudomonadota; class Gammaproteobacteria; order Enterobacterales; family Enterobacteriaceae; genus Pectobacterium; species Pectobacterium polonicum. Next base: position 2,822 of record NZ_RJTN01000002.1, on the reverse strand, counting down.
GTTCCGCCACCGGAAAGCAGCCCGGCCAGCATTTCAGCCGCTAAAATCAACCCGCCGCCTTTATGTTTCGCAATCGGCTTCAATGCCCCTTGCTTTTCGCCTTCCCACATGACTTTCGGATCGTTAGTGGAAACACCATTGCAATCCAGCATCACCTCTTCATCAAACGTTTTGCCTGCCAGATACGCAACGCGGGTTTTCCCCAGCGCCACCACGCTGGTGGCAAAATCCAGAACAAAAGCCGCATTGTGCTCTGTTGGCGGGAATGCAATACAGATCGGGTTTGTTCCGAAGCGTGCTTCACTGCCACACCAGGGAGCCACGATCGGGTCAAGATCGTTAACATTGACAAAGTGTATCGAAACAAGCCCGGCGTCTGCCGCCATTTCCCCATAGGTGCCGATGCGCCCCAGGTGACAGGTCGACGATAGAGTCATTAAACACACTCCCGTCGTTTTCACCCGCTCAATAGCCGCCTGCATCGCTTCTTTACCCGTGCGCTGACCAAAACCACGATCGCCCGTAAATTGCAGCACAGCCCCACTGTCACGCAGTAAACGTACCGGCGTATTCGGGTGCATAATCCCTTTTCTGATGAACTCCACATAGTGCGGCAACATCCCTACACCATGGCTGTCATGCCCTTTTAGGTTAGCGGCCACAAGGTGTTCAGTGACAATACGAGCTTCATTTTCTTCACATCCTGCTTTCTGCAATACGCTTTGCATCGTCGCCGTCAGACGATTGGCTGAAATCTGCATATCTCTTCCCTTCATCTACTGATTTATTGTTCACAGATTTCATCCTACCGCGGAACAGGAATGAATGGCATAGCGAATAATGAACAATATTTTTGAAAAAGAAAAACAAATCTCTCTGATATTCATTTCAACCGAGGAGGACTATCATTCAACACATCAAGTAAAAATGCCTAGTTAACCTAATAAACCGTGAAGGAATGAATCATGAAAAACATCAAAAATTTTATCGCAGTTATCGCACTCTCTACCCTGTCCTTCGGTGCTTTCGCTGCACAAGAAATCGCGACCGTATCCATTAGCGGTGCAAAATCCTTAGATTCTTTCGAAGCTCAGGTCGCTCAAAAAGCCCAAAAAGCGGGTGCGTCGTCATACCGCATCGTTTCTGCTACTGGCAACAATCAATTACGCGGCACCGCGATTCTGTATAAATAATTTACACCAGACGTCAGGGAGCCTCAGGGCTCCTCCGTCGTATTTTGCTCAGCAACAACCTTGCCAATCTTTATACACCTCATCTCATAATGGTTTTGTTGATACAGTCAAGTACCATCAGCAAGATATTTATTTTTAGTTTCAATCATTAAATAAATACTGTAGCGTTATTCCAGAAGAAGAAATTCAGTTTATCGTTGAAAAATAGCTGGTTTTTCTGCCTACCGGATGCAATAAAAGATATTCATATAATAAAGGGAGAGGAGTTATGTCCGTTCGCTATGCTATCGCTGATGAAGCTGAACGTTTATGGCTAATTAGGAATGAGGCAATACGTTCGGGATGTCAGGAAGTTTATGATAATGAAACCATCATGGCATTCACACCCGATACTATGCCTGAAGGCTATCGACATGCCATCATTAACAACCCTTTTTTCGTCATTGACGACGCAATACTTTCCCTCCCTGTCGCAACGGGTTTTCTTGATATAACAAATAATAGTGTTGAAGCTATTTTTACCTTACCGAACTACCAGAATAAAGGACTTGCCACAAAAATTCTGGAGGCGATAAAAAGTGAAGCAAGAACGCGTGGAATAACGGCGCTAACATTGTCCTCAACACCTAATGCCGTCGTATTTTACCAAGCGAATGGATTTAGCATTGATAAACACGGAGAATACTATTCTGGCTCTGCCAAGAGATATCTCCCGTGTGTTGAAATGTCACTCGATATGGGCCTATATACCCCAAATAATTCGAGTTGCAGGAAGGCGGCAAGAGAGGGAGTCCCGATGAGCTTACTCAGGTAAGTGATTCGGGTGAGTGAACGCAGCCAACGCACCTGCGGCTTGAAGTATTACGGGTATATCACATATCCTAAAGCGGATTAAATCATAGTGATGAGGTCGAAGTAGCAGAAAGTCTGCAAGTCATTATGAGCTATATACCCTAAATAATTCGAGTTTCAGGACAAACGTTAACGTTTAAACAACGCAAAGCGTTGGCCCGATAGGTCAAGGCTTATTGATAAGCCTTGTAACGCGGCGAATGAGATAATCCCGATGAGCTTACCCAAGTCAGTGATTCGGGTGACCGACAAACTAGCCAGAGGCAGGTTTGAACGCTGTTTGCAGCGGCCCCAAGGGGGTGGAGTAGCGAAGCCGACGCACATGCAACTTGAAGTATGACGGGTATAAACAAAAAACCCCAGCTTTACGCTAGGGTTTTTTGGTGCTTTTCTTGGCTGCTCCGGCTTAAACCATCATCGCTATCGCAAGAGAAACATTAATTCAATTTGGCGTATTACAGCGCAACTTGATTACAGTGCAACAACGTTGCCAGCTGATGGGCCTTTCTGACCATTTTCAATGGTGAACTCAACCTTTTGGCCTTCGTCCAGCGTTTTGAAATCGTTGCTCTGAATAGCAGAGAAATGTACGAATACATCTTTGCTACCGTTGTCAGGAGTAATGAAACCAAAACCTTTACCAGCGTCAAACCACTTTACTAAACCAGTCATTTTGTTAGACATAGAAATTACCTTAATTTTTTATAGCGCCTTCCGGCAAATAGGGCCTGTGCACAGAATTTAATTAGCAACAATAAGGAGGCTCAAAAGAAGGGA
>NZ_RJTN01000019.1 GCF_005497185.1 Pectobacterium polonicum | reverse complement strand
TTATCGGCAATCGCTTGCTGAATGGTCCCGCGCTGTACGCCGAGTGATTTCCCTTTAAGCGCGGCGATAGCGGCGTCTGATGTGGTGATGTTTTTAAACAGCGCCTCTGAACCAACCAGCCAACTGGGGGTGGTTGAATAAGGATGGGTAAAATCTATCTGTTTTTTTCGCTCTTCCGTGATAGAAATTCCCGACATGATGGCATCGTATCTTTTGGCGAGCAGTGCAGGAATAATCCCTTCCCAGGACTGGCTAATGACGGTGCATTCTTCGTTGATTCTTTTGCACAGGTCGTTAATAAGGTCTACTTCAAACCCCTCGATTTTTCCGTTTGAGGTACTGTAGTTATAAGGCGGAGAAGCGCCATCCATCGCAATGGTTAATTTGGCCGTTGCCTCTGATGACGTAGCCGAAAATACGGAGAACAATAATAACGGCGTAATGCACCGTGAGAATAAACTCGCACGATGCGCGGTATTGTCTTTTAACTGACCCATAGAACGTTAACCCCATTAAACGAATGGGAAGAAATTCTATGTCTTACCTATAGATTGTCTAATACGTTCTTTTGCTATCAATATCTATTTGTTTACTTTGTAAATCCATTGAGAGATACATGCTCAGGTCATGGGTAGTGAATCAAATCGTGGAAGCGCACCGCAGTGTCGGTCGGGTTGTGATAGCGGTGTTCTCTGTCGGCGGCAAAACGCAGGGCGTCACCGGTGGACAATAAGTGGGTCTGCCCATCAATGGTCATCTCCAACTGACCCTCCAACACAATAATATGCTCGATCACCCCGTTTTCATGTGGCGATGACGTGCTATTGGCACCCGCAGCCAGTTCAATCACCAGCATATCGAAACGCAGTTTTTCGTCGTAAGGAAAGAGTGGCACAACGTGCATTCCCGCCTCATTTTCCCTGAATGTTGAACCTGTCCCTGAGCGATACGTTACATCGTCATCCGTGAGCATCGGTTCAATAAAGGTGGAGAACGCAACATTCAGACCTGTCGCAATTTTCCATAGGGTAGCGACCGTCGGGCTGGATTCACCGCGCTCGATCTGGCCGAGCATCGCTTTACTGACACCCGTTTCTTCCGCTGCTCGCGTGAGGCTCCAGTTTTTATCCTGCCTTAACGCTTTCAATGTATCGCCAATACGGCAAGTTAACTCATCAGACATTGATGCTGGCTCCTGCTTGTGCGTTATAACGCACACTGCTATGTTAACGCTTTCTGTGCGTTATAACGCACGATAAGTGTGGGATGCTATACCATGCCTGCGTCATTTGCGCTAAAAGATGTCACGTTTTCGACCTTTATCGCCGGTTTTGTGGCGGTACTGGTGGGGTACACCAGCTCGGCTGCCATCATTTTTCAGGCGGCGGAAGCGGCAGGTGCCAGTACGCTACAAATCGGTGGCTGGTTAAGCATGTTGGGCATTGCCCAAGGGCTGGCTTCCATTAGCCTATCGCTGTATTACCGTGCACCGATACTGGCCGCGTGGTCAACGCCGGGGGCAGCGCTATTGGTCACCAGCTTGCCGGGTACGTCGCTCAATGAGGCGATCGGCGTGTTCCTGTTTGCTTCTGCGCTTATTTTTATCTGCGGGGTTACGGGCCTGTTTGCCCGTTTGATGAACGTCATTCCACAAGCCATTTCTGCTGCGATGTTGGCAGGTATTCTGCTGCGTTTTGGCGCGGATGCCTTTCTTGCTCTGCAACAGGATTTCTGGCTGACTTTCGCGATGTGTGTGACCTATTTGCTCAGCCGTCGGATGCTACCCCGCTTTGCCATTGTGCTAACGCTGCTTGCTGGCCTGTTGCTGGCGTTGTGGCGTGGACAAATTGCAGTTTCTGATTCGCCGCTAGTATTTACCGTGCCGGAATTCATTGCGCCGCATTTTTCGTTGTCGTCGCTGTTGGGCGTCGGTATTCCGTTTTTCATTGTCACCATGGCGTCGCAGAACGCACCGGGCGTTGCCACGCTAAAAGCCGCGGGCTATCAGGTTCCCGTGTCGCCGCTGATTACCATTACGGCATTAATCGCGTTGATCTTGACGCCGTTCGGCGGTTTTTCCGTGTGTATTGCCGCGATTACTGCCGCGATCTGTATGGGGTCGGATGTGCATCCCGATCCAAAAAAACGCTATCTTGCCGCTGTCGCTGCTGGTGGGTTTTATCTACTGGCGGGCGTTTTCGGCGGATCGATCGGGCAGCTTTTTACCGCGCTGCCGCAGCCACTGATTCACGCTATTGCCGGTTTGGCGCTGCTCAGCACGATTTCGGGCAGCCTGTACCGCGCCTTGCTGGATGAAAAACAGCGCGATGCGGCGGTGGTCACTTTCCTGATTACCGCATCTGGATTAACGCTGTGGGGCGTTGGCGCGGCATTTTGGGGACTAATTGGGGGGATGATGACCTGGCTGGTGCTGTCTGGAGGAAAAACGGCGTTACGCTGAGTGCACGCGGAAAAACAAGCGAGCGCCTAATACTGGTCACTTAAATCCGTTGTTAGGGGAAACACCGGGTGAGGTTCCCGCAGGGGGCGCCCTGTGTTTCTCGATGCTTAAACGATCGCCATTAGGTTAGCGGCTATCTTAAACTAATCTTCAACGAATAAGAGAGCGCTGCTTTTTAGGCGTCGCTATTTTAGTTTCATTGATGAATGTCCCGTTACGATTTCGTCATCTTAATCATGGTGGCATTCATGGACATTACCTCTACACAATCACTTGGCAGTACGAAGACCCAATTTCGTGCCGCATTTTCCCTGTTACTGGCATTAGCAACGGGTAAACATAAGCCGGATCGGCGCTGGGAGAGTCTCCAGTGGCGTATAAAATATACATCCCGAGTGATGCTTCACCCGCTGCTGACCATGAAATGGCTCAGCTTTATCGTTAATTATCCCGTGCAGGATATTTTTCGACGTAACGGCAATCAACTTTACAGTAAGCTCCAGCGCCCCTACCTGATGGCGTCACTGCCGACACATCAAACCTGTACGGCCTTAATGGATCATTACCGTTTTATTCAATCATTGCCGCCACACCGCCAGCGTTTGCTATATAGCCAGAACGGTAACGGTAACGTTTTGGCCAATTTTCAGGGAAAAAGCGATGAAAATTACACGCTTCGCCTGATGACTAACGATCAAATGTGTAAGGAAGGTGAGCTTTCCCTACAGCTTGAGACCAGCGAGCACGTGCTGGCACAGATGACGTTCTCCATCCTGCGCATTGAGGGGGAAATGAGCCTGTTTGTCGGTGGAATCCAGGGGCCGGATGCACAAACGCCGCATCACGTTATTCAGGGGGCGACGCGAGATTGCCACAGCCTGTTCCCCAAGCGCATTCTTCTGGAAGGCCTGCTTAACCTGGCACGTGGCCTTAATCTGGCGCACGTTATCGCCGTCAGTAACGAAACGCACATCTATAAACACTGGCGCTATCGCAGTAAGAAACGCCATGTTTTTCTGGCCGACTACAATGCTTTCCTTTTCGCTCACGGTGGTCAACCGCGGCCTGATGGCAACATTACGCTGCCGTTATCTCTTCCGAGAAAGTCTGAACAGGAAATTCCCAGCCGCAAGCGGGCAGAATACCGCCGACGCTATGCGCTCTTTGATGAGGTAGACAGCCAGATTAATGACGTACTCGCTGGTAGTCTGCCGTTTTCCATCAATCTACCTAGCCGTACCTGAGTCAGGATAATCTGCCAAAATACCGAAGTAACATAAGGTTATATTATAGCTATTTATGTTATTTCCCGCGTTTTCGCCCTGCTGATAGCCTGCTGTTAATACACCAATAATTAAGGGGCAGGGAATGAAAAAGCATATTTTGACCGTGACGTTGTTGGCCGGGTTGGCTTCCGTTTCTGGTGCTGCACAGGCAGATAAATTAGATGATATTCAGAAGGCGGGTGTGGTGAAAATTGCCGTCTTCGACAGCAATCCGCCGTTTGGCTATGTCGATCCGCAGAGCAAAAAGCTGGTGGGTTATGATGTGGATATCGCCGAGGCAATTGGTAAGGCGCTGGGCGTGAAGGTTGAGCTGCGTGCGACCAACCCGGCTAACCGTATTCCTCTGCTAAGTTCGCAGAAAGTCGATCTGATTGCCGCGAACTTCACGATTACCGATGAGCGCGCCAAGCAGGTTAACTTTAGTATTCCTTACTTCGCGACCGGACAAAAATTCATCGCCCGTAAAGGCGTGCTGAAAACGCCGGACGACATCAAAACGCTGCGCATCGGCGCGGATAAAGGCACCGTGCAGGAGATTACCCTGCGCGAGCATTACCCGACAGCCAAAGTGATTTCCTACGACGATACGCCGCTGGCTTTCGCTGCGCTGCGTAACGGCAACGTTCAGGCCATCACGCAGGATGATGCCAAACTGGTCGGCCTGCTGGCTAATGTGCCTGATGCACAGAAGGCTGAGTTTGAAATATCTCCGTTCAGCATTACCAAAGAGTATCAGGGCGTCGGGATTCCGAAGGGCGAAGAGCGCCTGACGGCGAAAATTAACGACACGCTGATTAACCTGGAAAAACAGGGTGAAGCGAAGACCATCTACGATCGCTGGTTCGGGCCGAGCACGAAATCATCCCAACCGCGCGGTGACTTCACCTTTGCCCCGCTGGATCAGCAACCTAAATCCTGATAGCTAACGCATTCAGTGCTATGATCCCAGCCCTCTGCATCGCAGAGGGCATTTCTATTTGTACCTCGTAATAATGACAAAGAGAGATAAAACGCATGGATACGGCGCTGCAATCGCTTGAGTCGTGGCTGTTGGCTCCTCAATACCTGATCTGGCTGTGGCACGGTTTCCTGATCACACTGGGTCTTTCCCTGAGTACGATCGTTCTGTCCACGGTGCTGGGTTTTCTGTTGGCGGCGGCCAGAGACAGCCAGATTCATGTGCTGCGTGGCGTTGTGGTGGCGTATAGCTCGCTATTTCGTAATACACCGCTGCTGGTGCAGCTGTTTTTCTGGTATTTCGGGGCCGGACAGCTTTTTCCCTCAGAGATGATGCAATGGCTGAACACCTCGCATACGCTTTCTCTCTTCGGTACGACGTTAGCGTGGCCTTCTTTTGAGTTTCTGGCGGGCTTGGCAGGATTGACGCTCTACTCCAGCGCGTTTATTGCGGAGGAGATCCGTTCCGGTATTCGCGGCGTGGCGCGTGGGCAGAAGTACGCCGCGCACGCTTTGGGGTTAACTGGTTGGCAATCCATGCGTTATGTGGTGTTGCCACAGGCGCTAAAAATCGCCCTGCCGCCGCTGCTTGGGCAGTACATGAATATTGTTAAGAACTCGTCGTTGACGATGGCGATTGGCGTCGCTGAGCTGTCTTATGCCTCGCGTCAGGTGGAGACGGAAACCCTGCGCACGTTTCAGGCATTTGGCGTGGCGACGGTGTTGTACATCGTGATTATTGCCGTGATGGAAGGCTGGGGCATGTGGCGTCAGCAGCGCAGTCTGGCGGAGAGACACTGAGATGGATTTTACCGTTATCACCGATAACATCGACTATTTGATGTGGGGAACATTCCCGGATGGCCCACTGGGTGGCGCAGCGCTGACGCTGGTGATGAGCCTGCTGGCGGGCATAGCGTCTGCCCTATTGGGTACGATTTTAGGCGTGGCGTTAGCGATGTCCCGGGGCTGGTGGAGTGCACTGTTGGCGATGGTGTTGGGGTTCTTCCGGGCGATTCCTGTCATCATGCTGATTTTCTGGACGTATTTTCTGTTGCCGATCGTTTTTGGCGTCGATATCCCTGAAATTACTACCGTGGTCTGTGCGCTGGCGCTGATCGCTTCGGCGTATCTGGCGCATGGCGTCAAGGCCGGCATTGTCGCCATCGGACGCGGTCAGTGGCAGGCTGGACTCTCGCTGGGGCTAAGCCGCTGGCAGGTGTTATGGCAGATAGTGCTTCCTCAAGCGCTGCGGATGATGGTGCCTTCCTTCATTAACCAATGGATTTCCCTGATTAAAGATACCTCACTGGCCTACATTGTCGGGGTTGGCGAACTGACCTTTCTTGCTACGCAGGTCAATAACCGCAGCATGGTTTACCCGATGGAGGTTTTCCTGTTTGTCGCGCTGGTCTACTTTGTGTTTTGCCTGTCGCTGGAACTGCTGGCTAATCGGGTTAACGCCCGTTTTAACCAGCAGGAAAAGCAGCCGAAGCGCCGTTTGCTGTGGTGGCGGAATAAGCCAGCCTGAGGATGAAGATTACGTGCGTCGTGCGGTGGTAATGGATAGATCGTAAAGACGCTGTGAATACGTCCGTGTACGCTCGGCTTGCGCGGATATGAATCTCATCCCTGAGATTCACCCTTGCAGGGCCGTCGCTAGCGACGTTCAAAAACATTCCTGACGTTTTTGTCCATGGCGCAAACGCTTTACTCTTCTATTCCATTACCACCGTTTTCGTCCCACAAATAGATTTGCCGACGGTCTGACATAAGTCCGAATGGCTGCTACTACGCAGTGATATTCCAGCCTTTTTCGCGCCAGATTTGCGGCAGTTCGCGCATATCGTCGAACATCGTGACCAGCGGGTGATGGATCGGCTGGTTATGGGGATCGGCGCAGTAATAGAACACCGGAATGCCCGCGGCGATGCCTGCCTGTACACCAGCGGCGGAATCTTCAACCAGAATGCAGTGTTCGATGGGAAGCTGTAACTGCTCGGCGGCGTGATACAGCACCGCCGGATCGGGCTTCCACTTTTTCAGATCGTAGCCGCTGTAGAGATGGTCGCCAAACAGATCGAGCATGTGCGTCAGGCCGAGTGAATGCTGCATCTTACTAACTGGGCCGTTGGAAACCACCGCCATCGGGACGGTGATGGACTGCACTAATTCACGTGCACCCTCGATAGGTTGCAGATACTCATCGAACAGATGCTTCACTTCTTGACGGAAATGACGCTCCGCCTCTTCTACCGATACGGTTAAGCCATGCTGCTGGCTGATGCGGGCAATAATCTCGTACAGCTTCACGCCCTTGTAGGTTTTTATCACCTCCTCCAGCGATAAGTTCACCCCATACGGAATGAAGATATTCACATAGGCCTGGCAACACAGCACTTCGCTATCAACCAGCGTGCCATCACAGTCGAAGAAGACGCATTCAATACGGGGCATGACCAATCCTTATCGATGAAATAAAAGATGAAGCTCCTACTTTAACCAATTGGCCTGATATTGCGACCTATACTCGTCATACTTCAAGTTGCATGTGCGTTGGCTGCGCTCGTTACTCGGCTCATCCATGAGCCTCGCCCCGTTGGGGCCGCTGCAAGCTGCGTTCAAATCTGCTCCCGGCAGATTTGTCACCCGAATCACTTACTTGAGTAAGCTCATCGGGACTCCCTCGCTTGCCGCCTGCCTGAAACTCGAATTATTTAGAGAATACAAAGCCATTTTCAGAGCGATCTTGCATAAAATTAAGGGGTTTCAACTGAGGGCGTGCGGCGTAATAGCCATGACGTTAATAGGTTCTTCTTATTCGATGAAAAAAAACGTGGGATCAACGTAAAAACGTAGAATTTTGTTATAGGATACCCGACGACAGTTATTCCCTTCTTTGGATTGGTACTAATGAATAAATCACAACCCGGCCCTGCTACCGAGCAGGGCCTGCTGGAGCGCGTGTTTAAGCTTAAACAACATGGCACGACAGCACGTACGGAAACGATTGCTGGTTTCACGACGTTTTTGACGATGGTTTACATCGTTTTTGTTAACCCGCAGATTTTGGGCGTAGCGGGGATGGATACCAAAGCGGTCTTTGTGACCACCTGTCTGATTGCGGCATTCGGCAGTATTTTAATGGGGCTGCTGGCTAACTTGCCCGTGGCGCTGGCGCCGGCCATGGGATTGAATGCGTTTTTCGCTTTTGTTGTCGTGGGGGCGATGGGGCTGCCATGGCAGGTAGCGATGGGCGCGATTTTCTGGGGCGCAATCGGTTTCCTGTTGCTGACTATCTTCCAGATTCGCTATTGGATGATTGCCAATATTCCGCTTAGTCTGCGTCTCGGTATCGCCAGTGGTATCGGGTTGTTTATTGCCATGATGGGTCTGAAAAACGCCGGTATTATCGTTCCCAACCCTGAAACGCTGGTGACGATTGGTAACCTGACATCACACAGCGTGCTGCTGGGTGCTCTGGGCTTTTTCATCATTGTGGCGTTGGCTTCACGTAATATTCACGCCGCTGTGCTGATTTCCATCGTCGTGACGACCTCAATCGGCCTGTTGCTGGGTGATGTTAAATTTGCTGGCGTGTTTTCACTGCCGCCAAGCGTAACGTCGGTGGTGGGTCAGGTTGATCTGGCTGGCGCACTGAACCTCGGGATGTCCGGCATTATTTTCTCTTTCATGCTGGTTAACCTGTTTGATTCCTCCGGCACGCTGATTGGCGTGACGGACAAAGCTGGACTGGTCGATGCTCGCGGTAAGTTCCCGCGTATGAAGCAGGCGCTGTATGTTGATAGCATCAGCTCTGTGGCGGGTTCATTTATCGGGACATCGTCCGTTACGGCGTATATTGAAAGTTCTTCAGGTGTTTCCGTGGGTGGACGCACCGGCCTGACCGCGGTGGTCGTCGGCCTGCTGTTCCTGCTGGTGATCTTCTTGTCACCGCTGGCGGGTATGGTGCCTGCCTATGCGGCCGCTGGCGCGCTGATTTACGTGGGCGTGTTGATGACGTCCAGCCTGGCACGCGTGAAGTGGGACGACCTGACCGAAGCCGTTCCTGCCTTTATTACCGCGGTGATGATGCCGTTCAGCTTCTCGATTACTGAAGGGATCGCGCTGGGCTTCATTTCTTACTGTGTGATGAAGTTGGCGACGGGGCGCTGGCGTGAAATCAGCCCTTGCGTGGTGGTGGTGGCGCTGCTGTTCCTGCTGAAAATCGTGTTTATCGACGGGCATTAATGTGTTCATGGCTCCGGGTTTTCCCGGAGCCTCAGCCAGCGACGAGGCAGATGGCTACTGTGATGCGGTAGAGGTGGCTTTTTCTATCGTATGGCTGGTTAACTTCATATAGCGTACAGACTGGCGCTGCTGTTGTAAGATTTCCCCCGACTTTCTCATGCCCGATGCCGACGTGTATTTCCACATGACGAGTCGGTTAAGCGTGGGGATATGGGCGCAGGCCCATGCAAGATAATCATCAACATCGCTCATCACTTCTACGGCGGGCATGTCGGTTGAACGTAGCCTGCCGGAGGCAGGGTGAAGTTTGAGGTTATGGGGAAGATGGCTATTTGCACCAGGCATTTTCACCAGTGACTGGCGAATGGTGCATAATTGCGTTGCTGCTTCCAGTGGGTCGCGCTGAGCGTCAATCCACGCCTGTTCAGCCTGCGTTTGCGCCTGCATCTGTGGGACGGTCTGATTCGTTGGCCTGACATGAACGATTTCGATATCCATACCGACGCTTCCCTCTTCGCTCAGGAGGATGGCAATCGTATTGCCTGCATAGCCGATGCTGAATTGGGGCAGATTAGGATCGGCAAAGTAAGGGCGTCCTTCAGGAGACACCAGCAGCGTAGGTAACAGCGGATAACCGAAAAAATAGAACATCATCTCAGCCAGCAGCGCTCGGCTTTTCAGATAACGCTCGCGGCGTTTGGCTGAAAAACTTTGTGTTGATGAGATGAGCCTATCAGGCAGTCTTTGTAAGTCAGGAAGCGCTTCCGTGCTTGTCCACCTGACAAAATGGCAGGTCATTGTTCACTCCATGATCGTGATAAAAGATGGGAACCTATCGGGTACTACCAATGCATATTATCAGACTAATATGTGATCTAAAGAAAAATCGATGGATAAATCGGCGATAATTATTAATTAGGCACAACGAATTTTCTGTATTGTGTGCTGTTTAGCGATCCTTCCCTGTCCGCCACATTCCCGCCTGTTTAATGGCTTGGCCATCCCAATGCGGAACGCTGTTGTTTTTCCAGCGTCTGCTTGCGCAACTCATCCGCAGTCACTAACCGAAGCGCTGACGTCGGACACACGCTGACGCAGGAAGGACTCGGGGCTACATCAATGCATAAGTCACATTTGTGGACTTCACTTTGCGTACTCTCATCATTCGAGGCTTTCGTTACCACATTGATGGCACCGAAGGGACAGGCGACCACACAGCTTTTGCAGCCGATGCAGCGAGACTGAATAACCTGAATACTGTCCCGATCGCGCACCAGCGCGTCATTCGGACACACGCTGGCACAGGGCGCATTTTCACACTGGCGGCACAGAACCGGTACGCTGATGCTGGCGCTTTTAATCACTTTCAGGCGGGGAAAGAAGTGAGATGGCCGCAGTTGTGCACTTTGGCCACCGCTATGAGCGACCGCGCAGGCAATCTCGCAAGTCCGACAGCCGATACATTTTTCTGCTTCGGCGATAACAAATTGATTCATGGACGGATATCCTCGCGGGTTGCGTTCATCTCTGGGCGTTGCGGGTGGGCGGGAATGGCTCCGGTTACGGCGGTCAGTCCCATTGTCGCAATCATTCCCAATGCGGCTTTTCGCCCATCCGCAATGGCGGTTACCACCAGATCGGCACCGCGTACGGCGTCACCGCCAGCAAAAATACGCGGATGATTGGTTTGGCAAGGTATCTGACTATCGAGAGGGGCAGTAATGTATCCCCAATTATCTAGCTCGACGTCGGCTTCTTCCAGCCACGGCATTCTGTGTGACTGAAAACCAAATGCGGTTATTACGGCCTCTGCGGGTTGAACGAATTCCGAACCAGGAATGGGGCGCGGACGACGACGGCCGCTGGCATCAGGCTCGCCCAGTTCAGTACGAACCAGACTAATTCCGCACACTTCTCCCTGTTCATTGAGGCAGATTTTTTGTGGCTGAACGTTAAACATGAACTCCACGCCTTCTTCGCGGGAGTTTTTCACCTCTTTTTTCGAACCGGGCATGTTGGCTTCATCACGACGATAGGCGCAGGTTACCGATATCGCACCTTGCCGAACGGACGTGCGCAGGCAGTCCATTGCAGTGTCTCCACCGCCGAGCACGACGACGCGTTTGCCCGCCATCGAGATATAGGGCTCATCGTCTAATTCAGGTAGCCCCATAACGTGCTTGGTATTGGCGATCAGGAAGGGAAGCGCATCGAAGACGCCGGGAGCCTCTTCATTATCAATGTTGGCTTTCATGGAACGGTAGGTGCCAACACCAAGGAAAACGGTGTCATAGTCGTCCAGAAGCTGAGCCAGAGAAATGTCTTTCCCCACTTCGGTATTCAGTTGGAAGTCGATGCCCATGGCGCTGAACACTTCACGACGATGAATTAGGACATCTTTGTCCAGTTTGAACGACGGAATCCCGAATGTGAGCAGGCCACCAATTTCCGGGTGACGATCGAACACGACGGCCTGTACGCCGTTGCGTGCCAACACATCGGCACAGGCTAGCCCAGCCGGGCCAGCCCCGACGATCGCGGCACGCTTTCCGCTGGGAACGACACGCGTCATATCGGGCGACCAGCCCATTTCCATCGCGGTATCGGTAATGTAGCGCTCAACGTTGCCGATGGTGATCGCGCCATATTCTTTGCCCAGCGTACAAGCTCCTTCACATAACCGGTCCTGTGGGCATACACGACCACAGATTTCTGGCAGGCTGCTGGTTTGATGAGAGAGCTCGACGGCTTCAAGAATGCGACCTTGCTTTGCTAGGCTCAGCAATTCGGGAATATTGTTATGCAGCGGACAGGTCCACTCGCAGATCGCGCGTTTGCCACAGGAAAGGCAGCGGTCAGCCTGATCTTCCGTCTGCTGCACGGAGAAGCCATGATAGATTTCATCAAACGTGGAAGTTCTCTGGGTCAGCGGCTTTTTCTCCGCATCCCGGCGCGGCCAGTTTTTTCTTTTACTGAGTGGATTAGTCGTTAGCGCTTTCAGCACGGGCGTTTCACGCTGCCAATGGGAAGCTGAACGTTGCGCCATCACCAGCTGTTTCTCCTGGCGACGGTCAGCTAGCGTTTGTTCACTGACTAACTGCAACGCCTGCGTTGGGCAGGCCGCCACACACGCTTGTCCTTCTGGGCGGTCGGCGCAGAGATCGCATTTATGAGCGACGGTGCTGTTGTCCACAGGGTTTGTCACCATCGACATCGCGCCGAACGGGCAAGCCAGCACACAGCTTTTGCAGCCGATGCACTTTTCCTGAACGAGCTGAATGCTATTGTCTTGTCTGATCAAGGCCTGCGTTGGGCACACGCTGGCGCAGGGG
The DNA here is from genome assembly GCF_005497185.1 of Pectobacterium polonicum. Taxonomy (GTDB): domain Bacteria; phylum Pseudomonadota; class Gammaproteobacteria; order Enterobacterales; family Enterobacteriaceae; genus Pectobacterium; species Pectobacterium polonicum. Next base: position 83,980 of record NZ_RJTN01000019.1, on the reverse strand, counting down.
GCATCTTCACAGTGACGGCATGTCACGGCAGCCCGAAGCTTTGGCGTATTGAATGCCTTGATTCTGGGCTGAAATACCGTCGCGCTATCTGGATAGCGCTCGTCATTGTGTGAAATCACACAGGCGATTTCACATGCATGACACCCCATACAGTCTTGAGTACTGGCAATAACAAATCGGTTCATTACCTTTTCCCACCCTTGATCCCTCGATCCTGGCCTTTATCCTAATAGCTGGATAACTCTCTGACCTTGATATAGAGCAGGTAAAAAGTCGGTTAATGTTAAATCTCACCCGTGTTATTCATGAAATTATTGAATCGTTTCAGTAAGTTGCGATGTTAGGTGAAAGTAATGGCATGGTTGCATATAACCTTGTTTTTTATCTGGTTTATTGTGCTTTATCTCGGGTAAAAATTCTGATTTTCATTACTTTTGTTAATTTTCCTATGAAATAACTCGTTACTTTTATTTACTCCCCTCATAATATCGGACGTAATTTAAATGCAGCAAAACAGTGTTTAAGCTAAATAATATTTTTACGGTATTTTCATTATGAATCAATAACAGGGCTTTGCTCAGGGTTAATAGATTGTCACTAAGGGATAGTGTTATGAATAAAAAAGTCGTTCTATGTTCTGTATTCATGTCAGCTGCGCTATTGAGCGGATGTGCCACAGAGTCTTCTCGTACCGTAGAAGCCCAAAAAGTCACTTCTTACAGTACGCCTTATCAGGGCGTTCGCAGCCCGATTTCCATCGGAAAGTTTGAAAACCGCTCTAACTACATGAACGGTATTTTTTCTGATGGCGTTGACCGTTTAGGTAATCAATCCAAGACCATTCTTGTGAGCCATCTTCAGCAGAGCGGCCGCTTTAATGTGCTGGATCGCACCAACATGGAAGAGCTGAAAGCGGAAGCGGGTATTAAAGGACAAACGCAGACGCTGAAAGGCGCTAGCTATGTGATTACCGGTGATGTGACCGAGTTTGGCCGCAAAGAAGTGGGTGACCATCAGCTGTGGGGCATCCTGGGTCGCGGTAAAACACAGGTTGCTTACGCAAAAACCACGTTGAACGTGGTGAACGTACAAACGTCTGAAGTGGTGTATTCCGTACAAGGTGCGGGCGAGTACACGTTGTCTAACCGTGAAATTATTGGTTTCGGCGGTACGGCCAGCTATGACTCGACGCTGAACGGTAAAGTACTGGATTTGGCTATCCGTGAAGCCGTCAATAATCTGGTTGCAGGAATTGAAAGCGGTGCCTGGCGCCCAGCGAACTAATGGAATAGGAATATCACCATGTTATCTCATAAGAAAGTTACCCTGCTATTGGCAGTCGCGGTACTGGCTGGCTGCGCATCCGCGCCGAAAACGATTTACAGCTGGGACAAATATCAGCCTGCGCTTTATGATTATTATCAACAGGATAAAGTCGGCCCAGAACAACAGATCCTTGCTCTGAATGAATCGATCGAAAAAGCGAAAGCCGCAAACAAACCTGTCCCGCCGGGACTCTATGCTCAACTTGGGTTGCTGTACGCCAATACTGGCCGTGATAGTGAAGCTCGCCAACAGTTTGAAACTGAAAAAGCGAAATTCCCTGAATCAGCACCTTTCATGGACTTCTTGTTGAGTAAAAATAAAGGGAATATTAAATGAATCGTTTCTTAGGATTATGTGGTCTGGTTTTTGCGCTGGTGCTGACTGGCTGTGCTAAACCCGTACCTTATGACTACACGTCATTTAAGCAGAGTAAGCCGAAATCTATTCTGGTCTTACCGCCGGTTAACCATTCTCCTGATGTAAAAGCAAGCTACAGTCTGCTTTCACAAGTCACCTACCCGCTGGCAGAGTCAGGTTATTACGTATTGCCTGTTGCGGTAGTGGATGAAACGTTCAAACAGAATGGCTTATCTACCGCGTCGGATATCCATGCGCTGAGCACGGCGAAGCTGCACCAAATCTTTGGTGCCGATGCTGCGTTATATCTGGATGTGAAAGAGTACGGCACGTCGTACATCGTGATTAATAGCGAAACTCGCGTTTCTGCGGATGCACGTCTGGTTGATCTGCGTACCGGCAAACTGCTGTGGAGCGGAAGCGCAACGGCGTCCAGCAACGAGCAGCAGTCAAATTCTAACGGTGGCATCATCGGTATTCTGGTGCAGGCTGCGGTGAATCAAATTGCGGACACGATCTCTGATAAAGGCCATGACGTTGCGGGTGTGACCAGTGCACGCCTTCTGGCGGCAGGCCATCCACGCGGTATGCTGTACGGGCCTCGCTCACTACAGTACGGTAAAGAAACCTACTAAGTTACGATGTAGTGCCAGGCTAAATTACTGTAGCTAAATCATCAACGCCGTTCGCTATTGAACGGCGTTTTTTATGCCTTTAGCTGTGGTGCTACGCATCCGCGGTCTTACGGGATCGCTGTTTATTGTGGCGCGTTATCCAGACGAAGGCCGAGGTTAGCAACAGAATCAGCGTTGCTACTGCCAGTACGGCGGAAAACCCAGAATCAAAAGCGGCATGTGCCTGTGTGATAAGCGTCCGCTGCATATTTTCTGGTAAGGATTCGGCAAAAATTAACGCTTCATCCAGACTGTCATAGGCGGTGTCCGGTACGGTAAACCCAGTAGGTAGCATAAACGTCGCGGAATAAGTGAAAGACAGCAAACTGCCCATCAACGTCACCCCTGTCGCGCCACCCAATTCATAAGACACTTCTTCTATTGATGCTGCCATACCCGCTTTTGCCGCTGGAGCAACCTGCATAATGGTGCTCGATGCGGCTGTCATGGTTGACCCCACGCCAGCGCCAATTACCGTCAAGCTGATGATTTGTACCGCCGTGCTGGCATTGTGCAGCAGCAGATAACTCCCCATACCCAATGCCGAAATCAGCAGGCCTGCTGCCAGTATTTTCCCACTATTCACATGCGGCAATATCTTTCCGGTCAATGGACCGGAGATAAAAGACGCCAGCGACAGCGGTAAAATGAACAATCCTGCCTGTAGTGGGGATAACCCGACGACTAACTGCAATCGCTGTGTGAAAGCCAGTTCCATTCCGATCAAGGCGGCAGCCGCCACGATGGCAGCCGCTACAGCGGCGCTGAAAGGCCGCAGGCGGAAGAGGGAAAAGTCTACTAGAGGATGCGTACTGTTACGCTGACGCCTAACGAATAGGGTAATGAATGCTACGCCGATAAGCAGAGCGATCAGTGCATCGTCATAAGAGGGAACTCGCTTGCCTAGTTCTTTTATGGCATAGGTCACACCAATTAAACCCACCATGATTAATAGGGAACCAATGAAGTCCCAGCGGTGTGAGGCGTTGCCTGGCCGATGTGGGATCACGGTGATTCCCATGATGAGTGCAAGCAGCACAACGGGTACATTAATGAGGAAAACCGATCCCCACCAGAAGTACTCAAGCAGTATCCCACCCATTACGGGGCCAAATGCTGCGCCGCCGGATGCCACCGCAGCCCAGATACCAATTGCCAGCGCGCGTTCCCGTTCATCAGCGAAGGTCAGACGGATAATCGAGAGGGTGGCTGGCATCATCATGGCTGCCCCTACCGCCAGCAAGGCTCGAGCAGCGATAAGAATACCGGGGGTGGGCGAATAAGCCGCCAGCAATGATGCGGAACCAAAAACCACCAGGCCAGAAATGAATAAAGGCTTATGGCCTAGCTTATCACCCAGCGTACCCATGCCCAGCAGCAAACCAGAAGCGACCAGCGCGTAGATATTAACGATCCACAGCTTATCCGATGCGGTCGCGTGCAAATCATGGGTTAGCGTTGGGAGCGCGGTGTACAGCACCGTCATATCGATAACAATCAGGAACAGGGCACTGGAAACAATGGCCAAAATCAGCCACTTTTTTGGTGATTGCATAGCTGGTTCTCTATCTTCGATTTTATCTGTGAATAGCATATCCGATGATATAGGTTTTCCCTTTTAATAAAAGGTATTTTCATGCTATCGGTTTTGTTATCGAATTTACATCAGGGCTTGAATTTACGCGATTACGCCCTTGTTCTTTTGCCATGTACAATAATTTATCGGCTTCTTTAAACGCTTCATGGAAATCTTCAATACTTTCCAGATGAAAAAAACTGACACCTATGCTGGTTGTGCATCGAACAGTATGACCATTTGAAATAGCCAATGATGAGCCTTCTATAATAGATCGTATCCTCTCCGCTATCTCTAAGCAGTCATTTTCTGATAGACCCTGGATTATTATTAAAAACTCCTCTCCTCCCCATCGGCACAGCAGGTCTTGAGGTCGGGTATATTGTTTAAGGGTCGCAGAAAATTCTCTGATGACATGATCGCCTATAGTATGTCCATAGGTATCATTAATTTTTTTAAAGTGGTCAATATCAAGAACAAGCAGAGACATCATTTTATTCTCTCCATCACGCATGGAGTTAATGACATTCATCATGTGTTGATTGAGTGAACGCCTATTTAACATACCTGTTAGTGCATCATGGTTACTGATTAATTCTATTCTTTTAATGCTTTTTTTATTTTTGTTAATAAAAAACGATGCAATAATGACGGTGATGATTATGACTGAAGTGTTGATTTGGAATAAATAAGATAATTCGAATAAATATTCCTTTTCGATTTCTTCATGAATGGATATTAATCTATTTATATAAATATAATTTAATGCCATGCCTGTTGCAGAGCACATTACAATGATTTTGTTAAATGAGTGCGATAAAGAAAGATAAATTAATGGCAATATTGCCAATACACTTAGCGTGATGTTTAATGATGCTATGCAAAAAATAACGATGAGAGGATATAATATAAATAATGGTTTTTTTATGATTGTTTTAATTGAATCTTTTGATATGTTAAAAACATTGTTTGTTTTCTTTGTTATGTTTAGAAATAAAAAAACAAAAATAACACCAGAGCTTAATTCTTCACTAAACCATTTTCTTGAAAGAATAAAAATGTTTTCATTGTTGTTTTCTGTGGATAAATATAATCCATAAAATGCAGCTGAAAAAATAGACCCTATAGAAATAGAGATAAATATAAAAAAAATGTAGTTTTTACGTAACTGACTATGCGTTTTACCTCTTGTATTTAAAAGTATTATTAATGTCATCCATGCGGTAACAAAAAAAGCAGAACTTATCGCGCAGTGAATGGCTTTCTCAAAAAAAGATTGATTGCTTTCAAGATAAATATCGGGTAACAGCATACCGATAAAACCGATCATGCATAAAATAACGCTATGCAATAATTTGTTTTTTATGCTTTTATCTCGACTGCGATAGCGTATAAGAAAGCAAAATAAGAGAATGTCTACTGGCCAGAATAGAGAGGTGTCGTCAAGCAACCTAAAAGACAAACCTAGGTAACTCATAATTAAGGTTGAACTGAAAATAATTAATAATTCATATGCGCGAATTTTCATTTTTTTTCCCGGTTAACCTATTTTACCCTGCGTCACTTTTGTACCAGAATCACCATAAATTGCCTTCTTATCTTACATCATTTTATGCATTTCTGACGTCAGGGTGAAAAGTGAACTCAATATGTGAATTCACTTAATCATGACCTTGCTCTGTCTTATCTGGGCGAGATATTAATTGGCATGAAGGGCGTGGGGATCACGCCCCAGCAATGCTTGAATCTCCTCTTTATTTTTCAATACAAACAGCTGATCTTTTTCGTTATTTTCATCTGTTAAGCGGATGTGGAATCGGCTGAGCGTTTCCTGTAAGCACGCCAGACGGCAGGATATATTCAACTCGCCATTGGTCATACCATATTCCAGTTCCAACGCGCGCTGATGTGCCAGTGGCAGTTTATCGCTAGGAACCAAAATTAACTGAAGATAGGTATGCCACGGATAATCGTTAGTGGAATCGACTGTCGAAGGCTCGATACCTTCAATGTTGAGGATTCGCGTAAGAATGAAGTCATTAAATTGTTGCTCGGTATGGCAGTAGGCACGCACTCGCCAGCGTAATCCATCATTGCCTAAAGCGTGTGGGGAAATGAGCCGTGGCGAATTATCCATGGATGATGAGGATTGATAGCGGATGCTCACCGCCTTTTTTTCACGAATGGCTCTGACAATGACTTCAACAACCTGTTCATTGTAGGTGTTGAGTGGGATATGAACCCAGCACACCTCTGGAGCAGACTCAATGAAACTGGCGTCTGCTTCAAGTACACCCGTCTTCATTGCCAATAATTCCGCGAGATAGCGCTGGGCTGAATTCTGTGGGTAGACCGCAGAGAATGTCGGCGTAGCCGTATAAGTTTTGGTGCGTCGATCGTAGATCAGATTATGGGGGGCGATCTCAAGATATTTAGCGATGTCGAGCGACGCCTGAGGGATCGATAGCCCAAAAAAAGACGTTAGATCGGTACGATTTATGTGCCCACTCCACCGTAACCGAAAGTCGATGAATTGAAGCCGACGTTCCAGTCCCCAACTGCGCCCTTTCACTGCTTGATCTGAACCTGCTGCTGAAGTCTTAGTCATATGCGTATAAAAATTATATTGATAAAAAAACTATATGCATTATTATGCGCCAAACTGGCCTTAGCGTCTATCTCTGACTTTGAATCACGGGAGGGATAGCTGCATGCCGCGTTTAGACTCGATTAGAGGTGTTAAGTCATGAAACCAGCGTTCAACGATGTATTTGACCGTTATTCTGTCATCACTGGTGGGGAGATTCAGCGATGAGTGTTGTTCATTCTCATTCAAGCAGACTCAATCCAATATTATTTAACTTACTTAAATCATTCGTTTATTTTTCCATTTCTGTCGGCGTCGCGGCGGCAGAATCTCACTATGACACGTTAATTAGCAACGCCCGGCAGGGTGATATCTCTCCTGCGACGTCATGGCTTGATGGGCAATCCAGGAATCGCGTACTAACCACTGCCGAGGTGACCGACTGGCTGCTTATTAACGGTTGGGCGGGAAATGACGCGGAAGCGATCAGAATTTGGCAAACCTATTCACCCACGATGTCACTACCCGATCCGGCACTGAGAGCGGCGGCTAAGTCCTACCGTAATCTCCGTCAGTGGCCGTCATCGGTGGAATTATGGCAGCGGGTTTTACAACGCACTCCACGGGATGATGATGCACGTAGTGGTTTGATACTCACCCTCGCTGATGCCGGGCAGACAAAAAAGTCGCTGGAATTGGCTATGTCTCGTGTTAAGCGCGAGCCAACAGCGCACCATTGGCGTGAATTAGCATGGGTACAGCGTATCGCGGGGAAGCATACGGATTCCCTCTTTTCTATCATGCAAGCCATGCGCCACGCACCGCAGGATAAAACACTGCTTTCTGATTACAGCGATATTCTTTCCGGTAATACGATTAGCGCACCTGCATTGAGCGCGTTGAAAGACAGCAAACTTCATGTCTTCCAGACTGATGAAAGGCAACGCCCGCGAGAGCTGGAGGCGGCGGCTGAGCTGGTTCGTCTGGCGTTTATCACGTCCACAACGGAAAACGAGCGCTTCGTTGTGGCAGATCGCGCTTTGGCTCGTTATGACAGCTTGATGAATCAATGGCGAGCGCTTCCTTCAGCAAAAACCAGCTATCGCCATGCTCGCATTGATCGGCTCGGTGCGTTGCTCGTCCGCTATCGCATGGAAGAAATTATTTCGGAATACCAATCACTTATCAAAGAGGGGGATATTCCAGGCTATGCACGACGCTGGGTGGCTTCAGCCTATCTCTATCTGAAGCAGCCTGAAAAAGCAGAGCAGATTCTCCGTTCAGTAATACAAGAAGACTCTGCTCAGCGCTCTCAGGTAGCGCTGCAAGGCGATTTTTTCTACAGCATCCTGGAGAGTGAGAAAGTTGAACAGGCAGCGCAGCTGTCAGCTCAAGCTGAAGAAAAAACGCCTTATAAGAAACGTATTTATGGCCTGCCAACCTTCATACCTAACGACGATTGGGTTGATATCAAATACCTGCGTATACAGTCGCTGATTTCCCATAACGATCTGCCGGCTGCGCAACGATTGGTGGAAAGCCTGGCCTCTAGTGGGCCAGGGAACCAAGCGCTGAGCATCAGTTTAGCCGGGGTTTATCTAAACAGGGGATGGCCGCGTCGTGCCGAAGCGTTATTAAAGCGGGCTGAGCTGTTGGACGCGAGATCGTTCCGGTTGGAAACCTATCAAGGGCTCACTGCATTGGAATTGCAGGAGTGGCATCAGCTTGGTGAGCTGACCGACGATACGGAGGCTCGCTATCCAGATGATTTTTCTGTGAAACGATTAGCGCGTTTACGTCAGGTTCATCACATGGCGGAGCTGCGTATTGCCGGGACTCAGGGCGTCAAGTCTGACAGTCCAGCCAAGGGAATGAATGACACGGATATTGATGCCGTGCTCTATAGCCCTCCGTTTGCCGACCATTGGCGAGTGTTCTCTGGAGGGGCTTTTAATCAAAGTGATTTCACGGAAGGACGAGCTATTCATCGCACTCTACGCGGCGGTGTGGAATTTACCAACCGCGATAATTGGGCAGAGGCTGAGTTTTCACACCGAAATTTTGGATTGGGCTCTGACATTGGCGCGCGTCTCTCCTATCGGCATGACATTAATGACGTTTGGCGTGTCGGCCTGAATGCTGAACGGCTAATGCGCAGCAAGCCGCTACGCGCACTTAAAAATGGTGTAACGGCGAATGGCGTCGGAGGGTATGTCCGTTGGCGGCAAAGCGAGCGACGCGCATGGCAAGCAGATCTGTCGAACGGGTGGTTTTCTGATGGCAACAGACGTCAGGAATATGCGCTGAGTGGGCAAGAGCGAGTCTTTGCATCACCGTCTTTCACCCTGGATTTCACTCCGTCGATCAATTGGGGGTCAAACAGCAAGCAGGCCGTTTCTTATTACAACCCGCGGAATGATGTGGCCGTGCTACCCGCCTTCACCCTCGATCACCTGCTTTACCGACATTACCAGACGGAGTGGCATCAAGAGATACATGCTGGCGTAGGGCGTTACTGGCAAAAGGGTGAATCCGCAGGGGCTATCACCACGCTCGGATATGGGCAAAGAGTACGGTGGAATGACGTACTGGATATGGGAGTGAGTGCTCAGTGGGATAAGCGGCCTTACGACGGTAAGCGGGAGCAGAACGTGTCGCTGTCTTTTGATTTGAATTATCGGTTTTGAGGGGAAAGATGATGTCATTCATACGACTACGAAACTTTGTAATGACGTTGGGGGTGTTAATGCTCACCGCCTGTGCACATTCCGTTGACGTGAAATATAGCTCGCCAGCAGAACGCCCTATCTTGGTCAAAGAACAGCCTTGGAAGGCCAACCAATATATTGTTATTGCTTATCATGATGTTGCGGATGAGGGGGCCGATCAGCGGTTTATGGCGGTACGAACTCGTGCACTTAATGAACACTTTGTCTGGTTGAGGGAAAATGGTTACCACCCGGTATCCGTTGATGACATTCTGGCTGCGGGCTCTGGGGGGAAACCGCTCCCGGACAGGGCGGTATTACTGACCTTCGATGATGGTTACAGCAGTTTTTATCATCGCGTTTACCCTCTCCTGAAAGCCTATGGGTGGCCAGCGGTACTGGCACCCGTTGGGCGCTGGCTGGATACCCCTGAAGATCAGCCAGTGGATTTTAGCGGTGTTCAATTACCTCGCAACCATTTTCTTACCTGGCAGCAAGTCAGCGAAATGGCGCAATCTGGCCTGGTAGAAATTGGGGCGCATACTTATGACTTACATAAAGGGATTCAGGCAAACCCGCAGGGGAATATGGAACCAGCCGCCGTCACTCGTCGCTATTTTCCTGAGAGTAAGCGATACGAAACGCGGGATGAGTATCGTCAACGTTTTGCGCATGATACGGATCTCATTACGAAAAGAATCGTTCATGCGACGGGGAAAAAGCCTCGGGTTTGGGTCTGGCCTTATGGTGCGGTCAGTGGGGACGCGCTAAGTATTGTTAAGCAGCGTGGCTATCAGATGGCGCTGACGCTTGGAAGCGGGCCCGCATCGGCTGATTCGCCGTATAACGTTCCTCGGATACTGATTAACAATAATCCAGATGTGCAACGGTTTGCGCTGTTGGTTGGCTATGCCCGAGAACCTGAGGTCATACGGGTCGCGCATATCGATCTGGATTATGTTTATGATGCCGATAAAGTACAGCAGTCGCGTAATGTGGATGCATTAGTTCAACGCATTGCCGACTTGCGTATTAATACCGTTTATCTTCAGGCTTTCTCCGACCCGAAGGGGGATGGCAACGTCCAGTCACTCTATTTTCCTAATCGCTGGATGCCCGTCCGAGAAGACTTATTCAATCATGTGGCCTGGCAGCTAGCCTCGCGGGCGCTTGTTCGCGTTTACGCCTGGATGCCAGTGCTGGCTTTTGATATGGATGATGAGACGTTGCAACGCGTTGAGCGGATCGACAGTGAGAGCGGGCAACGTAGTATCAACGACAGTCAATATCGGCGTTTATCGCTATGGGATGCGGAGGCCAGAAGACGAATTACTGATATTTATGAGGATCTTTCCTCTTACGCCATGTTTAGTGGCATCTTATTTCATGATGATGCGGTGCTTGCAGACGATGAAGACGCAAGCCATCAAGCCATACAGGCATATCAAGAGGCTGGATTCCCCGGCACGATTGACGACATTCGTCGCGACCCCCAGCTTACGGCACGTTGGACGCGGTTTAAAAGTAAAGCCTTAACGGATTTTACGCTCGATCTGGCCGCTCGTGTGCATGAGATCCGAGGCCCGCAAGTCCAAACCGCGCGCAATATTTTCGCGCTCCCTGCTATTGAGCCAGAGAGCGAAGCATGGTTCTCCCAAAATCTGGATGACTTCCTTGCCGCTTATGATTGGGTTGCCCCCATGGCAATGCCATTGATGGAAAACGTCGCGCCTAGGGACAGCGATGCGTGGTTGCAAAAACTGGTACAAGAAGTGGCTCGCCGCCCCGGCGCGCTGGATAAAACGGTATTTGAACTTCAGGCAAGGGATTGGCGTGTCTCAGGAGAACCGTGGTTAGACACTGCGCAATTGGTTAAATGGATGACCGTGTTACAACTGAATGGTGCGCAAAATTACGGTTATTATCCGGATGATTTTCTTAATAATTCGCCTGAATTAGAGAGCATCCGCCCCATGATTTCATCAGAATGGTACCCACTGCCATGATAGAGAGAACGTTAGCTTTCTTCATCTTATGCCTGATGCTCGGCATCCCTTTTGGCGTCATGTTCTCTTTTACAGGGGATGTCATCCTAAACTTTACCTTTTTCTGGCCTTTATTTATGTCAGGGATATGGATAACGGGTGGGCTGTATTTCTGGTTTCACCATGAACGTCATTGGCGCTGGGGGGAGGAGGTCATACCCGATGAGCCAGCCGGACGTCCGTTAGTGTCGATCTTGATCCCTTGCTATAACGAAGGGCCTAACGTGTGTGAAACCATTGAGGCGGCATTAGCACAACATTATACCCATATCGAAGTGATTGCCGTGAATGACGGCTCTAATGATGATACGGGAGAGGTGCTCGATCGGTTGGCGGACCAATATGACAAACTGCGCGTTATTCATCTTGCGCATAATCAGGGTAAAGCGTTGGCGCTTCAAACCGCGTGCGCAGCGGCCCAGAGCGATCTGTTGGTGTGCATTGATGGCGATGCGCTTCTTGATCCCAATGCTGTCGCCTATTTGGTTAATCCATTAATCAATAACCCACGGGTTGGCGCAGTAACGGGGAACCCAAGGATAAGGACGCGTTCGACGCTGGTTGGCCGCATTCAGGTTGGTGAGTTCTCCTCAATTATCGGTCTAATCAAACGCACACAGCGGGTTTACGGCAAAGTTTTCACGGTTTCTGGCGTCGTCGCCGCTTTTCGTCGCAGTGCGCTAGCAGAGGTTGGCTACTGGAGCACCGATATGATCACGGAAGATATTGATATCAGTTGGAAGCTTCAATTGCGTCATTGGACGATATTTTTTGAGCCACGAGCCCTGTGTTGGATTCTGATGCCGGAAAAGCTCTCTGGCTTATGGAAGCAGCGACTGCGCTGGGCGCAAGGCGGCGCTGAAGTCTTTTTAAAAAACTTCCGTCATTTATGGTCGTGGCGCTATCGCCGAATGTGGCCGTTGTTCCTCGAATATTCTATTTCAATATTATGGGCCTTCACCTATGCCATAAGTGTCATATTGTATTTGTTAGGCTTTTTAATCGTGCTGCCTGAGGGCATCCGGGTGGAAACGCTCTTTCCTCCCGCATTTACCGGCATGATGATCGGGGTTGTTTGCTTAATCCAATTTGCCGTCAGTATGTTGATCGAACGACGTTATGAGAGAGACATTGGTAAATACCTGTTCTGGGTGGTCTGGTATCCGATGGTGTATTGGACGTTGAGTCTCTTTACCAGCCTGGTTAGTTTTCCCAAGGTCATGCTGCGTTCCCGTAAAAAACGTGCGCGTTGGGAAAGCCCCGATCGTGGTATTGAAAGAGGATAAATTATGCATTCACCTTTAATCATTTCTGAAAGACGTTGGTTGCCACGCTTCATCGATGTTTTCCTGACGCTATGTGGGTGGGGAATATTTATTTGGCTATTTTTTGAGGTGTTTATCGGCACTTTTTTGCATAACTATGCTTCCGACGCGTCTTTCTTTACCTCAGAAGGTTGGATTATATCGATACATTTATCCATATTTCTGGTAAATGCCGTGCTCTTAATTGCCTGGGGAAAACTGGAACACTATCGCTATCGTTCCAGAACAGAACAAAGAACGCGTTCGGATGCGCTCGATACTAAACACGTTGCCAGGAGTTTTTCTTTATCGGATGGATTCGTTCAGTCGTTGCATCGTAATAAGGTTCAGCGTGTTTGGCATAACGAGCATGGAAAAATTATTGGTATCGACAACTTATCGGTCGTGACTGACTGAAAATGCGTTTGAGTTTTATGGCGGTTGATGATGAGAGTGGGGAAGCCATGCTCTCTGATATCACCGCCTGTTTCCCAAACTCACCGATTCCTGAGCAAGAATCGTGGCTCAGGAGGCGCGCTGTTTAGCTGACAGTTGTTCAACGGACGGTTTTTCAACGGACTGCTGTGCCGCCAGAATGTCACCCAGATTCCCTTCAATCCATACCGCCAGCTCTTTTACCCGCTCACCAACCTCTTTTCCTAATGGCGTCAGGCTGTATTCAACATGCGGTGGGACAACCGGATAGGCTGTTCTCAGGACAAAACCATCACTTTCCAGCCATTGCAGGGTCTGCGCCAGCATACGTTCGCTCACGCCGCCAATCCGTCGACGCAGTTGACTGAAGCGATGCGTATCATCAAGTAATGCAATGAGGATCAGTACACCCCAGCGGCTGGTTACGTGGTTAAGTATCTGGCGAGACGGGCATTTCTCAGCTAAGACGTTGCCGGTTGGCAGAAGTGGAGGCAATAAATCTATCGGTGTTGGGTGTTGATTCACTATACTTACCTTTATGTATGTACTTACGTAAAGTTAGTTTTGTCGATATTATGCCAGCCAGTTCTTGTTAATAAAAGACGGTTAATCAAAGACAGTTAATAAAAGGAGCTTGAGATGATTGCGATTACTGGTGCATCTGGCCAACTGGGCCGTTTAGTCATAGCACAACTGTTAGAGAAAGTTCCGGCGAGCGACATCGTAGCGCTGGTACGTGATGTCAATAAAGTTGCCGATCTGTCGGCGCTTGGCGTGCAGGTGAAAGCCGCAGATTACAACCAGCCAGAGGCGCTGGCTTCCGCGCTGCAAGGTGTGGATAAAGTGCTACTGATCTCCTCCAGCGAAGTCGGGCAGCGTGCGACACAACACCGAAATGTGATTGAAGCCGCCGCGAAAGCTGGGGTGAAATTACTGGCCTACACCAGCTTGCTGCACGCGGATAAATCACCGTTGGCGCTGGCGGAAGAACACCGCCAAACCGAAACGTTGCTGAAAGATTCTGGCTTACCGCATGTCCTGCTGCGCAACGGCTGGTATACCGAGAACTATGCGGCCAGCATCCCTGCGGCGTTGGAGCACGGCGTATTTATCGGCAGTGCGGACGAAGGAAAAATTACGTCTGCAACCCGTGAAGATTTCGCTGCCGCCGCCGTTGCGGTACTGACGAAGGAAGGACAAGCTGGCAAAGTTTATGAACTGGCTGGTGATGAGCCTTATACGTTGGCGGAACTGGCTGCGGAGATTAGCAAACAGTCTGGTAAATCTATCGGTTATCAAAATCTGTCTGAAGCAGAGTTCACCGCTGCGCTGGTTTCCGCTGGGCTACCTGATGTGTTCGCGCAGATTATTGCGGATTCAGATGTCGGTGCATCCAAAGGCGGTCTGTTTGATGATGGCAAACAACTCAGCCGTCTGATTGGTCGCCCAACCACGCCGCTGTCAGCGGTAGTGAAAACGACGCTGAAATAAGTATCATGCCAGGCTCAGCATCATGCCGAGCCTGGCGCATTGCCCTGTCAGAATATGCCTATCCTTAGTCACACCTTCTGTTTATCAAGATGTTGGGGTGCTTTCTTGCACTTGATTACTCACGTTTTGTTTCTTTTTGGCCGTCAGTAAATTGCCTACCGGCTGTTCAATGAATTGATAAAGCAACCAGCCGGCGATAAGGCTGATCGCCCCGGCGACGATGATCAACAGCGCAGCGTCTATCACACTGTATTGATTGCCTTCAGTCCATTCATTTAGCAAGCTAAGTACTAAGAAATGAATCAGGTAAAAGCAGAAAGAAATGCTTCCTAACCATTGCATTGATTTCGCATGTAAAAATGAACGCTTCTCTTGTAGGTCATGCACCGCAAGTGAGCCTATCAATAATGTCAGCGGAATGAGAGTAACCAAATTAAAGCTAAGCAGGAACGGCATGAAAAGATCAATGCAATATGTCAATGCGGTCAGTATTATGCTGGCGGTCACTGAAACGGGTATCCACTTCCCTTCCTGGATAATACGTGACAGTAACATACCAATAGTGAATTCAAAAATACGTGTTGGTGGGAAGGTATAGGAAAGCCACCATTGAATTTCGCCCACCTCAAAAGGCCAACCTTCAATCAGCGGAGTGGTGGGCAATAATGTATAGATCGCACCATTAGCTGCGATTAAGGTGGCATAGCAAAATATTACGGATACCCATAAGGATTCAGTCGGTATTTTTTTTACGAGCTTGAGTAAGAATGGGTAAATAATATAAAGAAAAACAATGACAGATAGAAACCAACTGGGGACGTTTCCGCCAATATAGTTATCGCCTTGCGGTATCCATGTCTGTATCAATAATAAATTGGGTAACCAGACATCAACACGCCCAACACTTATTACTCCAGTAATAATAATCAGTATCATAATAAATATATTTACAGGGTATATCTTTGAAAATCGTTTTTTATAGAATTGGAGCGGGTGGCTAACGGATGGCGACGACCAGTTCATGACAAACCCACTCAGGATAAAAAAGAACGATACACTTACCCACCCAGCCTTACTGAGGACAAAAGAGTAGGCTTCGCCGATAGATTCATCTGAGAACAGGTTTAACATATTCCCGAGCGATGTGTGAAAGAGGTACACAAGAAGGGCAGCAATAATTCGAGTGCCATTCAGCGATGGCAAATTAGGGAGATACCCTTTTGGTGTTCTCTTTATAATAATATTACTCTGATAATAATGTGAAATTTCCTTTTTTACGATGAGGTTACTGTCCATTTTTTTCTCCTATTTAAACGCGATGCGAAAAAATGAGGAAAGATATCTATCATAAATATATAAATAGGAAGCTATTTATAATTTTAATTTATTTTTTAATATAATGGTCAATGTAATCAGGAGACTACATTTATCTCTCTGATTTATCATTGGTAATGATTATTTTGTGAAGGGAAATAACCCTTCAATTTAGTAATAACACAATAACCTTTATTTTACAAAATGGTTTTTTAGTCGGCGTATTTCATGATTTTATTTAACTATCACTTTTTTATAGTTTTTTATTTTTTTTAAACGATTAAGTCATGGAAATAAAAATAACTGCGAGCATCAATTTATCGATGACGGGAGCTTGTATGGACTACTGGATGGTTGCGATAACAATGACAACATTTCCTGCTGGGGCCAAAGATATCCGCGATCTTTGACTGAACAGGGTCTATCAGCAAGTGACTGACCAAGGGCGTAACCCGTTAATTCAGAAATGTTGATATTATCAAACCGTACTATGTGTTCAACATCGCCCTTCATCTGGTTCAATGTGCCCTGCACGGAGCGATTACACTGGGTATCGACTTGTAGCGGGCGCAAATAATGTTGGGCGACGTTGAGTTGCCTTTCATTCGCCCCACACTTGAGAAGCGTATTGATTAATGCATCCACAAAGTAATCGTTTAGTTCGAGGAAGTTTTTCTTGGTAAGCGCCAGTAATATCAGTGGAAAACGAGTCGCATCATGTACGAAAAGTACGCAATTCCGGCGCTGTAAGGTGATCAAATTTCCGTGCCAGTTGCTCAGCGGGTTGATATCTATTGTTGGTTGCCTAAAGAGCCACTGACTACAGGGCGTTGCGGCAAATTGACCGCTGTCATCCAGTGGCAAAGACTTGAAAAACTTATGCGTAGCGTGAAGTTGAATCATCTTATCACTCTTGCTCTTCTGTATCAGTTAGTGGCATTGAATGTGTAGATGAGTATAAATTCTACTATCACTTCCCAATACAAAAACTCGAAAAAATGCGGCCTAACAGATCGTCAGAGGTGAACTCACCCGTGATTTCACTCAGGGACTGCTGTGCCAGCCGCAATTCTTCTGCCAGCAGTTCGCCAGCGTAGGCGCTCACCAACTGTTCTTTGCCCTGAATCAGATGCTGTGCTGCCAGTTCCAGTGCTTGCAGGTGGCGACGTCGAGCCAGAAAACCGCCTTCCGTGTTGCTGGTGAAACCCATACTTTGCTTGAGATGGTCGCGCAGCGTGTCGATGCCTTCGCCCGTACGGGCGGAAAGACGGATAAGTGAGTGAGTGTTCACTTCTTCGAGGCCGAGCGTTTCACCTGTGATGTCAGCTTTATTACGCACCACGGTAATTGGCAGTGTTTTGGGTAGACGCGCCATAAATTCCGGCCAGATCTGTTCCGGCTCAGTCGCCTGCGTGGTGGTGCCATCGACCATGAACAGCACGCGATCGGCCTGTTCGATTTCCTGCCAGGCACGTTCAATTCCAATGCGTTCGACCTCGTCGCTGGCATCGCGTAGTCCGGCGGTATCGATAATATGTAACGGCATGCCATCGATATGAATGTGTTCACGTAATACGTCGCGCGTGGTTCCCGCGATATCTGTGACAATCGCCGCTTCACGACCCGCTAATGCATTGAGTAAGCTGGATTTACCGGCGTTAGGGCGACCCGCAATCACGACTTTCATCCCTTCACGCAGCAGGCTACCCTGATGCGCTTCGGCTCGGACGGCATCCAGATCGGCCATCACGCCATTGAGCTGCGCTTCAATTTTGCCATCGGAAAGAAAGTCGATCTCTTCATCTGGGAAATCGATGGCAGCTTCGACGTAGATTCGCAGGTGAGTGAGTGCTTCCACTAACTGATTTATACGGGTGGAAAATACGCCTTGCAGGGAGTTCAGCGCTGAGCGAGCGGCTTGTTCCGAGCTGGCGTCAATCAGGTCGGCGATGGCTTCTGCCTGCGCGAGATCGAGCTTATCGTTCAGAAAGGCACGTTCAGAGAATTCACCGGGACGTGCAATGCGCACGTTAGGCAGCGTCAGGATGCGTTGCAGGAGCAAATCAAGAATAACCGGACCGCCATGACCCTGAAGCTCCAGCACGTCTTCACCGGTAAAGGAGTTCGGGCCAGGAAACCAGAGGGCGATGCCCTGATCGAGTGTGGTGCCGTTGGTATCACGGAACGGCAGATAATCAGCGTGGCGCGGCTTGGGAAGCTTACCCAGAACAGCGTGTGCCACCTCTGCGGCCGCCTGTCCTGAAACACGTAAAATACCCACACCTCCGCGTCCCGGTGGCGTGGCTTGGGCGACGATGGTGTCGGTATTGCTCATGATATTCTCTCTGCGTTGATGCCCGTCTATCAGGCTATTTTACGTATCGTTAGGGGATAAAACAGCTTATAAAAAAATAAGGCGGTCAATGACCGCCTTACGCTTTCTATCGGTTAGTCATCAACCGGATTATTTTTTCTCGCGGCTATGCAAGCCACGTTTTTCCAGACCGCGATAGATCAACTGCTGCTGGAGGATGGTAACCAGGTTGCTGACGATGTAGTACATAACCAGACCTGACGGGAACCACAGGAAGAAGACGGTAAAGATGACCGGCATGTAGGTCATGATCTTCTGCTGCATTGGGTCGGTCACGGTGGTTGGCGACATCTTCTGGATGAAGAACATCGTCACGCCCATCAGGATCGGCAGGATATAGTACGGGTCTTGTGCAGACAGGTCATGAATCCACAGCGCGAATGGCGCATGGCGCAGCTCTACGGAGCCCATCAGCATGTAATACAGCGCCAGGAAGATTGGCATCTGAATCAGCAGCGGGAAGCAGCCACCCAGCGGGTTCACTTTCTCTGACTTGTACAGCGCCATCATTTCCTGACTCATACGCTGTTTGTCATCACCAATACGCTCACGCATGGCCTGCAATTTAGGTTGCAGTAAGCGCATTTTCGCCATAGAGGTGTATTGCGCTTTCGTCAGCGGATACATCACACCGCGCACGATAAAGGTAATGGCAATGATGGAGAAGCCCCAGTTACCGATAAAGCCGTGCAGGAATTTCAGCAGTTTAAACAGAGGCTGAGAAATAAACCACAGCCAGCCGTAATCTACGGTCAGATCCAGATGCGGCGCAACTGCTGCCATCTTGTCCTGAATTTCAGGGCCGACCCACAGGGTGGCGTTCAGATTTTGCTGACTGCCAGCGGCAACCACAACCGGGGCAGCCTTGAAGCCAATCGCAGCCTGACCGTTGCCCAGCTTACTGGTATAGAACGTATTCGCGCCTGTCGTTGTCGGAATCCACGCGGTTGCGAAATACTGTTGCAGCATTGCCACCCAACCACTGTTAGTGGTGATGTTCAGGTTTTCGTCCATGTCGCTGAAGCTGTACTTTTTGTACTTATCTTCGCTGGAAGAGAACGCTGCGCCACGATAGGTGTGCAGGGCAAAGTTGCTGCTGCCAGTGTCGCGGTGCTTAGGCAACTCCGTAGACTGTTTTAACTGACCGAACAGCGTCAGTTCCAGAGGCTGAGCGCTGGTGTTGTTGACGCTATAGTCAACGTTCAGCGCATAATCGCCACGTTTCAGAACAAACGTTTTGGTATAGGTTACGCCGTCCGCCGCGGTGTACGTCATCGGAATGCGCAGTTCGCTCTGGCCATCGGCCAGCTCGAAGCTATCTTGCGTGGTAGTAAACAGCGGACGTGGGCCGTTAGCCGGGTTGTCTGGACCGTTTTTGCCGGTCAAACCGCTTTGAGCCTGATAGACAAACTCTGGTGTGGTTTCCAGCAGATGAAAAGGTTTATCTGAACCCAATGTATCCGGGTAAGCCAGCAGGTGCGCTTGCTCGACATCGCCGCCACGCGTGTTGATGGTCAGCGACAGCACATCGGTTTTCACCGTGATCAGTTTACCTTGACCGCTAGCTGGTACGCCCTGGTTGGTAGCATCACCGGTCGCTGCGTTCGTAGCCTGCTGTATGGCCTGCGTGGTTGCTGGCGGATTTTTATCCGTTTCCCAAGCCTGCCAAAGCATAAAGGTTACGAATAGCAGAGCGATGAGAAGAAGATTGCGTTGCGAATCCATCGTTAATGTTCTCTGTTATTGTCGGTTTTTGGCGGTACGGGATCATCACCACCAGGGTTCAAAGGATGGCATTTTAATACGCGTTTAAGCGTCAACCAACAGCCTTTTATCATGCCGAACCTGCGTATTGCTTCAATACCGTATTGCGAACACGTTGGCCGGAACCGGCAATGTGGTCCGAGTAACGGGCTGATAACGAGTTGATAACCGCGTATCAACCCGATCAGCAGTCGGGAGCCAAACGACAGTGCCGACGCCATAGTTTTTCCAATGCTTCCGTCAGAGTGCGGTTATCCAGTTCAGACACCCCCTTTTTCACCAGCACCACAAAATCCATTGAAGGCAATGAATGTTGGTGCAGGCGAAAGCTTTCGC
This sequence comes from Pectobacterium polonicum, assembly GCF_005497185.1. GTDB lineage: Bacteria > Pseudomonadota > Gammaproteobacteria > Enterobacterales > Enterobacteriaceae > Pectobacterium > Pectobacterium polonicum. The sequence continues at coordinate 63,689 of NZ_RJTN01000019.1, read as the reverse complement.
GCGTCAGGCGTTTAATCCGATTGCGTTCATGAGCACGTTTTACATGCTTTTTGGCGACGGTAAGACCGATGCGGGGATGCCCCAGCGAGTTCAGGCGGCCGAGGATGGTAATTTGCGGCGTGCCAGCCCGTTGCGGCTGCTGGAAGACGAAAGTGAAATGACTGGGAGTTAACAAACGTAACTCCCTGGGAAATGCTAGCTTAACCACTCGGTGGGTTAGCTTTTATTACTTAGAAACAGACAGACGAGTACGGCCTTTCGCACGACGGCGGGCCAGAACTTGACGACCATTTTTGGTGGCCATACGAGCACGGAAACCATGGCTACGGTTACGCTTCAATACGGACGGTTGGAAAGTGCGTTTCATGGCGATTTCTACCTAAACTTGGAAAATTATAACTTCACAGTAAACGCGTTTGGCTGTTCGGCGTGAAAATGACCGACGCCTCAATCGCATATCACAGCTATATAACGGAAAGAGGCAGGATTGTAATAATTGTACAGTCCTGAGTCAATTAACATCACACTTAACACGCCAGCCATTCCCAGTATTTTTGGAATTTCTGCCTGCCAGAGCACAGAAAAGGCGTAGACGCGCGGGCAGGGAATTATACGGACTCTATTGTAAAGTGCAAGGATCGTCCAACGATCTGTCCCGCAAGATCATGATCGATATCACCGTAACGATCGTGTCTCCAAGGGTATGCTTGGTTGCTCTTTATAGCGGGCGAGTAAAATGTGCGCTAGCCGCCCCTCTGGCGTGCTACGGGGAGCGGCGATAAGAATAGCCTGTGGATAAAAAGGATCGAAACTGTGCAGAAGGGGAAGATCTCTTTGCCGGATTAGGTTATGATCCACGGTTCCGTTAGCGATCCTTTTGACGGGATCGTCGGGGTAAACCGCCGCGCTACGTGGTGTGTCTGCTGTCTGAATTGTGTATGAAACAATCGTGAATGACGCAGGCGCCAAAAAAATCATGAGTCACATAAATAACGTCTTATTCTTTTCTTTTTGATCGTTCTTGTTCGAGTGGAGTCCGCCGTGTCACTTTCGCTTTGGCAGCAGTGTCTTGCCCGTTTGCAGGATGAGTTACCTGCCACAGAATTCAGTATGTGGATACGCCCGTTGCAGGCGGAGCTGAGTGATAACACTCTGGCGCTCTACGCCCCCAATCGCTTTGTGCTGGATTGGGTTCGTGATAAATACTTAAACAATATCAATGTCCTGCTGAATGATTTTTGCGGGATGGATGCCCCTTTACTGCGTTTTGAAGTGGGCAGTAAGCCGCTGGTTCAGGCGGTAAGCCAGCCAGCGCAGTCGCACCACAATCCTGTCAGCGTTGCGCGGCAGCAGCCGGTGCGTTCGGCTCCGGTACGACCAAGCTGGGATAACTCGCCGGTACAGGCAGAGCATACCTACCGTTCCAATGTGAATCCGAAACATACGTTTGATAACTTCGTTGAAGGTAAATCGAACCAGTTAGCGCGTGCAGCGGCGCGTCAGGTGGCCGACAACCCTGGCGGCGCGTATAACCCGCTGTTTCTTTATGGTGGCACCGGCTTGGGTAAAACGCACTTATTGCACGCGGTGGGGAATGGCATCATTGCCCGCAAGCCCAACGCGAAAGTGGTTTACATGCACTCCGAGCGTTTCGTGCAGGATATGGTAAAAGCGTTGCAGAACAATGCGATTGAAGAATTCAAACGCTACTATCGCTCTGTTGATGCGTTGCTGATCGATGATATTCAATTCTTTGCTAATAAAGAGCGCTCGCAGGAAGAGTTCTTTCATACCTTCAACGCGCTGCTGGAAGGCAACCAGCAAATCATTCTGACGTCTGACCGCTACCCGAAAGAGATCAACGGCGTGGAAGACCGCCTGAAATCCCGCTTCGGTTGGGGGTTAACAGTTGCGATTGAACCGCCAGAGCTGGAAACCCGCGTGGCGATTCTGATGAAAAAGGCCGATGAAAATGACATTCGTCTGCCTGGCGAAGTGGCGTTCTTTATTGCTAAACGCCTGCGTTCTAACGTGCGTGAGCTGGAAGGCGCGCTGAACCGCGTTATTGCGAATGCCAATTTTACTGGCCGCTCGATTACCATTGATTTTGTGCGTGAGGCACTGCGCGATCTGCTGGCGTTGCAGGAAAAACTGGTTACTATCGACAATATTCAAAAGACCGTGGCGGAATACTATAAAATCAAGGTAGCCGACCTGCTGTCTAAACGTCGTTCCCGCTCGGTGGCGCGTCCGCGCCAGATGGCGATGGCGTTGGCGAAAGAACTGACGAATCACAGCCTGCCGGAAATCGGCGATGCCTTTGGCGGGCGTGACCATACGACGGTGTTGCATGCCTGCCGCAAGATTGAGCAGTTGCGTGAAGAAAGCCACGACATCAAAGAAGATTTTTCCAATTTAATCAGAACTCTATCGTCATAACACTATGAAATTTATTGTTGAACGCGAACGTCTGTTAAAGCCATTACAACAGGTCAGCAGCCCGCTGGGCGGCCGGCCGACCTTACCGATCCTGGGCAACCTGCTGATTCAGGTAACGGAAGGCGCGCTGTCGTTGACCGGTACCGATCTGGAAATGGAGATGGTGGCGAAGGTTGCGCTGATGCAGCCGCATGAGCCGGGTGCCACGACCGTTCCTGCCCGTAAACTGTTCGATATTTGCCGGGGGCTGCCGGAAGGCGCAGAGATTACCATCATGTTGGATGGCGATCGCATGCTGGTGCGCTCTGGCCGCAGCCGTTTTTCGCTGTCTACGTTACCTGCGGCGGATTTTCCTAATCTGGACGACTGGCAGAGCGAGGTCGAATTTTCTCTGCCACAGGCGACGATGAAGCGTTTGATCGAAGCGACACAGTTTTCGATGGCGCATCAGGATGTCCGCTACTACCTCAACGGTATGCTGTTTGAAACCGAAGGCGAAGAGCTGCGCACGGTCGCGACCGATGGTCACCGTTTGGCGGTCTGTTCGATGCCGGTTGGCCAATCCTTACCCTCACATTCGGTGATCGTGCCGCGTAAAGGCGTGATGGAGTTGGTGCGTCTGCTGGATGGTGGTGATACCCCTCTACAACTGCAAATCGGCAGCAACAACATTCGTGCGCATGTCGGCGATTTCATTTTCACGTCGAAGCTGGTCGATGGTCGTTTCCCTGATTATCGCCGCGTATTACCGAAGAACCCGGATAAGACGCTGGAAGCCAGCTGCGATCTGCTCAAGCAGGCTTTCTCTCGTGCGGCGATTTTATCGAATGAAAAATTCCGCGGTGTGCGTCTGCATCTGATTCAGAATCAGCTCAAAATTACGGCTAACAACCCAGAGCAGGAAGAAGCGGAAGAGATTCTGGATGTGCAGTACGACGGCACCGAGATGGAGATCGGCTTTAACGTTAGCTATGTACTGGATGTGCTGAACGCGCTGAAGTGCGAAGGCGTCCGTTTACTGCTGACTGATTCTGTTTCCAGCGTGCAGATCGAAGATAGCGCCAGCCGTGCGGCGGCCTATGTCGTCATGCCAATGCGGTTGTAGAATTATCGGGCAAGTTTACTTGCCCTTTCATCATTAAGATAACTGCAACATGGCTCTTACTCGTCTTCTCATCAAAGATTTCCGTAATATCGAGGCGGCCGATTTGGCGCTGGTTCCCGGCTTTAATTTTTTGGTCGGTGCCAACGGCAGCGGTAAAACCAGCGTGCTGGAAGCGATTTATACGCTGGGGCACGGACGGGCGTTTCGCAGCATCCAGGCCGGGCGCGTCATTCGTCACGAACAGCCGGAATTTGTGCTACATGGCCGTATTGACGGTACTGAAACGGAGCGATCCGTCGGGTTAAGCAAAAACCGTCAGGGCGACAGCAAGGTGCGGATTGACGGCAGCGACGGCCATAAAGTCGCTGAACTGGCGCAACTGCTACCGATACAGCTGATTACCCCTGAAGGGTTTACCTTACTTAACGGCGGCCCGAAATATCGTCGCGCCTTTCTCGACTGGGGCTGTTTCCATAATGAACCCGGCTTTTTCGCTGCCTGGAGCAACATGAAGCGTTTGTTGCGCCAGCGTAATGCAGCGCTGCGTCAGGTGAGCCACTATGGGCAGCTCAGAGCCTGGGATCAGGAACTGGTGCCGCTGGCGGAACGTATCAGCGAATGGCGTGCGCAGTACAGTGCGGCGATTGCCGATGATATCGCCACGACCTGTACGCAATTTTTGCCTGAATTTTCTCTCAGTTTCTCTTTCCAGCGCGGCTGGGATAAAGAAAGCGAGTATGCCGAACTGCTGGAACGGCAGTTCGAACGCGACCGTATGTTAGGTTATACGGCGCTGGGGCCGCATAAAGCCGACTTCCGCATCCGCGCCAGCGGCGTGGCAGTTGAGGATATGTTGTCCCGTGGCCAGCTCAAGCTGCTGATGTGTGCGCTGAGGCTGGCTCAGGGTGAATTTCTCACCCGTCAGAACGGACTGCGCTGTCTGTATCTGATCGATGACTTTGCTTCCGAACTGGATAGTACCCGCCGCCGTTTGCTGGCTGAACGGTTAAAAGCCACTCATGCACAGGTTTTTGTCAGTGCGGTTAGCGCTGAGCAGATAGAGGACATGATTGGTGAAAAGGGCAAGATGTTCCGCGTAGAACAGGGTAAAATAACGGTTCAATCACAGGACTAAAATGAGCGAGAAACGTTGATGTCGAATTCTTATGACTCCTCAAGTATCAAGGTATTGAAAGGGCTGGATGCGGTACGTAAACGCCCAGGTATGTATATCGGCGATACGGACGACGGTACCGGCCTGCATCATATGGTATTCGAGGTTGTGGACAACGCTATCGACGAGGCACTCGCTGGCTATTGTAAAGACATTATCATCACCATCCATGCTGATAACTCGGTATCGGTGCAGGATGATGGCCGTGGTATTCCAACCGGTATTCACGAAGAAGAAGGGATCTCCGCGGCCGAAGTCATCATGACTGTGCTGCATGCGGGCGGTAAGTTCGATGATAACTCGTATAAAGTCTCCGGCGGCCTGCACGGCGTAGGGGTTTCCGTGGTTAACGCCCTGTCAGAAAAACTGAAGCTGGTTATCCACCGCGACGGGAAACTTCACGAGCAGACCTACAAGCACGGCGTGGCGCAGGCTCCGCTGGCGGTCACTGGTGAAACCAACAGAACCGGTACGACGGTGCGCTTCTGGCCGAGCCACGAGACGTTCACCAACGTGGTGGAATTCGAATATGAGATCCTGGCTAAGCGTCTGCGCGAGCTGTCGTTCCTGAACTCTGGCGTCTCTATCCGCCTGATCGACGAGCGTGAAAAAGATAAAGCCGATCATTACCATTATGATGGCGGTATCAAGGCATTCGTTGATTACCTGAACCGTAACAAAACCCCAATTCATCCAAACGTGTTTTATTTCTCGACGGTGAAAGATGACATCGGCGTGGAAGTGGCGTTGCAGTGGAATGATGGTTTCCAGGAAAACATTTACTGTTTTACCAACAACATTCCGCAGCGTGATGGGGGTACACACCTGGCCGGATTCCGTGCCGCGATGACCCGTACGCTGAATACCTACATGGATAAAGAAGGCTACAGCAAGAAAGCCAAAGTCAGCGCCACCGGTGACGATGCGCGTGAAGGGCTGATTGCGGTGGTTTCCGTGAAAGTGCCCGATCCGAAATTCTCCTCACAGACCAAAGACAAGCTGGTTTCTTCCGAAGTGAAAACTGCGGTCGAATCGCTGATGAACGAAAAGCTGGTGGATTACCTGATGGAGAATCCGTCAGACGCCAAAATCGTGGTTGGTAAAATTATTGATGCCGCACGTGCTCGTGAAGCGGCGCGTAAAGCACGTGATATGACGCGTCGTAAAGGTGCGCTCGACCTGGCTGGTTTGCCGGGCAAACTGGCGGACTGTCAGGAACGCGACCCGGCGCTATCTGAACTGTACTTGGTGGAAGGGGACTCTGCGGGCGGCTCTGCTAAGCAGGGGCGTAACCGTAAGAACCAGGCGATCCTGCCGCTGAAGGGTAAAATCCTGAACGTTGAGAAGGCGCGTTTTGACAAAATGCTTTCCTCGCAGGAAGTGGCGACGCTGATCACCGCGCTGGGCTGTGGCATTGGCCGTGATGAGTACAACCCAGACAAATTGCGCTATCACAACATCATCATCATGACCGATGCTGACGTCGATGGTTCGCACATCCGTACTCTGCTGTTGACCTTCTTCTATCGTCAACTGCCTGAAATCGTTGAGCGTGGCCACGTTTATATCGCGCAGCCGCCGCTGTACAAGGTGAAAAAAGGCAAGCAGGAACAGTACATCAAAGATGATGAAGCGATGGATCAGTACCAGATCGCACTGGCACTGGACGGCGCGACGCTGCACACCAATGCACAGGCACCAGCGCTGGCGGGTGAACCGCTGGAGAAACTGGTTTCTGAACATTACGCTGTACAGAAGATGATTGGCCGTATGGAACGTCGTTTCCCGCGGGCGTTTTTGAACCGTCTGATTTATCAACCGACGCTGTCCGAAGCTGATTTAGGCGAGCGCGAGAAAGTACAGGCGTGGGCGGAATCACTGGTTAGTGGCTTGAACGCCAACGAAGTGCACGGCAGCACATACAGCTTTGTCATTAATCACGATGAAGAGCGCGGCGTATTTGAACCGGCGCTGCGCGTACGTACGCACGGTGTGGATACCGATTACCCGCTGGGCGCAGGCTTTGTTGCCGGTAGCGAATACCGCAAGCTGAATCAACTGGGCGAAAAACTGCGTGGCTTGATTGAAGAAGATGCGTACATCGAACGTGGCGAGCGTCGTCAGCCAGTGGCTAGCTTTGAACAGGCGCTGGAATGGCTGGTGAAAGAGTCCCGCCGTGGTCTGAGCGTGCAGCGTTATAAAGGCCTGGGTGAAATGAACCCGGATCAGCTGTGGGAAACCACGATGGACCCAACCAGCCGCCGCATGCTGCGCGTGACGGTGAAAGACGCGATTGCCGCTGATGAGCTGTTTACGACTCTGATGGGGGATGCCGTTGAACCGCGTCGTGCCTTTATCGAAGAGAACGCCCTGAAAGCGATGAACATCGATATCTGATTCGGTCTACGTTGTTATCGTTATCTGAGCCAGCCCCCTGCGGAGCTGGCTTTTTTTATGGCGAGCTTCCTGCTCGCCGCCCTTGGAGCCGCCGCCAGCGACGTTGAAAAACGTTTCCTTATGTTTTTTATCAGGCTAATGCACGGCGTTTGGCGCTGCGCATTTCCTGTAGCAGCGTGATGAACGCGGTGATCAGCATAAAGATAACGGCAGACCAGAAAATCGCGTGAGGGTGACCGTGATCCAGCATCCAGCCGAACAGCACTGGCCCTGCGGCCCCGCCCAGATTAAAGCCAGTGGATACAATACCAAACACCCGTCCTTCCGCTCCCGGTGGTGAGGCGGCGCGCACCAGCATATCCCGAGACGGTGCGATCATCCCGGAGAGGAAACCCGCAGCAGCCAACAACGGTACGAGCGCGATGGTGGGTAAGGAATACATCGCAACGATACTGACCAGTACGGCGGTGAGAGCCAGCGCCGCTGTCGCCACCAGCCCATGGCGTTTGGTTTTATCCGCCAATGAACCGCCAGCCAGTACGCCAAAGGCGCTGGCGAACAGGAATGCGGTCAGCGCCACGTTAGCCTGTGAAAGCGACAAATCGTAGCCTGTGACTAACGCCGTAACCGAGAAGTTTTGGATCGATCCCGTACTTAAATTCAGCAACAGGAACAAAATCAGCAGCGCTAAAATCGGCAACGTGAAAACAGGCGCGCGCGATTTGCCTGGCTGGGTGCTCGTTGCCGCCGTGGGTTTCACCCGGCTAGGTTCATCACGGTCTGTCATAAGTAGTGGGATCGTTAGCAAGCCAATGATGCCAGAAACGATGAATGCGCTATTGATGCCAGAAAAGGCGGCAACGGACAGCAAAATCCCAGGGGCAATGGCCGTGCCCAGAAAGCCAGAGAACGTATGCACCGAGAAGGCGCGACCCATGCGTTTTTCATCAATTCCGCGCGAGAGTAAGGCATAGTCTGCCGGATGATAAACCGCATTCGCCACCCCTGCGAGCCCCATTGCGGCGACTAACCAGGTGTAGCTTTCTGAAAATCCTAGCGAAAGAAAACAAAGGCTTCCGAGCGCTAAACCTGCGGTTAACGTGCGACGTGCGCCGATGCGATCCACCATAAAACCAATTGGCGTCTGCACGCAGGCGGAGACTATGTTGAATACGCTGAGTGCAAACCCGAGTTCAACAAAGCTGATATCGCGTTGGGTTGATAGCAACGGAATGAGTGCAGGCAGCACCATCATATGGAGGTGACTCACCAGATGAGCGGATGAGATTTGCGCCAGTAACGGTAGTTTTATGAGTTTCATGTTGTTTTTGCAGTTTACAGGTCTGTAGATTTTATTATCGTGAGAGCCGGCGCAGGAACAGGGCGTCACTCCCTGGTAAATGGATCATAAGGTTAACATATTACTTATATCATCTATGGCGAATATTGATACTGGCAGGATAGGGAGAGCGTGGAATGACGATGAAATCATATTTGGGTGGATGTTTATGTGGCCAGATTCGTTTCCGGGCCACGGGTGAGCCGGGAAATCCCCATGCCTGCTCTTGTACTCATTGCCAGCGACACTCCGGTGCGCCAACGCTGCTGTGGGCTGAGTTCCCCAAAGCGGCGGTTGAGTGGGTTGGTGAAGGCGGCGAGCCCGCGCGTTATCGTTCGTCTGATTACTCCAGTCGGGCTTTTTGCCCACGCTGCGGCAGTACGTTGGGGGCGATTGATGATGAACCGACCGTTGCACTAACGATTGGGAATTTTGATGAGAAAAACAGCCCAGAGCTGAAGCCAACGTCGCACTCGTTCGAGGATTGTTGCCCGCGCTGGGAATAACGCACAGGCCGTTTCCGACCTGTGCGGGGGAGTTGGTGAAGAAGGGAAATATCAGCACCGTTTGCACAAACTGTCTGGCCTGTTCTTCCGATGCTGAGACGAACTCATCCATGCGACTGGGGGAAGACGTTAACGCTTAGTCTTGTGCGAAAAATGTCTTCTTCAGTGCTACTTCAACGCCACGCACCTCTGCAAGACCACGCAGGCGACCAATCGCTGAATAGCCTGGATTGGTCTTTTTCTTCAGGTCATCGAGCATTTGGTGACCGTGGTCGGGACGCATCGGAATGGCGCGTTGGTTTCCCTGACGGCGGCGTTTTTGTTCTTCCGCAAGCACGGCTTTTACCACACCAACCATATCGACATCGCCATCCAGATGGTCGGCTTCATGGAAACTGTTTGGATTCGCTTCACGTTTAGTGGCACGCAGATGCATAAAGTGAATGCGGTCAGCGTAGGTTTCCGTCATTTTCACCAGATCGTTATCCGCACGTACACCGTATGAACCGGTACACAGCGTAAAACCATTGTGGATACTATCGACGGTTTCTTTCAGCCACTGCATGTCTTCAATGGTTGAGACAATGCGCGGTAGCCCTAAAATTGGGCGCGGTGGATCGTCTGGATGCACTGCCAGCACAATACCAGCCCCTTCGGCCACAGGGACGATGGCCTTCAGGAAGTAAGCCATATTTTCCCGCAGTTGGGCACGATCGATACCTTGATAGCGGTCTAATTGCACCTGAAATTGATCGAGCGTATAGCCTTCTTCCGCTCCAGGCAGGCCTGCAATGATATTGCGGGTCAGCGTATCAATATCCTGCTGGCTCATTGCTGCAAAATAGGCGCTTGCCTCTGCACGTTCATCGTCATTGTAGTCCTGCTCTGCGCCGGGCCGTTTGAGGATATGCAGTTCGAATGCGGCGAATGCAATGTGATCAAACCGCAGGGCGCGTGAACCATCTGGCATTGGGTATGCCAGATCGGTACGCGTCCAGTCCAGTATCGGCATGAAGTTATAGCAGACCGTGTCAATACCACAGCTTCCGAGATTACGCAGGGATTGTTGGTAGTTGGCAATGTATTCCTGATAGCGCCCCGTATGCGTCTTGATTTCTTCGTGTACGGGAATGCTTTCAACCACAGACCAGACCAGACCTTTTTCTGCCAGTTGCGCCTGCCGTTTTTGGATTTCCTCTACCGGCCATACTTCGCCATTCGGGATATGATGCAGTGCGGTGACAATACCCGTCGCGCCTGCCTGACGTGCATCATCTAATGATACGGGGTCGTTAGGGCCGTACCAGCGCCATGTATGTTCCATAATGTTACTCCTTGCTACTGAATATCGAAAATAGGTGGCGATGTTATGCTTCTGGGGCTTCTTCTATAGGATCTTTCACGATAAAGAAGTAAGCCAGCGCCCCTGCAAACGTCACACAAGAGCACACCACGAGTGCCAAATTAAATGAGTGCGTTTTGTCCACGACCCAGCCGGTAACGATAGGGGCAAAGGACGCGAAAATGAAGCTACCGAAATTCTGGATGCTGCTGACCGAAGCGACCATACGTGAGGGAGCCATTACCTGTACCAACCCCCACGCTGATGTTCCCGCGAAGTGGACAAAAAATAGCGCCAGACTGATAAACGCGACGGCCATTGTGGTTGATGTTGATTGAACAACCAGCAGCGTACATGCCGCAGAACATACCAGACCCAGACAGATGAGTGACTTACGGCTTTTGGCGAGGGAGTAGCCTCTGCGTGCCAGGCGATCCGCGACGGTGCCATTGATAAGCATACCGATAGAGCCAAAAAGGAAGGGAATGGCAGCAACCCATCCGGTGTTTGCCAGGCTCAGCCCGCGTTCTGCCTGAAGGTAGCCCGGTAGCCAGGAGAGGTACAGCCAGCCAGTGTAGTTAACACCGCTAAAGCCAAGGATCATCCCCCAGACGGTGCGGCGTTTAAACAACGCGCCCCATTCTTTTAGCGTAACGCGTGTTTGCGATGCGGGTTTGGTGCCAGCATTCAGGTAGTCTTTCTCTTCCTGAGTCAGCACAAATTTGTCACGGTTGCGATACCAGGCATACCAGCACAATGCGATGGCGATCCCTGCGATACCAATGATGACAAACATCATACGCCAGCCAAATGCCAGCATCAGCGCGACCAGGATCGGTGGTGCAAAAGCCTGGCCGATAGTGGTCGATGAATTGAAGATCCCCATTGGCAGGCCGCGTTCTTTCGCTGTGAACCAATCGGTGATCACTTTTACGCCACTGGGCATAAAGGGCGCTTCACCGATCCCCAAACCAATACGTAACATGATGAAATGTGAAAAATTATTCACCATTCCGGCCATCGCCTGCATGCTTGACCAGAACAGTAAACCGGCACCCAGTACAACGCGCGGGCCAAAGCGATCGAGTAACAATCCGCTAGGTAGCTGCGAAATACCATAGGAGAGTGAAAAAGCGGAGAGGAGCACGCCAAATTCCGTGGCAGAGAGTCCCAGATCGGCACGAATGGCTTCGTTTGCAATTGACAACGAACCGCGATCGAGAAAATTGATGATCCCTGCAAGAAACAGTAAAAGCAAAGAAACAGTCTGGATACGTTTAAGCCGTTCAGTACGCTGCGCTGTCGGCGAGTGATCCAATGAGGTGGTAGACATTATTTTTATCCTCAACAGCAATCAGAATCTTGTAGAACCCTGGAATATTCATGGAGCAATATTATTGGGATTGGACTAAGGGTCTGGTGGTCAGGCCACCAGACCGAAAGAAGTATTCCGCAAGATGACGTTCATTACTGTGATGTACTTCTCATTATCTTTTCTTGCGGGTAAAGGCCACCGTAGATGAAAGAGGCGAGTGAATTCTCCGCATATGGTAAGCTTCGCCTCAGTATTGTACCGCTCACGCAAGCCTGAAGTAGGTTGGAGGAGTTATGGATTTACCCGCGCTCAAAGTGGAGCGTTTGTACCGTCAAATATCAAATCTGCTGATTAACTGCATTCAGAATGGGCAGTTTTTACCAGGAGATATGCTGCCCTCAGAGCGGGATTTGGCTAAACAACTCAGTGTAAGCCGTTCGTCGATCCGTGAAGCATTGATTGCACTGGAAATTACCGGGTGGGTCGAAATTCGCACCGGAAACGGTGTATTTGTCAGCAATCCATTGCCTCAGGCTGCGCAGTCGCAACCTGAGGAAGAATTCAGCCTGAAATCGCTGATTCTGGCGCGTCAGGCTTTTGAAGGATTATTGGCTGAAATGGCGGCGCGCAACGGTAGCGAAGATCAGCGAACCGAGCTGATAGATATCATGCAGGATCTCACGCAGCTCAATGCTAACGATGAAAAATTTCTGAGTGAAGATAAGCGCTTTCATCTGCTGATTGGTGAAATGAGTGGTAATGAAGTGCTACGTGACATGATGGAAAACTTGTGGAACAAACGTACAAGTTCACGCTTTGTCCGGCTAGAGAGCCACTACGCGCAGGAGGATTTTCCTGTGGCGTTACAGCAAGACCATCATGATATCGCTATGGCGATTGCGGCGCGTGATCCCGTGCGCGCCCGTGCTTGCATGGAGCGTCATCTACAGCATGTTTACGATCGGCTGTTTAGCAACCCATAAACCATGAAACCGACCGCGCCGAATGGGACGGTCGGTTTTGAGGCGGAAAGGGTTAAGAGAGTTTAAATACCAGCACGGTTTGCGCGAGCTGTCTGGCCTGTTCTTCCAGCGACGCGGCAGCGGCAGTCGCTTCCTGCACCAGCGCGGCGTTTTGCTGGGTAACGCCGTCCATCTCGTGAACGGCCTGCGTGACCTGACTGATACCACGCGATTGTTCGTCCGATGCGGAGACGATCTCATCCATGATGTCTTTTACCGAGGTGACGGCATGCAGCATGTCCTGCATGGTTGAGCCTGCACTCTGAACCAGCGTGACGCCGCTGTCGACACGGCTGGCGGACTCCGTAATCAGCGCGGTGATATCTTTTACCGCACTGGCGCTGCGCTGCGCGAGGTTACGTACCTCGTTGGCAACAACCGCGAAACCACGCCCTTGTTCGCCTGCTCTGGCGGCTTCTACCGCCGCGTTGAGCGCCAGAATATTGGTCTGGAACGCGATGCTGCTGATGATGCTGGTAATGTCGGCTATTTTCTTCGAACTGTCGTCGATCTCACTCATGATGTGGACAACCTGACCGACTATCTTGTCGCCTTTCTGAGCGATGTACGCGGCATTCTGCGCCAGTGTTGTCGCGTTATGGGCGTTATCCGCATTCTGTTTCACCGTCGCCGTAATCTGCTCCATGCTGGCGGCGGTTTCTTCCAGCGCCGCCGCCTGCTGTTCGGTACGAGAAGCCAGATCGATATTACCTGCTGCAATCTCTGTCGCACCATGGCTGACGGATTCGCTGGTGTTAATCAACTGTTCGGCAATATCTCTTAACTGCGTTTGCATGGCGTTCATCGCGTAGAAAATACTGCTGTCGTCTTTCGGCAACACGGGGATGGCCTGCGTTAAATCTCCCTGCGCGACGGACAGTGCAATTTGCGCTGCCTGAGCAGGCTCGCCACCAATAGGGCGGGCGACCTTGCGGTGAAAGATGATACCCAACACACCGGAAACCACTACGATACTCAGCACCATAAGCAGTAGCGCCATGTTGCGCTGCTGTGCGGTTTCCGCCATCACCACATTGACGGGGGCGGATAGACCGAGCATCCAAGGCGTATCGGTATTGCCGATCTTGACCGGCATATATACGGTAAACGCGGGTGTGTTCCGCACGACATTGTCACGTTCGATCTGATAAGGCTGACCAGTGGTGATATGCTCAAGCAGCGTTGGGTCGTTTTCAATTTTCTTGGTTATCCGGACTTTGTCAGGATGAGAAATGTAGGCACCGGTGTGAGACAACAGCTGTGCGTAGCCTGTTCCTTGATAGGGTTTTATATTGTTGGTGAGCTGTTGCAGCGTATCCAGCGAAAAATCCGCCGTGACGGAACCGTAAAATTTATTGTTGATGATGATGGGCACGGCAATGGAGGTCAGCAGGACATCGACGCCGTTGTAGGGGTAGCTATACGGTTCCAGAATCACTTCTTTCTGGAGTTTCTTTGGTAGCAGATAGTAATCGCCGCTGCCCGGTGTTTCATAGTCCACCAGATTATGCAGAGCTACGTTGCCTGCGGTATCGCGATCGACATAACGAACAAAGCGACCTTGTGGGTCTTGATCCGGTTGACCGACGTACTCCCGATCTTTGCCGTCAAACGCATCAGGCTCCCATGCCAGCGACATGGACAGGAAATCGGGGTGGTTCTTTAGCGCATTCTTCAGTAGTGTCTCTGCGGTTTTCCGATCGGCGTTACCCGCTTCTTGCAGGCTGACAACGCTCTGCACCAAATTACGTGCCGCATGGAGCGCGACATCCAGCTTCTGCTGAATGAGATAGCTGTTGGTATATGCGGTTTGCTCAAGATACTGCTGGGCGATGGCTTTTTGCTGCTGGCCGGATTGCCAGATCAACAGACCGATAGTGAGAATAAAACCGAGTGCGATAGTGGTGACGCCGGCGAGTAACATTAACGTTCGTGTGCTGAGCTTTTTTTGTGGCGCGGTTGGTGAAGAATGAATGGGTAGATTGCTGTGGCGAACCGGTAACAATGTTGTAGACATATGCGTAATATCCCCTGAGATATAAGCGCTGATACCCGTCATACTTCAAGCTGCATGTGTATCGTTCAAAACGCTAACGTTTTTGTCCTGCAACCCGAATTATTTAGGGTACATAGGTGATTTTTTCATAAAAAAATCAATCGATTATCTTCCTGTCTGTTTTATGGTCATTCTCTTGCGTGACTCGTCATTTTTTGTGATGCAAGTCACAATTAAATTATCGGCGAGAAACCACATCTCTTTAGGGGGATCATGAAAACGTCATAAAGCGGTGAGGGCTGATTACACTACACCGCATAAGTGGGGGATCAGGCCGCAGGGCCTTTGCTAACGGAATCGCGGATGATTAATGTGCCTTTGAAGGCAGGAGCTGGCACAGCGGTTTCCCCCTCTAGCCGACACAGCAGCTTCTCAAGGGTGTAGTTGATCATCTCGGCGACGGGCACATGCACGGTAGTCAGCGGCGGATAGAACCAGGATGCCATCGGTAAATCATCGAACCCCAGCAGCGAGACATCCTGCGGAATCGCAAGGCCGTGTTCACGCAGCGCTTTTGCCGCGCCAATCGCCATGTCGTCATTGCTGGCGACCAGCGCACTGAAGGAGGCCGCTCTTTGAAGCAGTGCTTTTGCTGCCGTATAGCCGCTGTCATGGGTCCAGTCGCCTGGCGCAACCAGCCTGTCATTATAGGGAATCCCGTTGTCCACTAACGCCTGTCGATAGCCTGCCAGTCGGCTTGTGCCGGTGGGGGAGTTTGACGATCCGCAGATAAACGCGATATCACGGTGACCCTCTGCGATTAGGTAATTGACAGCATCATAGCTGTGTTGCTGGTGATCGGTGCAGATACCGTTATCACTGTGTTGATGCAGTGTGCGGTTCACGACCATGATCGGCTGTTCATGCTGTTTGATAATACTTTCCAACGCGTCGATAGAAAGAAAACGTGGGTAAATAATGACGGCATCGCAGCGTAAATCGAGCAGGAACTGGATCGCTTCCCGTTCTTCTTCCGCGCTGTGTTTGCCATCTGCCATGATGAGTTGGCGGCCATATTTTTCCGTCATGGTTGCCGTCTGGAACAGTAATTCGCTGAAATAGGGGCCGCTGTACAGCGTGTTGGTCACAACCAAACCAATAATTTGCGATTTGCTTGTAGCGAGCTGGCGCGCTAGCAGGTTGGGTCGGTAGCCAATCTCTTCAATGGCCTGAAATACCCGATCTCGCGTGGTTTTACTGACATAGTTATTCCCTGTCAGCACGCGTGATACGGTTGCCTTGGATACACCGGCTTTTTTCGCGACATCGAGCATGGTTACCATCGTACTTTCCCGTTCTCCTGTACTGACTTATGTCGCCATTATAGGGAAAACTCTCCTTTTTTATCACCAATAACAAGTATAGGGATAAAAATATGCCTCGGTTGCGCTATTTATGATCGCCTTCAAAAAATAGTAAAAACAATATGAAACCGGTTGCATATTATTTTATGTCTTGCTTGAATAATAAAAAAACGGACGGTGAGGTGCAGTATGAATAAAATTTTACTCTGTTGCGCAGCAGGAATGTCTACCAGCATGCTGGTACAGCGAATGGAAAAGGTCGCCGAGCAAAAAGCGATCGCTGTTGAGATAAAAGCCGTGGGTTTTGAAGAGTTTAATGAATTGATTGATGAATATGACTGCTGCCTTTTGGGGCCGCAAATCAAATATAAACTGCCTGAATTCAAGGCGATAGCCGATGAAAAAGAGAAACCAATCGCGGTAATTAATATGGTTGATTACGGCATGATGAATGGGGAAAAAGTCCTCAACGATGCCTTGGCGATGATTGCATAGCATAGCGGGAGGAATAATGAGTAAATTAAGCGAGTCATTATTCAGCGTTATCGAAAACCGTATTAGCCCCATTGCGGCAAAACTCTCTAGTCAGCGCCATGTTGTAGCCATTAAGGATGGCTTCATTGCCTCCATGCCTTTTTTAATTGTCGGTTCTTTTATGATGTTATTCGCCCATCCGCCTTTTAGCCCGAATAGTGAATGGGCTTTTGCGCAGTGGTGGCTGGGAATGGTGGAACGCCACAGCGAACAAATCATGATGCCTTACAATATGACGATGGGCATTATGGCGGTGTATATCACCAGTGCCATCGCTTATAACCTGGCACAGAGCTATAAAATGAACGGTTTTATGGCCGCCAGTCTGGCGCTGATGTCGTTTATGGTGGTGGCGGCTCCACAAATCGATAAAAGCCTGCCCGTTGGGTCGTTGGGCGGCGAGGGAATTTTCACCGCGATTATCGTGGCAATCTACTCGACGGAGCTGATGCACTTTTTGCAGAAGCGCAATATTGGTATTCGCCTGCCGGAACAGGTGCCGCCGAAAATCCGTCAGTCTTTCGATCTGCTGATCCCGATTCTTGCCATCTTCCTGACGCTTTTCCCGCTTAGCCTGTTTATGCAGAACCAGTTCGGTATGTTGTTACCGCAGGCGATTATGGCGATCTTTGCACCGATTATCTCGGCATCAGACTCGCTTCCCGCGATCCTGATCGCGGTACTGCTCTGCCACCTGCTGTGGTTTGCCGGGATTCACGGTGCCGTTATTGTCGGCGGTATTTTGCAGGCGTTCTGGCTGACCAACTTAGGGATCAATCAGGAAGCGTTTAACGCGGGCGCACCGATCACCAAAATTTTTATTGAACCCTTCTGGCAGTTCTTCATTACGGTGGGCGGCTCGGGAGCGACCATGGGGCTGGTCTTTCTCTATCTGCGCAGCCGCTCTGCCCACCTGCGTTCTATCGGCAAGCTGGCCGTGGTGCCGAGTATGTTCAACATCAACGAGCCGGTGATTTTTGGTTCACCCGTTGTCATGAACCCGCTGCTGTTTATCCCGTTTATTACCGCACCGTTGGTGAACGCCACAATCGCCTATATCGCGTTAAAAACCGATTTGGTGCACCGCGTGATTTCTCTCGCCCCCTGGACAACGCCGGGCCCGATTGGCGCAGCCTGGTCTACGGGGTGGGACTGGCGCGCGGTGGTGCTGGTGGGGGTACTGATTATCGTGTCGTCCTTAATTTATTACCCCTTCTTCAAAATGTATGAACGCCAACTGATCGCACAGGAAGTGGGTACAGCAGAGGAGGTCGTGAGTGATGCTCGATGAAACGACAGTGATGGAACTGATTATCTATGCGGGAGAGGCGCGCTCCAGTTCGATGGAAGCGCTGAGCGCCGCCAGAAAATACGATTGGGACAAGGCTGAAGAACTGCTGAATATGGCTTCCGTTGCGGCACGCAAAGCCCATCAAATTCAGACGGCCTTGATTGGCGCCGATGAGGGCAGCGGAAAGATCCCGGTCAACCTGATTCTGGTTCACGCGCAAGATCACCTGATGAACGCGATGCTATGCCGTGAACTGGTGGAGGAACTGATTCAGCTTCATCGGGAAATCTCTGCTCTGAAACAATCTATCCATGAAACTGCGTGTAAATGAATAACGTGTAAACCTGAAATGAGAAGGAAATAAGATGTCTATTGAACAATTACCGAAAGACTTTCTGTGGGGCGGCGCGGTAGCGGCGCATCAAGTTGAAGGTGGTTGGGATCAAAGTGGCAAAGGCGTCAGCATTTGCGATGTTTTGTCCGGTGGGGCGCACGGCGTTGACCGTGTGATTACCGATGGTGTACAGCCTGGTGTCAGTTATCCAAACCATCAGGCAGTGGAATTCTATTCACACTATAAGCAGGATATCGCCCTGTTCGCCGAGATGGGCTTTAAATGCTTCCGCACCTCGATTGCCTGGACGCGTATTTTCCCCAATGGCGATGAGCTGGAGCCGAATGAAGCGGGTCTGCAATTTTATGACGACCTGTTCGATGAACTGCTGAAGTACAACATTGAACCCGTGATTACGCTGTCTCACTTTGAGATGCCACATCACCTGGTCAAACAGTACGGCGGCTGGCTGAACCGCAAAGTAGTCGATTTTTTTGTGCGCTACAGCGAAGTGGTCATGAAGCGTTACCAGTCCAAAGTGAAATACTGGATGACCTTCAATGAGATCAACAACCAGCGTAACTGGCAGTATCCGCTGTTTGGCTACTGCTGTTCCGGTGTGATTTTTACCGATCACGATAAGCCGGAGCAGGCGATGTACCAAACGCTGCACCACCAGTTTGTCGCCAGTGCGAAAGTGGTGAAGCTGGGTCATGAGATTAACCCGGATTTCAAAATTGGCTGCATGCTGGCGCTGGTGCCACTCTATCCGTGGTCATGCCACCCGGATGACGTGATGTTTGCGCAGGAAGCGATGCGTGAGCGCCACCTGTTCGGTGACGTACAGCTGCGTGGTTATTATCCGTCTTACATCCTGAAAGAGTGGGCGCGTAAAGGCTATCAGATTGATATGCAGCCGGAAGACGAACAGACACTGCGCGATGGCTGCACGGACTATCTGGGCTTTAGCTACTACATGAGTAACGCGGTGCAGCTGGCGGCGAAAGGTCGGAAAACGGAAGACGCGATTGCTGGTTTTGACGGCGGCGTGAAAAACCCGCATGTGAAAGCGTCGGAATGGGGCTGGCAGATCGACCCGGTCGGCCTGCGCTATACGCTGAACAGTTTTTACGAGCGTTATCAGAAACCGATGTTCATCGTCGAAAACGGCTTTGGTGCGGTAGATAAGGTGGAAGCCGACGGTAGCATTAATGATGATTACCGTATCGAGTACCTCAAAGCGCATATCGATCAGATGAAGAAAGCCGTCGTAGAAGACGGTGTGGAACTGATGGGTTATACCCCATGGGGTTGCATCGACTGTGTGTCGTTCACCACCGGTCAGTACAGTAAACGTTACGGTTTCATCTACGTAGATAAACACGATGATGGCACTGGCACCTTCAAGCGCTCGAAGAAAAAGAGCTTTGACTGGTATAAGAAAGTGATCGCCAGCAACGGCGCCGAGCTATAACAGCGATTGCAGGAAACGTTGGTCACAGGGCCGTGCTTAACCGCACGGCTTTTTACGTTGCATGTCATACGCCTGTCACCCTGCCGTATTTCACTAACGACTTCATCGCTGAATCGCGTTAGCATGAAAACAGATAACTTGATGCTGGAAAAATTATGTCTGTAAAACTGATCGCTATCGATATGGACGGGACGTTACTGACGCCCCAAAATCAAATTTCACCTGCGGTAAAAGCCGCGATTGCTGCTGCCAGAGAGAAAGGCGTGCAGGTTGTGCTGGCTACCGGTCGCCCTTACATCGGCGTCGAGCGCTACCTGATGGAGTTAGATTTACAGCAGGAAGGCTGTTACTGCATCACCAACAACGGTGCACTGGTGCAGCGCACGGTCAACGGTGAGTGTGTGGCGCAAACCGCATTGAGCTTCGACGATTATCGCTATTTCGAAGCGCTAGCCTGCAAACTGGGCGTCCATTTTCACGCGCTGGACTTCAATTTCGTCTATACCGCCAATAAAGACATCAGCCCTTACACCATTCACGAATCTCACCTGACCGGGATGCCGTTGAAGTATCGTGCGGTAGAAGAAATGGATCGCAGCCTGACGTTCCCGAAAGTGATGATGATTGATGAACCAGAGATTCTGGATCGCGCCATCAGCCAGTTGCCAGCGGAAGCCTTTGAACGCTATACCATCATGAAGAGCGCCGAATACTATCTGGAAATTCTGGATAAGCGCGTCAACAAAGGTGAAGGCGTGAAGATGCTAGCGGAACACCTCGGTATTCCACGCGAAAGCGTTATGACGCTGGGCGACCAGCAGAACGATCTGGCCATGATTCGCTATGCGGGCATCGGCGTCGCGATGGGGAACGCCATCGATGAAGTGAAAGAAGCCAGCCAGTTTGTCACCAAAACTAACATGGAAGATGGCGTCGCCTACGCGATTGAGAAATTCGTTCTTAATGCCTGATTAGGGATAGATAAAACCGAATAGCCATCAATGATGGCTATTTCATGACTAATTATTCTCACGATATTTTATGTCATGGTTTTTAATGGTAGCCAGTCAAAAAACACTAAAATTAAATACTGTTTAATAAAATCAAATATGGTATTAATTTCAATTTTAGATTGAGCTGTTTTATCATTTTCTCTTGCTATTTATGTGGTGTATGATTTCCTTTAGAAAAATAATTTAATCTAAACTAACAAGGATAGTGTATATGTCACACCTCATTTATCTCACCTTAGAAGGTGATCAGCAGGGGTTAATTTCCTCTGGATGTTCGACGGTTAATTCTATTGGCAACCGTTATCAATCTGGGCATGAGAATCAAATTCAAGTCTTAGGGTTAAACCATACAATAACGAGGGAAGAGAATATATCGCATCATCCTATACAACTCATTAAACCTATAGATAAGTCGTCTCCATTACTCGGCGTGTCAGTGACATCAAATGAAAAACTAACGGCAAATTTTTTCTTCTATCGAACCAATATGGCAGGGCAATTAGAAGTATTCTACGAGTTAATATTGACTGATGCGCGAATTGTATCTGTTTCCTCATCATATCCTAACTCAATAAATAATAATGATTCTATTCCTTATGAGGAAGTCATGCTGAAGTATGCCAGTATATCTTGGTCGCATAAAATAGCAGGCACATCGGGCTATAGCATTTGGAATTAGAGAGCTGATTATGAGCGATATAACTGATGAAACATCACTAATAACGGATGGTAAATTAACATTTAACTCTGAAGGAAATAATGTAAAAGGCTCAAAATATTATAGTAGGGTTATTCACTATCCAGAAAGAGGTGGGTTGTCGGGTGTGACCATTGGCCGAGGATACGATATGGGGAAAAGAACACGACAAGAAATTTATTCGGATTTAACGATGGCTGGAATTTCTCAGGAAAAAGCCACTACAATATCTCATTCAGCAAGACTGATAGGATCTCAAGCTAAAGAATTTGTTAGGGTGAATAAGGATAAAGTTGGAGAAATAACAGAGCAACAGCAGATTTCTTTATTTAAATACACGTATAGAAGTTATGTAATAAGAGCGAGATCGGCATACAATCAAAAGACAAAAGATATGCGGGAAAAGCCTGACTGGGAAGAGCTTCAGCCTGCGATAAGGGATATCTTGATTGATGTCGTATACCAAGGCTATAGGGGGGATACAATAATGTTGGCAGCAACAACGAATAACATAGATGATATCATTTCTTTAATAATGAACTCATCTGAGCTTAGAAGGGATGAAAATAGCAGGAATAGGGTGAAGTATCTAAACGAAAGCAGGACTAGATGATGATTATAAAAAAAATATTTTTCATTTTTTTTCTTCTATTTCCATTTTTTTTAAATGCAAAAACGACTGACGATTATCTGAACGAGAGTAAAATGGGAATATGCAAAAAAATGATAGAGGAGGGAGAAATTAGCGTGTATGAATGTGCTTATTTAATGGTGAAAGATTCTGATAAAAAACTCAATAAAAGATTGTCAGAAAGAACTTTAGAATTAGTTAAAATAAATGACAACGACATCATCAAGGCATTCAAGAAGCATCAACGTTCATGGGAGAAATATAAAAAGGACAGATGTGCATACGTAACATCAGGAACTGAAAAAGATAGCATGGCGTATCAATTTAATTTAGCTCTCTGTAATGCAACGGAAAACTACCGAAGAATCGAGACGTTGGAAGATGAACCTGGGTTTCCATAATGGGCATTTTAAATTTTCAAGTTTCCAGCATGGTACGGCCAATAACTATTTCAACGCCAAACTCGCCGCGAGTTTTTCTTTCATCACCTGAGTGATGTGATTCACCACTTGGCTGCGAGGAATTTGGGGGGGATATACCGCGCAATACGCCATTTTTATATCGGGGTTGAATGGTTTTACGATAACGGGCGAAGGGCTGTTCAGCGCGGTAATAAAATCCACCACGCCGATGCCGACATTTCTTGATGCCAGCACGCAGCAGCTAACCATCGAGGTTTCGATAGGGTTGTGCAGATAGATTTGCTCTTTTCTGGCTGAAATATCGATTTGCGCCCGCAGCGGTGTGGTTCTGCCGGGCAAAATAGCGCGGGTGTTGGCCAGATCGGCCAGCGTAACTTCATCGGCCGTGGCGAGGGGGTGATCCACCGCTAACACCGCGACAGCACTGGCATCCGCCAGTGGTTCAGCTTCCAGCCCTTTGATACCCGTCTGGCCAAAAATAAACCCAACGTCATAGTGATTTTCAGCAATCGCGTCCGTAATTCGGCTGCTGCTTTCGATGTCTAAAAACAGGGAAAGATCGGGGTATTTCTTGAGTAAGGTAGGGAGAACCTGGTCTGAGCAAAGAAACGAGAGCGCCTGAACGGCGGCGATGCGCAGGACGCTGCCTTTAGCGTGGCGAATTTCATCGGCAATTAGCCCGATGTGATCCAACCCCAAATAAAGACGTTCAACTTCCCGATACAGCTTCATTGCCTCGGCGCGTGGGATCAGGCCGCGTCCGTCTCTATCAAACAGCTTCAGATTCAGTGCGTCTTCAAAGTCCTTAATGAGTCGGCTGACGGCGGGCTGGGTGATGTACATCATGTTGGCGGCAGCGGTGATGCCTCCGGTGAGGATGACTTTATGGAAGGCTTCAACCTGACGGGGATTGATACGCATGCTAGTCACCTTAAAACATAACATTTAGTTATCAATTTAACACAAAATGCAATTTTTCATTATCCAATCTGACGCATAGACTCACAATCATAAGATTTAATACACTTCATTAGTACTCAATCATGGAATAGAGGGTTAGTGAATGAAGAAATCAACGCTGGCGTTATTGTTTACCGTTTTATTTTCATCTTCATCTTTGGTTTATAGCGCGGACCTGAATATCGGTTTGGCTTCCTCCACCACATCAATGGACCCGCAGTTTTATGTGGGTGGAGCGAATAGCGCAATGGCGCGCAATATTTTTGACGGTTTGGTTGTACAGGATGAAAAACAGCAGATTGCACCTGCCCTGGCAACCAGTTGGAAAGTGATTGACGACAAGACGTGGGAATTTACCTTGCGTTCTGGCGTTAAGTTTCACGACGGCAGTGATTTTACGGCTAAAGATGTGATTGCCAGCATTAAGCGTGTTGCGCTGGCATCAAAAAACAGCCCAAGTTCTTACGCACCTTACGTCAGCGACATTGCTGAAGTAATAGAAGTGAATCCATTAACGGTGCGGATAAAGACAAAAGAGGCTTCGCCGCTGCTGCTGAATAATTTAAGTCGGGTTTCCATTTTGCCCGCCCGACTTGAGAACGTCCCGACGGAAACGTTGAATTCAGGAAAAGATGTGATTGGTACAGGGCCATTCAAATTTGTTTCTTGGGTGCCGGACGACCGGGTAGTCCTTAGTCGTAATGATGATTACTGGGGAGGAAAAGCAGAGTGGGACAACGTAACTGTCCGTGTATTTAAAAACAGTAGTGCACGTGTAGCAGCCGTATTATCCGGTGATGTGGACATGATTGAAAACGTTCCAACAGCCGACAGCAGTAATATTGAAAAAAATCAGCAGTTAAAAACGATTTCAACACCAGGGAATCGTGTTATTTACCTTCACATGGACCAGCAGCGAGAAGAATCACCGTTCGCCAAAGGTCCTGATGGTAAAAACCCATTACTAAAAAAAGAAGTACGTCAGGCGATGTCTTTAGCACTTAATCGCCAGGCAATCGTTGACCGTGTGATGGAGGGGCAGGCTGTTGTTGCCTCTCAGCTTGTACCGAAGGGGTATCTCGGGTATTCCGCTTCCATTCCTGCGCCGGTTTACAGTCCGGAGAAAGCCAAACAGGAACTGGCGGCGGCGGGTTACCCCGACGGCTTCACGCTGACCTTCCACGCGTCGAACGATCGTTATCCTAATGATTCTAAAATTGCTCAGGCCATTGGCCAAATGTTCACACGCGTCGGCATCAAAACCGAAGTGGTTACGATGCCCGGCAGTGTGTACTTCTCACGCGCCTCTCGCCAAGAATTCAGTTTGATTATGGGCGGAGCCGCGATTGAAACCGGGGAAGCTTCTGGTGTATTGGGGCCATTGCTAGAAACCTTTGGCCCCAATGCAGGACAGGGGAATCGTGGTCGCTATTCCAATCCTGTCTTTGATAAAACGCTGAACGAAGCGCGTGCCACGTTGGATGATACCAAGCGAGATGCGCTGCTGGCTGAGGCAATGAACATCGGCATGAACGATCTGGGGGTGATTCCGGTGATGTTCTTGTCCAACACCTGGGCGATGAAAAAGCAGTATACCTACGTAGGCCGTTCCGATGCCTACACGCTGCCGTACTTTGTCCGTTCCGCGAAATAGTCACCTTTCATTTATGATTCAAATAAGGGGTGAGCATTCACCCCTTATCTATCCGTAACAAGGAGAACGGAGTGAATACATTTAGCGGTGTTTTTCCCTATCTGGTGTCCCCCGTCAAGCCTGATGGTCAGGTCGATAAACCTGTGCTGGCACAGCTCACCGAGCATCTGATTCAGTGTGGCGTACATGGCGTGGTGCCATTGGGCAGTACCGGTGAATTTGCCTATCTCTCTGCGGCTCAGCGTCTCGATGTGGTTAAAACGGTGATCGAGACGACGGCTGGCCGGGTGCCGGTTATCGCGGGAGTGGCGTCAACAACCATTCAGGATGCCGTTGAGCAAACGAAACGCTACGTTGAATTGGGTGCCGATGGCATTCTCGCGGTGCTGGAAGCCTATTTCCCGTTGAACGATGACGGCGTCGAACAGTATTTCCGTGCCATTGCCGAGGCTGCACAGGGCAAACCGGTGGTGCTTTATACTAATCCTCAGTTCCAACGCTCCGATTTGAGTTTGCCCGTCATCGAACGCCTCAGCTATGTCAGTAATATCCTCTATATCAAAGATGCGTCGACCAATACCGGGCGTTTGCTATCCATCATTGAACGTACTCGTGGCCGGATGGAGGTGTTTTCTGCGTCCGCGCATATTCCTGCCTGTGTGATGCTGATTGGCGGTGTCGGTTGGATGGCGGGTCCTGCATGTATCGTCCCCAAACAGAGTCTTGCTTTGTATGAAGCTGCCCATGCGGGAGACTGGAACAGAGCAATGGAGCTTCAGCGTCCGCTGTGGCGCATCAATGAAATCTTTGCTCGTTATTCCATTGCTGGTTGTATTAAAGCGGCGCTGCAATTGCAGGGATTTGCGGTGGGCGATCCGTTGCTGCCTCAGCAGCCATTGGATGAAAAAGCACGTAAGGAGATTGCAGACGTTCTGGCGTCTGTCGGTGCCCTTTAACACGTTTTGTCCTGACACTTGAATTACTTAGAGTATGGATGTTGTTATTTTTAACGCGATAGCCGTGCGGGCTTTCTGCACTTTGAAATCTGTCAGTACCGATTAAAAAAGAGAAAAGGGATAACCATAGGATGAGCGCCCTACCTATTATTATTGATTGCGATCCGGGGATCGATGACGCGATTGCGTTATTAAGTGCATTTGTGGCTCCTGAGCTGGATATTCGCGGTATTTGCGCGGTGTGTGGCAACCAGCCAGTGGAAAAGACGGTGCGTAATGCACTGCAAATTGTTGAACTGGGCCAGCGAACGGATATTCCGGTCTTCGCCGGGTGTCACCGCCCGCTGTTACGTGAACCGATCCACGGCCAGTTTCATGGTGAAAGTGGATTAGGTCAGACCGTGCTGCCCGTGCCGCAAAAGCAGGCAGAATCGCAGCACGCGGTGAATTTTATTATCGAACAGTGCCAGCAGGCGATTGCCAATGGCAAGCCCATTACGCTGTGTACGCTCGGGCCATTAACCAATGTGGCGACAGCGTTGCGTATGGTGCCTGCGATTGCCAGCGGTATTGAACGCATCGTGATGATGGGCGGCGCGTATCGGGAAGCGGGTAACCGCAGCCTGACGTCTGAATTTAATATGATCGCCGATCCACAGGCGGCAAAAGTGGTATTTGATTCGTCGATTTCCATTGTCGCACTCCCGCTGGATGTCACGCATCGGGTGATTTTGACGCCGGAATTGGTCGCGCGTTTCATTGCGCTCTCTGGGCGTATTTCCGGCCCGCTGGGCGAAATGATGGCGTTTTGGGATCGCAACGATATTCGTCGCTATGGCTCACGCGGTGGCCCGTTACACGATCCGTTGGTGATCGCCTGGGTTCTGGCGCCACACTGTTTCACGACGGAAAAAGCCAGCGTCTATATTGAGCAGGATAGCGAGCTGTGTATGGGGCAAACCGTTGCTGACTGGTACGGAAAAACCGCGCGTCAGCCGAATGTGGATGTGGTGACGGGAGTGGATGCCAAACAGGTGGTTGAACTGTTTGCTGACCTACTGAGCCGCTATGGGAAGGGGGCCTGATATGGTGCGAGAACGCATTATTATTGATACCGATCCCGGTGTTGACGATGCTATAGCCATTTGGCTGGCCTTGGCTTCACCTGAACTGGACGTGCTCGGTATCACCGCCGTGGCGGGTAATGTCCCGCTTGAAGCGACGCTGGCGAATGCCTGCAAAGTCGTTGGCCTGACGGGTCGAACCGATGTGCCGATTTTTGCGGGTGCATCGCACCCGCTGATCCGTGAGCAGGTGTTTGGTAAATATGCGCATATCGGTGCATTTTCCCCTGAGTGGGTGCCAGATAGCACACTGTTGCCGGAGCAGGAACACGCCGTCGATTTTCTGGTGCGAACGACGCGCCAGGCCGCAGCTGACAATAATCCGATCACGCTGTGTTCGATAGGGCCGATGACGAATGTGGCATTGGCGCTGCGTTTTCATCCTGATGTGGCGCGCGGCATCAAACAGATTGTGTCCATGAGCTGTGCCTTTACCGCGTTGGGCAATCGTGTGCCATGGGCCGATTTTAATGTTTATGCCGATCCCCATGCGGCGGATATCGTCTTTTCCTCCGGTGTTCCCCTTGTCATCATGCCGTTGGATATGACGTTTCAGGCGCTGATTCAGGCTGAACAGGTTGATGAGATTGAGCGCAGCGGCGGTGAACCGGGCAAGGCGATGGCGGCGCTATTGCGCACGTTCGATCGTAATGAAGTGGCACGTTTTGGTCGTGAAGGTGGTCCGATTCATGATGCGACCGTCATTTCATGGCTGCTAAAACCCGAGCTGTTCCAATCGGCGTCTGCGCGTGTGGGCGTGGAAGTCACCGGCAAAACGGCGGGCTACGTGTTTGCCGATTTTTATCACAAACTGGATGAGCCGGATAATGCGCTGGTCATGCGGGAAATCGACGAACAAGGGTTTCTCGGCCTGATTGCCGATCGCCTGCGCCGCTATGGTTCTGAAACAATAATGGGTTCTGAAACAATAATGGGTTCAGAAGCAATAACGAGCCCTGAAGCACTAAACGGTTCTGAGGAGCGCTAATGATAGCCTACCTGCTAAGCCGCATCGGACAAACGCTGCTGACGCTGGCTGTGATGTCGGTGCTGGTGTTTGTGGGTGTCTATCTGGTCGGTAATCCGGTCGATATGCTGTTGGGCGCGACAGCCACGCCAGCGGAACGGCTGGCGGTGATTCAGTCCTTCGGTCTGGATAAGCCCGTCTGGGAACAGTACGGACTGTTTGTCTGGAACGCTTTTCAGGGCGACATGGGCAAGTCTTTTATCTTTAACCAACCCGCGCTGACGCTGATTTTTCAGCGCATGCCTGCCACGCTCGAACTGGCGATGGTAGCATTCGTGATGGCGTTGGTTGTCGGTATCCCGCTGGGGATTTACGCGGGTCTAAAGCCGGACAGCGCGGTGTCCAAATCCATCATGACCTTCTCCATTCTGGGCTTTAGTCTGCCCACGTTCTGGATCGGGTTGGTGATGATCATGTTGTTCAGCGTGAAGCTCGGCTGGCTGCCCTCATCGGGTCGAGGGGATACTCACGATCTGTTCGGTATCCCATTCAGCTTTCTCACCCGCGATGGTCTCGAACACCTGCTTTTGCCCGCGTTTAATCTCGCACTGTTTAAGATCTCGCTGGTCATTCGCCTGATGCGGGCGGGCGTGATGGAGTGCCTTCAGCAGGATTATGTGCAATTTGCTCGTGCGAAGGGGCTGTCGGAAACCCGCATTGTGCTGGTTCATGTGCTGCGCAACACGCTGATTCCACTGATTACCGTGCTGGGGCTGGAACTGGGATCGCTGATCGCGTTCGCCGTCGTCACGGAAACGATTTACGCCTGGCCGGGCATGGGTAAGTTGATTATCGACGCGATCGCCGTGCTCGACCGTCCGGTTATCCTGGCTTACCTGATGATTACCGTCGTGATGTTCAGCGTGATCAACCTACTGGTGGATTTACTGTACGTGTTGGTCGATCCGCGCGTGCGGCTGGGAGGAGACAAGGGATGACGGGGAATACCATACATCAGCCCACGGTCGTGAAAAAAGCATCGCATCCGGTGGTGCGCGTCATGATGGCGCTGGTTAACGATCGGTTGGCGCTGTGTGGGCTGATCATGCTGGCGATTTTTGTGCTGCTGGCATTATTTGCCCCGCTTCTGTCGCCGCAGAACCCCTACGATCTCATGCAGCTCGACATCATGGATGGCCGACTGGTGCCAGGTTCCTCCAGTATGGCGGGCATGACGTACTGGCTGGGGACGGACGATCAGGGGCGCGACCTGTTCAGCGCCATTCTTTACGGCACCCGCATCAGCCTGATGGTCGGCTTTTCCAGTGCGGTACTCGCGCTGTTGATTGGTGCCTCGCTGGGGCTGATTAGCGCCTACGTCGGAGGAAAAACGGATGCGACGATCATGCGCATCGTGGATATCCAGCTCAGCTTCCCGCCGATCCTGATTGCGTTGATCCTGCTGGCGGTGCTAGGGCAAGGGGTCGATAAGATCATTATGGCGCTGGTGGTGACTCAGTGGGCGTACTACGCGCGCACGATTCGCGGTTCGGCGCTGGTGGAACGTCGCCGCAGCTACGTGGACGCCGCGCGCAGTATGGCGTTGTCCAACCGCCGTATTCTGTTTCGCCATATTTTACCGAACTGTCTGGCTCCGCTGATCGTTGTCGCTACGATGCGCATCGCCTACGCCATCATGCTGGAGGCCACGCTCTCGTTTCTGGGCATCGGACTGCCCGTAACGGAACCGTCGCTGGGGCTGCTGATCTCGAACGGTTTTGAGTACCTGATGTCAGGCGATTATTGGATCAGCTTCTTTCCAGGGCTGACGCTATTGCTGCTGATTGTGGCGATCAATCTGGTGGGGGATGCGCTGCGCGACATCCTCAATCCACGGAATTAACCAGTGGGAACGCCCGTGGGAATAAGGGGTAATGAACACATGACAGCGCCGATTATGTCTGTTTCGCATCTGACCACCGCCTTTCAGGTAAACGGCGAATGGATGGACGTGGTGCGGGATTTATCCTTTACGATTGGCGAGAAAGAGACGGTCGCCGTGGTGGGGGAGTCCGGTTCAGGGAAAAGCGTGATGGCGAAATCCATCATGCGCTTGCTGCCGCCCGGCCAAAGTCGGGTTGAGGGACAGATCCATTTCGGTGACACCGAGCTACTGTCTCTTCCTAATAAAGCGATGCAGGATGTACGCGGCAATCGCATCGGTATGATTTTTCAGGAGCCGATGACCAGCCTGAATCCGGTCTTGCCGATTGGCTATCAGATTACGGAAGTGCTACGCCGCCATCGTGGCATGGGTAAAGCGGAAGCGCGCGCCGAAGCGGTGCGTCTGCTGGAAAAGGTACGTATTCCGGCGGCGAAATCACGGCTGAACGAATATCCGCAAAGTTTCTCCGGCGGGATGCGCCAGCGCGTGGTGATTGCGATTGCGCTGGCCTGTCACCCGAAGCTGTTGATTGCCGACGAACCGACAACGGCGCTGGACGTTACCATTCAGGCACAAATTCTGACGCTGATAAAAACCCTTCAGGAAGAAGAAGGGATGTCGGTGCTGTTTATTACCCACGACATGGGCGTGGTGGCTGAAGTCTCAGACCGCACGCTGGTGATGTATCAGGGCGAAATGGTGGAAAACGCCGTCACGCGGGAAATTTTTCACCATCCTCAACAGCCTTATACCCGCATGTTGTTATCCGCCGTACCCAAATTAGGTTCGATGTCCGGCAGCGCGTGGCCGCAGCGCTTTCCGCTGGTCGACCTCAAAACGGGCGAGCGTCAGCCAGTGCCGGAGGCGGTGAATACCGTATCGGGTGAGGAGCCGGTGCTGACGGTAAAAAATCTGGTCACTCGATTTGATATCCGATCAGGTTTTTTCCGGCGACTGTCTGGGCGGGTTCATGCGGTGGAGAATGTCTCGTTTGATCTCTGGCCGGGAGAAACGCTTGCGTTGGTTGGGGAATCAGGCTGCGGTAAATCCACCACGGGGCGGTCGATTATTCGCCTCAACGATGCCGTCAGCGGTGAGATTCAACTGCTGGGAAAAAATATCCTGACGGCGGATAAGCGTGAACTGACGGATTCACGGCGGCAGATTCAGATGGTATTTCAAGACCCGTATGAGAGCCTAAACCCGCGTATGCGGATAGGGGAAGCGATTGCCGAACCGATGCTGCTACACGGTCTGGCGACCCGACAGAATGTGAATGCGCGGGTGAGCGACTTGCTGGAACAGGTGGGGTTATCCGGTGACATGGCCTCGCGTTTCCCGCACCAGTTCTCCGGCGGGCAGCGCCAGCGTGTGTGTATTGCCCGCGCACTGGCGCTGGAGCCGAAAGTGATTATTGCCGATGAATCGGTATCGGCGCTGGATGTGTCCGTTAAGGCGCAGGTGATCAACCTGATGTTGGATCTCCAGCAGACGCTGGGGCTGTCATTCTTGTTTATCTCGCACGATATGGCGGTTGTTGAGCGTATCAGCCACCGCGTGGCGGTGATGTATCTCGGCGAAATTGTGGAGATTGGCCCACGTTCGGCGATTTTCGACAACCCGCAGCATGACTACACCCGACGTCTGATTTCAGCGGTGCCGGTGCCTGATCCAGACACCCGCCCGGTGCGTAATATCACCAATGATGAACTGCGCAGCCCGGTACGCGCCCCCGATTTCCATCCTCCTGAACGTCGCTATAAGCAAGTCGGAGAAGGGCATTTCGTACTGGAGTGAAACGAAACCCGTTTACGAGAAACCCAGATCGACTTAATTACAAAGTCAGCGCGATACGCTTACCGTCAGGCAGGGTCACATCTAGCGTAAGCTTGCCGCCTAGGGCCGTTACATAGCGTTTTAGCGTTGACAGTTTTGGGTCATTATCGACCTTCTCCATTTTGACAATGGATGGCTGTTTGACGCCCAGTGCTAGCGCAAGCTGAGTTTGCGACATATTTAGCTCTTCGCGTAGTTTCGCTAAAGTGATTTCCTGACGGATCTCAGCCGTGCGCGCTTCAATGCGGGCGCGGCTCTCCGGTGAACGTTTAGCCATCATTTCTTTAAGCGTCGCCATCTTCTTTTACCTCCTGTGATATCAGATGCGATGTAAACTCAGCGTCTGCGATCTTAATCATACGTTCGTAGAACAATTTTTCATCTTCGCCTTTCTTATCCCCGGCACATAAAATAATCGCCTTACGTGTCCGGTCAAACGCGAAGAATGTCCGGAATGGGTGGCCGCCAACCTGAACCCGAAGCTCCTTCATATTTTTGTATTTTGAGCCTTTAATCTGATCAACCTGTGGCCGTCCTAGCTGTGGGCCATCCTCTTCGAGGATAGCGAGGTGTGCCAAAACCTCTTCCTGTACCGCTTCGTTTTGTTCATCAAACCAGGTATCGAATAGTGCCCGTGTGACTATTTTCCATGCCAATCGGTAAACCTCCGTGTCCTACACGCGTTTAATAAATTATAACCTACAAGCTATATTATCAAGTGTTCCTCGTTAGCAATAGTGGACATGTCACTAAGGGAGTTACTCTCAGTCTGAACGAAAAATATTATCTGTCGGATGGTTCGGACAATGATGATTTTAAGCTAACGCTCTATTTCACAACGCAATAGTATTATGGGTCTTTTCACGGTGACAGGGGGACCGTAGGAATGGCGACGTTTGTGGTGCGTCATATAAACAATAGCGATCTAGACGATTTCAGGCGAGTACGGCTCGAAGCTCTTAGGCTACATCCAGAAGCATTCGGTGCGTCTTTTGAAGAGGAAAGCCAGCAACCAGAAACATTCTTTGCTGAACGCCTCCGTCTAAACTCGATTTTTGGCGGATATGACCTGCAAAACAGGTTGCAGGGTATCGTAGGGGTAAGCATTAACACTGCACCGAAACTGCGTCATGTCGCCATGATTTGGGGAATGTATGTCCGAGCTGAAATGAGAGGAACCGGCCTGTCTCGATCGCTTTTGGATGCGGCATTACAGGTATCTTGCAAGGCCAAAACAGTGAAACTTTCAGTAGCGGCAACAAACAAATCGGCACGAGCCCTTTATTGTTCTTTCGGGTTTAGAGAATGGGCAACGGATAGCGCAGCGCTATATATTGATGGTGAATATCATGATGAAATTTTGATGAGACTTGATATTAATTAAATAAGTTGTAAGCCCAGACCTCTTTGCACTGGCTACTACGTACTTGCTAAAACACTCATAGAGACACGTCGTGTCGCCCCACCGAATTATTTACAGGATCGTCTCAGAGCGAATTTGACATCATTCTCCCATAAAAAAAACGGACTTTCCTCTTGAGTGAGGAAAGTCCGTTTAATTTTTTGATTGTTTATCAGCAGACATTATTTGTAGATAACGGCGACGCCGCGCAGTTGGTTATCACCGGTTGCAGAGGTGATAGCGAAGGCGCTGGCACCGGCTTTTTCTGCTTTCTGAGCCAGTTGTGCTTGCAGTGAATCCAGGCTGTGCGCCGTTGCGGTGACGACACCCACTTTTTCCAGACGCTGTGCCTGTTGTGAAGAAACCTGATCGGCAGCAAAAGCACCAAAAGACAGAGTAGAAAGTACGACAGCAGCGGCGAAGAATTTTACGTTTTTCATGTGATGTATCCTGTTCAATGTTGTTTGGAGTGAAAGGGCATTTCCTTTCGATGAAGAGGATATTACGCCGATGTGGAGAGAAGGAAAAACGGAGTGTTTTGAGGATATCAGTCAATATTTTTGATGTTAATTCTGGCGATAAGATGCGCAATCTCGATCGCCAGAATGACGGTTATATCGCCGCCTGCTGAGGTAACGGCGGTGAGGTGGGTGCCAGCACGCGTTCTAGCACACGGGCTTCCAGTTCCGCCAACTTTGCCGAGCCGCGGCGCCGTGGTCGGGGTAAATCGACCGTGATATCCAGCCCCACGCGCCCTTCCTCAATCAGGATGACCCGGTCGGCCAGCGCAATCGCTTCGGAGACATCGTGCGTCACCAGCAGTACAGTAAACCCGTGCTGGAGCCACAGATTTTCGATCAGGCTTTGCATCTCGATACGGGTCAAGGCATCCAGCGCGCCCAGCGGTTCATCCAACAGCAGCAGACGCGGGTGGTGAATGAGCGCGCGTGCCAGCGCGACGCGCTGTTTCTGACCACCGGACAGCGCCGCCGGCCAGTCGTTGGCGCGATCCGCCAGCCCGACGGAGGCCAGCGCGTCCTGTGCTTTCTCACGCCAGTTGCCGCGTAACCCCAGCCCAACATTATCGATCACCTTCTTCCACGGCAGTAGTCGTGCTTCCTGAAACATCAGCCGCGTGTCGTCTTTCGCGCTGCTGAGCGGTGCGGTGCCGGTCAGCAGTTCGCCGCTGCTGGCCGCTTCCAGCCCGGCGAGCAAGCGCAGCAGGGTGCTTTTGCCGCAGCCGCTGCGCCCAACGATGGCAACAAACTGCCCGGACGGAATGCGCAGTTGCACGTCATTCAGCACGGTGCGGTGGCCGTAGTGCTTGGTGATGGCATCGAGCGCCAGCGGCGTCCCCTTGGTGAGCGGCGACGGTGAATGAGATTGCGTTGCAGAATCGGTAAAAGCGGTCATGATGCGTCCCCCGATGAGGTTTGATAAGCCGGATTCCAGCGCAGCCAAATGCGCTCCAGCCCCTGAGCGCTGATATCGGCCAGTTTGCCGAGCAGGGCGTAAAGGATGATGGCGACCACCACCACGTCAGTTTGCAGGAACTCGCGGGCGTTCATGGCGAGATAGCCGATGCCGGAGTTGGCAGAAATGGTTTCCGCGACGATCAGCGTCAGCCACATAAAGCCTAGCGCAAAGCGGATACCGACCATGATGGACGGTAGCGCGCCGGGCAGCACCACCTGATAGAACAGGCTAATGCCGGACAGTCCGTAACTGCGCGCCATTTCCAGCAGGCCGCGATCGATGTTTTTAATACCGTGATAGGTGTTGAGATAAACCGGAAACAGCGTACCCAGTGCGACCAGAAAAATCTTGGCTGCCTCATCAATACCAAACCACAGAATCACCAGCGGAATCAGTGCCAGATGGGGAACGTTGCGGATCATCTGCACTGAGCTGTCCAGCAGGCGCTCGCCCCAACGTGACAGCCCGGTGATGAAGCCGAGTACCAATCCGATACTGCCGCCGATAGCAAACCCGATCAGGGCGCGCCAGCCGCTGATCGCCAAATGCTGCCACAGCTCGCCGCTAGCGATGAGCGACCAGCCGGCGGTAATCACCGAACTGGGCGCAGGCAGAATCCGGTTGGATAGCCAGCCAAACTCGACGGATATCTGCCACGCAACCAGCAGTGTCACGGGGAGTAGAAAAGGCGCAAGCCG
Source organism: Pectobacterium polonicum (assembly GCF_005497185.1). GTDB lineage: Bacteria > Pseudomonadota > Gammaproteobacteria > Enterobacterales > Enterobacteriaceae > Pectobacterium > Pectobacterium polonicum. The sequence goes on along the minus strand of NZ_RJTN01000019.1, from coordinate 28,276 downwards.
TTTTGCCAGCGAAGAGAGCGTTCTTGCCATGATCGATTCCTCAGCTTTGTGAGACTTTGCGCGGCACATAACGGTTAGCAATCAGCTCTCCCGCAGTGTTCACCGTATGCAGCGGTGTAGGTTGCCGCGCCAGATCGAGGTGTGGGAACAGCAGTTCGCCCACGCGATAAGCCTCTTCCAGATGCGGATAGCCGGACAGAATAAAGGTATCAATTCCGAGGTCGGCGTATTCCTGAATGCGTTCGGCCACCGTTGGACCATCGCCAACCAGCGCCGTACCCGCGCCGCCGCGTACCAGACCGATGCCTGCCCACAGATTCGGGCTGATCTCCAGCTTGTCCTTTTTGCCGCCGTGCAGAGCGGCCATACGCTGTTGCCCGACGGAATCGAAACGCGCCAGCGCCGCCTGTGCATCGGCAATAGTTTTTTCATCCAGATGAGAAATCAGCCGATCGGCGGCCTGCCAGGCTTCTTCGGTGGTTTCCCGTACAATGACGTGCAGGCGAATACCGAAGCGAACTTCACGCCCCTGCGCCGCGGCTTTAGCGCGGACTTCCGCCAGCTTTTCTTTCACCTGCTCAGGTGGTTCCCCCCATGTCAGGTAGAGATCGACCTGCTCTGCCGCCAGATTTTGTGCGGCTTCAGACGAACCACCAAAATAGAGCGGTGGGCGTGGTTGTTGAACGGGTGGGTAAAGCAGCTTGGCGTCTTTGACCTGAATGTGTTTCCCTGCAAAATCAACCGTTTCACCTTCCAGCAGCCTGCGCCAGATGTGAGTGAATTCCGCTGAAGCTTCGTAGCGTTCTTCATGGCTGAGGAATAATCCTTCGGCAGCCAGCTCTTCCGGGTCGCCGCCCGTTACCAGATTGAACAGCGCTCGACCGTTAGACAACCTGTCCAGCGTGGCGGCCTGACGTGCGGCGATGGTGGGGGAAATCACGCCGGGACGCAGGGCGACGAGAAACTTAAGCCGCTGCGTCACCGGAATGAGTGATGCCGCAACCAGCCAGGAATCCTCGCAGGAGCGACCTGTCGGCAGCAAGACGCCGCCAAATCCTTGCCGCTCGGCGGCTTGCGCCACCTGTTGTAGATAGCTGTAGTCAACATGACGTGCGCCCTCGGTGCTTCCAAGATAGCGACCGTCTCCGTGGGTGGGCAGAAACCAGAATACGTTAAGACTCATGGTGTGTTCTCCTGAACGGTAAACGTGTGATAAGCGAATTACGGCGTTTGGGGGTGCCAGACGCGTTCCGCGATGTTGACCTTCACTGGCACCAGCCGGTTTTCATAAAACAGGTCGGCGGTGGATTGCTGTGCCTTGATCGTGGCGGCATCCAGTGGTTCGATAGTGGTTGGCGGGCGATGATCGAGTGCCGTTTCAATCACTTTTTCCGGTAGTCCTACCGCGTTGGCTAACAGCGTGACGCTTTGCGCCCGGTCGCTGGTTGTCAACGCATCGGCTTTGGTCAGTTCGTCCAATACCTGACGAATAAAGCTGCCGTGTGCCTCGGCGTAAGGGCGACCTGCCAGATAGAAAGAACCGGTTTTATCGAGCCCGCTGCTGTCAACCAGCACTCGAACGCCGCCTTCCAGCAGCGCAGCGGAATAATAGGGGTCCCAGATTGCCCAGGCATCGACATTGCCTTGCTGGAAGGCCGCGCGGGCGTCAGCGGGGGTTAGGTAGGTTGGTTTGATATCGGTGAATTTTAGCCCGTCGCGTTGCAGCGCACGCAGCAGCGTGTTGTGCGCGCTGGAACCTTTCTGGAAGGCGACTTTGCGACCTTTCAGATCGGCAACGGTTTTCACCGGGCTGCCTTCCCGCACCAGAATCACTTCGGCTTGTGGTTTGGGTGGTTCCACGCCGACATACAGCAGGTCAGCGCCAGCGGCTTGCGCAAAAATAGGCGGGATATCACCCGTACCGCCGAGATCGATGCTGCCAACATTGAGTGCTTCCAACATCTGTGGACCAGCGGGGAATTCAACCCAGCTGATTTTGGTGTTGGGGAACTGCTTCTCCAGCAACTGGTGAGATTTTGCCAGCACCAGGCTGACCGACCCTTTCTGATAGCCGACGCGTAGCTGCGTCGGTACGCTGTCCTGCGCATAAGCGGTGGACATAAGCAGTACGGCACCAGCGGCAAGAATCGCTGGGATCTGGCGTAACCGCGCCGTCACGTTTTTCCATAACGGTGCGTGCTGCCCACGTCCTTCCGTGACCGATCGTTTCATTATCAATGGCATGCTTATGCTTTCTCCCTTATAACGAAAAATTAAAATACAGCGAGGAAATGCAACATCAGGTGATAACCATAACAGGGGGACGGTGGGCTTTTTAAATCTCAATTTGTCGTTTTTATAGCCAAAAGTAGAAAATGCCAGAAACCAGCGCGCTTAGCGTAATAAGCGCGACGATAGTGGGATTTACCCGTCCTTCATGTCTGAAACACGTTTTCCATGACCTGCCTCACATTGTTTCCCGCAATGTCTATTATTTCGTGAACCTATTCTCATATATTGTTTTTTTTCATGGAAAACGGTTTCCGTTGTGTTTCCATGAATGTGTTTCCAATGATTGTGTGTCCACTGGCCGTGTTTATTCACGATGCTTTTATTGATGACGTTTTTGATTCATAACGTACGTACGACGGGGTGTTGAAAATGAAAAGGATCATGCTTTGTTGTTCCGCTGGGATGTCTACCAGCCTGTTAATGCGAAAGATGAAGGAGGCGGCCAGCGCACGTGGTCTGGACGTTGAGATTGCCGCCTATGCCGCCCATGAATTTGATGAGCAAGTCGGGAAGTATGACGTTGTGCTGCTGGGGCCGCAGGTGAAATATATGCTGGCGTCATTCAAGGAGAAAGCCGAGGGAAAAGGCGTGCCTGTGGCCGCAATAGACATGATGGATTACGGTATGCAGCGCGGTGACAACGTGCTGGATTTTGCCTTTTCGCTAATCGAAAAATCAGGACAACCGCTATGAGTGGCCTCTATCAATCGATGGTTAATGTCATCGAACAAAAGATTACCCCGCTGGCGGGGGTGGTCGGGCAACAGCGCCACATCATCGCGATTCGTGATGGCTTTATCGCCGCGCTGCCTTTTATGATCATCGGTTCATTTATGCTGGTGTTCATCTTTCCACCGTTCTCGCCGGATACCACGCTGGGGTTTGCCCGCGCGTGGCTCGATTTCTCCGTTGCTTACCGCGAACAGCTGATGCTGCCGTACTACCTCAGTATGGGAGTCATGACCTTCTTTATCTCGGTGGGGATTGGGGCCAGCCTTGGCAAGCATTACAAGCTGGACCCGATCATGACCGGCCTGCTGGCGCTGATGGCGTTTTTGCTGGTGGCCGCGCCTTATCACGATAAGCAGATTTCCACTCAGTATTTCTCCGGTGAGGGGATTTTTACCGCGATTCTGACGTCAATTTATGCGGGTGAAGTGTATGCCTGGCTGAAGAAGCGCAATATCACGATTCGCCTGCCGAAAGAGGTGCCGACTGGCGTGGCGCGTTCGTTTGAAATCCTCATCCCTGTACTGGTCATCGTCGCGACGCTGCACCCGTTTAACCTGTTCATCCAGTCTGCCACCGGCATGATTATTCCGGAGGCCATTATGCACCTGTTGGCACCGCTGATTTCGGCGTCGGATTCGCTGCCCGCCATTCTGATCTCGGTGTTCATCTGCCAGATTCTGTGGTTTGCCGGGATTCACGGCGCGCTGATCGTTACCGGAATCATGAACCCGTTCTGGATGACCAATCTGGCGCTGAATCAGGCTGCACTCTCGGCAGGCGCGCCGCTGCCGCATATTTATTTGCAGGGATTCTGGGATCATTACCTGCTGATCGGTGGGGTCGGTTCTACGCTACCGCTGGCCTTTTTGTTACTGCGTAGCCGCGCGGTTCATCTACGCACGATTGGCCGCATGGGTGTGGTGCCGAGCTTTTTCAACATCAACGAACCGATTCTGTTTGGTGCCCCGATCATCATGAACCCGCTGCTGTTCCTGCCGTTTATTTTTGTGCCAATGGTCAACGCGGTTATTGCCTATACGGCGACGAAACTCGGCTGGATCGCACAGGTAGTTTCCCTGACGCCGTGGACGACACCCGCACCGATTGGTGCATCGTGGGCGGCGAACTGGGCGTTCAGCCCGGTGATCATGTGTCTGCTCTGCATGGTGATGTCGGCCGCGATGTACTACCCGTTCCTGAAAGTTTATGAGCGCACGTTGCTTAAACAAGAGCAGGAGAAACAACAGCAGACTGCGGGCGAAGCCAGCGCCAGCGCATAAACACGAGTGAAGCAGAGAGGAACGTATGCACGATCATCTTCAGAACGATTTCCGCTTTCCCGCGAATTTTTGGTGGGGCAGCGCCAGTTCGGCACCGCAAACGGAAGGCGAAAGTCTCAATTATGGTAAAAGCGCCACCGTATGGGATGAGTGGTTCGCCACGCAGCCTGGCCGTTTTCACCAGCAGGTGGGGCCAGCGGATACCTCTACGTTTTATCAGCACTGGCGTGAAGATATCGCGCTGCTGAAGACGCTGAATCACAACACGTTCCGAACGTCGATCTCCTGGGCGCGGCTGATTCCCGACGGCGTGGGTGAACCGAATCCGCAGGCGGTGGCGTTTTATAATCAGGTCATTGATGAGATGTTGGCGCAGGGCATCACGCCGTTTATCAATCTGTTCCATTTTGATATGCCGATGGTGATGCAGCGGCTGGGCGGTTGGGAAAATCGGGCGGTGGTGGTGGCCTATGCGGGCTATGCGGCGACCTGCTTCCGTCTGTTTGGCGACAGGGTAAAACACTGGTTTACGTTCAATGAGCCGGTGGTGCCGGTGGAAGGCGGGTATCTGTATGATTTCCACTATCCGAACGTGGTGGACTTCAAGCGTGCGGCGACGGTGGCGTACCACACGATGCTGGCGCATGCGCTGGCGGTGAGAGCCTATCGTGAGCAGTCTCAGGGCGGGGAAATTGGCATTATCCTCAACCTGACGCCTTCCTACCCGCGCTCCCAACATCCGGCTGATGTTAAAGCCGCCAACATCGCCGATCTGATGTTTAACCGCAGTTTCCTCGATCCTGCGCTGAGGGGCGAGTACCCGCAGGAACTGGTCGATCTGCTGCATCGCTATGGTCAACTGCCGAGCTGCCAACCTGACGATCGCGCGCTGCTGGCCGATGGTGTTGTCGATTTACTGGGTATTAACTATTACCAGCCGCGTCGTATCCAGTGCCGCGACAGTTTGGTCAACCCCGATAGTCCGTTTATGCCCGAGTGGTTCTTCTCCAGCTATGAGATGCCGGGACGAAAAATGAATCCCTATCGCGGCTGGGAAATTTACGAACCGGGCATCTATGACATTCTGACCAATCTGCGGGTGAATTACGGCAATCCGCGCTGCTTTATTTCGGAAAACGGCATGGGGGTGGAGAACGAACAGCGTTTCGACGCCAACGGTCAGATTCAGGATGATTACCGCATCGATTTTGTCCGCGAACACCTGAAGTTTGTGCACAAAGGCATCGCGGAAGGCAGCAACTGTCTCGGCTACCATATGTGGACGTTTATCGATAACTGGTCGTGGTCGAATGCCTATAAGAATCGCTATGGTTTCGTGCAGTTGGATTTGGCGACGCAGACGCGCACGGTGAAGAAAAGCGGGCAATGGTTCGCGGCGGTGGCGGCCGAAAATGGCTTTCAAGGTTCAACGTCGTAAGGCTTTATTCACGTCGGTGTGGCACTCTGCCACACCGTATTAACCGCTCGCCCGTCTTTCCCATCGTTCTTTTCACGTATAAAACCCACGCTTCTATACCTGAGCCATAGGCATAAAAAAACCGGCTTGCCCTGATGAGGAGGCAAGCCGGAAAGAGGGTAATACAGGTCTATCTACGATGACTTATCGGGGCAAACAACGCAGGCTCAACAACACTTAGTTGAAGATTACCGCAGAGCCACGCAGCTGATCGTTACCGGTCGCAGACGTGATGGTATAAGATTTAGCACCTGCTTTTTCTGCTTTCGCTGCGAGCTTAGCTTGCAGTGAACTTAGGTCTTGAGCGGTAGCAGTAACGACGCCCGCTTTTTCCAGATTCTGTGCCTGTGAAGGAGACACGTATTCAGCAGCAGAAGCACCGAAAGCAACGGTAGCGAGAACAACAGCAGCAGCGATGGTTTTTACGTTTTTCATGATGTCTTATCCTTTTCTTATTTGATAGGTGAAAGGGGGCTGCCCTTTCGATATGAAGAATGTTACGCCAATGCTAATAAATTAAAAAACGGATGTTATTGAGGAAGTCTTTCTATTTTTTTGAATGACAATATTCGTTGTTGTTTGTTTTTTTTAAATTAAAAACAATAAGTTATACATAAAACTGAATTTTATTTACAAACTATTGACTGATATTGAATAACTGGGGTGATGTCTTGTTTGTTGAAGCTCAACTAACGTTTAATGCTGTAGGTCATCATATTACCAATATTAACTGCTGGTCATGCGATGGAAATTGGCTGATTTATGACATAAGACCCTATGGATCTTCATTCACAGGGCTGAGCATTGAGCGCATACACCTGAAAAACCTCAAAACCGAGGTTGTTTATCGAGCAACGGCGGGTGCGCATGTGGGCGTAGTGACCTGTAGCCCGCAGGAACCGCTGCGTTATGTCTTTATCCATGGGCCGGAAAATCCGGATAGCGAATGGCAGTATGATTTTCACCATCGCCGTGGAACGATTGTGGCGGATTGCCAGCGCGATGAGGCGATCACGCTTGACGCCTTCTCTATTACGCCGCCTTATCAGGCTGGTGCGCTGCGCGGCGGTACGCATGTCCATGTCTTCAGCCCGGATGGCAGCCGTCTGAGCTTTACCTATAACGACCATGTACTGCATGAGCGCGATCCGGCATTAAACTTGCGCAATGTGGGGGTGGGCGTGCCGCTACAGGCTGTCACCGTTGAGAAATGCCATCCACGTGAATATGACGGCAGCCACTATTGTGTGCTGGTCAGCAGAACGACACCGCAACCGCAACCCGGCAGTGATGAAATCAATCGCGCTTATGAAGAAGGTTGGGTGGGCACCACGGGCTATATTCGACAGGACGGTTCGCACCAGCGCTGGGCGCTGGTATTTATCGGTGATACGCGAGCGGCGGACGGGACAACGGTGCCTGAGATCTTTATCGTCGATTTGCCGGATGCGCTGGAAGATTACGCCAAAGAGGGTGATGCGCCGCTGGCAGGGACGGAAACCTCGATGCCTGCACCGCCTGCGGGCGTGTATCAGCGACGTTTAACCTTTACGCACCAACGCCGTTATCCTGGTTTGGTAAATCAGCCGCGCCATTGGCTACGTTCCTCGCCCGATGGCAGCGAGATCGCGTTTTTGATGCGTGATGAGGCTGGTGTGGTGCAATTGTGGACGCTTTCCCCGAACGGCGGTGAGCCAAGACAGGTAACGCACACGGAACACGGTGTGCAGTCTGCTTTTAACTGGCACCCGGATGGACGTTCTCTGGCATTTGTGTGTGACAATAGCATCATGCTGTGTGATGCAAAAAGTGGTGAGCTTGTTCGGATGACGGCGAGGACGGACAGTGCGCCGAGTGCGGATGCCGTGGTCTTTTCTCCTGATGGGAAACACGTTGCGTATATGCGGGAAATTGACGGTTTTAATCAGCTTTTCGTCGTGACCAGCTTGTGATCATGACTGCGGCGAATGCGGTGCTATCAAAGCTGATTATGCGGTGTGGTGGCAAATTGTGAGTTGGCAGTTTGGTTTTGCTCTTCGCTTTGCGAAATGCGCTCACGCGTCGACAGTTTGCTCTTTTCGCTGCCCGCGCGATAGTAGTCGTAGGGCAGTAGCAGCGTGTCGGCCACCGCGGAGAACGGAAGATCGATCGCGACCAGCGGCATCATGGCCCAACTGGTGTCGTCGTCACGCAGCATACCCACGCTGGCGCGCGTGCCGGAATAGTATCCCTGATCGCTTCCGGTATGCGTCATGACGCTGGAGCAGCCGCCGGTTACTACCGCGCCGCTACCGGTAATAATGAAAGAGAACAACGCACTTTTCAGTAAAGTCATATTACTTATCCATTAAGAACCTGCTGCCAGAGCGGGTCGAAGCCTGTACTGGCCACTTAAGTCCGTTGTTAGGGGAAACACAGGGGGTTCCCGCAGGGACGCCTCACCCCTGTGGTCGCCCCATGTATCTCGATGCTTAAACGATCGGCACTAGGCCAAAACCTACCTATCTTGAGTGTATGTGATAACGACCACTGTGTGAGTGAATATTGCATGAAACACAGCGATTTTTCTTTTTTGCCTCTTGAAAGTCTGAGGGGGGTCACCATATTGATGGTAAGCCGGAAGAAAACGATATGCCGTCAGGGTATCTGTCCCGGCTGTGAGCCTGTCCTTAGGGAAGGTAAAGAATAAATCCTCGCTGCATGTTTAGGAGGCTGTTTTATGCGTAACCCCGATTTTTCCCCACTGTACCGTTCTGCTATTGGTTTCGATCGCTTGTTCAATCTGTTAGAAACCGGCCAGACCCAGAGTAACGGCGGCTATCCTCCCTACAACGTCGAACTGGTTGATGAGAACCAATACCGCATCGCGATTGCCGTCGCTGGTTTCGCCGAGCAGGAACTGGACATCACTGCGCACGACAACTTATTGATTGTAAAAGGTGCCCACGCTGGTGAGCAGGTTGCCCGCAATTACTTGTATCAGGGCATTGCCGAGCGCAATTTCGAGCGTAAATTCCAACTGGCCGAACATATTCAGGTAAAAGGCGCCAATCTGGAAAACGGGCTGCTGTATATCGATCTCGAACGTATCGTGCCGGAAGCGATGAAGCCGCGTCGGATTGAAATCAAGTAAACCAATATCAAATTAATTGCGCATTGCCTGAAACGGCAATGCCATGAATGAACATATCGTCTGCCGAATGGGGACGACGCCAGCTATTGAAACGTGGCTGGCATAAGCGATGCCCACAGGGGTGTCATTAATCTCGCTTCTTAGAAGGAGTCATATTATGCGTAACTACGACTTATCACCTTTACTGCGTCAGTGGATCGGTTTTGACAAATTAGCCAGCTCAATGCAGGGCAGTCAGGAACCGATTGATTTTCCTCCGTATAATATCGAGAAAAAAGACGACAACCACTACCGCATCACGCTCGCGCTGGCGGGGTTCCGGCAAAGCGATCTGGATATTGAAGTCGAAGGTCCACGCCTGACCGTGAAAGGTAGCCCGGCACCCACCGAGAAAGCGGTGGAATATCTGCATCAGGGGCTGGTGTTTAAACCTTTCACGCTGAGTTTTACGCTGGCCGAGCATCTGCATGTGTCCGATGCGCATTTTGAAAATGGCCTGCTGCACATCGATCTGGTACGTGACGTACCGGAAGCCTTGCAGCCGCAGCGTATCGCCATCGGCGGTGGTCGCCCGGCATTGAACCAGCAGTCTACCGAAGATGCGTCATAACGCGACATCTGCGTTATTAACCTGATGACTTCCCGCGCTCGTATCGTTACGGGCGCGGTTTTGTGTTGCCCGCCACGTTTCCTTCCCCGGCATTCTGCCAGAATCAAAATATACTCGTCATACTTCAAGTTGCATGTGCGTTGGCTGCGTTTACTCACCCGAATCACTTACTTGAGTAAGCTCATCGTGATGAAATGAGAGACGTCCTGTCTCTCACCGAAGGCCAGCCGTTGGCTGGTCAAATTCGTTCCTGACGAATTTGTCCTTCTCTTGCCGCCTGCCTGAAACTCGAATTATTTAGAGTATAGCAGCAGTGGTATTTCCCAATAAAAACGTCCGCAAAGGATACGGGTATGAGTGATATCGCACTTACCGTGAGTATGCTAGCGCTGGTTGCTGTTCTGGGGTTATGGATTGGTAACTGGCGGATTTATGGCGTCGGTTTAGGGATTGGCGGGGTCCTGTTCGGTGGGATCATCGTCGGGCATGTTGCCCACCAGTACCAGATTCAACTGAATGATGACATGTTGCACGTCATTCAGGAATTTGGGCTGATCCTGTTTGTCTACACTATTGGCATTCAGGTTGGGCCGGGCTTCTTTTCCTCTCTGCGCGTATCTGGCCTGCGTCTCAATGCGTTCGCCTTGCTGACGGTATTTCTCGGCAGTGTGGTGACCGTCCTACTACATAAACTGCTCAATATTCCTTTGCCCATTATTCTCGGTATTTTCTCCGGTGCGGTGACCAACACGCCTTCGCTGGGCGCGGGGCAGCAGATTCTGACCGATCTCGGTTCGAGTACAACCTTAGTGAACCAAATGGGAACGGGCTACGCGATGGCGTATCCGCTGGGGATCTGCGGCATTTTACTGGTGATGTGGCTGATGCGTGTCTTGTTTCGTGTCGTGGTGGATAACGAGGCAAAACAGTTTGAAGCCAGCAATGGTCAGTACCATGAACAACTGCACACGATGAATGTGTCGGTGACGAATACCAATTTGCAAGGGCTGGCGATTCAGGATGTGCCGATTCTGAACCGTGACACCATCGTCTGCTCCCGCCTGAAACGCGGTGATGAGCTAATGGTGCCGTCGCCGCAGACGCTGATCCAACTGGGCGATTACCTGCATCTGGTGGGTGCGAAAAACGATCTGGAGCAGGCGCGTCTGGTCATTGGTAATGAAGTGGAGACGTCGCTCTCGACGCGCGGCACCGATCTGCACGTTGAACGCGTGGTGGTGACGAATGAGAAAGTGCTAGGTCGCAAGATTCGCGAGCTGAATCTGAAGCAAAACTATGATGTGGTGATTTCGCGCTTGAATCGCGCGGGGGTCGAGCTGGTCGCCAGCAATCAGGCCAGCCTGCAATTTGGCGATATTCTGAATCTGGTCGGGCGGAAAACGGCGATCGATGCCGTCGCGGATATCGTGGGCAACGCACAGCAAAAACTCCAGCAGGTACAGATGCTGCCCGTCTTTATCGGCATTGGGCTAGGTGTGTTGCTGGGCTCTGTGCCGCTGATGATCCCTGGGTTTCCTGTGGCGCTGCGGCTTGGGCTGGCTGGCGGACCGCTAGTTGTGGCGTTGGTGCTGGGGCGTATCGGCAGTATCGGTAAGCTTCATTGGTTTATGCCGCCCAGTGCGAACCTGGCGCTACGTGAACTCGGCATTGTGCTGTTCCTGTCGGTGGTGGGGCTGAAATCCGGCGGCGATTTCATTGATACGCTATTAAATGGCGACGGCATGTGGTGGATTGGCTACGGTGCGCTGATTACCATTGTGCCGCTGCTGCTGGTCGGCATACTGGCGCGCACGCTGGGTAAGATGAACTACCTGACGCTGTGTGGCATGCTGGCGGGCTCTATGACCGATCCGCCTGCGTTGGCGTTTGCCAATGGGCTTCACCCGACCAGCGGTGCGGCGGCGCTGTCTTATGCGACGGTTTATCCGCTGGCGATGTTTCTGCGAATTATGTCGCCGCAGCTACTAGCCGTACTTTTTCTTACCCTATAAATGTTATCAGCTGGATAAAAACTACTATTTTATCGCCGAATAATGATTATTTTGTTTTTTATTTTTGAATAAAGAAATACCTGAGTAAATAAATAAGGAATGGATAACTCACTGTCTGGGAAAGAATTATATTACCACTATTAGGTATAAGGTTTTTTTATCATTGACGTGTCGTTAATTTCGTTAATTTTATGTTTGTGAAATGTCAATTATTATTGAATTTAAAGGGTTTTTTATCTGGAAATTAAAACCGCGGAAGTTTCTTAAATAAATTAATGAACCTCTTTAGTAACTAAAGTAACGCTATTTTGCAGGCGCATTATAATACTATCTCTTCATTAATCACTTGATTTGATCAGACGAGAGAAGCACCCTGAACCCTTGTTTTCTCGTCTTTTTTTCCGCAGATGATTCCTGTTGCGTTGTTTCAGCAGGGTGACGAAGGAAGAATAACGTAATACCCACTCCTCCGCACGGGACATCCGTCGTGAATACAGCATTCCGTTTTAATGAAGAGTGGTGTTCTTATGTCTGCGAATAACAGCAGGTTGATAAAGCTTCTAGTTATCCTTTGTATTGCCGGTGGCTTATGGTTATTACCGGTTCCTGATGGTGTTAAACCCGATGCCTGGCATCTGATGGCGATTTTCATTGCCACGGTTGTCGGTCTGATTCTCTCTCCTTACCCGCTTGGCGCAATGGCGATGTTCAGCCTGACCTCGGTCGCCATATTAGGGTTATTATCCATTAAAGACGTGTTGGCAGGCTTTAGCGATCCCACCATTTGGATGATCGCCTGTGCCTTCTTTATCTCGCGCGGCTTTATCAAAACTGGTTTTGGCCGGCGTATTGGCCTGCTGTTCATCAGCAAGTTGGGGAATAGCTCTCTCGGTCTGGCGTATGGCCTGGTGTTTACCGACCTGCTGTTCGCCCCGGCGATGCCTTCTACATCTGCACGCTGCGGCGGGATCATCACCCCGCTATTCCGGTCGATTGCCGAAGCTTATGACTCCACGCCGGAAAAAGGCACGCAGCGTCGCATTGGTGCGTTTCTGGTGCAGTCCATTTTCCAGTGTAACGCCGTGACGTCTGCGATGTTTATGACCTCCATGGCGGGTAACCCGATGGTGGCGAAGCTGGCTTCCCAGTTTGGTATTCACATCAGTTGGACGGATTGGGCGTTGGCGACACTGCTGCCGGGCTTCCTGTCTTTGGCGCTGATTCCTTATCTGATCTACCGTTTCTATCCGCCTGAACTGAAGAAAACCTCAGAAATGCGCGCGATCGCCGTCGAAAGACTGCGTGAAATGGGCAAAATGACCCGCGATGAGTGGGTGGTGCTGGGCGTGTTCCTGGGGCTGGTGACCTTCTGGGTGTTGGGTTCCACGCTGAATATCGACGCGACCCTGACCGCACTGGCTGGCCTGAGCGTGCTGTTGCTCAGCCGTGCGCTGAGCTGGGATGACGTGGTCGGTGAGAAAGAAGCCTGGCACACCGTGGTGTGGTTTGCCGTACTGATGACGCTGGCTGGTCAGCTTAACAAAATGGGGCTGATTGCCTGGCTGGGCGGATTGGCCGGTAATGCGGTGAGCGGGATGCACTGGCTGCCGATGCTGGGGCTGCTGCTGCTGGTGTACTACTACAGCCACTACCTGATGGCGAGTGCGATTGCCCACATCAGCGCCATGTACGCGATTTTCGTCTCTATCGCACTGGCTGCCGGTGCGCCGCCGATGCTGACCGTACTGGTGTTCGGTATTTTCAGTAACCTGTTTATGTCCACAACCCACTACTCCAGCGGCCCGGCTCCGATTCTGTTTGGGACAGGCTACATGCCGCTGGGAACCTGGTGGAAGATCGGCTTCTCCATCAGCCTGGTCATCATCCCTATTTGGCTGGGTGTTGGTAGCATGTGGTGGAAACTGCTCGGTTTCTGGTAAAAACGTGGATACCGCGGGCTTTCCTGACACAAAAAATGTACCGCAATAGGTTAAGCCTGATTTCCTTTCTTTACGCTTACGCCCTGTCCTTGTGACGGGGCGTATGCATCACGACACGCGAAACGCAGCGAAACAGTATAAGATAACGGTGTGATGATGTTTGTTTCGGAGAGTGACATGGGCAAGAAAAAGGCACCGCTCAAGCTGGGAACATCGGTATTTTTGATGGTATCAGTGGTACTTGGCGCGGTGTTGTTGGTGGTCTATTCCCTGCTGTTTTTTCGCATTAATCAGCTTTCGGAAGATCATCTGCGAGAAAAAGCCTTTGCCATTGCTCGCACATTTGCGGCTTCTCCTGTTGTTATTGATGAACTTAAAGGGATTGGGCGGCCGGAGGAAGTGCAGATTGCTGCGGAGACGATCCGCCAGCGTAATCAACTGCTCTTTGTCACCGTCACAGATATGGATACGGTGCGCCATAGCCACCCAGAGCCGGAAAGAATTGGTGAGCATTTTGCCGGTCGGGATATCTACCCGGCGCTGTTGGGTATGGAAAATACCTCGATCAACCGAGGCACGCTCGATCCAGCACTGCGGGTATTTACGCCAGTTTTCGACAATAACCACAAGCAGGTTGGCGTAGTCGCGTTGGGGATTGCCTTAACCAGCGTGCAGAAGGTGATTAGCGATAACCGCTGGATGATTCCCTGGACGCTATTGGCAGGGGCGCTGGTGGGTTGGCTCGGTACGCTGATTTTGGTGAAGATACTCAAGCGTATTATGCTGGGGTTCGAGCCGTTTGAGATATCGAACCTGTTTGAACAGCGCAACGCGATGCTCAAACATATCAAAGAAGGGGTTATTGCGGTCGATCAGCATGGTCGGATTACGGTAATCAATGATGAGGCGCGACGGCTTTTCCGGCAGAATAAGCCGCAGGGCAGTGAAGCGTCGGCTCCGAAGCCAACTGAACGCGTCAGCGAACAGTGGCTTGAGCATCTGCATCTGAAACAGGTGTTGGAAAGTGGTACGCCACGGCGTGATGAAGAGATTAACTTTAACGGGCATCTGTTGCTGACCAACACCGTTCCCGTTTTTGTGAAAGGCGATATTATCGGCGCGATTGCGACGTTCCGTGATAAAACGGAGATCAGCCAACTGCTGCAACGGTTGAGTGGGATGTCCTACTACGCAGATGCGCTGCGGGCGCAGTCGCACGAGTTTATGAACAAGCTGCACGTCATCTTAGGAATGCTGCACTTAAAATATTACTCGCAGTTGGAAGATTACATCCTGAAGACCGCCAATAATTATCAGGCGGAAATCGGTTCGATTATTCGTAAAGTGAAGTCGCCAGTGATTGCTGGCTTCCTGTTGGGTAAAATTAATCGCGCGCGCGATCTCGGCATTACACTCTCCATCAGCGAGGAGAGTCTGCTACCGGATACCGATGATGTGGATGCCACGAATGAATTGATTACCGTGTTGGGTAATCTGATTGAGAATGCGATGGACGCGATTGATGAGCAGGAAAACTGTGAAATCAGCGTGAGCTTCCATCATCAGAATAGCCGCCTTCACTGTACCGTGGGGGATGACGGCCCCGGCATTTCGTCGGAAAGCCAGGCGCGTATTTATGAACAGGGATTCTCTACCAAAGGCAGCGGGCGCGGTATTGGCCTGTACCTGACCAAACAGAGTCTGGAGAAGATTGGCGGCACTATCGAGTTTGAATCAGAACCTGAGGTGTACACCCAGTTTTTCGTTACTATTCCTTATCAAGCAAGGCTGTTTGACCATGATTAATGTACTGATTGTTGATGACGATGCCATGGTTGCAGAGCTTAACAAATCTTATCTGAACCAGGTTTCTGGATTTAGCTGCTATGCGACCGTCCCCACGTTGCAGCAGGCGCGGAACCTGTTGATGCAACCTGACTCGGAAATCGATTTGGTACTGCTGGATATTTACATGCAGCAGGATAATGGACTGGATCTTTTACCGACTATTCGTGAATTCAGTGAAAAGACGGATGTCATCATCATCTCTTCTGCCAGCGACGTGTATACCATCAAAAAAGCGCTGCACTACGGCGTGGTGGATTATCTGATTAAGCCTTTCCAGTTCTCGCGTTTCGAGCAGGCGTTGACCGCCTATCGCGAAGAGGCAAACTTGTTCAAGCACCGTGATTTTGTTGCTCAGTCGGACATTGATAGCCTGATTCGCCGCACCAGTGGTAGCACGGCCAGCGAGCGCAAGAAATTGCCGAAAGGGCTGACCAGCCTGACGTTGCGTACCGTATGCGAGTGGATTGAAGGCAATCAGGGCATTGAATTTTCTACCGAAATGCTGGCGAATGCGATTGGTATCTCCCGCGTATCCTGCCGTAAATACCTGATCTACCTGTCCGATACCGGAATTCTGACCACCAATATTCTGTACGGTTCGACAGGGCGACCGGTGTACCTATATCGCCTGCTGCCAGAAAAGCAGGATTCGCTACGTCAATACTGTGAATAAATAGCGGTGAATCGCTCGCTATAAGTGAGTAGCGGTGAATAAATAAAAACGCCACGGCAATAGCGACCGTGGCGTTTTCGTTTATTGGGGAATTGGGGTCGGGTTAGGCAACCCAGCCCAGCAGCAGCGTTGCCGCGATGACGGTAGACGCACCGCCGATACGGGTAGCGATCTGTGCGAACGGCATCAGAGACATACGGTTAGAGGCAGACAGAATTGCTACGTCACCTGTACCACCCAGCCCGCTGTGGCAGGTGGTCACGATGGAAGCCTCAATCGGGTACATGTTCAGATAAGGCGCAATCAGGAAGCTCACCAGCGCCATGGACAGCACCACAGAACCACAGACGATGACGTAACCCACGGAGAATACCGCGACGACGCTCTCCAGCGGGATATACAGCATACCCAGCCCGATCATCAGCGGCCACACCAGAGAGCTGGAGACGAACTTGTAAACGCTGTGCGCACCCGTTTCCATGATGGCAGGAATCACGCGTCCGTATTTGCAGAATACGGCGATCAGAATCATCAGCACTGGACCTGGGATGTGTACCAGTTTTTCAAACAGCCCACCGACGATGAAGAAAGCGCAAATCATCAGCAATCCGCCGCCCATTAGGTGAAAATCGACCGGCTTTGGCGCGTCGTTGACGGCAAACATCGCGTTGTCTTCATCGCTGCGAACCAGACGACCTTCACCGTTCAGATCCTTGCGGCGCATACCGAGACGCGACAGTACGCCAGCACACAGAATGGCGAAAATATTACCGACAACGGCTGCGGGCGCTAACTGAGCGACATAAACGTCTGGGCTTTGTCCCAGAATAGCTGAATAGGCGAGGGACAACGGCAGGATGCCTTCACCAATACCGCCGCCGATGATAGGCACGATAATGAAGAAGAAGGTGTGATAGAAACTGTAACCGCACAGCTTACCGACCAGCAAACCGGTTGCCAACGCTGTTGCGGTGCCGATGACCAGCGGGACGAACATACGCACCATCCCCTGAATCAGGATTTTGCGGTTCATACCCAAGATACTGCCGACCACCAGACAGGCGATGACGAAATACAGGAAATTCGCCTCTTTCATCAACAGGTGTACGGTTTTCATGGTGTTGTCATTAAATAAATTAAAATACACCATAATGGAAGGCACCATCAGGCACAGAATTGCCGGGCCGCCGATATCTTTGAACACAGGAATGTTGCTGCCAATGTGCGCCAGTAAAAAACCCATTGTCATGATGACGGCGAAACCGCCAATCATATTTTTAGGTAAATATCCTTCATAGGCAGCAATAGCAACAATAGCGGCAATCGCCATAAACAGTGCAACGGGAACGGAGCCAATTTTCTTTTTAAAGAAGTCGCCGATAAACGATGACGGTGTTTCCAGAGCGAGATCGTTCTCACATAAAATATCAGTTTCAGTTTTTTTCATTATATTCACCCTGCTAGGACAGTTGGTACAGAAAGAAATTACATCCCTGCCGTGTCATATCGTTACACGATTGATAGTGCATCATTATCGACGTAGATTATTGCCTTTTTTATCACCAGTATCGGTGTAATTATCGGGCGTAGCTAATACCATTGGCGGCGGAATGTTTATTATCAGAAAGCAGAAAAATACTCTTTTTTGTTTTTTATCAATCATTAACAAAAAATAAAGAATGATGGATATTATTTAACAATGAATGACTTCTGAGGGTAATCTAGCATGATGAAATGTTAAAAATAATACGTTAATTACGTATTTGTGAAGTTATCAGCAACTCCATTTTAAATAACTTACGTCATTTTTTTGTAATTAAAATTATTTATTGAGGGAGTCTGGGGGATTAAAACAGAAGGAGAGGTAACGTACTGAGTGAAAAATACCACTTTATGAGAATAAGTAAATAGCGTGATTTCATTTTAGTGAAAATATTTATTTAACTAAAATAGCCGCTTTATTATTGAGCCATGTCATTTTCTTGCGAGTATATGAAGGGATCGCCGGTGAAGCAGGAAGGGACAAGCACGTCCCTACCGGATGGGCTGCTACATTACTTTTTCAAACGATAAACATCATTAAAACGGACGTTCATTCCACCGCATTGACCGTTATCTTCCACGATCAAATAGCCGTTAATCAGTTGCATCACGCCGCTACATTCAATCACGTCACGTGAATCATTCCATTGAAGCCGATTGCCGTTTGGTATGGCAGTGGCTGAAGTATTGCCCAAATGAATAATCTCGCCGCCATAGCTTGATCTTCCGCCATACCAGGTGGTATTGCCTTTAAGATGCAGCGTATTATTTTTCCCGCGGGTAATCTTTATGGTAGCGTCATAATAACGCCACGTGCCGAGCCAGGCATTGATGTCTGCCGTTTTGATGGGCTGTTTTTTAAGATACGCCGATTCCACCCAACCGACGTATTCGGATTTTTTGCCAAAATACCCTACACAGGACCAGCCGTTTTTTTCCTGTGCCACCAGCACGCCGTCGCCTGATTTCAGGCTGGTTTTACTCTGGCAAACTGCCTTATTGTCCGGGCATCCTTCCCGTAGGTAATCATCGTAAAAGTGTACTTTATCGCCATGCGGCGCAGTAATTTTAGCAACAGAGTATTGGCCTGGATAAGTAGAAAATACGCCATCACGGCACGTCTCCCTCTCATAATCTTCCCCCGCAAAACAGGAGAATGAGGTGCATAAAGACAAAACGGCCACCATTCCTTTCATCGCTCAGTTTTCCTTGTCAAAAATACGACCAATGCAACAATAGCTATTGTTGTTTTAATTAATCCTATCAAAAACTTATCTGGTATACAGCATCGAGGGATGAAAGATAGCATCGTGTTTGACATCGGCGAGAAAGGGGCGACACCTATTGTTTATGGCAGATCGGGTAAAAGCAGAGATCGGTGTTGCGCGGAATAATGTGTGTTTTTGGTTTGTCGAAGAGGGGAAAGCAAAGTTTTTTTATGTAGCGTAGATAGTCATTCACCCGCTTATCACACCATGGTAAATATCAGAATTTCTTATCATCTGTCAGAGTTTTCACCTGCTGTTAACGTTTTTAACAAAAAATAGTGCTCAGATCTTGGACATGTAAGACCAGATGACTATAGTTTTTTTAATGGTGATAATTTCTTTTAGTAGACAATGTATCGGTTTTTATCGCTGTTTTTGAAAAAAAATACAAAATATACGACTTAAATTATGTGATAGAGCTGTATTTTCTATATTAATAAAATGTAAGGAATTTTTGTAAATCCTTACAGCTTATATTGACGTCACCGCCATCTGTTGAGAAATTGAAGTCGTCATAGGGATATAAGGAGGAAAGCAGCGGTTTGCCTGAATGATTCTACGTCTTCATCCAGCATCCGTGAGCGGGTTGTGACGTTTCAAGGTATAGGTGGTAGTTATTATGACTATATCCCATAGCGTGACGGCCGTTTGCTCTGGTGACCACGATTCCTCCCCCAGTATTTTAATTTTGCCTTCGGGCGACAGGGTACAGACCGCAGCACATAAAAATACAGGTCTGGCCAATCATACCCAATTGATTTCGAGATGCAGGATAGGATATCCGCGTTGTTAACATCTGCGTTTTTCGCGATCGCGCTTTTAACGATCGTGTTTTTAACCATTGTGTTCTAACAACAGGGTTAACGCGTATGCAGCTTGGCGTCGGACGGGTATAGCACACAACATCATCCACAATGGAGCATAAGTAATGGAAAAATCCCTGGTTAAATCAAGGGTGTTGAAGTTCGGCCTTGGTTTGCTCGCCCTGTCCGTCGCGGCAGGTGTTCAGGCAAAAACGCTGGTTTACTGCTCAGAAGGTTCCCCGGAAGGTTTTAACCCACAGCTGTTCACCTCCGGTACGACGTTTGATGCCAGCTCTATTCCTATTTATAACCGTCTGGTGGAATTTAAAGACGGCACCACGGACACGGGTCCGGGTTTGGCTGAAAAATGGGATATTAGCGAAGACGGTAAAACCTATACCTTCCATTTGCGCAAAGGCGTGAAATGGCAAGACAGTAAGGATTTCAAACCTTCCCGTGAATTCAATGCGGATGACGTCATTTTCTCCTTCATGCGTCAGCAGGATGCCAACCACCCGTACCATAAAGTTTCTGGCGGCAGCTATGAATACTATCAAGGTATGGGTATGCCAGAGCTGGTGAGCAAAGTCGAAAAAGTCGACGACTATACAGTCCGCTTTGTGTTGAGTCGCCCTGAAGCGCCGTTCCTGGCAAACCTGGCGATGGACTTCGCTTCCATCTTATCAGCGGAATATGCGGACAACATGCTGAAAGCCGGTACGCCGGAGAAGATTGACCTGAACCCAATCGGTACAGGCCCGTTCCAGCTACAGCAGTACCAGAAAGATTCCCGTATTCTGTACAAAGCCTTTGAAGGCTTCTGGGGCAGTAAGCCGGGCGTCGATCGTCTGGTCTTCTCTATTACACCAGATGCTTCCGTGCGTTACGCCAAGCTGCAAAAAGACGAATGCCAGATCATGCCGTATCCAAACCCGGCCGATCTTGCCCGTATGAAAGAAGACAAAAACATCACGTTGCTGGAACAGCCAGGCCTGAACGTTGGCTATCTGGCCTACAACGTTGAGAAAAAACCGCTGGATAACGTCAAGATTCGCCAGGCGCTGAACTATGCGGTCAACAAGTCTGCCATCATCGATGCGGTCTATCAGGGCGCTGGTCAAGCAGCAACCAACCTGATCCCGCCGACCATGTGGGGCTACAACAAAGACGTTAAAGACTACAGCTACGATCCTGAGAAAGCGAAAGCCCTGCTGAAAGAAGCGGGTATGGCTGACGGCTTCTCTATCGACTTGTGGGCAATGCCGGTACAGCGTCCGTACAACCCGAACGCGCGTCGTATGGCGGAAATGATTCAGTCCGACTGGGCGAAAGTGGGTGTGAAAGCCAAGATCGTCACCTACGAGTGGGGTGAGTATCTGAAGCGTGCGAAAGACGGCGAGCACCAGACCGTGCTGATGGGCTGGACTGGCGACAATGGGGACCCAGATAACTTCTTCGCGACCCTGTTCAGCTGCGACGCCGCTAAAAATGGCTCCAACTACTCTAAGTGGTGCTACAAGCCGTTTGAAGACCTGATCCAACCGGCGCGTGCTGTTTCCGATCACGAAAAACGTATTGAGCTGTACAAGCAGGCGCAGGTTGTGATGCACGATCAGGCTCCGGCGCTGATTGTTGCGCACTCCACCGTGTACGAGCCCGTGCGTAAAAACGTGAAAGGCTATGTGGTTCAGCCGCGTGGCGTGCATAGCTTCAACAACGTGACGTTGGATTAAGTCAGCCACTCGTTTTTCACGGACATTGAAAACCCCGACCTTGCGGTTTCTCGTTAGAGGAGCCGTGGAGGCGGGGTTTCTTGCCCGTTAACGATTTATGGCGGGCCGTCGCATACGACGTTTTAAAATCGTTCCTGACGATTTTTTGGCTGTGAGCAATGATAAGCCTGATGGCCAATGAGCCAACGGGCATGAATAGAGAGTTCGGGATATGTTGCAGTTCATACTCCGGCGTTTGGGACTCGTTATCCCAACGTTTATTGGTATCACCCTGTTGACGTTTGCCTTCGTGCACATGATTCCGGGCGACCCGGTCATGATCATGGCGGGGGAACGTGGTATTTCCGCCGAGCGCCATGCGCAATTGCTGGCTGAAATGGGGCTGGATAAGCCGCTTTGGCAGCAATACATCCACTATATCGGCGGTGTGTTGCAGGGCGATCTGGGGATCTCCCTCAAGAGCCGCATCCCCGTGTGGGAAGAATTTGTTCCTCGCTTCAAAGCGACGCTGGAACTGGGTATCTGCGCGATGCTGTTTGCTATCGCGGTTGGGATTCCGGTTGGTGTGCTGGCTGCGGTTAAACGCGGTTCTATTTTCGATCATACTTCTGTTGGCCTGGCGCTGACGGGCTACTCCATGCCTATCTTCTGGTGGGGCATGATGTTGATTATGCTGGTCTCCGTTCAACTCAACCTGACGCCCGTCTCGGGGCGTATCAGCGATACGATTTTCCTCGATGACAGTATGCCGCTGACTGGCTTTATGCTGATCGATACCCTGTTCTGGGGCGAAAAAGGCGACTTTATCGACGCGGTTGAACACATGATCCTGCCTGCTATCGTGCTGGGCACCATTCCGCTGGCGGTGATTGTGCGTATGACGCGTTCCGCGATGCTGGAAGTGCTGGGCGAGGACTACATTCGTACTGCCCGCGCCAAAGGGCTGAGTCGCCTGCGTGTGATTGTCGTGCACGCGTTGCGTAATGCGATGCTGCCGGTGGTGACAGTGATTGGTTTGCAGGTCGGCACCATGCTGGCCGGGGCGATCCTGACGGAAACCATCTTCTCGTGGCCGGGCTTGGGGCGGTGGTTGATCGATGCCTTACAGCGTCGTGACTATCCGGTGGTTCAGGGCGGCGTACTGCTAGTAGCAACCATGATCATTCTGGTGAACCTGCTGGTCGATGTGCTCTACGGTGTGGTTAACCCACGCATCCGTCACAAGAAATAAGGGGAGGCTAAGATGACACACGTCACTGAACCGGTTGTAAACAGCGCGCCGAAGCCGATGACCCCGTTACAGGAATTCTGGCACTATTTTAAACGTAACAAAGGGGCGGTTGTTGGCATGGTGTATGTCGCACTGATGCTGATGATCGCCATTGGTGCCAACGTGTTGGCTCCGCACTTACCCGCCGAGCAGTTCCGCGATGCGCTGCTTCGTCCGCCGGTCTGGCAAGAGGGCGGAAGCTGGCAGTTTATTCTGGGAACGGATGACGTCGGACGTGATGTCCTGTCCCGTCTGATGTATGGCGCGCGCCTGTCGCTATTGGTCGGCTGTCTGGTGGTTGTGCTGTCGCTGGTGTTGGGGGTGATTTTCGGCCTGCTGGCGGGATATTTCGGCGGGGTGGTTGATGCGCTCATCATGCGTATCGTCGATATTATGCTGGCACTGCCAAGCCTGTTACTGGCGCTGGTTCTGGTCGCTGTCTTTGGGCCTTCGATTGTGAATGCCTCGCTGGCGTTGACCTTCGTGGCGTTGCCGCACTATGTCCGTTTGACTCGTGCGGCGGTGCTGGTGGAAGTTAACCGCGATTACGTCACCGCTTCACGCGTGGCGGGCGCTAGCTCGGCACGCCAGATGTTCGTCAACATTCTTCCTAACTGTCTGGCACCGTTGATTGTGCAGGCTTCTCTCGGTTTTTCTAACGCCATTCTCGATATGGCTGCTTTGGGTTTCCTCGGTATGGGCGCACAGCCGCCAACGCCAGAGTGGGGCACCATGCTGTCGGACGTTTTGCAGTTTGCGCAAAGCGCCTGGTGGGTGGTGACGTTCCCCGGTCTGGCAATCTTACTGACGGTATTGGCGTTTAACCTGATGGGGGACGGCTTGCGTGACGCTCTCGACCCCAAACTCAAGCAGTAATAGAGGTAGAGAGATGGCGTTGCTCAATGTAGATAAACTGTCGGTTCACTTTGGTGATGAGGATCTGCCGTTTCGTGCGGTCGATCGTATCAGCTACCAGGTTGAACAAGGTCAGGTCGTCGGTATCGTCGGGGAGTCTGGTTCCGGTAAATCCGTCAGTTCGCTGGCGATTATGGGATTGATTGATTACCCCGGAAAAGTGATGGCCGACAAGCTGGAATTTAACCAGCGTGATTTAACGAAAATTTCTGAGAAAGAACGGCGTAATCTGGTGGGCTCGGAAGTCGCGATGATTTTCCAGGACCCGATGACCAGCTTGAACCCGTGTTACACCGTCGGTTACCAGATCATGGAAGCCATTAAGGTGCATCAGGGGGGTAACCGCAAAACGCGTCGTCAGCGTGCAATTGACCTGCTGACGCTGGTTGGGATTCCCGATCCGGCTTCGCGTCTTGACGTGTATCCACACCAGCTTTCCGGTGGGATGAGCCAGCGCGTGATGATCGCGATGGCGATTGCCTGCCGACCAAAGCTGTTGATTGCGGACGAACCCACCACGGCACTGGACGTGACCATTCAGGCGCAGATTATCGAACTGCTGCTCGAATTGCAGCAGCGCGAGAATATGGCGCTGATCCTGATTACGCACGATTTGGCGCTGGTGGCCGAAGCGGCGCACCACATCATCGTGATGTATGCCGGGCAGGTGGTGGAATCGGGTAAAGCGGCGGATATTTTCCGTGCTCCCCGTCATCCGTACACTCAGGCGTTGCTGCGTGCGCTGCCAGAGTTTGCGGTGGATAAAGCCCGTCTGGCATCGCTGCCGGGCGTGGTGCCGGGTAAATACGATCGCCCGAACGGCTGTCTGTTAAACCCACGCTGCCCCTATGCACAGGACCGCTGCCGTCAGGAAGAACCTGGGCTGCGCGATATTCCTGGTCGTCAGGTGAAATGTCATACACCGCTGGATGATGCGGGGAGGCCGACCCTATGAGTGAACTGAATGCCACATCGCAGCCGTACTTGCTGCATGCGATCGATTTGAAAAAGCACTATCCGGTGAAAAAGGGCTTTTTTGCGCCAGAGCGGATGGTGAAAGCGCTGGACGGCGTGTCCTTTACGCTGGAGCGCGGTAAGACGCTGGCGGTGGTGGGGGAATCCGGCTGTGGAAAATCCACGCTGGGTCGTCTGCTGACGATGATCGAAATCCCATCGGATGGCGAACTGTACTATCAGGGGCAGGATCTGCTGAAACCCGATCCGCAAGCGCAGAAGCTGCGTCGGCAGAAGATCCAGATCGTTTTCCAGAATCCTTACGGATCGCTAAACCCGCGTAAGAAAGTCGGCCAGATCCTGGAAGAACCTCTCCAGATCAACACCGAACTGTCGAAAGCAGAACGTCGTGAAAAAGCGCTGGCGATGATGGCGAAAGTCGGGCTGAAAACGGAGCATTATGACCGCTATCCGCATATGTTCTCCGGCGGCCAGCGTCAGCGTATCGCAATCGCCCGTGGGTTGATGCTGGACCCAGACGTAGTGATTGCCGATGAGCCGGTTTCGGCGTTGGACGTATCGGTACGCGCGCAGGTACTGAACCTGATGATGGACTTGCAGCAGGATATGGGGCTGTCTTACGTCTTCATCTCGCACGATCTGTCCGTGGTTGAGCATATTGCTGATGAAGTGATGGTGATGTATCTGGGGCGCTGTGTTGAGAAGGGCAGTAAAGATGCCATTTTCAACAATCCGCGTCACCCGTATACGCAGGCGTTACTTTCCGCGACGCCGCGTCTGAACCCGGATTTACGCCGCGAGCGCATCAAGCTGACCGGTGAGCTGCCTAGCCCGCTGAATCCACCGCCGGGCTGCGCGTTCAACGCCCGCTGTCAGCGCTGTTTCAGCACCTGCACCCAGTTCCAACCGCAGCTGAAAACCTACGGCGAACAGCAGGTTGCCTGCTTTGCCGTCGATCAGGACGAACAGGGCACTGCAATCGCCTAGTTTGCCTTTGACTCACCCACGCTTGCTTTTCCGGGGCGTGGGTGAGTCAACGCAACTAACGCACATGCAGTTCGAAGTATGACGGGTATAGTTATTCATATATTATTTCACACTTGCCAATAACATCAAAAACATGATCGTAGGTGCTTAATACGAACCTTCTATTACCATTTTTATATTCCCCGTCAACTTCATCAAAACTTGATGAAGTATATTTTTCATAGAGATAATCATCGACCTTATATATAGATAAGCTCTCTATGTTAGAAAATAAAAAAATTATAGGAACATCCTTTTCATTACTTATTACAGGCTTACACGCCGCTAAAGATAGAGATGATTTAACAATTAATTCGAATGGATGAAATTTCAACTCTGTACTTAATAAAATAAGAGCATTTCTCCCATAAATGATACCATATTTAGTCTCTATTTCTTTCATATTCATATTAACCACCACCTCTTATTTTTATAGACCTATGCAAGCACCCCGATAAACTGAACTACCAAGAGTTGACTATGGCTGGGATACCGATTACTGTTACCCTCGAAAGCGGAAGATTTTTGATTGATAACGAGACTAATCTTTAGCGGATGATAAAAATAGTGAATTATCATATGGAATCCTTCATAATTTTATTCTTGATAATCAAAAAGGAAGGTTTATTTTTTTATTAAGTTTTTTTTCAAAAATAAAAATTAATTTTTTAAAAATATTCTCCCAGATCCTGACGTATTCTAATGAATCAATTTGAATTGAAAAGTCAGGTATACTCCTGTTGATAATCCCTATCTCTCTTCCCTTCACATAAGACAATGTAATGGCATTTCTATTCACCTCATAATATATGTGAAAATCAGATCCTTGCTCGCAAAACCACATATCCCCTTTTTTATAGATTGATAGTTTTGCTGATGTTATAGAATCTAAAATTTCTTCAAAACACACCATGAAATCAGAAAATAAATCTAGCTCGATATTTAACTCTTCGTCAACGAATATATATATTGAACCATTAATATATTGGGACAGTTCAACAAGACAAAAACCAAATGGAGACAAATCCATTTCTTCTTCATCTAAAAACTCATCTAATTCAATAGGTTTTTCATTTATTTTTAGTTTTATATCCATAATTCAATCTCCCAACATGTATGGATAAGCTGTAACTGTAAGCACACCCATTTTAGCTCCACACCCTTTTTGAAGCGTCAGAAGTTTCAGCCATTAACCGGTACTCCTCCAGCTTTCCGTTTTCGCCCCAGACAACCGTTTTACGGGTGCGTCTACCCAGCGCGTCATAACCATAGCGGGCGACAAATTCCCCCTGCGGCCCCGCGCTTTGGGCAGGCGGCCTAAACGATCATATGTCCGCCGTTGTTCACGCCGGTCGTCCCTGAGCGCGGGTGATTTCCCGGTGCAACCAGTCACAGGTAAGATAGTGATTGAGACGGAGATTACTCTCTGACATCACACGGAGTAAACAGCAGATAAAAATAGCCGGAAGGATCGTCGGGATCGCTTCCGGCTATTAATTTTTTCAAAGACGCTTTTACATCGATAACATATCGTCGATGCAGTCAATTATCTCTGGAGATGACTCTCCTGCCTGAAATTTTTTTCTCCACTGTTCTATGTTATGCAGACTTAATTCAAGACCGACATTTGATTGATATATATACATGTCACACATCGTGCTAATTATATCAAACTTGACATTATTGCTATCGCTGCGAATAAATATATCGAATAAAAAAAACCATAAATCTTGAATTGTATCGTTATCAGCAATAAACTCCCGTTTATAAGCCGATGAGAATAAATCACTAATTTCTCCGATTAAGTCATCTAAAAAAGGCTGATTACTAATCAAAGCACTAGAAATTTCTTTCATTTTGTTTTTAATGAAAATATTTTTATCATTCATTCTATTTTACCCAAGGAAAAACTGTAGGTTGCTCGATAGGAATATGAACATCATTTATAATGCTAGGGCTGTAACTAGGACTAGACCCCTTAAAAATATCAGGAGGATGATAATTACCATGCATGTCCATGCTTTTCTTTTCATACATTATTCGAACAACCCATCCCTGACTAGCATTTGAACCGGCTGGGGCAGTTGCATCTATACCATGAATACGAACAGTAGTTTTACTTCCCGATGAATTAATCCATTTATATTCATATCCATAGTTACCAACATAACCTTCAGGTGGAGTTAATTTACGAACTGTCGCTGTTTCAGGAATTGTAATAAGGTCTGTACCATCTGATTTTTTATCATATTGCCAGATAATGAACAAGTAGACAATCCCAGCGGATCGATCCAACTAATAAGATTCGGCGCATACGCATACAGGTTATCTCCCCCCGCCAGCCCTATCGGGTCCTGCGTCGTAAACCGGCCTACGGTGGGATCATAGTAGCGGAATAGGTTGTAGTGCAACCCCGTTTCGTCATCCGCATATTGCCCGGCGTAGCGTAGCGGCTGGGATTCCACCGGTTTGCCGTGGCGCAGTCCTTCGCTGTCCTGCGTCTGTCCGTTGATGGCACCGAAGGTGCCGTAATCACCGCTCCAGCGGACGGCGCCGTCTGCATCGGTCATCTCCAGCGGAGCGCCGTTCAGGTCGGTGTTGAACCAGCGGATATCGCCGTCGTGTGCTCCCGCTTGCCGGGTGATACGCGCTAACGGCGACCACCAGACGTTTGGGTCATAAACATAACTTTCTGTCCGGTCAGCGTGTCTGGCCTGCAACAGCCGAAAGCCTTCCCACAGGAAATG
>NZ_RJTN01000018.1 GCF_005497185.1 Pectobacterium polonicum | reverse complement strand
AGCAATAATCCGAGTAGCCCAAGCCAAAATATCGGCACGGAAAACCCCAGTAGAGAAATAAAGCGGACGAGGCCATCCACGAGGCCTCCCGGTTTCCAGGCGGCTAATAGCGCTAAGCCGATCCCCAGCGATGCCCCAAGCAACATGGCGCAGGTGGCCAGCTCAAGCGTGGCAGGAAAAGTATGAACCAGATCGTTCAGTACAGGTTGCCCTGTGGTGCTGGCTACCCCAAGGTCGCCATGAAATAAGCGAGTAAGGTAATACCAAAACTGCACAGGGACGGGTTTGTCCAATCCGAGGTCGTGCCGTGCTTGCTGATAGGTAGACTCACTGGCGCGATCGCCAACGACCTGCATAACAGGGTCTATGGGTGAAAAGTGGGACAGCGTAAAGGTAAAGGCGAGCAAGCCCAGTAGGGTGGTGAGGAGGGCCATCAGGCTAATAACCCATTGCTGGCTACGGTAAAAAATAGCATGAACCCATGGGAATGAGCGGAGGCTAGATATCACCATGATTAACCAGCCTGCAACTATCCTTGTTGCCTGAATGAATAATGAAATCGGGTAAAGTGATTTCAACCATGTGAAAATCCAATGAAAAGTGCGAGGTTCCTAAAATACCAATTCCCTGTCATTCCTGGATAATCAAATAATGGTTATCGTTATGCGCTTTTATCATATTGCCCGAGGCGTTCGCACAGACATGATGCCGACTAGCGCTTACTCAACGTGGGAGCGGGCTTGACGCTATAAATTCGTGTCATAACTTATTCATATAAATATAAACAGAAAATGTTGATCAATTCCCAGTTCTTTTCTGGTTTCTTGACTACGCTAAATGGAAGGGGTAGCGCGAGAACCCTTTCATAGTATTCATTATTTTTACATGTCGCCGTTATTCGTTAGCAAGCTAATAACTAATTATTTTTATTGAGTTTTATCGAAAATAAAGTTTGGGAAAAATATAAGCGCCACATAACGTTTTATCGCGCTTATTTATTTAATTCAAATGGTTAATCAAAGGATGAATACCATGTCAGCGTTTTCTGATGCGATTAATTCACTTATTTCCGGGCATTATGCCGATCCATTTTCGCTGTTAGGTATGCATCATTCCTCCGAAGGTCTTGAAGTTCGAGCACTGCTGCCGGATGCGCAGGCAGCGTGGATTGTGGATGCCAGCAATGGGCGAAAAATTGTCGAACTGGAACGTATAGACGAGCGCGGTTTTTTTTGTGGTCTGGTGCCACGCCGGAAAAATGCTTTTCACTATCAATTGGCTGTGACCTGGCGTGAAGAAACCTGGGTGATTGAAGATCCTTATCGTTTTGGTCCGCTGTTGCAGGATATGGACATTTGGCTGTTGGCCGAAGGCACCCACCTGCGTCCTTACGAGCGATTAGGCGCACATCTGGAAACGCTGGATGGGGTAGAAGGCACGCGCTTTGCCGTCTGGGCACCCAATGCGCAGCGCGTTTCGGTGGTGGGAGAATTCAACTTTTGGGATGGCCGACGGCACCCGATGCGACTGCGCCGGGAAAACGGTATTTGGGAGCTGTTTTTGCCTGATGTGAAAGCGGGGCAGCTCTACAAATATGAAATGATCGACAGCCACGGTAGCGTCCGGCTGAAGGCCGATCCGTATGCGTTTGAAGCGCAGATGCGCCCGGATACTGCATCGCTGATTACGCCGCTGCCTGAGAAAGTTGCGACCAGTGAGGCTCGCCGTGAAGCGAATGGCCTGCGTTCCCCGATCTCCATTTATGAAGTGCACCTCGGTTCCTGGCGACGGCATACGGATAACAACTTCTGGCTGAGCTATCAGGAACTGGCGAAGCAACTGATTGATTATGTGCAGTACATGGGTTTCACGCATGTGGAGCTGATGCCGATTAACGAACACCCGTTTGATGGTAGCTGGGGTTATCAGCCGCTGGGGCTGTATGCGCCAACGCGCCGCTTCGGCACCGCGTCGGAGTTCAGGGTGTTTGTTGATGCGCTCCATGATGCGGGTATTAACGTTTTGCTGGACTGGGTGCCGGGGCATTTCCCCGGTGACGAATACGGTTTGGCACAGTTTGACGGCACCGCGCTGTATGAATACGCCGATCCACGCGAAGGCTACCATCAGGATTGGAACACGCTGATTTATAACTATGGCCGTCATGAGGTGCGTAACTATCTGGCGGGCAACGCACTGTTCTGGATGGAACGCTATGGCATCGACGGGCTGCGGGTAGACGCTGTGGCCTCCATGATTTATCGCGACTACAGCCGCAGCGAAGGTGAGTGGGTGCCGAACCATTACGGTGGTAAAGAGAACCTCGAGGCGATTGCGTTTCTGCGCTACACCAACCACATGCTGGGTCATGCCGCGCCTGCGGCGATTACGCTGGCCGAAGAGTCGACCGATTATCCGGGCGTCACGCTGCCGCCTGACTGTAACGGGTTAGGGTTTCATTACAAATGGAATATGGGCTGGATGCACGACACGTTGGCCTATATGCAGCACGATCCGGTTCACCGCAAATACCATCACGATTTGCTGACATTCGGCATGTTGTACGCCTATAGCGAGAACTTCGTGCTGCCGCTGTCTCACGATGAGGTGGTGCACGGTAAGCGCTCACTGCTGGATCGTATGCCCGGCGATGTCTGGCAGAAATTTGCTAATTTACGCGCGTATTACGGCTTTATGTGGGCCTATCCCGGCAAGAAACTGCTGTTTATGGGCGGCGAATTTGCGCAAGGGCGTGAGTGGAACCACGACGCCAGTCTGGACTGGCATCTGCTGGATGAGCCGGAAGGGTGGCACCGCGGCGTGCAGACGCTGGTGCGCGATCTTAACCATTACTATCGCCAGCAGCCGTCGCTGTATCAGTTGGATTTTCAGCCGCAGGGCTTTGAATGGCTGGTGGTGGACGATCGGGAAAATTCGGTTTTTGCCTTTGTCCGGCGTGATGAACAGGGCAATGAAGTGCTGGTGGTCAGCAACTTTACGCCGGTGCCACGTTATGGCTATCGGATTGGCATTAACCAGCCCGGCGGCTGGCGAGAGGTCATCAACACCGATTCTGTTCACTACAACGGGAGCGATCAGGGCAATGTTGGGACGATTTACAGCGAGGAGTGGGGCAGCCATCAGCGCCAGCATTCCCTTGTTCTGACCATTCCACCGCTTGCCACGCTGTATCTGGTGAAGGAGGTGTAAATGGCGGAATTGCAGACGGGCAAGCCGACGCCGCTGGGAGCCAGTTTTGATGGACAGGGTGTGAATTTCGCGCTGTTTTCGGCGGATGCCGAGCGGGTTGAACTGTGTGTGTTCGACGAGCATCAGCAGGAACAGCGGATCGAACTGA
This sequence comes from Pectobacterium polonicum, assembly GCF_005497185.1. Taxonomy (GTDB): domain Bacteria; phylum Pseudomonadota; class Gammaproteobacteria; order Enterobacterales; family Enterobacteriaceae; genus Pectobacterium; species Pectobacterium polonicum. The sequence goes on along the minus strand of NZ_RJTN01000018.1, from coordinate 96,311 downwards.
CCGCACGCAGCGGTGATATTTGGCATGGCTATCTTCCCGATGCACAGCCGGGCTTACGCTACGGTTTTCGGGTCGATGGGCCGTTCGAGCCGTCGCAGGGTTTACGCTTCAATCCGCATAAGCTGCTGTTAGATCCGTGCGCTCGCCAGCTTGATGGCTGGGTGGTGGATGACGCTTGCCTGCAAGGTGGGATTGATCGGCGGGATGAGCGAGATAGTGCGGAAATCATGGCGAAGTGCGTGGTCACGGCTGAGGATTACGACTGGCAAGATGACCAACATCCGCAAACGCCCTGGTGTCAGACGGTAATTTATGAGGCGCACGTTCGCGGGCTGACGCAACTGCACCCCGATATTCCCGAAGATATTCGCGGTAGCTATGCCGCGTTAGGCCATCCGGTGATGATTGACTATCTGACGTCGCTGGGCATCACGGCGCTGGAATTACTTCCCGTGCAGCAACATGCCGATGAACCACGGCTTCAGCAACTGGGGTTGCGTAACTATTGGGGCTATAACGTGCTGCTGCCGTTTGCGGTGGATAACAGCCTTGCCGCCGGTGACGACGCGCTGAATGAATTTCGGGATGCGGTGAAAGCCCTGCATAGCGCGGGTATTGAGGTCATTCTGGATGTGGTGTTCAACCATAGTGCCGAACTGGATGTCGAAGGCCCCACGCTGTGCCAGCGCGGCATCGATAACCGCAGCTATTATTGGCTGAGCGAAAGCGGCGAATACCATAACTGGACCGGCTGCGGCAATGTGCTGCGCCTGAATCATCCGACGGTGATTGACTGGGTGATGGACTGTCTGCGCTTCTGGCGCGAGGTTTGCCACATTGACGGTTTTCGTTTCGATCTGGCAACGGTGCTGGGGCGTACTCCAGATTTTACCGCCGCCGCACCGCTGCTGTCCGCTATGAAAAACGATAGTCGCTTACAGGGCTGCAAGCTGATCGCTGAGCCGTGGGATATTGGGCATGGTGGCTATCAACTGGGCCAGTTCCCGGCCCCGTTCGCCGAGTGGAGCGATCGCTATCGTGACGACATGCGCCGCTTTTGGCTGCATGGTGATATTGCTCTCGGCGCATTTGCCCGCCGCTTCGCCGCCTCCAGCGACATCTTCCAGCAGCGCGACCGCCTGCCTCACGCCTCTATCAACAAACTGACGGCTCATGACGGCTTTACGCTGCGCGATCTGGTGAGTTTCAACCACAAGCACAACGATGCCAACGGTGAAGGTAACCGTGACGGCACGGACAGTAACTTCAGCAACAACCACGGCACGGAAGGGTTAGAAGCCGATGACGACATTCGTCAACGTCGGCTGGCTAGCCAGAAGGCGCTGCTGACAACGCTGATTCTGTCGCAGGGTACGCCAATGCTGCTGGCGGGCGATGAGCTGGGGCACAGTCAGCAGGGCAACAACAACGCCTACTGCCAAGATAATGAATTGACCTGGCTGCACTGGGAAAATGCAGATCGTGGCTTGCGTGAATTTGTCGCAGGATTGATCCAACTGCGTAGCACGATCCCGGCATTACAGCAGGAAACGTGGTGGCAGGAAGGGGATGGCGCGGTGCAGTGGTTGAACCGAGAAGGGCAGCCTTTAACGCCGCAGCAGTGGGAGCACGGGGAGCATCAGCTACAGATTTTACTTTCCGGTCGTTGGCTTGTGCTGGTTAACGCCAGCCTGCATACCGGAACGTTCATTTTGCCAGAAGGCCACTGGCAGGTTTCACCGCCGTTTGATGAGACGAACCCGCCTGAAGGCGGAATTTGGCACGGACAAGCGCAGGCGGTAGGCGTCTTGATAAAACAGACCGCCTAAGCGCAAGCCATTAAAAAGAATAATCAGGAGATAGCCATGGTGAACAACGATAAGCATGACCCTCTGATGTTGGCAAGACAGCTCCCTCTGAAATCCGTGGCATTAATTTTGGCAGGAGGCCGTGGAACGCGACTGAAAGGGCTGACGGCATTGCGTGCCAAGCCTGCCGTCCATTTTGGCGGTAAATTTCGCATTATTGATTTCGCGCTCTCTAACTGCCTGAACTCCGGCATACGCCGTATTGGTGTGATTACGCAATATCAGTCGCATACGCTGGTGCAACACATTCAACGCGGCTGGTCGTTTTTGAATGCGGAAATGAACGAATTTGTGGATTTACTCCCCGCTCAGCAACGCCATTCTACCGATCATTGGTATCGGGGAACTGCAGACGCCGTTTGTCAGAATCTCGACATTATTCGGCGCTACCGTGCGGAGTATGTGGTGATCCTCGCGGGCGATCACATCTACAAGATGGACTACTCACGTATGCTGATTGATCACGTGGAGAAGGGGGCTGAGTGTACGGTCGCCTGCCTGCCCGTGCCGCTGGAAGAAGCCAATGCTTTTGGCGTCATGAGCGTGGACAAACAGCATCGCATCCTCGATTTTGCTGAAAAACCGGATAACCCGACACCGATGCCGGATAACCCCGACATGGCGCTCGCGAGCATGGGGATCTATGTTTTTAATGCGGACTATCTTTATCAATTGTTGGAAGCGGATCGCAATGCGCCGGATTCTAACCACGATTTTGGTCAGGATCTGATCCCGAAGATCGTCTCGCAGCGTTTGGCCTGGGCGCACCCTTTTACCCTGTCGTGCGTCACGTCGGGTGAAGATGAGCACCAGTATTGGCGAGATGTCGGCACGCTGGAAGCTTACTGGCGCGCCAATCTCGATCTGGCGTCCGTCACGCCGGAGTTGGATGTGTACGATCGGCACTGGCCGATTCGTTCCGCAATTGAATCGCTGCCGCCCGCCAAATTTGTTCAGGACCGCTCTGGCAGCCATGGCATGACGATGAACTCGCTGGTATCCGGGGGCTGCATCGTGTCCGGTTCGGTTGTCACGCATTCGGTGTTGTTCCCGCGTGTGCGGGTCAATTCATTTTGTAGTATCGATTCGACGGTGATCCTGCCGGATGTCAACGTGGGACGCTCCTGTCGTTTACGCCGTTGCGTGATTGATCGAGCCTGCCACTTGCCGGAAGGCATGGTGATTGGCGAAAACGCGGAAGAGGATAGCCGCCGTTTTTACCGCTCGGAGGAAGGGATCGTACTGGTCACGCGATCGATGTTGGAAAAGCTGTAAACGCCATCGGCACAAAATGGGAGTCATAATGCGGGTCTTACATGTTTGTTCAGAGCTGTTTCCACTATTGAAAACCGGCGGTCTTGCGGATGTGGCAGGTGCGTTGCCCGGCGCGCAAATTGCGGCGGGGATGGATGCCCGCGTCATCCTGCCTGCCTTCCCCGATTTGAAAAAAGGGATCGCTGATATTCAGGTTGTGCGTGAGCTGGATACGTTTGCCGGACATGTCACCTTACTGTTCGGTCATTTTAACGGCGTCGGTATTTATCTGATTGATGTGCCTGAGCTGTATGAACGCGCGGGCAGCCCTTATCACGACCCGGCACTTTATGCTTATGCTGATAACTATCTGCGGTTTGCGCTGCTGGGGTGGATGGGGTGTGAAATGGCGTGCGGGCTGGACCACTATTGGCGGCCCGATGTTGTGCATGCTCATGACTGGCACGCGGGGTTGACCTGTGCCTATCTGGCTGCACGTAATCGTCCGGCGAAATCGGTTTTTACCGTTCACAATCTGGCTTATCAAGGGCTGTTTGATGCCCGACATATGGCAGATCTCCACTTACCGAGAGACTTCTTTCAGGTCTACGGGCTGGAGTTTTACGGCCAGATTTCCTACCTCAAAGCGGGGTTGTTCTACGCCGACCACATTACGACCGTGAGCCCGACCTACGCGCATGAGATTACGCTGCCAGCCTATGGTTATGGCATGGAAGGCTTGTTACAGGCGCGTGAAGAAGAGGGGCGGCTGTCTGGCATTCTCAATGGCGTAGACGAAACGATTTGGAATCCGGCGCATGACCCTTTGCTCACGAGCCATTACAGCCGCGATGCGCTGGCGAACAAAGCGGAAAACAAACGACATCTGCAAACAGCAATGGGGCTGAAGGTTGATGACAAGGCTCCCGTGTTCGCCATTGTTAGCCGCCTGACCAGCCAGAAAGGGCTCGATATTGCGTTAAGCGCGATACCCGATCTGTTAGAGCAGGGTGGGCAACTGGTGGTGTTAGGAGCGGGGGATGCCGATTTGCAGGAAGGTTTTCTGGCCGCCGCAGCCGAATATCACGGTCAGGTTGGCGTGCAGATTGGCTATCACGAAGCCTTCTCACACCGCATTATTGGCGGTGCGGATGTCATCATGGTGCCCAGCCGATTCGAGCCCTGTGGGTTAACGCAGCTCTATGGTTTGAAGTATGGCACGTTGCCGCTGGTGCGCCGAACCGGCGGGCTGGCGGATACAGTATCGGACTGTTCGCTAGAGAATCTGGCAGATGGTCTGGCAAGCGGATTTGTCTTTAACGATTGCAGTGTGGGATCGCTATCCCGCGCGATTCGTCGTGTGTTCGTGTTGTGGTCCCGACCTACGCTATGGCGCTATGTGCAGCGTCAGGCAATGGCGATGGATTTTGGTTGGCAGGTTTCTGCTCAGGCTTATGGTGCGCTATATCAACGCTTGTATACCCACTAGTTTTCCTGCGGTACGTCATCCGCGTGCAATCTGAAAACGACAGGGTATGGTAACACTCACTTGGGAATGAATATTATGAACTCGCCGTTTATCTATACTTCACCAACGCTCAGTGTGGAAGCGCTGAAACACTCTATTGCTTACAAGCTCATGTTTAGCGTCGGGAAAGATCCCTCGATTGCGAATAAACATGACTGGCTGAACGCCACGCTGCTGGCCGTGCGCGACCGGATGGTGGAGCGCTGGCTGCGCTCAAACCGCGCACAGCTTTCGCAGGATGTACGGCAGGTGTATTACCTGTCGATGGAGTTTTTGCTGGGGCGGACGTTGTCGAACGCGCTGCTGGCGATGGGATTGTATGATGATCTGAAAGCGGCGCTGGATGGTATGGGGCTGGAACTGGACGATCTGCTACAGGAAGAAAATGACCCTGGCTTAGGGAACGGTGGCCTGGGGCGTCTGGCCGCCTGTTTCCTCGATTCGCTGGCGACGATGGCTCTGCCGGGGCGCGGCTACGGTATTCGCTACGAATACGGCATGTTCAAACAAAATATCGTTAACGGCAAGCAGGCCGAATCACCGGACTACTGGCTGGAATACGGCAATGCATGGGAATTCCCACGCCACAGCACGCGTTACAAAGTGCGGTTTGGGGGACGTATCCAGCAGGAAGGCAGCAAAATGCGCTGGCTGGAAACGGAAGAGGTTATCGCGTGCGCCTACGACCAAATCATTCCCGGTTTCGATACCGATGCCACCAATACATTGCGTCTGTGGGGGGCGCAGGCCAGTAACGAAATCAATTTAGGTAAATTCAATCAGGGCGACTATTTTGCGGCGGTAGAAGATAAAAACCACTCGGAAAACGTGTCACGCGTGCTGTATCCCGATGATTCCACCTATTCTGGCCGCGAGCTGCGTTTGCGTCAGGAATACTTTCTGGTTTCCGCAACGGTGCAGGACATCCTCAACCGCCATTGGATGATGCATAAGACCTATGCCAATCTGGCGGAAAAATTCGCCATCCACCTGAACGATACGCATCCGGTGCTGGCGATCCCAGAGTTGATGCGTTTGCTGATCGATGAGCATAAATTCAAATGGATAGAGGCGTGGACCGTGGTGAGGAAGGTCTTCTCCTATACCAACCACACGCTGATGCAGGAAGCGCTGGAAACCTGGCCGGTTGATATGCTGGGTAAAATCCTGCCGCGCCACCTGCAATTAATTTTCGAAATTAACGAACATTTTCTGGAGTACGTGCAGAAAGAAGTTCCCGATGACAACGAACTGCTGGCACGGGTTTCCATCATTGATGAAAATAACGGGCGTAAAATACGGATGGCGTGGCTAGCGGTGATCGCCAGCCATAAAGTGAACGGCGTATCGGAACTGCATTCGGATCTGATGGTGCAGTCCCTGTTTGCTGATTTCGCCCGACTCTTCCCCAATCGCTTCTGTAATAAAACCAATGGTGTCACGCCGCGGCGCTGGCTGGCGCTGGCCAACCCGTCGCTCTCTAAGCTGTTGGATGACACCATCGGACAGACCTGGCGTACCGATCTGAGCCAGTTGAGCGAACTTAAACAACATATCGATTACCCGGCGTTTGTGCAGAAAATCCGTAAGGTGAAACTAAAGAACAAAGTGCGTTTAGCGACCTATATGGCGGAAAACCTGAATATTGTGGTTAACCCGGAATCGCTGTTTGATGTGCAGATTAAGCGTATTCACGAATACAAACGGCAACTGCTGAACGTGTTGCACGTCATCACGCTTTATAACCGCATTAAGGACGATCCCGGCGTCGAGCGTGTTCCGCGTGTTGTCATCTTTGCGGGCAAGGCGGCATCGGCCTATTACATGGCGAAGCACATCATTAACTTGATCAACGACGTCGGGAAGGTGATCAACAACGATCAGACTCTGCACGATAAGCTGAAGGTCGTCTTCATCCCGAACTATAGCGTGAGTCTGGCGCAGCTGATCATTCCAGCGGCGGATCTCTCTGAACAGATCTCGCTGGCGGGGACGGAAGCATCCGGCACCAGTAATATGAAATTTGCACTGAATGGCGCGCTGACGATCGGCACGTTGGATGGGGCGAATGTCGAAATGCTGGAACATATTGGTGAAGAGAATATGTTTATCTTCGGTAATACGACTGAGCAGGTCGAAGCGTTGCGCCAGAACGGTTACAACCCACGGCAATATTACGATCAGGATGAAGAGTTGCGCCGTGTGTTGACGCAAATCACTACGGGCATCTTCAGCCCTGATGACAGCCGACGTTACAGCGATCTGTTTGATTCACTGGTGAACTTTGGCGATTACTATCAGCTATTGGCCGACTATCGCAGCTATGTGGATACGCAAGATCGGGTTGACGAGTTGTATCAGAACAAGGACGAATGGGCGCGTAGTGCCATCCAGAATATTGCCAACATGGGTTATTTCTCGTCTGACCGCACCATCGGCGAATATGCAGAAGATATCTGGAATATTAAACCGATACGGTTGTGATGAAACACCATCATTAGCAGGATGATGGAGAACTGGCGTTCCGCATATGGCGAACGCCTTTTTTAATTATATCAATGGATTGCTATTGATTATCACAATGAAATGCATCCGAAAAATTGTGTATCTGAAATAAAAACCACCATGGATACCCGTGCGTGTTAGCATATTTCGCCGACTTTTATGCTAAAGATTAAATGGAATTTTATGATTACTATTATTTTTTCACACCCATGGCACGGCAGTTTCTGCCAATTTTTACTGAATAATATCACGACGGAATTATCTAAGCAGGGCAAACCTTACCAACTGATTGACCTACATAAAGATAATTTTAATCCTGTCCTGACAGAGTCTGAGTTGTCTTTATATTCTAAAGGCGGGCATACCGATCCTTTAGTCGAAAAATATCAAGATATGCTGAAAAATTCGGATGAAGTTATTGTGGTCTTTCCTATTTGGTGGATGGGGATGCCAGCAATACTGAAAGGTTTTTTTGATAAAGTGATGCTGAATGGGTTTTCCTGGTACTACAACGAGGAGCAACAAAAATTATTGCCGTTGCTGAACATTGAAAAAACGACGGTCGTCACGACGTCGGAAGAAGAAACCTCGTTTATTATCAAAGAAGGCGACTCGATTCGTGACGCTATTTTCCATTGCATGACGGCAGTAGGATTGAAAAATGGAAAATGGATAAACTGCGATCATATTACTCAACGTAGTGATGCACAGAGAATGGATTTTATTACGGATGTGTTAAACGCGATACGCTAAGTCATTCACGCTTCAGAGAGCGTTAATTTTAAAAAACACAGGCGTTCAATGAACGCCTGCTTATTATAGTTAGCCCGCATGATGCGCGTGTTTTTTATGCAGATATTTCAACGTCAACGAGCCAAAGATTGGAATAGTGAGCAGAATGATAAAAAATAAAAGTAAATCTATGTAATCCAAATCTATGACTGTAATGATAAATAAAAAAATAAAGCTCGCCATCGTGACTATAAAATACTTTTTGATTATGAAATGTAAACAAATAGAAACAAACCCAACAAGTATGATGTAACTGGATATAATAATCCCTGCTACAAGATCCCAACTATTAAAAAAATTCGTATCACTATATCGTTCACCGCAAAAAAAAGCATATAAAAATGATAAGAAACACCAAAGAAACGTTGGTGCTAAAAAAGCATAAATAATAGATGACTTGTTTATTTTTACCCTATTGTTATCCGCTTTCAACGATGTATCCTGGTTCATCATCATCCTTAATTGTATTACTCATAACATTAAAGCCAATATTTATACTGTATCATCCTGATATATTCAAACAACTTCAAGCTGCATTGGCGTGCTTGATATTCCCCGTTGTGCTGCTGCCAACACGGGCTATTTCTCGTCTGACCGACCTATACCCCAAATAATTCGAGTTGCAGGAAGGCGGCAAGAGAGGGAGTCCCGATGAGCTTACTCAGGTAAGTGATTCGGGTGAGTAAACGCATCCAACGCACCTGCGGCTTGAAGTATTACGGGTATATCGACGAGTGTGCAGAAGATATCGGAATATCAAACCAATACGGCTGTGATGGCGTGTTGCTGATATAAAAAAGCGCCGTAGGTAACAACCTACGGCGCTTTTGTATTTGCAGTAAAAGGCGTTTGCAGTGACCGCGGATTAACCCGCTTTTGCCATCTGCTGTTGGCGGTAGCCTGCTAACCAGTCGCTGATGCGCTGTTTCTGCGCGTCGTCAAAGCGCATGCCCAGTTTGGTGCGACGCCAGATGACGTCGTCCAGCGTGACAGCCCACTCTTTCTCAACCAGATAGCGCAGTTCCACCTCATACAAGTCATGACCGAAATCTTCACCCAGATCGCTGAGGCTTTTCACGTTTGCCAGAATGAGTTCGCTGTTTGAGCCGTAGGTGCGGCTGTAACGGCGCGTCAGTGATTCAGGCAGATTGAAGCGACGACGCAGCGCAGCGGCGTAGTCATCACGCGTGCCAGCAATATCACCGCCCGGCAGTACTGCACCTTTCGTCCAGGCTTTGCCTGCCTGCGGATAATATTTGTGCAACTTGTCCAGCGCGTGCTCTGCCAGCTTACGATATGTCGTCAGCTTGCCGCCAAACACGGAAAGCAGTGGAGCCTGACCGTTATCATCATCGACTGACAGCGTGTAATCACGCGTAATCGCCTGTGGAGAATCGGATTCGTCATCACACAGCGGACGCACGCCGGAATAAGTCCAAACGATATCGTCACGTGTGAGCTGCTGTTTGAAATGGTCGTTATACACATCCAGCAGATAGCCGACTTCGTTATCATCGATCTTCACATCGTGCGGATTACCCTTGTATTCCACGTCGGTGGTGCCGATGATCGAATAATCGTCCTGCCACGGGATCACGAACACAATACGGTGATCTTTGTTTTGCAGAATATACGCCTGCGGCTGGTTGTGAACCTTTGGCACCACGATGTGGCTGCCTTTGATCAAACGGATACCGTAAGGTGATTTCAGCTGTAAGCCATCATCAAAGAATTCTTTCACCCACGGACCCGTGGCGTTCACCAGACCTTTGGTGCGCCAGGTGAAGGTTTCACCGGTCAGTGAATCAACCGCATCGACAATCCACACGCCTTGTTCGCGGCGAGCACGGGTCACTTTGGTACGGGTACGGACTTCTCCGCCGCGTTTTGTCACTTCCTGCGCGTTTAACACCACCAGACGCGCATCGTCCACCCAGCAGTCCGAATATTCAAAGCCTTGCTTCAGTTCAGGCTTAAGCACCGAATCTGCTCCGAATTTCAATCCCTTACTGGCAGGCAGGCTAACGCGTTTGCCAATGTTGTCGTACATGAACAGGCCGATACGAATCATCCAGGCCGGACGCAGGTGCGGCTGATGGGGCAAACGAAAGCGCATCGGGAAAATAATGTGCGGGGCCATTTTTAGCAGCGTTTCACGCTCAGACAGCGCTTCGCTGACCAAACGAAACTCATAGTGCTCAAGGTAACGCAGGCCACCGTGAATCAGCTTGGAGCTGGCGGAGGACGTGGCACAGGCGAGATCCTGTGCTTCCAACAACAGGACTGATAAACCCCGCCCAGCCGCATCTGCGGCGATGCCTGCACCGTTAATTCCGCCGCCGATAACGATGAGATCTTTGGTTTCCACGTTTCTTCCTCCACCCTCGAATAAATCAAAATGTTCGTTTTCGAGCATTATAATAATCGAAAACAAACAAATCAGCCAATGGTTAACCAAATAAAAACATTTATGCGTGATGGAGCTAACAATATGATGATAATTGTCACATTAAAATAAGGGGTATTGGAGGGTTTTTGGGGCTCTTCTTGACGATATAGCCCTGTAGGCGTTACGGCTGTTCGATATATTGGCTGAAGCGTAAGAGATAACCATCGGGGTCCTGCACCAAAAACTCTCGCTGGCAGGCTTTTGTCGCGTTCTCGCTGTCGTCTATTGTGTAATAGTTATCTCTCAGCGGTCGGTAAAGCGGGATGCGATGATGCGCCAGGCTGTCCAGTAGTGGCATCACGTCGTCTACCTCAATCTGAAGATTGATACCCCGTCCCAAAGGCCTGATGAGCGCCTCCGTGTTCCATCCTCCATCGTGAAACGCTTCCAGCATTAGCTGTGCCTCGCCGAGACTGAGATAGGCAAATTCTGGATTCTCACGGCGAATCGTTATGGAGAAACCGAGTATGTTCACGTAGAAATGCAGAGAGGTGGAAAAGTCCGTCACGGTAAGTTCAGGCACCATGCGGTTCCAGTAGGTTTGTGTCATAGCGTTACCATTTTTATCGTCATGCGAAGCGCTGTTTTTCTTAATAACCTTATAATCATATAGGTTTTATGCTGTCAAAGGCAGGTTACAATGACGCCAGTTGTTACTAACATCCTGTCTATTATTAACAAGGTTGTCACTTTCGATGGAACAATTTGAAGCTATTAGTATTGAGCAAGCCCATTCCCGCTGGCAGGAAGGGGGCGTTGTCGTTGATATTCGCGATCCACAGAGCTTTGCCACTGCTCATGTTCCCGGTGCGATGCACCTGACGAATGAGAGCCTGTCTGACTTTGTGCGCGGTGCTGACTTCGATGCGCCAGTCATGGTGATTTGCTACCACGGCATTAGCAGCCGCAATGCCGCGCAGTACCTGATTAGCCTGGGATTTGATTCGGTGTACAGCATTGATGGTGGCTTTGAAGCCTGGCAACACCGTTACCCGCAGGATGTGTTACCACCCGTGTGAAAGTGGAAACCTGCTGCGTTTGACGGCGCAGCAGGCGAACCATTATTGCTCAGCCGGTAACGGCTTTTTGACAAATACGCCGTAGCTGATAGCACCTAGCATAAGTAAACTGGCACCGAAGATAAACACGTTGGTGAAAGCACCTGTCATATCAAGAATGATACCCGTGACGATGGGAGCACTGGCCGCGCCGAGAAAACCGCCGAAGTTCTGGATGGCACCAAGGGAGGCAACCTGTGCTTTCGGGGCGATATCGGTCGCTAGCGTCCAGATCACGCCAGAAGGCATCTGAGAAAAGAAATATCCCAGAGAAAGCAGCGCGATACATAATGTTGTGTCACTGACGAACGGCACGGGAGCGACGCAACACGCCGCGAGAGCTGCGCCGCATACAATGGGGATCTTGCGCGCGGTAATGGTGTTAGTGCCGCGGCGAATCAGACGATCTGAAATTATCCCTCCGCATAGCACGCCTAAAATACCCGCCATGAACGGAATCGATGCGACCCAACCTGTTTTCATCAAGCTGAATCCAAGAGAACGCTCCAGATAGCTGGGTAGCCAGGTGAGATAGACCCAAATGGTAAACATGATGGAGAAATTACCCAGAATCATGAACCAGGTTGTCTTGTGTTTAAACAGAGAGCCCCAGCTTGCTTTTGGCGCGTCTGGCTTTTGCGTTTCCGTGGCTTCGACGGGGCCATGGATTTCAACTTCTTCCTGTGGCGTTGGGTTACGGTAGAGCTTCATCCAGACCAGGAGGAGCGGAATACCCGCCAGCCCAATGGCGATAAACATGCCGCGCCAGCCCAGAGTTAACAACAGAATGGTCAAAATTGGTGGTGCAATCGCGTTGGCGATTTGCGAACCCGTATTGATGATGGCGGTGGGTAGGCCGCGTTCATTACTTGGGAACCAACGGTGGGTGATTTTAATGCCGGAGGTGAAGAACGGTGATTCAGACACCCCGAGTAGCATACGCAGGCCATAGAACATGGCGTAGCCATTGACGAACCCTGCCAGAATGGTGAACCCAGACCAGAGACCGAGAGCCCAGGAAAACATTTTTTTCGGGCCGAACTTATCGACCAGCCAGCCAGCAGGCAGGTTCGCGATGGCATACGGCCATAAGAATGCGGAGAGCAGGAGTCCCATCTGTGTGGAACTGAAGCCAAACTCTTTTGAAATGGTGGTGTTGGCGATACTGAGATTAGCGCGGTCAAGATAATTCACCACGGCGGCAATCAGTAATATGAAGATAATATTCCAACGCAGACGAGATATTTTCTGCGAAGGTTGCGTTACAGCAGCAGGTGTAGATGAGGTAGTTGTCTGTTTCATTTTATTTATTTTCCGTAAACAGGCTGAGGTGAATCTTGATTACCGCTTTGCGGATAAAAGATTCACCGTGCGTTTGACAACAAGGGCGATGTAAATCTTCGGGAAAAAATACGGCAAACATTCCGGGCAGCAGATGAATAAAGGATTCGTTTCGCGTGTCGGTATAAAATACAATATCGTTTTGTTCCGCTTTATTTTCGATAACCGTATGTTCTTTGGCTCCACGCGCCACACCAATACTCTCTTCTCCAGAAATGAGGTATTGAATATCAACAAAATTAAAGTGTGATTCTGCTCGCATTTGTGTAGCAGGCACCGTAGAGGTTTCTTGCAGCAGGCAAAACATCTTGCCTGGAATAATATCGTATTTCCCTGGTGCTAATCTGGCGAAATCAGTTTGATTAATATAATCAATCCCTTTTTGGATAATAGGATGCAGGGCATGTTTTTCCTGCGCCCAATCGCGCTGATCGCAAATAATCATGATAAAATATTCCCCTGTGAATGCGGTTTTTTATATAGGGTAACGAGAAAATCTATTTATTCCCGTTACCCGTAGACGCTTATTTTTATCGTGTGATTTTTTTCTGGTAGTGTTCTGTTCCGTGTCGAATTTGATCGAGGATGACGGTTAATCCCCAATATTTTTCCAGTACGTCATCTTTATTGACGCGACACTGAATGCTGGTAAAGGTGCCGAGGCGCTGATGGTAAACCTTGGCATTTTTCGGGTAGCCCAAGGTTTCAGTCACGGCGGCCAGTGACAGGAAGTCGGCCAGTTCTTCTGCCAGCGCAGGGTTCTCTTGATGATGGTGATATAACCATACATACAGTTCAGGATGGAAATTGGTGAATACGCCGCTAAAGCCGCGTGAACCCGCTTTCATCGCGGGGAACGCGATAGCGGCATTGGCGTTAATGATATTGAGCGGTGTTCCCTGCACCAACGCCACACGGCGGGTGACGGTAGCCAGGTCACAGCTGACGTCTTTTAGCACCACAAAACGGCCTGTATTGGCGCAATAGGTCAGCTCTTCATCACTCAATAGCCGACGATAAGGAGCCGGGCATTCGTAGAGGCCGAGTGGCAGCGTCTTTGGCAGGGCGTCCAACAGATGATTCAGATTGGCAAAGAAGGTATCGCTGCCCGCTTTCTGCGGATCGAGGTGATTAGTGACCAGCACCAGTGCGTCAATGCCGGTTTCCGCCATCGCAGAAAGTTCTTCAACCTGTGCATTGAGATCGTCGCTGATATGGCCGGAGGCAATCACCGGTATACGGCCTTGCACGTGTTCCACCACAAAGCGCGCCACGGCCACCCGTTCTTCTAACGAGAGAAACTGCATTTCGCTAGACTGGCACACGGCGAACAGCGCATCGACGTTTTTGTCTATGTACCAGTCAATGAGCTTCGCCAGACCGGGATAATCGACGTCGTTCTGTTCGGTGAACGGGGTCAGCATGACAGGGACGATACCATCAATTGTTTTCATTTCTTTATTCTCCAAAAAACAGCGGTTGCGGGCGATTTTCCGCGTTAGCGTTGCGATAAACGTGCAATAACTTGTTGATGTTCAGGCATGTTAGAGGCCCCTTCACGCTCAACGGCAAGGGAGGCAAAAGCGGAGGCGTATGTGGCGGCCTGCACCAGGTTCTGCCCGTTAGCGAGCGCGGCGGCAAACGCGCCGTTGAATGCATCTCCTGCGCCGGTCGTATCGACACCCAGTGCCGGAAAGGCGGGAATATGCTGTAACTGCTTGCCGTCCAATAACAGCGCACCGCGGGAACCCATGGTGATAATCACGCGTTTGGCTCCCATGGCAGCGATTTTCAGCGCCGCTTGTTTGGCATCGTCAACATCGTGAATATCAATGCCGGATAAAAGCGAGGCTTCCGTCTCGTTAGGCGTGATGACATCGAGATAATCCAGATAGGGCAGAATCTCACTGGAGTAGGGCGCGGGGTTAAGAATCACTTTCTTGCCCAGCGTATGGGCCAGCTTGATCGCGTTCAGCGTTGCAGAAAAGTTATTCTCTAACTGCACCAGCAGCACGTCTGAGGTGGTGAGCTCTGACGCAATGGCGGCCACTTCGTCATCAGTAATGGTTTGGTTAGCACCGGGGTGGATGGCGATCATGTTTTCGCCGTTTTGCTGCGAGACGTAAATGATCGCGTTACCCGTGGGCTCGCTATCTGACTGATACAACTTGAACGAGTGGATGTCTGATGCCGTAAAATGATCGTAGGCAAACTGGCTAAATTGGTCGGTACCCACTTTAGCGATGAAATAAACCTGTGCACCTGCCCGACTGGCAGCCATTGCCTGGTTAGCGCCTTTGCCCCCAGGGCCGATCGCGCTGCCCTGAGCCATGATGGATTCGCCGCCCTTGGGAAAACGCATCACCTTGGCGACGATATCAACATTGAACGATCCTAAAATACACACCTTGCCGTTCATCGAGTTTCCTTTCTGTTTACTGGTTTGATGTCTGTTCTGTTTTTCTAACCGCTTCAGCAGCACTTCGAAATTCTCGCCAGACGGGGCGATTAATTCGGACTGTAAGAGACGTCGTACGATCATGGCTCCGCCGTAGCAGCGCTGAATCAGGTTCAACCGTGCCAGTTGATTCAAATCACTGCGGATAGTCTCTTTGCTAACGGCAAAGGCCGTTGCCAGATAATCGACGCTGGCGCGTTCATGTTTGGCCAGATAGGCCAGAATCTGATTACGTCTTTCTTCTAGAAACATGCTTACCTCAGTTGTTGGCTATGAGCCTAAAGGAGAGTCTGCGGCTAAAAAGTGACTACTGTCATAGGATGATCGGTGAAACGGAAGTAAACGGAAGTGGGTAGAATGTTATCGGTTAAGAAGGGCGTTTTTACTTTTTCCGCCCCTGCCCGGGAAGCAATATGATATTTTTAGGTAAATCTATTCGCTACGGATACACACCCATGCCAATCCGCGTTATCGCTCTCTCCAACCCGCGTCTGGCTCAGGCATTTGTCGATTACATGCGTACGCAGCAGATCCATCTGGAGATGCGGCCTCAGGGGCATGAAGCTGAGCTGTGGCTAGACGATGAAACACAGCTGAGAAGCGTTCAGGAAGCGCTGGAGATTTTTCTGCGCGACCCGACAAACCCACGCTATCTGGCAGCCAGTTGGCAAACGGGATCGATGGACTCTGGTATTCAATACCAACGCTATTCTTTCCTGCAAACCTTGAAACAAAAGGCTGGGCCGCTGACGCTATCCGTGATGGTGGTGACGATTGCGGTGTTTATCCTGATGCAGATTTCGGGCTATGAGAGCGTGATGGCCTGGCTAGCCTTTCCGGCTGAAGGGCAGCAGGCACAGCTATGGCGCTGGTTTAGTCATGCTTTGTTGCACTTTTCCCCGCTGCATATTTTGTTCAATCTGATGTGGTGGTGGTATTTGGGCGGGCCGGTTGAGAAAGTGTTGGGGACTGGCAAATTGTTGGTTATCACGCTGGTTTCCGCACTGGTCAGCGGCTGGGCGCAGTCTTGGTTTAGCGGCACCTATTTTGGTGGCCTGTCTGGCGTTGTCTATGCTCTGATGGGCTACGTCTGGCTACGAGGGGAAAGAGAGCCTGACGGTTATTTGGCTATGCCGCGCAGCCTGATGGCCTTCGCTTTACTGTGGTTGGTTGCCGGATATTTCGATATTTTAGGCATGTCGATCGCGAATGCAGCGCATGTGGCAGGGCTGATTGTCGGGCTATTGATGGCCTTTTGGGACACGTATAATAAAACAAACCCCCGGTAAATCGGGGCGTCTTAGGGGATAAATGTGAAGCAGACACAACGGCATGACGCCATTATTGAACTGGTGCGTCGGCAGGGGTATGTCAGTACTGAAGAGCTGGTGGATCATTTTGCGGTGAGCCCGCAAACGATTCGTCGTGATTTGAACGATCTGGCCGAGCAAAATAAAATCCATCGCCACCACGGCGGTGCGGCATTGCCATCCAGTTCGGTTAACACGGCTTATCACGATCGTAAAATGATGTGGTCAGATGAAAAGGCACGTATTGCCCGTCGGGTGGCGAGCCAGATTCCAGACGGGGCGACCTTGTTTATCGATATCGGCACCACGCCTGAAGCGGTGGCCTATGCGCTGATGCAGCATAAGGATCTGCGCGTGGTCACCAATAACCTGAATGTAGCAACGCTACTGACCGCAAAAGAGGATTTTCGCCTGATTTTGGCCGGTGGCGAAGTACGCACCCGTGATGGCGGTATTATGGGGGAGGCGACGCTCGATTTTATCTCTCAGTTCCGTCTGGATTTTGGCATTTTGGGCATCAGCGGTATTGACATGGATGGGTCATTACTGGAGTTTGATTATCATGAAGTGCGCACAAAACGGGCGATTATTGAAAATTCTCGCTGCGTGATGCTGGTGACGGATCATTCCAAGTTTGGCCGTAATGCGATGGTGAACTTGGGCAACATGGATTTGATCGACTATCTTTTTACCGATCAGTCACCACCACCCAGCGTACTGAAAATTATTGAACAACATAAGGTACAGTTGGAGTTGTGTTGAACCCGATGTGCCTTTTCCATGACGGACAAAGGAGGAGGCACGATGTCAGATTCTGCAAAAAAGCCGGGTTCTTCAGAAAAGTCAGGTTCTTTAACGCGTTCAGTCGCTGTAAAAAAGTCAGATTTTTTGACTCAGCCAGCGTCTTCCAATCACTCTGCTATCGCCTTTGATGCAGTACAATTTGCCGCTGCGCTGCTTCGCCAACAGCGGCTCGGTGGCGTCGCTTCCCTGAAGGCGATGACGCCGGTGCAGTGCTGGCGTGCCGTCAGTCTTGCGCTAGCGGAACAGCTGCTGATGCATCCTGCGTCGCCAACCTCTTCCCCTGACCCAACGCCTCAGCGCCATGTGAACTACCTATCGATGGAGTTTCTGCCCGGTCGTTTGACGGGCAACAACCTGCTGAATCTGGGATGGTATGATGCCGTAGCCGACGTACTGGCAGAGCAGGGGCTGAACCTGAGCGATGTGCTGGAGCAGGAAACCGATCCGGGTTTAGGCAACGGCGGATTAGGCCGGCTGGCATCTTGCTTTCTGGACTCGATGGCGACGGTGGGGCAGCCTGCAACGGGTTACGGCCTCAATTACCAGTATGGCCTATTTCGTCAGCATTTCGCGCAAGAGCAGCAACAGGAAACGGCTGATGACTGGCAGCGTGATACCTATCCATGGCTTTTACCGCGTGCTGAGCTGGCGGTAGAGGTTGGGTTCGGCGGACGTCTGCAACCCCAGACCGATGGCAGCCTGCGCTGGTTGCCAGATACCGTTTTCAGAGGTGAAGCCTGTGACCTGCCGGTGATTGGCTATCATAACGGCGCTGCGCAGCCGCTGCGTTTGTGGCGTGCGACGCATCGCGATCCGTTTGATTTAACCTTATTCAATGAAGGCCACTATTTGCGCGCGGCGCAGGCGGGTATTTCCGCTGCCAGTCTGACCAGCGTGCTATACCCTAACGATAATCATGCGGCTGGCAAACGTCTGCGTCTGATGCAGCAGTATTTCCACTGTGCCTGTTCGGTAGCTGACATCCTGCGTCGCCATCTTAGCGCGGGGCGTGCGCTGTCTGCGCTGCCCGATTATGAAGTCATCCAGCTTAATGATACCCATCCGACGCTGGCGATCCCTGAGTTGATGCGGCTGCTGCTGGATGAACATCAGCTATCCTGGGACGACGCCTGGTCGATCACCGGACGCACCTTTGCTTACACCAATCATACGTTGATGCCGGAAGCGCTTGAGCGCTGGGACGAACGGCTGTTTGGCCGCTTGCTGCCTCGCCACCTGTCGATTGTCCGGCAAATTGATGCGCAGTTTAAGGTGCAGGTTGAGCAGAAATGGCCTGGCGATCTGCAGCGATGGGCGAAGCTCGCCATCCGCCATCAGCGCCAGATTCGCATGGCAAACCTGTGCGTCGTCAGTTGCTTTGCGGTCAACGGCGTGGCGGCGCTGCACTCGGAACTGGTGGTGAAAGATCTGTTCCCGGAATATCACCAGCTGTGGCCGGCCAAATTCCATAATGTCACCAACGGCATTACGCCACGTCGCTGGCTAAAACAGTGTAACCCAGCGCTGTCCGCGCTGATCGACGACACGCTGCCTACGCCGTGGGTGAACGATCTGCCTGCGTTGCAAGGGCTGGAGCCCTACGCGGATGATGCCGGTTTTCGTGAGCGTTATCGGCAAATCAAGGCCGATAATAAAACGCAGTTGGCGAGCTATCTCCGCCAACAGTATGACATTGTGGTCGATCCACTGGCGCTGTTTGACGTGCAAATTAAGCGATTGCATGAATACAAACGTCAGCATTTGAACCTACTTCATATTCTCGCGCTATATCGTCAATTGCGTGACAATCCGCATCTGGATATAGTGCCGCACGTCTTTCTGTTCGGTGCCAAAGCAGCACCGGGTTATGTCTTAGCAAAAAATATCATTTATGCCATTAATCGGGTCGCTGCGGTCATTAATCAGGATCGCCGCGTTAACGATCGCCTAAAGGTGATCTTTCCGGCGGACTATCGTGTCTCTCTGGCTGAACGGATGATTCCTGCTGCTGATGTCTCTGAGCAGATTTCGACGGCAGGTAAAGAAGCGTCTGGTACTGGCAATATGAAACTCGCGCTGAATGGCGCGTTGACCGTTGGCACGTTGGATGGGGCAAATGTAGAAATGGCGCAGCAGGTCGGTGAGGACAATCTGTTCATTTTCGGCCATACCGTAGAGCAGGTCAAAGCGTTACAGGCTCAGGGTTACGAACCGTCAGACTATCTTGCTGTGACGCCTCTGCTACGCGAAATACTGAATGAGCTAGCGAGTGGTGCATTCAGCCAGGGGGATAAAAACGCGTTTGCCCCACTGTTGGATAGCCTGTTGAAGCTGGGCGATCCCTATATGTTAATGGCCGATTTTGCACCGTATTGTGAGGTGCAGCAGCGTGTTGATGCGCTTTATCGTGAGCCGGATGAATGGACGCGCCGCTGTGTGCTGAATACCGCCAGAATGGGGATGTTCAGTTCGGACAGGGCGATTCATGATTACCAGACGCGTATTTGGCAAGCGCATCATTAGGAAAAGGAGAGGATGTTCAAGGTGGATAAACTGGCAAGCCAGCAAACCGGCATCGCGGAAAGCTATACCGATGCCTATGGCAAAGAGCACATTGTTGCTGCCGCAGTCAGAAACCAGATTCAGGCGATGATGGACGTTTCTGATAGCGGCAATGCGCCCCTGCCGCCTGTCCGTGTCTTTTTGCAAGGCCGAGATGCGGTCATCGAGCTTGCTGGTCACGGTGAATTCTTCTGGACGCTGATGTATGAAAACGGCGGTCAAATTCAAGGGCAGATAACCGGTGGTTCAACGCTGGCTCTGCCGGGCGTGCTGCCGCTGGGTTACCACTACCTGACGCTGACGCAGGCCGACCAGCGCTGGAGTTGTCGGATTATTGTTGCACCGCATCGCTGCTATGAACCTGAAGCTTTACAGCAGGGAAAACGCTGGTGGGGTGTGACCGTGCAGCTTTACACCTTGCGCTCGCACAACAACTGGGGCGTAGGGGATTTTGGCGATCTGCGCCAACTGGTAGAACAGATTGCCCGCCGCGGCGGTGCCTTTGTGGGGCTGAACCCACTGCATTCGCTGTACCCGGCGTTGGCAGAGGCGGCGAGCCCTTACAGCCCATCGTCCCGCCACTGGCTGAACATTATTTATATCGATGTCAATCGGATTGATGATTTCCAGCAGAGCGGGGAAGCGCAGGCGTGGTGGCACCGTGAGGAGACGCAAAGCGCCATCACAGCGCTGCGGGCGGGGCGCTGGGTCGATTATGAACCGGTTACGCAGCTTAAGCTGGCTGCTCTGCGGCTGGCGTACCGCTATTTTACTACCCGTAGTGCGCTGGACCCGCGCATTAGTGCGTTTCGTCAGTTTGTTGTCAGCGGTGGGCAAAGTCTGCAACTTCAGGCGACATTTGATGCATTGCAGGCCCACCTGAAAAAACAGGGCGAGAATTATGCGGACTGGCATCAATGGCCTGCCAGCTATCATGATGTACACAGCGAAACGGTAAAAGCATTCCGCCGTGAAAACAGCGATGAGATTACGTTCTACAGCTGGCTGCAATGGGTAGCGCATGAGCAGTTGGCAGACTGCTACGCGCACAGTAAGCAGCTTGGCCTGCCGTTAGGCTTGTATCGTGATTTGGCCGTCGGCGTCGCACAGGGCGGTGCAGAAACCTGGGACGAACGACAGCTCTATTGCCTTGATGCCTCTATCGGCGCACCGCCCGATCCGCTTGGGCCACAGGGGCAAAACTGGCAGCTTGCGCCGATGAACCCCACCATGATGCAGCTTCGGGGCTATCAACCTTTTATCGACGTACTGCGCAGCAATATGGCGCACTGCGGCGCGTTGCGTATCGATCATGTGATGGCGCTCTTGCGCCTGTGGTGGATACCGAAGGCAGAGTCGGCGGGCAACGGAGCTTACGTGCATTATCCGGTCGACGATCTGCTGGCGGTGCTGGCGCTGGAAAGTCAGCGTCATCGTTGCCTGATTATCGGCGAGGATTTAGGCACGGTGCCGCCGGAAATTGTCAGCAAACTGCATGATTACGGTATCTATTCTTACAAGGTACTGTTCTTTGAAAAGGATGGAGAGAACCACTTTCGTCCCCCCGAGGATTACCCGCGTCAGGCGATGGCAACCATCACTACCCACGACCTCCCGACGCTGCGCGGCTACTGGCAAACTGTGGATTTATCGCTGGGGAGAGAACTGGGGCTTTACCCGGAAGAGGCGTTGTTGCAGGAGCAGATGCAGCAACGTGAGAAGGCAAAACAGGGGCTGCTCAATGCATTACACCATTACGGGCTGTTGCCGCAGCGCGTTGGCCGCAACTCGACGCTGACGACAATGGGCGCGCCGCTGAGCCGTGGTGTTCATCGCTATGTTGCCGATAGCGCCAGTGCACTGGTTGGGTTTCAACTGGAAGACTGGCTGGATATGGCTACGCCGGTGAATGTACCGGGTACCAACCGTGAATACCCCAACTGGCGACGCAAGCTCACGCGCCCGCTGGAATCGATCTTCGCCGATCGCTGTCTTGAACGACTGGTTCGGGATGTGGATTTGCGCCGCGGTGTACCGGTAAAAGAGCAAAAGTAGATAATGGTATGAGTAGCCCATCTGAGTGGGCTGCTGAAGTTGATTCTGTAGTGCAAATGAAGGCAGCTTTTCAGTTGCTTGATAACTCAATCAGCTGGTTTTTTCGCTTGTAGGCTATGGATTGATATTGCCGGTAAGGACTTAATAGATGAGCATCCGATTTCCTTCCAAATTAATCCCTGGGGATCTAATCGCTATCACTGCCCCATCATCTGGTGTTCCTCAGCATTTACATCCCCGATTGGAACTTGCTATAAAAAATCTTCAGAGAGAAGGGTTTAGGGTTAGGGAAGGGGATTGCTTACGTTCTCAGCATAAAAATAAAAGTGCGGATAACGTTTCGCGAGCAAAAGAACTGATGCGTTATCTTACCGATCCTGAGGTGAAGGCTGTTATGCCGCCATGGGGTGGGGATTTGGCAATGGAATTACTTGAACTCGTAGATTTCAGCCTATTAGCACAAACTAAGCCGAAATGGTTTGTTGGTTTTTCTGATTTAAGTACATTCCATTTTCCATTGCTGACCCTTTCTGGATGGGCAACATTGCATGGACCGAATCTCATGGATTTGGGAGCCAAAGAGCTAGATACGACCACGAAAGCTATATGGGATGTGCTAAAAAGTGAAAGAGGCACCGAAATAACACAATATGCTTCAACAGCATTTCAACCTGATGAAAATCAGTGGGGTACAGCAACAGATGTTGGGTTTAATCTGACGCAACAAACGAAGTGGAAGCATCTTGATGGCGTTACGTCTTCTGCCAGTTTTCAGGGCCGTCTGATCGGAGGGTGCCTTGATATCATCTCTCGGTTAGCAGGAACCCCCTTTGGCAACTTGCCTTTGTTTCAAACACAAAATAGCGATGATGGCGTTATCTTGTACTTTGAAAATGTGGAAATGGGTCCGTGTGAGCTAACACGCGCGCTATTTAGCTTACGTTTACATGGCTGGTTCAATAAGGTAAATGGCATTTTGATAGGCAGGAGTGCAGGCCCAAACGTAAGTGTTCCCACTCAGCACAATTATTTGGATGCCCTTCGTTCTGCTCTTGGCGATCTGGCTGTTCCTGTTTTATATGATGTGGATATCGGCCACATCCCACCGCAACTCTCATTAGTTAATGGAGCACGGGCAATCGTCTTATTCACTCAAGGCAGTGGATCGATTACTCAGCAGTTGTAGCTAAAAGGAATAGTGCGTTTCCCCCTCAATCACATATAACCAGTCAATAGTGTGATCTTGAGTGAGGGGGAAATGATACGCAGGAAACTTAATAGTAAGAGTGCTCGCCGCGCTGGTGTTCGGTGAGATCTCTCACGCCTTTCAGATCAGGGAATTTTTCCAGCAGCTCTTTCTCGATCCCTTCTTTCAGCGTGACGTCGACCATAGAACAGCCGTTACAGCCGCCGCCAAATTGCAGAATCGCCAGACCATCGTCGGTAATTTCCATCAGCGTCACGCGGCCGCCGTGGCCAGCCAGCTGTGGGTTGATCTGCGATTGCAGCACATACTCCACGCGTTCCATCAGCGGGGCGCTGTCATCCACTTTACGCATTTTGGCGTTCGGCGCTTTCAGCGTGAGCTGAGAACCTAATTGGTCGGTCACGAAGTCGATTTCAGCGTCTTCCAGATAAGGTGCGCTGAGTTCGTCCACATAAGCGGAAATTTTTTCAAACTTCAGTACGGTATCGCTGGCTTCTACGGCATCCGGCGGGCAATACGAGACGCCGCACTCGGCGTTTGGCGTACCTGGATTGATAACAAATACGCGAATCTGTGTGCCTTCTTCCTGTTTTGCCAACAGTTTCAGGAAATGCTCCTGAGCAGCATCGGTAATACGGATCATAATAGTAAGCTCGATAGTTGACTGCACTTATCGGTTATAATACGCCCATCCTCCCCCCGACTACAAGGTTCGGCACAAACACCAGACCTGAACGCCTGCCGCGCCCTGAGCTAACAATAGCCTGCTGATTTCGGCTGCGGTACTGCCCGTTGTGACCACATCATCCAGTAAAATCACCTGTTGCCCAGACAGCGAGACATCACAGGAAAACGCGCCCCGTAGGTTTCGCCGCCGTGCGCTGGCGCTGAGCGTTTGCTGTAGCGGCGTGCGTCGGGTGCGCTGCAATTCGCGTGGATCGTAAGCACAGTTCAGCCAACGGGCGAGAGGGCGAGCGAGCAACTCGGTCTGGTTAAAGCCACGACGCCACTGGCGGTTGCGGTGCAGGGGAACGGTGAACAGGCGGTCGGGGCGGAATAGCGGAACCTGCCCGGTGAGTTTTCGCTCGCGGTAGGCCATCTGCCAGCGTAATAACAGCTGTCGCGCAAGTACCGCTGCCAGCTCGGTTTTACCATTAAACTTGAAATGCTTAAGTAGCGTGTTGAACGGCGGTGCGTAGTCGCTGATAAAGGTCATCGATTGCCAGGGCGGTGGATTTTGCAGGCAGCGCCCGCACTGACGTGTGATGTCGCCTGTGGGTAAGCCAC
This sequence comes from Pectobacterium polonicum, assembly GCF_005497185.1. Classification (GTDB taxonomy): domain Bacteria; phylum Pseudomonadota; class Gammaproteobacteria; order Enterobacterales; family Enterobacteriaceae; genus Pectobacterium; species Pectobacterium polonicum. The sequence continues at coordinate 71,833 of NZ_RJTN01000018.1, read as the reverse complement.
AGCGCGGGCAGCAGGTGGGCAAACGGGGTAAATGGCGCTGACAGTACGAACAAATTCCCTGCTGGCTGTGGTGAAGCGGCAATAAACATAGCCAGCAACGGGCTGTGATGGTTAACATATTCTTTCCCTAAATATGGTTTTTCCCTGAAAGACTTTTACCCCACGCCAGTATGAAGTCATGCTGGTTACGTAAGCTTGTCGTTAGGGGAACACAGGGGGAGGTTCCCACAGGGATGCCTCACCCCTGTGGTCGCCCCGCGTATTTCGATGCTTAAACGATCGGCACTAACGTAAGCGTGACGGGTTCCCTGAGAAAGGAAGATAACGGATGGCAGCGTTGTATTGGCAGAGCGAAGGTGCAGGAAATACGGATCTTGTGTTGCTGCACGGCTGGGGATTGAATGCGCAGGTATGGCAAAGCATAGTTGCGCGACTCGCCCCGCATTTTCGCCTGCATTTGGTCGATCTGCCGGGCTATGGCAGGAGTCAGGGATTCGGTTCGATGTCGCTGAGCGACATGGCGGGCTTCGTGCTGGCGCAGGCACCAGCGCGTGCCGTCTGGCTGGGGTGGTCGCTGGGCGGACTGGTTGCCAGTCAAATTGCGCTGAGCGCCCCTGCGCGGGTGGACAAGCTGATTACCGTGGCGTCGTCGCCCTGCTTCAGCGCACAAGAGGGCTGGCCGGGTATCAAACCGGACGTATTGCAGGGGTTTCAGCAGCAGCTCAGTGAAGATTTCCAGCGCACGGTTGAGCGATTTCTGGCGCTGCAAACGCTGGGAACAGAGAGCGCACGGCAGGATGCCCGACTGTTGAAAAGCGTGGTGTTGGAACAGCCGATGCCGTCAGTCGAGGTGTTGAACGGTGGGCTGGCAATCCTGCGTGAAGCCGATTTACGCCAGCCGTTAGCCGACTTGGCCGTGCCGTTCCTACGGCTCTATGGTGCGTTAGACGGGCTGGTGCCACGCAAGGTTGCCGGATTGTTGGAGCAACAATGGCCGAACTCAACGTCGGTAGTCATTCCAAAGGCCGCACATGCGCCGTTTATCTCGCATCCCGATGCCTTCTCCGAGCAGATAATCGCGTTCGCTCAGGCGTAGCCGACGATAATTTACATTTTCTCCTCAATTTCTCCACGATTTAACCGATGTTGGCAGTTAAGGTAATTTGGCACCCTGTATGCAGGGGTTTTCTCTGGGGTTAGTGAATCTATTCCGGTTGATAATAAGTAGGCTGCTTATGAAGCAGCCACATCAAAATATGGCTGAGGAGTGTAGGAGAGATGGCGAATTTTTTTGTCGACCGTCCTATTTTTGCGTGGGTGCTGGCTATCCTTCTCAGCCTGTGCGGTATGTTGGCGATCAAATCATTACCGCTAGAACAGTATCCCGATCTGGCACCGCCCAGCGTAAGGATCACAGCTAACTACCCCGGTGCATCGGCACAGACGTTGGAAAATACCGTCACACAGGTTATCGAGCAAAGCATGACTGGGCTGGATAACCTGATGTACATGTCCTCGGACAGCAGCAATACCGGGCAGTCCCGTATTATGCTGACCTTTGAAGCAGGTACTGACCCCGATGAAGCGCGTCAGCAGGTGCAAAACCAGCTGCAATCCGCTACCCGTAAGCTGCCGCAGGATGTGCAGCAACAGGGGGTTACCGTAAGTAAAACGGGCGATACCAATATCCTGATGGTCGCGTTTGTCTCTACCGATGGCAGCATGGACAAACAGGATATCGCCGATTATGTTGCGACGAATATTCAGGAGCCGATCAGCCGCATTAGCGGGGTGGGCGAGGTCGATTCCTATGGGTCACAATATGCGATGCGCATCTGGTTAGACCCGGCCAAACTGATGGATTATGCGCTGACGACCAGCGACGTGGTGCGGGCTATCGAATCGCAGAACAGTCAGGTCTCGGTAGGGCAAGTCGGCGGCGTGCCGTCGGTGGATAATCAGGCGCTTAACGCCACGATCAACGCGCAGTCACTGCTGCAAACGCCACAGCAGTTCCGTGATATCACGCTGCGCGTCAATCAAGATGGCTCTGCGGTGACGTTGGCTAATGTTGCGGAAGTGGAACTGGGTTCTGAACGCTACGATTTTCTCAGCCGTTTTAACGGTCAGGCCGCCTCTGGTCTGGGCGTAAAACTGGCGTCTGGCGCGAATGAGCTGGAAACCGATAAACGCGTCAGAGAACGTATCGAGGAGCTGTCGCAGTACTTCCCACACGGTCTGGAAGCCAAAATCGCCTTCGAGACATCCCCTTTCGTTAAAGCCTCTATCACCGATGTGGTGAAAACTCTGTTTGAAGCGGTGCTGCTGGTCTTTCTGGTGATGTACCTGTTCTTACAGAATTTCCGTGCCACCCTGATTCCTACGATTGCCGTGCCGGTGGTGTTGCTCGGTACGTTTGCCGTGCTGTATGCCTTCGGTTTTAGCCTGAATACGCTGACGATGTTCGCGATGGTGCTGGCGATTGGCCTGCTGGTGGATGATGCCATTGTGGTGGTGGAAAACGTGGAACGGGTGATGAGCGAAGAGGGGCTCTCGCCACGCGACGCGACGCGAAAATCGATGGGGCAGGTGCAAGGGGCGCTGGTCGGGATTGCGCTGGTGCTGTCCGCCGTATTTGTACCGATGGCCTTCTTTGGCGGCACCACGGGGGCGATTTATCGTCAGTTCTCCATCACGATTGTGACGTCAATGATTCTGTCGGTGCTGGTGGCGATGATCCTGACGCCTGCACTGTGTGCGACGCTGCTCAAGCCGCTCGCTAAAGGCCAACACCACGGTCGTAAAGGGTTTTTCGGCTGGTTCAACCGCAGCTTTACCCGCACGTCGCTGAAGTATGAGCGCGGCGTCGGCAAAATATTGGTCAGTAGCGGACGCTGGCTGCTGCTTTATATGGGCATTATCGGGATTATGGCCTTCCTGTTTTTCCGGCTGCCGACCTCGTTTCTGCCGCAGGAAGATCGGGGGGTGTTCACGACACAAGTGCAACTTCCACCGGGTTCGACGCAGCAGCAGACCTTACAGGTGGTCAACAAGATCGAGCAGTATTACCTCACGCAGGAAAAAGACACCGTGACGTCCGTGTTTTCCACCATTGGCTCTGGGCCGGGCGGTAACGGACAGAACGTGGCGCGGCTGTTTGTGCGTCTTAAAGACTGGGATGAGCGCACCATGCCGGAGAGCAGCTCGTTTGCCGTGATCGAACGCGCGACCAAAGCCTTTCGCGATATCAAGGAAGCGCGCGTGTTCGCCAGCAGCCCGCCGTCAATTAACGGCTTGGGTAGCGCTGCGGGCTTCGCTATGCGGTTACAGGATCGCGGTGGATTGGGGCACGATGCGCTGATGGAAGCGCGGGATCGACTGCTGAACATGGCTGACAGCAACCGCGAACTGACGCGCGTGCGCCACAACGGGCTGGATGACAGCTCGCAACTGCGGATTCATATCGATCAGCGCAAAGCACAGGCGCTGGGGGTCTCGGTGGATGACATTAACAGCACGCTGAAAACGGGCTGGGGGTCGACCTATGTCAATGATTTCCTTGATCGTGGTCGGGTGAAGAAAGTCTACGTTCAGGCGGCGGCGAAGTTCCGTATGCTGCCGGACGACATCAGCAAATGGTATGTTCGCAATAACAGCGGTGGCATGGTGCCGTTTAGCGCGTTTGCACAAACCGTCTGGGAAACCGGTTCGCCGCGTCTTGAGCGTTACAACGGCTATTCGTCGCTGGAAATTGTCGGCGAGGCGATGCCGGGTGTCAGTACCGGCACGGCGATGACGATCATGGAATCGCTGGTGGCGAAGCTGCCGGAAGGGTTTGGGTTGGAGTGGACGGGCATGTCCTTACAGGAGCGACTGAGCGGGGCGCAAGCACCGGCGCTGTATGCCGTTTCGCTACTGGTGGTGTTTCTGTGTCTGGCCGCGCTGTATGAAAGCTGGACAGTGCCGTTCTCCGTCATGCTGGTGGTGCCGATGGGCGTGTTGGGGGCGCTGGTAGCGACCTGGGCGCGCGGTCTGGAAAACGATGTCTACTTTCAGGTTGGGCTACTGACGGTAGTCGGGCTATCGGCGAAGAACGCCATTCTGATTGTGGAATTCGCCAACGAGATGAACCAGAAAGGGAAAGATTTGGTTGAGGCCACGCTGGAGGCTTCGCGCCAGCGGTTGCGGCCAATCTTGATGACGTCGCTGGCATTTATCTTCGGTGTCCTGCCGATGGCGACCAGCAGCGGTGCGGGCTCGGCCAGCCAGCATGCGGTGGGAACAGGCGTGATCGGCGGTATGCTGGCGGCCACCTTCCTCGCCATCTTCTTCGTGCCGCTGTTCTTTGTCGTCGTGCGGCGTCGTTTCCCGCTGAGAGATAAGATCTCGGAATAGAGTGCAGGTAGCATTGCCGAAAGCTTGATGAACTTAGCCGAATGGCGACTGACTAGGTGTCCATAAATAACAATATTTAGTCCGAACTGTTCATTTATTCACGCTGAACAGTTCGCTCTAATACCTCTGTAAAAGAGGAGATGTTATGGATATGCATGTATGGTTTTACTTCGCGCTTGCCTGTTGCGGCCTTGCTCTGACCCCTGGGCCGAATGCGTTACTGGTCATCACGCACAGTATCCGGTTCGGGCCTGCTATCACCCTGTATACCATTTTGGGCGGAATACTGGCCTTCGCACTGCTGATGACGGTGTCCCTGTTTGGCATTGATGTGTTGCTTAACATGTACCCTTCTTTTCTGACTTACATAAAATTTGCTGGCGGCATGTATCTTATCTGGCTGGGTTTCAGGCAATGGCGGTTAAGGACGCTGAATATCGGTGAGTCTGCGCCATTGGCGGCATCGATAAATCGGTTATCTCTTTTTACTCAGGGTGCCGCGTCGGCAGGGGCTAACCCGAAAGTCTTCTTATTTTTCGGGGCGTTTCTCTCTCAGTTTATCGATCCGACAAAAGACTCCTTGCTGCAATTTGTCGTGATGGTCGCCACCTTTGCTGCCGTGGAGTTTTTGGTTGAACTGGCTATCAATCTTACAGCGGGACGGTTCCGATCTTATCTCGCGGTACATGGAAAAGCCTTCAGCATGGTCTGCGGTGTCATCTTTATGATGATTGGCGGTCTGGTGTTGTTTATGCAGTAAACGGCGGGTCTGGTTCTGAGAAAGACGCTTTCCCCGTTGAGGGGTAAAATAGGGTTATCTCTGTCTGGATTGCGTTGTCGCGATCCGTTTTTTGAGCAGGCGTAACATGGTCAATCCCCAGGTAAAATTTGTTCTGCTGCTGATGCCGGGGTTTTCTCTTTTGTCGGTCGGCGGGTTTCTTGACAAGCTGCGGTTCTCCAGCGATGAGGAGGACTACAGCCGTCAGTTGACCTGTTCCTGGACGCTGACTGCGTTGGATAACCACCCTGTGACAGCAAGCTGTGGCGCCGTACTCGTACCGGATCAGGCGGTTTCAACGCGGCAAATCCATGCGGGAAACTGCGATTATTTCGTTATCTTTGGTGGGAATGTACCGGCCAAAATAGTGTCTGATACCGCCTCTTATCTCCCCTTACTGCGGCACCTCCGGCGCAGTAAGATCCCGCTTGTGAGTGTCGATAACGCCGCCTTTCTTCTCGCTGATACGGGGCTTTCCGGCAAGCGTATTCTTGTTCACTGGCGTCATTTTGGTGAATTTAAAGCGCTGTTTCCGTCGATTACTCCTGTTACAGACAAGAACGTCATGGAGGAAGGGCACGTCTATTCCTGCCCCGGAGGCAGTGCCACCATCGAGCTGGCGGCCTTTCTTCTGGAAAAAAAACTGGGCAGGGAAAGGGCTATCAAGGGGTTGTCAGACATGTTAGTCGGGGGATTTGTGCCACCGTCTCACCTGACATGGAACAGCCCTGAGCTTGAAGGTATGCCGATGTCGGTACGGCGGGCGCTAATTATCATGCGTCAGAGTCTGGCAAGCAGGCTTAGTTCTGAGGATATTGCTCAGCGCAGCGGCCTATCGCGTAGACAGCTGGATAGGTCGTTGCAAAAGAGTATCGGCCGCACCATCCAGCAGGCATACATGGACATGAAGATCGCTCAGGCTTGCTGGTTGATGTCACGTACTGCTCGTACCTTGTCGCAAATTGCGACAGATACCGGTTTTTCCGATCCCAGCCACCTGAACCGTATTTTCAGGCTGCATCTGGGGCTGACACCCGGAAAATGGCGTCAGGAGAATGCATTTAAAACGTAAAAGACAGATTGTATTTGTTATTGAAAATAGATGTAGATGCAATAATTTATGGTGAAATTCATCAAACTGTAAAAAAAGGTAACTACGTTATGTCCTGCTAAACTACGCAACCAAGGACATAACAATGAAAGCTCGCTGGTTACTGCCTTTACTGATTTCTGCTGCGCTGCCAGGAATGGTGCAGGCTCAGGCCATTTATCCCATTGACCGCGCCACGATGCTGGCAGGCGGAAAATTCGATTTTAAAGTCGAGTTTGATGAAGTACTCAAGCCAGAAGATATTCGCATTCTGATCAACGGCAAAGATTACCAGCAGGTGCTGGGTAAAACGGCCTCATTTGTTGAACGTGAAGATGGCGGCAATGCTTCCACGATCTGGCTGCGAGACGTGAACCTGCCTGAAGCAGGCAAGTATGTGGTAGAAGCGGAAGCCAAAGGCAAGAAAACGCAGGTGAACTGGGACGTGTATTCGGCGTCTGGCCCGCGTAAAGCCAAAAACGTGATTCTGTTCATCGGCGATGGCCTGTCCGTCGCACACCGCACCGGCGCGCGCATCCTGTCTAAAGGGGTGACGGAAGGGAAAGCGGACGGTCGTCTGGCGATTGATGACCTGCAATATATGGCGTTTGGCGGTACTTCCAGTACGGACTCCATCGCAGCCGACAGCGCCAATACCATGAGTGCTTACATGACCGGTCACAAATCCGGTGTGAATGCGCTGGGCGTGTACGTCAGCCGTAGCAAAAACTCACTGGATCACCCGAAGCAGGAAACGCTGGGTGAACTGCTGACCCGTTCTACCAAAATGTCTGTTGGCGTAGTCAGTGATGCTGAACTTCAGGATGCGACGCCAGCCGCTGTGGTTTCCCACACTCGCCGCCGTGCGGATAAAGCTGAAATCGTCGAGATGTTCTACAACGTGCAGCCGACAGTCATGCTGGGCGGCGGTTCAGCCTACTTCCTGCCGAAAAGCACACCGGGATCAAAACGTAAAGACGAAACCAACTACGTTGAGAAATTCCAGCAGGCGGGTTACTCACTGGTTACCGATGCGGATTCTCTGAAGAAAAACGCTTCACAGGCCACCAAGCTGCTGGGACTGTTCCACACCGGTAATATGGACGGCGTGATGGATCGTCGTTTCCTGAAAAATGACGTGGCCAAGAAATTCCCTAATCAGCCTGACCTGACTGAAATGACGCAGGCGGCGCTGGATGTGCTGTCCAAAAACCAAGATGGCTTCTTCCTGATGGTGGAATCCGCGCTGATCGACAAAGCCTCTCACCCGCTGGATTGGGAACGTGCGTTTACGAACACCATCATGCTGGATCAGTCTGTCGCGATCGCCAAGAAGTTCGTGGAGAAGAACCCAGATACGATGATCATCGTAACGGGTGACCATACGCACGGCCTGTCTATCATCGGTACGGTCGATGACAGCAAACCAGGCACCGAGATGCGTGAGAAAGTTGGCGTGTATGAAGACGCAGGCTATCCGAACTATAAAGATGCCAACAAAGACGGCTACCCGGATGACCTGAACGTCTCGAAACGTCTGGCGGTGTTCTTCAACAACTACCCAGACTATTACGAAACGTTCCGTCCGAAGCTGGATGGTCAGTTCGTGCCTGCTATCAAGAACGAAAAAGATGAGTACGTTGCCAACAAAGCCTACGAGAAAGTACCGGGTGCGGTATTCCGTGAAGGGATTCTGCCACGCTCTTCTGACACAGGTGTTCATGCCGTTGACGATATGGTGATTCAGGCGAGTGGCCCAGGTGCAGAACGTATCCGTGGCTACATGGAAAACACCGATCTGTTCCGCGTGATTGTCGATGCACTGGCGGTAAAACCGCAAGACAAAAAGTAATCCTACGACGCTATGAATAATGCGAAATGCAGCAAAGCGGGGGCAACCCCGCTTTTATTCTCCTGGCTGCGTGCGGTGTTGGTGTTGCTGCTCCTTGGTGGCATCGCACCCGTGAATGCCGCGCAGTCTGAACTCTCCTTCGATAAGCTGTATGCCTCTTACGGCGTGCTGGGTCTTGAATTCTCCAATGAGGTCAAAGCACTTTCCGGCAAACGGGTAACGATGCGCGGCTTCATGGCACCGCCGCTCAAGGCGGAGTCACAATTCTTTGTTTTAACTAAAATGCCGATGGCGCTGTGCCCCTTCTGTTCGTCTGATGCGGATTGGCCCGAAGATATCGTTGTGGTCTATCTCGCCAAACGTCAGACCTTCGTACAGAACAACACCATGATTGAAGTAGAAGGTGTGTTGGAGCACGGATCGTGGACCGATCCCGAAACGGGTTTTGTCAGCCTGCTGCGACTGCGTGAAGCTACGTTCGATACCCTTTAGGAGCGCTGATGGCTGAGCTATTGATTCAACACCTGAGTGTGACCTTCCCTGATACATCAGAGGCCGTGCTGGATATTCCTGCGCTGTCGATTCGTTCCGGCGAACGCGTGGCGGTGATGGGGCCTTCTGGCTCCGGTAAAACGACGTTGGTGAATGCCATCACCGGCATGGATCACAGTGGAACAGGTCAGGTGCAGTGGGAAAAGCAGGACATCTGGCAGTTGAACGAAGCGGAACGTGACCGCTGGCGAGCGCAGCACATCGGGCTGGTGATGCAGGACTTTCACCTTTTCCCCGGTCTGAATGCGATAGAAAACGTCTTGCTGCCCGCACAGTTTCACCACTGGCGGATACCGGCGTCGCTCAGGCAGCGAGCGGTAGAGTTGCTGGCACAGGTTGGGCTGGACACGGGGAAACGCCCGGTCGAAGTGCTATCACGCGGCGAGAAGCAGCGGGTTGCGGTAGCAAGAGCCTTACTTAGCAAGCCAGATATCATCGTTGCCGATGAACCGACGGCGAGTTTAGATGCACAGAGCGGTGAGCAGATTGCTGACCTGCTGGTGACGCTGGCGCGCGAGAGCCGCGCAACGCTTATTGCCATTACGCACGATGCGCGTCTGGCTTCCCAGATGTCGCGCTGTATTCAACTGGAAAAAGGACGCCTTGTGGCGGACAAGCCCTATCAGGAGGATCGTGCATGATTCCATGGCGTCTTATCTGGGTCGACTGGCGTCGGCTCTGGCCGGGTGTGCTGGTCGTGGTGTTGCTGATCGCAGTGGCGACAGCACTAAGTATTTCGGTGAGTTTGCAGGAAAGAGCATTACGGATGGGCAGCGCCAAGGCTGCCGATCGTTTTGATTTAGTGATCGGTGCGCCGGGAAGCGAAACACAGCTTGTGCTGTCATCCGTGTTTTTGCAACCCTCCGCGCTGACGTTGATTCCCGCACAGGTGCTAACCGACCTGGAGAAGAATCCGCTGGTGGCGTGGGCGGCCCCGGTCGCGTTTGGTGATTTTTATCAAGGGATGCCGATTATCGGCACCACGCCGCCGTTGGTGACGGATAACGGCAAGCGACAGCTCACCGCCGGACGCCTGTTCAACGACGGTTTTGAAGCTGTAGTCGGCGCGCAAACCGGGCTGACGGTGGGGAGTAAATTTAGCCCTATCCACGGTCAAGTAGGAACGGAAGGCGCGCACGCGCACGATGATGTCACCTACACCGTGGTTGGTGTGTTGCCTGCGGACGGCAGCGCATGGGATAACGCGATTCTGGTTCCGGTGAACGCAGTATGGCGGGTACATGGAATCCATCCACCGCATGATGCGGACGATGCACACCACGATGACCACGACCATAGCGATCATGGCGCACATGAGCATGAAGGTGAGCATGGGCATGATGACGCTGCGCACACGGAAGATGAGCAGCATGCTGATGAACATCACGACGAAGCCCATTCTGCGGAAGGAACGGGCAGCCGTGACCACCCAGCTACGGCAGCACATGACGACGATCATCACGATGTGGGAGCACAAGAGCACAAGCATCAGGCGGGGCTGCCTGCGATTGTTGTGAAACCAAAAACAATTGCAGGGGCTTATCAACTGCGTTCGCTGTATCGCAGCAACACGACGCTGGCGGTGTTCCCCGGTGAAGTGCTGGTGAAGCTGTACTCGATGTTGGGTGATATCCGCGAACTGCTGACCTATATCTCGCTGGGGACACAGGGATTAGTGGGGGTGGCCGTGGCGATGGTGGCGGTTATCCACCTGCGGCAACGGCAGAAACAGATCGGTGCACTGCGCGCGTTTGGCGCACCGCGCTATGGCATTTTTACGCTGATCTGGAGCGGGCTGATGTCGCTAGTGGGCGTCGGCGTGTTGCTGGGTGTCGGCCTTGGTTACCTTGCGGCACGTGCGATTGCGGTAGTCATGAGCGAAAAAAGCGGCTTTGTGCTGCCAGTGACGTTGGAATGGGAAGATATCCACTTCGTCCTGCTCCTGTTGCTGGTTGCCGCTGTCGTCCTCACGATCCCGGCTATGCTGTCTTATCGGCAGTCTCCCGCAACGGCGCTTCGAGGGGAGTAAGCGCGTCGACTCATTCGCTGAGCTAAGCTGTGTTGGCATCGGGCGCGTTGTTTTGGCACCCGATGCTGTTTTTTATCCCACCTATAGACCCCCACTTGAACCGCTAAGACGATGAAAAGTCTATTCTATGGCTAGCTCAAACCGTAGGCAGAGGCATATACTTCGGCGGCGAATAAATAAATGATGTTCCCTCCTCAGTACGGTTAACACGGATTGTTATGTTAAAGAACGGTTTTATCTTTTCAGGGCTGTGTTTAATGCTATCGCATGCCGCAGCGCTACCCGTTATGGACGCTAAGGTGAACGTGGTAACAGAAATTAACGTCGACGGCGGCAATTTTTACGTGGGTTCTGTCTTTGGCCCAGAAGACTATGCGGCTCATGCCAACACGTCGATTACCTCTTTTTCCATGACGCAAACAGAAATCACCTATCAGCAGTACCATGCGCTGCAAGATTGGGCGGACGCACACGGTTATCAGCTTAGTGGTGGCTGCAATGGCGCGACGTTTGAAGATTGCTTGCCACCTGAGCAGGATAGTGGGCAACACCCTGTGACCAATGTTTCATGGTGGGATGCGGTGATTTTTGCCAATGCACTCAGCGAACGGCAGCAACTGCAACCTCGTTACCTCACTATTGACGGTAAGACGCTGAAGCGTGCTCCAGAAGACGATAACGACAAGCTGATGCGTGAGAATCCGCAGGCATCAGGTTACCGCTTGCCGACGTTAGCGGAATGGCAAATGGCGGCCAGAGGCGGCAAGAAGGGACTTGCGGATGCCACTTACGGCTCTCGCTATGCAGGCAGCGAACAGCCGGATCGCGTGGCGCATTTTCCCTCGGACACGCAGTTGTTTGGAACGGTGCCAGTGGCATCGAAGCGCCCCAATTCACTGGGTCTGTACGACATGAGTGGCAATGTCTCTGAGTGGTTGAATGAGCCCTATGCGGTAGAGGGCGGCAAAACGATGTTCTACTTTTGCGGCGGAAGCTATCTGGAACAGGTGCATAGTCTGGCAAGCTGCGATCTGCATACGCCCGGTTTTTTCATGCCGGACATCGGTTTTCGATTGGTAAGGACGCGTGGTGATAAATAAATTCGTTGGTGGGGTGGTGCTCTGCGCCATCAGCAGCGCTGCCGCTGCACTGTCTCCCGTGGTGCTGAAAGACGGCATCAACCGACTGGATCTGAATCAGGACGGTGGGCAAGACTATGTTGTCGTGGCGCAGTTTGACAACAATACCTCGCATCCTCATCTCGGGCTGACTTTCTTTATACAACGGCCGGACGGTGGACACAGCATTATGCCCGTTGCCAACAGTAATACGTTTACCTGGTTTGATTATCGGCTGTCCGCCGCTGCTGATTTTCTGGTGCAGGATAATCAACTGTTCCTGTCTGGCGGTCGCTACTTTCTGGTATCGGCAAGGAAGGAAGGGGAAAACGCCTTTGATCCTGCAAAAGTTATTTTGACGATTTACGGTTTCAACTCGTCGCAGGACGATCCGGGTGTGCCGTTGTATGAATGGTCAGAACGCAAGCGTGTCGTCACGCAAAATGCCTACCAATCTGTCGATGAGGCCTACAAGGAAGTCGATGAGGCAATGCTAGCAAAATGAAAATGTCGATGTTAATCGCAGTCGGACTACTTTTGCCTGTCGTGGCGTTGGCACAGCTGAGCGAGCGGGATTATCAGCAGCGGGTACAGGACTTCTTTGATGCAGGGTCACCTTTGTGTCTGGGTGAGAAACAGTGGCCAGTGCATAGCCCTAAAGGCGACGCGCCTTGGAACAGCGGGCGTTTGCACGCGTTGGTCGATGCGGGTCTGGCCTATGCCACGCCGGAAGGAACCAGCACGGTATACCGTTTATCGCCCATAGGGGATAAAAACTGGCGTCAGTATGGTGACCTGTGTTACGGCAGGATGCAGGTGGATCGCATTGAGAAAGTCGACCGCGTGAATCAGGAACTGACGGTGGTGTATTTCACTTATCGTTTAACGCCACTGGAGAACTGGGCGCATAACCGGGCGCTACGTTTTGCCTTTAGCGAGCTGGATAATCTTGTTGGTGGCGTAGGAACCACGCGCTATTCGGCCACCATTCGTGAAGCGTTAGGCGGAGCGGCGAAATTGCAGGATTATCCTGTGCCAGTAGAACTGGATTACTGATGCTAAATAAAAAACAGGGTGAACATGGTCCACCCCGTTTTTTACTCCCTTGGCATCACGCCGGAAGGGATTAGCGTAAATCCAACATCGCGATATGATCCATATCGTCAAACGTCAGATTTTCGCCGATCATGCCCCAGATAAAGGCGTAGTTTTTGGTGCCGACGCCAGTGTGAATCGACCAACTCGGTGAGATCACCGCCTGTTCGTTATGCATCACCAGATGACGCGTTTCATGCGGTTCACCCATCATGTGGAAAATAATGGTGTCTTCCGCCATGTCAAAATAGAAGTAAACCTCCATTCTGCGTTCATGGGTATGCGTTGGCATTGAATTCCAGTTGCTGCCTTCTGCCAGGCGCGTTAATCCCATGCTCAGTTGACAGGTCTCTACCACTTCCGGCACCAGATATTTGCAAATCGTCCGTTTGTTGCAGGTCGTGACATCGCCCAACGGCGCTTTTATCGCGTCATCCTGTGTGATGATGCGTGTCGGGTAAACGGCATGTGCGGGTGCGCTGTTATAATACAGTTTTGCCGGTTTAGTCTTGTCGAGGCTACTAAAGGCTAAGGCCTTGGCTCCCTTGCCGACATAGAGCGCTTCCTCATTGCCAACCTGATAGCTTGTACCGTCAATAACGATGTTTGCCGGGCCGCCGATATTGATCAGCCCCAGTTCGCGTCGTTCAAGAAAATAGTTCACGCCAAATTGTTTGCCGATGCCGTCATCAAACGTTATTTCACTATCTACCGGCATGATCCCGCCCACCACAATACGGTCGATGTGGCTGTAAGTCATGGTGTAGTGGTTTGGCGTAAATATCTTCTCAATGAGAAATTTCTTTCTCAGCTCGGTGGTATCAAGCGTTTTCGCATGCTCACTGTGTACACTTTGTCTTACGTCCATTTTGCTACCTTTTTATGCGTGTTTAGGTGAAAAGCGTTTTGCCCATAATGCCGTAATGATGGGCACCAATACTGACGTCACAATGACGCTGGTGGCGACTAACGCTGTCGCCTGTTGAGCGACTGGCGCGAACTCTGGTGCCATATTCGCGATCAGAAGGGGAGTGGCGACGGCGGCACCTGCGCTGCTGGATGCGGCCACGCCAGCGGTTCCATTACCGCCGCCGATAAATTTATCGGCGAGAATTAATGGAATACCGGTAACAATAATCACCAATACGCCGAGGAAGATACCCGCGAAGCCGGTCTGGAGGATCACCGATAAATTAATGGTGTTGCCCAACGCAAAGGCGAAGAAAGGGATCAGCGTTTGTACTGAATTGCCGAACAGTTTTCTCAAATCCGGGTCCAGGTTACCCAATGTAAAACCAATCAGGAAAGGCAGTACGGCCCCGACAAATAGCTGAGGTTCAAAGGTCGCGATACCGCTGGCACCCAGAATGACCATGGTCATCAACGGGCCGGATTCCAGAGACATCAACACGAAGGCACCCGCTTCCTCTTTCGAACCGTACTGGTTCATCAATGCGGCGTACAGACCACCGTTAGTCATGTCCATTGCCGCGACCAGCGCAAGAACGGAGATCCCGGCGAGCAAGCCGTTTTGGATGCCATCGCCCGGTAAGAACGTGCCTGCGATCAGCGCCACAACCCAGGCGGTAGCGAGTTTGGTCACCACCAGAACGCCTGATTTTTTCAGCATCGTTCCTGTCGCTTTAAGCTCAATAGACGCGCCCATACAGAAAAACCAGACGGCCAGAATCGGGATCGTGCCAGTAATAAGACCGTTGCTGAAAGAACCTAAATATTTGCCAGCACCCGGCGTAAAGGTATTACAGAATGCGCCCAAAAAGAGCGGAACCAGCATTAATCCCCCAGGGATTTTATCAATAGCTTGTTTGATTTTCATAAAAGACCTCATTTAAAAATAAAAAGATATTCAGCCCGCTTTCAGTGAAAGCAGAGAGATGATTGATATAAAGTAATAAATAGAGGTAAATAAAACCTAAGCGGTTATTACCCGATTTCATTATTTATTGAAGATGGTTGTCCCCATTATAAAATTGATAATTAATATTCTTCGTTGTTTTGATATTTATGGCCATTCCCCTATTTTTAGTTATAGGTGGCCTTCCCGTAACACTTGATTAGCGTTTACAGGTATTTATGTCGTGAAATGTCCGTCACGCTGATTTGTGCATGACTTTATTCACAAGTTAAAATTCACTCTGGTTATTTTCGATAAATATATTATCTACTATCAATATTCCGACTGTTGATATGAGCGGTAATCGCTTTGCTGGTTTTAATCAGGCTTGCCAGATGCTTTTCTTTTTTTCCATTAGCATATTGCGATTGCATACCGTTAACGCCGATAGCGGCGATGACTTCACCATTTTGGTTAAAAATCGGTGCGGCCATACAGCAAATTTCTTCTATATCTTCACCGTCATCTATTGCCCAGCCCTGCTCTTTGACGGTTTTCAGGTGTTGTAGGAAATCGTCTTTATTGGTAATTGTTCGGGGCGTTAAATACTCAAAGGTGCAATTGGCAATCAGTGATTCAATTCTTTCCTGTGGTAGCCAGGCCACGAGCACTTTTCCCAGAGACATACGGTTAAAAATAATTTTCTTACCTTCCCAGGATGTTTTTACGATAGCTTTGGGCGATTCCACTTTACTCAGGAAGAAACCATTATCGCCGTCCAGAATACCAAGGTGGCAGGTCAATTCCGTCTCTTTGACCAGCTCATGCATAAAGTTAATCGTATCTTTACGCAGGTCAATATTCTTTATTACCAGACCACCCAGCTCAAATAGCCTCAACCCCAAAACATAACGCCCGTCGGCGCGCTGGCGTAATAGCTGTGTGACCACCAGCACTTCCAATAGATGATGTACGCTGCTTTTGGGGATAGACAAGTCAGTACATATCTCAGTGAAACTGGCTTCGTCGCGTTTGGCAATATAGTCAACAATCATCACTAAACGGACTGCCGCAGGCGCTTTACTGTGTTCGAGTTGCTGGAATATATTCATGGTGTTCTATATATAAAACTATGGTTTCCTATATAGAACAATAATAACGCAACGGTAATTTATTTACCTAGATACAGATCACAAATTAATCTCAAATAGGTTGAATATTTCAATATAAATGAAACGTAGTTTTATTAGGGAAACAAAAATAGTGATATTTTGGCGGGAAAGATGACTGACCTCGTCAATGAGGTCAGGCATTATTTTAAATAATAATATACCCGTAATACTTCAAGCCTCAGGTGCGTTGGCTGCGCTACTCAGCACACTTGCGTGTGCCTCGCCCCGTTGGGGCCGCTGCAAGCAGCGTTCAAACCTGCCTATGGCATGGCAGGTTTGTCACTCACCCGAATCACTTACCTGAGTAAGCTCATCGGGACTCCCTCTCTTGCCGCCTTCCTGCAACTCGAATTATTTGGGGTATAGAATGGCGATTTGCTAATACCGATCACTTAAGCCCGTTATTAGGGGAAACACAGGGGGAGGTTCCCGCAGGGATGCCTGCCCCGTGTACCTCGATGCTTAAACGATCGGCATGAGGTGATTAGCGCTTTTTAAAGGCGGCAGCGAGCGCATCACCCATCGCGCTATTGCCTGTAGCAGGTGCATTTGCTGGACGAGGGCGTGATTTACCTGCTGGCTGACGTGATGAGGTCGTGTTATCAGTGCGGGCATTGCCACCACCACGGCGTGATGATGTTTCACCCGGCTGCTCATCAAGCCGCATCGTCAGCGCGATGCGCTTACGTTGCAGATCCACTTCCATCACTTTCACTTTCACGATATCGCCTGCTTTCACCACTTTGTGTGGATCGTCGACGAAATGGTCGGCCAGCGATGAAATATGGACCAAGCCGTCCTGATGGACGCCGATATCCACAAACGCGCCAAAGTTGGTGACGTTGGTGACGGCGCCTTCCAGAATCATACCCGGTAGCAGATCGTTTAAGGTTTCTACGCCTTCGGCGAAGCTGGCGGTTTTAAACTCGGGGCGCGGATCGCGACCCGGTTTTTCCAGCTCTTTAATGATGTCAGTCACCGTCGGCACGCCGAAACGCTCATCGGTGAAATCCGACGGTTTCAGGTTACGCAGCGCATTGGGATTCCCCATCAGCTCCTGCAACGCCTGCTCGGTTGCGGCCAAAATCCGTTCTACGACAGGGTAGGCTTCCGGGTGAACGGTGGAGGCATCCAGTGGGTTATTGCCGTGGTTGATACGCAGGAAGCCCGCGCACTGTTCAAAGGCTTTTGGCCCCAGACGGCTGACTTTCAGCAACTGTTCACGGTTGTGGAAGCGGCCATTCTCATCACGCCAGGTCACAATATTTTGCGCCATCATACGTGTCAGCCCTGCGACACGCGTCAGCAGTGCAACAGAGGCCGTATTGAGATCAACGCCGACGGCGTTTACGCAGTCCTCGACCACCGCATCCAGTTTCTTCGCCAGTTGGCTCTGGCTCACGTCATGTTGATACTGGCCTACACCGATGGATTTCGGGTCGATCTTCACCAATTCTGCCAGCGGGTCCTGCAAACGGCGGGCGATAGACACCGCACCGCGCAGCGATACATCCAGATCGGGGAATTCCAGTGCGGCCAGCTCAGAGGCGGAATACACCGACGCGCCGGCTTCACTGACGATCACTTTCTGCGCGTTGATCTCCGGGAACTGTTTCTGCGTATCGAGGAAGAAACGCTCGGTTTCACGCGAGGCGGTGCCGTTACCAATCGCCACCAGTTCTACCTGATATTTGCGGCACAGCGCGGCGATGATTGGAGCCGCTTTAGCCGCCTGACCGGTATGCGGATAAATGGTGTCGGTTGCGACCAGCTTGCCGGTGGCATCGACTACCGCGACTTTTACGCCAGTACGCAGACCGGGATCGAGACCCATGGTGGCGCGCATACCTGCAGGCGCGGCCATCAGCAGGTCGTGCATGTTACGGGCGAAGACGTTGATCGCCTCGTCTTCGGCTTTTTCACGCACGCTGCCCATCAATTCGGTTTCAAGGTGCAGCAGCACTTTAATGCGCCACGTCCAGCTAATGACGGCGCGTCGCCAGCTGTCTGCCGCCGCATTGCCTAGCCGCAGATTCAGGTGATCGATAATAATCTGCTCACAGTAGCTTTCGCGCGGCGCTTCTTCGTGCTGCGGATCGGCATTCAACGCCAGTTGCAGCACACCTTCATTACGACCACGGAACATCGCTAGTGCGCGGTGTGAAGGCACCTGAGCAATCGGTTCGTGATGATCAAAGTAGTCGCGGAACTTCGCGCCTTCTTCCTCTTTCCCTTCCACGACACGGGAAACCAGATGGGCGTTTTTCCACAGATAGTGACGCACTTTTGCCAGTAGCGTGGCGTCTTCGGCAAAGCGTTCCATCAGAATGTAGCGTGCGCCGTCCAGCGCCGCTTTCACGTCCGCCACGCCTTTATCGGCATGGATATAAGCCTGTGCCGTCAGCTCCGGCTCCTGGTTTGGGTCTTGCCATAGGCTGTCGGCCAGCGGTTCCAGACCGGCTTCAATCGCAATCTGCCCGCGCGTGCGGCGTTTCGGTTTATACGGCAGGTAGAGATCTTCCAGTTCGGTTTTGCTCAGCGTGCCGTTAATGGCGGTGGCGAGCTGCTCAGTTAACTTTCCCTGCTCATCGATGGATTTCAGAATAGTCTGGCGACGGTCTTCCAGTTCACGCAGGTAACCGAGGCGTGTTTCGAGCTGGCGCAGTTGGGTGTCATCCAGTCCGCCGGTCACTTCTTTACGGTAACGGGCGATAAAAGGGACGGTATTTCCTTCGTCCAGCAGGCGGACTGCCGCGTCTACCTGCTCCGTGCGCGCCTGCAATTCGCTGGCGATAATGTGGCTTAATGAATCATTCATGGGTCTGATATCAGTCGTCATCAAGTGAGTGGGTGAAATAAGTGAGGACAGTTATACGGATTGAGCGTGCAAAATGCCAGCCGCTGCCATCTGGAAAGTGTGGACGATCTCGCGCTGTTCAGCGTAACAATCTTTACCTAAATCAATATTCCATCAGATTCTTGCAATCCATCCACAATTTTAGCGTATGAAATACGTTGGCTTGTTTCTTTGTAAATTGAGTGTTGTTTTAATCCGGGTGTGTAGCACGGAATGATCTATCCAGAAGGCCGTGAAAGCGAACGGGAACACCATCATTATTCGGGCAGGAGAAGGACTCATGACAGTCAGAACGTCCACGTTGACGGCAGAAGGGCAGGCGAGTATTGCGCTGGAAATGCGTTCCAGCGTATTGGGGAAAGAGGCGGTAGATATTCGCCCACTCGGTGAACACGGGCTATGCAGTTATGATCCTGGCTTTGCCAATACGGCAGGATGCGAGTCGGCGATTACCTATATTGATGCAGTGAATAGCGTGCTGCTGCATCGGGGCTTCCCTGTCGAACAGCTTGCCGAGCAGTGCGATTTTACGGAAGTCTGTTACATCCTGCTGCATGGCGACGCGCCTTCACCGGAGGCATATGCAGAATTTGCCAACAACATTACCCGGCACACGCTGGTTCATGAGCAAATTACCCGGATGTTCAGCGGCTTTCGCCGTGACTCCCATCCGATGGCGCTAATGTGTGCGGTGGTCGGGGCGCTGGCCGCGTTCTATCACGATGTATTGGATATTCATAACGAGGAGCACCGCGAGCTAGCGGCAGTGCGACTGCTGTCAAAAATGCCGACGCTGGCGGCGATGTGCTACAAATACTCCATCGAGCAGCCTTCTGTTTATCCGCGAAATTCCCTCTCCTATACCGGCAACTTCCTGCACATGTTGTTTTCGATTCCGGCAGAGAAGTATGAAGTTAATCCGGTGTTGGAACGGGCGATGAACCGCATTCTGATTCTGCATGCTGACCACGGTCAATGCCCGTCCACGATGGCGGTTAGAGCGTCTGGCTCTTCTGGCGCTAACCCGTTTGCCTGCATTGCCGCCGGGCTGGCATCGATGTGGGGGCCGCTGCACGGTGGGGCGAACGAAGCCTGTATGCGCATGTTGGAAGAGATTAAAACGGTCGATCGCGTGCCTGAATTTGTACGACGAGCAAAAGACCGCTGTGATTCATTCCGCCTGATGGGGTTCGGTAACTCGGTCTACCAGCATTTCGACCCACGTGCGGCGATTCTGCGTAAAACCTGCTACGAGGTACTGGGTGAATTGGGTATGGAAGACAGCCTGTTACAGGTGGCGATGGAGCTGGAACATATCGCTATGACCGATGCCTATTTTCTGGAAAATAAACTTTATCCCAGCGTCGATTTCTATACGTCGGTTATTCTGAAAGCGATGGGTCTACCGCCATCCATGTTTACGGTTATTTCTACCGTTGGCAGGACGATCGGCTGGATTGCGCATTGGGATGAAATGCACAAACAGCAGGACATCAGCATCTATCGCCCGCGGCAAATTTACACTGGGCAGCCGCGCCGGGATTATGCTTCTCAAATGAAAGGCTAGTACGATGTCCCCCTGATGCCGATGTTGGGGCATCAGGGGGACAGGCGAAATACGCTAGAATTTTTCCCAGTTATCCTGTGTGTTACCGACAGGGGCTAGCGCTAAGCGGGCCGGTTGTACTGCCTTTGCCACCGGCGTTGGACGGGCTGCTGACATACCTCGCAGGCGGAAATGGTTCATGAGTGTCACCAGATGGGCAGACTGTTCGCGCAGGCTGGTTGCTGCATTGGCAGACTCTTCCACCAGCGTCGCGTTCTGCTGTGTGACCTGATCGAGTTGGTTAACTGCATCATGAATTTGTGCAATGCCGGATTCCTGCTCTTGCGTGGTTGTCCCAATCTCGCCGATTAACGTTGCGGCATTGCGTGCCTGACTGACCAGCTCATCAATGGTGCTACCTGTTTCTTCGACCAGACGGTTGCCTGCTTCGACTTTTTCGACGCTGGTATTGATCAGTACCGCAATCTCTTTAGCGGCAGAGGCGGAGCGCTGTGCCAGAGAACGAACCTCTCCGGCGACGACGGCAAAGCCGCGGCCCTGTTCGCCAGCGCGGGCGGCTTCAACGGCCGCATTCAACGCCAGAATATTGGTCTGGAAAGCGATACCGTCAATCACGCTGATAATATCGCGAATTTTATGCGAACTGGCGGAGATCTCTTTCATCGTCACAACGATATCGCTAATGGCCTCACCGCCTTTTGTCGCCGTTTCGCTGGTTTGGCTGGCGAGGCGGGTGGCGTTACGCACGGTATCCGCATTCTGACGAATCGCCTGGCTCATCTGCTCCATTGAGGCGGCGGTTTGCTGCAAACTGGCAGCTTGCTCTTCTGTGCGTTGGCTGAGGTTTTCACTGCCAGCAGCGATCTGGCTGGAGCCAGAAGCGATCGCCTCACTGCTTTGTCGCACCTGTTCGACGATATTGCCCAAGCTATTACTCATGTGGTGCATGGTGGCTAACAGGCTGCTGTGGTCACCCGGTTTTATATCGATGTCGACGGCCAGATCGCCCTCGGCTACATGCCGGGCAACGTGGGTTGCGTACAGCGGTTCGCCGCCCAGCTGTTTTTTCAATGTACGGGTGATCAGCCATGCCACGACAGCGGCCATCGCGGTGGCGGCAAGGGAGAGAATCAGCATGATAACGCTGCCGGATTGCGCATTATTCTGCGCACGGCTGACAATCTCATTGGTATCCTGCTGTTGTGAGGCTGTCATCGCATCCAGCACTTTGAATAGCGCGTTTTGCGCGGTTTGCATCTCGTTAAGAATAATGGCGCTACCCTGCTGGCGCTGTTGTGGGTCGGTGGATTGCACCAGCTCTATGGCTTTCAAAAAAGCCGCAAGGTACGGTGGACGCGTGTCCTGAAACTGTTTCAGCAGTGCGCTGGTGCCCTCGGTATCTAACTGTTGTCCGAGTTTTTTCAGATTGGCGGTATTGCGGGCGATTTGTTCGTCAACAAACTGTTTTTCCTGCCGAATTTTCTCGGGGTCGGTACTCAGCGCAATGTTGCGGATAAGACGGGCATTGGCATCAAAACCGGCTTTAACCTCTTGAATGAGTAGCATGTTGGCTAACGTGGTGCCGGAAAGTCGGTTGATGTCGTTACCCAGCCCAACCAGCTGGAGTCGTCCGAAGAATGCGACCAGCAAACTGATGATGATAACCAGAGTAAATCCCATACCCAGCATGTTACCGAGTTTGATTCTGTTCAGCATATTCATAAACATCCTTAATTTTTTGACATGCTACGAAGGCATAAAGGAGGGGGCTTGCTATCGTAATTGATGCAAGTAATGACAGGGTTTTATTGCCATGTTTTTCATTTTCGGGATACATCGTCGACTCCCGCATTTAAAAACCTATAGATAAGAATATCTTTAATATCGGCAGTAAAAGCGTTCAGTTGATCACGTAAATTACGGCAAATGGGATTTCGTATGAAATGTGTGATCTGAGAGACAAAATATGCGGGGCTATGGTGTTCATGAATAGAAGTGTGGTGCGCTAGCCCCTGTAGAGGCGAGCGCACCGATCAATTAAGAAGCGCTATCGCTGGTAAAAGGGGCGATATAGCGCTGATAGCGTGATGCTTTCAGCTGTTGCAGGTCGACAAGCACCAGGCCGTCGATGCAGTTATTGAAGTCGGGATCGATGCCAAAGTCGATAAACCGCACGCCTCCGGGTTCACACAGTTCCGAATACTGCTTGTAGAGCGTTGGAATGGCGCACCCCATATTGCTGAGCATGCTTTTCAACCGTGTGAGATCCTGCTGATAGTCTGTTCCTTCAAACTGCTTCAGCACGTCAGGCAGCGAGGCTGGATAAGGGCGGCGCGAGGTTGCCAGCGGCTGGTCAGGCGTGAAGTGCAGGCGATAGAAAGCAACCAGTAAATCGCGTGCATGAGGCGGCAAAGTGCCAGAAAGCGATACCGGACCGAACAGATAGCGGTGTTCTGGATAGCGTGCCAGATAAGCACCAATACCCAGCCAGAGATAATCCAGTCCGCGTTTACCCCAATATTTGGGTTGAATAAAACTGCGCCCCAGTTCAATGCCTGACGCCAATATCGGGTCCATCTCGTCACCGTACTGGAATAGACTATGACTATAGAGGCCGCCTTTGCCCTTCTCGGCAATCAGACTGGTCGTTGAGACAAAACGATAAGCGCCGACGATCTCCAGTTCGCGGTCATCCCACAGAATCAGATGCAGGTAGTCATCGTCATAGCTGTCCAGATCGCGGCGCTGACCGGAGCCTTCACCGACGGCGCGGAAGGCGATTTCCCGCAAACGTCCGAGTTCACGCAACAGCGGTACATAATCCTCTTCACCGCGCCGATACAGATAGACCACTTTACCATCCGGCGTGGTGCCCAGCGTTTCACATTCTGACAGCGCACGTTTCAGGAGCACGCGATCTTCGGCCAGCGCGATAGGCTTCTCACTGGCAAAGCAGCCGGGTTTCCCTTGTCCCAATCGATAAACGTGTCGCCGGAAGCGGGCTGCCAGATCGTTGGCGTTCCATTCGCCCTGGCTCCAGGACGTATAGGGAATTCTGGCACCGATACGCAGCTTGAGAGTTTGTCCGCGCTGGCCGAACATTTCTCTGACCAGCAGGAGGGTGGACAGCGGGCGATAAACCATGGAAGAGAGATAGAACAGCGCACTGTTGCGTCCGCCGATATGAATCGGAACTACGGGCGCACGGGCTTTGCTCGCCATGCGGATAAAACCATTATGCCAGTGACCGTCACGAATTCCTTGCAGGCTGGCGCGTGAAACTTCACCAGCCGGAAACACGATGATCGCGCCGTCGCCTTCCAGATGCTGCTGGATAGCGCTGATTTGCTGGCGTTTGGTACGGTTATTGAAGTTATCGACGGAAAAAAACAGATTTTTAAGTGGGGCGACATAAGAGAGGAGCTGGCTGGCGACGATGCGAACATCGGGCCTGACGCTGGCGACGGTGCGCAGTAGCGCCAGACCATCCAGTGAGCCAATGGGGTGGTTGGCAACCAACACCACAGGTCCCTGACTGGGGATATTTTCTAAATCCCCTTCGACCATTTCACAATTGAAGTTGAAGTAATCAAGAATCTGTTCGACCAGATCCAATCCTTTCAAATGCGGGTAACGCCGGGCAAATTGCTGCATTTCATTTTCAAATAGCAGAGAACGCAAAACCGTTTTCTGCCAGGGTGGTGTATGGCGATGCGGGGCAAGATCTTGCAGAATGGCGTCTAAGCTAAACATAAATCGTTCTCCGTAGCTCTCCGTGGCTAAAAGTACGGGATAGAAATGACATATTTATGTCTGTTGATAGATTATTAGCCAAAACTGTAAATCTGTGTAATGAACGCGTGATTTTTTGCGCTTGGGAATAGTGAAGAACGTGGTATGCACTAAGCACCTAACGGGGTTAACGACTTGAAAACCAATCTGATTACCCGCGAGGGGTATGACAAACTGCGGGCAGAGCATGAGCATCTCTGGAATGTAAAGCGCCCGGAAATTACCAAAATCGTTTCCTGGGCAGCAAGTTTGGGGGATCGCTCAGAAAATGCGGACTATACCTACAATAAGCGTTTGTTACGCCAGATCGACAGGCGTGTGCGCTACCTGAGAAAATGCCTGACGGAATTGAAAATCGTTGATTACTCGCCGCAGCAGGACGGCAGCGTATTTTTTGGCGCTTGGGTAGAGATCGAAAATGAGCAAGGTGATGTGAAGCGCTTGCGGATTGTCGGCCCGGACGAAATTTACGGTGACAATAAAGACTATATCTCGATTGACTCCCCGATGGCGCGTGCGATGCTGAAAAAAGCGGTTGATGAGGAATTCACTGTGAATACGCCAGATGGCCCGCGCGAGTGGTTCGTCAATTCGATTGATTACGTTAAGTCATGAGCGTAGCCCAGCGCACACTGGGCTTATTTATCGTCGACGTGAAAAATGCGACGCCGCCTGAAGCAGGTTTAGTCACCGGCATTTTGCGATCGCAATAGTACTTACGTTTTCTGGCTTATTGCGATTTATCATTTTCCTCGCTTCATTCAGTGTTTTTTCAGATTCTATTTTGGGTAAGACAATTTCCCATTTGACTATTTTATTTCTTAATGTTTCGTTACGCCTTAATCCCTCTTTATTATTGAGCCTATTCAGTGACTCGATATCTTCACTATATTCGCCATACTTCAAGTTGCATGTGCGTTGGCTGCGCTCAAATACTCGCCCTAAAGTGCCGCTGCAAGCCGCGTTCAAATCTGCTCCTGGCAGATTTGTCACCCGAATAACTGACTTGAGTAAGCTCATCGGGACTCTTTCTCTTGCCGCCTGCCTGAAACTCGAATTATTTAGAGTCTATGCGCCATTGAACTCAGTTTATTTAAATTTATGTGTTTTTTGTAATTGACTTCAGAGACGGTAGTGTCTTTTTTATGCCGCTGAATAATATTTCCGCTGGATTTGTTTTTTCATCAATATGAACAGCATCTTCTAATCGAATATCACGGTATCGGTACCTCCTCTAACAGCATGCCGAAAGCGATTGGGGGCATTATTCAGCATGAAGATGTAGATCTTAGCGTGGTTGATGCCGCCATATTCTATTAATTCATTGATTTAAAGCAATTTTATTAAAATGTAACCAATTGGTTGCGAATGAGGATGATACCTATTTACATTTGAATGGGTAATATGCTAGGTTTCCGTTCATTATTTTTAAATTTATCTATTACAACGTCTTTATTATTTTTTCGGGACGTGTTGTCCGATTTCTAATGACACCTTCTTATACGTTAATGCAATTAATGATGACTTGTTTTATCGGTATGAGACGCTGCTTTTTTGAGGAGGGATTTTGAATCGTAACAACCTGATTTTTATTGCGGATAATTCCAATCAAGAAACGCTGATTTTGCGGAAAGGCAACGATGAGTGGCACGTTGATAATATTTTGTCGGCACCAGTAAACACTTATATTAATAATGTAAATGTTTATCCTCTTAATTCAGATGGCTCGTTTTTTCCCGTCACCAGCCACGATCGGTTGATTGATTTACTCCGCGATAGTTTCGATTTTCACCCTGAAGAAAGCGGCATTAATGGTTCGAAAAAAGATGTGGCTAACCGCATCCGTAATGATACCCATGCCCGGCGCTATCGGTGTCTGGGGGGCTGAAGCCATGGCGCAGGATGGGCAAAAATATTTCACGCAGTGGCGATTAATCCGCGATTTCGGCGACGGGTACACCTACACGTGCGCTGCTGCGGATGTACATCCAGGAATATCGCGACTACCGAATTCAGCACGACCCAGACAACCCCTTCTTCACCGAAGGGAAATAAACCCGCAAGGGATCGTGATGTATGGCGATGTTCCTGCCTCATAGGTTGAGAAGCGGGAACATCTTTTTCACTTCTTATTTTGAGATGGATAACTTTGTTGATGAACACCAGGAAGAACTTCACTCCGTCTACTGGGAAAACCCGTTTTCCTATTCCCTCCGCGTTGGCCACCGCCGTCACGATGGCAATGGCTGTGTTGAGCGGCATCGCGATACCCGTGCAGGCTGCAACGGGAGAGCGCGATGATTCCACTATTGTGGTTGAAGCCAAAGACGCTGAGGCTACGCAGGGGCTGGTGGCGGGCGGCATGTCGGCGCGTGCGTCCAGCACCGGGCTGTTAGGCAAAAAGGACGTCATGGATACGCCATTTAACGTCAGCAACATGACGTCGTCGTTTATTGAAAACAAACAGGCGCAGACGCTGGGACAGGTAGTTGCGCATGACGCCTCGGTGCGAGTCAGTAGTTCGCAGGGCGGTCTGCTGGATTCCTACTACATTCGTGGTTTCCCGCTCAATGAAGGCAATCTGAGCGACATCGCCATGAACGGTGTTTATGGCGTCGCACCCAACTACCAACTGATGACCGACTACATTGAGCGGGTTGAGGTGCTGAAAGGGCCGTCGGCGCTGCTGTATGGGCTGTCGCCTAACAGCAGCGTGGGTGGGGTGATTAATGCTGTCACCAAACGTCCGACCACCGTGGGCAATCTGACCCGTCTCACCACCAGCTGGCAGTCCGATTCCCAGCTCACCCAGCATGCGGATATTTCCCGCGTCTATGCGCTGGACAATAACAATCTGCTTGGTGTCCGTTTTAACGGTAACTATGGCTACGGCGACACCGTGTGGGACGGCAGCGACAAGCGCACACAGGTCGGCGCATTGGGGCTGGATTTCTCCTCAGAACGCTTCCGCGCCACGCTGGATCTCATCACCCAGCACCTGAAAACCCGCGCGCCGTCGCGGCCTTACTCGTTTGCGGCTGGCGTGACCGTGCCTGATGCGCCAGACGGTAATAACAATATCTCCCAGCCGTGGGGATTCTGGCATTCCAAAGATCAGTCGGTGCTGCTGCATACCGAATACGATCTGGCGGATAACGTCACCTGGTTTACCGATCTGGGCGGTTCCAGCGCGCACGTGAGCAGACTGTCGGAACAGGTGCCGCAGGTCACGAATAACAATGGTGATGTGAGTTCCGCCGTAGGGAATTATCGCTTTACTACCAGTCGCTACACGCTGGCGACGGGCGTTCGGGCAGATGTGGAAACGGGCTCTGTGACGCACAAACTGTCTGCCCAGACCAGCTACTATCGCGATCGTCAGGCAACCGGTATTGGCAACGGAACAGCGATTAACTCGAATATTTATAATCCGGTTTCTTCACCCGCACAGAATGTCGCCGCTCCACCAAGCGTGTATAAACGCTCTTCCACCGCGCTATCGGGTATCGCATTGGC
The DNA here is from genome assembly GCF_005497185.1 of Pectobacterium polonicum. GTDB lineage: Bacteria > Pseudomonadota > Gammaproteobacteria > Enterobacterales > Enterobacteriaceae > Pectobacterium > Pectobacterium polonicum. Next base: position 44,165 of record NZ_RJTN01000018.1, on the reverse strand, counting down.
GGATACACTCGGCTTCTGGAACGATGCACTGCAAGTGACGGGTGGGCTGCGCTATCAGCAGATCAAGTCGGATAACTTTGTTCCCGGCAATAGTGCGCCATCATCGTCCTACGACAAAAATGCGATAACGCCGATGGTGGGTGTGGTAGTGAAGCCCTGGCAGCACGTCTCGCTCTATGCCAACTACATTGAGGGGCTGAGCAAAGGGGATATTGCGCCAGCAAATGCAAGTAATCCAGGTCAGGTGCTGTCGCCGTATAAGAGCAAACAGTACGAAGCCGGGGTGAAAGTAGACGCGTTGGGGACGATCTCCACGCTGAGCGTTTTCCAGATCACCAAGCCGAGCGGTGCGTTGGCTAACGGCCTGGGTAGTGAATTTATTGAGGCCAACGAGCAGCGCAATCGGGGCATCGAACTGGATGTGGTCGGCTCACCGCTGGAAGATCTGCGTCTGACTGGTGGTGTGATGCTGCTGGATGCTGAGCTGACCAAAAGCGTGACGCCGGGAGCACAGGGCAAGCGCGCGCCAGGTACGTCGCGTTTTCAGGCTAACGCCGGCGTGGAATATGACCTGCCGTTCCTGCGCGATCTGACGCTCAACGCCAACGTCACCCATAACGGGAAGCAGAACGTCAACACCATCAATACCCAGTCTATTCCTTCCTGGACCACCGTTGATTTCGGCGCGCGTTACAAGACGCGCATCTATAACGCACCGACTACGTTCCGTGCCGATGTGCTTAACGCCTTTGACCGCAATTACTGGTCTGGCGTGACGTCGTTCAGCACGGTATCGCAAGGAACGCCGCGGACGCTGATGCTGTCCGTCGCAGTTGATTTCTAAGGATAGGCGTTTTTCAGGAACCGAACGTTAAGGAGATAGCGATGAGAAACTCGTTTAGCTTTGCCGCAACCGCTATGTTGGTGGAATGATTGAGGAAGCCTACCGGGGGCAGTGATTACATGGGCGCGTCCACGCAGGATCGCCCTGACTATTTTCCGGTACAGTGGCTGAAGTGAGACGAGGTAATACCGTGAAAGCAGAAGGAGCTGACGCATGCGCTTGAGTGGGCAGGTGGCATTCATCATCCACTTTATGTTTGTCGTGCAGTTGGTGGCGATGGGAGCGATGGAGATGAGCGGGCCGTTTTGGCCGCTGCATCTGGAAAGCATGTCGTCCGGTGCGGAACTGAGTATCGCAGGGATTGCCGTCTACGTCGGGCCGATGCTGGGCATTATGCTGACCAGCGCCTTCTGGGGGCGGATGGGCGATCGGCTGGGCAACAAAGCCATGATGATCCGTGCGCTGTTCGGGCTGGCGTTGACCCAACTTGGGCTGGCATGGGCCAATGATATCTGGACGATAGTCGCGCTGCGTTTTATTCAAGGTGCCTGTGCGGGCTATATTGCACCCGCGCAGGCGTACGGCGTTGCGGTGGTCAGCCCGCTACAGCGTACGCGGCTGTTTGCCTGGCTTCAGGTCTCCACCAACGCGGGATCGCTGCTGGGGGCGATTGTCGGCGGGCTGATTCTCGATTACCTGAATTTCTTCTGGATCAACCTGAGTGCCGCGATCCTCTGCGCGCTGTGTGGCATCGCCGTGGCGCTGTTCCTACCGCATGTCGCCCCGGCGGTGCCAACGACACAGTTTGCGGACGTACAGGCGAAAGAGGTATCCGGTAAGCGGCTCTGGGCGCTGTCGCCGATCCCCGGCCTATTGCTGATTTCTGGCCTGCTGCTGACCAGCCGCATGATTCCGCAAACGCCGTTTTCCCTCTATATGGACGGCTTCTTTCAGGTGGATAAGTGGGTTATCGGTCTGTGCTATGGCTTACAGGCGACCGGCGTGATTGTCTCTGCATCGCTGTGGGCGCGCTATTTTGAAAACCTTTCGCTGTCGCAGACGCTGAGCCGTCTGTGTGTGGTTATGCTGGCCTGTTCCATCGTGACATTGACGGCTGCCACGATGCTGAATATTGCGATTTTCATCCCGCTTTATTTCCTGTGGGGCGTGCTACTGGGGGCGACGACGCCCGTTCTGATGGCGCTGATTTCCCGTGCGGCTGGAGCCCGGCAGCAGGGTTACCTACTTGGCGTGGCGCAAAGCGTCAGCCAGTTTGCCTCGATTCTGGGCATTTCTCTGGGCGGACTGGTTCTCTACTCCCCCGGACTACGTTCGCTGTTCTTCTGCGTTGGTGCCGCTTATCTGGTGACCTTCCTGGTCTCGTTGATGCTGCTACGACGCTTGCGGAGACAGGCGGAAAAACATGACTCTCTCTCGACGAAGGGAAATATCGAAAATGTGTAATCGTTGGACGCGGCAACATTGCCGTCGGTTATTGCTGAGTGCGCTGTTGATAGTTGGCCTGTCGCCGCTGACGGGGCAGGCCGAACAAACCGCGCAAACCTCAACCGTCATCAAGGATGTGTTAGGGCGTGAGGTGAGAGTCAACACGCCAGTGCAGCGCGTGATGTTGGGGGAAGGACGTCAGCTTTATCTGGTCGCCATGCTCGACAGGGAAGATCCGGCAAAAAGGATTGTCGCCTGGCGGCGCGATCTGATTCAGTCCGATCCGGCTACGTGGCACCAGTATCGCGATCGTTTTCCTCAACTGGCGACGATCCCGACGTTCGATGGCACGGAAAAGGGCACGTTTGACGTGGAGCAGGCCGTGTCGCTTAAGCCGGACGTGATCATTATGAACATTGAAGCGCAGCGGGCGATTGTCGATGCGGGTTACGATCGGATACTGGACAGCGTTGGCATTCCGATTGTCTATGTCGACTTCCGCTATCACCCACTGGAAAACACCGCGCCGACCCTGCGCCTGTTCGGCCAGCTGTTCCATCAGGAAGCGCGTGCCGACGCGTTTCTGGCATTCCGTGAGGCGCAGCTAAAACGCGTTTCCGACGTGTTGGCGGCGAAAAAGCCGCGTTCACCGCGCGTGTTCATTGAACGACTGGGTGGTTACACCGATGAGTGCTGCCTGACGTTTGGTCGGGATAATTTTGGTAAATTTGTGCAGTTGGCGGGTGGCGACAATGTGGCAGCGAAAAATGCGCCGAATACCTTCATGCAGATGCATTCTGAACAGGTGATTGTGGAAAACCCGGAAGTCGTGGTGATCACCAGCGGCAACTTTGAAGCCTTCGTTCCCGGCGGGCGCTGGATTGGGTTAGGGCCGGGACAGGATATGACGGAAGGGCGCAAGCGGCTTGAATGGTTCCTGGGACGTCCGGCCTATACCAACAGTATTGCCAAACAGAAGCGTGCGTTCCATGCCATCTGGCATCAGTTTTACAACGGCCCATATGATTTCATCGCGATTCAGCAACTGGCAGAGTGGTTTCACCCAGATTTATTCCGCGATCTCAATGCAGACGACACCTTCCGCCAGCTTCATCAGCAGTTTTTACCGGTTGACTACCAGCCGGGCTATTTCGTCAGTCTTACGCCGTGATTGAGAGGCAGCTCCGGCGTCACGTCGGAGCTGCGCGTGCCCGTTTACCATTGGAAAGCCGGGCGTTGTCCTTCTTTTCTCCTGCTTTTGCTGCCACAGTGCCTTTTTATTGGCGACAGCGTTACTATAATCGTCGTAAACGACAATCTTCGCTAACCACAGCCTGCATAAATCGCCGATGATTTTATGACTGACAGCACAGGAAATGATTGATTACACGAATTTTAATATGCTTTGTAACAATTTTGCCTAGAATGTATACCAGAAACGACTGTCAGTAATTCGTGTGTTTCTGAACAATAGCAGCGTCGGCGCTATTACGCCTTTGGAGAAAGAGAATGCAAGAAAACTATAAAATTCTGGTTGTAGATGACGACATGCGGTTGCGTGCGCTGTTAGAACGTTATTTGACCGAACAGGGTTTTCAGGTACGTAGCGTAGCCAATGCTGAACAGATGGACCGTTTACTGACCCGTGAATCCTTTCACCTCATGGTGCTTGACCTCATGCTGCCGGGCGAAGATGGGTTGTCCATCTGCCGTCGTTTACGCAGCCAGAGCAACCCGATGCCGATCATTATGGTAACGGCGAAGGGGGAAGAAGTGGACCGTATCGTTGGGCTAGAAATTGGCGCGGACGATTATATTCCTAAACCTTTCAACCCGCGTGAACTGCTGGCTCGCATCCGTGCGGTGCTGCGTCGTCAGGCAAATGAACTGCCGGGCGCGCCGTCACAGGAAGAAGCGATTATCGCGTTTGGCAAATTCAAGCTGAATCTGGGCACGCGCGAAATGTTCCGTGATGACGAACCGATGCCGTTAACCAGCGGTGAATTTGCCGTGCTTAAAGCGTTGGTAAGCCACCCGCGTGAGCCGCTGTCTCGCGATAAGCTGATGAACCTGGCGCGTGGTCGTGAATACAGTGCGATGGAGCGCTCCATCGACGTACAAATTTCTCGCCTGCGCCGCATGGTGGAAGAAGATCCAGCGCACCCGCGCTATATCCAGACCGTGTGGGGTCTTGGCTACGTATTTGTCCCGGACGGCAGTAAGGCATGATGCAATGGCGTTTTTCTCCGCGCAGCTCATTTGCACGGACGTTGCTACTGATTGTCACGTTGTTGTTTGTCAGTTTGGTCACCACCTATCTGGTGGTGCTCAACTTTGCCATTTTACCGAGTTTGCAGCAGTTCAATAAAGTGCTGGCATACGAAGTGAGAATGCTGATGACGGACAGTCTGCAACTGGAAGATGGCTCCACGCTCGAGGTGCCGCCTGCGTTCCGACGTGAGATTTACCGTGAATTGGGTATATCGCTGTACACCAATGCGGCGGCGGAGGAAAGCGGCTTGCGTTGGGCTCAGCACTATAAGTTTCTGAGCGATCAGATGGCGCAACAGCTGGGTGGCCCGACGGATGTGCGGGTCGAGGTCAGCAAGAACACGCCAGTGGTGTGGCTGAAAACTTGGCTGTCACCGGATATCTGGGTGCGTGTTCCTCTCACTGAAATTCATCAGGGCGATTTCTCGCCGCTCTTCCGCTACACGCTGGCGATTATGCTGCTGGTGATTGGTGGCGCATGGCTCTTTATTCGGGTGCAAAACCGACCGCTGGTTGAACTGGAACATGCAGCTTTGCAGGTCGGCAAAGGCATTATTCCACCGCCGCTGCGTGAGTACGGGGCTTCTGAAGTGCGTTCCGTGACGCGTGCCTTTAACCAGATGGCCTCCGGTGTGAAGCTGCTGGCCGACGATCGCACGCTGCTGATGGCGGGCGTCAGTCATGATCTGCGCACGCCGCTGACACGCATTCGTCTGGCGACTGAGATGATGGGCAAGGAAGATGACTATCTGGCGGAGTCGATCAATAAGGACATTGAAGAGTGTAATGCGATTATTGAACAGTTCCTCGACTACCTGCGTACCGGTCAGGAAATGCAGACGGAAGTGGCCGATCTGAATGCGATTATGGGCGAGGTGGTAGCATCGGAGAGTGGTTATGAGCGCCAGATCGACAGCGAGTTCGCGACAGGCGACCTGCTGGTGCGTATCAGCTCACTTTCGATAAAACGTGCGGCGATGAATCTGGTGGTGAATGCGGCGCGTTACGGTAATGGCTGGATCAAGGTCAGTACCGGACGTGAGCTACAGCGTGTCTGGTTCCAGGTAGAAGATGACGGGGAAGGTATCGCGGCCGATCAATTACAGCATTTGTTCCAGCCATTTGTTCGCGGCGACAGCGCACGAACCACCAGCGGAACAGGGCTGGGCTTGGCGATTGTGCAACGTATTATCGATGCACATAATGGCGTGTTGGATGTTGGCACGAGCGAACGCGGTGGGCTCTGTGTCCGCGCGTATTTGCCGCTGCTCTCGGAAGCTTCAGTAGCGGATAACGGTACGGCAAAAGAGTCATAAGCATGTTGGGCAGTACTGGCATTAGAGCTGTTCAGATATGAATAAAAGAAAGGCGCGGAATCCGCGCCTTTCTTCGATTACGACAAAGACCGTCGAGCGGTAGTAACGGATAGATCGTAAAGACGCTGTGAATACGTCCATGTACGCTCGGCTTGCGCCATCCCTGGCGCAAACGCTTTACTCTTCTATTCCGTTACTACCGTTTTCATTCGGCAAATAGGTTGTCAACGATCTGAAGGCGCGGACTCCGTGCCTTTTTCGTGATGGACTCTCTTTAGCCTTTACCGCTTCGGCCCTGCTTTCACCAGCGCGGCACCTGCCGGTGCATCGGTGTATTTATCGAAGTTGGTGATAAAGCGCTGTGCCAGATCGTCCGCTTTTTCCTGCCACTGTTCGACGCTCGCGTAGGTATCACGTGGGTCGAGAATGTCAGGATTGACGCCGGGCAGCGAGGTTGGGATCGCCAAGTCGAAGACAGGCAGCGTCTGCATTTCTGCCTCATCAATACTGCCGTTCAGAATGGCGTCAATAATCCCGCGCGTATCCTTGATTGAGATACGCTTGCCGCTGCCGTTCCAGCCGGTGTTTACCAGATAGGCCTGCGCACCTGCCGCCTTCATACGTTTCACCAGCACTTCTGCGTACTGCGTCGGGTGCAGCATCAGGAATGCCGCGCCAAAGCAGGCGGAGAACGTCGGTGTCGGTTCCGTCACGCCGCGCTCAGTTCCTGCCAGTTTAGCCGTAAAGCCAGACAGGAAGTGATACTGCGTCTGATCGGACGTCAGGCGGGAAACGGGTGGCAACACGCCGAAGGCGTCCGCCGTCAGGAAGATCACTTTGGTTGCGTGACCCGCTTTAGAGACCGGTTTAACGATATTATGAATGTGGTAGATCGGGTAAGAGACGCGGGTATTTTCGGTTTTGGAACCGTCGTTGAAGTCCACTGTGCCGTCAGCCAGCACCGTAACGTTTTCCAGCAGCGCATCGCGTTTGATGGCACCGTAAATATCCGGCTCCGCTTCTTTGGATAACTTGATGGTTTTGGCGTAGCAACCGCCTTCAAAGTTGAAGACGCCGTCGTCGTCCCAGCCGTGCTCGTCATCGCCAATCAACTGGCGTTTCGGATCGGTGGACAACGTGGTTTTTCCCGTACCGGACAGGCCGAAGAAGACCGCGACATCGCCTTTTTCGCCGACGTTCGCCGAGCAGTGCATCGAGGCGATGCCTTTCAGCGGCAGCAGGTAGTTCATGATAGAGAACATCCCTTTCTTCATTTCGCCGCCGTACCAGGTGCCGCCAATCAGTTGGATGCGCTCTGTCAGGTTGAACGCGACAAAGTTCTCGGAGTTCAGCCCCTGTTCCTGCCAGTTCGGGTTGGTGCATTTTGCGCCGTTCATCACGATGAAATCCGGCTCAAAACCTGCCAGTTCTTCATCGCTCGGGCGGATAAACATGTTTTTGACGAAATGCGCCTGCCAGGCCACTTCCGTCACGAAACGTACGCTGAGGCGACTGTCTGGATTGGCACCGCAGAAGGCATCGATGATGAACAACCGCTTGCCGGACAGCTGCGTGGTGACGAGCTGCTTCAGGTGTGTCCAGGTTTCCTGACTCAATGGGTGGTTATCGTTTTTACCTTTGCCTTGATCGGACCACCACACGGTGTCGCGGGTCACGTCATCGCGCACGATGTATTTGTCTTTCGGGGAACGGCCGGTAAAGATGCCCGTATCGACGGCTACCGCACCCAGTTGGGTTTCGATGCCGCGTTCATAGCCTTGTAGGGTTGGAGAGCGTTCTTCTTTAAAAAGGAGTTCATAGCTGGGATTGTAGACAATATCGCGGACATCATGGATTCCATAAGCAGCCAGAGCTTGCGGGGTAATACCGTTGATCTGCATGTTGCTACTCCTCAAGTTATAGTCGTACTACTAAACATTGTAGGGAGTAAGCTTATTTTAACCGCGATAGCAATCATAAAATTAAATAAATTCATTAATAACTTTGCTTATTTAGGGTGTTTGAAAAATAATCACGGTGGTTTACTGGTGGGAAAATAAGCAAAATAAAACGGGTACTTTCGTACCCGTTAAAACGATTAATGCAACAGATTTCCTGATGAATCGTGCCGGATCGCGCGGATATCCAGAGAATTAAACAGGTAGTGCGTACCGCAATAATCACAGTGCATATCGATTTCACCATCCTGTTCGATCATCTCATTCACGTCCTGATCGGACAGCGTCATTAATGCATCTGCGCAACGATCGCGCGAACAGTGACAGCGGAATTCGACATCCTGCGGTTCATACACGGTAACCTCTTCCTGATGGTAAAGGCGGTACAGCACCTCGTTAGCAGGCAGGGTAAACAGCTCTTCAGCTTTGACCGTTGTGGTGAGCTGTGCCAGATGATCAAAATCATTGCGATCGGCATCCTGCGCAGGCAGTACCTGTAGCAACATGCCTGCGGCGGCCTGATTGCCCTCGTGCTGTCCGGTTCGGATAAACAGCCGTGTCGGCAACTGCTCGGACTGCTGGAAATAGCTTTCCAGACATTCGGCAACGGTTTCTCCTTCTAAACCAACCACGCCTTGATAACGCTCGCCGTCGGTTGGCGTAATCGTAATGACCAGATAGCCATTGCCGACCATCTCTTTCAGCGAACTCCCCGGTGCGATATCCCCTTGCAGACGGGCAACGCCGCGCATCTGCTGTTGGTGGTTACCGTTAATGACCGCCAGTTTCAGCGGGCCATCACCCTGAAGCTGCACGGTAATATCACCGCTGAATTTCAGCGTTGCCGTCAACAGGCTGGTGGCAACCAGCATTTCACCCAGCAGTGTTTGCACCGCAGACGGGTAGTCGTGGTTAGTCAAAATACGTTGGTACGTCTCGTTAACTGTCACTAATTCGCCACGGACGGCATAATTTTCAAACAGATAGCGATGTAGTTGGTCGTGAGCCATGATGTTTTTCTCGTTGTAGTACGCGATGAGTGGTGCAGCGATCGCCGCAGCGCGCTAGTCCTGATCGCTGTATTTAAATTTAATCAGATCGCGTCGCTCTTTTTTATCAGGGCGGCGATCGGGGTGTGGCATCGTCAGCGCATTCATTTTCCGCGCCTGTGCCACCTTTTCTCGTTTCTCAATGCTTGCTGCCGTTTCCTGATACAGCGCCTGCGCCTCTGTCGCACTTCTGCGCTGGCCGCTGACGGCTGAAACGATCACGGTGCGTTCATCATTTCCCTGACGCAGTTTAATCTCGGCATTCAGCTCGACTTGTTTGCTCGGCTTACCGCGTTGCCCGTTATAGTGCACTTTGCCGCCGTCGATCATCTCGCGGGCTATTGCTCGTGTTTTATAAAAACGGGCGGCCCAGAGCCATTTGTCCAGACGAACGGCGTCGTCGGCCTGCTCGGTAGCTTTCACCATAAATCCTCCTGATTACCCTGCGTTAACGGAGTGACGCAGAGCCGGTAGCAGCGCAAGATAGTCATTCATTGACGGATGTTGCAGGAACGCTTTCTCCTGCTGACCGGAGTCGGGATTACGCACACCCAGACAATAATGGATGCCGAAGGTTTTCGCGGCATCCAGAATCGGTTCGCTGTCATCCACGAACAGGGTTCTGGCAGGATCGAAACCGGTTTGCTGCTGTACGGCCTGCCACAAGCGCTGATTCTCTTTCGGATACCCATAAGTATGGGTGGAAAGCAATAAATCAAGGTGCCGATCCAGCCCGGTATGCTCGATTTTTACCGCCAGACTGTGCGGATGGGCGTTGGTCAGCAGAATCGTCTCTTTACCGCATTCGCGCAGCGCCGCTAAAAATGGCGTAGTGTCATCGCGCAATCGGGCGCGTGCACCGATATCTGTCGTCATTTGATAGATATCCAGATCGAGACGTTCTGACCAATAATCGAAACAGTACCAGTTTAGCGTGTGCTGAACGGCACGGTACTCCTGCTCGATAAGCTGGTGCGCCTGTTCAAGGCTAATGCGACGTTTTTCACTGAGCGACTGCGGCACCAGTTGAAGCCAGAAATAGCTGTCAAACGCCAGATCGAGCAGCGTGCCATCCATATCCAGTATCACCGTGTCGATGTCATGCCAGTTAACGTGGGGATTCATAACGACTCCAGATGTCGCGCCGTGCTATAGGGGTGATGCAGCAGAAGACGCGCAATGCAATTGTGACAAGAGTGACGGTCGCTAGGTTAGCATATAACCGCAGGGCGGGCACGATGCCGTTAGCGGGGGAGCTGAGGGCGATTGTCCGGGAACGAGTTCGTCATCATATTGAAGCGTGAGGCGTAATAGCGCTGAATATCGGTTACTCGCTTCTGGCTTTTACGCATCTTAATGCCGGTCAGAACCGCATTAACGATAAACGTCACGGAAAAAAGCAGCAGCAGCAGGCAACTGCCGAGATAACGCCAGACGGTAATGACGTCGGGTTCGCTGTGCAGGCTGATGTGCTGCGTCCCGTTGGCATCGGTATTGAGCTGCGTGATGACGCCGGTGGCATTAAACGGCGTATGCAGCAGCATCGCAGAAAGCCGCTGGAGTTCCTGCCATTGATCCGATGGGCGATATTCATTCAGCGGCATCGGAGGGAGCGGGTGGTTAACGAACTGTCGGCCTTCATCGCTACGAATCAGGAATCCACCAGGGGGAGGGCTGTTCAGCGACTCTGCTGCATTATTGATTTCCTGAGAGAAGAATTGATCGGTGGAGCTGTTGACCAATGATTCCAGTGTTTCTGCGCTGACGGCGGGCAACACTACATTCATGCCTTTCAGCTTGCCGGAATCGGCATCTTTTACCAGCGTGTTCCAGTTTTTGACGTCGCTCAGATTCACTAGCGCGTTCTTTAAGCGGGAGCAATCGTTTTCCTGTTTACACAAATCTTGTGTTCTCAGGACAACATCAGCGAAGTTCTTCATCAGAATCAGCCCTGACTTCTGGATCGTGGACGCTAATTGAGAATTGTCCTGACCTTCTTTATCAGCTTGCGGATGAAGCTGGCTGTTGACGGATTTCAGTAAGGCGGACGTTTTTTCTATTGTCTCGGACTCTGGTAGCGGTAGCGGCGCAGCTTTGTTCCAGTAAATAGCGGAACAGTCGAAAGGGCTGTAGGCATAGGGCGATGGTGTGGCGATGGGGTGAATGCCTGCGGGCACATAACACATACCGCTACCGCGAACTGCCAGCGTGTCGCCAATACGGAGCTGAGCTTTTTCCAAATCGCTGACTTGCGTGACCTCAATGCGCTGTGCGCCCTGAAGCCAGGCCAGGCTGAGTTTTAACGGTAGTTCGAGCGGCACGTTAGTGACGAGTAACATCAGGCTGAGCAGTGAACCCGCAGCCAGCAGCAGATTCCTGCCCCAGCGCTGTAGCGGGAAATATTTCACTTCATCGTGCAACGAAAGGTGCTCACCTTGACGAATCACTTGCCGGTTGAGATAGATATCTACGTCCGTTTTTCGCCCCAGATCCTGCGTGATATAAGGCTGCCAGTGCGGTGGGTAGATCAGATCGATGTTGCCGAGCGAGATATTGCCGAGTGGCCCCTGATTGGATTCGCCAAACAAACCCAAGCCTTGTGGCGTGCCGTGAAGGCAATGGACATCCCGCAATTCCTGAGAGGACGGCGACCGGAAAAGCTGCCATAAGCTCCAGCCCGCCAGCAATGTCGCCATGCCGATCAGCCAGGGGAGTAGAACGATAGGGCTATTCAGGCTGATGAACAGGAGAAAAAAAGACAGGCAGAGCACGGCCGTTTCTTTTAACCCTCTGGAGTGGTGTATGACGTGTTCTTCACGCGTTTCTTTGCGGATGGTAACCAGCTCCGCATGCTCACTGCCCTCCTGACGGATAGAGGCATTTGGCACGGGAATTTCAGCCGGTAACGGGGCTAGCGGACGATCGTCGAGGCATTCTGTCAGCGTATGACCGTTTAGGGAAATCACCAGTGGGATCGAACGTGTCTTAATCAGCTCGACGGTATTGTTTTCGGTAATGAACTGTTCCCAACTGGGCGGCAGATGAATCTCTTGGGTATCAATGTAGTAGCGCCACTTATTCTGAACATCGGTGCTCAGGCCGTAGCGTGTAATGGTATGGGTGATAGGATACACCCGATTACTTTGCAGAGATCGTGGCAGTTTTGGCTGCGCATTAGGGATATCAAGCGGCGTGGTTTGCTGGCTGTTTTCCTGGGCCAGATAACGCTCAATAGCGATCCGTTCATCTTCGGTTAACCGACGGGGAAGCGATTGCGAAACAGGTAAGGGCGGAGCGGACAGGAAACGGCGTCGCATACGGTAGCCGACAAGACCTCCGATAACGATCAGACAGGCAAGCAATATCGCCAATAGGGTAAATATTGTGCTCATGTCATCTCCATTCCAAAACGCAATGCTCCTTGTTCCTGTCGGAGTTTAACAAAATTATACAATCGATGATAACCCGTATGGCGTTGTTTTCTTAGATTAATAACGTAATTGTGAATAGAATTAATCGCATAAGGTGATGATAGTAACAAGCAAAAAACGCCTATTGAATGAGGATAATCCTATTTTTTTTAAGTTATTGACTTTGGGCGGTCGTTTCTCATATACGATGTGTCCCGCATGTTGCTCACACGTAAATTCATCGTCACGATAGTTGCAGCGAAGGTGACTGTTAACGCACAATGTGAACAGAATCAAAAAAGAATATTTACGATCTCTTCTTATTCAACAGCATGTCGTGTTCAGGTTGCGATAAACGCAGTCCCTCATGTGCGTTGGGCGAAGGCGCCGTTCTGGTCGTAACTCTCTGGGGGCATCAATGAGTCATAACCTGAAAAAACCTAAAATCCTCAAGGTGGAAACGGTAGCGCGTTCGCGCTTGTTCAATGTGGAATCCGTCGATCTTGAATTTAGCAACGGGGTACGCCGGGTTTATGAACGGATGCGCTCAAGCGGTCGGCAGGCGGTGATGGTTGTCCCGATCATTGATGATCAACTGTTGTTGATCCGCGAATACGCTGTCGGCATTGAGGAATACGAGCTGGGTTTCCCTAAGGGGCTGATCGATCCCGGTGAAACGGTTTTTGAAGCGGCTAATCGCGAACTGATGGAGGAAGTCGGTTTCGGGGCGGAAAAGATGGAGCTGTTGGCGACGTTAACCATGGCACCCTCCTATTTTTCCAGTCAGATGAATATCGTGGTAGCGCGCGGGCTGTACCCGCAGAGTTTGGAAGGCGATGAACCGGAGCCTCTACCGCAAGTGCGCTGGCCGGTGGATAATATGATGTCGCTGCTGCAAGAGCCCGATTTCCGCGAAGCACGTAATGTTAGCGCACTGTTTCTGGCTCACAACTGGCTGCATCGTACCACCCCGCTAATTTCCTGACTCATCATAGCCAAAAAAGAAGGCACCGTTTCAGGTGCCTTCTTTGTAAGTGTAACGCTATCGAACGTTGGCTAGAACAATTCTTCGCTTTGTCCGTTATCCATCAGCGTGGTGCCGACTTCATGCACTTCGTATTCTTTCGGCTGCGTACCGTCAATGAAGTATTCGGAACGGCTGTTCCCGCCACCGTTAGACAGCTTGCCGCTGCTGCGGTCAATGACCACACTGACGATGCCTGGCGGCGGCGTCAGCGGTTGTTCCGGTACGCCATCCAACGCGGCTTTCATGAAATCATCCCACGCAGGCTGCGCTGATTTCGCACCGCCTTCATAACCGGAAATCTGGTCTTTGATGACGCCAGATGCGCTGCTGGCACCCAGATCGCGACGGTGATCGTCGAAGCCAATCCAGACTGAGGTCACCAGATTCGGGCCATAGCCGGAGAACCAGGCGTCTTTGGAACTGTTCGTTGTACCGGTTTTACCGCCGATATCACGACGTTTCAACTCGCGACCCGCACGCCAGCCCGTCCCCATCCAGCCCGGTTCGCCAAAGACGTTGCTGTTCAGCGCGTCTTTAATCAGGAACGCCAACGGCGTGTTGATCACGTGCGGTGCATAAGGTTGTGCGGCGTTTTGCTGTGCGGCCTCTGGTGTGACGGGCTCCAGCTCTGGCTGCGGCAGGCCTAAAGGCGGTGCTTCGTTTGATGTAGCAACATCTTCAACGTTGGTGGTTGCCAACACTGGTGAGCGCGGTGTTTCACCGTAAACCAGCGGCAAATTACAGGTATCGCAGACCACTTTTGGTGCCGCGGTAAAGACCGTGCCGCCCGCTTCGCTCTCTATCTTGCTAATCAGATAAGGATCGACCAGATAGCCGCCGTTTGCCATGACGGCATAGCCACGTACGACCTGTAGCGGCGTAAACGAGGCGGCACCCAGCGCCAGCGATTCAGTATGGACGATATTCTGCGCAGGGAAACCGAAGCGTTGCAGGTAATCCGCCGCATAGTCCACGCCCATCGCACGCATGGCACGCACCATTACCACGTTTTTGGATTGACCCAGCCCCTGACGCAAACGGATCGGACCATCATAGGTTGCCGGTGAGTTTTTCGGCCGCCAGTCAGATCCTGCGCCCGCATCCCAACGGGTGATTGGTACGTCGTTCAGAATCGTTGCCAGCGTTAAACCTTTGTCCATCGCAGCGGTGTACAGGAAAGGTTTGATGTTGGAACCAATCTGGCGCAGTGCCTGCGTCGCACGGTTGAATTTGCTTTGGTTGAAGTCAAAACCGCCAACCAGTGCTTCTATCGCACCGTTTTTCGGATTAAGCGAGACGATAGCAGAGTTGACGTCCGGCACCTGTGCCAGCCACCAATCATCGTTCACTTTACGTACCCAGACCTGCTGGCCTGCCTGTACCACGTCCGTGACGCGTTTCGGCGTTGGCCCTTGCTGCGTATCGGAACGGTATGCGCGTGCCCAGCGCATCCCCGCCATCGGCAGGGCAATATTGCTGCCGTCAGAGAGGATCGCAATCGCGTTGTCCGCTGTAGTGCTGGTGACGATGGCTGGAGAGAGCGGGCCGTAGACCGGCAACGCTTTCAGAGCCGTAATCATCTTCGTCTGATCCCAGACGCCTTCACCCACTTTCCACAACACTTTACTTGGGCCGCGATAACCGTGGCGCATGTCATAGGCGAGGATGTTATTACGTAATGCATCCTGTGCGGCGGTTTGCAATTTTTTGGTGACCGTCGTGTAGACCTTATAACCGTCGTTATACGCATCTTCGCCGTAGCGTTTGACCATCTCCTGCCGTGCCATTTCCGCGACATACGGTGCGGAGAACGAAATTTCAGGCGCGTGATAATTCGCGACCAGCTTTTCGTTGCGTGCCGCGTCGTATTGCGACGGCGTGATGTAGTTTTCATCCTTCATCCGCGCCAGTACTACGTTGCGGCGGGCAACGGCGCGGTCATAGGAATAGAGCGGGTTGAACGTCGATGGAGCCTTCGGCAAGCCGGCGATCATCGCCATTTCGCTCAGCGTCAACTGGTCAACAGGGCGACCGAAGTAAACCTGTGCCGCCGCGCCAACACCATAGGCGCGATAGCCAAGGTAAATCTTGTTCAGGTAGAGCTCAAGGATTTCATCCTTGGTCAGCAATTGCTCAATACGAATAGCCAGAAACACTTCCTTGATCTTACGAGTCAGGGTGCGTTCCGGGCTCAGGAAGAAGTTCCTGGCAAGCTGTTGCGTAATGGTACTCGCCCCTTGAGAGGCGTGACCAGAAGTAAGCGCGATAGACGCGGCGCGGATAATCCCGACGGGATCGACACCGTGGTGATCATAGAAGCGGCTGTCTTCGGTCGCGATAAAAGCATGTACCAGCTCAGGGGGAATCTGGTCCAGCTTGAGCGGGATACGGCGCTTTTCACCAAATTGAGCGATCAGTTCGCCATCGGCGCTGTAGACCTGCATCGGCGTTTGTAACCGGACGTCTTTCAGCGTGGCGACATCGGGCAGTTGGGGTTCGATATAGCGGTACAAACCATATATCGAGGCAGCTCCCAGCAGAATGCAAGAGACTGCAAGGATGAATAGATACTTTACGAACTTCACCTGGGATTTTCCATTCAGTAGCGTTTGGACAGTTTATAAACAATCGGGCGCTAGTATAAAGATAACCCAGCACTGTGGATACGTTTATTGGATAAGGAAATCGGGTTAAACATGGCTTATCACATCTGGCGGGTTGGGTTAGATATACAGAACGGCTTCATGCGCGCTCTGGCAGTTCAGCGTCGCCGCTACGGTTGGCAGCTTCGTCACTGGTGGCAATATCCACTACCAGACGATACGTTGCGCTCGGGTAGTCTACACCATACTGAGGTGCTTTGTGAGGCCTTACGAACATGGCGTCGTTTACTGCCTGAACATATTTCATTGCGGGTGGGGTTTCCTGCTCAGTCGATTTTGCAGCAGCGTTTACCGCTGCCTGACCGGCGTTTACAGGAGCCAGAACGTAGTCTCTATATTGAAACCCTGGCGGATCGCAAGCTGCCGATTAGCCGTGAATCGTTGGTCATAGACTATCGGGAAGATCCGCAAGAGCAGGGTTCACTACTGGTGACGGCTGCACGCCGACAGGAAATCGACAAATGGCTGACATGTCTGAAGAGCGCGGGGCTATGCCCTGATGTCCTTGACGTTTCAACGTGTGCGCTTCGAACGATGGCACAGCTGGCTGGACTTGAAGCTAACCGTCTGTTCCTGCATCGCCTGTTGGATGGCTGGTTGTGGGCATCCCCGTTGAACCACGCGTTTCACGCGGGCGTGATACACCTTGATGAGTTGCATGATGAAGCCGATATCGTATCGGTTGTAAGCACTCGCTATCAGCATGATGTCGATGGTATAGCCTATTATTCCAGCGTCTCGTCCGATGTACCCAGACAGAGTAGCGACGTATTACTGCCGTGGTCGCCGTTAACGGTGTTTAGCCACCTACAGCCACCGTTGCTGAGTTTTCCCTCGGCTTTTGCGATCGCGAGTGGCTTGGCATTGCGTCCTGAGGATGTCTGACTATGCTGCTGATTAATCTTTTACCCTGGCGTAAAACGCAGAGGCGTCAGCGGGCACGCCGCTGGTTAGGGCTATTGTGGCTACAGGCAGGGTTGATGTTATGTCTTATTGCGGCAAGTTATCTGCTTTGCCAGCACCGGCAACAACGTGCGCAGGATGGGCTTAATGCGGTTCTGGCGCAACAGCAGCAACTGGCCGCGTTGTATCAGCAAACTTACCTCGCGCGGGAAACGCTGCGTCGCTTTCAGGTTCAAGAACGTACAGAGGCGGTCATCCTGCATGACAATCGTCGCAGTCTTCATTTGTTAGAGCAGCTTGCTGGCATGATGCCCGTGCGTCTGTGGCTGACGGAAATCGCCGACCGTGGGTCGCATTTGCTACTTACCGGCGTGAGCGGAAACTATCACGACATCATTACGCTACAGCACGCGTTATTGCGTCATGTTTCAGTCGAACGCGTACAACTGCTGCGTACATCCCGAGAGCGCGGTGTGGATGACGGGCTACGTTTTTCCTTGCAGGTTGACTGGCGCAGCGCAACTGATTCCCTGTTGGGGGATGACCATGATTAATCAAAAAATCATGCTTAATGCTGTGTTGAACCGACCAGGACTAATTAATAAACCGCTCTGGCAGCAACTTGCCCTGCAATGGGCGTTTGTGGCTGTCGTTGGGCTGCTATCAGGCTGGTTCTTCATTGGTGACGTACGGAGAACCATTCTTGGCGCGGAGGCGCAGATCGTTCAGGTGCGGCTGGATATACAGGAAACGCAACAAAAACTAGACACGATGCCGTTATTGTCAGTTTTACACACGCAGCTAGCGGGAAAAAACGCGCGATCCGCTCCCTTTCAGCCCGATGTGTTGGCACAACTTCTCGTCGAGCCTCTGTCGCAAGCGGGGGCTTCGCTGCTGTCCTGGCAACCCGCTTCCCGTGGTGTAGAGGCTCCTCATCAGGAACGTTGGCAACTGGTATTTAGTGCGGATTACACGGGGGTATTGCAGGTGCTTCGTAAATTGACGGCGCTGCCTTATGTACTGCGAATTGCGCAGTTGACGGTCAAGCCAGATGCTGCGTCAACCAAGCTATCCTCTGAAGCGCCACGGCTACGGGTTGAATTATCACTGATCGAGCCAGAGGTGGTGCCATGAGCCAGATGATAGGTCGTATTCCATGGATGCTGTTATTCGTGCTGCATAGCGTGCAGGCAGAAAAAACCGCAGCACGTATCGACCCTTTTCATCCGTTGAACGCCGCACGTTGCCTGCCCTCAGCGACATTGCCTGCGTGGCGGCTAAAGGGAGTGATTGGTTCTGGTGACCGCTGGATTGGCTGGCTAACCCAGCCAGAAGCAGGGTGGGTCCGGCTAACAAATGGCGAGGTTGTTCCTCCGGGAAATTGGTCGGTCAGTCAACTGGATAAATCAGGAGCCAAACTTGTTCCGACCGCGAGGGGGGCAGGTTGTGACGGTCAGCAGGAGAGCCTATTGCTGGCTTCGCCATTTATTAATAAGCCAAAGGAATAGGTGAAACTTGCCTATCGACTCGTATTTTTTAACAACCGCTTATCTCGATAACAAGGACGGTTATGAACATAAGAATGTTATGTCGCGTGGCGACGTTGGGCTGGCTACTGCTTCTCGCGGTGCCGTATCAGGTCAGTGCCGAGCCTTCGGTATCGATGGCTTTTGAGGATTCGCCAATATCACGGGTGTTACAGGCGCTAGCCGATCACCAGCAGCTCAATGTGGTGATTGCGCCGGGGGTGACGGGAAACCTTAGCTTGAGGCTGGCAGAAGTTCCCTGGCAGCAAGCGCTGGAGATTGTTTTGCGTATGGGGAAACTCAGCGTAGAGCGCAACGGTAACGTGCTGCTGGTTTTCCCTGCCGAGCATCTTGCGTCCCAGCAGAAGGAAAAGGATGAACGCATGGCGGAGTTAGCGCAGAAACTGCCGCTACATAATCTTTCTGTCGCCTTGCAGTATGCTGATGTGGGTGAGGTCGCAGCCAGCGTTCAGGCTCAGCGTGGAGCCCTGCTTTCTACGCGTGGCAGCGTAACCGTGGATAAACGAACGAATACCTTATTGATTCACGATACGGAAGACGCGCTGGCACAGCTTGAACCGTGGGTAAAAGAGCTCGATTTGCCGCTAGCGCAGGTGCAGTTGGCGGCACATATTGTCACCATTAGCAGCGAGCACTTGCAGGCGTTAGGCGTTAACTGGGGGCTGGGAGAAGGCGATGCAACGAACAAAGCACTCAGGTTGAACAATTTTAATGTTGGCCTGCCAGTAGACACGCCAGCGGTCAATGCGGGGTTCCATTTGGCGCGACTGAATGGTCGTCTGTTAGATCTGGAATTAATGGCGCTGGAGCAGGAAAGCCAGGTCGAAATTATCGCGAGTCCCCGCCTGTTTACCGCACACCAGCAGACCGCGAGTATTAAACAGGGAACGGAAATCCCGTATCAAGTCTCCAGCGGTGCTAGCGGATCGACGTCTATCGAGTTCAAAGAAGCGGTGCTCGGTATGGAAGTGACGCCCGACATTCTGCGCGCCGGACGTATTACGCTGAACCTGAAAATCAGTCAAAACATGCCGGGACAGACGATTAAGCAGGGCGATAATGGTGAAGCGTTAGCAATCGATAAACAAGAAATTCAAACGCAGGTGACCGTCACCGACGGAGAAACTATCGTATTAGGTGGCATTTTCCAGCAGCAAAAAAAGAACAGCGACAGACAGGTGCCACTATTAGGTGAGGTTCCTGTATTTGGTCATCTGTTCAGAAACCATACTCAGCAGCATACACGACGAGAATTGGTTATTTTCATCACGCCGACGCTGATACCCGCCTCATCGTGAGCAAACCCAGGCTAGCTCTGATGTTATTCGGTGATTTTTTTTGGATAAGGAGCAATATTTTTGTCACGTTCAATGCTTATGAGTTTGACGCTGCGGCGGATTTAGCTTACAAGGGTTAGCGAATTGAGCACTGAAGTGTTGTTCCACCGAAAATGTCGATAAAACATACTGCATTGGCCCTCTGTGGTCGATGTGACATTTTATTCGGTTGCCAAACTACCCTGAGTCTTGAGATAATTTTTTGTCTGATTCTCGCACTATCGCTCATGAGGTTTCAGTTTAGGTCCCGCCGCTGGGTTGATTGGCGGGGCGGGTTATCATTAACGAATTGTCTTAGTAATACCAAAAAACATGGCAGAGAAACGCAATATCTTTCTGGTTGGGCCTATGGGTGCCGGCAAAAGCACTATTGGCCGTCAGTTAGCTCAGCAACTCAATATGGAGTTTTTCGACTCCGATCAAGAAATTGAGCGACGCACTGGGGCTGATGTGGGCTGGGTATTCGATGTGGAAGGCGAAGAAGGCTTCCGCGATCGTGAAGAGAAAGTCATTAATGAATTGACGGAAAAGCAAGGCATCGTACTGGCGACAGGCGGTGGCTCAGTCAAATCACGTGAGACGCGTAATCGTCTTTCCGCGCGCGGCGTTGTCGTTTATTTGGAAACGACAATCGAGAAGCAACTGGCCCGCACGCAGCGTGATAAGAAACGTCCGTTACTTCAGGTTGAAACCCCTCCACGTGAAGTATTGGAAGCATTGGCGAAAGAGCGGAACCCGCTTTATGAAGAAATCGCCGATGTTACCATTCGGACTGACGAGCAA
This sequence comes from Pectobacterium polonicum, assembly GCF_005497185.1. Classification (GTDB taxonomy): domain Bacteria; phylum Pseudomonadota; class Gammaproteobacteria; order Enterobacterales; family Enterobacteriaceae; genus Pectobacterium; species Pectobacterium polonicum. The sequence continues at coordinate 23,611 of NZ_RJTN01000018.1, read as the reverse complement.
AGTGCCAAGGTTGTTGCTAACCAGATTATCAATATGCTGGAAAGCAACTAAGAGCATACCTTATCCGCATTGAGCGGACCCTGAACGGGTTGTTTAACGAGCATGGAAAGAATTACCGTAACACTAGGGGAACGTAGTTATCCCATTACGATAGCCGCCGGATTATTTGATGATTCGGCATCTTTTATGCCGTTGAAAGCGGGGGAACAGGCCATGCTGGTGACTAATCAGACGTTGGCCCCTCTGTATCTTGACCGCGTTCGTGGTGTGTTGGAAAACAATGGCGTGCATGTCGATCAGGTGATCTTACCTGATGGCGAGCAGTACAAATCGTTGGCCGTATTGGATCAGGTCTTTACTGCGCTGCTGGCAAAGCCACATGGTCGTGATACGACGATAGTAGCGTTGGGTGGCGGTGTCATCGGCGATTTGGCCGGTTTTGCCGCAGCCAGCTATCAGCGTGGCGTCCGGTTCATTCAGGTGCCGACAACGCTGTTATCACAGGTAGACTCTTCTGTCGGTGGTAAAACCGCCGTCAATCACCCGTTGGGTAAAAACATGATCGGGGCGTTTTATCAGCCCGTATCGGTTGTTGTCGATCTGGACTGCCTGAAATCCTTACCCGCACGGGAGTTGTCATCCGGGCTGGCGGAGGTTATTAAGTACGGCATTATTTTGGATCGCGATTTCTTCTTTTGGCTTGAAGAAAATATTGAAGCAGTGCGTGAGCTACGGCACGACGCGCTGGCTTACTGCATTCGACGCTGCTGTGAAATCAAAGCGGCAGTGGTCGCCGCTGATGAACGTGAAAGTGGCATGCGTGCATTGCTCAATTTGGGCCATACTTACGGGCATGCTATTGAAGCTGAAATGGGCTACGGCAATTGGCTTCATGGTGAAGCGGTTGCTGCAGGCATGGTGATGGCTGCGCATACTGCACGTCGCCTCGGGCAGTTCTCCTCTGCGGACGTCGAGCGCATCACGTCTCTGTTGGTTCGTGCTGGCCTGCCAGTGAACGGCCCGACGCAAATGGCGCCTGAAGCCTATCTTCCTCACATGATGCGTGACAAGAAAGTGCTGGCAGGTGAGCTACGTCTGGTGTTGCCAACGGCGATTGGCCAATCAGAAGTCCGTGGTGGCGTTGCGCATGACATGGTGTTGGCCTCAATTGCGGATTGCCAAGCCTGACGCGTAATGCTAGCCAGTTATGAAAGCTAAGTATTAACGACAGACACGCCCTGATGGGTTATGGTTAATAAAATACAATGCGTTACGATTCAATGATTCGCCTTGACGATCGTATGGCGGATTCGAGCTTTTTAGTGGGGAGATGTTAAATGGATGAGTTCAAGCCGGAAGATGAGCTGAAGCCTGATACCAGTGACCGTCGACCTACTCGTCAGCAAAAGAGCAGCAGCTTCGCGGTACCTAAAGTCGCGCTTTCCAGACAGCACCTGATGATTGGCATCGGGATTATCGTGCTGGTGCTGTTGATTGTGGGTATCGGCTCTGCTTTGCAGGCTCCTTCTCAGCCACAAACGCCACAGACACAAAACCAAGCGGGGGGAGAGCGGAATATCGATCTCTCTTCATCGTCATCTATGACACAGAACTCGCAGCTTTCTTCACAGGGTGAGAACCCTACGGCAGTTCCCGGCGATGTTGGTCATGGTCAAACATCCGCGCAGGCATCTTCCCAAGCGCCGATGTCACCCCAAACATTAAGTGCTCCACCGATTGCTGGTACGCCGACAGATGCGAAAGTTCAACCACCAGTGGCTGGACAGCAGCGTATTGAATTACCGGGCAATATCACCGATGCATTGTCGCAACAGCAAGGGCGCGTGAGCGAATTCTCTCAGGGCGCAACAGGAAACTCGACGCTGCCAACGGCACCTGCGACGGTTGCTCCGGCGGGAAAAACGCCTGCGGCGTCCTCAGCTAAAAATACGCACAACGCGACGCCTGCACACGCTAGCAATGCTAAGCCTGCCGTGAACAGCGCGCCAAAAACGCCAGTAGCGAGCAAACCAGCTACTAACGCAAAAGCGGCGGCGCCAGCGACTGCTGGGCAGAATGGTTCCGTACAGAATGCGCCAGCCAGCCACTTTACTTTGCAACTGAGCAGCGCTTCACGCTCAGACACGCTGAAAGCCTACGCGAAACAACACAATCTCGCCCATTCATGGGTGTATGAAACGAAACGAGACGGAAAATCCTGGTATGTGTTAGTGACCGGAGTCTATGCTTCTTCTGCGGAGGCGAAACAGGCGATTGCCGCGCTACCCGCAGAGGTACAAGCGAAAAAACCATGGGTTAAGCCGATCCGTCAGGTGAAGCAGGACTTGAATAAGTAACACCAATTTTAGCCCTGATGTGCTGTCTGACACAGAGTACAATCCGCGGCTCTGAAACGTATGAGTAACTAACGACGGCATGAAGAAGAACCGCGCTTTTTTAAAATGGGCTGGTGGTAAATATCCGCTGGTAGAAGAAATTCGTCGCTATTTACCCGCAGGAGACTGTCTTATTGAGCCTTTTGTTGGCGCGGGTTCCGTGTTTCTGAATACGGAATATGAGCGCTATATACTGGCTGATATTAATAGCGATCTGATTAACCTGTACAATATCGTCAAAGCGAATGCTGAGGCGTTTGTTCTCGACGCCCGTAAGCTGTTTACGGATGAAGTGAACACGTCTGAGGCGTTTTATCTGCTGCGTGACGAATTTAACCTTTGCAGCGATGCTTATCGGCGTGCTCTGTTATTTCTCTATTTGAATCGCCACTGCTATAACGGCCTGTGCCGTTACAATATGCGCGGTGAGTTCAATGTTCCTTTTGGGCGTTATAAGAAGCCCTACTTTCCTGAAGAAGAGATTCGCTGGTTTGCCCTGAAATCGCAAAATGCCACCTTCGTTTGTGAGCATTATCAGGACACGCTGGAAAAAGCAGAGAAGGGATCGGTTATTTATTGCGATCCGCCCTATGCACCGCTGTCTGCTACCGCGAATTTTACGGCCTACCACACCAATAATTTCAGTCGTGCCGATCAGCAAAGTTTGGCGCAATTGGCGCGGCGTTTGTCAGTAGAAAGCCAAATTCCCGTGCTGATTTCCAATCATGACACCTTGTTGACTCGTGAGTGGTACCAGGAAGCCGTGCTTTATGTTGTTAAAGCGCGCAGAACAATTAGCCGTAATATTTTAGGGCGTAGTAAAGTAAACGAGTTATTAGCCCTATATCGGTAATACCGCTTGGGCAAACAGAGCGCGGTGAATGGGTTAATGCCGTCTGAGAGGCGTCATTAGCCGAGAGTGAGGTTACCCGCAGGCATTCAGACTTTACCGTTTGGAGAAATGAATGAAACCGTTTTTAATCGCGCCGTCTATTTTGTCGGCTGATTTTGCCCGTCTTGGTGAAGATACCGCTAATGTATTAGCAGCCGGGGCTGATGTGGTCCATTTTGATGTCATGGATAACCACTATGTGCCAAATTTGACGATTGGCCCGCTGGTACTGAAATCCCTGCGCGATTACGGCATTACCGCGCCGATTGACGTTCACCTGATGGTGAAACCGGTCGATCGAATCATTCCCGATTTTGCCAATGCGGGAGCCAGTTTCATTACCTTTCATCCTGAAGCTACCGATCATCTCGATCGTTCACTCCAACTCATTAAAGACCACGGCTGTAAAGCTGGGCTGGTGTTTAACCCTGCGACCCCGCTAAGTTATCTCGATTATGTCATGGACAAATTGGATATCATTCTGCTGATGTCGGTTAACCCTGGATTCGGCGGCCAATCTTTTATTCCTGGTACGTTGGATAAGCTTCGCCAGGTTCGTCGCTTGATCGACGACAGCGGTTACGACATTCGACTGGAAGTTGATGGCGGGGTAAAAGTGGAGAATATCGGCGCGATTGCGGAAGCGGGCGCGGATATGTTTGTAGCGGGATCGGCTATTTTTGGTCATTCGGATTACCGTACCGTTATTGATCAAATGCGTAATGAAATTTCAAGGACGAAACATGACTGAATTAACTGCGATTCGCGGGTTGGCTTTTGATTTGGACGGCACGCTGATTCATAGCGCACCGGGTCTGGCGGCGGCTATCGATCGGGCATTAGTGGCACAGTCATTGCCTGCTGCGGGCGAAGCCCGTGTTGCAACCTGGATCGGCAACGGTGCCGACGTCATGGTTGAACGTGCGCTGCGTTGGGCTGGTGTTGAACCGACGGGCGCGCGCTTGCAGGAAACGCGTGAGCGGTTTGATAGCTATTATGCGCAGACGGTGGATAGCGGTAGTACGCTGTTCCCACAGGTAAAAGAGACGCTGGCGCAGTTGGCACAGCAAGGGGTTCCGATGGCCGTGGTGACCAATAAGCCCACGCCGTTTGTTGCGCCACTGCTGTCAGGATTAGGGATCGGTGACTATTTTTCACTGATCATCGGTGGCGATGATGTCATCGTGAAAAAACCTCACCCCGCGCCGCTCTATCTGGTGTTGGGTAAACTGGGATTACGCGCTAGCGAGCTCTTGTTCATCGGTGATTCCCGCAATGATATTCAGGCCGCGCAGGCGGCGGGTTGCCGCAGTGTCGGCATGACGTATGGTTATAACTATGGTGAAGCGATCGAGCTGAGTCAGCCGGATATCGTTTTGGATCGCTTTGCCGATATTTTGCCTCTGATCGGGCAGTCTTCTTCACACAATCAGGAACCCTTAGTATGAGCAAGCCCATTGTATTTAGCGGTGCGCAACCGTCTGGTGAATTGACCATTGGTAACTACATGGGGGCGTTACGTCAGTGGGTCAACATGCAGGACGATTATGACTGCATCTATTGCATTGTGGATTTGCATGCCATCACGGTACGTCAGGACCCGCAGGCGCTGAGAAAAGCGACGTTGGACACGCTGGCGCTGTATTTGGCTTGTGGCATCGACCCGAAAAAGAGCACTATTTTTGTTCAGTCGCATGTTCCTGAACATAGCCAACTGAGCTGGATACTGAACTGCTATGCCTATTTCGGCGAGCTGAGCCGTATGACACAGTTCAAGGATAAATCCGCGCGCTATGAAGAGAATATCAACGCTGGCCTGTTTGATTATCCGGTGCTGATGGCGGCGGATATCCTGCTGTATCAAACCAATCAGGTGCCGGTAGGTGAAGATCAGAAGCAGCATCTGGAATTGAGCCGTGATGTTGGCCAGCGCTTCAACAGCCTGTATGGCGATATTTTTAAAGTGCCAGAGCCATTTATTCCGAAATCGGGCGCGCGCGTGATGTCTCTGTTGGAACCGACCAAGAAGATGTCCAAATCTGACGATAACCGTAATAACGTCATCGGGCTGCTGGAAGATCCGAAAGCAGTGGTGAAGAAAATCAAACGTGCCATGACGGATTCCGACGAGCCACCAGTCATTCGCTATGATGTGAAGAATAAAGCCGGGGTATCGAACCTGTTGGATATTCTGTCTGGCGTGACAGGAAAAAGTATCCCTGAGCTGGAGCAAGAGTTTGACGGCCAGATGTATGGGCACTTGAAAGGCGCGGTGGCGGATGCCGTATCTGGTATGCTCTCGGAGCTGCAAGAACGTTATCACCGTTTCCGTAACGATGAGGCTTTCCTGCAACAGGTGATGCGTGAAGGTGCTGAAAAAGCGAGTGCTCGCGCGCAGGAAACGCTGAAGAAGGTTTACGACGCTGTCGGTTTTGTGTCCCGCCCGTAAGCCTTAATCCCCGTCAGGAGATATTCTCCTGACGGTGTCTTGTCACTTCTCTATCCCTTCAAATTCGCGTCTTACCCCTGTGGGATCGGCGGAAACACGTCGTCTGGAATCGGGTTCTCAAACGGTGTGTGCTGCAACCTTTCCTGATGGTCGGCTTTTGCCTGAGCAATCAGTTCAGGCGTGACCAGCAGATCGATAGCCAGTGATGCCATCGCTTTTGCCGCATATTCCGTGCCTTTGTGGGCGGCACCGGTTTTCCCCTGTGCAACCAGTTGCCACGAATGCGCCGGTGTACCGATGGCGTAGGTAGCGCTGCGGATCTGCACGGTTGGCACCACCCAGCTAACTGTTCCCACATCGGTAGAGCCGATGAAGGCTTCATTCGGGCTATACAGCGGATAAATACCGTCGTGTAGCGTTAAACCTGGTTGTGGTTTGACGCCGAAACGCGCGTAAGATTCGGCAATATCTTCGGCGCTCAGCGCCGTTTGGAACATTGCCGCTATCTTCCGGTCTTCGTCATCGAACGGTATTGGACCGAGTGCCAGTAGATGTTCGTGCATACGTGCTTCCAGCGGCGGATTTGCCAGCAGGTTGGCATCACCGCTAATCACCTCGCTGCTGACTTCGGTTTCTGTCATTAGCGCCGCGCCTTCAGCAATTTTTTTCACGCGTTTGACCAACTGATGCAGTTCCGGCAACTGACGTGCTCGTACGAGGTAACGCACGGTCGCGTTAGCCTGTACGACGTTTGGTGCCTGACCGCCGCTGTCGGTAATCGCGTAGTGAACGCGCGCGGAGGACGGCATATGCTCGCGCATATAGTTCACGCCAACATTCATTAATTCAACGGCATCCAGCGCGCTGCGCCCCAAGTGCGGGCTGCTGGCAGCATGAGCGGCACGGCCTTTGAAGTAAAAATTCAGCTCGTTGCAGGCTAGCGATATCGGGCTATTGACGCCCGTGAAGGTCGCTGGATGCCAGCAGAGGGCAATATCGACATCATCAAACACGCCTTCCTTGACCATAAAACCTTTGGACGATCCGCCTTCTTCCGCAGGGCAGCCGTAAAAACGTACGGTTCCGGCCAGGGCGTGTTTTTGCAGATAATCTTTCACTGCCGTTGCCGCCTGTAGCGCCGCGGTACCGAGCAGGTTATGCCCGCAGCCGTGGCCGTTGCCACCGTTTTCCAGCGGCTTCGGCTCTGCGACATTTGCCTGCTGGCTCAGACCCGGTAGCGCATCATATTCACCCAGAATGGCGATAATCGGCAGACCTTCACCGAATTCTCCCAGTAGCGCAGTCGGCATGTTGGCAATGCCTTTCGTCAGACGGAAGCCTTCGGCTTTCAGGACGGCTTCATGCTGTGCGGCTGAACGATGTTCTTCGTAGTTCAGCTCTGGCGTATCCCAGATGCCGTCGCTCAGCGTACAGAATTGCTGCCGCTTGGCGACAATCAGATCGCAGATCGCTTCCACGTTCTGGTGATTGACGGCCGGCAGCGTTCCTTCAGTGTGTGTTGCATTCATGCGTGGTGTGCTCGTTTGATTTTTCTGATGGCATTGGCGAGGGGCGTGTCACAGCCACTTCGCCATGACACGCGATTCAACTAGAGGGTCATACTCAGAGTGGCGTGGTGTCCATACCGAACCATTTTTCACTCAGCTTTCTAATGGTGCCGTCTTGCTTGGCCTGATCGATCGCCTTGTCGAACATAGCTTTCAGCTCAGGATCGCTTTTACGCAGGCCAACGGAAGAACCGCTGCCCAGAATGCCGCCGATGAACTGTGGCCCTGGCATCACGATGTTGTCATTGCCCGGTTTGTCCGTTGTGCTTTTCAGGTAAGGCGCGGAAGCGATGACCAGATCGACACGGCCTGCTTTCAGATCCAGATCGTGTTCCTGCGTGGTTTTGTATTCGCGAACTTTCATCACGCCTTTCATATATTTATCTAAAAAGGCGCTGGCGATAGAAGCAGACTGCACGCCAATAGTTTTGCCTTCCAGCAGCGGTTTCAACTTCTCAACCTCTGCCAGTGCTTTCGCTTCATCGGCGGGCTCAATGGAGAAACGCACGCCCGCGTCTGGGAAATCTTTGGCGAGTGAGCTGGATTTCAGTACGGCGAACGTCTGCCCTGACTGCGTGTACGGCTGGCTGAAATCGATCACCTCACGGCGTTTTGCCGTGGCGGACATACCTGCAATGATCGCGTCATATTTACCGGCGTTCAGCGCAGGAATGGCGCTGGCGAAGGGCTGAACCATGATCTCGCATTTCACCTGCATGTTGTCGCACAGCACTTTGTACAGTTCGATCTCCATGCCATCGAGCGTACCGTCTGGCTTGGTGAAGTTATACGGGTGATAAGCCCCTTCGGTTGCGATGCGGACGGTTGTCCATTTTTTCTCTTCTGCTGAGGCGGTGAATGAGGCAGCCAGCGTTCCTGCCATACACAGCGAGCAGGCGAGCAGAGTGAGTTTGGATTTGATCATTGGTGTTCTCCTGGAACTCTATATCGTTATATTTTATTTATTCCCGCTGAATTTCGCGGCAGAGGTAGCCGTCTGCGCACGAAATTAGCGAGGCTGTGTTTACCAACTGGCAATAAATTGCCGGAAGCGAGCCGACTGGCTGGCGGTGAAAACGTGCTCCGGCGTTCCCTGTTCTTCAATTTCCCCCTGATGGAGGAAGACGATGCGGTTGGAGACTTCGCGGGCAAAATCCATTTCGTGCGTCACGACCAGCATGGTCATCCCTTCGTCCGCCAGCGTGCGCATCACACGCAGCACTTCGCCCACCAGTTCAGGATCGAGTGCAGAGGTTGGCTCATCGAACAGCATCACTTTCGGTTCCATCGCGAGCGCACGGGCAATCGCAGCGCGCTGCTGCTGTCCACCGGACAAATGCGCAGGATAGTAGTGACGCTTATCCGCCAGACCGACTTTCTCTAACAGCTGCTCGGCGTGTTCCACGCACTCCGCCTGTGGGCGCTTTAAGACGTGCACGGGCGCTTCGATGATGTTTTCCAACACGGTCTTGTGTGACCAGAGGTTAAAATTTTGGAACACCATGCCTAGTTGGGTACGAATTCTGTCGATCTGTTTGAGGTTTGATGGGCGGTTATGTCCTTTGCGGTTCGGCTTCATTTCAATCGCTTCTCCGCCGACGATAATCTCGCCCTGATCGGGAAGCTCAAGCAGGTTGCTACAGCGCAGCAGCGTCGATTTACCTGAACCGGACGATCCCAAAATTGAGATGACTTCTCCCTGATTGGCTTCAATCGAAATCCCTTTCAGGACGTCCAGAGAACCGAAGCTTTTATGAATGTTGCGCAGGCTAATGGCGGGTGTCGTCATTGCAGATCTCCCAATTTCTTAATTTTTTTCGCTGCCGGTTGCGCGCCCGGCGCACGGAGATGAGGGGTGAGCGTAAATTCTGTCCACATCAATAAGCGTGTCAGAATAAGGTTAATAAACAGATAAATAGCACCGGCGACCAGGAACACTTCGAGCGCCCGGTAGGTTTCCGCAATAAGGCGTGCGGCGATACCGGTGATTTCCATCAGCGTGATGATAGAAGCCAATGAGGTCGATTTGACCATTGAAATCAGCTCATTGCCGTAAGCCGGGAGTGCCTGACGGATTGCCAGCGGGAAAACGATACGCTTGAAAATCATGAACGACGGCATGCCACAGGCGCGCGCCGATTCGATCTGGCCAACCGGAACGGACTGCAATCCGCCACGGATAATTTCACTGGCATAGGCACCGGTACACAGGCTGAGTGACAGCAGGGCGCACCAGTGCGGCTCCCGCAGGAATGGCCAAAGAACACTTTCCCGAACCCAGGGGAATTGCCCCAGCCCGTAGTAAATCAGGAACAATTGAACCAGCAGCGGCGTACCGCGGAAAAACAGCACGTAGGTCCGGGCAATTGAACGCAGTACGGCAAAGGATGACAGCTGCATCAACGCCAAGCCCAGCGCCAGAAAGAAGCCCAGAAAGACCGAGCTGACCGCCAGCTGTAGAGTCAACGGGATACCGGGAATAATCTCCAGAAACGTGTTGTACAGAAAAGGAAAATCCATCAGCGTTTCACACCCCGGGAATAATGAGACTCAGCACGGCGCATAATCCAGCCGGAACAGATTGAGATAAGCAGGTACAGCAGCGCGGCTGCCATGAAGAAATCAAACGGTTTACCGGTAGAACCGGCGCCGGTTTGCGACTGCGTCATCAGCTCTGCGACACCAGTAACGGAAACCAGCGCAGAAGTTTTCAGCACCAACTGCCACACGTTGCCGAGTGGGGGGATCGCGTGGCGCAGCAGGAGCGGTATGATGATGCGGCGCAGGCGCAGTAGCGTTGGCATACCGCAGGCTTTGGCGGCCTCAATTTCCCCTTTGGAAACGGCGTAGAAGGCACCGCGGTAGACTTCCGTTTGCTGCGCACCGGAGGAAATGCCGACGGCGAAGACGCCAGCGAGGAAGCCCGGAAAACCAAAGAACTCATTGCTGCCAAACAGTTTGGCGAGCAGGGTTAACGCGGAACTGCCGCCGAAATAAAGCAGATAGATGATGAGTAGATCGGGGACGCCACGGATGAGAGTGGTGTAGCCATCGGCCAGATAGCGCACGGGGCGATTGCCGCAAATTTTGGACCAGGCACCGATCGTGCCGATCACCGCTCCCAGCAGGAAGCCGCCGATCGCCAGTGCGAGCGTCATTCCTGCCCCAATCAGTAATAATTTTCCCCAGCCGTGTTCACCAAAACTGATGAGCTGCCAGAATGTAATGTCTTCCACAAGTGACTCCAAACTGCCTGTTTTTGGCAAATTTTATTCTTAGCAAATAGTGTTCTTAGCAAGTTTTGTTGGTAGTAAAAGATGGCTCCGTTACACAGAACTGTGTTTGTGATGAGAGGGCTACACACGCTGTTCAGGAACAAAAGCAGTAATGCGTAATGGTATTAACTTGATGATGTACTCATTCGATGGAGTACGAATTCGATGAAACACGATGGTTTGACGATGAAATCGGTTCGATAAGAACGATTCAGAAGTCGTGCCGCGAATCTATTAGAAAGCTAAGCAATACTTGGGCCACGTTTCCACGCAAATGATAATTGATTATTTATTCACATAGCCTGCTTATTAATGAGTTTTGTTTTAGTCAAAATAAGACAGATGTGGCTTGTGGTAAAGCATTAAAGTGACATTTTGTAAGGGAGTATGTTTAAAATAGTGCATTGTTATGCTATTTGGTGGGGCGTTGCATTATGATGGTGCAATAACCGCTATCCGGCAGGACGGATAGCGGGTGAGTCGGTAAATGAGGAGAGGATTATGCTGTCCGGTCTGAAAACCAGCTCAATTTTTCCCGTAGCCCGACAACGTTGCCGATGATGATCAAACTCGGGCTGCTGGCCTGCTGCGCTAATTCGCTCAGTTGGGAGAGTTGTCCACGCAGAACGCGCTGTTTAGTTGAGGTGCCGTTTTCGATAATGGCGACAGGCACGGTTTCTGGTAGTTGCTGCTCGATGAGCTTATTTTGAATGTGTTCAGCCTGCTGGAGCCCCATGTAAAACACCAGCGTTTGTTTTTCTGCTGCGAGGCTGGACCAGTCAAGATCGGTATCATGCTTGACGTGTCCGGTAATCAATCTGACGCCCTGCGAGTGATCGCGATGGGTGAGTGGGATTCCGCTGTAGGCTGAGCAGCCTGACGCAGCAGTAATACCGGGAACGACAGAAAACGGGACGCCCGCCTGTTGCAAGTGTTCCAACTCTTCAGCACCACGGCCGAAGATAAACGGGTCGCCGCCTTTTAGTCTGACGACGCGGTGGCCAGCGCGTGCTTTTTCTTCCAGCAACTGATTGATTTGATCTTGAGGAACGCTGTGATAGCCAGAGGCTTTACCGACGAAGATACGCTCGGCGTCGCGGCGTGACAGATTGAGAATCTCTTTCGATACCAGACGATCGTAAACGACGATGTCAGCCTGCTGTAGATGCTGTAGACCTTTCAACGTGAGTAACCCGGCATCACCCGGTCCCGCACCAACCAACGTCACTTCACCTCGGTCATCCAGTGGGGCGGAGAACAACAGTTCCGTGAGTTGTTGAACGCGTTCGCTGTCTTCATTGGCCAGCGCCTGTGCCAACCTATCGTGTACAAAGAGTTTTTCCCAGAAGCGACGGCGTGCACTCATTTTGCAAAAACGGTTTTTTACCCGACTGCGCAATTCACCAGCGAATGCTGCCAGTTTACCGAGGTTTTGCGGCAGAATACTTTCCAGTTTTTCCCGCAGTAGCCGGGCTAATACCGGGGCTGCGCCGCCGGAAGATACGGCAACCATCAGCGGTGAACGGTCGATGATTGACGGCATAATGAAGCTGGCACGTTCTGGTGAATCAACCACGTTGCAGAAAATTCGACGCTCGCTGGCGCTGGCATAAACGTGATTATTGACGTCCTGATCGTCTGTGGCGGCAATCACCAGCCATACCTCGTTCAGCAAGGTGGGATCGAAGGTGCCGTGTACCAGCGTTAATTGGGCATCCTGCTCCCATGCCTGAAATTGATCGTTAAAATCGAGCGCGTTGACGGTAACCACTGCGCCTGCGTCCAACAATAGTCGGGCTTTCCGCTCGGCTATTTCACCGCCTCCTACCAACAGACAGGGTTTATCGTGCAACTGACAGAATATCGGTAGGTAATCCATGCAACGCCTCTTGAAGACTCAGATAGTGGTGTGCCCTGTCGTTACAGGGCACCGACCATGTCATTACGGTAATGGTTGGTTATTATCAACCGCTACCTCACTGTTTGCGATGGATATTTGCACATTACCGTTTGTTACCTGAGTATCATAAGCGGCAACAGAATAGGCATCATCTTCCAGACAGAAGCCGTCATTAAGGCGGAAATGCTGTTTTTTCAACGGGCTTGCGACCCAAAGATCGTCCTGATGTTCAGCCACTATCCCACGGCTTAACACACTCGCTTGGGCGAACGGATCGATATTGCTGATGGCGTAAACCTGCTCGTCGTTACGTGGCCGGAATACGGCGATCTGCTGCTGATCGACCAGCGCACAAACACCGGTGCCGGGCAGGATGTCGTCTAACTTACATACGGTAGTCCACTGGCTCATGCGCTTTCCCCTTCCAGTTCAATCTGTTTCACCGGAATGCGCTCGGCAGGGCGCGCCGGACGGTGTTGTTGACGTTCATTTACCATTTGCACATTTGGGTCACGCTCTGGGCTGTTAATGAAGTGGGCAAAGCGTTTCTGTGCTTCTGGATCTTCCAGCGTCGCCTGCCATTCGCAGATATAGCCTTCTCGTAGCCGGGCGATATCCGCTTCAAGCTGATCGTTAATGCCCAGCTTGTCTTTCACAATCACATTGCGCAGATAGTCGATGCCGCCTTCGAGGTTATCCAGCCAGACGGATGTACGCTGGAGCTTATCGGCCGTGCGGATGTAGAACATCATGAAGCGATCCAGATAGCGGACTAAGGTCTCGCGGTCTAAGTCGGCTTCCAGCAGGTCAGCGTGGCGCGGTTTCATCCCGCCGTTACCGCATACATAGAGGTTCCAGCCTTTTTCGGTGGCGATAATCCCCACGTCTTTACCCTGTGCTTCTGCACATTCCCGCGTACAGCCGGAGACGCCAAACTTCATTTTGTGCGGGGTGCGGATACCTTTGTAGCGGTTTTCCAGCTCAACGCCGAACCCTACGCTGTCGCCGACGCCAAAACGGCACCAGGTGCTGCCGACGCAGGTTTTTGCCATACGTAACGCCTTGGCGTAGGCATGGCCGGTTTCAAACCCGGCTTCGATAAGCTGAGCCCATACGTCGGGTAAATCGTCTTTTTGTACGCCAAAGAGCGCCATGCGCTGAGAACCAGTCATCTTGGTGTACAGATTATATTGCTTCGCGATACGGCCAATGGCGATCAGGCCATCCGGCGTGATCTCCCCGCCTGCGGAGCGTGGGATCACCGAGTAGGTGCCGTCTTTCTGGATATTGCCGAGGAAGTTATCGTTAGAATCCTGCAACGGCGTGTGCTGCGGTTTGAGCACGTACTCGTTCCAGCAGGAAGCCAGTAGAGAGGCTACGGTCGGTTTACAGACCTCACAGCCATAGCCTGAACCGTGTTTTTCCAGCAGTTGATCGAACGTTTTGATTTTTTCGATTTGGATCAGGTGGTACAGCTCTTGGCGCGAATAGGCAAAGTGTTCACACAGGTGATTATTGACTTCGATCCCCTGTTTGCTGAGTTCCGCGTTCAGTACCTGTGTCAGCAGCGGGATACAGCCGCCGCAGCCCGTACCGGCTTTGGTGGTTTCCTTCAGTGCTGCAACGGTATGACAGCCGCCGTTAATCGCTTTGATGATGTCGCCTTTGGACACGTCAAAGCAGGAGCAGATTTGTGCGCTTTCCGGTAGTGCATCGACACCCAGCGTCGGTTTCGCACTGCCAGCAGACGCGGGAAGAATCAGCGCTTCAGGAGAATCCGGCAGCGGGATTTTGTTCAGCATGAATTGCAGCAGGTTGCCGTAATCCCGCGTGTCGCCGACCAGTACGGCACCGAGCAGCGTTTTATTGTCGGCGCTGACGATCAGACGCTTGTAGGTTTCTTTATTTTCATCCAGCCACATGTAGCTGCGAGAGCCCGGCGTATGGCCGTGTGCATCGCCAATCCCGCCAACATCGACGCCCATCAGCTTGAGCTTGGCGCTCATGTCGGCGCCCTGGAATCGGTTCTCATGCCCTAACAGATGGTCGACGGTGACCTGTGCCATTTTGTAGCCGGGCGCAACCAGACCAAATGGCCTGCCCTGCCAGGCGGCACATTCGCCGATGGCGTAGACGTCAGGGTCGGAAGTTTGACACCAGTCGTTAATGGCGATACCGCCGCGTGGGCCAATTTCCAGCGCACACTGACGTGCCAGTTTGTCCTGCGCACGGATACCAGTAGAGAACACGATGAAATCGACTTCCAGCGTGCTGCCGTCGGCAAACACCATCGTCTTGCGGCTTTCCAGACCAGAATGTTGGATGGCCTGCGTATTCTTGCTGGTATGCACACGCACACCCATGTTTTCAATCTTGCGTTGCAGCAGGGTGCCGCCCTGTGCATCTAACTGTTCGGCCATGAGCACGGGGGCGAACTCAATGACGTGTGTTTCCACGCCAAGGTGTTTCAGTGCGCCAGCCGCTTCCAAACCTAATAGGCCCCCGCCGATCACCGCGCCGCGTTTGCTACGGCGGGCGCAGTTTTCGATGGCGTTCAGGTCTTCAATGGTGCGGTACACGAAACAGTCTTGCCCGTTTGATCCTTTGATTGAAGGAATCCAGGGGTAGGAGCCGGTTGCCATGATGAGCTTGTCGTAATACACGGTACGGCCGGAATTGGAGTGAATGGCTTTTTCACTGCGGTTGATGGTGATGGCGCGTTCACCTAGCAGGACGTTAACGCCATTCTTTTCGTAGTAGCCTTCGCGTACTAAAGAGAGCTCTTCTACCGTGTGGTGAGCGAAGTAAGAAGAGAGGTGGACACGATCGTAGGCGACGCGGGGTTCTTCACAAAAAACGGTAATCTCGTAGGTGGACGTTGGGGCCTTATCCAGCAACTCTTCGATAAAACGGTGGCCAACCATCCCGTTACCGATAACAGCGAGTCTGACTTTGTTCATTTTTGCCTCAAAATTGCTTCTTCTGAGGTTACCTTATCGCGCTACAAAGGCCGCTTATTGATGTACATCAAGTTGTCTTTTATATACTTCTTTGTGGGTATCCTAATGATTTTGCTTAATTTTTATTAAGTCTTGGTTTTTGTTGGAGTTTTCGGGACTGGTAAAAATGAGATCTATAGCACGCTTTTGGTCAGAAGCCGACTGATTAGCGGCCAATCCGCTATCAGGGTAATCGTCCCCCTCATCAATCAATCACGTTCCTGAAGACGTAAAAATAAAACTAAGGGATTATCCATCCATTTAATAAGGATATGAAATTTTCTGGTGATAGTGCTCACAGCTTTATGTGCAAATGCACAGTTATCCGCGACATAATTTCTTCATATGAAAGAAATTGCCTAATGACTAACGGCGTAACAACCTTAATAATTAAAAATAAAACGCTATTTTTTTTTAATTAACACGTGATTTCTTTTTGTGACGCCGATCGACTTATAAGGTCGTACCAGAAAGCGTTATGCGTTTTTTATCTACTCGTCCCAGCACAAGCAGTGAAGTGATTCTTTAATAGTTATGTGGCTCACATTCGCAATCGTATACATGAGTTGTGTTAAACATCAAAGCAGGTAACAACGTGAAAATAGAATCAATTGATGTCACCGTCTTCACTTATCCCACGCGTCGGGTTTCCGATAGTGCGGGCCATTCACACCCGGGAGCCGAAAATCAGGCCAAGATGGCGCTGTTGACCATCACGGCAGATGACGGCCAAAAAGGTTACGCTTTCGCTCCGCCGGAAGTGATTCGTCCCCATATCGTTAATGCTTTCTTCCGCAAAGTGCTGATTGGGCAGAATCCGTTCGATCGTGAGCGCCTCTGGCAGGATCTGGTGCACTGGCAACGCGGCAGCGCCAACCAACTGACCGATCGCGCGCTGTCGATTGTGGAATCCGCACTGTGGGATCTGCAAGGTCGTGTGCTGAACATGCCTGTGCATAAGCTGCTCGGCGGCTACCGTGAAAAAGTCCCTGCTTACGGCAGTACCATGTGTGGCGATGAGCTGGAAGGCGGTTTATCTACGCCAGAGGAATACGGCCAGTTCGCCGAAAAACTGGTGCAGCGCGGCTATAAAGCCATCAAGTTGCATACCTGGATGCCGCCTGTCTCGTTCGCACCTAGCCCGAAGATTGATGTGAAAGCCTGCGCGGCAGTGCGTGAAGCGGTCGGCCCGGATGTCTGCCTGATGCTGGATGGCTACCACTGGTACAGCCGCAGCGATGCGTTATACATCGGTCGTGAACTGCAAAAGCTCGATTTCACCTGGTTTGAAGAGCCAATGGAAGAGCAGAGCATGGCGTCTTACAGTTGGCTGACCAAGAGCCTGGATATCGATGTCATCGGGCCGGAAAGTCTGTCAGGCAAATACTTTAGCCGTGCTGACTGGGTTAAAGAAGGCGCATGCGACATTTTACGTGCAGGCGTGCAAGGCGTCGGCGGTCTCTGGCCGTGTCTGAAGGTTGCCAGCCTGGCTGAATCTTTCGGTATGGACTGTGAAATTCACGGTAACGGTGCGCCAAACCTCAACGTTGTGGGTGCGATCAAAAACTGCCGCTGGTATGAACGCGGGCTACTGCATCCTTTCCTCGATTACGATGAACCTGCTGCTTACCTGAATTCGATTGTCGATCCGATGGATGACGAGGGTTTTGTGCATCTGCCGCAACGTCCGGGGCTGGGAGAAGATATTAATTTTGACTGGATTGAGGAGCATACCCTAAGCAAAGAATAGTTTTTTCTGTATGAATAGTTGTTTGTTCGATCTGAAAGATAGCCTTACCTAAAAAATAAAAAGTTGTCGTCTTCCATGCTCCCACACCTGGAGAATAATGATGAAAGCACGAGCAATACTCCGTACCCTGCTGTTAGGTTCACTCTGCATGGCCGCGACGCCGGCCATTCTATCGGCAAAAACCCCTGACGATCAGCTGATCGTGGGAATGAACATGAACAACATGCTCTCACTCGATCCGGCCGCCATGACCGGTAACGAAGTGGTGGGCATCATCGTTAACCTCTATGACTCGCTGGTGGTGCTCGATCCTGCCAATCTGAGTCATATCCTGCCTTCTCTGGCGAAAAGCTGGAGCGTCAATGATGCGGGCAATGTCATTACCTTCAATCTGGTCGATAACGCCAAATTCCATTCCGGTAACCCCGTGACGGCACAAGATTTCGCCTGGTCGATGAAACGTCTGCTTAGCCTCAACATGGCTCAGGCCACGACGTGGAAATCCTACGGCTTCACCGCGGAAAACGTGGAGAAAATGATCCGTGCCAAAGACGATCACACTGTTGAAATTGAGTTGCCGAAGCCAAACGACCCCAAGCTGGTGATCTATTCGCTGGCAACGTTAGGTAGCGGCTCGGTGCTGGACAGTAAAACGGTCATGAAGCACGAGAAAAACGGTGACTGGGGTAACGGCTGGCTAACCACGAACGAAGCCGGTTCTGGCCCGTTCAAGCTGGATGTGTGGCAGGCGAAAGATGTGCTGCGCATCAGTAAGGTTGAGAACAACTGGCAGGGCGACGCGAAAATGCGCCGCGTGATTTTCCGCCACATGACTGAATCACAGGCGCTGCGTCTGATGATTGAAAAAGGCGACATTGACGTGGCCTCAGGCATGTCGGTGCCGGATATCAATGCGTTAAAACAAGATAAAGATGTTGTGGTTGATGAGGTGAAAAAAGGCACGCTGTACTACGTTGCTATGAGCCTGAAAAACGAATATTTCGCGAAACCGAAAGTGCGCGAAGCGGTTCGCTACCTGATTGATTACGATGGCGTCAATAAGACGGTAATGCCTGGCTACGGTTTCTATCATCAGCGTCCCATCCAAAAAGGGATGGATGCGACGTTGCCGGACCCTGGCTATAAGCTGGACGTGCCACGCGCTAAGGCGCTGTTGGCCGAAGCGGGCTACCCGAATGGATTTGAAACCACGCTACGTGTTCTTTCCGATCAGCCGTTCCTGAATCTGGCGACGTCGGTACAGTCCACGCTGGCACAGGCGGGCATCAAAGCCAAAATCATCTCCGGCACCGGTAATCAGGTTTACGGCGCGATGCGCGATCGTAACTTCGATATGCTGGTCGGCCGCGGCGGTGGTGGCGTCGATCCGCATCCTCACTCCAGCCTGCGTTCTGTTGTCTATAACCCGGATAACAGCGACGAAGCCAAACTGACCAACTTCCAAGGCTGGCGCACCTCTTTCTACGACAAACCTCTGAATGACATGATCGATCAGGCGCTGTTGGAGAAAGATCCTCAGAAACAGAAGCAGATGTATATCAACGTACAGAATCGCTATGAAGAACTGTTCCCGGCCATCATTCCGGTGTCGCAGATGATCGATTCTGTGGTGTTGCGTAAGGACGTGAAAGGCTATGTGCCGCATCCGTCTTCTACGACACATCTGCGTGAGGTGTATAAGCAGCGCTAGTGTCCACACGTTAAACCGGATGATTAGCCGATACGTTCCCGGTTAATCATCCCGATCAGATACGTTAAAAAGAGATAACCGCGTGAGTGGTGGTTTGCTGTCGCCGCTCACCGGGATATCAGGAGAAAGAACATGGTTTTCTCTGATTGGATCAAGCCGGGTGGAGTACTGCGTCGTTTGGCAAAACGTCTGTTTCAGGTCGTCGTTACGCTGTTCGGATTATTAATCCTGACCTTCGTGATCGGCCGCGTGATGCCAATCGATCCAGTCCTGGCTATTGTCGGGCAGGATGCTGACCAAAGTACCTATCAACAGGTTTACCAACAGCTGGGGTTGGATAAGCCGCTGTATGTTCAGTTCTTTATTTACTTCAATTCACTGATGCATGGAGATTTGGGCAATGCGCTCCTGACCGGACGACCGGTCATGGATGACATTATCCGGGTTTTCCCTGCCACCATCGAGCTTGCCACCATGGCGATTATCGTGGGTGCGGGTTTGGGTGTACCGCTAGGCGTGCTGGCTGCGGCACGACGCGGTAAGTGGGCGGATTATGTGGTGCGTTTTATCAGTCTGGCCGGCTATTCGACGCCGATATTCTGGGTCGGGATGATGGGGCTGCTGGTGTTCTATGCCTGGCTGAATTGGGTCGGCGGCGCAGGGCGAGTTGATATGGCCTACGACGGTCTGGTGGAAAACCGTACCGGTCTGCTGCTGGTAGATTCGTTACTGGCAGGCGAGTGGGATGTGTTCCGCAGCGCGCTGAACCATCTGGTGCTGCCAGCGACGATTCTCGGTTTCCACTCGCTGGCCTATATCAGCCGTATGACGCGCAGCTTCATGCTGGCGCAGCTTTCGCAGGAATATATCATTACTGCGCGAGTGAAAGGGCTGTCTGAGTTCCGTGTTGTCTGGGCACATGCGTTTCGCAATATTCTGGTTCAGCTTCTAACCGTGGTGGCGCTGGCGTATGGCTCGCTGCTTGAAGGGGCGGTGTTGATCGAAACGGTCTTCTCATGGCCGGGATTTGGTTCCTATCTGACCGGTAGCCTGCTGCTAGGGGATATGAACGCGGTGATGGGATGTGTGCTGCTGGTGGGGTTGATCTTTGTGACGCTTAACCTGCTGTCGGACATGTTGTATCAAATCTTTGATCCGAGGACGAACGCATGAATATTTCCTCTGAGCCATCTGTCAGCCGTGGGTCGGTAATGCGGACACCACCGGAAAAACGCGTGAGCCGCCTGCGGTTACGCGGCGCGCGAATCGGCGGGTTTCTCTTGACGATGCTGCGCAATCCGCTCACCGCGATTGGTTCTGCGATTGTGTTGATGTTGATGCTGGTTGCCATCTTCGCGCCGTGGATCGCCACGCACGATCCGCTGGTACAGGATTTGGCCAACGCGCTACAGGCACCGAGTGCGGCACATTACTTTGGCACCGATGAATTTGGGCGCGATGTGTTTAGTCGTCTGGTCTATGGTTCACGCATCACGCTGTATATCGTGGCGCTGGTGTCGGTCACTGTTGGGCCTATCGGGCTGGCGCTGGGTGTCGTTGCAGGGTATTACGGCGGTATCGTTGACACTATCCTGATGCGCATCACCGATATCTTTATCTCGTTCCCCAGTCTGGTATTGGCGCTGGCGTTCGTGGCGGCGCTCGGCCCCGGTCTGGAGCATGTAGTGATCGCGATTACGCTGACGGCCTGGCCGCCGATTGCTCGTCTGGCAAGGGCGGAGACGCTGTCGCTGCGTCACGCGGACTTTGTTTCTGCCGTGAAGCTGCAAGGGGCATCGTCTATCCGCATCCTGCTGCACCACATTGTACCGCTGTGCCTGCCATCGGTGATTATTCGTATCACCATGAATATGGCGGGCATCATTCTGACGGCGGCAGGTCTGGGCTTTCTGGGGTTGGGGGCACAGCCGCCCGATCCTGAATGGGGCGCGATGATCTCTGCGGGTCGTCGTTACATGATGGAGTGCTGGTGGTTAGTAACTATTCCGGGGCTGGCGATTTTGATTAACAGCCTGGCGTTCAACTTCCTTGGAGACGGCCTACGTGACATCCTCGATCCCAGAACTGAATAAGTCTTCTCAACGCGTGCCGGGAAGCTCGCCCCTGATGGAAGTGGAAAATCTGCGGGTAGGCTTCGTGAACCGTGGTGTTGTGACCGATGCCGTGCGCGGCGTTTCCTTCCGGCTGGGCTGTGAAAAGCTAGCGATTGTTGGTGAATCCGGCTCCGGCAAATCGACGGTTGGCCGCGCGCTATTGCAACTGCACCCGCACAGCGCGCGAATTACAGCGGATAAACTGCGCTTCGGCGATACCGATTTGCTGAAAGCGGATGAGGCGCGGATGCGTCAGATTCGCGGCAAGCGCATATCCATGATTATGCAGGACCCCAAATACTCGCTGAACCCAGTGGTTTGCGTCGGCGATCAGATTGCCGAAGCCTATCTGGCGCACCATAAGGTGTCGCACCGCGAGGCGAAGGAAAAGGTCATGGCGATGCTGGACGTGGTGCGTATTCGTCAGCCAGAGCGTGTCTACAATCTGTATCCCCATGAGATCTCAGGCGGGCAAGGACAGCGCATCATGATTGCGATGATGCTAATTACCGAACCCGAAATCGTGATTGCCGATGAACCGACCTCAGCGCTGGATGTCTCCGTGCGCTTGCAGGTGTTGGCGATGTTGGACGATCTGGTGAGTGAGCGCGGTCTGGGGCTGATTTTCATCAGCCACGACATCAATCTGGTGCGTAGCTTCTGCGATCGGGTGCTGGTGATGTATGCCGGGCGTATCGTGGAGTCGATTGCTGCCGCCGATCTGGATAACGCACAGCATCCGTACACGCGCGGGTTGCTGAATTCGCTGCCGGATATCGACCACCGACGCCCGCGTTTGCCGGTGATGAATCGCGATCCTGCCTGGATTAACGGATAAAGGGGATAAGCATGGCAACTGAAGCAATGAGTCAGCGTCAGCCGATGATCGAAGTGAATAACCTGAATCTCTCTTTCGGCCAGGGCAGCGCAAAGAATCAGGTGTTGTACGATGTGAACCTCACGGTCAACGATGGCGATATCTTTGGTCTGGTGGGGGAATCGGGGTCAGGAAAAACCACCGTGCTGAAGTGTCTGGCCGGGTTGTTTAACCATTGGGAAGGCACGCTGCACATTGACGGGAAGAAGTTGGCGCATCGGATCGATCGGGCGCGTTGTCGCCGGGTGCAGATGGTGTTTCAAGACCCGTATGGGTCGCTGCACCCTCGTCATACCGTGGAAGCGATTCTGGAAGAGCCGCTATCGATCCACCGTTTTGACGATCGTGACGATCGCATCGATACGCTGTTGGAGAAGGTCGGTCTGGGAACAAATTTCCGTCGCCGCTATCCGCATCAGCTGTCGGGCGGGCAACGCCAACGCGTGGCGATTGCCCGTGCGCTGATTCTGGAGCCGAGAGTTCTGCTGCTGGATGAGCCAACCTCGGCGCTAGACGTGTCGGTGCAGGCGGAGATTCTCAATCTGCTGACGGAGTTGCACCAGCAGGAAAAGCTGACTTACCTGATGGTGACGCACGATTTGGGCGTGATTTCCCACTTGTGTCATAAGGTGGCGGTGATGCAATACGGCAAGATACTGGAAACGCTGGAGACCGACGATCTGACCAGCGATGTGCCGAAGGATGCCTATACCTCGATGCTGGTGGACGCCAGCCGTCAGTACAGTCGCGATCTGGCGGTGCGTTCGGAGCGTATGGGCTAGGTGTGCAGTGCGCGATAATTATCATGAGGGCCGAGCATCCACCATTAAGCCTGTTATTAGATACCGTCTTGCCAGCTATCTGGCAAGACATATCTCAGCATCGAACGGACGACCCGATTTCAGCACCCCGTAAGCCAGTTGCAGCAGCTTTTTCATTGCTGCACACACCACCACTTTCCCTGACTTATTACGGGCATTCATCCGCTCTCTCAACGCAGCTACCGCCGGGTTATACTGCATCGCAACTATCGCTGGCATATACAGTGAGCGGCGCATTATGCTGTTACCCATCTTCGAGATCCGACTTTTTCCCTTCCACTGTCCTGACTCCTGCTGCATCGGATTCAGCCCTGTCCACGCCACCACCGCCTTACTGCTGCTGAACCTCGACATATCGCCCAGATACGCCAGCAGCGTACTGCTCAGCACACCTGCTATCCCGGGGATCGACTCCAGCAGTTTCCTGTTTTTCCTCAGCCCCGGGTCATTATCGATATGGTCGTTTATTGCCCGCCGTGTCTCTTCTGACTGGGCATCCAGCATGGCTATCACTTCGCTGATGGAAGGCTGCACCACTGCATCCGCTGTCTCCAGACGATTTTCTTCCATCTGCTTCATCTCCAGCAGATTATTCAGGCGGTTTACCAGAGCCCTGAGTTTTCTTTCATTCAGCGGGATCGGCTGCCATTCCACCGGAGAGTGCTGACCGCAATAGCGCGCTATCATACGTGCATCGCCTTTGTCCGTTTTGTTACGGCTCAGCTCGCTGCGACCGAAGGATTTAATACGCGCCGGATTTTCCACGCTGACGACATAACCCGCATCACTCAGGAAGGTGGCCAGCGGCTCGCTGTAAACCCCGGTCGCTTCCATGCAGACATGACATTCACCAAAGGGC
>NZ_RJTN01000017.1 GCF_005497185.1 Pectobacterium polonicum | reverse complement strand
ACATAATGCTGTGTTAATAATATTTGATTTATTGTAATGATTCGGCAACATCTATTATTAATATCATGTGCCACCCATCTTCCAGTTCCAGGCTACATTAACTTTAATGACGAGACTGGGCTTGTTCTAGCTCTTTTTTCAAATTATCTATCGTATTCCTGCTCTTCATCAGAAGAACCCCAACAGTAAGGCCGAGAGCAAAGCTGAGCAATTCTTTCATAGTACGTTCCCCATCTAATGGATTACCTTTAGAGGGCTATATTTACTCGATTAAAGCGACAATCTGTGTCGCCAATCGCTGTTATGCCAGAGAGATATATGGATGCCAGACCAACACGAGTAAAAAGTGAGTTGCGCTAGCCATTCATAATGCTCGAAAACGGTTGTGCTAGTATCATCAGACTATCGTCACAGCCAATATCAGATAAAAAGCTAAATAAATCAATAGAATTGGTGAACTCATTATCAACCTATCAACACATCCCCAGAGCAAAGGGATGAGTTCTTTAGTGTGCGCTGCTTTTAGAAAGGCACCGGACATCTCATCTTTACACGCCCCGAGCTGATCGAGCAGATGAACAGCATTGTCGCCAAACATTATCCAGAAATGTTGGCGGCGAGGTAATCATCTCCTTTCTTGTCAGCCTGGTATTCATGCCGATCCCCGAACGTACCAAGATTTACCACATTCTTCACATTGATCGACCTCGTTTGTCACGTGGCATGATCAAGGGGCAGATTCAGGATGATTAATCCTTACGGCTCCAGCACTCTAATCAGGCGTCTTTCCCCAATATGGAGTGAAAATTTCTCTTCTGGTTGGAAGGGGCAATGCCGAAGCCTACCAGCTCGGCTCCAACAATAATGTTCGGAAGCGTTAAAGGTGAGCTGGCCGTCAACCTGTATGTTTAAACCTTCGCTCATCCAGAGCAGACATAACGTGTTGTGATGGCTTCATGCCTGATTCCTCATTTTTCCTTTCTGTTGCACTGGGAAGCCTGAATGTTGCCTGAAATATTTCCCTGGCAGATAACTGTCGCTTTTTAACCTGAAAATGGTCCTTAAAAGATCATTTAACTGCCTATTGCAGTGATTTTTGTTATTAAATTCCACCATTTATTTACTCTTGGTTTTTTATGCTTTGCATGCGTTTTTTTATAGGTTTAAAATCTTTTAATTTTTGTTAAATAACAAATAATTGCTAAATTATCTAATATTTATTTTTTAATAAGGAAATAGTTTCTTAAGGTTGTATGGTTTTTTGTTCTGACAAAAGTAAAAAATAGAGGGTAAGTTGTTTTGCTAAATTAAAATTAATGCACCATTTGTGATTTTTTTAATTTGTTAGCGAATTAAGTATTTCGTTTTTAACGAAATTAAAAGGCACAAAATATATCCTTTTTCTTCTAATAGAAAATCAACGAATTATTCTGTTTTTATATTGATATTTTTACTTAATATTACCTTAAGATGTTGTTTTTATTTGATTGTTTGTTTTAATGATTCCATTTACTTGCTCTGCTATATAAGCGTTGACCATGCGTTTAGGTTGTGTGTATGATCTAAATTCAAAATATAAATGTATTTACATTCCTTCTTGGTGTAACTCTTTTTACACCGATATGAGCCGTAAAATTACGGTTTTATTGTGTTTTTAATTCGGTTTTAATTTATTTCATCTCGCTGGTCGAAAAACAAATACGATATTTGTTTGCCGAATCGCTGCCGTTCTTATGGATTACGGCGGGCTTTTGGTAGGAATCGACTTTACTTCTCCGGGCCCGAGTGCCCTTACGTTGGTATAGACACATGGCAAAAGGAACTGATGGTGCATCTGTCGCACCAAAGGAACGTATTAATATCAAATATGTTCCGGCCACTGGTGGTCAGCAGGCGGAAATAGAATTGCCGTTGACGCTGATGATCGTGGGAAATATGAAAGGGCGCACAGAGGAAACGCCGATCGAAGAACGTCAGACCGTATCGATCGATAAGAACAACTTTACCTCGGTGATGAAAGAAGCAAATCTGGAATTGAATTTCAGTGTGCCAAACCGCCTTGAAGAAGAAAGTCCGGACGATCTGCCAGTGAAACTGAGCATCGGCGGTCTGAATGATTTCTCCCCTGACCGCATTGCCCAACAGGTGCCTGAATTACGTAAGTTGCTTGATTTACGTGAAGCACTGGTCGCGCTGAAAGGCCCCCTCGGCAATATTCCCTCATTCCGTAATCGTTTGCAGGATCTGTTGTCCAGCGAAGAAGCCAGAGAGCAGCTTTTGAAAGAGCTCGATCTGGTAAAACCCGCCGAATAATTGACGAAATAGGGAAATAAATATGTCAATAATTGAAGAACAGGTTCAGGCAGGCGCTGCCAGCGCTTCTGGATCGCTGCTTGATGACATCATGGCTCAAGCGCGTATCAGTCCGGTTGATGAAGGCTACAGCGTGGCTAAACAGGGCATTGCCGCGCTGGTCGCTAACATTCTTGATAGCGGTAATGCAGCAGAGCCCGTGAACAAAGCGCTGGTCGATAGCATGATCGTCGAACTGGACAAAAAGCTCAGCAAGCAGATTGACGTTATTCTGCATGCTAAAGAATTACAGGAACTGGAATCTTCCTGGCGTTCGATGAAACTGCTGGTCGATCGCACTGATTTCCGTGAAAACATCAAACTGTTGGTGTTGCATGCGACGAAAGAAGAGCTGTTGGAAGATTTCGAATTCGCGCCTGAAATCTCACAGTCTGGCTTCTATAAGCACGTATATTCCAGCGGTTACGGTCAGTTTGGCGGCCAGCCTATCGGTGGCGTGATTGGTGACTATGCGCTGACGCAAAGCTCACCAGACATCAAACTGATGCAGTATGTCAGCGCCGTTGGCGCGATGGCGCATGCGCCGTTCATCTCTTCCGTTGCTCCGACCTTCTTTGGCGTGGATCGCTTCACCGATCTGCCTTCCATCAAAGATCTGAAATCCGTTTTCGAAGGCCCGGCCTATACGAAATGGCGTTCGCTGCGTGAGTCCGAAGATGGTCGCTATCTGGGGCTGACGGCACCGCGCTTCCTGGCTCGCCTGCCTTATGACCCCGTAGAGAACCCGATTAAGGGCTTCAACTACAAGGAAGATATCAGCACCGATCACGAACACTATCTGTGGGGCAATACCGCCTACTTGATGGGAACGGCGCTGACGGACAGCTTCGCGAAATACCGCTGGTGTCCGAACATCATCGGTCCGCAGAGCGGCGGTGCGATTACCGACCTGCCTGTGCATGTTTATGAAGCCATGGGCCAACTTCAGGCCAAGATCCCGACTGAAGTGCTGATCACCGATCGTCGCGAATATGAAATGGCCGAAGAAGGCTTTATCACGCTGACGATGCGTAAAGACAGCGACAATGCGGCCTTCTTCTCGGCTAACTCGGTGCAGAAGCCGAAGGTGTTCCCGAACACCAAAGAAGGCAAAGAAGCGGAAACCAACTACAAGCTGGGTACGCAACTGCCGTACATGTTCATCATCAACCGTCTGGCGCACTACATCAAAGTGTTGCAGCGTGAACAGATTGGCTCATGGAAAGAGCGTCAGGATCTTGAGCGTGAGTTGAATACCTGGATTAAACAGTACATCGCCGATCAGGAAAACCCGCCAGCAGATGTTCGTAGCCGTCGTCCTCTGCGTGCCGCACAAATCAAAGTGCTGGATGTAGAAGGAGAACCAGGTTGGTATCAGGTCACCATGTCTGTGCGCCCGCACTTCAAGTACATGGGGGCGAACTTTGAGCTGTCGCTGGTAGGGCGTTTGGATAAGGAATAAGACTGATGCCGTCTCTTTCTGCCTGGGAAAGGGGAAGCGCGGCAAGTCTGTTTGATCGTATCCGTGGGGAGGAGCGTCGCTCTTCCCCTGAAACGGACGTTGAAGCACTGATCGAGTCCGTTAAGCGTCAACTGGACAATGTGCTCAACACCCGGCCCGGAAATTGCCGCAGCGCACCTGAGCTTGGCGTGATTGATTTTAATGACGCGACGCAGGGTGGTGCGGATATTCGGGGGAAAATCCGGGAGGCGATCCGACAATGTATCTGTCGCTTTGAACCTCGAATTGTTCATGTGGATGTCAACACATCGGACTATTTATCGAATCCGATGGAGATGTCGTTTCAGGTTACCGCCCGGGTCAGATTGGAAGATCTGGAGCAGGTTGCCTCTTTCAATATCCACATGGATAGCCACCGCCATTACAGAATGATCTGATTATGTCACTGGAACATTTTTTCAGGGATGAGCTGACCTACTTGCGCCTGCAAGGGCGTGAATTCGCCAAGGCGCACCCTGAGCTTACCCGATTTTTGTCAGAACAAACTACGGACCCAGACGTCGAGCGTCTGCTGGAAGGGTTCGCCTTTTTGACAGGGAGCCTGCGGGCGAAGATCGAGGATGAATTTCCGGAATTGACGCACGGTCTGCTGGGCATGCTGTGGCCTAATTACCTGCGCCCTGTACCGAGCATGACGATTATGCAGTTTTCGGTACTCCCCGGCGCGATTGCCCAACCCGCGTTTGTCGAGCGCGGCTGTGAGCTTGATAGCCTGCCGATTGATGATGTGGTTTGCCATTTTCAGACTTGTCACGACGCCTGGATTTATCCGGCGGATATCCGTGAGATCAAGGTACAGAGCGGCAACGATCTGTCCACCATTACGCTGGATGTTGGGCTGCATGGCCCGCTATCGCTAAGCGACCTGCAACTCGACAAACTGCGTTTTTATCTGGGCGGTGATACCTATACGGCCTACGAGCTCTATTTCTGGATCGCCAGTCAGCTGTCGCACATTGAGCTGGAAGTCGATGGTCAGCGCTTCCGTCAGGAAGCCAGCGTGCTGAAGACGGTCGGCTTTGAGCGCGAAGATGCACTATTGCCGTATCCCGGTAACGTTTATTCGGGGTATCGCATCTTGCAGGAATACTTCTGTTTCCCTGAAAGTTTTCTCTTTTTCCAACTCGCGGGCGCGGTATGGCCGGATCTCCCGCTGACGGTAACGGAATTCCGTCTGCATTTTTGCTTTGACCGCCCGCTGCCGGCGGAGCTGAAGATCCGCCCTGATTCGTTCATGCTCAACTGCGTGCCTGCGATCAATCTCTTCCAGCATGATAGCGAGCCGATCAACCTCAGCGGACGCCAGACGGATTACCCGCTGAAAGCCAGTTACCGTAACGCGGATAGCTTTGAAATCTTCTCCGTGGATAAGGTTGAAGGCTGGGTTGAAGGGAATTCAGGCCGTGCTCGGGGGATTCCACGCACCTATCAGCCTTTTGAGAGCTTTCAGCACCAAATTGAGCGCGCTAAAGGACGTCTGGCGCTCTATTACCGCATCCGGGTAAGAGAAGCGGTGAACGGCAACGGGTTTGATCACATGCTCTCTTTTGTCCGTGGCGATGAGCAGGAAGTGATTGATTTAGATGAGTCGATCTCAGTGACTCTGACCTGTACCAACCGCTCGCGTGCGGCACAGTTGCCTGTTGGATCGGTCTGCGTGCCGACGGGGAATTCGCCGTCTTTCGCGACGTTTCGTAATCTGGTGCGGCCGACGCGACCGCTGCGGCCTGCGATGGATGGCAGCCTGCACTGGACGCTGATCTCCAACCTGTCCCTGAACTATGTGTCGCTGCTGCGGCGCGATGCGCTGGTGCAGATCCTGCGTACCTACGATTTTCCGGCGCTGCACGACAAGCAGGCAGAGCAAGCCTCGCGTAAGCGTCTGGCAGGGATCGAATCGATTGAAACCACGCCTATCGACCGTCTGGTTCAGGGGATGCCGGTTCGCGGCTTGAAATCCATTCTGTCAGTACGGCAATCCGCGTTTTCCAGTGAAGGAGAACTCTATCTGTTTAGCACGGTGCTGGCGCACTTCTTCTCGCTATACGCCAGCGTCAACGCCTTCCACCTGTTGGAGGTCGTCAACATCGATAACAAGGAGCGCTACCGATGGCCGGTACAGATAGGTCAACACTCAATGATGTGACGTTCCGTCAGGATGTCTCACGCTTTAATTTTTTCCAATTGGTGGAGTTGCTTAATCAGTTGGAAGGCGTGGATCTGGAACAAGAGCTGGATTTTCGCCCTGAACAGGAACGCCTGCGCTTTCGCTCTACGGCCTCCATCGGTTTTCACCCCAGCGATATCTTGCAGGTGGGACGTGATGAGGAAGGCCGTCAGGAGCTGGAGGTCGCGTTTCTTGGCCTGCACGGCAGTCAGTCACCGATGCCCGGTTATTACCTCGAAGAGCTGGCCTGGGAATACGCGCAGGGCGAGCAGAAGTTGGGCGTGTTTCTCGACTTCTTTCATCACCGCTTGCTCACGCTGCTGCACCGCGCATGGCGTAAATACCGCTATCACGTGCGCTTTCAGAATGAGGGGGAGGATGGATTCTCCCGCCTGATGTTTGCGCTGGTGGGGTTAGGGAATGACGCCGTACGCGACAGCCTGCCGGTTAACCGCGCCAAGATGCTCTCCTACGCCGGGGTACTCGCCAGCCCCAGCCGTTCCCCGGAAGTGGTCGCGGGCTTGGTTATTCACTGTTTTGACCTGGATGACGTGGCCGTTCTGGCCTGGCAGCACCGTCGTGTGCCGATTCACGAAGGGCAGCAGAACCGTCTGGGAAAAGCCAACATGATGCTGGGCGGTGATTTTGTTATCGGCGACAAAGTGAACGACTGTGCCGGCAAGTTTTTGCTCAAGGTCGGCAATCTCAGCTTTAGCCGCTTTCTCAGCTTTTTGCCCAACGGCGAGCATTTTCAGCCGCTGGTGCGTTTTGTCTCTTTCATTCTTCGCGATCAGTTGGCCTGGGATCTGCGTCTTGGTTTTGCGGAAGGCGAAGCTAAGGGCTTAAGCCTGGGCAGTGAGCAAAGCAGCCGATTGGGATGGAGCAGCTTTCTCGGGCAGCCGCCCGCGGACCCCTATGTGACGATTTGTGTGCAGGAGTAAATGTGAACGTAACCCATCCACTCACGTTGGTTGTGCTCAACAGTGAGCAGCTCGATATCAATTCTCAGGTGCAGCACCAGTTCGATCATCGTGGTGGCACGCTGGGTGCGTCGGAAAAAGACCAATGGCAACTGCGGGATCGGCTGGGCTCTGTCGTGCCGGAGCACGCCCGTATCGAAATGACCGATGGTTATTTTAGCCTGTGCGATCTGAGCGGTCAGTCTTTTATTAACGGTTCTCTGTCGCCGATTGGGCGCGATCGGAAAGTCATTCTGTCGCACGGCGATGAGCTGGTTATCGGGCCTTTCCGGCTAGGTGTTTATATCGGCGATCCCACCACGGAACAGGATATCGATCAGGTATTAGGGCAGGGCACGGTCGATGTGCTGGGCGGCTGGCTAAGTGAAGATAAAAAAAGGCGCTCAACGGATCTGGCCGATCCCACGGTTGTGTTGAATGACCCGCTGTGGGCGCTCCAGAAAGAACAGAGCCAGCCACTCTTGCCATCAGACAGTGAGACAGCCGGAGCTTCGTTCACGGCCTCTCTTTCTTCTTTTTCTTCTGCTGAGGACACCATGGATCAGAAATTTGTGGAATTACCGACCATCAACACACCGTACGCGGGAGACGGGCTGGAAGGGTACAGCGAGGGCACGTCTCTGGCTCCGCTGATGCGCGGTCTGGGGCTGTCGCTTCAGCCGGGCGACGATGCGCGATTGCGCGAAATGCTGGAAGAGATGGGGAAAAGCCTGCGCGCGATGGTTGAAGGCTTACTGGCATTACAGACGGAACAGGCGGCGATGGCGGACACGCATTTACGCCCGATTGAAGATAACCCGCTGCGTCTGGGGTTGGGCTATGCGGATACGCTGTCGGTGCTGTTTGCCGAAGGGAAAAGCCCGGTGCACCTGTCTGCGCCCGCTGCGGTGGAAGAAGTGTTGAACAATGTGCGGGTACACCACATTGCGAATCAGCAAGCGATTGCCGTGGCGTTGGAAAATATTCTTCAGGCTTTTTCGCCTGCCGCGTTGCTTAACCGCTTTGAACACTATCGCCGCAGCGGCGAACAACTGGCAGCGGATGACGGCTGGGCGTGGCAGATGTATCAGCACTACTACCGTGAATTAACGTCGCCGCGCCAGCAGGGATTCCAGAAACTGTTCCATCAGGTGTATGCGCAGGCGTATGACCGCGCCGTGCGTCAACAGCAGGAGCAAAAATAATGCTGCGGGCTCTGTGCTTATGTTCTCTGATGTTCCTGCTGTCGGGGTGTACCACGCTGGGCAAAATGGCGCAGGTGGCGGCGAATCCCGATATTCAGGTAGGCAGCAACAATCATCAGCCTTCTACCGTGGGTTTCAGCCTGCTGGCGGAGCCGGACGTTAATCCGAACGACAGCGGTGAAGCGGCTCCTATCGAATTTCAACTGGTGCTGTTGGCGGAAGATTCGCGTCTGTTAGCCACGGATTATGACCAGATCACGACGGATATCGAAAAGGCGCTCGCCAAGAATTACCTCAGCCATCAGGACTACACGCTGTTGCCGGGGCAGTTCAAATATCTGCCGCCCGAAGCGCTGGATGAAAAGGTGCACTACCTCGGCGTGGTGGCGCGCTATGCGGATTCGGAAAGCGCCGAGTGGCGCAAAGTCATCAAGCTAAAGAATACCGGGCAGACGTATCAGATCCTCGTGCACCTGCGCCGGGATGAAGTCGAAATCAAAAAAGACCAAGAAGAAGAATAATTATGTCGAGTCGCAATCGCATTATCTGGCGGGAAGGTCTGTTCATTAAACCGCAGCATTTTCAACAGCAACAACGACACACCGATTACGCACTGCACGCGCGTCTCAGCGCCCTCAGTGACTATTTCTATGGCTTGCAGTCGCTGGCGATTAATGAGGAATACCTCAATTTTGGCCGCATCGCGCTGGTTAACGCCAGCGGCGTGATGCCTGACGGCACCGTGTTCAATATTCCGGGTGATGACGCGCTGCCGCAGCCGTTAGAGATTACCGACGTCGCGCTGGCAAACCAGAAAGTGTATCTGGCGCTACCGCTGGCGGTGAATGGCGTCAGCGAAGTCGGTCAGCCGGGGCAGGGGATCGCCAGCCGCCTGCAATCGCATCGGCATGACGTACGCGATCTGCACAGCGACGGCGGCGACATCGTTTCTCTGGAAGTCGGTAAAGTCAGCCTGCGCCTGATGCTCGATCGTGACGATCGCAGCGCCTATGCCTCGCTGGCGATTGCCAACATTCTGGATAAGCGCCCTGACGGCGGCTTGATTCTGGACCCTAACTTTATGCCGTGCAGCATCAGCGTCACCGCGATCCCCACCTTAAAACGCTTTTTGGGTGAATCTGCCGGTTTAGTGGCAGAACGTGCGCGTAGTCTGGCGCAGCGTATTGCCGCCCCAGGACAGCAGGGCGTAGCAGACGTGGCTGAATTTATGATGCTGCAATTGCTTAACCGCGCGCAGCCCAAACTGTCGCATCTGGCGCGCCTTGGCACCTTGCACCCTGAACGCCTGCACGAAACGCTGGTTGAACTGTGCGGCGAACTGATGACGTTTACCGATGAGTCGCGTCTGCCGCCGGAATTCCCCGCCTATCGCCATGAACACCAGCAGGCCAGCTTTGAGCCGCTGATGATGGCGCTGCGTCAAGCGCTGAGTACCGTACTGTCGCCGCGTGCCGTCTCCATCCAACTGAAGAAACAGCCGTATGGCGTGATGGTAGCGATGGTTGGCGATGCGGAATTGATGGCTAGCGCCGAGTTTGTGCTGGCGGTACGTGCGCGTATGCCGCAGGAGCATCTGCGTAAACAGTTGCTGCAACAAACGAAGATCGCCTCCAGCGAGAAGATCCGCGAACTGATCAGCCTGCAACTGCCGGGCATCCCGCTGCTGCCGCTGCCGGTTGCGCCGCGCCAACTGCCTTATCACGCGGGTTACAGCTATTTCCAACTGGATAGACAAAGTCCTGCCTGGCAGATGCTGGTGTCTGGCAACACGCTGGCGTTCCACATTGCTGGCGAATTCCCGGAGCTGGATATGCAGCTTTGGGCCATCCGCGGCCAGTAGTAAGGAGAGGAAGAGATGAGCATCGAGGTTATTAAAAACGATCAACTGGGCGATCTGCTTTTTGACCACGCCCGACAGCTGGATATGGACTCCGACTACTGGTTCCGCCTGCGTGGACAAAGCATTAATCCGATGGTGGATGCGGTCACGCCGCTGCTGGGCATGGTGGAGCGGGTACGTCAGCTTTCGGTCTATGAGGGGGTGGAAGATCTGTATCAGCGCGTGGTGTCTGAAATTCAGGCTATCGAACAGGAATTGCATTCTCATGGCTATGAAAACGGCGTGATTTTGTCGTTCCGCTACATCCTCTGCACCTTCATTGATGAAGCCGTGATGGGGCGGGAGTGGGGCGGCCAAAGCATGTGGTCGGCACATTCCCTGCTGACGCGTTTTCACAATGAGACCTGGGGGGGCGAGAAGGTGTTTGTCCTGCTGGAGAAGCTGCTGGACGACCCAACCCGCTATCGCGACATTCTGGAGTTCATCTACCTCTGTCTCTGTCTGGGTTTTGAAGGGCGCTATCGGGTGATGACGCAAGGCCGTGAAGAACTGAACCGCATCGTGAGCAAGCTGCATGACACCCTGCACCCTGAGCCTGCGAATTCGCCGATGGTCTTTCACCTGAATCTGGGACAGCAGGCGTCACGCTACCACCTGCGCAAACAGGTGTCATTGCGCACGCTGTTTGTCGGCGTGTGCGTGGTTCTGGTGGCCGCCTTCGGCCTGTACCACTATCAGCTAACTCATCAAACCCAGGACGTGCTGCGTCAGCTGGGAGAATTATTACAATAACAGGAGCTACACCGTGATTCGAATTGAACTGCCGACACTGGTTGAACGACTCAACCCCGTGTGCCGTCATATGCTGGAAGAAGCGGCGGCACTCTGTATTCAACATCAGGGTGCGGAAATCCGTATTGAGCACCTGTTGCTGAAAATGCTGGAAACGCCGCTGTGTGATGTGCGCCAGATCCTCAAGCGTGCGGGCGTGGATGCGGATGAGCTGTCTTCGCTGCTGTTGCCTTCTTCCATGGATAAAGAATTTGACGCGGGCTATCCTTCCTTCTCTCCTCTGCTGGTGGAGTGGCTACAGGATAGCTGGCTGCTGGCGTCGGCTGAATTCCAGCACACGCGTTTGCGTAGCGGCATTCTGCTGCTGGTCCTGCTGCTGACGCCCAATCGCTATGTGGCAGGCGCGGTATCCCGCCCATTGGCGCAGATTAACCGTGAGCTTTTACGCCAGCAGTTTGATGAGTGGGTGAAGGATTCGGTGGAAACGGACGTCGCGGTGCAATCCGCCACGGCCGAACAGGCTGTCGCCGCGAACACACAACTCTCTCGCTATACCCAAAACGTGACGGAATCCGCCCGACAGGGGCAGTTAGATCCGGTGCTGTGCCGCGACCATGAAATCGATCTGATGATCGACATTCTCTCTCGCCGTCGTAAAAACAACCCGATTGTGGTCGGGGAAGCGGGCGTTGGTAAAAGTGCGCTGATCGAAGGGCTGGCGCTGCGTATTGTGGCCGGTGCTGTGCCGGAAAGACTGCGTGATGTGGAACTGCTCACGCTCGATCTGGGGGCGATGCAGGCCGGTGCCTCGGTGAAAGGCGAATTTGAGAAACGCTTCAAAGGCGTGATGCAGGAAGTGAAAGATGCGCCGCGCCCCATCATTCTGTTTATCGATGAAGCGCATACGCTCATCGGGGCAGGGAATCAGGCCGGCGGGCTGGACGTTTCCAACCTGCTCAAGCCTGCGCTGGCGCGTGGCGAACTGCGTACCATCGCGGCCACGACCTGGAGCGAGTACAAAAAATACGTCGAGAAAGACGCTGCGCTTTCCCGCCGTTTCCAGCTCGTCAAAGTCGGTGAACCGAACGCGGAAGAAGCCACGGTTATCCTGCGTGGACTGCGCGGCATCTATGAAAAAGCGCACGGCGTCCTGATTGATGAAGATGCGCTTCAGGCGGCCGCACAGCTATCGGCGCGTTACATCTCCGGTCGTCAACTTCCCGATAAGGCCATTGACGTGTTGGATACCGCCAGCGCACGTGTCGCCATTAACCTGACGACGCCACCGCGTGCGGTCAGCCAGCTACAGACCCGCCTGCATCAGCAGGAGATGGAAATCACCCAGCTTGAGCGTCAGGCGCGTATTGGTCTGGGTAATACCGAAGAACGCTTAGCCGAGCTGCGTGACGCTCGCGAAGCTGGTGCGGCGCAACTGACACAGCTGGAAGCCGATTGGCAGCAGCAGAAAACACAGGTTCAGCGCGTGATTGAACTGCGCACGGCGCTGCTGGATGACGAGCAGTCTGTCGATTTTGATGCGGTGTCGGCGTCGGCGGAACTGGCTGCCTGTGAACAGGCGCTGGAAGCACTGCAACACGCCTCCGTACTGGTTTCCCCTCACGTTGATAAAACGCAGATTGCGGCCGTTATTGCCGAGTGGACGGGCGTGCCGCTGAACCGCATCTCACAGAGTGAAATGGATGTCGTCACGCGCCTGCCTGAATTCCTGGGGGATTTAATTAAAGGGCAGCAGTTGGCAATTGCTCAATTGCATAAGCACCTGCTGACCGCGCGTGCGGATCTTCGTCGTCCGGGGCGTCCACTGGGGGCTTTCCTGCTGGTGGGGCCGAGCGGCGTGGGTAAAACGGAAACCGTGCTCCAGATTGCCGACCTGATGTTTGGCGGACGCAACTATCTGACCACCATCAATATGTCCGAGTATCAGGAAAAACATACGGTTTCACGTCTGATCGGTTCGCCGCCGGGCTACGTCGGGTTTGGTGAAGGCGGCGTGTTGACCGAAGCTATCCGCCAGAAACCGTATTCCGTGGTGCTGCTGGATGAGGTGGAGAAAGCGCACCCGGATGTCCTGAACCTGTTCTATCAGGCGTTTGATAAAGGTGAACTCGCCGATGGCGAAGGCCGGGTAATCGACTGCCGCAACGTGGTGTTCTTCCTGACGTCCAACCTTGGGTTCCAGACGATCGTGAACTACGCCGAGCAGTCGGATGTGTTGCTGGATGCGCTTTACCCTGAGCTGGCAGCCTTCTTCAAACCCGCACTGTTGGCGCGTATGGAAGTCATCCCTTACCTGCCGCTGGCGCATGACACCATGGTTGAGATTGTGCAGGGCAAATTGTCGCGTCTGGTGTCTCTGCTGCAACAGCGTTTTGGCGCGGAAGTCATCATTGAGGACGAAGTGCCGGAAGAGATTCTGCGGTTGGCGAATCGCAGCGAAAACGGTGCGCGTATGCTCGAATCGGTGATTGATGGCGCCTTGCTGCCGCCTGTTTCGCTACAGCTGCTGCAACGCCTGTCTGCGGGGGAACCTGTCAGCCGTATTCATTTCCGCGTCGAAGCCGGCCAGTTCCAGACTGAGGTTGAGGGCTGAGTATGCAACATGCCCTCGAACTGGCGCTTGCACTCACCCGACAGCATGATGAGGCCGGTCTGT
Source organism: Pectobacterium polonicum (assembly GCF_005497185.1). Taxonomy (GTDB): domain Bacteria; phylum Pseudomonadota; class Gammaproteobacteria; order Enterobacterales; family Enterobacteriaceae; genus Pectobacterium; species Pectobacterium polonicum. The sequence continues at coordinate 86,192 of NZ_RJTN01000017.1, read as the reverse complement.
GCGACTGGCTGCTGGAGACGATGCAGGCCGCCTGGCAGCCTCAAGGGATGCTGCTGGGTATGGTGGATGTCAGCGGCAGGCAGCTGACCTGCCAGGGGCGAGTGCATGAAACGCCAGTGGCGCTGAGTCTGGGCGTGGATGACTTTAGCCACCCGCTGGCTTATGTGCTGCACAAGAATCAGGCGCGCACCTGGGATTCTCTCTATGGTGGTGCCCGCATTGAGCACCGTGAGTTTCGGCAGATGCTGGCTTCTGTCGGGACGAACTGCGGGCTGCACGCGTTGCCGCTGCTGTCGGATAGCGGCAAACCGCTGGCGGTGTTGGCGCTGCTGGATACGCCGACGCACCTGCAAACGCTGCATCAACGAGGCGAATGCGAACGGCTGGCGCAGGTATTTTGCCGTCAGCTTATGCTGCTGCGTGAGCTGGCGCATACCCGGCGGGAGCAGGTCGCGCTGAGAGATTCACTCCGCCAGATTAAGGATGAAGGGCAGAGCCGTCGCGAGCAGGAGAAACGGGTGGAAGCCACGCTGATTGGCCGTTCTGTCGCCATTAAAGAGCTGCATCAGCAGATCTATCAGGCGGCAAAACACCGGCTTTCAGTGCTGATTCAGGGCGAAACCGGTTCAGGGAAAGATGTGGTGGCGCGTTTGCTGCATCAGTGCTCCGAACGTGCCGACAAACCTTTTATCGCCATCAACTGCGCGGCGATCCCGGAAAACCTGATTGAAAGTGAGCTGTTTGGCTATCAGAAAGGGGCGTTCTCTGGCGCACAAAGTAACAAGATTGGTCTGGTTGAGCAGGCTAACGGCGGAACCCTGTTTTTAGATGAAGTCGGCGATATGCCGCAGTCCATGCAGGCCAAGCTGTTAAGGGTGTTGGAAACGCATAGCTTCCGTCCCCTCGGTGCGGAGAAAGAGGTGCATTCCGATTTCCGCCTGATTGCCGCGACCCATCAGCCGCTGGAACAGCAGGTGTCTGACGGTGTGTTTCGACAGGATCTCTACCATCGCCTTTGCCAGTGCCTGTTGCAGGTCGCACCGCTGCGTGAGCGGCCAGACGATATTCGACTGCTGTGCGAGCACTTCATCGGTCAATTTGCAGATAAACAGCAAAAACACGTTGGATCATTGAATCGTGCCTTCCTTCGACAGCTGGTGGCGTATGACTTTCCCGGCAATGTGCGGGAACTGCGTAATCTGCTGGAAGTCGCCTGCGCACATACGCCGGACGGTGAGGCGTTGTCTCTGGCATCGCTACCGCCTGAACTGCGCGATCGGCTGACGAGCAGTACGCCGGAAGAACAGGATTGCTATCAGCACATCCACGATTTGCGTATTGCCACACAGCGGTATGAAGCCGCTGTCATTGAAGCACGTCTGCGCCAGTTTCAGGGCAACCGCCTGCTGGTGGCCGATAGCCTCAATATCCCTAAACGCACTCTCGACCACAAATGCCAGAAGCTGGAGGTAAATTGATGTTTCTGACGATGGCACCCTTACTGTTGGCAACCGCAGCGACCCCCGATCCCGCCTGGCAGTCGTTATGGGAACAGTGTCGTAATGAAACGGCTTCAGAGCTTCGGCTGGCCTGCTATGACGCGCTGGGTCGTGAAGCGGAACGCAGCGGCACGCTATCCCCACAGAGTGATAACGCCGCGACGGGCGGAACGTTTCAACTGGGACGTGAAGCAGACAGCGGCGATATGACACTCACCCGCGTGCTGGCCGATGGCAATACGCTGGTGATTAGCTGCGCCAGCAATATTACGCACTTGCGCTTAACGCTCAGTGAACCTTGGGCAGGTGAGTCCGTCACATCACAACTGGATGGCGTGACGGTGTCCGACAGCTGGTTTATCCGCAACCGCGGGCTGCTGCTGGAATCGGGACGCGGCCTGCCGGCGATTGATGCGTTAAAGCGCTGGATTGGGCATCGCGAACTGGTGCTTAACGGCGCGGACGGTCATGCGTTGCGTATCGAACTCGCCGGGCTGGGCGAAGCACTCGCGCCGCTGCGTCAGCAGTGTCACTGGTAAAGGAGGCGTTCATGCATGCACATCCCTGGTGTAAACGCCTGCAAACCGCGTTGCCAGATGAGAAGTTGCGCGCGGCGGTATTGGCTGACGATCCGCTCTGGGAAAAGGTCGAAACGGAGCTGGTCAAGCTGGGATCGCTGGCGCATAACCAGGTCGATCTTAACGTGGTGGCAGGGTATTGCCTGACCTTGCTGGAAAGCAAAACCAAAGATATGCGGGTACTGGTGCAGCTATTGCGCTGCTTACAGCACCCAGCTAAAGCGACGCCGTTTTCTACTGCCCTGATGCTGCTGGACAGCTGGCTGGAGAGTTACTGGGTGCCTGCCTGGCCTGCCAGTCCGGTTCAGAAACAGAAGTTGATGATCCAGATTGTTCGGCGTTTTGAGAGCGCGCTTCCCCGCATTGCAGAAAGTGCCTCCAGCGCAGAGCTGGAGCAATTACAGCAGTTAACGGAGCAGGTGGCGACCCGCTGGGGCGAACTGGCGAGCGACAAAGCGGCGCTGATGGATGAACTGGTGCAGGGCGTTAAGCGCGCCAGACAGCGACAGCAGGCGCAGGAACAGGCGAATCAGACGGCGAAGCCAGCACCGGCAGCCAGCAGTAGTGGAGGCGCGGGCGGGAGTGAAACCAGCGCGAGCGCGGCCTCGACGCCCGCCAGTTCGGTGGAGATTAATTCATCCGACGAGCGTGGCTGGCGGCAAACCCAATTGAACGTTGCGGCGCTGCTGGTTGAGCGTCATCCCGCTTCACCGATGGGTTACCGTCTACGCCGCCACGCTATCTGGTCCGGTATTGCCACACCGCCGATGTCGTCCAAGGGAAATAAAACTCAGTTAGCCCCTGTCTCGTCAGACCGCGTGGATGAATACCAAAGTGCGCTGGCTCAGGCTGATTTGGCGCTGTGGGAACGCATAGAACAAAGTCTGGTTTTGGCTCCTTACTGGTTTGATGGCCACATGTTGTCCGCCTCAGTGGCCTCACGGTTAGGGCATGCTTCCGTCGCGACGGCGATTGCCGAGGAGCTTTCTACGTTTCTTCAGCGTGTGCCGGAGCTGCGTGAACTGGCGTTCAGCGATGGGACACCCTTTTTGACCGGGAAATGTAGCCAGTGGTTGCAGTCCAGCCAGCCGGTTCGCGGCGGCGGCGGGGCGCGGCAGGACGATCTGGCGACGGAGGCGGCGGCCTGTCGAGATGAGAAAGGTATTGGGGCGGCGATGCAGCTATTGGATGAACGCATGCGTCGCCTGAAAGAGCCGCGCGACCGCTTTTATGCCGAGTTGGTTCTGGCGGATTTACTCGCCGAAGAAGGGATGAAATCACTGGCAGCACAGCACTATCAGCACATGTGGCAGGAAAGCCAACAATTGGGCCTGATGCAATGGGAACCGGGACTGGTTAGCCGCGTAGAGCGGTTGGCGGCATCCCGCAAAAAATAAGACATTCGGAGTGAATGGTCACTTATGTTTAAAACAATCATAACCTTTCTACGCAAGCAGTTGCCTAAACTGAAACCCTCCTGGCTGCTTTTGGGCGTGCTACTGTGGGTCGTCGTGTTGGTTCTGGCCTGGTGGCTGGGGCCGCGTTTGACGGTGGGCGAGTCGCGCCCGTTGCAGGGAATCTGGGGTCGCGTGGTGTTCACGCTGGTCTGGCTGTGGCTGGCGTTCTCCTACAGCGCCTGGCTGGTCTGGCGTCGCGTGCAGCAGATGCGTGCGGAGCGTCATGAACAGCAGGTGATTGAGCAGGACCCTTTACAGGTGTATGTCGACGGCCAGCAAACGTTCCTCGACCGCTGGCTGGACGCGTTTCAGACCCAGTTGGGTAAAAGAGCGCTGTATGCGATGCCCTGGTATCTGACCATTGGTCTGGCAGGCAGCGGGAAAAGTAGCCTGATCCATCGCGCCAATCCGGCAAACAAGATGAATCCGAAGCTGGACGCGGAGCTGCGGGATGTGGCAGCAGGCCAGCAGGTGAGCAGTTGGGTCGGCGAATCCGCGGTGATTTGGGACCCCAGCGGGCAGCTACTTGCCCAGCCTGAACTGGAGGGCGATTCACTCGGGCAGCGTCATGCTCGTCTGTGGCAACACCTGCTACAGTGGCTCAGTGAAAACCGCCGCCGCCAGCCGCTCAACGGTCTGGTGCTTACGCTGGATATTTCGTGGCTGGCACAGGCTGGCGTCGCGGATCGCAAAGCCTACGCGCAGGTCATGCGCGCCCGCTTGCAAGACATTTCCGTCAACATTAATACGCGCTTACCGGTGTATATCGCGCTGACCCGACTGGATATGCTGAGCGGCTTCGACAAGGTCTATCGCCAGTTGAACCGCGACGCACGTCAGGCGGTATTAGGGGTGACCTTTACGCCGCAGGCGAGCAACAGCAAAGGCTGGCTGGAAGAGCTGGAGCGCTTCTGGGACGAGTGGGTCACGCACCTGAATGACAACCTGCCCGACATGCTGCTGACGCAATCGGACAGAAGCGTGCGCAATTCGCTGTTCTCGTTCGTTCGCCAACTGGCCGGCGTGAAAGATTACGTAATGGACGTGCTGACGGAAACGTTAGCGACGGGCGAGGATCGCGCGTTCCTGATTCGCGGCGTCTACGTCAGTTCTGTCTATCAGCAAGGGGTGCCGTTCGATGCCTTTGCGCAGTCGGCTTCCCGACGTTACCAACTGCCCGAGCCGATTAACCCTGCGCTGCGCGGTGAATCGAACACGTTCTTTGTGCAGCGCCTGTTCCCCGATGTCATTTTCCCTGAGGCCAGTCTGGCAGGGGAAAACCGGCTGCATAGCCTGTATCGTCGCCGTCGGCTGAGTATTGGTGTGGGCTGTATGCTGCTCGCTAGTCTGGCGCTGGTTGGCAGTTGGCACCATTTCTATCGGGTCAATGAAGAGGCTGGGCGTAACGTCCTGACGAAAGCGCAGGCGTTTATTGGCACTAATGAGTTGGAAGGCCAGCCGGGCTACGGCTATCAGCAGTTGCCGCGTCTGAATTTGATTCGCGATGCGACCTTATCCTTTGGTAATTACCACGAACGTACGCCGTTACTGGCCGACCTTGGTCTGTATCAGGGCGGTAAGATTGGGCCTTATGTTGAAGGCACCTATCTGCAAATGCTGAATCAGCGTTTTCTCCCTGCGGTGATGCAGGGGCTGCTGGAAGATCTGAATCAGGCACCGGCCAATAGCGAGCAAAAGCTGACGATTCTGCGCGTGATGCGGATGCTGGATGATGCGTCAGGACGCAATAAGGCGCTGGTCGAACAGTTTATGGCGCAGCGTTGGCAGAAGGCATTTCCCGGACAGGGCAATGTGCAGGAACAGCTGATGCAGCATCTGGATTACGCTCTTGATCACACCAACTGGCACCAGTCACGCGAGCAGAAAGATGCGGTGGCGATCAGTACCTTTGCGCCATTTAATCAGCCCATTACGCTGGCTCAACAGGAACTGAGCAAGCTGCCGATGTATCAGCGTGTTTATCAGAGTCTGGTGATGAAGGCGACGCAGGTGTTGCCGCCGGATTTAGCCATTCGTGATGAAGTCGGGCCGACGTTTGACCCGGTGTTTTCCCTGCGCAATGACAAAGCGGGAAGCGTGCCTCGACTGCTGACGTATCCCGGCTTTAGTGATTATTACCTCAAGCAGGACAAAGCGCTGTTAGAGCTGACGGCACTGGATGCCTGGGTGCTGGGACAGCGTGAACGTGCACAGTTCAGTGAAGCTGACCGTCGGGAAATTCTGCGCCAGGTGAATGATCGTTACATTACGGATTACATCAACCAGTGGCAGAAAGTGCTGGCGAACATTGATGTGCAGACGCTCGATACGCCGGAGCAGGCGCTCGATATCCTCACGGATATTACTGGCAACGATCAGCCCTTTCAGCGCGTGCTGACCACGGTGAGTGATAACACCCGTATCCGCAAGCTGGCTGATGATGATAACGACACGGCGCAGAACATTAACACGCGTATCGGTCGTCCGTTTATGACCATCAATGCGGCGTTAAGTGGGCGTGGCGAACAAGGGCCGCTGGTGCAAGAGGTCAATCAGAAGCTGACCGATCTCTACCACTATCTCGATCAGATCGTCAACGCGACCGATCCGGGGCAGGCAGCGTTGAAAGCGGTGCAGGCGCGGCAGGGGAATAAATTTGCCGATCCGGTGTTCGCTTTACAGCAATACGCCCGCAGTCTTCCCGCGCCGCTGGATCGCTGGGTAGGGCAATTAGCCGGAGAGAGCGCCAGTTTGGTGACCGGGCTGGCGATGTCGTCGCTGAATCAGGAATGGCTGGATAAAGTCGTGACGCCATTCAATGAGAAGCTGGCGGATCGTTACCCCTTTGACCCGTCATCGAACAAGGATGTGCCGCTATCGGAAATGGAAATGTTCTTCATGACCGGCGGTACGCTGGACAGCTTCTATCAAACCAACCTCAAGGCGATGATGGAAAGCGGCATGCTGGAAGAAGGCATGGCATCGCCCCTACAGGCAGAGCTGGTGAAACAGCTTGAACGCGCGACCCGCATTCGCCAGACCCTGTTTAATGCGCAGGGCAGCCTGGAAGTGCATTTTGTTCTGGAACCGCTGGAACTGACGGCGAACAAGCGCCGTAGCGTGCTGAATCTGGACGGACAGTTGCTGGAATACAGCCACGGTCGTCGCCAGAAAACGCCGCTGGTGTGGCCAAACAGTATGCGTGACGGTGCCGAGAGCAAGCTGACGCTGGTGCCGGACGATCGTGAACGTTCACCGCGCAGCCTGAGCTTTAGCGGGCCGTGGGCGATGTTCCGGTTAATCAATAGCGATCAACTGACTCAGGTGAATGAGAACACCTTTGACGTGCGCTTCTCGCTGGAGAACGGGGCGATGACGTATCGCGTGTACACCGATGCCAGCCATAACCCGTTTGCCGGTGGTCTGTTCAGCCAGTTCACGCTGCCTGACTCGCTTTATTAATTAACTCTCGGGAGCCTGCTTAGGCTCCCTATTGCTGGATGATGTGATATGCAAGATGCACAACAGGCCCTGAAAGTGGGTCGCGATCCACGGATGCTGCCGGAGTTTGACGCACTTCGGGCGGAAATTAACAAGTTGAGTCACGCGTCTCGCCCTGATGTGGATTGGATGCTGGTGCACGATATGGCCACCACCATCTTTGAAAAGCAGGGCGTGGATCTTCAGACCGCGATCTACTTTACGCTGGCGCGTTCACGGCTGGCGGGATTGACTGGTTTCACGGAAAGTTGTGAGTTTCTGGCGAACCTGATCGTGACGCAGTGGGATAACTTCTGGCCGCCGGTCCATCAGGAACGGGCGCGTATCGAGATGCTGGACTGGTTTATTGCTCGCATCAGCGAAGTGGTGCGGCAGTACGCCATAAGTCATGAACACAAGCGGCTGGTTTATCGTTGCGAACGCGCGCTGCAATTGATGAGTGAAAAGCTGCACAACTCGGGGTTGAGCCGCATTCCTCGCGTCGAGAATCTGCTGCACTTCGTCGAAGGCTATACCCATTTGTTTGATGAAACCGAGATTGTCATTGTGTCGGACGATCAGGAGCTGAAAAAGCAGGATATGCAGATTCCGCCCATGGTGTTCTTTCATTCAGATATGGAGCCCGGCACGACGGTGCAAAGCAGTGGGTCATCAGGCTCGGGCCAGGCTGCTCTGCCTGCGGGCAGCATTCTCATCGGACGGGAGAAAGGGCAAATGAAACCAACGGTATTGAAAATTGAGGCGCATAAAAAGCAGAAGCCAGCGTGGTTCTGGTTTGTCTCCGGGCTGCTAACCTGCGCGTTGCCTGTGGCCGCGATCATGGGCTGGCAGTATTGGCAGGAACAGAAAGCCGATGCGCTGGCGTTACTGCAACAGCCAGCCTACGCGTTGCCCGCCGCTCCCGATCATAATGACATTCGCCGGGTGCGCATTGTTCTGGGCGAGCAGAAATTGCAGGGTATGGAAGGCGAGCTGATCAACCGCTATCAGGCACAACTGGAGCAAGTGAAAAATGCCTCGCCTTTCTACCTGTATCAATACGGCAACGGGTTGAAAAACGTGATGCAGCAGCTCTATCCCGATTCACTGGCAGTGAAGGAAATGGAACGCCAATGGCAGATTGCGCTTGAGCGTCAGCAGGGCGATGAACCGAAAACACAAGGTTACGAACAGGTTCGCGCCAGCGTTAACGATACGTTGCAGCAACTGCTGGAACTGGAACGGCAGCGCCGGACGGTGACGATTTCCTACCTGAAATCAAAACTCTACGATATGCAAAAAGACCTGATATCGGACGTCCCCTTCGGGATACGACTGCGGGAACTTGAGGCGCGTAAAATCAAGAGCCAGTCGCTGACGCCAGCGGAGCTACGTGCGATGGAGGACGAACTGCGTTCCTTCAATATTCGCTTGTACCGTTTGCAGCAGAGTAGTTCTGCCAGCTGATTATCGTGAAGGGAAAAACGCTGAGCACATGATGAAATACAAAAAATTAGTGATAGCCTTGTCGGCCTGTTGGCTGGCGTCATGTCAGGCACCGGTCACGTCACTGCCTGAAGCAGAGTTAGTGGCATCAGCGAATCGGGGAAATGGCGAAGCGCAATATCAACTGGCAAAGACGTTAGCCAAACGTTCTCAGTATACCGAGGCGATGCAGTGGATGCAGAAGGCGGCTGAGCGGTCTGAACTTCCCGGTACTCAGGAAATGCGTGCTGCTGCCGCGCTTCAGGTGGGTGATTGGTATCAGGCTGGGCTAGGTGCGCCCAAGAACAGCCCGTCTGCCCGCCAGTGGTGGACGACGTCCTCACGTCTGGGAAATGGCGAAGCCGGGCATCGGCTTGGCATGGACTGTCAGGTTCAACATCAGGGAAAGTTGGTGGCGGCCTGCCTGAGCGCATTTGAATCCGCTGCGGCAAATGGTTATCCCCCCGCGCAGTTGATTGTCGCCCAGTGGCACGCGACGCATGTGGGCGGTGAAAAAGAGGCCGTGTCATGGTTGCTGAAGGCCTCCGAACTCGGTAATCGGGATGCGCAATACCAGCTGGCGCAGCGCTATGAGCAGGGTAAAGGCGTGGTGATCCGTCGCGATCTGGCTGAACGCTGGTATTTCCGCGCGGCGACGCTAGGTCAGGCACAAGCGCAGCTGTGGATGGCGCGACACGAAGACGGCGAGGACGCGTTGAACTGGTATCAAAAATCCGCGTCATCAGGTGATGCCGAAGCACAGCTTTGGCTGGGCAAAGCATACCGCGAAGGTAAGCGCTTACCTTGGGATGAAAAAAAGGCGCGTTATTGGCTGGAACGTGCCGCATCTGGCGGATCGGGCGAGGCTGATTATTTACTCAGTCAGAGCCAGACAACGCATGAAAAGCGCGAACAGTATCTGGTTCAGGCTTCCTCTGCGGGCTATATCCGGGCGCAACGCGAACTGGGGGATCGGTTATTTAAAGCGAGCGAATTCGCGCGTGCGCGTGAAGAATATGCCAAAGCGGCATCAGCAGGAGACGCCGAATCCCGTCTGGCCTATGGCGAGATGCTGCGGCTGGGGCAAGGCGGCAAAGAGGATTATGTTGAGGCGATGAAGCAGTACCGTCTGGCGGCGAATGAGGGTAACCGTATGGCTCAATATCGTATGGGCATGATGCGTCAGGACGGGCTGGGTGCCTCCCGCAATCGCATTCATGCTTACGCCTGGTACGCGATGGCGGCGACGGAGGGAATGCCCGAAGCCATTCATGCGCGTAACGATCTGGAAGCGACGATGCAGCCGGATGAAATCAAAGCCGGACAGCGGCTGGCGATGCACTGGTCATCGGGGAAAACAGAGTAATCCGTGGTCGTGGCTCGCCGATGGTAACTCGCTGAGAGTCAATCGCCGGTGAGAAATAGCGAAAGTAGAACGGACAGATTGTTGCGTGCAGGCCGGATCGTAGTGGCATAAATCGTGGCAATAAACAGGCGGGTGTTGCGTGATAGCAACACCCGCTTTTTTGTTTTTTATGACTATTTTTATTACGTGTTGTCCTGACTTTGGCATTCCCATTTCTTATAAAAAACGTAAGTGACTGCTTACTCTTATTGTTTTAAAAAGTGAGTGATTTATCGCCAATTATAGTTTTTCTCTATTAATAAGCATGATTTCTATTGGTTATTCATTGCATTAATTCATCGCTAACGCAAACTTTCAGAATAATTGCGCATTCTGCGCAACTTCTTGCTCACTTTCTGGTGTAAATCACTTTTTGCGCAATGTTTGCAAACGATCCGCGAGGTCTGCGCAATTTCTTGCTCAAATTTTACTTAGGAGAAATTTGAGTTAGGTAAATTTCTTTATAAAACATAAAGATAATTTTTGGCATGTGAATTGCTATACAGACCGTGAAGTTACTCATTCCGTTTAACGAGTAATCCCGTTCAACAATTCATTCCGTTTAACAACAAGGGGCAAGACTATGCCAACTCCATGCTATATCAGCATCGAAGGTAAAACGCAGGGCAATATCACCGCGGGTGCTTTCACGTCTGATTCTGTCGGTAACATCTATGTGGAAGGCCACGAAGACGAAATGCTGGTACAGGAATTCAAACACATCGTCACCGTACCGACCGATCCACAGTCTGGTCAGCCGTCCGGTCAGCGTGTACACAAGCCGTTCAAATTCACCGTCGCGCTGAACAAAGCGGTTCCGCTGATGTACAACGCCCTGGCGTCTGGCGAAATGCTGCCAACCGTGACCCTGAAGTGGTACCGCACGTCTGTGGAAGGTAAACAAGAGCACTTCTTCTCTACCATCCTGACCGATGCGACCATCGTGGACGTCGACTGCAAAATGCCACACTGCCAGGACCCATCAAAACTGGACTACACCCAGTTGATCGAAGTGTCACTGGCCTATCGCAAAATCGATTGGGAACACACCGTCGCAGGAACTTCCGGTTCCGATGACTGGCGTGCACCGGTCGAAGCGTAATTCCTCTTTAACCCGGGCTTGCCCGGGTTTTCTGTGTTTTTCTCCGGGTTTTTTTCCCCGTGCGGCGTTTTTTGTTGGCGTGATGTTTTTATCAACATGAATTGTGGTGTGAGCAGACTCAGACCACAGCTCGGGTTTTCATTTTAATCAGGATTGTGACGTGCCGCTCCGGGAGAACCCGGGGTGTGCGGTAGCCATGGCAACGGCGAAGGAAGAAGGAGAGGGCGGGTGGCAAACAGTACAGGATTACAGTTCACCGTAAAGGTCGGCGCGTTGGAGGCTGGCACCTTTGCGGTAGTGGATTTCAGGCTGGATGAAGGGCTGAACCGGCCTTTCAGCCTGTCGCTGAGTCTGGCGAGTGCGTTGCCGGATGTGGATTTTGGCGCGGTGCTGGACCAGCCGTGCGAGCTGATGATTTGGTATGAGGGTGAGCTAAAGCGCCGGGTCAGTGGGATTGTCAGTGGCTTCACGCAGGGCGACACCGGATTCCGCCGCACGCGCTATCAGATGGAAGTCCGTCCGGCGCTGTGGCGGCTGGGATTGCGTACCAATGCCCGCATCTTTCAGGCGCAGAAGCCGGAGGCGATTATCGGTGCGCTGCTGGAAGAAGCGGGCATTACCGACTACGCCTTTGCGCTGCGCCGTGAACACGCACCACGGGAATACTGCGTGCAGTATCGGGAAAGTGATTTAGCCTTTATCACCCGGCTGGCCGCTGAGGAGGGAATGTATTTCTTCCACGAATACGAAGAGGGGAAACACCGGGTGGTGTTTGCCGACGATGCAGGGGCGCTGACCAAAGGCCCTGAGCTGTTTTTCAATCTGGCGACGCAGGGGTTGAGCGAAGGCGAATATGTCCGGCGTTTCCACTACGCGGAGCGGGTAAGTACATCGGACGTGGAGCTGAAAGACTACAGCTTCAAAACGCCGGCTTACGGGCTGTCGCACAAGAAAATGAGCGGCGAGCTGGCGCACCAGCGCGAAAGCTATCAGCATTACGACTATCCGGGCCGCTATAAGCAAGACCCGAGCGGCAAGGCGTTCAGCGGTTACCGGCTGGATGCACTGCGCTCAGGGGCGGTGACAAGCGAAGGGGAATCCAACTGCGCCGGGCTGATGCCGGGTAACACGTTTACCCTGACGGAGCACCCGAATGCGACGCTGAACGCGGTGTGGCAGACGGTAAGCGTGACGCACGTCGGGCAGCAACCGCAGGCGCTGGAAGAGGAAAGCGGCGGCGAGCCGACGACCATGAGCAACAGTTTTGCCGTGGTGAAAGGCACGACGACATGGCGCGCAGTCATGCCCTACAAACCGATGGTGGACGGCCCGCAAATCGCCACCGTCGTTGGCCCGGCAGGGGAAGAGATTTACTGCGACCAGTATGGTCGGGTAAAACTGCAATTTCCGTGGGATCGCTATGGTGCGAGCAATGACCAGAGTTCGTGCTGGGTGCGTGTCAGTCAGGGCTGGGCAGGCGGTCAATACGGCATGATTGCCATCCCGCGTATTAATCATGAAGTGATCGTCAGCTTCCTCGAAGGCGACCCGGATCAGCCGATTATCACCGGGCGTACTTTTCATGCGACTAACCCTACGCCATACGTTTTACCGGCACATAAAACGCGTACCACGCTTCGTACCGATACCCATAAAGGCAGTGGTTTCAACGAACTGCGTTTTGAGGATGAGGCGACGCATGAACAAATTTATTATCACGCGCAGAAAGATATGGATGGCGTCATCAACAATATCCATCGACAGAGCGTGGGGCGCGATCAGCACCTCAGCGTGGATCAGGATCAGTTCCAGCGGGTCACTCGTCACCGTCACCGAACGGTAGGTAAAGATGATTTTGAAAACATCGGTCAGGATCATCATCAGGAAATTGGCCGGAGTTTTATTCAGAAAATTGGTGCTTCGTTCAAGCGGTTCATCGGTGGGGGGGTGATTACCCGTATCGAAGGGAGCCGTCAGACCACGATGTCCGGTTCTGAAGAGACACTGATCGGCGCGCACCAGCGTATTCTGGTGAATACGGATAGCTACCTGAAAGCCGCAGATATCGTACTGGAAGCGGGGCAGGCGCTGACCATTAAAGCGCCCGGCGGCTTTATCAAGATCGATAGCGCGGGCGTCACGATTTCTGGGACGATTGTGAAAATCAACGATGGCGGTGCGGCTGGCGTAGGGACGGCACCAGTGTCGATTACGCCAGAAGATCCGACGAAGCCTACGCTGCCGGATGCGCCAGACAGACGTTAAGGAGGAACTATGCCAGGTGCTGCACGTTTAGGGGACAGCTGCGCGGGTCACGGCTGCTTCCCTGCCACGCCGATTATTGAAGGCAGCGGTGATGTCATCATCAATGGCAAACCGGCTGCCCGTAAAAGCGATGGGGTCTTACTCCACGCTTGCCCCTGCCCGAATATGCCTCACGGCGTGCACAATCGTGCGATATCCGCGGGCTCCGGTACGGTCATCATCAATGGAAAGCTGGCGGCGCGTATCGGTGATGCGATCGGCTGTGGCGGCTCGGTCGCCGCGGGGAGTGGGAACGTCATCATTGGCGACTCACCCTATCAGTCTCCGGTGAAACCCTGTGCCGAGCAATCGGCAAAAAGCCGTGCGCCTCTGCTGGCATTGGCACCGATGTTATTGCCGACGTTAATGGACTGGGCTTCGGTCGCTGAGCTGCCCATTCTTGACGATCTGCTCTCCGTCGCCCAGCGCAAAGAGCGCTATCTGGCGCGTGCCAAGTTGGCAACTGAAGCGGCATCGCTGCCAGGGTTAGCCGATGCGGCGAAGCGTCTGGCATTTAATAACGACAGCATCTTACGCGCCGAAGCGGCCCAGTATGTGTATTCGGTCGATGAATTTCGACGAGGCGTGTTGGATAAACTGCCTAAGGCACCGGTTGGACTGGATATTCTGGATGCGAGTCAGCTTCCTGGCCTGACAGACAATGATTTTATGGATAAGAAAACAGGGTTTGGTTCTGCTCTGTTCAAATCAGCAATTAATGGCGAAACGATGTTGACCTACCGGGGCACCAATAATGCGGTGACAGGCGTTAAAGACTGGTTGACTAATGCCACTCAGGGTATGGGATTTGAATCAGCGCAGTACAAACAAGCAATGGATCTCGCGACTCAAGTCAAAGATCTGATGCCAAATCCTCCACCTGTTATTGTTGGCCATTCTCTGGGAGGCGGGTTAGCCTCCGCTGCGGTCAGTGTGACAAAACTTCCCGGCTATACATTCAATGCCGCAGGATTACATGAGAATACTGCCTTGCGAGGTGGTGGTGCGACATTGGCAGAAACAGCGTCATTGATTAAAACACAAGCGGTCGATGGCGAGATATTAACCATGGCACAAACCTACGGTAAGGCTTTGATTCCAGGTTTATTGTCTGGCGCAGGCGCATTGATTGGTGGAACCGCCGGTGCTGTGCTCGGGGGCGTCGTCGGTGTTGCAAAATTACTGGAAGGGGGCCTGCCGAAAGCAAGCGGTGATATGATGGCACTTCCCGCAGTAGGGGGCTCGCCGATTGCTCGTCACGGTATGGATCAGGTAATTGCGGGTATTGAAAGCCAGAAAAAGGAAGATATCGGGAAGATAACCAATACATTCAGGGGAATATAATGCAATGGTTGGCTCGTATAAAATGGTTGGGCGTCATTATTCTGGGATTATTAACCGCTTGTCAGGCAGGAGGACACAGTATGCGGGCAAGTGAACTTTTTGAGCCGCCCGTGGTGGCGGTACTGGAAAGTATTCAAAAAGGTGACGAGCCAGCAGCCCGTCATCAACTGTCGCAGGGCGTTAACCTGAATATTCAGGGAAAAGAAGGCGTCACGCCGCTGTTATGGCTGATTTATGAGACGAAGGATAAAAAAGCGGTCACGCTGGCGCTTAAACTGGGTGTCGATCCAAACTATAAAGACGGCTTTGGCGACAGCGCAGTCAATTCTGTGGCGGGCGCTAAAGATCCAGACTGGCTTCGCATTATTCTGGATGCAGGTGGAGATCCGAATGCAATTGGTCGCCGTGGTCAGCCTGCAATATTTAGTGCCATTAATGAGCAACGATGGGCTGATATTAAGCTACTCGTTGAGAAAGGGGCTGATCTGAATTTAGAAGATCAAAATAAAAGAAATAGTGCGCTTTATGCCGCTTATGTAAATGAATACGAAATTGTTTATTGGTTGATTGAGCAGGGCGCAAGTTTTGATACCTATTCTTCAACCGGCAGTAGCCTGGCGTGGCGTGTACACGACAGCTTATCCATTATGTCTCCTAAATCCCCTCAATACCCTTGGGCATTAAAGGTAAAACAGGTGTTGCTGGATCGCGGCGTTAAATTCCCACCGTTGCCTCCTACTGAAGTTCGGGTGCGTTGGGAAAAAGGAGAACCGCTTTGAGATGGTGGTGTTGGCTGCTGGCTAGTCTGCCACTATTAACCGCTTGTCAGGCAGGAGGACACAGTATGCGGGCGAGTGAACTTTTTGAACCGCCCGTGGTGGCGGTACTGGAAAGTATTCAAAAAGGTGACGAGTCAGCAGCCCGTCATCAACTGTCGCAGGGCGTTAACCTGAATATTCATGGAAAAGAAGGCATCACGCCGCTGCTGTGGCTGATTTATGAAACGAAGGATAAAAAGGCCGTCACGCTGGCGCTTAAACTGGGTGTCGATCCGAACTATAAAGACGGCTTTGGTGACAGCGCCGTCAATTCCGTGGCGGGCGCAAAAGACCCTGACTGGCTTCGCATTATCCTGGATGCGGGGGGCGATCCGAATGCGATTGGGCGTCGTGGTCAGCCAGCAATATTTAGTGCTATTGGGGAGGAGCGCTGGGCCGATATCAAATTGCTCGTAGAGCGGGGCGCTGATTTGAATCTCGGTGATGGCCCCAAAAGAAACAGTGCTCACTATGCTGCTTATCTGAATAAATACGAAATCGCCTATTGGCTGATAGAACAAGGCGCAGAGAGTAATATTTATGATGAGACAGGCAGTAATCTCGCTTTTACCGTTGAAGACAGCTTATCCATTATGTCTCCTAAATCTCCTCATTACCCTTGGGCGCTGAAGGTAAAACAACTGTTACTGGATCGTGGTGTTAAATTCCCACCGTTGTCTCCTACTGAAGTTCGGGAGCGCTGGGGAAAAGGATTGCCAGTATAGCTTTATTTTTATTCTCCGTTTTATTATCCATTTTGCGTCATAAAAATAATCAGCACTTCCCGACCAGATTATCACACTGATTATCTGGTCTTTTCTGTGGCGCTTAATACACGCCCATCGTATTAAAAATTATCCCATTTATTTACAGGCAAATAACGATGATGGAAAACGGTTATACCCTGTTTGAAATCAGCCAGTTTAATGCACCTTTGTTCGCTATTATCTCACCGTTGAGTTATCCCTCCTTACCTGAGTATTGGCAGGCTTTTCAACCTGCGGTGGCGGATATATGGCAGCAGCTGCATTTTGGCAAGGATGCTGAAAGTTGGCAGGTGTGGGCACCTATTGTGGTGAAAATAGAAGAAGGAAAGCCAGGCGAAACGCTACTGCATTGGCTGACTGAGACACAGCCAATGCAGCATGGTGGCGTGATCCTCATGCATGGTGAAATGACATTGCAGCAGATGGCTGATTTTTGGCAGCAGCGCATTTTCTGTCTCTGGCCTGATGGCACACGAGCGCTATTTCGTAGCTACGCACCAGACGTTTTATCGGCCTGGTGGTCCACCCTGGAACTTGCTGCTCAAACTGATTTTCTCGGCCCGCTGAATAACCTGTATTTGCCCATCGTAAATAACGAACGTGGGGAATATCAGCTATTCGCACAGCGGGGGATTAAGAATGAAAATAACGATAGAATTAATAAAGCTTACCACATTATTTTAACGCGCTATCAATATTATCTTCTCGCTAATGACAATCGCCTACACCGATTAGCGAATGAACTCTTCCTTTTTGTCAGCGCGCAATGTGTTTTTCCACTGGATATCGAAATAGTAAAAAAACGCTTTATTAGCGGTATTGAATTCGCCGGGAACGCTTATCCCAAAGCCAGTGAAGCAGAGTGTGAAGCCTGGTCTGCTCATCGCTGGGTACTCGGCAGTGAATTCTATTTGCACCCGATCTTTATTCATCTGACTGAACGTTATTCGATGGCGGACAGTATTCGGATTTTTAAATCTGAGCCTGAACGTATTGAAAATGTACAGCTTAATTACCATCGCCCCGGTTGGATGCGGGGAGAGTTACCTGACATAACGGAGGTCACGCTGTGAGTGTATCGCAACCTTTTCTTGAACTGATGCCAGAAGATGACGCCGTCTGGCAAACGCGTATCGCTCAGGGCGGCTGTTTTGTTATCGCCGAGGCAGCGATGAACGATGCTGTGCCGTGGCTAGCCGAACGCTGGGGAGGTAGCCTGGAACAGACGCGCTTGTACTGGGGGGACACGGGGCGCGTTCATGCTTCGGTGTCACCCTATTGCATCCCGCTTCACGCCGCTAACTGGCCGCAGGTGAAAGAACATATCGTCATTCAGCCGGGCTGGGGAATGGGGCTACAGCTGGAATGGTTTATGCAGGCGTATTCACCGCTCGATCAACTGCTTGAGGTGACGAAGCACCTGCGGCAGTGGAGCCTGGTAACCTCACCTTCCGGGGAAAATGCCATCCTGCGTGTGAGCGACTGGCAAGTGGTGAATCAGCTGTTATCCGCCAGTTCCGCACAAGAAGCCTGTGCGCTCTATGGCCCGATAGCCAGCTTCTGCGACATTTCTCCTGACGGCGCGGTGCGTGCCTTAAATCTCACCGCCCGCGAACCCCACTCCATTCCAGACATCCTGCCGCGCCAACTGAGTAATGAACAATGGCAAGCCATCATCGTGCCTTACGAGCATCAGAATCTGGCGCGCTATAGGGAGCATCTGCTCACCTACCACGCTGACTGGCAGAACGCGTCCGACGATGAGCTACAGGCGTTTATTCATCAGCAGGCGGAACGGGCGAAAAACAACGGTTTTAACAACGACCGCGATATCGTGCGCTGGCTGGCATTAGCGACAGAACTCTCGCCGGAATTCATGCATCAGCCTTGGGCAAAAAATATTCTGGTCCAGCCGGAATACATTGGCACACAAAGCCGTATGGATCGCCTGTATCAGGCAGCCATTGACCACCTGGACGAAGCATAAAATAAAAAGGACGCCATTTCATGAGTCAGGATAAAAGCAGCGCGTTAGCTGCCAGCGGGGATGCCGCAAAGCGTAATTTCACCACGGATAATAAGATTTCAGGGGGATGTACAACCTGTGGCTGCGAAATATTGGTGCGTTACCATTACGATTCAGGTGAACCCATCCCGAATGCCCCTTTTCAGGTAACCGATAGCAATAACCACAAAATAAGGGGTAAAACCGACGAGAACGGCATGTTTTTCATCCATGACATGGGGTGTAACACGTATGAACTGCTGTTAGGGGAAGGTAGCGATACTTTCGACCCTAAGGAAACGGTGAAAAACAACCCCGTTTTGATGTCTAACCCTGCCTATGCGAGTTTTGCCGGAGAATATTTTTCCCTGTTCGTCATCCTGAGAGAGCAAGGGATCGCGCAGTATGGTTCCGTCCAGCAGTCTGTGAGGATGCCGCTGAGCGATATACCGGAGCAATATAAACCGGCGTTGAAGCGTTTCTGGGAATTGGAAAAGCAGTTGCATAGAGATGATGGTGAACTCCAACGGGAAATCCGTCGAATTCAACATCGAATGTCGGCGGAGGTGGCAAGTGAGGCATCCAGTGTTGATAACGCTGTTCTGCTGATCTGTGAGGTAATGCTGGGCTGTGTTCCCGTGGTTGGACAGGCGATGGATGTCTACTTCCTTGGGCAATGGTGTTGGTATAGCTATAAAAATCCTAACTTATTGAACGATACCATGCACCGAATTGACGGGGTGCTGTGTGTCATTGGCTTTGTTCCTGGCGTCGGGGATGCGCTAAAAGTCAGTGGAAATGCCATTACGCAAGCCTTACGGAAGCTGAAAGGCGCGAAAGGCAACAAACAGCAGGATATTGAGGAAGCCACGCAGATTATTCGCCGTTTGAGTAACGGGAATATAGTCACCTGGCTAACGGGTATACGTTCTGATATCAGAATCTATGCTGATAAAGGGCAAGAAATACTGAAAACCATCAAAGAGGCGCTGGACCTGCTAGTGAAAGGTGCTTCTGGTGAGCGCAGTTGGATAGTCGCGCTGATGGCCGACAGTTTCCGAGCCATGGTGGATGTGCTCGAAAAATTAATCGCAATTTTTACCATCGTGACGGCATTGATTGAAGCCGAGTTTGCTGAATTTATTCCCCAAATCATGACGCAGGTTATTGGAAGTGCGCGGCCTAAAGGGAGCTGTGAATTATCTGCGATGGCTGTGCAAAAGGGCGGATCGGGAGACTACCGTACTGAAGAGGAAATTACTGAATTTAATCAACGGGTAGAAAGACCTGGTGGCTTGACGATGGCTGAGGCCAGCCTGATACCGACAATAGGAATATTGCCTGGTGTTTTGGGAGGCGGTAAGAATAAAGTCGGCATGGCCGCTAAAGGGGGAAAACATTCGCCGAGTTCTCCACCTGCTTCTCCAGCCTCACATACACCACCTACTCCACCTAAGCAACCTCATTCTCCCCCGACGGACACGCCAAATGCTCAGGATAAGCATCAGCCCAAAACTGGCGATAATAATCAAAAAAATAAGTCTTCCGCTCATGGGCGACATGGCTCGGATGAGAACAAAAACACATCAGATGACGGGAAAACCGTTCAAACGCCCACAGGTGCCGAGAATGTAACGCCCGGTGCCAGAACTCCCCCTAAAGACGGTGCTACTGCTGCCCAGGAAAGAGCAAAGAGAGAAAACGGGGAGACGAAAAATGACCCGAAGAAAGGCGAGCAAAACGGCGATCCGGTTGATATGGCAACCGGTGCTGTGGTGGAGCAGCGCGCTGATATTCAGTTAGCGGGGGCGCTGCCGCTGTCAATGCAACGTTATTATCGTTCCACGGGAGAACGACATCCCGGTTTGCTGGGGAAACTGTGGCGCACCAATTGGGACATCAGTCTGACGCTCAGCAGCGGGATAGCTACGCTAACGGATGGCGAGTTCAATCAGGCATTTTTCGCTTTGCCCAATGAAGGAGAGTCCAGCCGCTCATCGTCCAACCCACAATGGCGGCTGACCCGGCAGCAGGGTGAGTTGGTGCTCCACCACGTTGGTGGCCTGTGCTATCGGTTTGAATATGCACTTGGTCTCCAGCTTTGCCTGACGTCTATCGACGATGCGGCGGGCAATCGGATTGCTTTCGAGTGGGTGTTGGGAGAACTGCGCTGGGTTGTGCTATCTGATGGGCGTTTGGTTCATGTCACATCGGAACACCAAAGAATCACGACACTGACGCTATGTACACCGCAGCGTCAGCCATTAAAAACGCTGGCAAACTATACCTATGATGACCGTGGGCATTTATTGAGCGTGCGGGCGGATGAAGGGCGTAACTTTGACTATGGCTACTCACCGGAAGGCTGGTTGCTGCGCTGGTCGGATTTAGGTTCGACTTGGGTGGAGCACGACTACGATAAAAAAGGCCGCGCCATACGGGACAGGACCTCGGAAGGTTACTGGCCGGGTCACTTTGAATATGACGATGATACTCTGACCAGCCATTACCATAGCGGATTTGGCGGGATATTCAGCTACGTGCGTGACGAACGCAACAATATCCTGCTCAAACGTACACCTGATGGTGGGGAGACTCGATACGAGTGGGTGGATAACCAACTGGTAGCGGAGACCGATCCGCTGGGCGGCCGCACGGTGTATCAGCGCAATGACTGGGGGCAGGTGACCGAGGTTACCCTGCCTGACGGTGCGACGCATCAGTATGCGTATGACGACAATGGACAGTTGCTGAGCTATACCGACCCATTGAGCAGTGAATGGCGCTATCAGCGGAATGCAGCCGGGCAGGTTGTTGAGGTGAACGACCCGGAAGGGCGCGAGTGGCTGTACCGTTATGGTGAAGCGGGGCAACTGTCGACGGTGATAGGCCCGGACGGCGTATTGCAGCGTTACCACTATAACCGCCGTGGCCTGCTGAGCTGCCTTGAGCGGGATAATGCCCCATCGGTAATGTTCCGGTATGACGACCTTGACCGTCTGACCGAGCGGCATATTGGGCATGAGGCGGGCGTACAGGTTCGACGCTGGGAGTATGATGGTGTACGCGAATCACCGTCGAAAGTGGTGTATGAAGACGGCAGCGAGACGCGCTTTGGTTACGATGTAGAAGGTAACCTGACGGCGGTGACGGATGCGCTGGGGCAACGTTACCAGTTCCGCTACGGGGCGTTCGATAACCTGCTGGAAGCGACCGACCCGCTGGGGGCGACGGTGCGCTACCACTATAACGCGGAAGCGGAGTTCGCCGGGGTGACGAACAGTCAGGGACGGGACTGGACGTATGGCTTTGACCACAGTGGACGGCTGAGTGAAGAGCGGCATTACGACGGGCGGGTGTACCGTTATGACTACGATGTGGCAGACCGCCTGGTGCAGCGTACTGCGCCGGATGGCAGTACGCTGCACTACGAGCATGATGCGGCCGGCCGGATAACGCGCATCACGGCGCGGAAGGCGGACGGGGAAACAGACGGCATCACGGAACTGGACTATGACGTGGCCGGGCGGTTGACCAAAGCCGCCAGCCCGGATGCGGTGGTGGAATACGTCTATAACCGGGCGGGTCAGGTGACATCGGAAACGGTGAACGGCGAGGCGGTACAAAGCGGTTATGATGCGGGCGGCCAGCGTGCCGTGGTTGAAGGGATTCTGGCCCCGCTGCAACTGGCGTGGCAGTCGGGGCGGCTGTCGTCGCTGGGGATTGGCTCACATCAGCCATTGCAGTTCAGCCACACGGCGGCGGGCGAAGAGCAACGGCGGAGTAACGGTAGTGGATTTGCGCTACGCCACGAATGGAGTCCGACGGGATTGTTGCAGCGTCAGGCGCTGGAAGGGGCGGATGGTCGGGTGAATGACGTGCTGGAGCGGCGCTACCAGTACGATGTGCTGGACCGTCTGACGGGCATCAGCGACAGCCACTGGGGTGAGCAGGCATTCAGGCTGAACGGTGCGGGTCAGGTGACGGCGGAGCGTCGTGATGAGGGACGGCGGCGTCAGGCGCGGCTGTTTGGTTACGACAGCGAACAGAATCTGTGTGAGGTGTCGCAGATAGCGCCGGGTCTGGGTGAGACGCTGAAGGTGCAGGATGCGGTGGTGCAGTCGTCGGCGCGGTATGATGTGGCGGGTCGGGTAGTGGAGCGTGGGCATACGCAGTACCGGTACGATGACTGCGGGCGTCTGGCGATGAAGCGGGAAACGCGGGCGGGGTTCAGGCCGAAGGACACGTATTTCGACTGGGATGTACAGGACCGTCTGGTGCGGGTGAGTTTGCCAGACGGGGCGCGGTGGCGGTATCGTTACGATGCGTTTGGTCGCCGAATCCAGAAGGTGCGCGAGGGGCAGGTGCCATCGGCGCAGGCGGTAGCGCGGGTGGCGTACCGGTGGGACGGTGACCAGCTTATCGGTCAGCAGCAATACTATGCAGATGGCAGTGCGGCAAGGGAAGTGCAGTGGGTGTACGAGCCGGGTAGCTTCCGGCCGCTGGCACAGGTGGAAGCGCAGGGGGAAAGTACACAGCTGCACTACATCGTGACCGACCTGACGGGTACGGCGAGAGAGCTGTGCAGCGAGGAAGGTGAAGTTCGCTGGCGCGGTGAACAGGGCCTGTGGGGCGCCCACCGCGAAGAGCGGCGGCCTATCCCGCTGCGTCGCTATCTGGGGGATGCGGCGAATGAGGAAGTGTACTGTGAGCTGCGCTATCAGGGACAGTTGTACGATGCGGAAACGGGGCTTTACTACAACCGGCATCGTTACTATGATGCGGAGAGCAGGCAGTACCTGTCGCCGGATCCGATAGGTTTACTTGGGGGAATAAGGCCGCAAGGTTATGTGCATAATCCGCTGGAGTGGGTTGACCCGCTGGGATTAACAAAGAAAGAGGGAATTAAGCCCAATGGTCCCACTCTCCCAGAGGGTATCGCAAATACATTTACGGATGGAAAGTATAATAATAGGCAATTAGCTGATGATGAAGTTTTTTATAAATACCACGGTGTGGATAATAGAACTGGAAAGAAATTTTCTTGGTTAACAAATAAAAAATATGATTCGGAAGACTTTCTTCGTGAAGATCTGGCGATACATCGTGACTGGAAAGTTAATATTACGAAAGTATCTGAGTTTAATGTTCCTAAAGGGACATGGGTAAGTGAAGGAACTGCCGCTCCTCAAGGTGTAGGATATCCAGGGGGAGGGTATCAAGCTGTTGTTTCAAATTTACCGCGGTCATGGGTAACCAAAACTAAGGGGGTTAATTGGTGACGATATCTAATGAGTTAATTGTATCTCTTGAAAACTTAATAGTCGAATTGAATAAGAGTGGAAAAAATGAGACAGCCAATTTCTTTGTCGAAAAATTAAGGCTGTTAACATGTTTGGAACTATCAGTTGATGATAAAATAAAAATAATAGAGGAGCTATCCAGATGTAGGGCGATGGCTCAATATGCTAACTTTACTTATTATGAAGAAAGTGTTTTGGATGATCTTATCAATATAATAAATTTTCAATTGAAAAATAAATAAAGTTAAAAGAGAAAGCCGGAAGCGATCTTACGATCCTTCCGGCTATTTTTTAGCAGCTTGTGTTATTACGCCAGCATATTCCCCACCTCAGCCCGAATAATTATCTTACCGGGCAGCACCTCAACCATTAACGGCTGGCCGAGTAACCCGCTCAGGGTGAGCCAGTCGCCCGCCAGTGTCAGTTCGCCGTTGTCGCTCACCCAGTCAGCCCCTTCCGTCTCGTTGCCGTCCAGTTCAGCCATCAGCGCCGCAATATCGGTATCCTCATCCAGTCGTGTCAGCATCAGGCCGTTACGGTAAAGCTGGATACGGAACAGGGTGTTGGCAGTAAAACCCGCCTGCGCCAGTTCGTCGCCCGTCAGCACGGTGGTGGAATACGTCTATAACCGGGCAGGTCAGGTGGCATCGGAAACGGTGAACGGCGAGGCGGTACAAAGCGGTTATGATGCGGGCGAAGAGCAACGGCGGAGTAACGGTAGTGGATTTGCGCTACGCCACGAATGGAGTCCGACGGGATTGTTGCAGCGTCAGGCGCTGGAAGGGGCGGATGGTCGGGTGAATGACGTGCTGGAGCGGCGCTACCAGTACGATGTGCTGGACCGTCTGACGGGCATCAGCGACAGCCACTGGGGTGAGCAGGCATTCAGGCTGAACGAGGCGGGTCAGGTGACGGCGGAGCGTCGTGATGAGGGACGGCGGCGTCAGGCGCGGCTGTTTGGTTACGACAGCGAACAGAATCTGTGTGAGGTGTCGCAGATAGCGCCGGGTCTGGGTGAGACGCTGAAGGTGCAGGATGCGGTAGTGCAGTCGTCGGCGCGGTATGATGCGGCGGGTCGTGTGGTGGAGCGTGGGCATACGCAGTACCGGTACGATGACTGCGGGCGTCTGGCGATGAAGCGGGAAACGCGTGCGGGGTTCAGGTCGAAGGACACGTATTTCGACTGGGATGTACAGGACCGTCTGGTGCGGGTGAGTTTGCCGGACGGTGTGCGGTGGCGGTATCGTTACGATGCGTTTGGTCGCCGAATCCAGAAGGTGCGCGAGGGCCAGGTGCCATCGGCGCAGGCGGTAGCGCGGGTGGCGTACCGGTGGGACGGTGACCAGCTTATCGGTCAGCAGCAATACTATGCAGATGGCAGTGCGGCAAGGGAAGTGCAGTGGGTGTACGAGCCGGGTAGCTTCCGGCCGTTGGCACAGGTGGAGGCACAGGGCGACAGCACGCAACTGCACTACATCGTGACCGACCTGACGGGAACGGCGAGAGAGCTGTGTAGCGAGGAAGGTGAAATCCGCTGGCGCGGTGAACAGGGCCTGTGGGGCGGACACCGTGAGGAACGACGGCCTATCCCGCTGCGGCGTTATCTGGGGGATGCGGCGAATGAGGAAGTGTACTGCGAGCTGCGCTATCAGGGGCAGTTGTACGATGCGGAAACGGGGCTTTACTACAACCGACATCGTTACTATGATGCGGAGAGTGGGCAGTACCTGTCGCCAGACCCGATAGGTTTAGCGGGAGGGATAAGGCCGCAGGGGTATGTGCATAACCCATTGGAATGGGTTGATCCGCTGGGGTTGGTCAAAGTTGGTCGTTGGATGGGCCCTGCCGAACATAAACAAATGCTGGAGACGGGAAAAGTTGTGCAAAGCAATACGGGTACAACTCATGTTGCTTTCCCCGCAGATGTTGAAGCCTTTGGTAAACAGGCTAAACCCGGAACAGTATATGCTGAGTTTGATGTGCCAGAAGGATCTTTAATTAAAACCAATGAAGGCTGGGCAAAAATTGTAGGTCCAGATTCTCTTGAAGGACGTTTAGCTAAACGTAAAGGATTACCTGTTCCTGAAATGCCAAAAGCAGAAAATATAAAGGTGACAGCACATAAAACTGAGAAGGGAATAGAAAAGAAATGCTAAATGAAATAAAAGATTGGATTTTATTAAATAGTGCTTATCAAGTTGTGATTAATCAGAATGACTATACAGATAGCTTGGTGGTTTATTTTGAAGATGAAAATAATATTGCTCGTTTTACTGTGTGGGATGATAAATCATGCATGTTGGAAATAATAAATGTTGATACTGAAAAATATATTATAAATGAGCGAAGAGAACTATCAGAGATAACTGAAATAATAGAGTCATTTAAAGAATTTAGCGATCTTCTAAAATAAATAATAGCCGGAAGCGATCTGACGATCCTTCCGGATTTTTACTTTATTAGCGTTCAGGTCAGCCGCTATAAATTAATCTGCGTCTCAATAATAATCCTGCCCCGCTCTACCGTGACGGTGACGGGCATCCCGGTGATAAATCCCGACTCTTCCAGCCAGCGGCCTTTGAGGTTGATAGCAGAGGGCGGGTTGGGCTTGCCGTTGTGCGACGCGTATCCCACTGTGTAGTAACGCTCTGTTTTGGCGGGTTTACTCTCACGAAGATGGCAGCGAGATGCGGTGGTGGAGGCGCAGGGCGACAGCACACAGCTGCACTACATCGTGGCCGACCTGACAGGAACGGCGAGAGAGCTGTGCAGCGAGGAAGGAGAAGTCCGCTGGCGCGGGGAGCAGGGACTATGGGGCACCCACCGCGAAGAGCTACGGCCCATCCCGCTGCGTCGCTACCTGGGGGATGCGGCGAATGAGGAAGTGTACTGCTAGTTGCGCTATCAGGGGCAGTTGTATGATGCGGAGAGCGGGCAGTACCTGTCGCCTGACTCGATAGGTTTAGCGGGAGGAATAAGGTCTCAAGCTTACGTTCATAACCCGATGACCCGTATAGATCCTCTGGGACTGGCTGAATCTGCATGTGAACAGCGGAAAGGGTTCTCGAAAATATAGAGGCAAGCCAGAGAGCCAGAGAATCATCTAATCTCTCGGATTACAATGAGTGGCCGCCAAATAGAAGTTTCGATGGCGGCTCATCTAAATTTACATTATTACCCGGTTCTACAATTTATAGATATGGTTCCGAATATGGAATGTTCGCCTCTCCTGAAGGAACTCCATATAGAGACAGAGCCTTGAAGCCAGGGTCAGATGGCAGACCTTATAATGTTTATGAAGTTACTAAGCCGATTACTATTGATGCCGGTGATATCAAAGGCTGGTTCGGGTATGAAGGTGGCGGAACCCAGTACGAATTACCAGATAAGATAATAAATTTATTGGATAATGGTTCGTTAAAGAGATTGTGACTTTATGAATAAAAAAGAGCTAAAAGACAGGCTTATCAAGGAAAAAGTATCGAGATCTTTATATTCTTTGGATGGCGGGTTACCAAATGAAAAGTTATGTCTCGATCACGAAAATGGTTGTTGGGTTGTTTATTATTCAGAAAGAGGTATTAAAACTGGGATGATAAGTTTCCTGACGGAAGATGAAGCCTGTAAATATATATATGATCAAATTAATGCAATTGTTATTGGTAAAGTAAAATAAATAATAGCCGGAAGCGATCACCCGATCCTTCCGGATTTTTATTTTATGGTTTATGGGTTAGTCAGCCGCTATAAATTAATCTGCGTCTCAATAATAGTCCTCCCTCTTTCCATCGTAACGGTAACAGGCATCCCGGTAATAAAGCCACACTCTTCGAGCCAGCGGCCTTTAAGGTTGATGGCGGAGGGCGGGTTGGGCTTGCCGTTGTGCGACGCATATCCCACGGTGTAGTAACGCTCTGTTCTGGCGGATTTACTCTCACGAAGATGGCAGCGAGATGCGGTGGTGGAGGCACAGGGCGACAGCACGCAGCTGCACTACATCGTGACCGACCTGACGGGAACGGCGAGAGAGCTGTGCAGCGAGGAAGGTGAAATCCGCTGGCGCGGTGAACAGGGCATTGGGGCGCCCACCGCGAAGAGCGGCGGCCTATCCCGCTGCGTCGCTACCTATCCCTCGGGATAAAGATGGAAATTTAATTCCCCTTGATAAACAAAAGGTTAATGACCAAGATATTCCTCTACCTCACCCTAAGGCAGAAGGCCGGGCTCACACTGTATTAGGCGGAACTGTTAGCTCTATATCTGGGGATGAATATAGGCAGTCAGCTACTTTCCCAGCACAAACATGGCCACTGGCTGATGGACAACCAGTTCCTTTGAGTGAGGTTCATTGGTCTGATCATGGTCAACCACACCATCATAAAAACCCTCATCAGTATATATTTAATTATGAGGGAAAAGACGGATGGAAGAGGGGAAATCAATCATTTTTTGATCCCACTAAGGGAAATTGATATAGGTGATTTTATGGATGTTTTATTTGAATTTTTTTTGCCAAAGAATATAGATCTTAAAGTGTTAGGTTGGAAGGAAGTTTATATTGAATGGGGAGGTGAGGAGTACTCCTATGATCCTAAATTATATAAATGGAATGATTTAATCTCATTTGAGTTTAATAAGGGGATTCAATGTTATGAAAGGTTGCTAGGTAAATATATCTGCCTAGATGATTATTTTTCATATACTTTAAAAGGGAGTTTGATTTCTGAATTGGAATGGTGTGTCAACAAAAACACAGATGAAAAAAACAATCTAATGAGTTTGTTTGTTAATAAATTTTTGAATGAAATAAAATATTGGACAGTGCTAACATTAGTTGATGGCGATCAATTTGATGAGGTATATGAAATTGATAGTAATACAGACGCATTCTCGATTATAAAAAAAAGCTTAGATTGGAATGACCCAAAAGGAATCGCATTGATAAAAAAAGATAGATAACCGAATCCGGTTGAACGGGGCGGGTCAGGTGACGGCGGAGCGTCGTGATGAGGGACGGCGGCGTCAGGCGCGGCTGTTTGGTTACGACAGCGAACAGAATCTGTGTGAGGTGTCGCAGATAGCGCCGGGTCTGGATGAGACGCTGAAGGTGCAGGATGCGGTGGTGCAGTCGTCGGCGCGGTATGATGCGGCGGGTCGGGTAGTGGAGCGTGGGCATACGCAGTACCGGTACGATGACTGCGGGCGTCTGGCGATGAAGCGGGAAACGCGGGCGGGGTTCAGGCCGAAGGACACGTATTTCGACTGGGATGTACAGGACCGTCTGGTGCGGGTGAGTTTGCCGGACGGTGCGCGGTGGCGGTATCGTTACGATGCGTTTGGTCGCCGAATCCAGAAGGTGCGCGAGGGGCAGGTGCCATCGGCGCAGGCGGTAGCGCGGGTGGCGTACCGGTGGGACGGTGACCAGCTTACCGGTCAGCAGCAATACTATGCAGATGGCAGTGCGGCACGGGAAGTGCAGTGGGTGTACGAGCCGGGTAGCTTCCGGCCGCTGGCACAGGTGGAAGCGCAGGGGGAAAGTACACAGCTTAATCCGCAGGGGCTTGCTGAATCAGGATGTAAAACTGATCCGAAAAAAATGTCGAGGGCAGAACGGCAGGCAAGGATTAATGAACTTGCTGAGGCCAATGTTCATTGGCGATTGAAAGAGATGCAAGACGCAACGCCTGGCGCGCAAACAAGTATAATTGATCAAGTTGCTAGAGCTTCTACTGGTAGAAAACCCACTACGGGAGCTATTGAGAAAATGCCAACTGCGGCAACTCGTTTTTCTAGTCATAGAGATCAATTAAATGCGATTCAAAGAGTCGAAACAATTTATCGGCAAGCAGGAAAAACTGCTGCGGAACAACCAATTGATCATGGAAGATGGATTGGTGACGGTGTAAGACGTGGAGATTTAAAATACTCCGTTTCTCATGGTGCTAAAGTATGGTTTCATCGATCTGGAGAGGTTATTACTGCCTTTCCTGTTTGGGGTTCTTAAGCATGAAAAGAAATGTTTTTATATTGGAGAGTTTACTTAAGGTTTTTGATGCGAATTATGTTGTTGATTCTGATGTTTCTTTGTTGTCGGGTCTAGATGTCAATAATAAACATGATTTAAAAAAAGCTTGCGAACTCTTACTTAAAGATGAGTATTTTTCTTTTTCTGATAAGGAAAGAAACGACTTTATATCGACAATTGATTATTTTTTAGAAGATAAAGGTTGTGAATTTGAAGACTTATTAGGTAATTTATCTTTGGTCTTTGATGATGATATTTTAAATAACAGGGGGTTTATATCCAATATAAGAGATATTATTAGTTCCTATTAAGAATAAAATCCGGAAGTGATCACACGATCTTTCCGGCTTTTTAATTTATTAGCGGTCAGGTTAGCCGCTACAAATTAATCTGTGTCTCAATAATAATCCTGCCCCGCTCTACCGTGACGGTGACGGGCATTCCGATAATAAATTTCCTCAATGGGGTAAATAATGGGTGGTGCTAATTTTAAATATGCAGATTTAGTCGGATTATTGTCATCACTTGATGATAATGTTGTTACCGATGAAGAGTATGAATTAATAAAAAATAGAAACATTAATAACGATATTGAGCAAGAGGATATAATAGGGGTAATTGTTATCCCATGGTTTAAAGAATATTCTTTTGACGCTAAAGATAAGGTAATGCAATCTTTAGAATTCGCAATTAATAACAGTAATCTTGATGATGTTTTTAATCAGGTTGATTTTGTTTTTAATTGTGAAATTCTAGATAAGAAAAACTTCTTGGTTAGGATAAAGAGTGCTCTTGATAAATATATCTAACTGTTAGCTTATTCCATTTTAATTAAGTTGGAAGAGATCATAAAGATCCTTCCGGCTTTTTACTTTATTAGCGGTCAGGTCAGTCGCTATAAATTAATCTGCGTCTCAATAATAATCCTGCCCCTTTCCACCGTAACGGTAACGGGCATCCCGGTGATAAAGCCGGACTCTTCGAGCCAGCGGCCTTTAAGATTGATGGCGGAGGGCGGATTAGGCCTGCCGTTGTGCGACGCGTATCCCACGGTGTAGTAACGCTCTGTTCTGGCGGGTTTATTAAGTGTGATAGTACGATGTACAGGACCGTCTGGTGCGGGTGAGTTTGCCGGACGGTGCGCGGTGGCGGTATCGTTACGATGCGTTTGGTCGCCGAATCCAGAAGGTGCGCGAGGGCCAGGTGCCATCGGCGCAGGCGGTAGCGCGGGTGGCGTACCGGTGGGACGGTGACCAGCTTATCGGTCAGCAGCAATACTATGCAGATGGCAGTGCGGCACGGGAAGTGCAGTGGGTGTACGAGCCGGGTAGCTTCCGGCCGCTGGCACAGGTGGAAGCGCAGGGGGAAAGTACACAACTGCACTACATCGTGACCGATCTGACGGGAACGGCGAGAGAGCTGTGCAGCGAGGAAGGTGAAATCCGCTGGCGCGGCGAGCAGGGGGACTGTGGGGCGCCCACCGCGAAGAGCGACGTCCTATCCCGCTGCGTCGCTATTTGGGGGATGCGGCGAATGAGGAAGTGTACTGCGAGCTGCGCTATCCAAAGGTGAATTTTCAAAAGTGCAAGTTTCAGTTATGACTTCAGGATCACCTTTTAATACTGGACCACATATAGCTTTGCCATGAAAAAAAAACATGAGATAGATACGAGGTTTGCGATTGCAGTCAATACAGGGCTTGGGGCCTTGGAAACTGCTAATTTCATGAATGAAGCGTTTCCTGATTTCGAAAGGAATACAGCTTTTTCCTTTTTGGAAAGTAAAAATATGGTGGTCTTAGAGAAAAACTTTGATCATGATAATAACAAACTCGATGATGATGATGGATGGATGTTTTATCAGTATGAAATATCTATTTTTCCTGTTAATGAAACAGATTTGGAATATCAAAGGGAGCTGTCGAAGAGGATGTTGGATGTGTTTAGATATAACGGTTTTTTAGCTGAAATTATTTGTGATAGTGATTTTTATGATGAGTGAGTTACCTGAATTATATATTTCTGTTGATGTAGAGGTTGATGGGCCGATACTTGGCCCATATAGTATGTTGTCATTAGGAATGCAAGTTATTGGGAGAATGAGAGTGATTTTTACTTTTATAGTGAATTGAAACCTATATCGGAAAATTTTGTACAAGAGGCATTGGCTGTTTCAGGGTTGAATAGAGATGTCTTATTGAGAACAGCTTCTGAACCTAAAGAAGTAATGCTAAGCGTTCATCGTTGGATAAACAATTAAGGAAAATAGGACGGCCTGTTTTCCTCGCCGCTCCTTCAGTATGGGATGGGACGCAAGAAATGTGATGGGTTAAGACGAGAAAAGGGATAATAAAATATGAGCTAGTATTAGAAAACGTTACCCATTCACATTCCGCTGGGACTTGCGGAGTCTGTCTGTAAATATGCCTCTGGATGACTGCTTAAGAATTTATATTATTCAGTGGCTTACGAAGCCAAGACCGATAGCCGATTTTATTCTGGTCGCTCTGATAAAGTTCATTTCCAAGATGCAAATAAAAAGCTACATGAGGCAATGCAGGTTGACCCGAGCTTTGCAAAAAGTATGGAAGATATGTATCTAGGAATCACCGATGGGGTTAAGCCAGGACCTCGTGGCGCGTATCCAAGACGCTTACCTATAAGTGATTTGACGTGGCATCACCATCCTGAGAAACCTGGAGTTATGCAATTAGTACCTTTATCTCAGCATCAGGCTCCCGGTGTGGTTCAAGAAACCTTACATCCAAGTGGAAAAGGAGGAATGTATAATTGGGACGGAGGACGATGAAATGGTTCAGAAAGATCTAAGAGAAGTATTAAGGGATGCTGGAAATATTGATTGGCGTTTAGCTTTATATCTACCTAAGGATGTTTCGTCTTGGAGTTTAGATTCAGTAGTTATGGTAGAAGATCCCGACGATGTAGATTCAGATTATCCAGATGAAGATCCTGATGTGGTTAAAGATGCTGGGTACAGGTATGTCATGGGAATCCAATCAATACAAGGCATCGTTAATAATGCAAATCTTCAGAAAAATAATGCGCTAGATGAGGATTTTTTCAAGGCATTTATATATTACTTTGAAAATGATGCTTTTATTAAATTATAAGCACAAATAATGTTGAAGTTAAGCCGGAAGAGATCGTAAAGATCCTTCCGGTTTTTTTATTTTTAGCAGCTTGTGTTATTACGCCACCATATTCCCCACCTCAGCCCGTCGGGAAAATGGTTCAGCCACTGGGTGGCCGCACGTTCATCAAACGGGGCGATGTTGAGGGCTTGCAGGTTGCCCCAGAGTTCATGGATAGCCTGCGTGGTGATGATAATACAGCTGGATATGATGCGCAGCTTGAGCGGTTTGTTTGTGCAAAATCCATTTTGTTTCAGTTGTTTCAGTTGTTTCAGTTGTTTAGGATGGGTTGGTGTAAAGTTATGACTACGATGTGGCAGACCGCCTGGTGCCGCGTACCGCGCCGGATGGCAGTACGCTGCATGATGCGGAGAGCGGGCAGCACCTGTCGCCTGACCCGATAGGGCTGCTGGGGGGATAAGGCCACAATCATATGCCACGAATCCTTTAGAGTTCTGTGATCCGCTGGGGTTAGCAATGTCTGTTTGTCAGGCTCTATATGAAAGGTATAAAGACTATCGCTCACAAGTGTATTCGGTTGAAGAGGCCGCAAAATTATCCAAAGGAGCTAATCCTGCTACGATCACCCCAGGCTCTCTTCCTGCTGCGGAAGAAGCAGCAGTAAATAGAACGCTAGGACATATTGATAACGGAGATAAATCTGTTGGAGCTCTTGGGAAAAAATAGGGAACTACGTTTAAAAATCATCAAGGCGAACTGCTTGGTGGAAGTGGTGCAAATTCTCCTTATAGAGAGTATCGAGTAGATCCTGGCCCCGGTGTGAGTGGAGCAGGAGTTAGGCGAGTTGTTGTCGATAGTAATACGGGTGAAACATATTATATCTGGACGCATTACGGTGATTCAGGAAACCCATCTTTTGTAAGGATTAGATGATATGTCTTTGAATTTTTTCCAAACAAACGAACTGGATACACTATCGCATGAGTATGCGGAAAATGGGTATGTGATAATTAATTCCTGTTTCAGTCAAGTAAAAAATATATATGATGTCTTTGATGAAATAAAAATATCTCTACCCCTAGATCCACCATTGCATAGTAGATGCAATTTTGATGCTTTTTCTGATTCTATGTTTGGTGGTTTGGACTCACTTGAAAATGATAAGGTATGCGTTTTTTTAGTAGATATTAAAAAAGCGCTTAGAAATGACAGTAAGAATTATCATATTTTACTAGATATATTTTCTGATAATTTGTCTTATCTTGAGAGTGAAGGGAAAAAGATTGTTTTTTTTATTAGCTAACTAAAAAAGCTGGAAGTGATCACACGACCCTTCCGGCTTTTTGTTTTATGGTCAGGCTAATGGCTATAAATTAATCTGCGTCTTAATAATAATCCTTCCGAGCTCCACCGTAACGGTAACGGGCATCCCGGTGATAAAGCCGGACTCTTCGAGCCAGCGACCTTTCAGGTTGATGGCGGAGGGCGGGTTGGGCTTGCTGTTGTGCGACGCGTATCCCACGGTATAGTAACGCTCTGTTTTGGCGGGTTTATTAAGTGTGATAGTGCGATGTGCAGAACCGTCTGGTGCGGGTGAGTTTGCCGGATGGCGTGCAGCGGCGGTATCGTTACGATGCGGTTGGTCGCCGAATCCAGAAGGTGCGCGAGGGACAAGTGCCATCGGCGTAGGCGGTAGCGCGGGTGGCGTACCGGTGGGACGGTGACCAGCTTATCGATCAGCAGCAATACTATGCAGATGGCAGTGCCGTAAGGGAAGTACAGTAGGTGTATGAGCCGGGTGGCTGTTATCATACTGGGAATATATAAGGCACTATATACCCGTCATACTTCAAGTTGCATGTGCGTTGGCAGCGTTCAGTCACCCGAATCACTTACCTGAGTAAGCTCATCGGGACTCCTTTCCTTGCCGCCTTCCTGAAACTCGAATTATTTAGGGTATAGATCTTTCAAAAGGTCGGAAAA
Source organism: Pectobacterium polonicum (assembly GCF_005497185.1). Classification (GTDB taxonomy): domain Bacteria; phylum Pseudomonadota; class Gammaproteobacteria; order Enterobacterales; family Enterobacteriaceae; genus Pectobacterium; species Pectobacterium polonicum. The sequence goes on along the minus strand of NZ_RJTN01000017.1, from coordinate 51,525 downwards.
ATTTAGATTTTAACCCAGCAGATCAAGGCGGCTTTTAGGTGATAACAGACAAAGTCCAAGCGGAAGAATGAGCAAAGCTACGCCATCACCCTGCTATCGTCCAGTTTGATATTCCGAATTCTGAACTCACAAAACTTGATATCAAAGATTTCAGCTCAGCTAATGATTAATGGGCCGATTTTGTGACTCAAGGCAGAGCTGGGACTCTTTCCCACAGTCATGATGCTGTGAATGATCCGATGTTGGGGAATCCTAGTGTCGTAGAAAGAGGAAAGGTTCCGACAAGTAAAGGTAGCCAATTTGCTATCTTTTTTGATGACGCGGCAAGACTATTCGATAGATTTAAATTATAGAGACGAATATTGTGATAGACGATGTGAATATATCTGATAATTTGATTTTCTGTGATAATGAAACCGGTGGTGAAGTTATATTTAATTATCATACTTGGTGCGAAGTAATAATTGCTGTGATTTTTAAATATACTGGAAAGACCAAAGAAGAAAGCAATTACTTGGTTCATTCTAGCCAATTAATAAAAAATGCTATTAATAGCTATATGTCAGTTGTGTTGTGTAGCCATGAGATTGAGTACCATTGGGCTATGTTGATAGCATATGGTGATTTATATTGGATGACTGGAGTCAGTCAAGATAAACCTGATGGATATTGGGAATGGGAATCTGAATATAGAAAGGTTAATTGTTTAGCTAAAGAAAGTTTTGTCTTTATTGATTAATTTTTAGCCAGAAACGATCGGATGATCCTTCCGGATTTTTATTTTATGGTCAGGCTAATTGCTATAAATTAATCTGCGTCTCAATAATAATCCTCCCCTTTCCACCGTAACGGTAACGGGCATCCCGGTGATAAAGCCCGGCTCTTCGAGCCATCGGCCTTTAAGGTTGATGGTGTTGCATAACGTCACTAATGCTAACCACATGAAAATCAGTATGATTGTACTGTGCAGGCAAGATAACTGAATGCCAAGGTATGGCGGTAGCATGTAAAGTTTATAACAAGCAGCCACTACGATCACTTCCGATAGCACGATCTGTATGATGGATCAATTGTTCCAATGGACCCGATAGGGGTAGCTGGGGATGAGACCACAATCGTATGTCACAAATCCATTGGGATGGATAGAACCCTTAGGCTTATCCAATAGCTCTATTCTTGACAAGGCGATGGAAGGGCAAGTTGGAGATAAGTTATCAGCTCACTATGTTATTCCGAGAGAGAAAGGTGCAGCTATTAAGCGGGAAGGTAGTGCGTTTACGGAGCCGGGAATGCCTCACTATAAAGCCATTGCGCAATGGAGAATTTCTGGGATAAATATAGGCGAGGTGGTGAACTCAATGGCCAGCGACCTACTAATATGAAATATACTCAAGCATTGAAAAGATCTTTAGAAGCTGCTGGGCTACCTGAAAATGAGGTAAGTCAGGTAGTAAGGTATAGTATACAAAATAGAGTTCGAGATGGTGTTCTTGGCAGCGTGAAGGTACCTAGTCTCCCCGGAAGAATTAATCAGGTTAAATCATGAAGATATCTAATGATGCCGTTGATAGACTGCTTAAAGTAGATTGGTTTGCTAATGTTGGTAACCAATGCTCTATTCCTAATATCAAAGTTGCTGCCTCTTTGAATGAGGCTAATTTATCTTTGAGTAGCCTTGATTGGGAAAATGTTACTCTGGAAGAGTCCAATGAAATATCAGGGTATCTTGCAGTTAAACACACTGTTATTTTCCAAGAGTGGAATAATTTAGCAAAAGAAGCTAAGTGTTTTTTGAAAGATAAATTATTGAAAACAATACCCAGGTTGAATGATTTTGACAATGTTCTACTTTTGCAATGTATTGAATGGGATGTTGTTAGTTATTTAATTGAGGATGCATATAAAGATAAAATTAAAAAACCACTGTTCTTTGATTCTTTGATTCACATCTATGAGTCAGGTCATATACCCTGTGGTTGGGATGGGGTGTGGCCCAATGGTAAATTAGTGGTTTATTGATATATAAAAATAGCCGAAAGCGATCTCACAATCCTTCCGGCTATTTTATTTTTATCAGCTTGTGTTATTACGCCAGCATAGTCTCCCATTCTGCCCGAATAATCATTTTATCGGCAGCGCATCAATCATGAACGGCTGGTCGAGTAATCGCTCAGGGTGAGCCAGTGTCAGTTCTCCGTTATCACTTACCTGGTCTGCCCCTGCTGTTGTGGCCGTCGAGTTCGGCCATTAGCGCCGTAATATCGGTGCCCTCATCGAGTCGTGCCTGCATCAGTCCGTTACGTAGAGGCTGATGCGGAACAGGGTATGGGCGGTAAAACCCATCTGCGCCAGTTTGTTGCCTGCCAGCGTCATTTTTGGCAGGTCGCCGCGCTGGAATGCGTATCTTATGCTTATCGCGCCCCTCCCACATCCAGCCCGCCGAGAAAGCGGTTGAGCCACTGCCGCACGTTCATCAAACGGGGTAATGCTGAGGGCTTGCAGGTCTTGCCAGAGTACGTGGTAATCACAATGCCGCCGGGTATGGTGCGCAGCTTCAGCGGTTGCTCGGTGATAAATCCGACTCTTCGAGCCAGCGCCTTTAAGGCTGATGGTGGAGGGTGAGTTGGGCTTGCCGTTGTGCGAAGCGTATCTCACTATGTAGTAACGCTCTGTTTTGGTTACTTTGTTCTCACGAAGACGGCAGAGAAACGAGGTTTGGTTACGATGTGGAAGGTAATGGGGATGCGGCAAACGGGGAAGTGTACTGCGAGATGCGCTATCAGGGGCAGTTGTACGACGCGGAAATACAACCGGCATCGTTACTATGATGCAGAGAACGGGCAGTACCTGTCGCCTGATCCGATAGGGTTGGCGGGGGGTATTAGACCTCAAGCGTATGTACACAATCCGCTCAGCTGGGTAGATCCTCTTGGATTAACGCCGAAAGAAGGGATTAAGTCTAGGGACATATTGAAAAAAGCAAGGGATGGAAATTATGCTATATCGCCAGAGCAGCGTCAGAAGATAATAGATTCCATAGATAATCCTAAATTAAAGAACATGTTTTCTGAATTATATCGTCCTGGTGAAAATGTTCCTGATGGGGGCAAGGTAGCATCTATTCTACATACAAAAATACTGGGCGATTAATTTGCTGATCTGACCGTGTAAATAAAGGTGGAAATTATTTTTTGTGCGCTTAAAAATATCACGAGTGGTTCGGATGGAAGCTTGGGAATTATATCATGGATGATTTAAGGGGAGCGTTGGTATCTATGAAAAATAATGAGTTAATAAACATGCTGAGGGAAAATTTCCCTCTTTTCTCTCAAAGCAATGACGATGACGATGTGTATTTATTATATGGATCTTTTGGATCGTTTTTTATTGATTTAATTAATCTTCGATTTTTTAATAAATGCGATCCTAGAAATTATTTTTATGGCAATGTTGAAGTGATTTATGAAAACAAAGAACTCCTTGATAAAGAAATAGAAAGGATCTGCTTGTTTATTGATGAGGTTTATTTGAGTTCTGACTGTGATGTCCGTGATGTATTAAATACATGTGTATTCGAAGCGATGATGGGGAATGATTTTAGCTATAATTTGGCTAGAAAATTCCTTAGTAAAGAGACTTATAATCATTATTTAGAGATAACTAAAAGGGTTGTTTAGAAAAACTGGAACTTCCGGATTATTATTTTATGGTCAGGTTGTTTTTTATAAATTAATCTGCGCCTCAATAATAATCCTGACGCGCTCCAACGTCACAGTGATGGGCATCCCGGTAATAAAGCCGGGCTCTTCCAGCCAGCGGCCTTTAAGGTTGATGGCAGAGGGCGGGTTAGATTTACCATTGTGCGGGGCGTATCCCACGGTGTAGTAACGCTCTGTTTTGGCGGATTTATTAAGTGTGATAGTACGATGTACAGGACCGTCTGGTGCGGGTGAGTTTGCCGGCCATAATATTCCTAATAAAAATTAGGGTTCTGTCGCGGAAAATAGCACGCACATTCCTTTACCTAATGGAGTAATTCCATGAAAGAACAAGATTTAGTATCCGCTATAAAAGAGCATGATTGGAAGCAAAGTTGGTTGGATTTCTCTGTTTTTTTATATGACCGAGAACGTCTAATCATAGTAGGGAGTGATGATTTATCATACTACCATACGTTGGAAATAATCATTGAATTACCATCATTTGTTCAAGGGATATTGGACTGGCCATGTGATGTGAATGATGATTTTATTAAAATATCTAAAAGTCATTTAGGCGATGAATTTATTGTTGAGTTCTATTCGGATGATGATTTTACGTTTAAGGTAATAGGGAAGTATATATCCATTAATTTTGATACTGTTTTTTATTATAAGAGAGAAGATTTGAAACTAGGTGAGCGCTTAGCATACTTTATTAAATAATAAACAGCCGGAGTCGATCACACGCTCCTCCCAGATTTTTTATGATCAGGTTATTTCTACACATTAATCTCAGTCTCAATAATAATCCTGCCTCTTTCCACTGTAACGGGTATCCCGGTAATAAATTTCGACTTTTAGAGTTAGCGGTCTTTAAGGTTGATGGCGCTACATAAGTTACTAATTCCATCCTCAAGTGTATGTGCATAATCTATTAGGTTTAACTGCTTGGCATGAGTTATATGATTGGTACATAGATAAAGTTTTTTTGGAACGTATTTTAAGGTGCGGGAATGAGAAATGGAGTGAATAAAAAATACGGATTATTATGAATCATACTGATTCTCATATCGATGTAACAGGATTGGGAATGATTACTTCCAATATTCCGATAAAATAGGAAGCGGCATGAAATATATTACCTGTCAGAATTGTTATTCTAGTTACGAATCAGAAGCAGCACGTTGCCCAGATTGTAACGTGTCGCAGGAAAAAAAAGATGATGGGTTGATTTTTTTCACAGATGATGTTCGAAGTGAAATATCTCGGCTTGGTGGTATTACTTATGACATCATTCCGCTTTCCTTTGAAAGATACATAGTTCCATGTGAATGGGGAGTGATATTTTTTGATAATAAAAATAAAACTTCATGGAATTATCTTTGCGGAATAATCAACTCTGTAGAAGTGAGTGAATATGTTGAAGTTTTTCATGGTAATGAAAAAGACTATCTTTCTATTGATAAAGGTAAGTTAATTAAACGAGAGGCGTTAAGATAAATAAAAATCTGGAGGCGATCTCACGATCCTTACTTTATTAGTGGTCAACTATTACAAATTAATCTCAGTCTCAATAATAATCCTGCCTCTTTCCATTGTAACGGGTATCCCGGTAATAAACCCCGACTTTTCGAGCTAGCGGTCTTTAAGGTTGATGGCGCTACATGAGTCGCTAATGCCAATTACATGAAAATAAATATGATTGTATTGTGCAGGTAAGATCAGAATGCCAAGGTATGGTGGTAGCATGTAAAACTTATAACAAGCTGTCACTATGGTAGCTTCTGGTGGTACGTCTGTATGATGGGTTAATTATTCCAGTTGATCCGATAGGTTTATACGACGGTGTCTGACCTCTAGCGTATGTTCATAACCCATTTGGAATGGGGTGATCCGCTGAGATTGGCTGGATCTGGATGTAAACAGCCGAATAGTCCAGAGAATTTAAAAAACTGATCCGTCAGCAGATCGGCATTTCTCAGGAACGGAGAAAACAAGAAATACTGTTAGAAATTGAATCCCACACGGCCTATAGGAAAATGAAAAATTTTATGATCATAAATATGCTTAATGAAATAACGAACGGATATGATGGGGTTATTAAAAATATTAACTTTATTTCCTTTGAAAGTGCGATTGTCGAGGTCTCTGTTATAAGGAGAACTGACAGGGAGTGGGTCAATGTAATATTTGAATTAAAAGGGTTGGTTGAATTTGCTGTTAAGAAAAGAATAAAATGCAGCAATACAGTAATGAGTAATGGTATCTCTTATAAATATATTGAAGACATTCATTATATCGATTTCTCTCCATATTCTGATGATATGGATGATGTTAATGATTATCGTATGTCAGATGTGTACTTTGCTACAAAAGAAATTAAATACAGCATTAATCCTTATTCTGATATATGAAAGGGGAATCGGGTTTTTCTTATGATTACTAATTTGTGTTGATTAATGACCTGATCAATCTATAGCTAAAACCGTAAGTGCTCTCATGATTCGTCCACATTTTTATTTTATTTTCTGGTCAACCATTACGAATTAATCTCAGCCTCAATAATAATCCTGCCGCTTTACCCCGTAACGGTAACGGGCATCCCGGTAATAAATCCCGACTTTTCGAGCTAGCGCCCTTTAAGGTTGATGGCAGAGAGCGAGTTGGACTTGCTATTTTACTCCCCTTATTCTGAGGCTCGCCCTGCGGACCCGCTAAAACTGTTCAAGCCCGTTTGCAAAAGGCTTATGCCACGATGTAGTAACACACTATTTTTGTTGTTTTATTCTCAAGAAGATGGCAATGACACTTGATTTGGTTACGACAGCGAATAGAACCTGTGTGAGGTGTCGCAGAGAGTAGTAAAGTGAGAGAGCCTTTCAATGCTAACGAATCGAAGATAATATCAGGATGGGAAAAATAAACTGATATGAGTTGGCCGAAATTGGCTTAGCCAATTTGAACGCCGCTTGCGGCGGCCCCTCAGGGTGAGGCCCAGAGATGAGCCGAGTATTGTCAACGCACAAGCAGCTTGAAGTATGACGGGTATATACATGGAAGATTCTGCCCATGAAAAACATGTCCTATCATAAACAGGGTGGTGAAATTTTGGATTTGTTAGGGAGGTAAGGATTATGAATATTAAAGAAGCTTGTGATAAACTGAATGAATGGATCTTACTGAGTAATGGATTACTTATAGATATTGGTGCCAGTGAAAAATTTTCTTTTTCTAGAAAGAAAATTTTAAATAAAAATGAGTTATCTAATTTTGAGAAGGTAAGTAAAATAAATTTACCTGATGATTATAAATTTTTTTTAATCACAGTTGGTTCTATTGATATTTTCATTGGTGAAGTCAGTTCTGGAATTGAAATACAGTCACCTTTTGATGTAAAAGGGTTCTCAAAATCTGTTTTTGATAATTATGGTGATGATTTATTTCCTGATTTGTTTTTAACTACATCCATACCAAAGTTTGGGTGTTTTGGCGGTTTTTTATTAGATGGTGAATCTGAAGGGAATTATGGGATATTTTATCCAGAAACTCCACCAGAGCTATGGATAGAAGAATGTGATTTTATGTCATTTAATGATTGGGTTGTTAATTTGGTGGATTTTAAATCAAAGAAAATATAAATAAAGGCAGAAAGTGATCTCACGATCTTTCCACATTTTTATTTTATGATCTGGGCAGTTGCTATAAATTAATCTCAGTATCAATAATGATTCTTCCGCGATCTACCGTGACCGTCACTAGTATTCCGGTAATAAATCCCGACTTTTCGAGCCAGCGGCTTTTAAGGTTGATGGCGTTACATATATCGTTAATGCTAAATGCATGAAAATCAGTATGGTTGTATCGTGTAGGAAAGATAATTGAATGCTAAGGTATGATGGTAGCCTGTGATATTTATAAAAAACTGTCACAACGATCTCTTTCGATAATACGATCAGTATGATGGTTTAATTATTCCAGTTGACCTGATAGGGGCGCTGGGTGGGGATAATAACTACGGGTATGTGCCGAATCCCAATACGTGGGTTGGTCCATTTGGGTTAGCTGGCTGTAAAAATGAAATATACTATACCCAAAATAATTCGAGTTGCATGAAGGCGGCAAGTGAGGGAACCCCGATGAGCTTATTTGAGTAAGTGATTCGGGTGAGTGAGCGCAGCCAACGCACAAGCAGCTTGAGGTATGATGGGTATATCGCACTATGAGTCCAGACGGCTTTACCCATTTACAAAAAACAGGGAGATTACGTCCAACTTTCGAAACATTTATATCACCAACACAAGCCTTCTCTGAAGGTTACAAAGGTATATTGGTTCGTTTTGAATTGGAGGAAAGCCAATCATGCGTATTTCAAAAGTGAAAGAGGGAAACTTAATATTGGTTTAGAAAATGGTAAAATACTTGATATATTTAATTTTTGGATTGACAAAGTGACGAAAAAAATGGAGGTTTTTAAATGAGCCCATATAATCAAGAACTGCTCAATCAATTTTATTCTCAAAACCTTTCTAAAGATGAGATATCAATAACGAGAGTGCCAAATTTAGATTATCCAAACGCTGTCAATAAAATATAGGAATTATTAAATTAAATGCAGAAAAACAATTAAATAGATCATCAAAATCATAGTTTATGATTACTAAACCAGGTGGTGGATTTTGCCTCCTGCAATACTTATAACGTTTGAGGGATGACAGATGAAACCTATTATTTGGGATCTTACGGGTTTTAACATTTCTATGAAGGGTCAGTATGCTGACATTTATGAATTAGAAAAAGACATAGAAAAAAACTCTGGTAGTAGTAACTTTAGTGAAATAGATTCTCTAGACTGGTTTCTATCAAATAAGATCACTGGTCAAATCTCGTTTCTATTACTAACTATCCCTTCGGTTTTAAAAAAAACATCCGAAAGCTCTAGTCTTGACATTAATTCTCTCTGTATCATTAATTCGTCCGAATGTGTTCATGTTTTTTCCGATAATGTTTCAATACAAAACGAAGCCACTTACTTCATTAAAAAAAATGAATTAGTCGTTACATCTAATAACTCACTGATTTTTTATAAAACTCTAATATTAGATGAACTATATTTTTTGCTAGATGAAAATTTTAAGTATCAAGGCTATTTATTAGTCAATGCTACTCATCATATTTATGGGTATACTAAAGAATGCGATGATAATATTTTTAATTCATTTTTAATAAAAATGTTATATTTTTGCAATCAAGAAGCATATGACGCAATGGATGACATGGACAATCATTACTTATTAATGATGAATCAATTGGAAGAAGAGTGTTCCGTTTATCAAAATACTGACGTAAGATTATTACAAATTATTGATTTTATAAAAAATCTCAAGTCAATATTTTACGATATAGAGGTGGATTGAATTTTACGCGTCAAAAAATTAATAAAAACCAACATTTTAATTGAAGCATCCGAATAATTTTTAAGTTGTGAATTTCAGCACTAGTGACATTGCATCACTGGGGGCCCAATGGCTGGGGAAACCGATTTTGTCACCAGCAGCCAGAACGGTGGTTCTACGACCCGACTGGTGAATACTACGTTTCGCCTGATCCGATAGGGCTGGCAGGAAGTATTAGGCATCAAGGTTATGCATTTAATCTGTTAGAATGGGGAGTTCCTCTAGGTTTATAAAAGAAAGATCCACATTCACATAAAGTCCTATTAAGTCGAAACTCTGCAAGGAAATTATTAACAGTAGATGTCTAGATAAAAATTCAGCGTGAAACGGTAAATGGCTTCGATGGGAAAAATTTACGCTAGTTAGGGGAATAAAGATGATGTATTTGATATCACGGAGAAGTTCTCCAGACGCTGTTTCTCAAGTTTATGTGACACGAGGCTTCGCAGGCATAACAGTTTCAGAAAGAAGGACTAATTTAGCACTTCCTCAAACTAATAATGCAACTTACCAAGGCAAAGTTATGCTAACTAGGGATCAGGTATTGCTGGAAGGACAGGCAGCACCTCAACCTCAATCGGGAGCTGATAAAGTCGGCGGGGAATGGCAGGTTGTGACTGTCGGAGGAAAATATTCGGGAGCCACGAGATTGATGCCATGAGCATGATTGATATAGGAAAGGAAATATGTGTTTATCTTACTTTTTCTTCTATTAATAACGAGGCCATGGAAATAGAAAGTTTTATAAAGATAATTGTTGATGAGAGTGAAAATATAGGGGTTAGAAAGTCTGCTATAGATAATTTATTATCACGCTGTCATCCTAAATGGTTGGGTGATTATTATATTGAAGGTGTTACCTATCAAGAGTGGACGAATTTAATATCAAGATTCTATTGTTCACTTAATAAATTTAAGACGAAATTGAAAGATTAATGAAAATGCCGAAAATGATCGCCGTGATCATTCTGGATTTTTATTTTATAGTCTGGTCAGCTGCTACAAATTAATCTGCATCTCAATAATAATTAACGCGCATCACGGCGTGGAAAGCAGCCGGAGAGACGGACGGCATCGCGGAACTGGACTATGACGTGGAGGGCAGGTGACCAAAGCAGCCAGCCCGGATGCGGACGGTATTCTGGCACTAGGGTAACTGGCGTGGTCGCTGTCGTCGCTGGGCATCGGTTTATACCAGCCGTTGCCGTTCATCCACACGGTGGAGTGAGAAAAGCTGCGCCGCATACGCCACGAATGGAGTCCGATGAGGCTGCTGCTGCGTCAGGCGCTGAAAGGGGCGGATGGTCAGGTGAATGATGTGCTTAGAATTGAGTGGGTATTTACAAGATGTCTTATGGCTGTGAAAATGTGCTAAATAAACATGGAGTACCAATTGTTTATCGATAGGTGATGCAATGAATACCACGTTAATGAAAGATTTTTTTATTTCAAATGGTTTCTCTAAAGAGAGTGGTGCTGATTTTTTTAGGGAGAATAATGGTTTTTTGAATTGTATTAATCTTCAGAAAAAAACCACAGGAGACATTTTTTTTATAAATTTAGGTGTTCATCCCATCTTTGCTCAGATAAATAGTCAATCTCTTCCTAAAAGAGAGATTGACTGCTATATCCGTACTCGATTATCTACTGACGAAATGCTAAGTATCGAATTGTTAAATTCGCCAAATGGTGTCTCTTTGGTTATTAAGGAACTAGAAGAAAAAACATGGGCATTTTTTGATTTTTTTAGTTCTATCGATGATGTTTTTTCTCATCTGAGTATCGACAACATTAAGGATGGGAATATTCCTGCTGAATTTGATAGTGTTACATCTGTTAGATTAATATCAATGTGTATGAATTATAATTTTTTAAGGGGTAATATAGATGTCGCACGTGATTTTGCACGTTATGGATTGTCTATCGCAGGAATGGCTGTAGGGGTAAAAAAGACTTTAAGCAGGTTTTAAAAGATACTGAAAATAATATCTAAATGTTATTAAAAAATGAAAAATCCAGAAGCGATTGTCGATCCTTACGGTTGGTTGAAAAACCTTTAAGTTGGGTAGATCCTCTTGGGCTGACTTCGAAATAAGGTTCGTCAAGAGTTGATTGTGCAAGAGCCCGTCAAGCCAAAATGTTAAAATACGATGTCGGGTATAACATTAGTCCGACAAGCTGGGATCAATATCCCCCAATAGGAAGAGATGAAACCTTTGTTACAGATAGAGAAGGTGAGCTTAAATATTTTGATGGGGCTAAAGGAAATTTCTATTTCCAGATCTATGGTGGAAAGAATCGAAAAGGATGTGGGGTTACACCCTGGATCTCTGAAAGATGGATTCAATGCCAGGAAAATAGAAAGGATAAAAAATATGCAGCTTAGAAGTCGATTGGGTGGTAATGATTGCTTCCTTGGTCCGGGGAAAAATTTGCCGGGAGGAGCATCTGAAATGGTTATAAACCCTGTTTCCATATCGACTCCAGCTATACTCAGAGTAAATGTATTATGAATGTGATTCCTGATAATTCTATTGTTGTAAGTGATATTTCAACTAATACAGTAAAGCTCAGAGTTAAGGGGAGTGAATCAGTAAAGACAGTAGAAGATCTTGGTTTTTTAGTTTCTGGCCAGTTTATGGTTAAAACGGTAAAAGATGAAGGTGAGAAATTAGAGCTCATTAAATATTTAGTTAACTTTGATGCTTTTTTTGTATTTGGCTATGGGGGCTATCCATCAGAAATTATGGGATTTTATAAAGAACAAAACGTTTATACAGATAAGTACAAGATTATATCTTGGTCAGATCCGAACCATTACAGGATTGAAGAAAAATAAGGAAGTGCCCTGACAATCCTTTCGGCTATTATTTTATAGTCTGGTCAGTTGCTACAAATTAATCTGTGTCTCAATAATAATCCTTCCCCGCTCTACCGTGACAGTGACGAACATATTCGGTGATGAAGCCGGACTCTTAGAGCCAGCGGCCTTTAAGGCTGATGGTAGAGGGCGGGTTGGGCTTGCCGTTGTGCTGGGTGCAACGGGACGCGACTTCTACAATGCGGGAGCGGAATTTACTGGGGTGGCAAATAATCAGGGACGCGATGTACGGTACTGAACAAAGGGAGAGATCAATCTGTATTGCCACTTATCCACGGTTTTAATAATTAATCCTCATTATATTTATTTTATATCCAAAGTTAATTATTAGCAGTGTAAATAAAAATACTGAATATGTTATTCAGTATTTTTTTTGTACTCGACAAGGGGTTTTATTTTATTGTTTCTTCGACATGGCTATGCAGTTAATTCCGTTTTTTAAATTAATGTAAATTAATGAGGTTATTTTGGATATAATAAATAATGAATTAGTTTCATCGCTAATATTAAGTGAGTTAATTCAATATCGGCGTAGATTCACTCACTCGACGAAAGCCGTTAGTGAAGAAGAGGCCCTGGTGACTCAGGTACAATTACCCAGGATTCGTGCTTTTGTTGATAAAAATAGCCGTATTGAACTTATTCTACCTGCGTTCCCGGTAAAATCGCCTAGCCCTTATAAGGTTCTGGGTAGAAAACCGGATATGGCGGAACGCCTGTCTCTGATATTTTTAAATTCGTTATGCCAGCGCATTCAGCTTTATTACCCGCCTGGAGCCCATATCCGTATTTGCTCTGATGGGCATGTATTTGGCGATCTAATTGGAACTAGCGACGAAACCATTAATGCCTACCAGCATGAAATTGAAAACTTATTGCATGAATTGGGGGCTATTCATCTCAGTGTTTTTAATCTTAAAGATGTAGAGAACATGGCTGCGCTTACTGCTGATTACGATCATCTTCGCCAGCGACTGGTTGAGGATTATGCTGAATCGGAAGAAGAGATTAAATCGCAACTCATGCAGAGCGAAGAAGGCTTGCAGCTTTACCGTTCAATCACCCGCTTTCTCTATGAAGATAGCCTGCGACCAGACTATACCGGCTCTAATGCGGCGTTACAGAAAGATGCCAAAAAGCGTGCGTGTGGCGTTATTCAGCGCAGTTGGGCGTGGGGCAACCTGCTTGCTGAAAATTTCCCAGAGGCTATTCGTCTGTCTATTCACCCTCAGCCTTCGGACAGCCTGAAGCTGGGTATTCATATGATGCCCACGAAGGACGATTGGTTGACGCCCTGGCATGGTGTCGCCGCCAATGTTAATGGCCAGTTTGTGCTTATGAAGAATACTGATGCACAGCAGTTGGCTGGTGAAGTCGTGGAGATCCGCGGTACGCCTAGTTATTACGTCGTCAAGCAGCATGATGTGGCGTAAGCGTATTTTTCTCGCCTTATCATTCGTCGAGACATCGATAATTGTCATCTTATAAAGGAATATACATGATGGAGAACAGCATGAACTGTCGCATTGAAACGCTTTCCCCTTTTGGTGCGTTGTTGACGCCTGCTGAAGTAGGGCAGAGCATCGCCACTCTGCCGATCGAGACACTGCGTGAACTTGCTCGCGAGCATCATCTCTTGGTATTACGCGGTTTTTCCTCTGGGTTTTCCGATCCTGAAACGTTGACCGAGTATGCTGGCCACTGGGGGGAAATCATGATGTGGCCTTTCGGGGCGATACTGGATGTGAAGGAACATGCAGATACCAAGGATCATATCTTTGATAACAGCTATGTGCCGCTACACTGGGATGGAATGTACAAGCCCACTATCCCCGAATTCCAACTGTTCCACTGCGTTTCTGCGCCGGGACAGGATCAGGGGGGACGTACCACTTTCGTTGATACCACGCGCTTGTTGGCAGAGACTGACGCACAGTTAGTCGATGAGTGGCGTCGTGTTTCAATTACTTATCGTATTAAAGCCGTTGTGCATTATGGTGGCGAAGTGACTTCCCCATTAATCATTCCTCATCCTAACGGCGTTGGGGAGATTATGCGCTATAACGAACCGACAACCGAAGGGGAGCGTTTTCTCAACCAGCATGCGCTGGAATACCATAATGTCACACCGGAAGCGCAAAGCGCATTTAGCCAGACGCTACGGCAGCATTTGTACGATCCCCGTTATTACTATGCGCATAAATGGCTACAGGGTGATGTGGTGATAGCCGACAACTTCTCGCTGCTGCATGGACGTGAAGCCTTTACGGCTCATTCGGCTCGTCATTTGCAACGTGTGCATATTCAGGGCACCCCGATTTGCGTGAATACCTGCATTGATAACGCGGCATAAGGGAAAGCACCATGGCACATATTCTCATGGCGTCGATGGCAACGCCGGGACATGTTTATCCTTTGCTGACTATCGCTCGCTATTTGGTTGAGCAGGGAAACGATGTCACGTTGTTTAGCGGCGCGTTGTTCCGTGAGCAGGCAGAGGCTGTAGGGGTTGGTTTTATCCCTTTTAGCGATGAGATTGATTTCGACTACAGGCACCTGGAGCAGCACTTCCCTCTGCGAGCTACGCTGCCGCCGGGCAACGCGCAGATGGCTCTGGCACTGAAGAATTTCTTCGCTGCACCCATTCCATTGCTGGATCGCCAATTGCGTGACGCGTTGGCAAAGACGCATGCCGACCTGCTCATCGTTGAAAACTGTTTTTATGGTGTTTTACCGCTGTTGTTGTCTGGTCAGCGGCCGCCGGTCATTGCGGTAGGCGTGACGCCGCTGTCTTATTCGACGCGAGATTCTGTTTTCTATGGACCTCGTATTCCACCTAAATTGCTGCCGCCTGACTTGAGTCATGAACAACTGGTGGATGAAGAAACGAGGGGGTTCTTGAGCGACGTTCAGCATGTGTTTAATGATGTGATGGTGCAGGCGGGAGGAAAGCCGCTTGAGCAGCCTTTTATGGATGCGCTCATTGCTCATTGCGATCGTTTCTTGCAATTATCGACCACGGAACTTGAGTACCAGCGGGATGATTTGCCACAGAGCGTGCGATTTATTGGGCCATTATCCCATCACATCGCAGCAGAGCGTGTTCCGCAATGGTGGGCACCAGATGACAGCCGACCGCTTATTATCGTTTCACAAGGAACACTGGCGAATGTCGATCTCCAGCAGCTCATCGGGCCAACGCTGCGCGCCCTCGCGGATTTACCCGTCAGGGTGCTGGCGACCACGGGGGGACGTTCGGTTGATGCGCTACAAGCCTCATTGCCTGAAAATGCCAGGGTGGTCAGTTTCCTTTCTTATGATGACTGGCTGCCAAGAGCATCGATATTTATCACCAATGGTGGATATGGTTCGATTAATTCCGCGCTGAAAGATGGCGTTCCATTAATTGTGGCTGGCGTCGGTGAAGATAAACAGGAAAGTGCCGCGCGTGTGGTGTTTGCTAAATGCGGGATTAACTTACAAACCAGTACGCCGAGTGAACAGCAGATTAAGCAGTCTGTCATCGAAATATTAGAGGACCCAGGCTATTTACAGCGCGCAAGATGGATTAAGGCAGATTATGCAAGCTATGATGCGTTTGCTCTGATTAACGCTGAAGTTAATGCGCTAGTTAATCAAAGGAGGACGGCCTGGCACTAGGTAGGGGAAGGCTTACTCTATGTCGTCATGACTTCATATAGCCATGATTTCATATAACACGTATTGAAATCTGCCACACGTTATGGGGTAACGCTATGCCCCATAACGCTATTGCGAATCGTATTATGCTTACAGCGCTTTATCGGTCAATAAGGCGACTTTACTGGCTTCTGATACGCGCTCAAGGTAGGCGTGAACGTTAGGGCCAAACTGCACGCCTTTCACGATCGTGAGCGACAGTAAGATCGGGAAGAGAATAAAATCAGTGGTGGAAATGGCATTAACGTTTGCCAAACGCGGCTCCAGCGCGTCGAGTTTCTGCTCCACTTCTGCAATCAGCTCTGGCGTTTTTGCTATCAACGCATCCAGATCGCCGAAGGCTTTTTCTTCACGCAGGATATAGGCATGACGCGCTTCTGGTGTAGAAAGCTCTTTGAAATCGGCTTTCGTGAAGCGAGGAACCGCAAGGTTAAATACCGCGCTGGAAACGGATTTACACCAGGCTTCAATATCGGCATCAACGGGTTGGTCGGCGATTAACGGTGTTTGCTTGCTGTCGACATAGTGGACGATATCCATGCTTTCTGGCATGAAGCTGCCATCTTCTTTTTGCAGGATCGGCACCACTTTGCGGCCGACCATGCGCGTTGGCGTGTCAACGTCGCCTTCCATAATGACGGATTGCTCAACAGGCAGATTTTTCAGACCAAAAATCATTCTGGCTCTGACACAGAATGGGCAGTGTTCGTAAATGAAAAGTTTCATGCATCGCCTCGTAACATTTTGAAAAAGGCCGCGAAAATGTGCGCGCCCGGTCATGACAAGTCATGCCATCAGAGTAATACCTCATAGGGGCGGTGGTAAAGTGAATGTGATTCGCCGCTGCTGAAAGGGCGGCATGATAGCGAGTCTGCGTTACCCAGGCTGGATTGCGGTATGATGCCGTGCCACCCCTTTGCAGAAGAGAGATAATGGATCGCTTGAGCGCGTTGGAAACATTTATCTGCGTTTTTGAAACCGGGTCGTTTTCCGCCGCGTCCCGTAGACTCGGTATTGGTCAGCCAGCGGTTTCTAAAGCGATCATGCAGCTTGAAAAACAATTGGCAACTACGCTGTTGATTCGCTCTACCCGAGGGTTGACGCCAACAGAAGCCGGACAGCATTTTTATGAGCAAGTCGCTCCCGCGTTAACGATGCTGGGAGAGGCTCAAGAGCGCGTGGTTAGCGGGAATGCCGCGCTGTCTGGTCGGTTGCGCATCTGCGCGCCCGTCACCTTTGCCAGACTGCATATTATGCCGCGACTCCATGAATTTATGGCCGAACATCCACAGCTCAACGTTGATGTCATTCTCGACGATCGTCCGATCGATCTGATTGCTGAAGGCATTGATGTAGCACTGCGTTTGGGCGAGATGAAGGATTCAAGTTTGATCGCCCAGCGGCTGGCCTCGTGTACTATGCACCTGTTAGCAACACCCAACTATTTTTCCGTTCATGGCATACCTGTTTCTCCTAATGCACTGGCTGCGTATCCATCTGTCATCTATTTGCAGGGAGAGAAAACCGATCGCTGGATTTTTTCTCAAGATGGAACACAGACCACGGTATTCCCCAATGGGCGTATCCGTGTTTCTGCGGCGGAAGGTGTGCGTGCTGCTGTGCTGTCTGGCGCTGGGGTGACGGTTGCATCTGAATGGATGTTTGCACCAGAGCTTGAAAGCGGGCAGGTCATCACTGCACTGGACTCATGGACGCTAGGTAAGATGGATCTGTGGGCTGTCTACCCTGGAGGCCGTATGACATCAGCCCGTGCCAGAATCTTTACTGGTTTCGTTCAACGTCTCTTTTCCTGATTCATTCCCATTCGGAATAGCTGATATCCATTCTACCGCTCTACTAGGAATGAGCTCGGCGTCTTATTCTGTGCTCATCGCTTGCCGACGTCCGGCGGGAAAGACATAAACAGGTATGATGATGAGTACATTATCCAACGAAATCGATGTCAGGACACCGCGTGCTCCCGGCAAATTATTGATTTTCTCAATGGCCGCAGCCAGCGGTATTTCTGTTGCCAATATCTACTACAACCAGCCTATGCTGGGCGTGATAGGAGAAAGTTTTACGTCGAGTGGCGCGGTCTCACTTATGCCGACGGTAACGCAATTAGGTTATGCGCTTGGGTTGCTGCTGCTGGTTCCGCTCGGTGATAAGTTTGATCGTCGTCGGCTGATCGTGTGGCAGTTTTTGATGCTGGCGCTAGCTTCTGCGTTTGTTGCATTGTCGACATCGGCTTTTTCTTTATTAAGTGCTTCGTTACTGATTGGTTTTGGTGCTACCGCCGCACAGCAGATTGTTCCTGCTGCCGCAGTGCTCGCCGATGCAAAACAGCGTGGCGCGATTGTCGGAACGGTGATGAGCGGGTTGTTAAGCGGAATTTTGCTGAGTCGTACGATTGCGGGTGTGGTGGCGGAAAGTGCGGGCTGGCGTGCGATGTTCTGGCTGGGTGTGCCTTTGGCGCTGGCAGGAGCATGGGCGATGGGGAGAATGCTACCGACTTTGCCATCGAATCAGAGCATTCGCTACAGTGAACTGATGCGTTCGCTGGTGGCGCTATGGCGGAGTGAGCGTGTATTACGCAAAGCTACGTTGGTTCAGGCGTTGTTGTTTGCGTCTTTCAGCGCATTCTGGAGCGTACTTGCGCTGTATTTGGGAAGCGGGCGTTTTCAGATGGGCGCGGCGGCGGCGGGTCTCTTTGGTGCGATCGGCGTGGCTGGCATTCTTGTCGCACCGCTGGCGGGAAAATTGGCTGATCGAGTCGGTAGTCGCCCTGTGGTGATCGCGGGTACGTTGTTGACGCTGCTCTCATGGGGGATATTCATCAGCTTCGATTCCCTTATTGGCCTGGTTATCGGTGTTGTACTGCTCGATCTTGGTGTTCAGAGCGCGCTAATTGCCAATCAACATGTGATTTATGGGCTTGGTGAGGCCGCCAGAGGCCGAATTAATACCGTATTCATGGGCGGTATGTTTCTGGGCGGTGCTGCAGGTTCCTCCGTTGCGATAGCGGCCTGGCATCAGGGGGGATGGATGATGGTCGGCGGGCTTGCCAGCGTGTTGACGATGATGGCACTGATGATCGCGTTGATGAAGGCGAAAAATGCCTAATGGCTATTAGGGGAGTGGGCTGAAATAGCGAGATATTACGGCAAGGGAAAGCCTTACCAATGTTGTTTTACAACCGGTAGACTAACCTTACTTGCTGATGACAATACTATACATTTGGCTTGCTATAGTCCTTGCATCCCTTGTCAGTACCTCACATCTCTGTGAGTGTTGTGTAGTTAACCATCCCTGTCATTAGAATGACCTTACCCGCCTCGTGCGGGGTTTTTTTTGCCTGCGATTCAGCCCATTAGACTAACGCTGTGTGTGTGCCTAATTTGTATCTTTTTTGAGCGAATGTTCGGGGGGGATTTTGGTAACGACTCGATTTCTACCTTCATGCTTGGCTTGATAGAGGGCGTCATCCGCAGTTTTCAATATGCTATCGATTTGTTCTGTTCCTGGAGTAAAACAGGTGACGCCTAATGAAATCGTGATGTTTTCAGGAATCGGCAGCGGCATTTTTTCAACTTTTTTACGCAGCCGTTCGGCAATCTCGGCGGCTTGCTCCATATCTGTATCGGGTAAGAGCGCCAGGAATTCCTCCCCACCCGTGCGACAAATCAGATCGGATTCTCGTGAACCCTGTTTTATGTTGTTAGCCAACAGCCTGATGACGTCATCGCCGACATTGTGCCCATAGGTGTCATTGACGCGTTTGAAATGATCGATATCAATCACGATAGCGGCAACCTGATGGCTCTTTGACAGAATGAGTTCAACATTCTCATAGATACCACGGCGATTGAGTAGCCCGGTGAGTGGGTCGGTGTGGGCTTGCAAACTCAGCTTGCCGATCCGCTTGTGTAACAGCACCGTACCGAAAAGAATGACGCGTTTTAGCTGGTCCACCTCAAAATACCAGGAGGGAACTTTCTTGATTTTTTCAATGACGTCGGGCTCCTCCATTTTACTGGCAGAAACGGCCAGCAAGCGCAAAGGGTTGGCAATAGAGAAGGCAAGCAGGGTCAGTGCAATCAGCGTTAATGCCATCACCGGTGCACCTTCGTATAAGACGGACCGCATGACGTTGTTAAGTGAATCGAGTACATTTTGATAGGGATGTAAGGTAATGATAACCCAGCCGGATGACGCCACAGTATCAAACCCAGCCAGAGACGGAGTGCCTCGCATATCGGGTATGGCAAGCGTTCCGCTCTTTTTGTTCTGAAAGGCTTCCTTGATTTTCTTGTCGTTAACGGGCTTGCCGACCCACTGTTTATCCTGATGGTAGAGAACAATTCCATTTTTATCGATGACATAAACGCTGGAGTAATCGTTATAGAAATGAGTATTCATGAACTCGTTTAACACGCTTTTGCTTTTTAAATAAATGGTTCCGCCGATGTAGCCAAGGTAATTGCCTTGTTTATCTTTGATGGGGGAGGAAACCAGCACGATGAGATTTCCTGTAAGGGAAATATAAGGCTGGCTAATTAACGGTTTTTTTTCCTCTAGCGCTAGCTTGCTGGCATCTGAGGTCAGCGTGCTTCCTTTCAGGTTGAGCGATGTTGGGTAAACCGCGTGTATGCGGTTCTGGCTATCCGCAACGAAAACCGAATTAAAACTTTGGCTCATGCGGAATGTTTGTTCGCTTTTCTCTAACAGCACATCATCGTCACTAAAACTATCCGCCATCGATATCGCACTGTAGGCTAACTCCTGCTGTGCGGAAGATAAAAAACTTTCTGTGGTGGCTGCTAATTTGGTGGAGTAATTAAGGTTTGAACTAAGTATCTGATCGGTAATGAGCTTTTTTTGTACATTATAAACGGCGATATAAGCATTCGTCAGCGTAACGATCATACTGATAATTGCGAGGGACAAAATGAGTGAACGTAAATTGACTGGGAACCGCTTTCTTATTTTCATGATTGGCCGCCCCTACTTTCCGTTAGGTAAGCAAAAATTAATCTTTCTTATTGTTATATAAAATTTGTTATGTAACACGGGCTGAACATCTCTTACGGCCGTTGAATAAACCCCGCTATTCAAAGTTATAGACGCTAACTGGGCTATTTGGCAATGTGCTGATACTGCTATTATCATTCAGCTTAATGGAGAGAATGCACGATCTCCAGTGTGCCATTAATGATGAACTGTACACCCATGCAAACCAGCAGGAACCCCATCAGCCGTGAAATGGCTTCAATACCACTTTTCCCAATCAGCCGCATAATCAGGCCAGAGCTTTTCAGACTGAGCCAGACGATCAGACTGATTAACATAAAAGTGAGGACGGGGGCGACGGTAATCACCCATGGCGTAATATCGACGCCGCTTTTGATTTGTGATGCAGAGCTAATGATGAGGGCGATGGTGCCTGGCCCAGCAGTACTAGGCATCGCCAGTGGAACGAAGGCGATGTTGACTTCATTGGCGGAGAAACTGTCGTTAATTTCTTCTTTTTTGCTTTTGACTTCGGGCGCATGTTCTGGTTTTTGCTGAGGAAAAAGCATGCGAAAGCCGATAAATACCACGATGAGCCCGCCAGCAATGCGTAATCCAGGGATGGAAATACCGAAGGTATTCATCACGATCTGACCCGCATAGTACGCGACAGTCATGATAATGAAGACATAAAGCGAGGCCTGAAAGATCTGACGATTGCGTTCCCCTTCGCTCATGTTGCCGGACATCGCCAAAAATACCGCTACCGTCGTCAGTGGGTTCGCGAGTGGCAGGATTAACACCAGACCAAGACCAATGGTTTGAATCAATTCCAGCATTCTACGTTCCTCTTTATTGGGGCGCTTTTGTCAGTTCAGGAAAATGGTCAATAATGACCTGTCGCGGTGGTGCCCTATGCCAACTCACCTTCCGCTAATTTTTTAAAACGATAGAGCGTTTTAGTCAGCATCTCGCGAGAAAACATATCAAACATTTGGCCGATCTTTTTTCCGATCAAGCCTCCTGGTGGATTGTAGCGAATGGTCAGCGTTACGGTTGTCCCCGCTTCTGCCGAGGCTGGCCGAAAAGAAAGCCGGCCTTCATTAGGAACACGCGCGCCTTCCAGTGAACGCCAGTGGATATATTCCCCCGGTTTTTCGTCAATAATACGAGCCTGCCACTCAATGAGTGCACCAATCGGTGTGTTAATTCGCCAGTTAGAGTCGGTATGGTTCAGTATCTCAATACTCGCGAAGTGGCCCATCAGGATCGGCAACGTTTCCGGTTTTCGCCAAAGATCAAACAAGTATTCTTCCGGCCGATTGATCGTGATACTGCCGCTGATTTCATTGGCATAGCTGCCGTTTTTCACTGCTATTCGTCTTAAGAAAGAGGGAAACACCCGTCATCCTCCCTAATGGATTGTTACCCCTTTATGGGCAGATGAACGCCATTCTGACTGATATCGACCAGCGAAGCAAAGTTGGAGGAGGTTGGCAGTAGAGTTGGTACAGGCTATCGCAGCAATAGCCAAAATTTTTACGCGCCTAATGTTACGTTAATGTTCATTCGGTACTGTAAGTATCAGACAGAAGCCGAATGAAGTGCCGCAAAACACCAGGGTTTTTATATAACGATAATAGCTATACCCCGCCCACTATTATTAGTGGGCTTTTTTTTATTTTCACCTCCCTGTTTATATATTTTATTTTTATATTATTTGATATTTGTCAATTTATGATTAATGAGGTTATACCTATTAAGGTGTAATAGGGTTTTGTCCATATTTTTTGTCCCGTGAATAATGTGTTGATTGTCGTGATTTACTTTATCAGTTCGTCGTGATACGTTTATAATCAGCTTTTACGCTGATGAGTAATAAATATGAATAATCCATTTGTTGCCAAATGGAGCCGTAATGGCAACCTGCTTTGTCATGGCCATTGGTTAATCTCTTATAAAGAAAAAGATTTTTCGCTACCGGAAAAATATAAAGAAAATCATATGGGAACGATGGGGATTTACTCTATCATCGATCCTGATGACGAAATGTACCGTGACGGATTAGATGAGGATGATTGGATTCTGGAAAATATCGACTGGCTTGCTGATAGCTTTGAAGAGAATAATGTACCTATCGAGGAATGTTATTTTAGATATTTTTTTCAGGCTATAAATAAACACGACTGGCGATGCACCAGTTGTGCGGGTTGTATGTAAATCACGCTATCATTATTAATTACTCCATCCTTTTACCCTGCCGACCAATGAACGATTCAGGTCACACTGTTCTTTGCATCATTATCCGGTTTCTTTCTATTCAATTTTCATCGGCTTCTCTCATTTTTCATCCTATTTCATCTTCTTTGCTAGGCGCATCGCATCCTGCGTAGCGGGGCGTCTTTTTTGGGGAAAAGTGTTACCCTGACCAAACCATCCTTGATTACTATGAGGCGACAATGACGGAAGATGACATTCTGCGGTTAAGTGCTTTAGTGGGTGAAAAACTGAAAGCCCGCGGTGCCACGTTGACGTGTGCAGAATCCTGCACTGGGGGCTGGCTGGCTAAATCTATTACCGATGTCGCAGGCAGTTCCGGCTGGTTTGACTACGGCTTTGTGACATATAGCAATCTGGCTAAACAGCGCCTGGTAAATGTGAGCGCAGAGACATTGGAGCGGCATGGTGCTGTGAGTGAAGATGTGGTCAATGAGATGGCCGCAGGAGCGTTGCAGGCCGCCAGTGCAGATTTTGCCATATCGGTAAGTGGCGTCGCGGGGCCAGATGGGGGGACGGAAGAGAAACCTGTCGGCACGGTATGGTTTGGCTTCACTGACAAGCAGGGCGGGGGATTTGCCCAAAAAATGCGATTTAGCGGAGACCGAAATACGGTACGCCTGCAATCCGTGCATTTTGCGCTGCAAACGCTGCTCGACGCATTTCTGAAAAAATAACCTTGATGCTGTATACGCATACAGTATAATGTCAGTAATTATTCGGCAATTCATGATTAAGCAGCCGCGTAGAGACAGCAGAGCTACGCCGCATGACAGGAGCAGAAATGGCTATTGATGAGAACAAACAAAAGGCACTTGCGGCAGCACTGGGCCAAATCGAAAAGCAATTTGGTAAAGGTTCTATCATGCGGTTGGGCGAGGATCGCTCAATGGATGTTGAAACCATTTCTACAGGCTCTTTGTCCCTTGATATTGCTCTGGGCGCCGGCGGTTTACCGATGGGGCGTATCGTTGAGATTTATGGACCAGAATCTTCCGGTAAAACTACGCTGACTCTACAGGTGATCGCTGCTGCTCAGCGCGAAGGTAAAACCTGTGCGTTCATCGACGCTGAACATGCGTTGGACCCCATTTATGCGAAAAAGCTGGGTGTAGATATTGATAACCTGCTGTGTTCTCAGCCGGATACCGGCGAGCAGGCGTTGGAGATTTGTGATGCGCTTACGCGTTCTGGCGCTGTTGACGTTATCATTGTCGACTCTGTAGCTGCTTTGACGCCGAAAGCTGAAATTGAAGGTGAAATCGGTGACTCTCATATGGGCCTTGCGGCACGTATGATGAGCCAAGCTATGCGTAAGCTGGCGGGTAACCTGAAGCAAGCCAATACGCTGCTGATCTTCATCAACCAGATCCGTATGAAAATTGGCGTGATGTTTGGTAACCCTGAAACCACCACTGGCGGTAATGCCCTGAAATTTTACGCTTCTGTTCGTTTAGATATTCGTCGTACTGGCGCTATCAAGGAAGGTGAAGAAGTTGTCGGCAGCGAAACGCGTGTTAAAGTTGTGAAAAATAAAGTCGCGGCGCCATTCAAGCAGGCTGAGTTCCAAATTTTGTACGGTGAAGGCATCAATATCCACGGTGAGCTGGTTGATCTGGGTGTGAAACACAAACTGATCGAAAAAGCCGGTGCCTGGTATAGCTATAACGGCGACAAGATCGGTCAGGGTAAAGCAAACGCCTGTAATTTCCTGAAAGAGAACCCGGCGATTGCTGCTGAGCTGGATAAAAAGTTGCGTGAAATGTTGCTACACAAAGGCAATGAACTGACGCCAGCCGCCGCTGGAAATAGCCATGACGAAGATGAATTCGCTGGCGAAGGCAACGAAGAATTCTAATGGTGGTTGAACTACCTGTGATAGAGCACGTCAGCGGATAGATGGATGAATAAACCATTACGCTATGCGATGAACGTGCTTTCTGTGCGCGATTATAGTGAAACCGAAATACGCCGCAAATGTGCGGCGTATTTATATAAGTCAGAAAGCGTAGAAGGTGAAGTAGACGAATCCACAGCCCAGGCTGCGGCAGAAGATGTGGAAGCGGCTATTGCTTATTGTAAGGAGCATGGTTGGCTGGATGATGCGCGCTATGCTCGCCGCTATATCAGCAGCCGGAGCCGCAAAGGCTATGGCGTCCAGCGGATTAAAATGGAGCTGGGCCAGAAAGGAATCGACAAAACAATATTAGCCACGGCACTGAACGAGAGTGATATTGACTGGTGTGCGCTTGCTAAATCGGTTGTGGAACGGAAATTCGGGCATCCTCTGTCCGATGAATGGAAAGACAAAGTCAAACATCAGCGATATCTGCTCTATCGTGGCTTTTTTCATGAAGAAATCCAGTCAATCTATACGAATTTTTCAGATTGAACGCACACGGGATTTTACTTCCCATCGAAGAAAATTTATCTTATTCCCACTTTTTTGTTCGTGAGTTGCTCGGTAACGTCAGCATGCTGGACTAACCTTGCCCGCGATCTGTTCTTCTAGCTTGATTCCAGGACAATTATGAGCAAGAGCACCGCTGAGATCCGTCAAGCGTTTCTCGATTTTTTCCACAGTAAGGGACACCAGGTTGTTGATAGCAGCTCTCTGGTGCCGAACAACGATCCGACATTGTTATTCACCAATGCGGGTATGAACCAGTTCAAAGATGTGTTCCTCGGGCTGGATAAACGCAGCTATGTCCGAGCGACGACCTCGCAGCGCTGCGTACGTGCCGGTGGTAAACATAATGACCTGGAAAACGTAGGTTATACCGCACGCCACCACACCTTTTTTGAAATGCTGGGTAACTTCAGCTTCGGTGATTACTTCAAGCATGATGCGATTCGCTATGCGTGGGAATTGCTGACGTCTCCCCAGTGGTTCAATCTGCCAAAAGAAAAATTGTGGGTAACGGTATACGCAACGGATGATGAAGCTTACGACATTTGGGCTGATGAAGTTGGCGTGCCGCGCGAAAGAATTATTCGTATTGGTGATAACAAAGGCGGACCTTACGCTTCTGATAACTTCTGGCAGATGGGCGAGACGGGGCCGTGTGGTCCATGCACCGAAATTTTCTTTGATCACGGTGAGCATATCGCGGGTGGCCCGCCGGGAAGCCCTGATGAGGATGGCGATCGCTATATCGAAATCTGGAATTTGGTGTTCATGCAGTTCAACCGCCAGGTTGACGGCACAATGCTGCCACTGCCGAAGCCTTCCGTCGATACGGGTATGGGCTTAGAGCGTGTTTCTGCGGTATTGCAACATGTCAATTCAAACTATGACATTGATCTGTTCAAGACGCTGATTGATGCGGTAGCGAAAGCTGTCGGTACAACCGATTTAACCAATAAATCGTTGCGTGTTATCGCAGACCATATCCGCTCTTGTGCGTTCCTGATTGCCGATGGCGTGATGCCGTCTAATGAAAACCGTGGCTATGTCCTGCGCCGTATTATTCGTCGTGCTGCGCGTCACGGTAATATGCTGGGTGCAACGGATGCCTTCTTTTATAAATTGGTTGCGCCACTGATTGAAGTCATGGGTCCTGCGGCTGCCGAATTGAAAAAGCAGCAATCGGTAGTTGAGCAAGCG
This sequence comes from Pectobacterium polonicum, assembly GCF_005497185.1. Lineage (GTDB taxonomy): Bacteria > Pseudomonadota > Gammaproteobacteria > Enterobacterales > Enterobacteriaceae > Pectobacterium > Pectobacterium polonicum. The sequence continues at coordinate 24,894 of NZ_RJTN01000017.1, read as the reverse complement.
CTGAAGATGGAAGAAGAGCAGTTTGCCCGCACGTTAGAACGCGGGTTATCTCTGTTAGATGAGGAAATTAAAAACCTGAAAGGGGATACCCTGGATGGTGAAACTGTCTTCCGCCTATATGACACTTATGGTTTCCCTGTCGACCTCACTGCGGATGTTTGCCGCGAGCGTGGATTAAAAGTTGACGAGAAAGGTTTTGAATCTGCGATGACGGCTCAGCGTCAGCGTGCTCGCGAGGCCAGCGGATTTGGTGTGGATTACAACAGCCTCATTCGAGTGGATGAAAACACGCCATTCTGCGGCTACGAAAAAACGCAGCAGCAAGCGAAGGTGATCGCGCTTTATCATAATGGAAACGCGGTCGATCAGATTGCGGCAGGTGATGAAGCCGTCGTGATTCTGAATGAGACGCCATTCTATGGTGAATCCGGCGGTCAGGTTGGTGACCAGGGTGAACTGAAAAATGCGGGCGTCAGCTTTGCCGTTCAGGATACGCAGAAATACGGTCAGGCAATCGGCCATGTCGGTAAACTAACTCAGGGGACACTGCGTGTTAACGACAGTGTCGATGCAAACGTTGATAGCCAACGCCGCGATCGCATTCGTCTGAACCACTCTGCAACGCACCTGCTGCATGCCGCGCTCCGTCAGGTCTTGGGCGATCATGTCGCACAGAAAGGTTCTCTGGTTAACGATAGCTATCTGCGTTTTGACTTCTCACATACGGAAGCGATGAAACCTGAGCAAATTCGTCAGGTTGAAGATATCGTTAACGCGCAAATCCGCCGTAACCTTACCGTGCAAACGGATGTTATGGCGTTGGATGATGCGAGGGCGAAGGGCGCAATGGCGCTGTTCGGCGAGAAGTACGATGACCATGTCCGTGTTCTGACGATGGGGGATTTCTCCATTGAACTTTGTGGCGGTACGCATGCAAGTCGTACTGGTGATATCGGACTGTTCCAAATCATTTCTGAGTCAGGTACTGCTGCTGGCGTGCGTCGTATTGAAGCGACCACGGGCGAGAATGCGCTATCCGCGCTGCATCGCCAGAGCGACGTTCTGCAAGACATTGCGCAACTGCTTAAAGGGGATAGTCACAACCTGACGGATAAGGTACGCTCTGTTCTGGATCGTGCGCGAGCATTGGAGAAAGAGCTTCAGCAGTTGAAAGCTCAGCAAGCCGCGCAGGAAAGCTCGTCCCTGTCCGGTAAAGCAAAAGAGATTAACGGTGTGAAGTTGCTGGTTACGCAACTGGATAATGTCGATCCTAAACTGCTGCGCACGATGGTTGACGACCTTAAAAATCAACTCGGGTCTGCCGTTATCGTTCTCGGAACGGCGGCAGAAGGCCGGGTTAGCTTGATTTCTGGTGTGACGAAAGATCTAACTGACCGCGTAAAAGCTGGCGAACTGATAGGGTTTGTTGCCCAACAGGTTGGCGGCAAAGGCGGTGGTCGCCCTGATATGGCTCAGGCTGGTGGTTCAGACGTGTCGGCATTGCCTGGCGCGTTAGCTAGCGTTGAGCCTTGGGTTGTTGCTAAGTTATAAGCGATAGATAACGTTTTATTTGCGTTATCCCACAAAAACGCCATAACTTTCTGGTTGTGGCGTTTTTGTCTGCGGAAAAGGATTCGTTAAACAGGGGGGGGGAAGTATGTTACCTTCAGACATTCTGAGGCGTTATATGCTAAGCCCTCTTGTTGTGATAACAAAAGCACAAGCTACTGATATCGACTAAACTAACAAGTAGTAACGAGCCGAAGTGTGATGGGGTGGTTATACCATCGGCTAGGTTTACGTTTTCACAGCACATGATGGATAATGGCGGGGAGACAGAGAGACCCGACTCTTTATAATCTTTCAAGGAGCAAAGAATGCTTATTTTGACTCGTCGAGTTGGCGAAACCCTCATGATCGGCGATGAGGTAACGGTTACCGTATTAGGAGTGAAAGGCAACCAGGTGCGTATTGGTGTTAACGCACCTAAAGAGGTTTCTGTCCACCGTGAAGAGATCTATCAGCGTATTCAGGCCGAAAAATCTCAACCGACGTCATATTGATTGACAATGCGTCTCGTGTTCGCGGGACGCAATTGCCACTTCCCGCTTTTCTCCCACACATTTATCGATATATCTATTTTTATTGCGCGCTTCCTTTGGCAAGGTAACCGCCTGTTTTTCTGTCGATAAAACAGACTTTTTGTTGTGAAAATGCGCGTCTTGGATGCGAATTGTTCAAACGAACGTAAGGTGGGAAAAATTGTTTGACTTATAAGTCTGGGAAAGTAATATGTGCGCCACGCAGTACCGGTGAGCACTAACAAGAAGTTCTTAGTAGCAAACAGGTAATGTAAGGTGAGGTGGCCGAGAGGCTGAAGGCGCTCCCCTGCTAAGGGAGTATGCGGTCAAAAGCTGCATCGAGGGTTCGAATCCCTCCCTCACCGCCATTTAATCTGCATCCGTAGCTCAGCTGGATAGAGTACTCGGCTACGAACCGAGCGGTCGGAGGTTCGAATCCTCCCGGATGCACCATTAAATATTGCCTTTGCAAGGCAAGCGGTATTAGTAAAAGCAATTTTTGTCGTAGATGAAGAATCAGTAATGCATCCGTAGCTCAGCTGGATAGAGTACTCGGCTACGAACCGAGCGGTCGGAGGTTCGAATCCTCCCGGATGCACCATTCTTAAGTATCTCGTTTAATTGCTCACCCCATGTTTCTGCACCACACTCTGCATCCGTAGCTCAGCTGGATAGAGTACTCGGCTACGAACCGAGCGGTCGGAGGTTCGAATCCTCCCGGATGCACCATATTCTATATCAATAAAACTATTGCTCTGTTTCTTATTTTAGCGTGGGTTATACGTACGAATCACATCGTATAAGAACGATTAGAAGGGCAATCGTAAGTCAGGCACTATATCTAAGATATACCACTTCTGTTTTATCAATCGTTCCCTATCTGCTTTTAGCGCGATAGCATCATTATTTTCCCTTGCCTATTCAGAACGATATTTCACTCATCACGTCCATAGCTTAATTCTTGCTCTTATTCTGTCTTTATATCGATATTGAATTGGTGAACAAATAAAGGTTTTCTTACCACTATGGTAGTAATAACCTGTTTTTTATAAGGTTATTGAGTAAGCGACAACGTTTTCACTTTACGATAAAGTAAGCTCTCTTTTCAGTGAGCATGGAGTCATGATGTACGATCGCTATCAAGGGCTGATCTTTGATATGGATGGCACCCTACTCGATACAGAACCTACACACCATAAAGCGTGGGATCTGGTGCTTGCCCGGTATGGGATGAATTATGACGCCAGTGCTATGACAGCATTGAACGGCTCGCCTACCTGGCGTATTGCGCAGCGTATTATTGACAGCTATCAGGCTGATATTGATCCTATCCAACTGGCAGCGGAAAAAACGGCTGTTGTTGAGGAAATGCTGCTGGATACAGTAAAACCCCTACCGCTGATTGATGTGGTTAGGCATTATCGCGGACGGCGCCCTATGGCAGTTGGCACGGGTAGCACGCATGGAATGGCTGATAGACTGCTAACCCATTTGGGGCTGCATAGTTATTTTGATGCGATCGTCGGTGCAGATGATGTCACGCAGCATAAGCCTTTTCCCGATACTTTTCTGCGTTGCGCCGCGTTGATTTCTGTCGCACCGGAACACTGTATCGTGTTTGAAGACGCTGATTACGGTATTGAAGCGGCTAAGCGAGCCAATATGGCTGTGGTTGACGTCCGTACACTGTGAGTGAGTTCTGGGCCGTTTTTTCTCTTTTCTGGAGTAGCCTGCTCAGTGCAACACTGTTGCCCGGCAGTTCGGAAGTACTGCTGGTGACATTATTGTTGGCTGATAGCGCAAAACCTTATCTGCTGATCATCGTGGCAACGGTAGGAAATACGCTGGGCGGATTAACAAATATTTTTATAGGGCGCTTACTCCCTCAGCCAAAACAACAAGCTGGGCATACGGTGGCCATGCGCTGGTTACAGCGTTATGGTTGTGCTGCGCTGTTATTTAGCTGGGTGCCGGTAGTAGGCGATTTATTATGCGTGTTAGCGGGTTGGTTACGTATGCCCTGGGTGAAATCGGCGGTTTTTATCGGTATTGGAAAAGCGCTGCGCTATATCGTATTGACAGGTATAACGTTACAGGGGATGGCGTGGTGGTCTTAGCCAGATTGCGATGTGAGCTGGTGAGCACTACTGAGTTTCAATTATGCTTACAACAATTACATTTTAACAACGGGAGGTCGATTTGATCCCGGACATTTCAGAAGCACTTTCTTGGCTGGAAAAACACCCACTGGCAGTGAAGGGTATTCAGCGTGGAATTGAACGCGAAACGTTGCGCGTAACAGAAAACGGACACCTTGCTACGACAGGACACCCTGAAATATTGGGCTCAGCGTTAGCACACCCGTGGATTACGACAGATTTTGCTGAAGCGCTGTTGGAGTTTATTACGCCGGTTGACGGCGATGTCGATCATCTGCTGACGTTTTTGCGCGATATTCATCGTCATGTTTCCCGTAATCTAGGCGATGAGCGGATGTGGCCATTGAGCATGCCGTGCTTTATCGACAGCGAGCAAAATATCGAGCTGGCGCAGTATGGCTCTTCAAATATTGGGCGTTTTAAAACGCTTTATCGCGAAGGGCTGAAAAACCGCTATGGCGCATTGATGCAGACCATTTCCGGCGTGCATTATAATTTCTCCCTGCCGTTGTCATTCTGGCAGGCTCGAGAGGGTGTGGCTGATGCAGAAAGCGGTAAAAAAGCCATATCAGCGGGATACTTCAGACTGATTCGCAATTATTACCGCTTTGGTTGGGTGATCCCTTACTTGTTTGGTGCTTCTCCGGCGATCTGTTCTTCTTTCCTGAAAGGGCGAGAAACCGCACTGCCGTTTGAGCGTACGGAAAAAGGCATGCTTTACCTGCCTTATGCCACTTCTCTACGGCTCAGTGATTTAGGCTATACCAATAAATCACAGAACAATCTGGGGATTACATTTAACGATCTGGATACCTATGTCGCGGCGTTAAAACGTGCGATAAAAACGCCATCTGACGAATATGCTCAGGTTGGTATGATGAAGGATGGTCGTTATCTACAATTGAATACGAATGTCTTGCAGATTGAGAACGAGCTCTATGCACCGATTCGTCCGAAACGTGTGACGCGAGCAGGAGAAACACCATCTGATGCTCTGCTGCGCGGCGGAATTGAATATATTGAAGTCCGTTCGTTGGATATCAACCCGTTCTCTCCGACCGGGGTGAGTGAAAGTCAGGTGCGTTTCCTGGATTTATTCCTGATCTGGTGTGCGTTGGCGGATGCACCGGAAATGAGCGCGGATGAGCTACTGTGTACGCGTAAAAACTGGAACCGAGTGATCCTTGAAGGTCGTAAACCAGGGCAAACGGTGGGAATGCGGTGTGAAACCATCCAGCAGCCGATTGCTGAGGTGGGGAAATCCCTGTTTGCGGATTTACGTCGCGTTGCGGAAGTGCTGGACGCTGAAAACAATCAACCGCACTATCAGCAGGTATGCGATGAGCTGCTTGTGGGGTTTGACGATCCAGAAACGACCTTCTCTGGTCGACTATTAGCGTTGATGAAGCAAGAAGGCAATGGTAGCGTGGGACTGAATTTAGCGGAAGAATATCGCAAAATGCTCAGCAGCGAACCGCTACAGGTGTTGACGGAAGAACAATTGGCTGCGGCGAGTGAGAAATCCTGGCAGCGCCAACGTCAGATTGAGTCTGAAGATACGATGAGTTTTGCCGATTATCTGGCGGCGAATTAAAAAGAAAAGGCCACAGAAACTGTGGCCAAATAAACATCTCTAATAGGGATGATGATAATAAATGCGCGTCTTTCAGTAAGTCAGACCCGCATAAAAAGGAAAAGTTTCCCGGAAACGAGAAAAAATGAATTTTTTCTATGAGGAGGTGGCATTATGCCGTTACTAGATAGCTTTACCGTTGACCACACTCGTATGGCTGCACCTGCCGTTCGGGTCGCTAAAACCATGAAAACCCCTCATGGCGACAATATTACGGTATTTGATCTGCGCTTCTGTCGTCCTAACATCGAAGTCATGCCTGAGCGTGGAATTCATACGCTAGAACACCTGTTTGCTGGCTTTATGCGGGATCATTTAAACGGCGATGGCGTTGAAATTATCGATATTTCTCCGATGGGATGCCGCACCGGTTTCTACATGAGCTTGATTGGTACGCCGGATGAGCAACGTGTTGCTGACTCTTGGAAAGCGGCAATGGCGGACGTTCTGAAAGTGACTGATCAGCGTAAAATCCCTGAGCTGAATGAGTACCAATGTGGCACCTATGATATGCATTCACTGGAAGAAGCGCAGGAAATCGCTCAGCATATTCTGGATCATGATATTGGCATTAACCAAAATGACGATCTGGCGTTGCCGAAAGACAAATTAGCTGAGCTGCATATCTAGTTTGTTAGGTATGATCAGATAAAAAAAGAGAGCCGGAAGTGGGCTCTCTTTTTTGTGTGCGTGAACATGTCAGACTGCGAGAAAGTGCTGGATTACCCGACTGCCAAAGTAGGACAGCGTCAGCATCAGCGCACCGAGCAGGCTGAACCAGACGACGCGTCGCCCCCTCCATCCTTCATGGTAGTGTCCCCATAGCAACAGAATATAGATGAACCAGGCGAACAGTGAGAACACCGCCTTGTGAAGGTTCTCTTTGTTGTCAATCAGGTCGTCCATATAGAAGAGGCCAGTACAAAGCGTCAGTGTGAGCAGGATGACGCCAATCTGCGTGATGTGAAACATCTTACGTTCAATGCTCATCAACGGCGGCATGTCAGCGGCAAATCCTAGCTTCTTGTTCTTGAGCAGGTAATCAAGCCAGGCAAGCTGGAGCGCATAAAGTGCCGCAATCAGCAAGGTTGCATAGGAAAAAAGTGCCAGGCCGATATGGATCATCAAACCCGGTGACGCTTCCAGATGCGTAATAAATTCACTCGGCATGAAGCTGGCAAAAGCCAGATTGATCAGCGCAAAGGTGTAGACGATAGGGAGAATAAACCAGCCGCGATCGCGTGCTGCAACAATCGTCATAACGGTACAGATGATGAGGCTGACCAGCGAACCGATATTCAGCAGGCTAAGATTTTGCCCCACCTGAACATCAAAAATGCGTTGATAGAGCGCCACCGCATGGCAGAGTAGCGCAGCGCTGGCCGAGAGTATTGCCAGCCGACGATATGCACTGTTCTTGCGCAGCAGACTGGGGATAATCAGTCCGAGGCTGAGTGTGTAGGCGACAAGCGCCACAATAGCGAAAACAGACATACAAATAGGTTATTAAATATCAACTAGGTAAAATAAAGAATCAGTATAGCGTTAGTCGCCGTGGGCACCAACAGTTCTCCATCAGCAGCGCTGAGATCGTTGCCGCTTTTGTGTATAATCCCTCCTATTCGTGTCGCGCTGCGGCCTGTCTTACGTTGAGCATGAGATATGTTTGAAAATTTAACCGATCGACTCTCGCGCACATTGCGCAATATCAGCGGCCGCGGGCGGTTGACTGAAGAAAACATTAAAGAAACGCTGCGTGAAGTGCGTATGGCATTGCTGGAAGCCGACGTCGCGTTACCCGTGGTGCGTGATTTTATCAATCGTGTAAAAGAACGTGCTGTTGGGCGTGAGGTCAACAAAAGCCTGACGCCGGGTCAAGAGTTCGTCAAGATTGTTAAAAACGAACTTGTCAGCGCAATGGGCGAAATTAACGCCGAACTAAACCTCGCTGCTCAGCCGCCGGCCGTGGTCCTGATGGCCGGTCTGCAAGGTGCGGGTAAAACGACCAGCGTGGGCAAGCTGGGTAAATTCCTGCGTGAAAAGCAAAAGAAAAAAGTGCTCGTGGTGTCTGCCGACGTGTATCGCCCTGCGGCGATTAAACAGTTGGAAACGCTGGCACAGCAGGTGGGCGTCGATTTCTTCCCGTCAGATGCGCAGGAGAAGCCGCTTGCTATCGTAGAACGTGCGTTACAGCACGCTAAGCTGAAATTCTACGATGTCTTGCTGGTTGATACCGCTGGTCGTCTCCACGTTGATGACGCGATGATGGACGAAATCAAGCAGGTTCATGCGGCAATTAAGCCCGTTGAAACGCTGTTTGTCGTTGATGCTATGACGGGTCAGGATGCGGCAAATACGGCGAAAGCCTTTAATGAAGCGCTGCCGCTGACTGGGGTCATCCTCACCAAAATTGATGGTGATGCCCGTGGTGGTGCGGCGTTGTCTATCCGCCATATTACTGGCAAACCTATTAAATTTCTCGGCGTCGGTGAAAAAACCGAAGCGCTGGAACCGTTCTACCCCGATCGTGTCGCATCGCGCATTCTCGGTATGGGCGATGTGCTTTCACTGATTGAAGATATTGAAAGCAAGGTTGACCGTACACAGGCAGAGAAGCTGGCGAAGAAGTTGAAAAAGGGCGACGGTTTCGATTTGACCGATTTCTTGGATCAGCTCAAGCAAATGCGCAACATGGGCGGCATGGCGAGTATGATGAGTAAAATGCCTGGCATGGGTCAGTTGCCTGATAATGTTAAGTCACAAATGGATGACAAGGTTCTGGTGCGTATGGAAGCAATCATTAATTCGATGACGCTTCAGGAACGCGCTAAACCCGAAATTATCAAAGGTTCGCGTAAACGCCGCATCGCACAGGGTTCAGGTATGCAAGTACAGGATGTTAACCGCCTTCTGAAACAGTTCGATGATATGCAACGAATGATGAAGAAGATGAAAAACGGCGGCCTGGCTAAAATGATGCGCGGTATGAAAGGAATGATGCCACCTGGATTTCCGGGGCGTTAATCACCTAAATTGAAGGCGTAGAGAAACTCTTGGCGAGATTACACGCTTTAGATTGCTTTTTGCGCCAAAATGAGTAAACTTTTCGGGCTTTTTATATGACATACTGGGCTCCGTTCCTCGATGGGGCCCAGTTGTTTTATTCACTAAAGAGGATGTTATGGTAACAATTCGTTTGGCACGTGGCGGCGCGAAAAAACGCCCCTTCTATCAAGTAGTCGTGACCGATAGCCGCAATGCGCGTGATGGTCGTTTCATCGAGCGCGTAGGTTTCTTCAACCCAATCGCATCTGGTCAAGCAGAAGCCCTGCGTCTGGATCTGGACCGTATCGAGCATTGGCTTGGTCTGGGTGCAACTGTGTCTGATCGCGTATCTTCGCTGATCAAAGACGCTAAAAAAGCAGCATAATCTGTTGCGGTGGTGATAATGAGCAATCAACTCAGCCCAAAACCTCCCGTTAACCCGATTGTTATGGGGAAAATTGGGTCGGCGTATGGCATCCGAGGTTGGCTCAGAGTGTTTTCATCCACCGAAGATGCCGAGAGCATTTTTGATTATCAACCTTGGTTCACCCAGAGTAAAAGCGGTTGGCAGCTTATCGAAATTGAAGGCTGGAAGTATCACAATCAGGATCTGATCATCAAAGTGAAAGGTGCTGATGACCGTGATGCGGCTAATTTATTGACCAATTGTGAAATTGTCGTAGATTCGTCACAACTGCCCGATCTGGGCGAAGGTGATTATTACTGGAAGGATCTTATTGGCTGTCAGGTCGTGACCGTAACAGGTTATGAGTTGGGTAAAATCATCGATATGATGGAAACCGGCTCGAACGATGTGATGGTGATAAAAGCCAACCTGAAAGATGCCTTCGGGGTCAAAGAGCGGCTGGTTCCGTTCCTCACCGAACAGGTTGTTAAGCGCGTCGACCTTTCTGCTCAAACTATTGAAGTAGATTGGGACCCGGGTTTTTGAACTCTGAATCGACCAGTAGTACCCAGCGGAACGAGACTATGTGGATTGGGGTGATTAGCCTGTTTCCAGAGATGTTCCGGGCAATTACTGATTACGGAGTCACTGGCCGGGCAGTTAAAAATGGCCTGCTGAACGTACAGTATTGGAGTCCTCGTGATTTCACTTACGATCGGCATCGCACCGTGGATGACCGACCTTATGGTGGTGGTCCTGGAATGCTGATGATGGTGCAACCTTTACGGGATGCGATCCACGCAGCAAAAGCAGCGGCAGGCGAAGGCGCGAGAGTGATTTACTTATCACCTCAGGGCCGTAAATTAGATCAGCAAGGCGTACGTCAACTCGCTACGAACCAGAAGATGATTCTGGTCTGTGGACGGTACGAAGGGATTGATGAGCGCGTAATTAAAACCGAAATCGATGAAGAATGGTCGATAGGAGATTACGTGCTCAGCGGTGGGGAACTGCCAGCGATGACTCTGATTGACTCCGTTGCCCGTTTTATACCGGGCGTTCTGGGGCATCAGGCTTCAGCAGAAGAAGATTCTTTTGCTGATGGATTGCTGGACTGTCCTCATTTCACTCGTCCTGAAATACTGGAAGGCATGGACGTTCCGGCAGTGTTACTGTCTGGCAACCATGCAGAAATACGCCGCTGGCGATTGAAGCAGTCGCTGGGCCGAACCTGGCTTAGAAGACCTGAACTTCTGAAAAGCCTAGCTCTGACTGACGAGCAAACAAGGTTGCTGGCTGAGTTCCAACGTGAATATCAGTCTGAGCAACGAGAGTATTAGGTGGTTACGCCGGTTTGACCTGGCGAACCCAACTATCAGTTTACCTAGGGTAAGAGACATATTATGAGCAACATCATTAAGCAAATCGAAGACGAACAAATGAAGCAGGACGTACCTGCATTTCGTCCGGGTGATACCGTAGAAGTGAAGGTATGGGTTGTTGAAGGTAGCAAAAAACGTCTGCAGGCATTCGAGGGCGTGGTTATCGCTATTCGTAACCGCGGTCTGCATTCTGCATTCACTGTTCGCAAAATTTCTAACGGCGAAGGCGTGGAGCGTGTATTCCAGACTCACTCTCCGGTTGTTGACAGCATTGCTGTTAAACGTCGTGGTGCCGTGCGTAAAGCCAAACTGTACTACCTGCGTGAGCGTACTGGTAAGTCTGCTCGTATCAAAGAGCGTCTTAACTAAGATAGCGCTTTCGCAACATCCGAAAGTTGTTATGAATAAGGGGTTTAGCCAAAGGCTAAGCCCCTTTTTTTGTGCCTGTAGGCTAAAGAGAACAGTAGTGTGGTTACTATCTCTTTTTGAGAATAGCGCTCTACTAAAAGTCAGATTCTACGGTATTGGCTATTTCAGTAGCAAAAAGCCCACCAAATCTGGTGGGCTTAGCTTTCCCTAGTGCCATCATTATTGTTTGAATTTCAGTACCATAATGACACCAGACATGGCTATTTTATAAACGTTTATACAGATCAATTTTCTAATATTGATCGGCAACGACGATCAAAATATCGCGTTGACGCCAATTTTCTACTCCGTTCACAATGGCTTGTTAGCGATGACCGTAGGGTACATGTGCATATGGTCGTTAATAAACTGAATATCAGTAAATCCGGCCTGCTCTAACTGCAACTGTGTTTGTTTGTGGGTGCGAAATGCTGTCCAGGTGGCGCCAATAATGCGTGAGAAAAGTACATATTGAAGCGCTAGCAATTTCGGGTCGGTATTTATCCATGGGGAGTCTTGTGACTGTGTAGGGGGCGGCGTCATAAAGCTGGTTATCAGTGTTCCGCCTGGCTTCAGCCCAGAGTAGAAAACACGGTAAAGTTCGGTGACTTTGTCATCATCTTGCTCATAAACATTGAGCCCATTGCTGGTGATCACATCGGCTTGTGCTGCTAAATCAATTGTCCAGGCATCAGCAAGAACCAGTGATATTTGGTTTTCTAACCCTTGCTGGCTGGCAAGTTTATAAGCTTCTTCCAGAGCGTGTTTATCCAGATCGATCCCGATTAATTTCACATCTCGGTGCCGCGTATAGTCCAGCAGTAATAAATCAGCCATGACACCACAGGGGACGGATACCATGACGGCATTGGGACGTAAGAGTTCTTGAAGCAGACGTTGGAAAATGCTGAATCGTTCGCGTGTCGCCAAAACGTTGGGTAACCGTGTGTAGATGATTTCTTCTAGCGGATTAACATAGTGAGTTGGCTGATGTGCTATCACATTATGTGTCCAATATGCATTTAACCCATGATGTTTCAGTAAAAATCGACCTATCTCAAGGTGAGAGAAGGCATCCAGAATCGCGAGTTGTTCCTCTGCGGAAATACCGGGATGATTGCCGGACTCAATAATTTTGTTCTTTACCGCCGCAACTCGTTCATCATGACTTTCCTGTGATGAAGTCGCGTGTGATAAGAGCCTTGAACTATTATTTGGAGACGAATTATGAGGTTTGTTTGAACCGGGCATGTGAGCACTCCATAATATCAATCTTTATCAGGGATAATGGGGTCAGCTATCAGTGAACTATGATTTCTCGGTATTCTAGCGTTAGCCATTAATAACTTAATGTGATTGTTTCATGTGAGCGATAATAGAGGTGAGGTGTGTCTGACGTATTTCTGTGAGAGTACAAAAGTGAGTGGAATTGTTACCAGATGCGATGAACCATAGCTTTTTTCCAGCTAACTCACTGATGAGCATGTGTCATCGTCTTGTCTTCATAAGGGGTTAGGGGACGTTCTGTTGCCAGCGAGTTCGCAGTGTCTCCGCAGACTCAACACCATCACAGCTGGCGGGAAAATTTTTCCCTGCTTTCCCCCATTCTTCCATCGTGTCTGCTCGGCAAAAAGCCGATTGCCCGGCCTGATAACCGCGTAGATAGGTTTCGCGATCGATCTGTGGATCACCAAACCATTCTTGTAAGGTACTATCGTCCTTTACGACCACGCCAGATATGGCATCCTGATAGCCAGCTTCATACCAGAACCCAGACTCACTTTTAGCGGGTAGCGACGGTATATTGCTCTGGCATGCTGTCATTAAAAGAATTACAGCCAAGATGTAACTGTATTTCATCATCAAACCTTCAATATTTGCGGCTATCGGCCTGAATGAACACTCTGTCAGACGATGCCTAGCTTTTCTTTCAGTAATTTGAGATAGCGTCGACTGACGGGGATGTGCTTTCCCGTATGTGTCAGCACTTCTGCTGCGCCGTTCTCCATTAACTGGATTTCTTTTAGTTGCTCTGTATTAACCATATATTGACGATGGCAGCGGACAAAAGGTGTTTTCTCTTCCAGCGTTTTCAGGGAAAGTTGGGTATAACCCGATTGGCTTACGCCTACTACGTGTACACCGCTGAGCTCCGAACAAAGATACTCGACTTCTTCAATTTTGAGCAAAAAAATACGATTGTGTCCGTTACAGGGAATATGGCGAAGCAAGGGCTCTGAAATTATCTGTACGTTTTTATTTACACTTATGCCGCGGCGTAGGCGGTTTAGTGTTTTGCTTAATCGCTGTGCATCCAGCGGTTTAAGTAAGTAGTCAAAAGCATGTTCTTCAAATGCCCTTACCGCATACTCATCATAGGCTGTCACAAAGACGACGTAAGGCATATTTTCTGGGTCTAACATGGCAACCAGCTCTAATCCGCTGACTTTTGGCATCTGTATATCCAGGAAAATCACGTCCGGTTGCAGTCGGTGAATGGCCGGTATTGCCTCCAGCGCATTGCTGCACTGTGCAATGATCGTGATATCGGATTCATTTTCCAGTAGCAGGCTGAGCTCTTCGCGTGCTAGCTGTTCGTCATCGATGATTATGGCTTTCAGCATCCTTCCCCCTTGTTGGCGTGATTCTATCATTATTCGCTCTGAAGATAGGTATGGTTACGTTGGGAAGTGATAGAGCATGCAGATATCGTTTTTCTGGCAATATTTAGGGTGGTAATTTTTTATTTACACTAAGTGGATTGAAATCTTTACGGTTCATGTTATGGTGTAAACATCATACGTAGATTGTTCAGGCAATCGCGAACAGACCGAACTTTTCAGGAATGGGATCATGCAAAAAGATTCACTTAACAATATTAACATCAGTGCAGAACAGATTTTGATTACTCCCGATGAATTAAAAGCCAAGTTTCCACTTAACGATGTGGAACAGCGCGAGATCGCGCAAGCGAGATCAACCATTGCGGATATCATTCATGGCCGCGATGATCGGTTGCTGATCGTCTGCGGCCCTTGCTCGATTCATGACACCGATGCTGCGCTGGAATATGCGCGACGCTTGCAGTCGCTTGCTGCGGAATTAAGCGATCGCCTCTACATTGTGATGCGTGTTTATTTTGAAAAACCGCGTACTACCGTGGGTTGGAAAGGTCTTATCAACGATCCGTTCATGGATGGCTCATTTGATGTTGAAGCTGGGCTGCACATTGCACGTGGTCTGCTGCTAGAACTGGTGAATATGGGGCTGCCGCTGGCAACAGAAGCGCTTGATCCGAACAGTCCGCAGTATCTGGGCGATCTATTTAGCTGGTCAGCTATCGGTGCACGTACAACTGAATCTCAAACACACCGCGAGATGGCTTCTGGCTTGTCGATGCCTGTCGGGTTCAAAAACGGAACGGATGGCAGTCTGGGAACGGCGATCAACGCGATGAGAGCCGCTGCAATGCCGCATCGTTTCGTTGGTATTAATCAAACCGGGCAGGTTTGTTTGCTGCAAACGCAGGGGAACGTTGACGGTCATGTAATTCTGCGCGGTGGTAAGAAGCCAAACTACAGTGCGCAAGATGTCGCTGAATGTGAAAAACAGATGCAGGAAGCAGGACTGAGACCCGCGCTGATGATAGATTGTAGTCACGGCAATTCAAATAAAGACTACCGCCGTCAGCCACTTGTTGTTGAATCTGCGATTGAACAAATCAAGGCGGGAAATCGTTCCATTATAGGCTTGATGCTGGAAAGCCACCTCAACGAGGGGAGCCAGTCTTCAGAACAGCCGCGTTCAGATATGCGCTACGGTGTATCGGTCACGGATGCCTGCATCAGTTGGGAAAGTACAGAAACGTTGCTGCGTTCCGTTCATCAAGATCTGAGTGCAGCGCGTGTGAAACATTCAGGAGAGTAACAAGATATGGTAGCTGAACTGACCGCATTACGTGATCAGATAGATGAGGTAGATAAGGAGCTTGTCGCGCTGTTATCACGTCGGTTGCGTTTGGTGGCGGAAGTGGGTGAAGTCAAAAGTCGCTATGGTTTACCCATTTATGCGCCCGATCGTGAAGCGGCCATGCTCAGCTCACGTCGCAAAGAGGCTGCGTCGCTGGGGGTTCCGCCGGATCTCATTGAAGATATCCTGCGGCGCACCATGCGTGAATCCTATTCCAGCGAGAACGACAAAGGCTTTAAAACGCTGTGTCCACAACTGCGTCCGGTCGTCATCATTGGCGGCCGTGGTCAAATGGGCAATTTGTTCGAGAAAATGCTGACGCTGTCGGGATACCAGGTGAGGATTCTGGAACAAGATGATTGGCCTCGCGCTGATGAGCTGTTGTCTGATGCAGGTATGGTGATTGTCAGCGTGCCGATTCACGTTACCGAACAGGTTATTGCCCGCCTGCCTACTTTGCCAGATGATTGTATTTTGGTTGATCTGGCGTCGGTAAAAAATGGCCCGCTTCAGGCGATGCTGGCGGCACATAGTGGCCCTGTACTCGGTTTACACCCGATGTTTGGGCCAGACAGTGGTAGTCTTGCCAAACAGGTGGTCGTTTATTGCGATGGGAGACAACCGGAAGCCTACCAGTGGTTACTGGAACAGATTCAGGTATGGGGTGCACGTCTGCATCGCATTAGCGCGGTCGAACACGATCAGAACATGATGTTTATTCAAGCGCTGCGTCACTTCGCGACATTCGCTTATGGGCTGCATTTAGCAGAAGAGAATGTGCAGCTTGAACAGCTATTAGCGCTGTCATCGCCGATCTATCGTCTGGAATTGATTATGGTTGGGCGGTTGTTTGCACAGGACCCGCAGCTGTATGCTGACATTATCATGTCTTCAGAGGATAACCTGGCGCTGATTAAGCGTTACTACAAACGTTTTG
Source organism: Pectobacterium polonicum (assembly GCF_005497185.1). Taxonomy (GTDB): domain Bacteria; phylum Pseudomonadota; class Gammaproteobacteria; order Enterobacterales; family Enterobacteriaceae; genus Pectobacterium; species Pectobacterium polonicum. The sequence continues at coordinate 8,874 of NZ_RJTN01000017.1, read as the reverse complement.
GCGAAGCGATTGAGTTACTGGAGCAGGCAGATAAAGCGGAATTTATCAGTAGCTTCAAGAAAGTCGAACACTGGTTTGGCGACTATGCTAAACGTTTTCAGGCAGAGAGTCGGGTGCTTTTACGCCAGGCAAACGATATTCGCCAATAAGTACGTTTGAGCTGTGAGTGATAGTTGAATGGTGTTTGAGAAGCCATCCGGGCGGATACCTGGATGGCTTTTTCAATTATTCGTTCACATCGACCGGTACGACGTTTTCACTAGGATAGCAGCCTAATACTTTTAGCGAGCGGGTAATGGGGGATAACCCTTTAAGTGCTTTCTGCATAGCATCGCTACGTAAATTAGCCTGCACATCAAGATAGAACATCTCTTCCCACGGGTTGCCGTTGATTGGTCTGGACTCCAGCTTGGTCATCACAATACCGTTATCACGCAATACTAGCAGTGCTTCTACCAATGCGCCTGACTGTTGACCCGTTGCCATAATCAGCGTGGTTTTTGCAGGCACTTGCTCAGTCACATCAATGGGTTTACGCGCCAAGACAATGAAGCGAGTGATATTTTGCGATTGGTTTGCCAGATTATGTTCCAGTACTTGTAGCTGATAAAGCTGGCCACCGGCTTCGCTGCCGAGTGCTGCTGCTTTTGGTGAGTTAAGCGCCGCGACTTTCTCCATCGCCGCAGCGGTACTCTCACAATATTCAATCTTCCAATGCGGAAAACGATTGATGAAGTGGCTGCACTGCTGGAACGGCTGAGGATGGCTATAAACCGTTTCGATTTGTTCCAGAGACGTATTGGTCGCGACCAAGACGCAGTGATTTATCGGATTGGTTAATTCGCCGACGATGGATAACCCGGTGTGTTGCAACAGGTCGTAAACGTCGTTGATCGAACCGGAGCTGGTGTTTTCAATCGGCAGAACGGCATAGTCGGCTTGCCCTGTTTCCACAATGTTGAAGATGTCTTGAAATTTCTGGCAACCACACTCAACCAATTGCTCGAAGTGGCGCGCAGCGTATTGGCGTGCGGCGAGATGGGAGTAAGAACCTTTCGGGCCAAGAAACGCAATACGTGCAGAGTGTGCCGTTGTTTGGTTGAGGTGATGCTGTAAGAGTGCTTGCTGTGTCAGTACCGAATCTTCAATGATGAGCTGAAATAAGCGGGTAATGTAGTGACCATCAAGATGATGCTTTTTCCCAGCGGCTGTCAGTTTGTCCAGCAAATCACGCTCACGCTCTTTGTCACGGATTGGACGATGTGAATGTAATTTGCTGCGGGCAACGTCCAGCGCCAGTTCTCGCCTTTGTGCCAACAAGTCAATTAATTGCAGATCCAATGCGCTGATGCGTTCTCGCAGTGCCAGTAATGGGTTGTCTGTCATGATGCCGGTTACCTGTCTTATGTTCTTATATAAAAAAAGCCTCCCGGTCAGGAGGCTTTTTTGTTCGTCTTCGTATTCTTGCTCTTACGACGAATCGCCTCCCAAATCAGGGGAAGGTGAAAAAGAATACGAAGAAGAACAGTTTATTGATCATGTTTACTCGGTTAGTCAGGAAGATATCCAATTTCTGAGCAGGTAAGGTAACTGTTGGCTTTTCATCCTGTCAATACAAAATCGCCGAGCGCAATGTTAAACCCTGCATGATATTGGTGCTCTAGGTCGTAGCATCATGATACGTAGTATGCAAAAACGCGCCCTTGGGCGCGTTATATTGAGGTAAAGAGAACAAGAACTTATTCTTCTTGAGTTGGCTGTAAATTGGTTTCTTTGACGCCTGCTACCGCACGTCTGGCTTCACCTTTATGTTGGAGTTTGTCCAATTGGCGTTCAAGCTTGGTGATCAACTCATTGATAGCGGCATACATATCATCATGTTTGGCGCTGGCAACCAACGGGCCATTTGGCGTACTGATAGTGGCATCGGCCACAAAACCCTGCGGTTCTTTTGACAGAATAATATGCGGGTTGATCAGCTGGGTTTGCCATTTGTCCAGCTTAGAAAGACGGTCTTCGACATGTTGACGAATTGCGGGGGTGATATCCATTTGCTTACTGGTAATATTAATAGTCATATAAACTTACCTCTCTGCCTATGTCCGTCTTGGATAATTTCAGCATACCGCGAGTTGTGGCAAAAAGCGTGATATTGATCAGTTTTTTTCGTCACTTTTTGTCAAGAAAACGCGATTTGTGAAGCACCATTGGGAATAGAAGGGAAGTACTTGAAGGGGGCATCTAGCCTATGCCATTATTGATAGGATTTATTGAGTTTACCGCACTGTTGTTGACTCCCGCCAACCCTGTTTTTTCTGCTCATCGACGTATAACGAATTGATTGAACCATAAAAAAACGGCAACCGAAGTCGCCGTCTTATTATGGGATGTTACTTATCGTTTATGCCGGATTAGCCGCGATGACTTTTGCAACTTTGTCTGCCTGTGCAGCCAGTTGCAGTTCACGGTAGGCGTTTTCCATCAACGGCAGGGCATTTTTTGTTGCTTGGGTATCTGGGTAATCACGCAGCATTTGCTCAACGCGGTTAACTACTGCCACATAAGCGCCGCGTTTCGTGTAGTATTGCGCGACAGAAAGCTCATACTTGGCCAAACGCTCTTTGAGGTAAACCAAACGCTTGTTTGCGTCGGTGGCGTATTGACTGTTCGGATATCCCTGAATGAGCTTACTGAAATCCCGGAATGCGGTACGGGCATACTGCGGGTCACGATCGGAACGATCGACCCCGAAGAAGCCTTGTAACGCGCTATCATCCAGCGCCATGTCGGTCAGGCCGCGCATGTACAGGACATAATCCACGTTTGGATGGGTCGGGTTGAGCCGCAGGAAGCGGTCAATAGAAGCTTGGGCCAATGGCAACTCTGCGGATTTGTAGTAGGCGTAGATCAAATCCAACTGTACTTGCTGCGAATAGGGGCCAAAGGGATACCGGTTATCCAGTGCTTCCAACTGCGTGATGGCTGCTTTAAAGTTGCCGTCCTGCAGTTTTTGTTGAGCATTGGCATAGATTTCAGATGGCGGACTATCAGGAACCGCATCTTTGGAATTGCTGGAGCAACCAGCCAGCGCCAGGCTCAACGTGGCGGCAGCCACCAGATATTTCATACGCGTCATGACGTTTTGATTATCCTCAGAATGTTATTCCGGGAGACTGTCCGTGAAGCTCCCGATTTAGACCAGCTACAATAGTACATTATTTTAAACGGCGTCGCCGTCAAAACCCAACGTTAACGAAGAAGCTGCATAATATGGCACAACAAGTACAACTCACCGCAACGGTGGCCGAATCTCAACTCGGACAACGTTTAGATCAGGCTTTGGCCGAATTGTTCCCTGATTATTCACGATCCCGCATAAAAGAGTGGATTCTTGAGAATCGAGTACAGATTAACGGCAATGTCATCAATAAGCCAAAAGAGAAAGTACTTGGCGGCGAATCGGTAGCCATTGATGCATTGATTGAAGAAGAAGCGCGCTGGGAAGCGCAGGATATCAAGCTGGATATCGTGTATGAAGATGAGGACATTCTTGTCATCAATAAACCCAGAGATCTGGTCGTTCACCCCGGTGCGGGTAATCCGGATGGCACGGTATTGAATGCCTTGTTACATCATTATCCTGAGATTGTCGATGTGCCCCGCGCCGGGATTGTACATCGGCTTGATAAAGATACGACAGGACTCATGGTCGTCGCGAAAACTGTGCCTGCACAGACGCGTCTCGTTGAGGCGTTGCAGGCACGCGAAATCACTCGTGAGTATGAGGCCGTCGCGATTGGTTCGATGACGGCTGGCGGCATGGTCGAGCAACCTATCGCCCGTCATGCAACCAAGCGTACTCACATGGCGGTGCACCCGATGGGCAAGCCAGCGGTAACACATTACCGCATCATGGAACATTTCCGTGCGCATACTCGTCTGCGGTTGCGGTTGGAAACGGGGCGCACCCATCAGATTCGCGTGCATATGTCACATATTAACCATCCACTGGTTGGCGATCAGCTATACGGTGGCCGTCCTCGTCCGCCAAAAGGCGCATCGGATGATTTCATAGAGACGCTGCGCGGGTTCGACCGCCAGGCTCTGCACGCTACCATGCTGCGTTTCTACCATCCGATTACCGGAATCCAAATGGAGTGGCATGCGGCACTGCCGCAGGATATGGTCGATCTGATTGATGCACTGAAAGCGGATACCGAAGCGTTTAAGGATCAGCTCGACTGGTAATGTATTCAATGTGATAAATGCTGATTTATAGAGGTGACGGACTATGCTGATATACCCCGACTGGCCTGTGCCAGACAGTGTGAAATCTTGTAGTACGACGCGTATTGGCGGGCGTAGCGCGGCACCTTATGATTCGCTGAATGTGGGCAATCATGTGGGTGATGAACCCGCAAACGTCACCGCAAATCGGCAAACGTTGGTGTCGCTGGCAGATCTTCCTGCCATGCCGCATTGGTTGGAACAGGTCCATGGTACTGATGTGATTCGTATTGGTGAGGCTTTGCCATCGGCCGTTTGCGGTGATGCTGCTTATACGGATAAGAAAGGTCAGGTTTGTGCGGTGATGACGGCGGACTGTTTGCCGGTGCTCTTTTGTGCAGTCAACGGCGATGAAGTGGCTGCTGCACATGCTGGCTGGCGTGGATTGCACGCGGGTGTGCTGGAAGAAACATTAGCCTGTTTTCGAACGAAACCTGCACAAATTATGGCGTGGCTGGGACCAGCTATCGGACCTAAAGCCTTTGAAGTCGGCCCAGAATTTAGGGAGGCGTTTATTCAGCATGATGCGTCGGCTGCCTCTGCATTTAGGCCTGAAGGAAACAAATTTTTTGCCGATATTTACCAACTGGCAAGTTTGCGTTTACGCGCAGCAGGGGTAACGCAAATTTTTGGTGGAAATTCCTGTACTGTGAGCGAGCCTCACAAATTTTTCTCTTATCGGCGTGATGGCGTGACTGGCCGTATGGCAAGTTTAATCTGGCTGATATAACCTATTGAATTAAGGCGATCCAAGACAAGTAACGTTTAAATCCCGTCACGACTGGCAAAATAACCTTGAAATTTTTGAGGGATGACCTCATTTAATCTCCAGTAGCAATTTTGACCAGTGTACGGGAGGTGTTATGCGTCTGGATCGTCTTACCAACAAATTCCAACTTGCTCTTGCCGATGCCCAGTCTCTTGCCCTTGGGCGCGATCACCAGTTTATCGACTCACTTCATTTGATGAGCGCTTTGCTTCATCAGGACGGAGGAACTGTTGGTCCACTTCTGACTGTCGCAGGAGCTAATCTTAATCACCTGAAAACCGAAATCGACCAGGCAATCACGCGTTTGCCTCAGGTTGAAGGTACGGATGGTGATGTCCAACCTTCGAACGAGTTAGTCCGCGCATTAAATATGTGTGACAAACTCGCGCAAAAGCGTGGTGATACCTTTATTTCCTCAGAACTTTTCGTGCTTGCCGCTCTGGAGTCTCGCGGCACGCTGGGGGATATATTGAAAAAGGCGGGTATTACGCAGCAAGGTGTAACAAACGCGATTGATCAAGTGAGAGGAGGAGAACAAGTGAACGATCAGGGGGCTGAAGATCAGCGCCAGGCATTAAAGAAATTCACGATTGATCTCACTGAACGTGCAGAACAAGGCAAGCTCGACCCCGTTATCGGTCGTGATGAAGAGATCCGCCGCACTATCCAGGTGTTACAACGTCGGACCAAAAATAATCCGGTATTAATCGGTGAGCCTGGTGTGGGTAAAACTGCGATAGTCGAAGGGTTAGCCCAACGTATCGTTAATGGCGAAGTGCCTGAAGGCTTGAAAAACAAGCGCGTACTTTCGCTGGATATGGGCGCGCTGGTGGCTGGTGCGAAATATCGTGGTGAGTTTGAAGAACGTCTGAAAGGCGTGCTCAACGATCTGTCTAAACAGGAAGGCAACGTCATTCTGTTTATTGATGAACTCCATACGATGGTGGGCGCGGGTAAAGCTGATGGCGCGATGGATGCCGGTAATATGTTAAAACCCGCGCTGGCGCGTGGTGAACTGCATTGCGTTGGGGCGACTACGCTGGATGAATATCGTCAATATATTGAAAAAGACGCTGCTCTTGAGCGTCGTTTCCAGAAAGTGTTTGTCGCGGAACCTACCGTTGAAGACACTATTGCGATTCTACGAGGGCTGAAAGAACGCTATGAATTGCATCATCATGTACAAATCACTGACCCGGCAATTGTAGCGGCGGCAATGTTGTCCCATCGCTATATTGCGGATCGCCAGTTGCCGGATAAAGCGATTGACCTGATTGATGAAGCGGCATCCAGCATTCGTATTCAGATGGATTCGAAACCAGAGCCTCTTGATCGACTTGAGCGCCGAATCATCCAATTAAAGCTGGAGCAACAGGCGCTGAAAAAAGAATCTGATGAAGCTAGCCTGAAGCGACTTGAATTGCTGAGTGCGGAGCTTGACCAAAAAGAGCGTGAATATTCTCAACAAGACGAAGAGTGGAAAGCAGAAAAAGCGTCACTCACGGGAACGCAGAATATTAAGGCCTCTTTAGAGCAGGCCAAAATTGCGCTGGAACAGGCTCGACGTCAGGGAGACCTGGGAAGAATGTCTGAGTTGCAATACGGCAAAATTCCTGAGCTAGAAAAACAGCTGACAGCAGCAACGCAGCAAGAAGGTAAAACGGTTCATTTGCTGCGTAATAGAGTCACTGATGCTGAAATCGCTGACGTGTTGGCTCGTTGGACTGGAATTCCCGTTTCCCGCATGTTGGAAAGCGAGAAAGAAAAGTTATTGCGAATGGAAGATGAGTTGCACCAGCGGGTGATCGGGCAGAACGAAGCCGTAGAAGCCGTTGCGAACTCTATCCGTCGTAGTCGGGCAGGGTTATCTGACCCTAACCGTCCGATTGGGTCGTTCCTGTTCCTTGGGCCGACAGGTGTTGGGAAAACGGAACTCTGTAAAACGCTGGCGACGTTCCTTTTCGACAGTGATGATGCCATGGTCCGCATCGATATGTCTGAATTTATGGAGAAACATTCGGTTTCACGTTTGGTTGGTGCGCCCCCTGGATATGTCGGTTACGAAGAAGGTGGATATCTGACGGAAGCGGTACGTCGTCGCCCTTATTCGGTCATCTTGCTGGATGAGATCGAAAAAGCACACCCTGATGTGTTCAATATCTTGCTTCAAGTATTGGATGATGGCCGTCTTACTGATGGGCAGGGGAGAACCGTCGATTTTCGTAACACTGTCGTCATCATGACATCAAATCTGGGATCTGACCTTATTCAGGAACGTTTTGGTGAGCGCAGCTATACCGAAATGAGAGATATGGTGCTTGAAGTCGTTAGCCACAGCTTCCGCCCCGAGTTTATTAATCGTATCGATGAGGTTGTCGTATTCCATCCGCTGGGGAGAGCGCATATTACGTCGATCGCACAAATTCAGCTCCAAAGACTGTACAAGCGTCTTGAAGAGCGTGGATATAGCGTTACGATCGCGGACGCTGCATTAGATATGCTCGGAGAGGTCGGGTTTGATCCTGTCTATGGTGCGCGCCCGCTTAAAAGAGCGATACAGCAACTGATCGAGAACCCACTTGCTCAGCAGATACTGGGAGGAAAATTGATACCCGGTAAACCGATCACATTAGATATTGAAGGCGAACAGATCGTTGCACGACAGGAATAATGTGAGTGAAACGGTAAGCGACAAACGGTGCATTCGTTAACGGATGCACCGTTTTTACACGCTGAGCTCATGTTATATTCACTTTCTGTATGTGAAGTACGCGAAATGATGGCTTTTGCTTTGTTTTTGAACGGTTGGAAATTATTTTGCATTTAGCACTTGTCAGCCGCCGAGAAGTCCCTATAATGCGCCTCCACTGACACGGCAACAGCGACACGCGGTTGTGGTGACAGGAAAAAGATTTACGAAAGGCAGTCAGTAATGACTTGACTTTAAAGCGGATTAGCATAGTATGTGCAGCCCGCGCCACCGAAGAAGTGGCACTGCTCTTTAACAATATAATCAGACAATCTGTGTGGGCACTCACAAGACCGTATCTTAACGATATAAAAAAGTCTTGAAGAGTGAACAACAGTAAATTCATTACGAATAAACAGTTTTAATTCTTTGAGCATCGCTGACGAGTTCAGCAAATCAAACAAATCTTAAATTGAAGAGTTTGATCATGGCTCAGATTGAACGCTGGCGGCAGGCCTAACACATGCAAGTCGAGCGGTAGCACAGGGGAGCTTGCTCTCTGGGTGACGAGCGGCGGACGGGTGAGTAATGTCTGGGAAACTGCCTGATGGAGGGGGATAACTACTGGAAACGGTAGCTAATACCGCATAACGTCTTCGGACCAAAGAGGGGGACCTTCGGGCCTCTTGCCATCGGATGTGCCCAGATGGGATTAGCTAGTAGGTGAGGTAATGGCTCACCTAGGCGACGATCCCTAGCTGGTCTGAGAGGATGACCAGCCACACTGGAACTGAGACACGGTCCAGACTCCTACGGGAGGCAGCAGTGGGGAATATTGCACAATGGGCGCAAGCCTGATGCAGCCATGCCGCGTGTGTGAAGAAGGCCTTCGGGTTGTAAAGCACTTTCAGCGGGGAGGAAGGCGGTGAGATTAATACTCTCATCGATTGACGTTACCCGCAGAAGAAGCACCGGCTAACTCCGTGCCAGCAGCCGCGGTAATACGGAGGGTGCAAGCGTTAATCGGAATGACTGGGCGTAAAGCGCACGCAGGCGGTCTGTTAAGTTGGATGTGAAATCCCCGGGCTTAACCTGGGAACTGCATTCAAAACTGACAGGCTAGAGTCTT
>NZ_RJTN01000016.1 GCF_005497185.1 Pectobacterium polonicum | reverse complement strand
TTCCGGAAGTCGCTAGTGTTTTCAAAATAGCAATTTATATCGTTCATCACTTTCCACAAGGGCTCTATCGCGTTCAGATTCGGACTATAAGGTGGTAAATTTCACTACAAAGGCTCAATCCTTAATCAATCGGGTTCGGTGATAACCCGCCCCGTCCAGTATGACATGGATTTCTTGTTGATAATTGGGGGAACGTTTGCGTATCTCAATGAAAAAACGAGCAATGTTGTAGTCATTAATCATTTTTTAATCGAGAATAACTGTGCTGCCAATATCGTTCAGATTCAGCGTACCCAGTATATTGAGACTGGGTCGATTTTCCGCCATTTTCTTTAAATTTTCATAATATTCAATGAACTGCTTCTGCTTTTATTCACTGAATTTATGAGGGATACCTGCTGGTTTTTTGTAGGTTAAACCATGACGATGCTGCCACTTGCCCATACCCAGAATGCTGAACCAGATGTTCCAACGCTGGATAACATAGGTTAGCATTTAGTGGGCATGGTGGAATAAATGCTGATATAAGCAACTGATTAAGTTTGCTATTTTTCGGTATTGAGCCAACTTGCTGATCTCTTCCCTTCGTTCAGTACCGGTGTAAAGTAGAATTTTCGGGCCTTCTTCTCCGTCAAAAGGAGGTCATCCGACATGAAAAAGACACGTTATACCGAAGAGCAGATTGCGTTTGCCCTGAAGCAGGCCGAAACTGGCACACGGGTGGAGGAAGTCTGCAGAAAGATGGGGATTTCTGAAGCCACCTTTTACAATTGGAAGAAGAAATTTGGCTGGATGGGCGTGATGGAGCTGCGTCGGTTGCGACAGTTGGAGGAAGAGAATTACCGTCTGAAACGGCTGGTGGTGGACCTGAGTCTGGGCAAGGAGATGCAGCAGGGTGTCATCCGAAAAAAGTTCTGAGGCCCGTGCAAAAGCGTGAAGCGGTGGCATATCTGCTGGAAGCTTACCGTATCGAACTGCGTCGCGGCTGTCGTCTGATGATGCAGAGCCGCATGGTTTATCACTACCGCAGTTGCCGTGATGACCGGGTCATCACACAGCGGATAAGGGAAATTGCCGAAACCCGTGTTCGCTACGGCGTTCAGCGCATTCATATTCTTCTGCACCGGGAAGGCTGGCTGATTAACCATAAGAAGACATACCGTATTTATTGTCAGGAAGGCCTGAATCTGCGAACAAAACGCCCTCGTCGACATGTCACCGCCAGACACAGACGTGCGCGTCCAGAGGTGAGTGCGGCGGACGAGTGCTGGAGCATGGACTTCGTGGCTGATAATCTGTTCAACGGACGTCGTATCCGTGCGCTAATTGTAGTCGATAATTTTAGTCAGGAATGTCTGGCAATCCAGGTCGCAGTGATGGAGCGCTTGAAGCAGTTACAGAAGCGGGTGCCGGGACGGCTGCAGACAGACAATCGCAGTTTTCGGGACGAATGTCTGAACGTCCACTGGTTCCTGTCACTGGAAGACGCTCAGGAGAAGGTCGAACACTGGCGACAGGAATATAACCAGCAGAGACCGCATTCCTCGTTAAATAACCAGACTCTGGAGGAATTTGTTCGAAGTCTGTAAAAAGGTCCGGATCTCTGATTTAACCTGGTACCGATATTGGGAAGAGATCAAGACCCGGAAATCTCAAAAAGTGTGTGGAACTAAAACCGGGACGCTTACATTGCAGCTCCACCGTTTTCAGGTTTGAGTTTGCCGGTGTTGACGTAATCGCAGAGGTCGAGCCTTCTGAGGCAAGAAGGACAGCTTTAATACGATCACAAACACACTTATCACGACTGGTGCGATGGAGGCGTTCAAGTTCAGCTTTCTGCCCGTCGATAATAAATATCTTCATAGTGGAAAGCATGATCTACATGCGGGGTAAAATCAAGCATCTTCAATGATCACGGGTATATTCAAAAATATATGAGTATGTCTTGTTTTTTAAATTTATTTTATAAATAAAATTTTAGGCGACTTTATGAAAGACTCTTCTTTAGAGAACGATGCGGAAAATATGTATCTTGGTGATGTTTATGGGGACTTTTTTATTGAGAATATTCAGCATGGTGAAAATTTTAACCGTATAATAGATATTATAAAAAACAGTGGTGCTTCATCAGTTTTAGATTGTGGATATGGTACTGGTATTATTGCTAGTCGGCTGAATACATTGCCGTCCTCTATAGCTATCGATATTATTGAAGGTTCAGACTTGTTATGTAAACAGGCCGAGGAGCGTTTTGGTGGCCGCATATGTATCATAAATAGTTTTTTTGAATATTATGAGCCAAGTAAAAAATATGATGTTATTCTTGCTCTTCACATTCTCGAGCATGTTGAAGAACCAATAAATCTTCTGCGAAAGTTTAACTCTTGGCTTAACGTTGGTGGAGTTGTTATTGCTGCAGTTCCAAATGCGAACTCAATTCATCGTAAGTTAGCTGTTATGCTGGATCTTCAGCCTTGTCTGGAGCATTTAAGTCAGAGAGATATTGCGGTAAGTCATAAGCGCGTATATATGCCATGGCAACTAGAGTCAGATTTTAAAGCCGCAGGATTTTTTGTAGAAGAAATATCAGGATATTTTTTGAAAGTGGTACCTAATTCAATGATGCTGAATTGGCCACCGGAACTTATTTCTGCTTTAACAAAAATATCTGATAATATCCCAAGTGAGCTATTGGCTAATATATTATTGGTTGCAAAGAAATAAAATTCATAGCATTTAATTGGTAATCATTTCTAATGACTTTTTCTAATAAATTAATTTTTAAGTAGTATTAATGCATGTAAGCACACCCGTTTTAGCTCCATGCACTTTTTAAGATTTCCGGGTCTTCAGCCATCAGCCGATACTCATCCGGCGTCAGGTTATTCAGGGATTCATGAGGACGTTCGCTGTTATATTCATGCAGCCAGCGTTCTGTTATTTCCGGCGCTTCATTCAGTGTTCTGAACAGGTAAAAATCCAGTACTTCTGTTCTATACGTTCGGTTAAAGCGTTCGATAAAAGCATTTTGTGTCGGCTTATCTGGTTTAATCAATTCCAGTACCACACCATGCTCTTCCGCCCACTGCGCCAATGTCAGCGACACCAGCTCTGGACTGTTATCCATCCGCATCTTTAGCGGGTATCCACTGTTGGCCTCTATTCTATCCAACACCCGAACAACACGCTGTGCTGGGATATTAAGGTCAATTTCTATCGCCAGCACTTCACGGTTAAAATCATCCACCACATTGAATGTGTGAAAACGCTTGCCACACACTACTGCATCATGCATAAAATCCACTGACCAGCTCTGATTCAGATATTCCGGCGTCGCCAATGGTGCTAGATCACGTACGGGCAAACGTTGCTTTCCTTTACGACGAAAATTCAGTTTCAGTAAACAATAAATACGATGAACGCGTTTGTGATTCCACGCATGTCCCTCCCTGCGTAGCTTCTGGAATAACTTCTTGAAGCCGTATCCGCCATGTCGGTCAGTGCCGGAATGGCTGGCTCATCACGCCGAGTGTCAGGCTGATAAAAATAGACCGTCCTGCTCAGCGGTAACGTCCTGCATGCCTGGCGGATGCTCATCGTAAACTGCGCGGTCAGATAACTGACGAGCTCACGCTTTATCGCTGGTTTTAAAGCTTTTTTTCGATAACATCTTTGAGTGCCCGGCACTCCAGACTCAGATCAAAAAACATCTGTTTCAGTCGCCGGTTTTCGTCCTCCAGATCTTTCTCAGTGGGTTAACCAGTTAAAGGAACGGCGCGGGTTTAATAAAACGACCGTGGCGGTCGCTAACAAGAACGCGAGAATAATCTGGTCGATGCTGAAAAATGATACCGAGTATCAGGCAGTTGGAAGTTAGTACCCAGCCAGACGAGTTGCAGTGTACTGAAAAATGGTGACAGGTTGCACCTGCACAATCGGAGCCTGACTATTATATTGGCCTCAGAGGCCGTCCAGTTGTTGAGGCGATTGTGTGCGGATTACCCATTTGGGCACAGGTTTTCCTGATGCCGGATAGATGTAAGCAACAACCCAAAACCAGATTCTGTACTTGCAAAACGGAGGTAGTCCATAGATATAAAAAGTAGCCTCAGAAATACCCATCTTTCTGCAGACTTCCCGATGCGGGTGCCGGTTTCGGCCTGCTTCAACGCAAACGCAATCTGTTCTTCAGTATAACGGGTCTTTTTCATGGCGATACACCTCTCTGTGAGATGAAAGAAAGACCGGATACTTCAGTTTAGCCTTGTACTGTTTTCAGGGGGAAGGTCAGTACGAAGGAAATAGTTTTCAGGCATATAAATATTTTGTAATCTGTTTTAAGTAAAATTTCGCGCCCACGGTTAGGTGCTTTTGCTATTTACTAATACGTCAAATAATAAAAAGGTATATCATGGCTTCGATTAATACCAATATGTTCTCTCTGACAGTACAAAATAAAAGTTCTCATTCGGCATCAGCACTTTCTCAAAGCATCGAGCGTCTCTCTTCTGGGCTACGAGTCAATAGTGCTAAGGATGATGCAGCCGGACAGGCGATTGCTAACCGGATGTTGGCGAATTTAAATGCCAATGATGTTGTGGCACGCGGCGTGAATGACGGTGTCAGTCTGATGCAGATTGCAGAAGGGGGATTGGGTGAGGTCAATAACCTTGTACAGCGAGCAAGAGAATTAGCCGTTCAGGCGGCAAATGAAACGCTGTCTAGCATCGATCGAGCGAGCCTGAATGGGGAATTTCAGCAGGTGCGTGCGGAAATTGATCGTATTGCATTTTCAACTACGGCATTTGGAAAATATCCGTTAGCGCCCTCAACACAGCGTGAATTACCTATTAATTTAGGGAGTACGCCGCCGCTGGCGGAAAAATTTCCAGTAAGCGGCGCAAGCCGTTCTTTTCCCTCTGGCATTGTTTCATTAGCCTATATCCCTGTGGGTGCTAAAAATTTAACAATTACTATTGATTCATTGGGTGCGGATGATGATATTCAGATATTTAGTCGAGATGGAAAACATTTAGTTGGAACGCCATTAATCGGAGCTGATGCGGATATTGTCTGGCAACAAAATGGAATAACCGATGCTGCATCGGCTAAACTGCGTGTACTAACGGAAGATAATGCTTTTTTATCCTCCGCAAATTACTCTGACAGTGACCTTGCGCAAGGCGGAGTAAGTTTTAATTTGAATGGCAGCGCCACTGCTTCTTATAATGGTATGACTATTACTTACAGTGGTGATGGCGATCGCTATGAAGATGACAGCAACGGGAAGTTTAACGATGGTGTCAATGGTGCTGAACGTAATGAACGCATCCATATCGATGAAACGACAGAAGATTTGATTGTTATGGTTATTGGAAAAGGATCATTTACGGGGGTTGCTACCTGGGATGTGTTGCCTAACCCAACACAGTTACCACCTCCGCCTCTGCCCCCTGTCAGTACGCCGACCGATATTGTAGTTAGTGCTAATTATGGCGAAGGTGTGGAAGCAGTGACGATTAATCCGACACCTTCTGATAGTGAATCTCTGGGGTTGAAAAATACAGCATTAGACCCTTTTGAGGAGGCGCGTAAAGCCATTGATTCATTTGATCATGCACTAGAAAAAATAAATGGCTATCGCAGTGAGTATGGGAGCCAAATCAATCGCTTTGAGTCTATTCGCGCTAGTATGTCTGACGTTTCTATTGCTACAAGTAATGCACGTTCACGCATTTTGGATGCGGATTATGCTCAAGAAGTGTCTCTGATGACAAAACAGCAAATTCTCCAGCAAGCATCTTCATCAATGTTAGTACAAGCGAACCAAGCCCCACAGGCGATGTTGATGTTATTACAACGATAATAGATTTATTTTCTATATTTTTAGGCTGAATAATGAATAAGAAATTTGGTGAGCTATTTAGACTATCTCGCTATCAACATTGCAAGAATGCCTACTTAGTATATGGAAAATCAAGGCTTGATGAACAGAATCGAGGCCTCCTTGCAGAAAATAAAACCGGTTATTGGAAGATTAAATCAGGAAGAATCAATAAAGGTGATCTCATCGTGCTACTGCTTGAGGTCGCAGATAAGCCTAAATGCTATGAGTTATTTTCTGGAATTATGCAAGATATTGAGAGGGTTCGGTCTAAGATTACGGGCGCTGAACGTTCTGTAATTACTGTTGATCGGTTTGATAAGTTTACTGACATAAATGATCAATCGATAATGAGCTATCTTATGGGGAGCTCGATTCCTCAAGGCAATAACGTCAATCAAATAACGCTGGCTAACTATGTATCAAAAGTATCAGTACCAGATGACTTTATTGATGAAGTGATTGAAGAACGTAATGAGTTTCTAGAACAGGTAATGAAGGCCGCATCGGATTCAACGGCGGCTCGTCGAAAACGACTAGCGAAGAGTACACAACACGATCCTGCTTTCAGCATTAAGAAAACAAAAATATACCATCGAAATCCCGATGTCGTTGCAGAAAGGCTTCATTTGGCAAAAGGGATTTGTGAAGAGTGTAAAGAAAAAGCCCCGTTCATGCGCAAGAGCGATGGAAAACCTTATCTTGAAGTTCATCATCGTATTTCGTTGTCGCAAGGTGGTGCAGATTCAGTGGAAAACACCATTGCGATTTGTCCAAATTGTCATCGTCAGGTACATCATGGAGTGGTGTAGAGCGATTATCCTTCTATAGGCTTATGATTTTTATGAAATATTAAATAATTAATAATCCGTTGAACGATAGAATAAATCGCAAAAAAATGCAGTTGTGAGCATAACTGCATTTTTTCACCTAAATAACCCCCTTTTTTTGACGCTATTCAGGCGATTGGCTACCCTACCTAAAAGCATAATAGTGTCGATAACATTATCATCGTAGGTATTTGTCACTGTGAGCGATTTGTATACCGCCGAAGGCACAATGGATAAAAATTCCCTTTGGAAGCGCTATGTTCCATTAGTGCGCCATGAAGCCTTGCGTTTACAGGTTCGTCTCCCCGCGAGTGTTGAGCTTGACGATCTGCTACAGGCTGGTGGCATTGGCTTGTTAAGCGCTGTTGAACGTTATGATTCGTTACAAGGTACGGCGTTTACCACCTATGCCGTCCAACGAATTCGGGGCTCGATGTTGGATGAATTACGTAGTCGTGATTGGGCTCCACGCAGCGTACGGCGTAATGCACGGGAAGTGGCACAAGCAATGCAGCAGGCTGAACAACAACTCGGTCGTACTCCAACGGAGCAGGAAGTTGCGCAGACCCTGAATATCACGCTTGAGGATTATCGTCAGATATTGCTGGATACGAATAACAGCCAGCTTTTTTCTTACGATGAATGGCGTGAAGAGCATGGTGACAGCGCAGAAGCTCTACTGGAAGGCAATGAAGATGCGAATCCGTTACATCAATTGATGGAAGGTAATTTGCGCCATCGAGTGATGGATGCGATTGAAAGCCTGCCAGAACGTGAGAAATTGGTGTTGACGCTCTACTATCAGGAAGAGTTGAACCTGAAAGAGATCGGTGCCGTTCTTGAAGTCGGAGAGTCGAGAGTCAGTCAACTGCATAGCCAGGCGATAAAGCGCCTGCGCGTGAAATTAATGAATGATATCTAATTGCGTCGCGTAGGAATATTGTTATCAACATATATCTTCAGCCACTGAAGTTGTAAGCCATAGCAATTTTTGAATATCGATAAGTGCCTTGCACCAGTATTCAATTGATTAATGCTACCTGTTTTCAGTTCGCCAGATTCTCTGACGTCATGAAAAATGCTACTGCTTCACGTTGAGATTATGTATTGTCATGGAATGGATTCATGCACTCATCAATTCGGAAGAAACAGCTGTTAAGCCGTTATCTGAAAGACTTCAAACATAGACAGACCAACTGTTCCCAGTGTGATAAAGAGCTCGATCGTGTTTCACTGGTATTTCGCAATCAGCTTATTAATAAAAAATCGATTGGCAGCATCGACAGGCTTATCGATGACGAAATATGGTCTGGCCTGCAACAGGAATTAATCCCCCTTTGCCGCTTTTGTAGCGAAATATTATGCAATACCACTGCTAGCTATTTCGATATAAAAGCTTTCACACAATATCTGATCGAGCAAACTGAAGTTCGCCACAGCACGATGCGCGAGTATGTCATTCGTCTACGGCGTTTGGATGAGCTGTTGGCTGCAAATGATTATCCTGCGGAAACCTTTTCCCGGCATCGTGATGGGGTACAACAGCGGGTATGTGACTACCTTCCCGATATTGAGCAAAATATCTACCGTAGCGCGCTAAGAAAATACGATCAGTATTTGGACTGGCAGCGACATTTCTGACGCGCAAAGTGCGTGGTTCTCAGGTTGACATTGCCAGCCATGGGATACTGATTTATATGTAAATGTTATGACAGTGTAAAAAATGCTTGCATTGCAGGGGCAAATTATTGCACTGTCATACTACTGAAATCATTCGGCACTAATTTTTAGGTAAGGGTTAGTAGTAGTTCTACGATGCGATCAATCATTATTCAGTGGAATAGTTGTTGTCACAGTGAGGAACGCGGATGGTAATGTCCTTTTTTGGACTTTGTAGTCGATGCCAAGATTCTACGTTGCTGACTCGCCGATGCGAGGGATTTTTCTCCCACTTATTTTCTATACTGCGCCACTCTCTTTTCACCCAAACTCTTCGTTTATTTTCTTTTCTTATCCATGAATACCTGACCCAGTTGTCACTCGGTTCGTGGATGGCTCGTGTGTATTTCCAGTCCGCTATTGGCTTAATAAGGAAGCCTAACCTCGTTAGTGAGTTAAACGTCACGCGCTGCAAAGCAGTGCGGTAAGTGAAACAAACTGTAAGGTGCCACTATGGGAAGACAAAAAGCAGTGATCAAAGCTCGTCGTGAAGCCAAACGTGTTATCCGTCGTGATTCGCGTAGCCATCGTCAGCGTGAGGAAGAATCGGTCACTTCTCTGGTACAGATGGGCGGGATTGAAGCAATCGGAATGGCGCGTGAGAATCGTGATAATTCCGTGATTCAAGCTCGTACCGCCGCCCAGGAACATTACTTGTCTGCGATAGAAAACAAACAGTTGATTTTTGCCACAGGTGAAGCTGGCTGCGGTAAAACGTATCTGAGCGCTGCGAAAGCGGCGGAGGCACTAATCCATAAAGAGGTTGAGCGTATTATTGTTACGCGGCCAGTATTACAGGCTGATGAGGATCTTGGTTTTTTACCCGGAGATATTTCGGAGAAATTCGCGCCTTATTTCCGGCCCGTTTACGACATACTCTTGCGGCGGCTGGGATCGTCTTTTATGCAGTATTGCTTACGGCCGGAAATAGGCAAAGTCGAAATCGCGCCTTTTGCCTATATGCGCGGACGGACGTTTGAAAATGCGGTTGTAATTCTGGATGAAGCGCAAAACGTGACAGTGAACCAAATGAAAATGTTCCTGACGCGTTTAGGAGAGAATGTCACGGTTATCGTTAATGGTGATGTGACACAGTGCGACTTGCCTGCTGGGGTTAAGTCTGGCCTGCGGGACGCATTGGAGCGTTTTGTTGAGGATGACATGATTGGCGTGGTCTCTTTCGGTAAAGAGGACTGTGTGCGCTCGGCACTGTGTCAGCGTACGCTTCATGCCTATGGTTGATGTCTGTGTGGGATGGGAATAAAAGTGTCCGTACCATCATCACAAAAAACGCCCTTAGCGTAAGTTAAGGGCGTTTTCATATCATGCTGCCTATTATTAAAATGAAATATAGTAATGAGTAGTGCACCTTAAGTCATTCGAATTACAGGCCGCGATGTAGTAAAAGATTTGTCAGGAAAAAATTTAACCAGCTAAAGGCTTACTTTCGGTAAGTGAAAATATGCAGTTTGCAGTGTATATAATACAAAAATTCTGAACATTATTAAGGAATAAAGTGCTAAAGGAAAATATATCGCACGAGTCATGCCCTAAAAAATATTATTCTTAATCTTATTATCTGTTTTATTTTTTTACTGCAAAGCACGAAATTCCGGGTTCGTCTGTTCCACACGATTTAATTATTTGATGGGTTTCGTCAAACTTATCATTAAGTGCATTAATTAAAATACCACTATCACCAAAGATAAAACCAACCGCTGCGGCTATCAGCGCCGCAAGAATACCGTACTCGATTGCTGTAGCACCGCGCTCGTCACCTAAGAATGATCGAAATGTTAATTCCATCGTCGTTTCCTCCCTTTTCCATACCTAAAAGTACGTGGATGTTTTTATCTTATAAACCCACCTTAATGATAATGAGTTTTATTAACAAGATCAATGGCGAAGTCTGGCTGATTGGTGAGTACAAGGACAAAAGTTGACTCAGTAGAGGGTACTGGATTTTAGATACAAAAAAATCCGCCGAAGCGGACTTTTTATGTAGAACATAATCAAAAGCATTACGTGAACTTTCGACCTTGTTCAAAATATGGCGGTGAGGAAGGGATTCGAACCCTTGATACGTTTTCACGTATACACACTTTCCAGGCGTGCTCCTTCAGCCTCTCGGACACCTCACCGGGGGTTGCCTATAAGGGGCAACGGGGCGCTACTATAGGGAGTCACTTAGCTTCGGTCAAGCAGTATTTAGCGCGAACGGTGCGTCTGGCTAAGCATTGAACGGTAACGGATAGTCCGCATGACGGTGTCGTGAAAATGCAGGCAAAATGGACAGGGGATGGGCATAAAAAAAACCACAGACCGCGATGGCCTGTGGTTTTTTGTCAGCTGTAGAACGATTACGCCAGCAGCGTTTTGATGTAGCTGGTCAGTGCTTCGTCTTTGCTGTTAGCGAAGAAGTATTCCTGGAATTTAGGACCAGCAATTGCGCCTTTAACCAGATCCTGATCGAGACCTTTCAGAATGGTGATCAGATCGTTGTAGGTTACGGCTTTTACCGCATCCAGGATTTTCTTGTTACGCTGTTGAGGAGCAACGCGATCGCTCGGATAGCCTCTGCCACCTTCTTCTTTGAACAACTGGGTAAACAGGTTTTCCAGGTTCAGTTCAGCGCCCCAGCCAAAGCCTTTAGCGTAAGGAACGGATACCGCGTTACCGTTGTTGATCTGAGAGAACAGGTAAGCATCAGATGGGTCAACAACCAGACCGCAGATTACGCCAGGGAAAGAGTTACAAGCCAGCATTGCGCCTTGGCCTGTACCACAACCGGTCACAACGAAATCAGCCGCGCCAGAGTTCAGCAGGATAGCTGCCAGAATACCGTTCTGGATGTAGGTCAGCTGTGCTGCATCTTCAACGGCGTATTGGCCGTAGTTGTGTACAGTGTGGCCCAACGGTGCAACCGCTTTGGTCAGTGACTCGGCGATGATAGCGTTTTTGGCAGCCTGGCTGTTCTCGTTAATCAGTGCAATTTTCATGTTCGTTCCTTTTCTGTGACGGACAAATACATTTTTTAAAACTGTATTTCAATTTGATGTGTGCAGTATACCGTTTCAAAAATAAAGCGCAAATCGTGGAAGCAAAGAATGCGGCATAGCCCATAAATTCGGGAAAAACACGATGAAGAAAAAAGGCATGATGAGGAGGTAATTAATTGAAAAATGGCGCTATATTTCAGCGCCATCAGGTTGAGAGTTATGCATCAGGGAAGGTGAGTGTATTGCCCGGCGCTTCTCGATTAAGATGAAGAAAATTCAGGTGTCGTTCGTACTGATCCAAAATGTCATTAATCACCTGTTCTTTACTGTAATCCATTAGGTCATTTCCCTGACTTCCTTCCAGCAGGAAGGTTTCAAGCCGGTAATAATCTGATTTTCCTGACCGAGCACGGTAGGTAAACGCCGGGACGCTATAACGCTGTGGCCAAATTTGATAAAGAAAGTTCTGTTCATCGCCCAAATCCACCAGCAGTTCGAGGTGGTTCAAGCGCTCATCTTCGACAGGCGGCAATTCGTTGACTTCAACGCTGGCACCCCGTAGACGTAATTCACGTGCAACATCCTCCATGGCTGCTTTACAGACGTTCTCCAGCATTTTCTGTGTATGCGTTGTGCCAGGGAAATTCATGACGCGTGAGATGCGCTGTTTCCAGTTCAGGCGATCGTCGCCTGAGATTGGCATCGGAGCTGAGGTTTGCAAGGAACTGGCTTTACGGTAATCCTCAACCCGCAATGATTTATATAACCCCGCCATAATAAAGAACATCACAAAGCTAAACGGCAACCCCATGATGACGGTGGTGTTTTGTAATGCTGAAACGCCGTTTGTCATCAACATACCCAGCGTCAACAGGCCAATCGCGACTGACCAGAAAATCCGTAGCCAGTTTGGTGCATCGTTGTTGATGTCGCCAAGGCGAGAGGTAAAATTGCCCAGCACTAATGAACCGGAGTCGGCAGACGTGACATAGAACAGCAGGCCGGTAATAGTTGCGACAGATGCGCTCAGGCTGAAGCCAGGGTACTGCGCCAACAGGCTGTAGAAACCACGTTCTGGGTGCTGCATAACCTCGTTTGCAAAGTCCAGATTACCGTGGATCACCTGATAAAGCGCACTGTTGCCGAAAATGGAGAGCCACAGCAACGTAAAGACAAACGGGATGATCAGCGTGCCAACGACGAACTGGCGAATGGTTCTGCCGCGTGAGATACGTGCCAGAAACAGCCCGACAAAGGGTGCCCACGCGACCCACCATGCCCAGAAAAACAGCGTCCAGCTATTCATCCACTCTGTCGGGCGATCGAACGCAAAACTGTTGAGCGTCATGCTCGTAAAGCGATTGATGTAATCCCCGACATTAAGCACTAACGCGTTCAGCAGAAATTCGGTATCGCCCCAGAAGAGCAGAAAGAGAATCAGCCCCAGTGCGAGCAAAACATTAAGCTCAGAGAGAATACGAATGCCGCGATTGACGCCGGATGTCACGGAAACGGTCGCCATGATCACGGAAAGCAGGATCAGAGAAGCCTGAACGGTGAGGTTTTCTGGAATGTGGAACAGCACTTTCAGCCCATAATTAAGCTGAACAACGCCGATGCCTAGTGTGGTCGCGATACCGAAAATGGTTCCGAGCACGGCCGCAATATCGACGCTATGTCCAATCGGGCCATTGATGCGTTTGCCAAAGATGGGATACAGGGCTGAGCGGATCGTCAGCGGTAAATTATAGCGGTAGCTGAAGTAGCCCAGCGCGATTCCCATCAGCGCGTACATTGACCAGCCTGTTAGCCCGTAATGAAACAGCGTCCAGACCATAGCCTGTCGTGCTGCTTCCATCGTCTGGCCTTGTCCTTCAGGCGGCATCATATATTGCGTAATCGGCTCTGCGACGGAAAAAAACATTAAATCGATGCCGATCCCCGCTGCAAACAGCATTGCTGCCCAACTCATCAGGCTAAATTCAGGTTTCGACTGCTCTGGCCCAAGCTTAATTGAGCCGAATCGAGACGATGCGATGAAGATGACGAACACGATGTAGAGCGTGGCGGCAAGCAGGTAGTACCAACCAAATGTGGCTGAAACCCAGTTGAGTGCGTGGGTAATCCAGTCGTTCGCTTCTTTGTTAAACAGCATGGTCATCAGCGAGAAGGTCAGGATTAATCCCGCTGATGTGTAGAACACGACAGGATTTAGGCGATCCTGTTGGGGCGTAGTTTCTGTGGCTGGCATGGTTATCCCTTGCGTTATGTGAACCGATACTCTGACTCCTCTCTCCACGAAGCGCGCTTAGCGCATATCAAGAACCGGTCGCAGGACATCCGCTGAGTACGCTTTCGGTTGAAGATAGTCTTCAGAACAAAAAAGAAATTATTCTTTTTAAGTTGGCGTTATCGTCTGAACTGACACCACTTTTCGTGATAATTGATACAGATTTTTAACCTTTCAGCAATAAAAGATATTCATTTTTTATTGAACGTTCAATCAAAAAAAAGTTTAATGGGATTAATCGGATCACGAATCATCGTCTTTTACCGTGATTCATCACAAGAAACGAAGGGAAGAAAATGAAGGGGAAGTGTAGTGCCTAAAGTCGGAATGCAGCCCATCAGACGGCAGCAACTCATCGAAGCGACGCTGGCAACGGTTAACGATGTGGGCATGCATGACGCCTCGATCGTGCAGATTGCCCGACGTGCAGGGGTGTCGAATGGAATCATCAGTCATTACTTCCGCGATAAAAATGGCTTACTGGAAGCGACGATGCGTTACCTGATTAGCCATCTGGGGATGGCGGTGAAATCAAGGTTGATGAGCCTGACAGAAAATACGCCTCGTGTGCGTTTGCGGGCAATTGTTCAGGGGAATTTTGACGATAGCCAGACGAATAGCGCGGCGATGAAAACTTGGTTGGCATTCTGGGCCAGTAGCCTGCATTCCCCTATGCTCCATCGCTTACAGCAGGTTAACGATCGGCGGCTTTACTCCAACCTGTGCGTCGAGTTTAGCCATTGCTTGCCGAAAGATAGCGCGCGTATTGCGGCAAAAGGGCTGGCTGGTCTGATTGATGGGCTGTGGCTGCGCGGTGCGCTAAGTCATGATGCCTTCAACCGCGAAGAAGCATTAAGCATTGCCTACGACTATATCGATCAGCAGCTCATTCGCACGTAATCCTATCTTATTATTTTGCCTTTTCTGCCCGGACGTGTGATCGGGCAGTGATCAGACAGGAGAATTTATGTCTCGCTACGGTTTACAACAACTTTATATCAACGGTACCTATGTCGATAGCACGGGTAACGATACGTTTGATGCGGTGAACCCTGCAAATGGCGACATTATTGCCCAGCTTCAGTCGGCCACTGCCGCTGACGTTGATCGCGCCGTCAGCGCAGCTACCGCAGGGCAGAAGATATGGGCTGCGCTGACGGCGATGGAGCGTTCGCGAATTTTACGCCGTGCCGTGGATATTCTGCGTGAGCGCAACGATGAGCTCGCGTTACTCGAAACGCACGACACTGGCAAGCCGCTCTCGGAAACACGCACTGTCGATATCGTGACTGGCGCGGATGTTTTGGAGTATTACGCGGGGTTGATTCCTATGCTGGAAGGTCAGCAGATCCCCCTACGCGATACCTCGTTCGTCTATACCCGGCGCGAACCGCTTGGCGTGGTCGCCGGTATCGGTGCCTGGAACTATCCCATCCAGATCGCATTGTGGAAATCGGCACCCGCGCTGGCGGCAGGTAACGCAATGATCTTCAAACCCAGTGAAGTCACATCGCTTACTGCGCTGAAGCTGGCGGAAATCTACACCGAAGCGGGGTTACCGGCTGGCGTATTTAACGTGCTGACGGGAACGGGGAAATCTGTTGGTCAGGTGCTGACCACACATCCGGGGATTGCCAAAGTCTCTTTCACTGGCGGGATCGCCAGCGGGAAAACGGTCATGGCTAATGCCGCAGGCTCGACACTGAAAGACGTCACGATGGAGTTGGGTGGAAAGTCACCGCTGATTATCTTTGATGATGCCGATCTGGATAAGGCGGCGGATATCGCCATGATGGCGAATTTCTTCAGCTCAGGTCAGGTGTGTACTAACGGTACACGCGTCTTTATTCCGCAGGCATTGCAGGCGCAGTTTGAGGAGAAAATTCTGGCGCGTGTTCAACGCATCCGTATCGGCGATCCGACTGACGAGCTGGTGAATTTTGGTCCTCTGGTTAGCTTCCCGCACCGGGAATCCGTACTGCGTTATATCGAAAGTGGAAAACGTGAGGGCGCACGTGTGCTGGTGGGCGGTGAACCCATGACCGACGGTGACTATGCCCAAGGCGCCTACGTTGCTCCTACGGTGTTCACTGACTGTCGGGATGACATGAAGATTGTCCGAGAAGAAATCTTCGGCCCGGTCATGAGTATTTTGACGTATCAGGACGAGGGGGAGGTTATCCGCCGCGCCAATGATAGCGCATACGGTCTGGCGGCCGGTATCGTGACCCGCGATCTAAATCGAGCACATCGGGTTATTCATCAGCTTGAGGCCGGGATTTGTTGGATCAACACCTGGGGAGAATCTCCGGCTGAAATGCCTGTGGGCGGCTACAAACATTCGGGTGTCGGACGTGAAAATGGCATAACAACGTTGGAACACTACACGCAAATTAAATCTGTACAGGTTGAACTGGGTGAATTCCGCTCGGTATTTTAAACGAAGGGGAGAAAGCCTAATGGAATATGATTACATCATTATCGGAGCCGGTTCCGCTGGTAATGTGCTGGCAACGCGCTTAACAGAGGAAAGCGATGTGAGCGTGCTGCTGCTTGAAGCGGGTGGCCCGGATTATCGGTTGGATTTTCGTACACAGATGCCTGCCGCGTTAGCTTTTCCATTGCAGGGAAAGCGCTATAACTGGGCATATGAAACCGATCCCGAACCCTATATGAATAATCGCCGTATGGAATGTGGCCGTGGTAAGGGGTTGGGTGGATCGTCGCTGATTAACGGCATGTGTTACATCCGTGGTAATGCGATGGATTTTGATCACTGGTCGACGATGCCGGGTCTGGAAGACTGGAGTTATCTTGATTGCCTGCCGTATTTTCGTAAAGCGGAAACGCGCGATGTAGGGTCGAATGACTACCATGGCGCGGCGGGGCCGGTTTCGGTGACAACGCCGAAGATGGGAAACAACGAACTATTCCACGCGATGGTTGAAGCGGGCGTACAGGCGGGCTATCCGCGTACGGACGATCTCAACGGGTATCAGCAAGAAGGCTTTGGGCCGATGGACAGAACCGTCACGCCGAAGGGGCGTCGCGCCAGTACCGCTCGAGGCTATTTGGATCAGGCAAAAGATCGTAATAATCTGACTATCGTGACGCATGCCTTAACCGACAAGATTCTCTTTGACGGAAAACGTGCTGTTGGCGTTGCCTACTTTAAAGGCGAAAGTGCCCAGACGGCGAAAGCTCGTCGCGAGGTGCTGCTATGTGCTGGCGCAATTGCTTCACCGCAAATCCTGCAACGCTCCGGTGTCGGGCCGAAAGATTTGCTTCAGGGGCTCGATATTCCTGTGGTACACGATTTGCCCGGTGTCGGTGAGAATTTACAAGATCACCTGGAAATGTATTTGCAATACGCTTGCAAAGAACCTGTATCGCTGTATCCGGCGTTGCAGTGGTTTAATCAGCCGAAAATTGGTGCGGAATGGCTGTTCAATGGCACGGGTATTGGTGCCAGCAACCAGTTCGAAGCTGGTGGTTTTATTCGCAGTCGTGATGAGTTCACCTGGCCGAATATTCAATACCATTTCCTACCCGTCGCGATTAATTACAACGGTAGTAATGCGGTGAAAGAGCACGGGTTCCAGGCGCACGTTGGTTCCATGCGTTCACTTAGTCGAGGGCGTGTGCAGGTGCGGTCGAAAGATGCACATGAGCATCCCAGCATTTTATTCAACTATATGTCGACGGAACAAGATTGGCAGGAGTTTCGTGATGCGATCCGTATTACGCGTGAAATCATGGCACAGCCAGCGCTGGATAAATATCGTGGGCGAGAGATCAGTCCTGGCCTAGAGGTTCAGACTGATGAGGAACTGGACGAATTTATCCGTACTCACGCTGAAACGGCATTCCATCCTTCCTGTTCCTGTAAGATGGGGGAGGACGATATGGCGGTTGTCGACGGGCAAGGTCGTGTCCACGGTGTAGAAGGATTACGCGTGGTGGATGCCTCCATCATGCCACAAATTATTACCGGTAATCTGAATGCGACAACCATTATGATTGCCGAAAAAATTGCTGACCGAATCCGTCGGCGTCAGCCGCTGCCGCGTAGTAAAGCGCGTTACTATGTTGCTGGAAATACACCAGTGAGAAAAACTCCGCTGAAACCTGCCTCGTGATGTTCCCTGCGTAGTCAAATGGACCGCATAGAAACCGCGGTCCATACTTTTCATTGTTATACACAATCTGACAAACAAACGCCTTCCGCACCATTACTATGAGTGACAACACCATCAGTGATGTCACTTTTCCTTGAGGAATGAAAATGAATAATTGGCTGCAACAAATTCAGGGCTTATTAGGTTCCGCTAGCAAGCAGGGGAGTCATCATCAAGGGGGAAAAAACGGTAATTTGGGCGACATGCTGAAGCCCGCAGCGCTGGGTGGTTTGGCCGGCGTCTTACTGTCAAATAAATCCACGCGGAAAATCATCGGTTCATTGGGTAAAAATGCCCTGATCATTGGTGGCAGCGCGGCGGCAGGTGTCGTGTTGTGGAACCAATATAAGAAACGCGTTCGCGACACGCATCAGGATGATCCGCAGTTCGGCACTCAGTCTTCTACTGACAATATTCGTGCACGGCGTTTGATTCAGGCTCTGGTTTTTGCTGCCAAGAGCGATGGGCATATTGATGCAACGGAAAAGCAGCGTATTGATGACAATATTCAGCAACTGCAATTGGGCAGCGAGGCGCAACGTTGGGTGCAGGAAGCGATAGAACAACCGCTCGATCCGATTTTGTTAGCGAAAGACGTGAAGAATGAAGAAGAGGCGCTTGAGGTCTACTTCCTCAGCTGCGCGGTCATCGATGTTGATCACTTCATGGAGAAAAGCTATCTGGATGCGTTAGCGACAGCGCTGAAAATACCGCAAGACGTGCGCCAGTCGATTGGCAACGAGCTGAAAAGCCCAACATGATAAGTCGAGTGGTTTAGGGCTGCGGTTGGATGCAATCGAATATAGAAGGGATGTTGCGGGCGAAAAATTCTTCGCCCGCAATATAATCTGGCGCTTAGAAAGAACTGGTGTCTTTGAACAGGCCGACTTTCAGTTCGTCAGCAGTATAGATCTGTTGACCATCAACCAGCACTTCACCATCAGCAATACCCATTACCAAACGGCGATTGATTACGCGTTTAAAGTGAATGCGGTAAGTGACTTTCTTCGCCGTTGGCAGAACTTGCCCGGTGAATTTGACTTCACCCACGCCGAGTGCGCGGCCTTTGCCCTCGCCGCCTAACCAGCCCAGATAGAAGCCGACTAGCTGCCACATGGCATCCAGACCAAGGCAGCCTGGCATCACCGGATCGCCAATGAAATGGCAACCGAAGAACCACAGATCGGGCGTGATATCCAATTCGGCTTCCACATAGCCTTTGCCATACTTACCGCCGTCTTCGGTCATTTTAACGACGCGGTCCATCATTAGCATGTTAGGGGCGGGCAACTGAGGGCCTTGTGGGCCGAACAGCTCACCACGACTGGAGGCAAGGAGGTCTTCTTTTGTATAGGATTCGCGTTTATCTACCATGGTCTCTGTAAGCCTTGTTTTAATGAAGGACGCAGGTTAGCGTACACCTGTACGCTGGGCAAGTCTGTTGCGTCTGGTTGAACCAGTTGGTTTAACGAAAAAACCAAGGAAAACGTCGACGCTCCTGCGGTAAAAGTTGTCCAATTCGCTCACGAATCGCCGCTAACAGATTTGGCTGCTGCTCATCGTCATAAGCAAAATTGGTCAGTAATGATACCGCTTCCGGCGCAGTTTCTACTGGGAACAAGTGGAATTTACCTTCACGTACCGCCTCAACGACATCCTCTTGTAAACAGAGGTGGCGTAGGTTAGCCGCAGGTAAAATCACACCCTGAGTTCCCGTTAGTCCACGACGCTGGCAAACCTCAAAGAATCCTTCGATTTTCTCATTCACGCCGCCAATTGGCTGTACGTGACCAAATTGATCGACGGAACCGGTAACAGCAAACTGCTGATTGATTGGTCGCAAGGACAGAGCGCTGATTAGAGCGCACAGCTCTGCCAGTGAGGCGCTGTCACCATCAACTTCGCTGTACGACTGCTCGAAGACCATGGACGCCGAGAAAGGAAGCTGTTGATCAAGTTCCAGTTCGGTAATCAGGAACGCCTGCATGATCATCATGCCCTTGGCGTGTAAGTTGCCAGCAAGTTCAGCTTTGCGTTCGACATCCGTGAACTCACCGTCGCCGGCATGAACGACACAAGTGATTCGTGTAGGTTCGCCAAAAGCAACGGGATAGCCAGGGAATTCCAATACGGAAAGCCCGTTAACCTGACCGACAACGTCGCCTTCCGTTTCGATCAGGATCTGGCCGAGTTCTATTTCATCCTGCATGCGCTCACGAAGGTAGCCTTCACGCCATTGGCGGGCGGCAATCGCGTCGACCAGCGCCTGTTCTGTGATCTGACCATCTCTGGCGTATAGTGATGCATATTTTAACTGGCTGATTAGCCAGCGCGGGCATAATGGCAAATTACCTTGATCGCCGCTGTAACGTACCGCGCTGTTGACGAATGCCGGCCAGGCATCTGCATCCAGTAGCGGCAGTTGATTTTCGTTGCATAACGCATTGATGTAAGTACACCAGCGCGCCATGTCATCTGTTTCAATCAACTGGAGCTGCGCTTCGAACTCACCGTAAATCGCGTGTTCGCCTAACTCTGGCTCCATATCATGAATGTCCGCCAGGCTTTCCCGATCCCCGATAATAATTAGACGAATATCAAGTGGCATCGGTGGTACATCAACTGGAAGTGGTTTGCGCTCGTCTGGCGACAGCCAACGATAGATTCCCTCAGCCATAATCTGCTTCAGACGCAGCCACATCAACGGCTGAGCCAGCAGTGCTCTGACGGACAGGATCAACGTCCCCCCATTAACCTGATGAATCAGCCCTGGATGCAGCGTGATTTCATCGTGGAAATTGCGCAGACAGCCGAAGAGTTGCTCAGGTTCAATCCATTCCTGATAGCCACAGAGCTGCTGGGCGGCAAAGTTATCCGCTAGCTGTGTGGCGGGCTCGACCCGGATATGACGACCCTCAATGATATATTTACTGCCATGTATCGCCCCGGAGTCTGGCCTGATGGCGCTCAGCGCACGGGCGATCAATGCCATATATTCATCGTTCTCTTGCGCTTTTAACAGCATAAAGCGGGAAGGGGAACGAGGGTGGCAAAAGAGCGTCAGACTGTCTGCCAGACGCGACTGAATAGCGGAGAATTCAGCAGGAGCAAGCTGAGCTGCCTGAGTGAATAGCGTTTGATAAGGCGTATTATTGGGCAGTAAGTGCTGCCATGAGAGTCGGTTACTGGTCAAAGTATCAATGTAATCGTCTAAAGGAAAAGCGTGATTATACAAGAATAATGCGGACTGCGCATAAGGAGAGTCATCTCTCCGTCATCTTTCATTCGCCGAAGATCAGAACCTGATTGGCTAATCATCTTAAAAGCCGCGAGAAAATTGCCAGAAAGCGGCCAAAATCAGGGAAAACTGTTATGCTGGAAGTAACGTTACGCGGTCACTGAAGAATTTAATATGAAATATCAACAACTAGAAAATCTTGAGTGCGGATGGAAATGGAAATACCTGGTGAAAAAACATCGCGAGGGAGAAGCGGTTACGCGTTTTCTGGAGCAAAGTGCGGCGGATGATGCGGTGCAGGCATTGCTTAAAATGGAAAACCAGCCAGTGAAAGTGTTGGAATGGATTGCGCAATGTATGAATCCCACCTTAGAAAATCGGATGAAGCAAACGATCCGCGCACGGCGTAAACGTCATTTTAATGCGGAACACCAACATACGCGCAAGAAATCAATCGATTTGGAATACTTGGTCTGGCAGCGCCTGGCGGCTCTCGCTCAGAGGCGTGGGGTGACTTTGTCGGAAACGATTGTGCAGTTAATTGAAGATGCCGAACATAAAGAGAAATATGCCAGCCAGATGTCGCTGCTCAAGCAGGATCTTAAAGACATTCTGAATAATAAAGACGAAAAATGATCGGTATTTGCCATTTACCTTGCTGAAAAACGGACATAAAAAAGCGCAGGGAGCGTTTTCCAACGTTGCGCAGCAACGGCCCGCAGGGTGACGAACAAGGATGACATTCATAAAAAAACCTCGCCGAAGCGAGGTTTTTTTCATTAATAACTTAAGCCTGAGGCTGAGTTACAACGTCTTTGATGCCTTTAACTTCGATCTCTACGCGACGATCTGGTGCCAGGCAGTCGATCAGCGCAGCACGAGGTTTCACGTTGTCACAGGTAGAACCGGTAACTGGTTGAGATTTACCCAAGCCACGAGCAGAGACTTTGTTCGCAGGGATACCTTTAGAAATCAGGTAATCCACTACGCTCTGAGCACGTTTTTCAGACAGAGCTTGGTTATATTGCTCTGAACCTAAACGGTCAGTGAAGCCCAGAACAACAACGGAACCGTCTTTCGGGTCCAGAGAGCTCAGTTGGGTGTACAGTTGATCCAGTGATTGCTGGCCTTCTGCTTTCAGCGTTGCTTTGTTGAAGTTGAACAGAACGTCAGATTTCAGGGTGAAACGCTTGGTTTCAACAACTGGAGCTGGTGCTGGGGTTGGAGCCGGAGCAACAACAGGTGCAACACGGTCATCTTGGCCGAAGCGATAAGACACGCCAACGCTCATCAGCAGGTTGTCTGGACGGGCACCAACGGTACCAGCATCACCAATGTTGCTTACCCACTGGTAGTCAACACGGGTAGCCCAGTTTTTGTCGATAGCGTATTCAATACCAACAGCGGCCAGCGGAGAAACGCCAGTGTCGTTGTTGTTGATGTCGCCACCGTTGATAGCCGCGTGGCTGTCAGTGCGCCATACCAGACCACCCAGGCGGGTATAAACGTCCAGCTCAGGTGCAACTGGGTAGCTCAGTTTAGCCGCCAGTTGGATACCCTGTGCCTTGAAGCTCGCGCTGTCAGTGCCGTTATTAGTAGAACCAGCATACTTCAGACGGCCCAGCCAGTCATAGCCCAGTTCAAAGCCCAGGTACGGGTTAGCTTGATAACCAACAAATGCGCCAGCGCCTAATTTGCTTTTGATCGGGTTGTTAGTGATACCGTTGTAGCCGTTGCCGTAGAAACCAGTATCGTGGAATTGAGACACGCCCAGTTTACCACCGGTGTACCAAGTATTGTCTTTAGGAGCTGCTTGCGCGATAGTCGCGAAGCTAGCCAGTGCCACTGCAACTGCGATAGCTGTTTTTTTCATTTTACGCCTCATTATCATCCAAATCGGCAATTAACCTGGAGGGCTAATAAACCTTTGGTTAAAATCCTTTGGTTGGAGACTTTGCCCTTATTTATGACTCACTGTCAGTCAACTGACGTTATAAAAGAGCAACTCCAGCGAGTTAAAGTCTACAACGTGATGAGAAAGTTACAAGTATGATGTGACTTACGTCATAAGAAAAACGCACGAATCATACACACTTGCTAACAAATAGTAGATGGTTTTGACAGATCTTACGCCTTTTGGTTGTATCAAATATAGCCAAAAAGCCCGCAGAATACCGCTTTGCGGCGATCCACAGCACATATAACGTAATTGGGCTGAGAAAAATCTTAATTTACTTAATGATACAATGTCGAATGAATTTTAAGGCTGGGAAACAGTCTATAGGCGTCCCCATTGGCACTTTCTGGCCGCATAATAAAGCCATATGTATTTCCTGCCTGTGCGGCGTCCCGTAACCGAACCTTCTCTTCTTCCGTCAATTCGTGCGGCAACCAGCACAAAACGGCGCTGTAATTTCCTGTCAGTAATGCTCTCTCCATGGCATCAACAGTAAACAAGGGATTGATGTGGCTGAGCTGTACTATTTTATCCAGCGGCAATCCAGATTGCTGTACCCAGGGGCGACTCAATTTTTGCTGAGGAGAGAGCCATAGCAGCCAACGAGACTGTGTGCCTAGCTGCTGTAAGAGCGGCAGTAATAGGTGTGTGACTATGGGTTGATCGGCGTTGTACACGACTTCGCTGATAATACCGCCCGTGGCAACCGAAGATTTTACTGCGTGTTGATTGGCAGAAAACGATGATGACTGGACGTTGTGAGAGCTGATTGATTGCATACGCATAATGAGTTCTACCCATAGTGTTACTGTATGGATGTACAGTAACTGCTGTATGCGCGAAAATCAACCTGATTTTTTGAAAGCGCTTCGCATATTCTTTATGCAAGAGACAGTAAACACATTTACTGTTTGAAGCCACCTCGGGGGTGTGGTTAATTATTTGTTCCTGCTACGAATATTTTAACTGTTCAGGAAGAGATCATTTCAATACTAAGGATTATGGCAATGAAGCAATTATGCAAAAAAAGGATTTTGCAATCTCAGCATTCTTTTTCCTCTCTAGGGGATATCACTTCACGTTCCCAATTTGGTGGCTACAGCATCGCAGCAAATAAAACGATTTTCGGATTGGTGTCGGAAGGGGAGCTTTATCTTCGCGCCAGTAAAAAAGATGAAAAATATTTTCAGCAGCGTGATATGCCGCATCTGATTTATACCAAACGCGGTATGCCGTTACCGCTGAACTACTTCCTTGTTGATGACATATTATGGCAAGAGCCACAGCAGTTATTATATTTTGCCCGACTGGCGTTGGCAGGTGCGCAGCATGATCAGGCCCTCAAATGCACAAGCGGGCGCTTAAAAGATCTCCCTAATCTTAACCACGACATCGAAAGGCTACTGTGGAAAGCGGGAATAAAGAATATTGATGAATTGCAGCATTATGGTGCGAAAAACAGCTATCTCGAGCTGCGAAAGGTGCGCGCTAATTTAAGCGTGAATGTGTTATTGGCGCTTGCTGGCGCAATTTGTGGCACGCATCAAGCCGCGCTCCCCCGCGGTATTCGTAATGAGCTTTTAGAGTGGTATAAAAATAATGCAGTTTCCAAAGGGCCAAAACACTAAGAGTACGCCCCTGTTTTACTGTGCAACTATGTCATTTTTTAGCTGTACGAGTTCAGGTAAGAGGCCGATCAGCAGGCCGATTTGCTGAATAATTAATTGTTCTTTACTGTCTGACTCAAGTGAAAGGGATTGAATGCTGGTAGCAATAGCTTTCAATCCCTGATTGATACGTAGGCTATCTTCTTCCCGACAGTGTAGCGCGTCGTCAACATGACACACGGCATCATCCAGAAATTGCAGCGTTTCCGATGAAGCCATTTTCCCACGGTGTGCGCCGAGCGTTGAGATATAACTTAATAACGTATGATTCAGGCACATGAAGCGGAACGCATTGTCCAGCTTGTTCTTGGTGGTGTGAGGCTCCGAGGACATATTTGACACAACCGATGCCAATTCTGCGTCGCAATTATGCGCATCGCGACGGGCAATACGATAAGGCAAACTATTATCTTTCCCCTGATGATATTGAATCATGATCGCGTCAAGATAGCGGCAGTTGGCATTTAATGTTTTATTGATAACGGTAGGCAGGCCGCGGAAACGCCAATCTGGCCAGATAAAACTCACTGCCGCCCACGCGATGGCGCACCCTAATAAAGTATCAATAATACGCGGTACTGCGACTTCAAAGCCTTCGCCCAACAGGTTGAAACAAAGTAGGACAAGCAGCGTAATAAACATGGTCGCATGTGCGTATTGCACGTTACGAAAGGCAAAGAAGAGTACACCGCTAATGACGATCAGCGTGAGTTGTCCTTCCTGTGAAGGGACGAAGTACAGGATAGGAAGGCCGATTAAAATACCGGTCAATGTCCCGATCACCCTCAGCGTCAGTCGCCGCCGGGTTGCGTTATAGTTGGGCTGACAAACAAATAGGCTGGTCAGCAGAATCCAGTAGCCGTGCTGCAAACCCGTTACCTGAATCAACGCGTAGCCGCTACAGAGCAGCACGGACATGCGAATGGCATGGCGAAACAGCGCCGACTGTGGCGTTAGGTGGCGACTAATGCGTAAACGGATATCGCTCCAACCCGTGATGTTGTCATCGGCCAGCGTGTTTTCTGGGTTGTTTTCTTGCTCAATGCTCTGCTCGGATTCGATGGTCGCTAATTGCGCATCAATAGCACGCAGATTATTCAATAAATAAGTGAGCGCTTTAATTTGTGCGGAATCCGCCATGTTGTTGGCAGCGACACGCGCAATAGCGGATTCAAGATGCACAAAAGCCCGCTCAATGCGGCTGTCGTGCTGATATTTTTGGTGCAGCAGAATGGATTGCGATAACTGCTGGCAGGCTTTGGCCTGCATGCTCAGCAGACGTTGAAAGCGAAATAGGACGTCGCTATAGCGCAGTTTTTCACGCAACTGTGGATAGTAAACATGCGACGAACTGGCACGTTCATGAATATCTTGGGCGACAAAATAGTAGTGCAGTGTTTGGCGTGTTCCTCGCTGTCCGCGATCGCCACGCAGGCGCGTTAACAATGAGGATTTGGTTTGGTTGAGCATCGCAACCAGTTGGCTGTTTGCCATGGCAACATCAATAAGGGGCTTGTCAGTTTCTTCTTCAATATCGGGATCGAATAGGTTGGCTTTTGCATCTAAGTAGCGAGCCAACTGTTGATAACACTGTGCGAGATTGTCCTGCAACGGGCGGATCGGGAAGAGGAGATGTCCGAATAGCGTCAGCAGATTGTACCAGGAGGCTCCGATTAACAGCATGATGGGCTGCTGATACCAGTTGTCGTAAAGGGATATTCCCAGCATGGTGTAAATCGCGATCAGCAGTGCACCGAATGCAATTGTCGCATAGCGTTGCCCTAATGCGCCGAGCAGGATAAAGCCGCAGGTTGAGACCGCCAAACCAATGCCGAACAGCCATGGATAAGGAAAAAGCAATTCGATCGAAACGGAAGCAACAAAAAAACAGGACAGCGTAATAAACAAATTACGTAAACGTCCAGTGAGGCGATCGTCGAGGTCGGTAAGGGCCGCGGCGACGACCCCCAGAGTGACCGGAATTGTTGATGTTGGTTGACCTAGCCACCAGGGAACGGCCGCTGCACCACTGAGTGCAATAAGGATGCGGATGCTATACAGCCAACTGCTGTTATAGACGTAGCGACGAATTCCTGGGGCGAAGGTGAGCAACGTAATATCCTTAGATGCCGTTAGCGATAGTGACGACGGGCATTATTTTCCCGCGCAGCCTGCGCGAGTTCGACGGAAACCACGCGACGTCCGACAGGCCATAGCGCGATGGCAGCAATTTTAAAATTAGCGATGCCGACTGGAATGCCAATGATCGTAATACATTGAGCGATACCGGTAATGATATGCGACAGGCAAAGCCACCAGCCAAAGAAAATGAACCAGAAGATATTGAGTAGAGAACCGCTAGCGCTGAGAATGGTGCTCTTTTCATCGGGGCGTAACTCATCAACATGGATGGCTTCATTGCCATAAGGAAAAAACGACAATTTAGTGATTTCCCAGCATGAGCGCGTTAGCGGCAAGGTGAAGATCAGCAGCACGCTGACGATGGTTGCCAGAAGCCAGGCTAATGTGGTGAAAAACCCACCCAGTACGAAATTAAGGATGTTCAACGCAGTACGCATAGTTTCTCCTGTGTTTGCAAGGTAACCAAACTTGCTGATGATAAAAGAATTATCACATTAAGCATCAGGATATCCTAACCTGTTTTTAAGGCTAGAGCGTGAAGTCCGATAACGGGTAAACTAGGACACTGAGCAACGCTAACAAATGTACCAATGCCCCTCTCACATAGTCATGGCGCGAACATCATGGAACTGAAATCTACCTCATTAGGTAAACATCTGGCTCAGCATCCTTACAACCGGGTGCGGTTACTGAATGCGGGTGTCGAAGTGAGTGGCGATAAACATGAATACCTGATTCCTTTTAATCAGTTGCTGAATATTCACTGTAAAAGAGGGTTGGTGTGGGGTGAGCTAGAGTTTGAATTGCCAGCCGGAAAAGTGGTGCGTTTGCATGGTACTGAGTGGCAGGAAACGCAGGCTTTTTACCGCCACCTTCTCAAATCCTGGCTTGGCTGGAGCGAGGAGATGAGTCTGATCTGTGCTGAGGTTTTGCTGCGTCAAATGGACAGCATCCATACGCTGACGCAGCAGGATAAATGGTTTAGCCGTCAAGCTCTATCAACGTTGCAGAGTGCTGTCCGCAATTCGCTGGAGTCTCTGCCTCTTCCTATTGTTCGCCTTGATACCTTCGATAACTGCCGTGATAACTACCAACATTGCTTGCGTTGGCTTGAGCAGGGGGACGAGATGCGCACTGCGGCGAATCAGGCATGGATGGAACGCACGTTGGCAGCAGAGCAGCCTTTCTTTGAAACGGTAGAGAGTTCGCCATTAAATGTGTCTCAGAGCAAAGCAGTGATGAATGGCGAAGAGGGCGTGCTAGTGCTGGCGGGCGCAGGCAGTGGTAAAACGTCCGTGTTGGTGGCTCGTGCAGCCTGGCTAATGCATCGTCAAGAAGCTGCGCCCGATCAGATTTTGCTGCTGGCATTTGGCCGTAAAGCGGCAGAAGAGATGAACGAGCGCATTCAGGAACGGCTTCATACGGATGAGATTCAGGCTAAGACATTCCATGCGCTGGCATTGCACATCATTCAGCAGGCTAGCCGTAAGGCACCGATGATAAGCCAGCTTGAAAGTGATGCAAAACAGCGCCGCGAGCTGTTGATTTCACACTGGCAACAGCAATGTGCCGAGAAAAAAACGCAGGCGAATGGATGGCGGCGTTGGTTAACGGAAGAGCTGGAGTGGGATGTGCCAGACGGCGATTTCTGGAACGATTCGAAGCTGGCGGCTCGGCTGGCTGGACGGCTTGAGCGCTGGCTGGGATTGATGCGTATGCACGGTGGTAGCCAGAGCGAAATGGTGGAGCAAGCGCCAGAATCGATTAGGGCTGAATTTCAGCAACGTATTCGCCTGATGGCACCGTTATTGAAAGCCTGGAAAAAAGCGCTTAAGGACGAAAACGCAGTCGACTTCTCTGGCCTTATCCATCAGGCCGTGAACTTGCTGGATAAAGGGCGTTTTGTCAGTCCCTGGAAACATATTCTGGTCGATGAATTTCAGGATATCTCACCACAGCGCGCGAGTTTGCTTGCTGCGCTGCGGCGACAAAATAGCCGTACCTGCCTGTTTGCCGTAGGGGATGACTGGCAGGCAATTTATCGTTTCAGCGGTGCAGAATTGGCGTTAACGACGGGTTTCGAACAGCATTTTGGCGTAGGTGAACAGTGCGCGCTAGATACGACCTATCGCTTTAATGAACGCATTGGTGAAATTGCCAACACGTTCATACAACAGAATCCGTATCAGTTAAAGAAACCGCTTAATAGCTTGAGTAAGGGGGATAAAAAAGCGGTAACTATCCTACCTCAGGAGCAGCTTGAACCACTCTTGGATAAATTGAGCGGCTTTGCTAAAGCCGATGAGCGTATTCTCGTGCTTGCTCGCTATCATCATTTGCGCCCTGCTATTTTAGAGAAGGCTGCGACCAAATGGCCGAATTTACATATTGATTTCATGACGGTGCATGCCAGTAAAGGTCAGCAGGCTGAGTATGTCATTATTGTAGGGATGCATGAGGGTAAAGATGGGTTCCCGGCTCCGGCAAGAGAATCCGTGATTGAGGCCGCACTGTTACCTGAGCCTGAGAATTTCCCTGATGCGGAAGAGCGTCGCTTGCTGTATGTCGCGTTGACGAGAGCAAAGCATCGCGTCTGGCTGTTACAGGATATGGCAACCCCCTCAGTGTTTGTTGAGCATCTTCAGCGCTTAGGCGTGCCAGCACAGCGTAAGCCCGGATAACGAAAAATAGAGAAGTGGAACAGTAGAGACCAGCGCCGGGTGTGCAACTCGCCGCTGGCCTATTTTTATGTGTTCGTGTTATTTGAGGCGGTCTTGCAGGTAGCGCTGATAATCAGGGATGGTTATCTGAACAGGTTCTTTAAATAGCGCAGAATTAACCAGGAAATCCGCCGTTGCACGGTTGGTGGCAACAGGAATGTTCCAAACGGTCGCGAGTCTCAGCAGCGCTTTTACATCGGGATCGTGTGGCACGGCGTTAAGTGGGTCCCAAAAGAAGATCATTAAATCAATTTTCCCTTCGGAGATGAGGGCACCAACTTGCTGGTCGCCCCCCATTGGCCCACTCAGCATGCTTTTTACGGGCAGGCCCGTATTTAACTGAATCAGGTTTCCGGTAGTACCGGTGGCGTAAAGCGTGTGCTCTTTGAGCTGTTCTTTATTCGTACCAACCCAATCCAGCAAGGATTGTTTACAGTGGTCGTGTGCTACCAGCGCAATATGTTTTTGCGCAGGGATGGTACGGGTGGTGAACTCCATGGTTACGTCCTTCAATCTGGTGTAGTAAAGCTGACGCTAGGGTACAGACAGATTACGGAAACGCTGTTTCAGTGCAAAGCAATAAAAGCAGGAAAAGGCGAACGGGTATCAAAAATCTGATGTGACTGCGCGTTAAATCACCAGGTTACGGATTCATTCAGCGCGCTAGCAAAACCAGCAACTGAAGCCCCTTTTGCTGCTGCGTTGTATTCCGACATTTTTCGCTCTATATCGAGTAGCTCATTGTCTGCTATTACAAGCGCATCGGTACGTACGGGGATAGCCTGATTTTTTTCATCAAGCAATTGATATTGGGGAAGGGCTGTGAAGTTTTTGCGATCCTGGAGGGTTTGCAGCGGCGGTAGCTTAAATGACACCGATGCCACTTTTTCGGTGTTAAAGGTCGCAATAAATGTTGAAGGAAAATAGGTCGCTGGTGCGCCCGTCTGAGTATCAACAGTATCGACAACCTTGAACAGGATCTGGTGTTGTCCACTGCCAAGCTCGAGGCTATCGGCACCCTTCAGCAACGAGCCTGACATCCTCTGCCCGTCAACCATCAGGAGATCGATTTTCTGATCTAATTTCAACGTTGTTGCCGCAATTGCCGAGGCACTTAAACCTGCAATAAAAAGGCAGACAGTGATGAAGCCGAATTTCATAATTTTCTCAGATGGTACGTCATTCGGGTATTGTTGAGGAATTGTCTGAATGTGTCAAAGGTTTCAATTTGAAACAGGCTGTTATGGCATTTTTCGTGCCATGCTGCATCAGATCACGGATGCTGTAAGCCATTTCACGCCATTCGTTGAATGTAAGATACACTGTAATAAATCACGCAAGAGAGGCTGAATAGCATGAATGACAGTGATATTGAATCGGTACTGAAAACGGTAAAAACCATTGCGTTAGTGGGTGCCAGCGATAAACCGTCCCGTCCAAGTTATGGTGTAATGGCCTATTTACTTGAGCAGGGCTATAACGTCATCCCCGTCAGTCCTAAGCTGGCTGGTCAGACGCTCTTAGGCCAAAAAGCGTATTCCAGCTTGGCGGATATTCCTGATTCTGTTGATATGGTTGATGTTTTTCGTCAGCCAGAGGCAGCCTATGAGGTGGCTAAAGAGGCTATCGCCATCGGTGCTACCGTCCTGTGGTTGCAGATTGGCGTCATTAATGAGCAAGCGGCAATTTTGGCTCACGATGCAGGGTTGAAAGTGGTGATGGATCGTTGCCCGAAAATTGAAATCCCACGGCTGGGTTTGGATAAATAAGCCGTAGGCACTGAGCGATGTTGACTATCACAACATCGCCGATGTCTGATTGTAGTGCCAATATTTACTTTTGATGAAAGTTAGTGGCGCAACTGAGGTGCTCGGCGTTGAATGACCTCAGCTAATTCATTTAACGAAGGGTGATCGTGCTCAGAAAGCTCTTCCTTCATCAACTGTGCCTCCGCCAAATAAGTATGTATCGGTTGGCCTTCGTCATCTTCCATCACAACGTGATACCACGGTTCAGATCGCGGAGTGTCATTGCCGCTAATTTCTTCCCAGGTGGGCGTTTCTAGTGAATATTCGGGATCGATATCGATAATGACCCCTGGAAACCCTAGAAGCTTATGACGAATCTGTTGTCCGATGCCAAATTTGCTGACGATCATATAACCCCCTGGAAATTGATTATACTTTCTACTCGCTGCGGATTTTGCGGGGAGAGGATCGCCGCATCCGATAACATTTTTAGCGTTCAGAGGTGTTTTCAAGCGATGATGCCATGGGCTCGTTAGTGCATCACAGGCTGAACTCATTATTAACAGTATGGTGTAAATTTTTAGAAGATACAGTCCGGCTAATAAATGTTGTTTAGTGGCTTAGGGGGGAAGTGGGGAAGATGGCAACGATAGCGATGGCAGCTTATGTTTATGGTGTGGTTCAGGGTGTCGGTTTTCGTTACAGTACGCAACGTCAGGCAATACAGCTTGGTCTCACTGGGTATGCACGCAATTGTAATGACGGCAGCGTGGAAGTGGTGGCAAGCGGTGAACCTGATGCGGTAGATGCGTTGATTGAGTGGCTGAAACAAGGAGGCCCACGAAGCGCCAGAGTTGATAGGGTGCTTATTGAGCCGCATAGCAAGATAGCCTACGAAGACTTTGCGATCCGCTATTGAAACGGAGAAACTAGATGCATTTCACGGGTTTGGGTAAGCCAGCTATTTTGGTCGCCTGTTTTGCTGGCCCTTTTGGAAACAGTTTATACAGATAGCGGCTATTGCCTTTCTCTTCACCGTATTTTTGTGCCATTGCTTTAACTAACATGCGTATAGCGGGGGAGGTGTTAAACTCCTGATAAAAATTCCGCACGAACCGGACGACTTCCCAATGTGGTTCTGTCAACGCGATGCCTTCCTGTTCAGCTAACACGAGAGCCAATGCTTCAC
The DNA here is from genome assembly GCF_005497185.1 of Pectobacterium polonicum. Classification (GTDB taxonomy): domain Bacteria; phylum Pseudomonadota; class Gammaproteobacteria; order Enterobacterales; family Enterobacteriaceae; genus Pectobacterium; species Pectobacterium polonicum. Next base: position 84,804 of record NZ_RJTN01000016.1, on the reverse strand, counting down.
TCCACGTAGTGCTGTCCATCAGGTAACCCTGTGCGTCTGTTGCGATCGTTCGCCCTTCAAACTCCAACATCTTCTCTCCGACTGCGATATCTCAGCCGTAGTTTAACAAATTTTTCGATATGTACCTGAATAAAAAACACCCTGTCAGCGTACGGCTCACAGGGTGGGGTGATTATCTTATTCGCGCACCCGCGGAGTTTTTCTCAGTGCGGGGACTCACTACCTTTAGTCGTTACGCATGATGCCCAAGATGCTCAACAGGCTAACGAAGATATTGTATATTGCGACATACAGGCTAACCGTTGCACGGATGTAGTTGGTTTCGCCGCCGTGGATGATGTTACTGGTCTCCCACAGGATGGCGCCTGCTGAGAACAGAATAAACAGGGCGCTGATTGCCAAATGCAATGCCGGAATCTGTAAGAACAGATTAGCAATGACGGCAACAATCAGAACAACGAAACCTGCCATCATCATGCCAGACAGGAAGGACATATCCTTACGCGTTGTTAAGACATAGGCTGAACAGCAGAAGAACACCAGAGCCGTACCGCCAAGCGCCAGCATGACAATGTCACCTGCACCGGAAGAAATCAGTGAACTTAAGATCGGGCCCAGCGTATAACCCATAAATCCAGTTAGTGCGAATGCCGCCAAAATACCGGCAGGGCTGTTCGCGAGTTTATGCGTCAGGAACATCAGACCATAAAACCCAACTAGCATCAGAATTAAACCCGGAGCGGGTAGGTTAAGTACAGTACTTGCCGTTGCGGTAACGGCGGAAAAACCCAGTGTCAGCGACAGCAGGAAATAGGTATTGCGCAGCACTTTGTGAGTGCTGAGTAACGAACTTTCACGGGTAGAAGAAACAACAATACGATCCATATCAGCGACTCTCTCTTCAGGGTGCTATTATCCAATGTCAAAGAATAAATAGTTTCAAGACGTTATTAAAGATGGTTTACCCTTCTTTACGCTGCAAATTCGCGATACTCCGTACCTGCATTCGTGTTTTACCCTGCCACCATTATGATGGTGGGGATAAATTGCTCTATTTTGTGTGTCGTGTGACGATTTTACGCTCAATTACGCCGTGTTAGATTGTTTTTCAGGCAATTGAGCGCCGTGATGCTTTACAAGATCCCACACACTGTTTATAGTTCGCGTCATTGCGGAGGAGTGGCCGAGTGGTTGAAGGCACCGGTCTTGAAAACCGGCGACGCGAAAGTGTTCTAGAGTTCGAATCTCTACTCCTCCGCCAAAAAAATTCAACGGGTTAGCTTAGGCTAGCCCGTTTTCGTTTCTGCTGCCGAATCCGATATAGTGTTTTTTATTGTGGCGTTGTCATCTCTGCCAGAGTCGGCGTGTGCTAAGTGGTTTAAACCTGGGCGTGAATTATTCATCGCTTATTTATTTTGAAATGAATGCTAACGATTAGCAAAAAAATAAATATATGTCATGTCGGGGGATTAAATATGTTCATCCATAATGAAAAAATATGGCAATGAATGTATTTCATTCTTCCGACCCCACCTATTCATTATCGATGGTGCCGTTGATTAAATAAAATAGCCTCTCGATAATACGAAAATCTTACCGAGGTGATGGTCGAATGTATTGACAGTGCATTAAATCAGGAAATCGTCCTGAGTTTTATAAACCACCAATTCCAGCAATGCGCGGTATTTTTCCTGAAAAGCGATATTGGCTTCTTTTTCAATTTTGTTCACTAATTTAGCAATGATAGCTTTGTTACTAACGGAATGACCGGATTGAATGATTTCTTCCACAATGTTGCCAAGTATCTCCATATCACTAGCCTGAGAATCAAGGCCAAGATCACCCGATGTGGGGTGCTCGTTTTGGGACACCTCTGGATGCATGACCTCTCCTTACTTTCACGCTTTGGGCTGAGTTTATGCACACTGCCAGACAGCGTTAATACACCATCCACCAAGTGTGAAGACACGGTTAGTTAACTTTAGCGCATCACGCGCATAAAACCAGTCAAGATGATAAATAAACACAGCCTTACCCAGTCGCTTGTACGATCGTGAAAGGATGACGGCGATCAATGGTCAGGTGAATAAATATGAATTTGCTATTTCTCACCAATAATATGTCTGGAATAATTATACGAGATGACATGACTTCAATAAGTTAAACATGACGGGATGCTCGGAGGTTGAGGAAAAAATTAGCTGAACATAAAGACTGTTAATGTATTTTGAGCACGACTTATAGACCTTTATCTGTACAAGACGGTGACATTTTCCTGTGGTACATATCGTTTTATCAAAAATGTCTTTTTATCAAAAACAGTGCGGTAGTTTACCTGGAGCGTTGGCATGCAGAAGATTAGAGCAAAAGCAGTTTGTCTTTTCCGAAACCATAACAAAATTCTATTAGCTGAAGGGTATGATCCTATAAAAGATGAGCATTATGTATTGCCACTCGGCGGTGGCATTGAATTTGGCGAGTCGTCACAGGTGGCTGCGGAGAGAGAAGTTCAGGAAGAAATTAGCGCAGCGACCAAGGACTTTTCGCTATTGGGTGTTTCAGAAAATATCTTTTCCTACAATGGCAAGGCAGGGCATGAAATTGTCTTTGTCTATGAAGCCCGTTTTCAGGATGAAGCTCTTTATCAGCAAGATATCATTCATGGCATAGAGACAAATGGCGTTCCGATCGTTACCCGCTGGTTTGATATTGATTTGCTGCGTTCCGGGAAAATCAACTTTTATCCTCATGGTATAGTGGACATGATCTAGCGGGTATCGAACGGTCAGGATGATGTCTTGCTACTGCCTTTGTGATGATGAGATGCTGATATTAAGCGCCAAAAAAGGAAAGAAAATGCACGTGTTAATGGTCATTGATATGCAGAATGCCGTTTTTGCAACGCCGAGAGCGCGACAGGCGCAGACGGTTGCATTGATAAACCAACTTTCAGGCGCAGCAGACCAGACGATTTTTATTCAGCATGAAGAAGATGGTATGTTGTCAGGCAGTGACGGATGGCAATTATTATCTGAACTCCATCAACCCGCAGGCAGTTTGTTCGTCACTAAAACGGCATGCGATGCGTTTTATCGTACGCCGTTAGCGGATGTGCTGGCTGAATTGAATGTTAACCACCTTACGATTTGTGGGTGTGCGACGGATTATTGTGTTGATGCAACTATTAAAAATGCAGCCAGTCGAGGCTATGCGTTGACGATTGCAGCCGATGCACACACGACGGCCAATCGTGGTGAACTGAAAGCAGAACAGTTAATCGCGCATTACAACGAGGTGTGGCGGAATTTTATTATTCCTGGCAACTCGATTGCGCTAGAAACAACGCAACACATCGTTGATTCATGGAAGATGAGTCGCTAGCCTCATGTTGAATATTATTTCGATCCGAAATCGCCCTGAATACAAAGAACGGGCGATCCGTTATTTCCAACGCCATTGGGCATCAGAAGAAACGTTGATGCTTTATGAAGACTGCATTAGCCATTGCATTGATGCTGAAAACCCACTGCCTGATTGGTATTTGTTGGAAAAGGATGGACTCATTATTGGTGGTGCGGGGTTAATTACCAATGATTTCATCAGCCGTATGGATCTTTATCCTTGGCTGTGTGCGCTTTACGTTGAAGAGAGCCAGCGTGGAAAGGGGTATGCGGGGCAATTGATCGAGCATCTTGCTCAGGAATCTCGGCGTGCTGGTTTTTCTACGTTGCATCTATGCACCGAGTTATTCAGCTTTTATGAGCGATATGGTTTCCACTTTACCGGAATGGGCTATCACCCTTGGGGAGAGTCGTCACGCATCTATACCCGATCGCTTTAAAGTAAATCGGCAGTGAGCTAACGGCGCATTTTATGCGCTCATTAGGTTAAAAATTGCGGGCAACATGCGTAAAAGTGAACGGGATCATATTCTGCTGACGACGAGCAGACTACGCTTCTTACATACTGACAGATAATCAGTTATCCACGTGAGGAGAGGTGATTATGTACACAAGTATCCTGGTGCCAGTAGATATAGAAGAAGATGAACTCACCAAACACGCGCTTACGCACGCAGTCAGGTTGGCCAAAATGTCAGGTGCTGCAATACACCTCTTTCACTCCCTTCCTGATGCGTCGGCATTTTTATCTGCTTATTCCTTTGGAATAAAAGAGTTTGAGAATGAGGCCGTGGTGAAAGCGAATGACAAGCTTAAATCACTGATGAAAACGATCGAGCTTCCTGCATCACGTGTGTCATGCAGTGTTAGTTTTGGCTCTGCCAGAGACGAAGTATTATCGCTGGCAGAGGAGATTAATGCGGATTTAATTGTAATTGGTTCGCGGCGACCTGATGTGAAAACCTATTTACTCGGTTCAAATGCTGCCGCCATCGTTCGCCATGCAAAGATGTCAGTATTAGTGGTTCGTTAATTCTTTGTCTAACGCTGCTGCTCATTTGGGATGGGTGACCGACAGCAGCGTTGCTATACGTCAGTATGACGATCGCAATATTCAACACGTTCGATTAGTCGTTCGATCTCACAATCGGAAAATACTTCTATACCATGGTGACGTAGCAACTCGGCGGTAACGCCACTACCAGCCATTTGTGAACCATCAAATTGTCCGCTGTAGATAATATTGCTGCCACAGGATGGGCTCCCTTCAGTAAGGAGAGCAAAGCGGCAGTTATGCTGTTGTGCCATTTGTAGCGTTAACCATGCCCCCAGAATATAACGCGCGGTCACATCGTTGCCGGTTGCTTCAACAACTCGGGCACCAGCCTTGATGACGGAACTGTCACCAAAGGCCGGAATAATCTCCGCTGAAGGCCTGGGGGTTGAGAAGCCCGCAGCGAGCTCAGGGCAAAATGTAATCAACCGCGCCTGTTGTCGCCACTGGGCAAGATAGTCGCCGACAGATTTCTTTTCAGTACCGTTATAGCGCACGGGGAAACCTGATAGACAAGCACTGATCAGAATGTTACTCATCGCGGAGCATTCTCTCTGGAAGGTGGGCATAGGCGTTGCGGCATTGAGTCATTAAACCTGTCATCAGGAAGATAAACGCTTTTAAAAAATGGAGAACAGCAAGACAACAGGAAAGCTCAATGGCCAGGTTAGAGCTACCATTAACGAAGCAAAAAAGCGAATGAATAAGGATTTGTCTTTACTTAACAAGAAAGTAACGATCAAGGAAACGACAAAACCGATCATGTAGGTAAGTTTAATGAGTTCCCATAGGGAGTGATGTGGCACGTTTGTTTCCTTTTATCCTCGAAGCGCCTGCATTTTATGTCGTTAATATTTTATGATCAATTTTTTAACCCATAATGAGTAGTCAGATAAGACCCTGTTCGGTGGTACTTATTTTGTACTACAGTTAACAACCTCTGCGTAAAGTGAGACCTTCGGTATGAAAATAACGTTGGCTGTTGCGATGGTTTTTGCTGTGACCTTGCTTTCTTTTTCTACACCTAGTATGGCGAAAAATTCTCGGATTTCTGACGAGCAGATCAAAGAAAAGATCATCCAGGCATCGATTTCTGCTTATTCAGGAAATTGCCCTTGTCCTTATAATTCAGCACGTAATGGCAGTCAGTGTGGTAAGCGTAGTGCATGGAGCCGGGCAGGGGGCTATTCGCCAATTTGTTACAAAGGCGATGTGAGCAGAAAAATGATTGACGACTGGAAAATGAAAAACGGAAATAAATAGCCCATGTTGGAGAAATAAAAATAGCGAAATAATAATCTTCTTGCTAAGAAAATAATGGAGCTATTTATGTGACAGAAATATTAAATTTTTATTTCAGTATGGACATTGCTGACTAGGTGTCATAGCTTACTCTTTTACCCCATGAGAAAGGTAATAAAATGAGTGAGATATCTAGCCTGTCCCTGAAAATTTCCCCAGAGCTGAAAGAAAAAATTAAAGCAGCAGCATTGGAAAACGAAGTATCAATCAGTGCGGAAGTCAGTGCTCGGTTACTGCGGAGCTTTGATGAAGGCCATCTAATCTCTGACCTGTCTTCTGAATCAGTGGACAGCCAGGGGACGGAAGAGGTGGGTACAGAAGCGCCATTGACGCAAAAAGAACTCAAAAAACTTCGGGAATTGCTGAAAGGTAAATCCAAAGTAACGTCTAAGAAAAAGTAATGCTGGAATATGACTCGGCTCTTTGAGCAGCGTAAACATAAATAAAAATATTAAATCACCCAGCCATCTTGATGACAAGATGGCTGGGTGAGTCTTTTTTACCTAAGGCATAATGTTCTTGTAGAAAGTGAACCTTATTAAAGGAAGGTTACCTCATATCGTTCGTTTACTTCCACCTATATCCCTATTCCTGTCCGCGCTATAATATCAATTCAAGTGGTTTTTGTTTTAATTTATGACAAATTGTTATTATTTGTTTTTGGGTTTATTGTTACATTCCAAATGCAATATTTCTGTTTATTTAAAATGCTTATATCTTGTAAATAGATAGATTGTTGTAAAATGATCGATTAAATAGATATGAATACCATAAGTTAGAAAATATAAAGATTATCTACAAAAGGCCGATACCGCCTTCGGCGTAAGGAAAATTTGCTCTGACTTGTATTAGGTATTTGTCGTTGCTATTCAACCCTAATTTTAGTGGCGGTAATTCTCCCAAATTTTATGGGACGTGAGTATGTAAAAGTCAGGCGGCTACGCCACGATGCCTGTGGTTTGATGAGCATATCTATTTGCATATTGTTTAAAAGCCTATAAACGATCTGTTCAGAGATGTGTATTTTTTGTTATGAAAAAAATATTGGGACTATCTGCATTTATTAATAAATATTAATTTTTTAAATTACATATTTTTATACAGATAGAGAATATTAGTTAAGGAGATGTTAATGGGTTTGTCCAACTGGCGTATAGGATATCGATTAGGAGCAGGGTTTTCTTTTCTTGTGTTAATGCTTCTGATAATTGGTAGCGTTGCAATTTCAAAGCTAAGTGATTTTCATGAGAAAATGGATGATATCGTTTCTCAAAACTACCCATTAACTGTCAAGAGCAATAAACTCATTGATGAGCTAAATGGTTACCTCAACAATCAGCAACTGTTGTTATTACTTAAATCAGAAAGTGAAATCAATAAACAGTTGTCGTTGAACAAAGCGCGTTCAGGAACGATATCTGAACTCATGGAATATCTGAATCAATCCGTTAATGACGATAAATCTATTGCAGTGCTGCGCGATATTGGCGACATCCGACGTGATTTTCTTAGTTCAGCGAACAAACTTTCTTCACTGGTCTCGGCAGGGAATACGGATGCGGCGGCTGAAGAATATTTCAATGTCACGCGTGTTACTCAAGAGAAATACACTAGCAAAGTAAAGGCGTTCATCGATATACAGGATGATAAGATGTCATCTTCAGCGCAAGAAGTCGGTGAAAGCTATAAAAATGCGCTGATGGTTCTCGCTACGATCATTATAATTAGTGCGCTAGCGGGGCTGATTATTGCTTCATTGATTACCCGCAGCGTCACTCAACCGCTACAGGAAGCTCTCGTTGTTGCTGAAAATGTCGCAAAAGGTGATTTGACCTCTGAAATTTATACTGACCGTAAAGATGAGACTGGTCAGTTGTTATCCGCCCTGAATAACATGAACGGTAGCTTGAGACAGATTGTCAGCCAGGTGCGTGACGGTGCAGAAACGATCTCCAGTGCCGCATCGCAAATTGCTGCGGGGAATCAGGATTTATCCGCCAGAACGGAAGAGCAGGCAAGCTCACTGGAAGAAACGGCGTCGTCAATGGAACAGTTGACGTCGACAATAAGAAATACTGCGGATAATACGACGCAGGCGACAGATCTTGCGGCTAGCGCTTCTGCAACCGTGAAGAAAAGTGGTGCGATGATGGAAACGGTAACGCAGGAGATGCGTGGTATTCGCGATTCCTCGCAGCGTATGGCGGAAATTATCGGTGTGATTGATGGCATTGCCTTCCAAACCAATATCCTGGCGCTGAATGCGGCCGTCGAGGCAGCGCGTGCGGGTGAACAAGGGCGAGGGTTTGCCGTTGTCGCCAGTGAGGTTCGTGCGTTGGCTCAGAGAAGCGCTACGGCGGCAAAAGAAATCAAAGAACTTATCGATGATTCGTTTAAGAAAGTACAGGATGGCATGGGGCTGGTGGAAGAAACCGGCGTCACGATGAATTCACTGGTGACAAATGTGCAGGGCGTAACAGGAATCATCAGCGAAATTGCGCAGGCTAGCCGTGAGCAAAGTGACGGCATCAATCAAATCAATCTGGCCGTTGGGCAGATTGATACCACAACCCAGCAAAATGCGGCGTTGGTTGAAGAATCTGCGGCGGCGGCTCTCTCTTTGCAGGATCAGGCAAATAGCCTCGCGCGTACGGTCAGTGTATTCAACCTTGGGGCATCTTATAAAAGTGCTGCGTTAACGAGAAAAGCAGAAACGCCTGCGCTGGCCGCACCTAAAAATAATCGTGCAGAAAAAACATCTGGCAAAGGTGAATTGGCGGACTGGACCACGTTCTAATTTCGTGTCGTTCGTCGCGTACTGCTGATTAACCGCCGTTGTGTTGCACAGATTGTGTTACACAACGGCGGTTTTTTCTATTGCTGAGTCGAGTGACGATGGTCGTGAAGAAATCAGTTTTTGGCAATAGCCTGTTTGGGATGGTTCATATACCACCGAACAACGTCAATCAGTAGGAAAACCAGTAGGCTAACCCCCATAACGGGCAAACTCAGTGCCAGCATCAGCGTAATGAGCGCAATGAGTACCCGGTGAAAAACCGGAACCCGCAGCAGTGTGGCCGTCAGCGTATTGACTGGATTCGCGCCATGACGATATTTGGGACGGCGTATCCACCACATCCGATAGCCCCACACGATCATCACACAAAGCCCAAGGCCAAATGCCGCAAGAATCAACTGATTTGGTAAACCGAATAACACGCCCATGTGCGCATCCACTCCCCAACGAGTGAGTTTGGCGGCGAGTGGGAAGGTGTTGAAATCGGTTTTGTCTACAATCTCCAACGTATCAGGATTAATCGACACGGCATCAACCTGCGTTGGCCAAGCACGATCGATCTCACTGACGGTCCAGGCACTATGTGGCTTAGTGGCGGGGCGAATTTCGATTTTATTGGCATCAATCCCCGCGTGACGAGCGGCAGCCAGCATCTCATCAAATAACGCTGGTGAATAGGTTTCGACATCCCCCATTGGCATTGACGCATGGTGCTCCGCATGTTCATCGGTAGCCATTGTCATATCGTGGCCGTGCATCATGTCATGGTGAGACATCGGTGCGGGCAACTGGGTTTTTACCGATGGGGTTTGCCATCCTAAAGCGGTACGTGCGACAGAGATATTGCCTCCTGCCCACTGTGACCAGGTTAACCCTGTTGCGGAGAAAAAGAGCAAACCAAGCACGAGGCTGAGTCCCATCGTGGCATGCCAATGGCGTAGACGCTGCGTTTTCGCTGCCGTCGTCTGGCTGTTTTTTAACTTCCGCCGTTTGGTCGCTGATGATATATGCCGGGTTGACCACCAGATGACAATACCGCCCAAGGCCGCAACCCACAGCCAGGATGCTGCCAGCTCACTGTAATTACGCCCGACATCGCCTAATCGCAACCCGCGATGCAGATAATCGAGCCAGGTACGAAATGGCAAAATGCCGCTGGTGCCATAGACAATCTCGCTGCCGCGATTTTCCAATGAGACGGGGTCAATGAAAACAGCACGGCTTTCTGATGGACCCAGCTCCGGTAAAGCGAACATGACCCGGGTCGTTTCTCCGGCGACGGGAGCAGGACGTATCGCAAGCAGTTTTGCACCTTGATGATGAGTAAGCCCTGCCTGCGCAGCATGAATTTGGTCCGCTAGCGAATGTGGCGTGCCCTGGCTTTCAGTGAAAAGCTGGTGCGAATACAGTCGGTTTTCAATCTGCGGCGTAAGGACATACAGCGTTCCTGTCAGGGCTGCAACGAAAATAAAAGGACCGACAAAAATACCAATATAAAAGTGAAGCCGGATGAACAGGGCAACGATCGCGGCACGTGGCGATATGTTATCCATAGCGTGCTTATCCAACGTCGTTTCTCCAGCTAGGCGCGCGCCGGAAGCGGCAGTCGTGACTGATGCCTGATTAGGGTGTGACATAGAACCCTCTGAAATCATTTAGCAAAAAAATACTCAAACACCATACCGGAAGGAGTATAGCGGATGTGTTATAAATGCCCGCAGGCATGATAATGCAGCATTCAGAACGGCGGGGCGCGCACCACAGGAGAGGTGTAACGCTCGGGAAGAGCAATCCGGGAAATAAAATGTATGGGTAGCGCTTCAGATAAAGACGCGGTCAAGATGGGATTAGGAGAGCCTGTTGCGAACAGTGCGGGGGTATACGCAAAAAGGACACAATAACCACAAGCGGCATGATCCATCATCATGGATGGCGATGAGTGCGAATGGTGTGATTGCGTCGCGTGATGCCCAGACATCGTGTGTCCAGCATGATTGTGGTGCTGCTCAGCGATATCGCTGTTATTACTGGCGGGCACGGTTATATCATGTACGTCTCTACTGTGAGAGGTCGTACTATTGTGCGTGGTGGTACTATGTGTGGTTATACCATCATCATAAAGCCCATGCTCACGAGGCTCCAGTGTCTGTGAAATCACTGGCGCAATAAAGATGGTCAAAATAGCGAAGATGCCGACCCAGGCTGGGAAACTTCGCCGTCGTAGTGCGGACAAAAGCATAGCAGTCTTAATTCAATAATACCGGGTTCAGCCAAAGGGATACTTTACTTGTCCTTGCTTTGTTACACAAATGTTTATGCCGATCATGCTTTAGGCTATATGTGTGTTAGCGTAGCCGTATGTTGTGATTTTTATCGGTGGAGTTAGAGAAGAGGGTGCAGACGTAAACGGAATAATCCTACGCCCGTATAGATCGATATTCGCTATAGTCCGTGGCTGTTTTCCATTTTTACAACCCGATTTATCATGCTTTAGCGTTCTCTTTGTTTAAACGCTAACCTATTATGATGAACAATATCTTTATCAAGTTGTAGGAAAGCTAACTTATCCATTAATATGGATTTTAGTTGATTGAAGCACACCAACAGGGGGAGCTGTGCTGGATAATAAATTTGGGTTTAAACAGCGGGTTGCCAGCCTTCGCTGGCTGTCCGCCGCCATTATGCTGTCTGTAAGCGCAGTGCCTGCTTGGGCATTCTCTATTGATGATGTGGCACAGCAGGCTGAAAAGCTGGCACAAAAGGGGTTTGAAGCGCCGAAAAGTAATCTTCCTGCGCAATTCCGTGATATGAAATTTGCGGACTACCAGCAAATTCGTTTCAATAACGATAAATCATACTGGAATAATGTACAGACGCCCTTCAAGTTACAGTTCTACCATCAGGGGATGTATTTCGATACTCCGGTGAAAATTAATGAAGTCACGGCGACCACGGTTGATGAGATTAAATACTCGCCTGAGTATTTTGATTTTGGTCCCGTCAATCACGATCCCGAAGCGGTTAAAAATCTCGGCTTTGCCGGTTTTAAAGTTCTCTATCCGATCAATAAAGCAGATAAGAACGATGAAATCGTCAGCATGCTGGGTGCCAGCTACTTCCGTGTGGTAGGGAAAGGCCAGATCTATGGTTTGTCTGCCCGCGGTCTGGCTATCGATACGGCGTTGCCTTCTGGTGAGGAGTTCCCTCGTTTCCGTGAATTCTGGATTGAACGTCCAAAGCCGAATGATAAGCATCTGGTTATTTATGCACTGCTGGATTCTCCGCGTGCCGCAGGGGCTTACCGTTTTACCGTTTATCCGGGGCGTGACAGCGTAGTAGACGTTCAGGCTAGAGTCTTCCTGCGCGATAAAGTGGGCAAACTGGGTATTGCTCCGCTGACCAGCATGTATCTGTTTGGGCCGAACCAGCCGTCACCGACGCTGAACTATCGTCCGGCGCTGAACGACTCTAACGGTTTGTCAATTCATGCCGGTAATGGTGAATGGATTTGGCGTCCGCTGAATAATCCGAAGCATCTGTCTGTGAGCACCTATGCGGTAGAAAATCCGAAAGGGTTTGGTCTGCTGCAACGCGGTCGTGATTTCACTGCCTATGAAGATCTTGATGACCGCTACGATCTACGTCCAAGCGGTTGGGTTGAACCGAAAGGCGAGTGGGGTAAAGGAAAAGTTGAGCTGGTTGAAATCCCTACTGCGGATGAAACCAATGACAACATCGTTGCTTTCTGGACTCCCGATGTATTGCCAGAAACGGGCAAACCACTGGATATTAAATATCGTCTGCACTTTACGCGCGATGAAGATCAACTACATTCCCCGGACGTTGCCTACGTTCAGCAGACACGCCGTTCTGCCGGTGATGTTAAACAATCTAACCTGATCCGCCAGCCTGACGGCACGATTGCTTATATTGTGGACTTCATTGGGCCGAATTTAAAAGAGCTGGATGAGAACGCTCCAGTAGCCTCTCAGGTCAGCATTGGCGATAACGGCGAGATTGTAGAAAATAATGTTCGCTATAACCCAGTAACTCATGGCTGGCGTCTGACGCTGCGTTTACGTGTGAAAGATGCGAAACAGCCGACTGAAATGAGAGCTGCATTGGTTAATGGCGAGACGACACTGACTGAAACCTGGAGCAATCAGCTGCCTGCTAATGAATAAGTCAACTTCTTCTCTCGATTATATTGAGAAACTCCCTCTGCCTGCTGAGCAGGCAGAGGTTCTTCGCGAAAAATTACCGCAAGCGGCCTGGAACGATCAGGCCGTTTTGCATCAGGCCTTGTCTGAAGGTAATCAGTCTGAAGGTAATCAGGTTAATGTTCAGGCCGAGGAGGATGTCGCGCTGCATTCCGTGCAGGCACGTTTAGACATGGCTTGGTCTGATGGTTTGGATAATGGTAAGCAACTCGGCACAGACAGAGAAGGGCGGACGGCATTAAAAGCGATGCCTGTCATTACCCGCGCTTCGATGTTCCCCGATGTTTGGCGGACTAACCCACTGGTTCGCTGGTGGGAAAGCTTGCTAGGCAGGACTGTGCCACCTCGTCCTCATTACAGCCCGGAAGAGAAAATTTCCGAAAATCGCTGGCGCCTGGTGGGAACCATTCGCCGCTATATCCTGCTGGCGCTGACGCTGTTCCAGACTGCCATTGCAACCTGGTACATGAAAACGATACTGCCTTATCAGGGCTGGGCGTTGATCAATCCGTTTGAAATGGCGGGGCAGCCTTGGACACGCTCGCTGATGCAACTGCTGCCTTACGTGCTGCAAAGCGGCATACTCGTTTTATTTGCGGTGTTGTTCTGCTGGGTATCGGCTGGTTTCTGGACGGCGCTGATGGGATTCCTGCAACTGCTTATTGGGCGGGATAAATACAGTATCTCTTCCACGACGGTGGGTAACGAGGCACTGAATCCTGAGCATCGTACGGCATTGATCATGCCGATTTGTAACGAAGACGTAGAACGTGTGTTTGCGGGGTTACGTGCGACGTATGAGTCGGTTGAAGCGACGGGTAACCTTGAACATTTCGATATTTACGTTCTGAGCGACAGTAACGATCCCGATATCTGTGTGGCAGAGCAAAAAGCCTGGATGGAACTGTGTCGTGATGTTGGGGGCGCTGGGCGTATTTTCTATCGTCGTCGTCGTCGTCGTGTTAAGCGTAAAAGCGGCAATATTGATGACTTCTGCCGTCGCTGGGGTAACCAGTATAGCTACATGGTGATTCTGGATGCCGATAGCGTCATGAGCGGTGAGTGTCTGACCTCTCTGGTCAGACTGATGGAAGCGAATCCGAATGCGGGTATTATCCAGTCTTCGCCGAAAGCCTCCGGCATGGATACGTTGTATGCGCGCTGTCAGCAATTTGCAACGCGTGTCTATGGACCACTGTTTACCGCTGGCCTGCATTTTTGGCAACTGGGTGAGTCGCATTACTGGGGGCATAACGCGATTATCCGCGTGAAACCGTTCATCGAGCACTGTGCGTTAGCACCACTGCCGGGTGAGGGTTCGTTCGCTGGTGCGATTCTTTCTCACGACTTCGTTGAAGCGGCGCTGATGCGTCGTGCCGGATGGGGCGTGTGGATTGCATACGACCTGCCTGGAAGTTATGAAGAGCTGCCGCCTAATCTGTTGGATGAACTGAAGCGTGACCGCCGCTGGTGCCATGGGAACCTGATGAATTTCCGGTTGTTCCTGGTTAAAGGTATGCATCCGGTTCACCGTGCCGTTTTCCTGACTGGCGTGATGTCTTATCTGTCCGCACCGCTGTGGTTTATGTTCCTGGTGCTCTCTACGGCCTTGCAGGTTGTGCATACGCTGATGGAGCCTCAGTACTTCTTGCAGCCCCGACAGCTGTTCCCCGTCTGGCCACAGTGGCGGCCAGAGTTGGCTATCGCACTCTTCTCAACCACACTGGTGCTGCTGTTCTTGCCAAAACTGTTGAGTGTGATTCTGGTGTGGGCGAAAGGGGCAAAAGAATACGGCGGCGCTTTACGCGTATTCCTTTCCCTGCTGCTGGAAATGCTGTTCTCGGTTCTACTGGCACCGGTTCGTATGTTGTTCCATACGGTGTTTGTGGTTAGCGCGTTCCTCGGCTGGTCAGTGCAGTGGAATTCTCCGCAGCGTGATGATGATGCGACACCGTGGAGTGAAGCGTTTGTACGCCACGGTTCCCAACTGGTTCTGGGTCTGGTCTGGGCGATAGGCATGGCATGGTTGGATCTGCGTTTCTTGTGGTGGCTGTCGCCGATTGTCTTCTCACTGATTCTGTCGCCGTTTGTGTCGGTTTATTCAAGCCGTGCAGCATTGGGACTGAGTTGTAAGCGTGCGAAGTTGTTGATGATACCGGAAGAGTTCAACCCGCCGCGTGAACTGGTTGCCACGGATGAATATTGCCGGTTGAACCACCAGCGTAGGCTCGATGACGGGTTTATGCAGGCTGTCTTCGATCCGTCCGTTAACGCCCTTGCCAGCGCAATGGCGACGGCGCGTCACCGTTTTAGTCGGGCGATTGAGAACGTGCGCGAGCAGAATGTACGTGATGCTTTGAATCGAAAACCGGAAGAGGTGAGCAATAATCAGCGTCTGGCGTTGCTTAGCGATCCTGTTACGATCTCACGCTTGCACTACCATGTATGGCAAAAACCGGAAGCCTATGCGGCGTGGGTTGAGTCTTACCAAAAACTATCCGCACCTCATATCAAAAGCTAACCGTTTGTCGTGTGAAAGATTGGTAGCATGAACGATAAAGCAACGGCAGTCGCCGTTGCTTTTTTTTCACCCCTAACAAGGCGCTGCTATCCTTGAAATGAGTAACAAGAGCGTATGAGTTAATAAAGGGACGGTTCGCCTTCTGGGCGGGTTTTGAAACGGCGATGCAACCACATGTACTGATCCGGTGCGAGCAGAACATTCTTTTCAACAACCTTGTTCATCCACGCTGCGGTCGCGGTTTCACTGTCTACAGGCACACCTTGCTCAGGAGGTTGGATTCGCAGTTCGTAGCCTTTTCCTTCAGGCAATCGGCGCGGCACAAAAGGAATGATTGCCGGGCGTGCCGTTTTGATTAGCATATAGCTACCGCGGGTTGTGGCCGCTGTATCTACGGCAAACAGAGGGGCAAATACGCTGGTGCGTGGGCCATAGTCGTGATCTGGAGCATACCAGATGATGTCACCCTGTTTGAGGGCGCGTATCATGCCTTTCAGATCTTTCCGGTCGAGCATGGATTTGTTAGAGCGTAGCCTGCCCCACGTCTGTAACCAGTCAATCAACTTATTATCATTTGGACGATACACGCCGATACCCGGGTTGTGCATACCAAAGACTCGAGCCCCGAGTTCCAAGGTTAAAAAATGCAGTCCGATGAGCAACACCCCCTGCTCTCGTTCATTCTCTGGACGTATATGCTCAAGGCCTGTGACCGTAAACCAGCGTTCAAGACGCCAATTCGGCCAAAACCAGGCCATACCCGTTTCAACCACACCCATGCCGACAGATTCGAAATTTTTTCTGACTAATGCATCACGTTCAAGCTGTGGCATCTCTGGGAAACACAATTCAAGGTTGCGGGCGGCGATCTTGACTCGTTGCGGCAGCAGGCGCATTGCGAGATGGCCAAGCGTGACACCGATACGGTAAAGAACGGGATAGGGCAGCAAGACGATAAGGTAAAGGACACCGATTCCTAACCAGGTGAGCCAGTAACGCGGATGTAGCAATGAACGATTAAAAGAAGGGATTTGTGTCATAGTCTCAGTATCAACATTGTGGTACGGGTGCGAGCCAGCACGTGAACCGTTAAAAACGAGTTAATAGTTAGCAGTAAGACGGATTATTACGGTTATCCGCCAATAAAACAAATTATTACCCTATTATTAACTGCTTTATAGTCTAAATGCAGCGTTAATTGCATTCTATCCAGAACGTATTTTTTCGGGCTTTGGTAGCATAACGCGTGATGAAATAGAAAAGGGACGACCCCAACTGCATCGTCCGCCTGGTGCAACGTATTCACCGTTATTGCTTGAAAATGCCTCTGGCATAACGCGGCTCGCTGCGCCAGTACTGAGGGGGAGCCGATACCTGTGCTCCTAGCCTGACGGCAGCATGCCATGGCCAGCGTGGGTCGAAAAGTATCGCGCGAGCCAGCCCAATCGCGTCTGCCTCACCCGTTGCAACGATGGCTTCCGCCTGCTCTGGCTCGGTTATCAACCCCACGGCGATAGTGGTGATGCCAACTTCTTGTTTGATCCGCTGCGCATAGGGCACCTGATAATTAGGTGTGGCATGAATCTGCTGTAACGGTGAGAGTCCGCCGCTGGATACATGGATGAAATCGCAGCCTAACTCGTGTAGCGCTTTACTAAGCTGTACGGACTGCTCCAGATCCCAGCCTCCTTCAACCCCATCTGTTGCAGAAATACGCACGCCGACGGCTTTATGCGCCGGGAAAACGTCTCGTACCGCACGGTAAATTTCAATGACCAGACGCATCCGGTTTTGAAGTGAGCCACCATAGTTATCTATGCGCTGATTTGTCAGCGGAGAAAGGAACTGATGCAGTAAATAACCGTGGGCGGCGTGAATCTCTATCAGATCAAAGCCCAAACGGTCTGCACGTTTCGCTGAGTCAACGAAGGACTCAACTAACGTGCGGACGTGCTGTTCTGACATCGCCAATGGTTCATCATCGCTGGCGTTGTAAGGGATAGCCGATGGTGCGAGAGTCTGCCATCCTCCCTGTTCTGGACGCAGGAATGCCCGCCCGCCCCACGGAACGCCCGTTGACGCTTTACGCCCAGCATGTCCCAACTGTATACCAAGAGGCATAGAAGAATAAGTTTTGACCGACTGAATTACACTGGCAAGTGCTTGTTCGGTTGTGTCATCCCACAATCCAAGATCATGCGGGGAAATTCTGCCTTCAGGTGAGATCGCCGTGGCCTCAATAATGAGCAACCCAGCTCCAGAATGTGACAGGTTACCTAAGTGCATCGTATGCCAGGCTGTCGCCTTGCCATCCTCAGCCGAATATTGACACATTGGCGCGATGATGATTCGGTTGGATAGTTTGAGTTGCCCAAGAGATACAGGGGAGAAAAGCTGGCTCATAATGACAGATCCTTCGATGATGATGCTTCATGAAAGCGCAAGTGAATCACAAGAATAATCTATTTACGGTAGATCACTCTTTATCGTTTCGCTATGCATTTCATGCCCTGACAGCGTCGATGCTATCAGGTATGATGCCGGGCGATTCACTATGCCTGGCTACAGCTCGGCTATCAGTGTTACTCACTAACCTCAATGAAGACAGGAACGTACACCATGCCAGTGTTACATAACCGAGTTTCCAATGAGGAACTGAAGGCACGTATGCTTGCGGAAACCGAGCCACGTACCACAGTTTCCTTCTATAAATATTTTACGATAGATGACCCAAAAGCGTTTCGCGATCGTCTGTATATCCAGCTTGAGCAGCATAACGTCTTTGGGCGCATATATATTGCAACCGAAGGCATTAATGCACAAATCAGCGTCCCGAATAGTCAGTTTGATGTTTTTAAAGCGACCTTGTTCAGCGCACACCCGGCACTCGATCAGATTCGCTTAAATATCGCTCTGGAAGACGATGGAAAGTCCTTCTGGGTATTGCGCATGAAAGTACGCGAACGGATTGTAGCTGATGGGATCGATGATCCCACGTTTAACCCGGCGAATGTCGGGCAATATCTGAAAGCCGATCAGGTTAACGCGATGGCCGACGATCCTAATACCGTATTCGTTGATATGCGTAATCATTACGAATATGAAGTCGGGCATTTCGAGAATGCATTGGAAGTGCCGTCGGATACATTTCGTGAGCAGTTACCGATGGCTGTGGATATGCTTGATGATGCGCGTGATAAAAATATTGTCATGTACTGTACGGGTGGGATTCGTTGTGAAAAAGCCAGCGCCTATATGTTGCACCATGGCTTTAAGAATGTGTATCACGTAGAAGGCGGTATTATTGAATATGCGCGTCAGGCTAAGGCGAAAGGATTACCGTTGAAGTTTATCGGAAAAAATTTCGTGTTTGATGAACGTATGGGAGAGCGTATATCTGATGATGTTATTGCGCATTGCCATCAGTGTGGTGCTTCATGTGATAGCCACACTAATTGCCGTAATGAAGGGTGCCATCTTCTGTTTATTCAATGCCCAAGCTGCGCCGCTAAATATGACGGCTGTTGTAGCACACAGTGTCAGGATGAAATGAAACTTCCGTTGGAAGAACAAAGAGCAATACGCAGCGGTCGTGAAAATGGAATGAAGATTTTCAATAAATCTAAAGGATTATTGCAGTCAACGCTGCATATTCCCGCGCCTGTAGCGAAAGATAAACCGGAATAGCTAACGGCGTAGCCATTAATATAAAAGCCCTTTCAAGAAGAAAGGGCTTTTTGTTGTCAGATGTGTGGTGGTGCCTTATTTCTGGCGAACACCTTCAACGGCAATAATCAGCTCTACATCCTGTGAAGCAGGACCCAAATCTGTCGTAATGTTGAAGTCTTTCAGCTTGATCGTACCTTCTGCCTGGAACCCTGCGCGATAGTTACCCCATGGGTCATCCCCCTGACCGATGAGTTTGGCATCCAGCTTAACGGGCTTGGTGACGCCATTTAAGGTCAGATTACCGGTAATATCGTAATCTTCACCGTCTTTCTTCACCTCTGTTGAGGTAAACGTTGCTTGCGGATGCTTGGACGCGTTTAAAAACTCTGCGCTACGCAGATGTTTGTCACGTTCAGCGTGGTTAGTATCAACACTGTTCGTGTTGATGGTGACATTCACTTTGTCCGCAGATGGGTTTTTCTCATCAAAGGTAAAAGCGCCGTCGAAGTCGTTAAAGCTACCGTAAAGCCAACTATAACCAAGGTGCTTAATGCGGAATTCAATAAACGCGTGCTGGCCTTCCTTGTCAAACTTATATTCTGCTGCCAGGGCCGAGCCAGCAGAAGCAAGCATGGATACAGCGGTCAGGCTCAGTAGTGTTTTCTTCAGCATTGATTTTTCTCCATAAGTACAAAAAGTTAAGGGACGTTGCGACCCAACATCCGTTTCAACGTGCTATCACCATCGATAAAGTGGTGTTTTAATGCGGCGAAAGCGTGTAGCGCTGATAAAGCAACCACCGCCCATGCAAGATAAAGATGCACGTCGCCTGCGATATCGGCTTGATCCGTCAAGCCGCTAATAGTGGCCGGAATAGAAAACCAACCAAAAACTGAGATCGGGTGTCCTTCCGCCGTGGAAATGAGATATCCGCTGATGAGGATGCCAAATAACACGACATAAAGAGCGATATGAGCCAGCGTCGAACTGACGCGAGTCAATGTAGAGTAACTTTCTAACGGCGCTGGCGGGGGAGAGATAAAACGCCACACCACGCGAAAAATTATGATGGCAAAGAGCAGCATACCAACGGCTTTATGAATTTCTGGCGCTCGGTGATACCAAATATCGTAATATCCCAATGTGACCATCCATAGTCCTAAAGCGAACATTCCATAGATAGCCAGCGCTGCAATCCAGTGCAGAAGAATGCTGATATGGCCGTAACGCGAAGAGGTATTACGCCAAAGCATGATGAGAACTCCTTATCTTAACGATAACATTGTGGTGGCTAATAATTAATCATTGGAAAACATAAAAGCAATATAAATTTTTCAATTTTAACATTATCATAATTATGAACAGTTTTTTTGAATTTAAATTTATATTTTATTCAATTTAGTTATGAGTATTTTTCAGAAATAAATATTGCGTCGAGCTATTTCTCTGACAAAAGAGAGGGGGCTTTGCGAGAAAATAAGGTGTTATGGCATTTATCGGATGCAGTTTACTGAATAATAATGACGTGAGTGATTAATTAGAGGTGAGGAAATTAGCATTAAGTGCGGTAATAAATAAAGAAATGAGAATATGCTGAAAATAACAACACCGCCATTGAGGCGGTGTTGTTATTTTAACTAGTATTACGAAAGAAAATGTTATTAAGAAAAATTAATAGGTATTGAATGTAATATTAATAACGCTATCAATTACTAATGTTTTCGATAATCACTGACGTCACAGTCTGTCGATTCGATTTTCGCGATACCGGCTTCGAGTATGTGTATCAATTGCCTGGCAACATCGGTTGTTAGCCAAAGCGTCCGGTCTACATGGGCTTCATCTGGTGCTTGATCCGAGGTGGATAAGTAATGCAAACGGATCATCATGGCGTCATAACTGTCAACGGTGCTGATGTCCCAACCTACAAGAGGATGTGTCTGAATAACTTCATTTTTTCTATCCATAAATACCCCTTATTGACTAGTTACTAACATGAGTGACTAACGAGGCTTCAGGTGGCTCATTATTCTTAAACGAGCTTTATCAGTATACTGCTGCTTATTTAATTTATGGGAAATATTTTCAATTTTTCGTAAAAAGATTACATCTTAGGAATGATATACCCCAAATAATTCGAGTTGCAGGAAGGCGGCAAGAGAGGGAGTCCCGATGAGCTTACTCAGGTAAGTGATTCGGGTGAGTGAACGCAGCCAACGCACCTGCGGCTTGAAGTATTACGGGTATAGAGAGATAAGTAATGTACCTAATGAGGTGTCGGGACGAATAGATTTCCATCCCGAAGGTTCAGCTACTGGGGCGGTAGAGCCACTATTCCGTGCTGGACCCAGCATTTTTCTCTAATGCGGCAGCCAGTCGGGCAAGGTATTTCTTCACAGTAGGGTCCCGATTCTCATTCTGAGATTCCAACGTCAGATTGTGAATCATCAGTTTGTTTGCTTTTTCATCGAAGCAGAATGCCAGGGATGAGAAAGCGAGCTCCAGAGCATCGATCTTGCGCTGCTGCTCGCCAATCAGCTCCAGCAATTCCCCGAATGTCATTGCCTCTTCTGGTTTTTCTACCGTCATAATAGATACCCTCGATCGTAGCACATGGCGGAATGCCGCTTTAAACTGCCATTACAGCCTATGTCTTCGTTATCTTTCAAGCTTTAGATTACTCTGCTGCAAACCAATCATCGGCACTTTCCCACGTTTCCTGCAAGATTTCAGAGATACGATCTTTGTCATCTTTGCCTGCGCCCATCACTGTCAGGCTATTAGCGGATGCATAACGAACTTGAATGGGCGTGTCGGGATAAATTTTGTGAATACGCTTTTCCAGCTCATGCTTGAGTGCGTCGACTGCACCAGCGGGTAAAGGCGTTGTCTTTGCAAGAGTGATTTCTACGCGCATGCTGACCTCCAAATTTTAAACTGTTTATTTATACAGTTATTGTGAATGAAGAACAAGACACGCACTAAAATTTAGCCCATCGGCATAATGCTGATGGGCTTGTCGATTAACGGACTGACCAGTTGAGGCTTTGGCCAGCCAGGAAGGGGATTAGCGATTCGTCGCCGAGAGCAATTTCTTCGGGGAACGTGACGGTTTCACGATGAAGCTCAATCCAGCTGTCGTTTACCGGCAGGTCATAAAAACGTGGGCCGTTCAGGGAGCAGAATGCTTCGAGTTTATCCAGCGCGTTCATTTCTTCAAAAACGGTGGCATAGGTGCTTAATGCCGCCTGAGCATTGAATACACCTGCACAACCGCAGCTGGACTCTTTTCTGTGTTTTGCATGGGGCGCGGAATCCGTGCCGAGGAAAAGCCGATCACAGCCGCCAGCAACCGCTTCACGCAGCGCCTGCTGGTGTGTGTTACGTTTTAGGATTGGTAAGCAATACAGGTGAGGGCGAACGCCACCAACTAGCATATGATTGCGATTAAACATTAAGTGCTGAGGGGTAATGGTTGCCGCGAGATAATCATTGCCTGCAACAACGTACTGCGCTGCTTCTTTCGTCGTGATGTGTTCAAGGACGACTTTCAGCTCAGGGAATTGTTGGCGTAACGGCTCCAGTACAGTTTCGATGAAGCGCGCTTCCCGATCGAAAATATCAATGGCGGGGTCGGTCACTTCACCGTGAATGAGCAATGGCATGCCAATTTTCTGCATTTTCTCCAGAATACCGGAGATATTGGCGACGCTGGTTACGCCATGGCTGGAGTTCGTTGTCGCGTTGGCTGGGTAGAGTTTGGCAGCGGTAAATACACCTTGCTCAAAGCCGCTCACGATCTCATTGGCATCGAGTGCATCAGTCAGGTAGCACGTCATCAGCGGATGAAAGTTATCCCCCTGCGGAACCGCGGCTAAAATACGCTGACGATACGCAATCGCGCTGGCTACGCTGGTAATCGGCGGCGTCAGGTTGGGCATAACAATCGCACGGCCGAAGAAACGGCTGGTATAGGGGAGAACGGTTTCCAGCATCCGATCGTCACGTAGGTGAATGTGCCAATCGTCAGGACGACGGATTTTAAGAATAGTGGGCTGTGCGGTCATGGAATTGCGCTCCGGCGGTCAGTAGAAAAACAGCGTCTTTCGGTTGGTTTTGGGACTGATACGGCGGGGGATAAGGATAAGCGTAAAGCCATTTGAATGCATCCGTTTGTTGATGAATGCTTGAAATTAAGCGTCGATTGGCATCTGATAGCATTATCTTTTCATTGATAAACAAGGGATGTATATGGAAATTCGTATTGTTGCCACTATTCAGGCAAAGGCTGAGTTCATTGCTGATGTTACCGCAACGCTAAAGCGCGTGGTATCACCTAGCCGACAGGAAGCGGGTAATGTGCAATATGATCTGCATGAAGTCGTGGATAAGCCCGGTTCATTTGTGTTCTTCGAGCGCTGGAAAGATCGGGATGCTTTGGCATCACATGAACAAAGCGCACACTTTAAAAGTCTGTTGGCTGAATTGAGTGGCAAAACGGACAGTGTAGATATCAAGCAATTGAATTTTTTAGGCTAATAAAAGGCTGCCCATAAAAAAACCCGCCAATTGGCGGGTTTTTGTCTATAAACGTCAGCGTTACTCGTTGACTGGCGCAGGTTTGGTTGCTGGCGCAGTTGATTGGTTAACTGCGGTATGGCCGCCTGCCGAGCCTTTCCCAGAGAATGGATAGGTCGGGCGTACCCAATCACTGTGTCGAGCAGGTTCGGCGTTGTATGCCGGCGCTGGGGCTTTAGTCATTGGTGCCGTCGCATGGAGCTTATAGCGAGGCAGCTCAACGATAGTCACAGCTTTTGTTACGTTCGCGGCAGATTCTTCTACAACCACTGGTGTGCTGGTAGCGATCGCCAGCTCATCCTGAACGCTTTGTGGTTGGCTGACTTCCTGTACTTCCGAAACCGCCGGGGTAGAAACTGACGCTGCCACATCAGTTGTTTCAGTCGCGTCAGCGATATCATCTGCCAGTTTTTCTTCAGCAACGACAGTTTCAACGGTCTGTGTGTCTTCAACTGCCTGAAGCGTAACAGTATCATCAACCTCAACAGCTTTTGCTTCTTCAACCGCACTCACAGCAGCCGCTGCGATGACATCATCGATAGCCGTATTCTCAGTAACTACTGGTTCGACAACGATGTTTTCATCCACAGAGTTCAGGTCGACATCCGCTACATTGCTATCCTGGATAACGTCGGCAGATTGTGCTGTTGCGGTGACAGCGGCTTCTTCGTGAACTACCGCTTCAGTAATCGCGACGTTTTCAACCGCGTTGGATTCCACTGTGTCAGTTTGTGCAGTCACTGCGGATTCGACAAAGGCAGGTAACAGCGGTGTTTCAATTGCTGCTACGTTCTCTTCCAACTGTTGGTTTTCAGCCTGCTGCGGTTGTGCGACAGGATAGCTAACCCATACTTTTCCTGATGCCATTTCCGGTGACGCGGCAGCAAATTCCAACTGCATTGGCGACTGAGACGGGTAACGCTCATCACGATAACGACGGCGGCGCTGGCCGCTAACACGCAGGTGGCGAGGTGAACGACGCGAACGACGTGGCATACCGCCATTTTCGCCATTAGCACGGTTTGCATCGTTTTGCTCGTTATCGCTCTCGTTGGTGTCTATCGCAGCATTGTTTGGCTTAACGTAAGACTGAGCCAGTTCGGATGCTTCCGCCACCGGTGCTGCGTTATCAGAGAGCGTATCCTGCTGCGCTTCAGACTGAACACGTACTTTCTGCGTTAACTGACGGCGTTGACGGCGTTGCATAACCGGAGTCGGTTTATCCTGATCGGCTGCATTGTCATCGGAATCAGGGGTTGCTGGTTGAACTTTTTCCTCTGTCTGAGCTGGGCGGCGCTCATCCTGACGACGACGCTGACGTTCAGCACGCGGTTCACGGCGCGGATGTTCTTCCGAGCCCGCTTTTTCCACATTTTCCGTAACGCGGTTTTCCGCAACCGTTTCGTCGTTTTGTCGCTTGTTACGGCGCTGATCATCACGCTGTTCACGATTGTCACGATTGTCACGATTGTCACGATTGTCACGAGAGCCACGGTCACGGCGATTATTACTCTGACGGCGTGAATTACGACGTTCAGAGCGTTGGCCTTCAGTAGACTTCTCTTCTTCGGCTTTCTTCTCGTCAACGCTATCCGCTACTTTTGCTGCTGGTTCAGAAGCAAAGACGCTTTTTAAAGCACCGAAGAAACGGCTAATGAGGCCAGGCTGAGCCTCTTCTGCGGCTTTCGCTACCACCGGAGCTGCTTTGGCAACCGGTGGTGCAGTTTCTGCCGGCATTTCAGCCATACTGAACGTTGCTAAAGCGGGTTGCTCAGGCTGTTTACGTTCGATCGTTTGTTCATCTTGCAGTTGCTGCGTTTCCGTTTCCAAACGCTGAGGCAACAGATAACTGAGCGTCGGTTTTTCTTCGCCTTTACGGACACGAACCACAGAGTAGTGCGGTGTTTGCATACCGTCGTGTGGCACGATGATCGCGCGCACACCACCCTGACGTTTCTCAATGGCGTTGACGGCATCACGCTTTTCGTTCAGCAAATAAGACGCAATCTGGACTGGAACGATGGCGTGAACTTCTTTGGTGTTTTCTTTCAGTGCTTCTTCTTCAATCAGGCGAAGAATCGACAGTGAAAGTGATTCATTATCACGAATTGTCCCTGTGCCGCTACAGCGCGGGCAAACGTGATGGCTGGATTCGCCCAGTGAAGGGCTCAGACGCTGACGTGACATTTCCAGCAGACCGAAACGGGAAATCCGACCGATCTGAATACGCGCACGATCTTGGCGTACTGAATCACGTAGGCGGTTTTCAACTTCGCGTTGGTGACGAACTGGGGTCATATCGATGAAGTCGATAACGATCAGGCCACCGAGGTCACGCAGGCGAAGTTGGCGGGCAATTTCATCTGCGGCTTCAAGGTTCGTATTAAATGCCGTCTCTTCAATATCACCACCGCGTGTTGCGCGGGCGGAGTTGATATCAATTGCAGTCAGCGCTTCGGTCGTATCGATAACAATAGAACCGCCGGACGGCAAGCGAACTTCACGTTGGAAAGCCGATTCAATCTGCGATTCGATCTGATAGTGGCTGAAAAGCGGAATTTCACCACTGTACAATTTGATTTTGCTGCTGAAGTCAGGGCGACCCAGCGCAGAAATATGTTCTTTCGCCAGATCGAGAATTTTGGGGTTGTCGATCAAAATCTCGCCAATGTCTGGGCGCAGATAATCACGGAAAGCACGGACGATCACGTTACTTTCCTGATGAATCAGGAACGGTGCCTGGCGACCTTCAGCGGCTTTTTTGATCGCGTCCCAGTGTTTCAGACGGAAAGCCAGATCCCATTGCAGTGCTTCAGCGGATTTACCCACACCAGCCGTACGAACAATGAGTCCCATGCCATCAGGCAGTTGTAACGATCCCAATGCTTCTTTGAGCTCAGTACGATCGTCACCTTCGATTCGGCGTGAGATACCGCCTGCGCGAGGGTTATTCGGCATTAAGACCAGGTAACTACCCGCCAGACTGATAAAGGTGGTCAGCGCTGCACCTTTGTTGCCACGCTCTTCTTTGTCTACCTGAACAATAACTTCCTGACCTTCACGTAACACGTCTTTAATGTTCGGACGACCATGGGAAGCATAGTTGCTGGGGAAGTATTCGCGGGCGATTTCTTTAAGAGGGAGGAAACCGTGCCTTTCAGCGCCGTAATCAACAAAAGCCGCTTCAAGACTGGGTTCGATGCGAGTGATTTTACCTTTGTAGATATTTGCTTTCTTCTGTTCATGACCTGGGCTTTCAATATCCAAATCATACAGCCGTTGACCATCAACCAAGGCAACACGCAACTCTTCCTGCTGAGTTGCGTTAATTAACATTCTTTTCATCTTCAACTTACTCGTTATTTTTACTTGCATTATTGATAGAGCTGCGGACAAAAGAACCGCATGACCGGAGTGAACCGATGGCCTCGTGGCTTATCGCAGGGACGTCAACCTCCCGGTTGTCGCCTGCATAGAGACGCATGTTTCGGTAGCCTGTGTTTGCTTATGGAAAACAGCGCATTTACTGAGGGAACAGCTTCTGAATAATGTCGCCAGATCTGATTCCATTTGCCGGCCAAGCTGCAATCCGCAGCCCGCTAACTGCTTGATTTCGCATTACGTCTTACGCCATTGCTGCGTGTGTGCGTCATCAGGCAAATTTAATAATTTCGCAATTTCCCCTTGTTCTATCGGAAATCCGCGTGGGAAACGCAAAAGCATTATTCCACTGCTGATACCGTTATAGCAAGGTGACTTTGCCTGTCTGTATAAAGATAGTTCTGTTGTGATCACCAAAACGGACAGGGTTTGGTGCTACAGCCCAACGCATCCGTAAGTGCAACAATATCTTCATAAGTCAGACACACAGTTAAGCACAGAAAAAGAAGTGGCGCTATCGGGTTGCTCTATTTAGAATCGCGCATCATGAAAACAGATAATCCTTCAGTACAATTTGTGACGATCTCCGCAGATGAAGCGGGGCAGCGTATCGATAATTTTTTGCATACCCACTTAAAGGGTGTGCCTAAAAGCATGGTTTACCGTATCTTGCGAAAAGGTGAGGTAAGGATAAATAAGAAACGGGTCAAGCCGGAGTATAAATTGCTCGACGGTGATGTCATTCGAATTCCGCCTGTGCGACAGGCAGAACGCGATGAAACACCTGTTTCTGCCAGTCTTGGCAAAGTGGCGGCATTGGCTGAGTGTATTATTTATGAAGATGACTACCTGTTGGTGCTGAACAAGCCTTCAGGTACGGCCGTGCATGGCGGCAGTGGCTTAAGTTTCGGTGTGATTGAAGGGCTGCGTGCTTTACGCCCGGAAGCGCGTTTTCTGGAATTGGTACATCGCCTCGATCGCGATACTTCAGGCGTTTTACTGGTCGCCAAAAAACGTTCGGCCTTGCGTTCTCTGCACGAACAGCTGCGGCTGAAAGGGATGCAAAAGGACTATCTGGCGCTAGTTCGCGGTCAATGGCAGTCACATTGCAAAGTTGTTCAGGCGCCACTGCTGAAAAATATCCTGCAAAGTGGTGAACGCATAGTTCGGGTAAACAGCGACGGTAAACCGTCAGAAACGCGCTTTAAAATCGAAGAACGTTTTGAACACGCGACGCTGGTGCGGGCGAGCCCTGTTACTGGGCGTACACATCAAATTCGTGTACATGCCCAGTATGCTGGGCACCCCATCGCGTTTGATGACCGTTACGGCGATCGCGAATTCGATGAACAACTAAAGGACACGGGATTAAAACGTCTATTCCTGCATGCGCAGGCGCTACGTTTTGAACATCCGAACACGGGTGAAACGCTGAGAGTCGAAGCGCCATTGGATAGCGGGCTACGGCGCTGTTTACAAGCGTTGCGCAAGACAAAAAGCTAATCATTCACGCCGCTTTTATCTATCGGGGTAGCTTTCTATTGGGCTATCCCGATTCGTTTTATACCACCAGTGGATTCACGCCTTCCTTTTGTAACATCTGTATCAGCGCGATTAAAGGTAACCCAATGAGTGTATTAGGATCTCGTCCCGACAATCGCTCAAAGAGGGCAATGCCCAATCCTTCGCTTTTAAAGCTGCCCGCGCAGTTCCACGGCTGCTCTTTCTCCAGATAACCGTCAATTTCCGCTTCCGTTAGCGTACGAAAATGCACGTCAAATGGCTCTGCGAGGCTCTGTATTTCTTGGGTTGCGCTATTGAAGAGCGCTAAACCCGTGAAGAAGGAAACACACTTTCCGCTGGCCTGCTGTAACTGGCGTGTTGCGTTACCCTTATTATGCGGTTTTCCTGTTATCGCGTTCCCAAGGACGCAAACCTGATCGGAACCGATAATCAGGTGATTGGGGTAGTGCGCGGCCAGCACTCGTGCTTTGCTTTCAGCAAGGCGGATCACGAGATCGACAGCGTTTTCTCCGGGGGGAGGGGTTTCATCGATATCTGGTGATGCGCAAACAAAAGGGATCGCGAGCTTTTCCAATAAGGCTCGACGGTAAGGTGAGGTTGAGGCGAGAACAATCTGCTGCATAATTTTTTGATAAACCGTAGCGTAATGATGAAAGGCATTTTAAACTGTGCGCCGCTCTGGAAGCGAATATTGGTGAAAGGTGGTGCATCACTGCCTTTTTCTTTGACTCTATGTCGTTACGACGTTAATATGCGCGCCCTATGCAAAAGGTAAAATTACCCTTAACCCTTGATGCGGTCCGCACTGCTCAGAAGCGTTTAGATTACGTCGGTATCTATTCGGCTGAACAAGTAGAGCGTGTTGCCGAATCAGTGGTGAGTGTGGATAGTGATGTTCAGGCCTCTTTATCTTTCAATATTGATAATCAGCGTCTGGCAGTGATTGACGGTAACGCTGACGTTACGGTCACACTGATGTGTCAACGTTGCGGAAAGCCGTTTGAACATCAAGTCCATGCGACATTCTGTTTCAGCCCGGTCGTCAATGATGAGCAGGCCGAAGCGTTACCGGAAGCGTATGAGCCGATCGGCGTTGATGAATTTGGCGAAGTCGATCTGCTGGCAATGATTGAAGATGAAATTATTCTGATGTTGCCTATCGCCCCGGTGCATGATTCTGAACACTGTGAAGTGTCCGAAGCGGACATGGTTTTTGGTCAACTGCCTGCAGAGGCGGAAAAACCGAATCCGTTTGCCGTATTAGCCAGTTTAAAGCGTAAGTAATTAAGGAGTAAGGTCCATGGCCGTACAACAAAACAAACCTAGCCGTTCCAAACGTGGTATGCGTCGTTCACATGATGCGCTGACTACCTCTTCTGTATCCGTAGATAAAGTTTCTGGCGAAACTCACCTGCGTCACCACATCACTGCGGACGGTTACTACCGCGGTCGCAAGGTTATTGCTAAGTAATTCCTGCGAATTATTTGCAAGGCAATACCTTGACACGCCTAACTCTGGCGTTAGATGCGATGGGCGGGGATTTTGGTCCCTGCGTAACAGTGCCTGCTGCATTGCAGGCACTGGCTTCTAATCCAGCTCTCAATTTGTTATTAGTCGGCGATCCTGCTGCGATTACTCCATTACTTGCCAAAGTCGATTCTGATTTACTTTCCCGCTTAGAAGTTGTTCCGGCGGAGTCGGTTATTGCTAGTGATGCGAGGCCGTCGCAAGCTATTCGCGCGAGCCGTGGTACCTCAATGCGCATCGCGCTTGAGTTGATTAAAGACGGTCGAGCACAGGCCTGTGTGAGTGCTGGCAACACCGGTGCACTGATGGGGCTGGCCAAGCTCTTGATTAAGCCACTGGAAGGCATTGAGCGCCCCGCGTTGGTGTCAGTATTACCTCACCAGCAACACGGAAAAACAGTCGTGTTGGATCTGGGAGCGAATGTTGACTGTGACAGCACGATGCTGGTTCAGTTTGCCGTGATGGGCTCAGTGATGGCAGAAGAGGTGCTGGGACTGGCGAATCCTCGGGTCGCGTTGTTGAATATCGGTGAAGAAGAAAGCAAAGGGCTGAGCACTATCCGTGAAGCAGCGGCACAGTTAAAAGAGGCACCATCAATAAATTATATCGGTTATCTGGAAGGCAACGATCTGCTGACGGGGAAAACGGATGTGATGGTCTGTGACGGCTTTGTGGGTAATGTCACATTGAAAACGGTAGAGGGTGTGGTAAGGATGTTCCTGTCACTGCTGAAATCTCCCGCTTCAGGCCCAGGGCAAAAACAAAAGCGATCCTGGTGGTTGAAATGGCTGGGGCGTTTGTTACAAAAACGCTTATCAAAGCGTTTCGGCCATTTGAACCCCGATCAATATAATGGCGCATGCCTGCTAGGATTGCGGGGAACTGTAATCAAAAGCCATGGTGCAGCAAACCAGAGAGCGTTTGCGGTTGCTATTGAACAGGCAATGCAGACGGTACGGCGGCAGCTTCCCGAGCGGATTGCCGCTCGTCTAGAAGCGGTATTACCCAAGAGTGACTAAGCGTACATGTATACAAAAATAATCGGAACGGGCAGCTACCTGCCTGAAGAAATCAGGACAAACGCTGATTTAGAAAAGATGGTGGAAACGACGGACGAATGGATCGTCACACGTACTGGAATTCGTGAGCGCCGTATTGCTGCGCCGGATGAAAACGTTGCGACCATGGGATACAGTGCCGCGCAGAAAGCGCTGGAAATGGCGAATGTCGATCCTTCTGAGGTTGGCCTTCTAATCGTTGCTACAACATCATCAAGCCATGCTTTCCCTAGCTCAGCCTGTCAGGTTCAGCAATTATTAGGGATAAAGGATACGATTGCTTTCGATCTGGCCGCTGCGTGTGCAGGTTTTACCTATGCGCTGAGCGTTGCCGATCAATATGTTAAAAGTGGCGCGGTGAAATACGCACTGGTGATCGGCTCCGATACATTGTCTCGCACATTGGACCCTGAAGATCGCGGGACGTTGATTCTGTTCGGAGATGGTGCGGGTGCCGTACTGTTAACGCCGTCAGAGCAACCGGGTATTCTTTCCACCCATCTTCATGCCGATGGTCGTTATGGCGAGTTGCTGACGTTGCCGCATCAGGATCGTAACCATACAGATACGCCTGCTTACCTGACGATGGCGGGTAATGAAGTCTTTAAAGTGGCAGTGACTGAACTGGCACATATCGTTGAGGAAACGCTGCAAGCGGCTCAACTGGACAAAAGTGAATTAGACTGGCTGGTGCCTCATCAGGCTAACCTGCGAATTATCAGCGCCACGGCGAAGAAGCTGGGTATGGGGATGGACAAGGTGGTTGTGACGTTGGATCGTCATGGTAATACCTCCGCTGCTTCCGTGCCTTCAGCGCTTGATGAAGCCGTGCGCGATGGGCGTATTCAACCAGGGCAACTGGTGTTGCTTGAAGCCTTTGGCGGCGGGTTTACCTGGGGTTCCGCGCTGGTTCGTTTTTAATTAAACAGGATTGTGATATGACGCAATTTGCAATGGTGTTTCCCGGTCAGGGCTCGCAGACGGTAGGGATGTTGGCTGAACTTGCAGCAGAATACCCGATCGTCACCGAAACGTTTGCTCAGGCTTCTGAAGCGTTAGGTTATGACCTGTGGCAGCTTACCCAGCAAGGGCCGGCTGAAGAGTTGAATAAAACCTGGCAAACTCAGCCTGCATTGCTGACCGCCTCTGTTGCTATCTGGCGTGCCTGGCAGCAGCAGGGAGGAAAAACGCCTGCGTTGATGTCTGGCCATAGCCTTGGTGAGTATTCTGCACTGGTTTGTGCAGGTGTTCTGGATTTCCAACAGGCTGTTCGTTTGGTTGAATTACGTGGCAAACTGATGCAAGAAGCGGTGCCGGAAGGTACAGGCGCAATGTATGCCATTATCGGCCTTGATAACGATGCCATTGCCAAAGCCTGTGAAGAGTCTGCGCAGGGACAGGTGGTGTCACCAGTAAACTTTAATTCGCCGGGTCAGGTGGTGATAGCGGGTAATAAAGACGCCGTTGAGCGTGCGGGTGCTGCGTGTAAAGCGGCGGGAGCGAAGCGGGCGCTGCCGTTGCCTGTCAGTGTTCCATCACACTGTGCGTTGATGGAACCTGCTGCGAAGAAACTGGCTATTGCGCTCGAGTCCGTGACCTTTAATTCTCCGGTCATCCCAGTTGTAAACAATGTAGATGCCAGCATCGAAACCACGCCGGAAGCGATTCGTGATGCGCTGGTGCGCCAGCTTCATTGCCCAGTGCGCTGGACTGACTGTGTTGAATTTATGGCCTCTCAAGGGGTTGAGTCACTGTTAGAAGTCGGGCCGGGTAAAGTGTTGACTGGCTTAACCAAACGAATCGTCGATACCCTGACAGCAGCTGCGGTGAACGATCCTGCTTCTCTATCAGCGGCGATTGAGAAATAAGAACGGAGAAGACAATGAGTTTTGAGGGGAAAATTGCACTGGTTACCGGTGCAAGCCGTGGTATAGGGCGTGCCATCGCCGAGACGTTGGTTGCTCGCGGGGCAAAAGTCATTGGTACTGCAACCAGCGAAAAAGGTGCTGAAGCCATTAGTAGTTGGTTGGGTGAAAACGGTAAAGGTTATATGCTGAATGTTGCTGATGCGGCATCAGTAGAAAGCGTATTGGCAGAAATTCGCGCAGAATTCGGGGAAATTGATATTCTTATCAATAACGCCGGCATCACTCGTGATAACCTATTGATGCGTATGAAAGATGATGAATGGCACGATATTCTGGATACCAATCTCACGTCGGTATTCCGTATGTCTAAAGCAGTGATGCGTGCCATGATGAAGAAACGTTTTGGCCGTATCATTACCATCGGCTCCGTTGTGGGAACGATGGGCAATGCAGGGCAAGCTAACTACGCGGCAGCGAAGGCGGGGCTGATTGGGTTCAGCAAATCCCTCGCGCGTGAAGTCGCTTCTCGTGGTATTACGGTCAACGTGGTCGCACCTGGTTTTATCGAAACAGATATGACTCAGGCATTGACAGAAGAACAGCGAGCAGGCATTTTGGCGTCGGTTCCAGCTAACCGACTCGGTGATGCTAAAGAAATCGCCAGTGCTGTTGTATTTTTAGCCTCTGATGAAGCTGCTTACATTACTGGCGAAACATTGCATGTCAATGGCGGCATGTATATGATCTAAAAAGCTCGAAAACTATTTGCTTTATTTGCGGTGATAACCGCAAAATAGCACAAAATCGTGGTTCGACCAGCCGAGATTTTGTTGCATCTTTTCAAACATTTTATACACTACGAAAACCATCGCGAAAGCGAGTTTTGATAGGAAATTTAAGAGTATGAGCACTATCGAAGAACGCGTTAAGAAAATCATCGTTGAACAGCTTGGTGTTAAGCAGGAAGAAGTCGTAAACAATGCTTCTTTCGTTGATGACCTCGGCGCTGATTCTCTTGACACTGTTGAGCTGGTAATGGCTCTGGAAGAAGAATTTGATACTGAGATTCCAGACGAAGAAGCTGAAAAAATCACGACTGTTCAGGCAGCCATTGATTTCATTCAGGCTAACCAGCAGTAAGCGAACATATCTAGGCGGTCATTCGACCGCCTAAGTTTTTTTGTCCCGCAGTGTCTTTTTTTCCCTCCCTGGAGGATAAGCGTGTCTAAGCGTCGAGTAGTTGTGACCGGACTGGGCATGTTATCTCCTGTCGGCAATACAGTTGAGTCTACCTGGAGTGCTCTTCTTGCCGGTCAGAGTGGTATCAGCCTGATCGACCATTTCGATACTAGTGCCTATGCAACGCGTTTTGCTGGCTTAGTAAAGGATTTTAATTCTGAGGAATTCATTTCGCGTAAAGAAGCACGCAAAATGGATGCCTTTATTCAATACGGTGTTGCTGCTGGCGTTCAGGCCATGCAGGACTCTGGTTTGGAAGTAACGGAAGAGAACGCTCCGCGTATCGGTGCGGCGATTGGTTCCGGCATCGGCGGTCTGGGTCTTATTGAAGAGAACCACACTGCGCTGGTGAACGGCGGCCCGCGTAAAATCAGTCCGTTCTTCGTACCGTCCACCATCGTTAATATGGTGGCAGGTCATCTGACTATCATGTTCGGACTGCGTGGCCCGAGTATCTCTATCGCTACGGCCTGTACGTCTGGCGTGCATAATATTGGTCAGGCAGCACGTATTATTGCCTACAATGATGCGGATGTGATGTTGGCCGGCGGTGCGGAAAAAGCCAGTACGCCATTAGGTGTCGGCGGATTCGGTGCTGCTCGTGCGTTGTCTACGCGCAATGACGATCCTCAGGCGGCAAGCCGTCCGTGGGATAAAGATCGTGATGGCTTCGTGCTGGGCGACGGCGCTGGCCTCATGGTGCTGGAAGAATATGAACACGCGAAAAAGCGCGGTGCGAAAATCTATGCAGAAGTTGTTGGATTTGGCATGAGCAGCGATGCGTATCATATGACGTCTCCGCCGGAGAACGGTTCAGGTGCCGCGCTGGCGATGGAAAATGCACTGCGTGATGCGGGTGTGTCAACGAGCCAAATCGGTTATATCAACGCGCATGGCACCTCTACGCCAGCGGGTGATAAAGCGGAAACTCAGGCCGTGAAATCCGTATTTGGTGCGGACGCCAGTCGTGTACTGGTTAGCTCGACTAAATCCATGACAGGCCACTTGCTCGGTGCAGCAGGCGCAGTAGAGTCAATCTTCAGTATTCTTGCTCTACGCGATCAAGCGGTTCCGCCAACGCTCAATCTGGATAATCCAGATGAAGGCTGCGATCTGGATTTTGTGCCGCATGAGGCGCGTCAGGTCAGCGATCTGGAATACGTACTCTGCAACTCTTTCGGTTTCGGCGGAACCAACGGTTCTCTGATCTTCCGTAAAGTTTGATTGCAATCGCGTCTATAAAAACCCGGTTTCCGGGTTTTTTTTTGCCTGAATAAAATCAGACACACCTGCTTGTGGGCGATGCCGCTTTACTGGCAAGCTGACGGCGATGAATGACGCGGAGCTTATTATGCTGTGGATTAATGGTCAGTTACAGGAACAGCTTTCGGTACTCGATCGGGGTACGCAGTATGGTGACGGTTGTTTTACGACCGCCAGAGTCAGTGCTGGCGAGATTGTTTGGTTCGATCGACATATCGTTCGGATGCAACAGGCTACGGCACGCTTGTTATTCCCGCCTGTTGACTGGGAAAGCCTGATCGCGGAAATGAAACAGGCCGCACTGGGCCGTGCAAACGGTGTAGTGAAAGTCATGCTCACGCGTGGCGTCGGCGGACGTGGTTACGGCACACAAGGCTGTGCGCAGCCAAGCCGAATAGTGATACAGGCAGACTATCCTGTACATTATGTCGACTGGCGTGAGCAGGGCATTAGCCTGAATCTCAGCCCTGTGGCGTTAGCCAAAAACCCGCTGTTGGCGGGATTAAAGCATCTGAATCGGCTCGAACAAGTGTTGATTCGTGCGCATCTTGACCAGACCTCGGCCGATGAGACCCTCGTGCTTGACACCTCTGGTGCGCTAGTGGAATGCTGTGCCGCTAATTTATTCTGGCGTAAAGGGCATAGCGTCTATACGCCGGATTTGTCACAGTCTGGCGTAGATGGCGTTGCCCGGCAGCACATTATCGCTTTGCTGGCGGGGTCTGATTTCGAGTTACAGATCGTTAGTGAACCGATTGGCGTATTGGCCGATGCGGATGAAGTGTTGATTTGTAATGCATTAATGCCGCTAGTCCCCGTGAATCAGGCGCACGTCTGGCGTTACCACTCCCGAGAGCTTTATCAATTCCTGAGTTCTAACTGCTAGTAGATGGTTGATTTATGAAGAAAAAGAAAATTGGTTTGCTGATTATCGCTGCGGTTGTGTTGATGTTGCTGGTTGCGTGGCAGAAAATGCAGCGTTTTGCTGGTTCACCATTGGCTATCGAAAAAGAAACTATTTTCACGCTTCCTGCCGGTACGGGAAGAGAAGGGCTGGAAGCGCTGCTTCTCGATCAAAAAATTATTACTGATGGCGCGTTTTTTCCATGGCTGCTGCGTATTGAACCCGAATTGGCAAAATTCAAGGCGGGTACATATCGCTTTACGACGGGAATGAGCGTGCGCGAAATGTTGGTGTTGCTGTCCAGTGGAAAGGAAGCACAGTTCACCATCCGTTTTGTCGAAGGTTCACGCCTGAAAGAGTGGCTTGTCACGTTGCAGCAGGCGCCTTATATCAAGCATGCGCTGAACGATAAAACTGAGCAGGACATCGCGACTCAGTTAGACATCAAAGATAAGACGAACCCAGAAGGCTGGTTTTATCCTGATACCTATTCATATACGGCCGGTACGAGCGATAGCGCCTTGTTACAGCGTGCGCATCAGCGTATGAAAAAAACGGTGGATGAGGTATGGAAAGGGCGTGAAGAGGGCTTACCGTACAAGACACCAGACGAGTTGCTGACGATGGCGTCAATCATTGAAAAAGAAACGGCGATCAATGAAGAGCGCACGCAGGTCGCTTCCGTTTTTATCAATCGTTTACGGCTTGGTATGCGGTTGCAAACCGATCCCACGGTAATTTATGGCATGGGGGATGACTATAAAGGTGTGATAACCCGTAAAGCATTAGATACGCCGACACCTTACAATACGTATGTCATCGCCGGCTTGCCACCGACGCCGATCGCGATGCCGGGGAAAGCGTCATTGGATGCGGCTGCGCATCCAGCCAAAACGTCGTACCTGTATTTTGTGGCGGATGGAAAAGGCGGACACAGTTTTACCACTAACCTTGCAGACCATAACCGTGCTGTGAGGGTATACCGCTCAGCGTTAAAGGAACGGGATGAACAGTAAATTTATCGTCATTGAAGGATTGGAAGGCGCAGGGAAGACCACCGCGCGCAATATTGTCGTGGAAACGCTGCGTTCACATGGTGTGAAAGAGGTGGTGTTTACGAGAGAGCCCGGTGGCACACCGCTGGCAGAGAAGCTGCGAGAGCTGATTAAGCAAGGTATGGCCGATGAGAAGGTCACCGACAAAGCGGAAGTTTTAATGCTGTACGCGGCCAGAGTGCAACTGGTGGATAATGTCATCAAACCTGCGCTGGCAGATGGGAAATGGGTTATCGGCGATCGTCACGATCTCTCGTCACAGGCTTATCAGGGCGGCGGACGTGGGATCGATCAACAACTGCTGCGCTCGCTGCGTGACACCGTGCTGGGCGATTTTCGTCCTGACCTGACGCTCTATCTTGATTTACCGCCAGCCATCGGCTTGCAGCGTGCGCGTCAACGCGGAGAATTAGATAGAATCGAGCAGGAATCACTGGCTTTCTTTGATCGTACCCGTTCCCGCTATCAGGAACTGGCGGCGGAGGATGGCAGTATCCTGACGATCGATGCCTCACAGTCTATTGATGCCGTCAGTGCAGATATTCAGGCGACGTTACAGCAGTGGTTGCAGCAACAAGGGTTGCAGCCCGTTGCGCAGGGGCAGGGCTGATGGAGTGGTATCCGTGGCTGAATGCCTCTTATCGGCAGCTTATCGGTCAATATCAGGCGGGCAGGGGGCATCATGCGGTGTTGCTGCATGCGCTGCCGGGCATGGGCGATGAATCGCTGACTTATGCGCTAAGTCGCTGGCTGATCTGTCAGCGACCAGACGGCATGAAAAGTTGCGGCCAGTGCCACTCTTGTAACCTGATGACAGCGGGAACGCACCCGGACTGGCATGTGCTGAGCCCGGAGAAGGGCAAGCACAGTCTGGGGGTCGATCCGGTGCGTGACGTCGTGGAAAAAGTGTACCAACACTCTCGACAGGGCGGAGCAAAAGTGATTTGGCTGGCTTCTGCCGAGCAACTGACAGAAGCCGCTGCGAATGCACTGCTGAAAACGCTGGAAGAACCGCCGCAGAATACCTTCTTTCTATTTGGCTGTCGGGAACCCGCGCGGTTGTTGGCAACCTTACGTAGCCGTTGCCTGTATCACTATCTGGATGTCCCTAGCGAGACGCAGAGCGTACTGTGGCTGAATGCTCGCCATCGCCATGACAGCAAGGCATTGCGCACGGCGTTGAGATTACAATCGGGCGCGCCGCTAGCCGCCGAGGCGTTATTGCAGCCAGAGCGTTGGAAACAGCGTAGCGCGCTGTGTCAGGCGTTTTCTGCCGCGCTGGCTTCGCGAGATCAGCTCTCGTTGATACCACAGCTAAATCATGACGATGTTGATGTTCGTATTCACTGGTTGGCCACGCTACTGCTGGATGCCATGAAATGGCAGCAGGGGGCAAGCGAGCATTGGGTGAATCAGGATCAGATCGAACTGGTTGAGCGTCTGGCGCGCGAACCTTCCGCACATTTGCAGTATGAGCTGCAACAGTGGTTGGCTTGTCGGCAAAAATTGCTGACCGTCACGGGTGTGAACCGTGAGCTGCTGCTGACGGAACGCCTGCTTGATGGGGAGCGCACGCTTGCTTCATCGGTTAAGCGCGACAGCCATCCTTTTTCTGTTTAATTACTATCGAGTAAATATCATGTTGTTAGTGGATTCCCACTGTCATCTTGACGGTTTGGATTATGAGTCATTGCATAAAGATGTCTCCGACGTGCTGGATAAAGCGAAAAGCCGTGATGTCGGCTTCCTTCTGGCGGTAGCGACAACGCTGCCCGGCTATCGTGCCATGGTAGAGTTAATTGGCGAGCGCGATAACGTGGCTTTTTCCTGCGGTGTTCATCCGCTTAATCAGGAAGCCCCTTATGATTATGCCGAGCTGCGTGAGCTAGCCAGCGCCAGCCGCGTGGTGGCGATGGGGGAAACGGGGCTCGACTATTTCTATCAGCAGGAGACGAAAGCCCAGCAGCAGGAGTCGTTCCGCGAACACATTCGTATTGGCAATGACCTGAACAAACCTGTCATCGTGCATACACGCTCTGCCCGTGAAGATACGCTGGCAATTCTGCGTGAGGAACACGCTGAGAAGTGCAGCGGCGTTCTGCACTGTTTTACGGAAGATTTGGTCACGGCAAAAGCCTTGCTCGATATGGGGTTCTATATCTCGTTTTCTGGCATCGTGACGTTTCGTAATGCAGAAGAATTGCGTGACGTAGCGCGTTATGTACCGCTGGATCGGATGCTGATTGAGACAGATTCCCCTTGGTTAGCGCCTGTCCCGTTCAGAGGTCAGGAAAACCAGCCTGCGTATGTGCGTGATGTAGCAGAATACCTTGCTGTAGTGAAAGGTATATCGCTGGAAACCCTTGCCGCTGCCACGACAGAAAACTTCTCCCGCCTGTTTCATATCGATCCGACTCGGTTGACCGCTGCGCAATAGTGGCTGAGAATAGCCGAGTTTTTTTTATCCGTGTAATTAATAGCGCTTCATAATCCCCTTGATCAGGTTTTTCCTCTTCAAGGGGAGGTGTTTTTTAGCGATATATCACAAAAAAGTGCAATCTCTGTTCGTTCTCAGCCTGTTGGCTTGTGGAAACGTGATAGCAATCAAACATTGTGAACGCTATTTATTTTACTCTGCGTAAAAATTAAAGGGGGCTAAGACACCCCAACTCGCAAAGGCCATCCTCCCCACCTTTGCTTATAGATGAAGTATCAGAAGTAAAAGCACTATTACTCAGGAGCACACTCAATTATGTTCAAGAATGCATTCGCAAACCTGCAAAAAGTAGGTAAGTCGCTAATGCTGCCCGTATCCGTACTCCCTATCGCAGGTATTCTGCTGGGTGTCGGTTCGGCCAATTTTAGCTGGTTGCCTACAATTGTCTCCAGCGTCATGGCACAGGCCGGTGATTCGGTATTTGCCAACATGCCGCTGATTTTTGCTATTGGTGTTGCCCTGGGCTTCACCAATAACGACGGTGTTTCCGCACTGGCGGCGGTGGTGGCTTATGGCATCATGGTGAAAACCATGGCTGCGATCGCGCCGCTGGTTCTGAATCTACCGGCTGCCGAGATCGCTGCGAAGCACCTGGCGGATACCGGTGTTCTCGGCGGGATCATTGCCGGTGCGATTGCCGCGTATATGTTTAATCGCTTCTACCGCATTCAGTTGCCTGAATATCTGGGCTTCTTTGCCGGTAAACGCTTCGTGCCGATTATTTCGGGCCTGACGGCGATCATTACTGGTGCGGTGCTGTCTTTCATATGGCCACCAGTTGGTAGCGCGATCCAAACGTTTTCACATTGGGCTGCGAATGAGAACCCGATGTTAGCATTCGGTATCTATGGGGTCGTTGAACGTTCTCTGGTGCCGTTTGGTTTGCACCATATCTGGAACGTCCCTTTCCAAATGCAAGTGGGTGAGTTCACCAATGCGGCAGGTCAGGTTTTCCACGGCGATATCCCGCGTTACATTGCTGGTGACCCGACTGCGGGTAAATTGTCCGGTGGCTTCCTGTTTAAAATGTACGGTCTGCCAGCTGCGGCTATTGCTATCTGGCATTCAGCTAAGCCAGAAAACCGCGCGAAAGTGGGCGGCATCATGATCTCTGCGGCGCTGACCTCGTTCCTGACGGGGATCACCGAGCCAATTGAGTTCTCCTTCATGTTTGTTGCGCCGATCCTGTATGTGATCCATGCGATTCTGGCGGGTCTGGCTTTCCCAATCTGTATCCTGTTGGGTATGCGTGATGGTACAAGCTTCTCCCACGGTCTGATCGACTTCGTGGTACTGAGCGGCAACGGTAGCAACCTGTGGTTGTTCCCGATTGTAGGTCTGTGCTATGCGTTGATTTACTACACCATCTTCCGCGTTCTGATTGCCAAACTGAACCTGAAAACGCCAGGCCGTGAAGACAGCTCATCTGAGCAAACCTCAAAGGACAGCACAGAAATGGCTGCCGCTCTGGTTAGCGCGTTTGGTGGTAAAGAAAACATCACTAACCTGGATGCGTGCATCACCCGTCTGCGCGTTAGCGTAGGCGATGTGGCTAAAGTTGATCAGGCTGGCCTGAAAAAACTGGGCGCAGCAGGGGTGGTTGTGGCTGGTTCCGGCGTTCAGGCAATTTTCGGTACGAAATCCGATAACCTGAAAACTGATATGGACGACTACATCCGTAACCACTGATGGGTTGTTGGGGAGTTGCAAAAAAGGGGCGAAAGCCCCTTTTTTTTATGGTCAGCGCGGCCTCATTCCTTTCCCTGAGATTGCCGGGCGTAAACCACCAGACGCAGATGGCGATCTTCATCGATGATCAGCGACGTATGCTCGAAGGCTTCAGTCTTGCCGTCGATCATCAGTTGCCGCACGCCGCTGCACGGGGCGTGTACCTCATGCTGTCGCCACCACGTTTTGAAATCTGGCGATACCTGCTCCAATTCGTCTACCAGCTCATGAATATCGGCCTCCTGCGTCGCGCGTGCGAAATCGCGGCGAAAGCTCGATAGCATCTGTGGAGCCTGTTGCTCCCAGCCGATAAATCGCTCATGCAGTAACGGATCGGTGAACAGCAGCCAGAGCAGATTACGTCTCTCGGAAGGATGCGCGTCAAAGCCGAAAAGCTGGTTTGCTGGTTCATTGAAGGCCAGCACGTCCCAGCGCAGGTTGAGTATATAGGCAGGATGCGGAGCCAGATCGTGCATCAGACGCCGTACCAGCGGCGGCACCACGCACCACGTCTTACCCGGTTCGGCTGGTGGTCGCTCATGCGCCAGCAGGAACAGGTGGCGGCGTTCAGCGGCATCGAGCTTGAGTACCCGTGCCAGGCTGTCCAGAAATGCGGCCGATACACCGATATCACGTCCCTGTTCGAGCCAGGTGTACCACGTCAGACCCACGCCAGCTAATGCCGCCACTTCCTCGCGCCGCAGTCCAGGCGTGCGCCGTCTTCCACCGCTAGGCAAACCCACATCCGTGGGTGATACCCGTTCGCGGCGTGCGCGCAAAAAAGCAGCCAGATCGTGGCGAGTTCTTTCCAATGTTCTCATCGTTTACCGCATTGCTTTTAGTAATAGCATAAGTGGTTAAATTGTAATTGTTTAAAAAGGATTTGAGAATGATGGCGTCATCACTTTCGATACGCAAACTCTCGATATGCAAGGATACATAAGATGAACTCAAATTATCGCGCGTCGGCACTGCCTACGCCGGCTGTCAATAGTCCGCCGTGGCTTGGCCTGTCTGTGCTGCTCATGGCGGGCTTTGTCACGATTTTCGATCTGTTCGTGGTCAATGTCGCTATTCCCAATATGCAGGCCGATCTGGGCGCTAGCTTTGCACAGATCGGTTTTATCGTAGCGGGTTACGAACTGGCTTTTGGTGTGCTGCTGATTACGGGCGGTCGGCTAGGGGATATGTTTGGGCGACGTCGCCTGTTTGTCGTGGGGATGGCCGGATTTACGATCGCTTCTGCGCTGTGCGGGTTAGCGCCCGGTGCCGGGCTTCTGATTGGCGCGCGCATCTTGCAAGGGCTTGCGGCTGCGCTACTGTTCCCACAGGTTTATGCCTCTATTCGCGTTAACTTTAACGGCCACGATAGCCGCCGAGCCTTTGGACTACTGGGGATGACGTTAGGGTTGGCTGCTATCGCGGGTCAGGTACTGGGGGGATGGCTGGTACATGCTAACCTGTTCGGACTAGGCTGGCGCAGCATCTTTCTTATCAATGTTCCCATCGGTTTGCTGGCTATCGTAACTGCAAGATTGATTCCAGAATCCTGCACGCCACAGCGTCCTTCACTGGATTGGACGGGGGTGGTGCTGGTTAGCGTCGGGCTGACACTGTTACTGGTGCCGCTGATTGAAGGGCCGGGACAAGGGTGGCCGGCATGGTGTCTGTGGATGCTGGTTGCTGCGGTTGCCCTGTTGGGGATTTTTTACCGTCAACAGGAACGGCGGCAAATGGCGGGGCATCTTCCGTTGGTTGATATGCGTCTGCTCGCACAGCGCTGTTTCCTGCTGGGTGTGTTGCTGGTGCTGCTGGTGTATTCCACATCCAGCTCCTTTTTCCTGTGTTTTGCCTTGCTGGTGCAAACTGGGCTGGGGCTTGATCCCTTTCTCGCGGGGAGTATTTTCGCGCCTTGTAGCGTGGGTTTTGTCCTGGCGTCGCTCGCTGCGCCGCGCCTGATTGCCCGCTGGGGTACGTCTGCCATCATCGTGGGGGCGCTGGTTTACGCGGTTGCCATTGGACTGTTGGTTACGCAGGTGCAGATCGCGGGGGCGGATCTGGTGGCTACACGACTGATCCCCGTGTTGATTGTAGTTGGCGCAGGCCAAGGTTTCATTATGACTCCGCTGTTGAATCTGGTGCTGGGGTTTGTCGATGGGCCTCAGGCCGGTATGGCATCGGGCGTGATCTCAACGGTTCAGCAGGTTGGGGCGGCGTTGGGTGTGGCTGTGGTTGGCATCTTGTTTGGCACCGAGCTGGCTACAGGCGATGGTGCCATTGCACAAGCGGATCAATACGTTTCGGCCTTTGTAGTGGGAATGCTCTACAACGTGGGCGCGGCTTTGCTGGTGTGCATCCTGTTGCTGATGTTGGTGAGAACGCCGCGGTCGTTTAACTGAAAAAGGAAAGGGCGCGGTAGACATTCGTCGACTAGTATCAAATTCTTGCCGCAGTAGTGATAGCGTGGCTATTTCTGGTATAAGACGGGTTTTTTCTGAGTGTCGTATTTTGACCACCCGCGCCAGAAATGGATAAAGAAGGTTGAAAGAAATGGAATATGTCACTCATACTGCCTACATGACGTCGTTCAACGCCAGCTTTAACAAGGAAATCAATCATGGCTGAAGAAACCATTTTTAGTAAAATCATTCGCCGGGAAATTCCTGCCGATATCGTGTATCAGGATGAACTGGTCACCGCCTTCCGTGATATCGCGCCCCGTACGCCAACGCATATTCTGATTATCCCGAATGTATTAATCCCTACCGTTAACGATACGGCCCCCGAGCATGAAGCGGCGCTGGGACGTATGGTGACGGTTGCGGGAAAAATTGCACAGCAGGAAGGCATTGCA
This sequence comes from Pectobacterium polonicum, assembly GCF_005497185.1. Taxonomy (GTDB): domain Bacteria; phylum Pseudomonadota; class Gammaproteobacteria; order Enterobacterales; family Enterobacteriaceae; genus Pectobacterium; species Pectobacterium polonicum. Next base: position 40,363 of record NZ_RJTN01000016.1, on the reverse strand, counting down.
GAAGACGGCTATCGCCTGATCATTAACTGCAACCGGCACGGCGGACAGGAGGTTTATCACATCCACATGCATTTGGTTGGCGGTCGTGCATTAGGGCCTTTGCTGGCGGATTAAGTTAGACAATCAGGTGAGAACACCATCATGCGAGTAAACCATGCGTAACCCGATGCTTTTTCTGTCTGCGTGTTTGATGATGGGAATGCTGGCGGGCTGTAGTGCGCCAAAGGTGCTGACCATCAATGAGCGGCAAACGCTGGTATTGGATGCGCCGGTGCTGTCAGCCGGTATTACGGCGGGGAATCCGTCGCTGGATTCAGAAAATGGCCGACTGCGTGCTTCTTCCTCCGTCAGCAATGATGCTTCACACGCGGTGACCGTGCATTATCGCTTCTATTGGTATGATGAGAACGGGCTGGATGTGCTGCCTTTTGAAGAGGTGCAGTCTATTGAAATCCCGCCACAGACGGAAATGACGGTTTTTTCAACGCGCAGTAGTCCCAATGCGCGTCAGGTTCGTCTTCATCTGTTTTTGTAATGGTGTGCTGAGAGAGAAAATATGAAAAAGTATCTAGGGGTGATACTGGCGGCATTGGTACTGACTGGGTGCCCCAGCCGTCCGCCGGAGCCCACCGAACCGCCTGCGACGATTGAGCCGGTTGAGCCTCAAGTGCCGACCACACCAACGCCGCCGCCGGGGGAATCTGTACCGCAACCGCCTAAAATCCAGACATTGAACTGGGAAGCCAGCATTAACCCGCTGGTGGCACAGATGTTGAAAGCTGATGGCGTCACGCCAGGCAGCATACTGTTGGTGGATAGCGTGAAAAACAACACCAATGGTTCACTGCCAATAGCGAAAGCGACAGGGGCGTTGTACAGCGCGCTATCCTCCGGTAAGGCCTTCACGCTGGTGCCGCGTGAGCAACTGGCTACCGCAAAACAAACGCTGGGTTTGTCGGTTGACGACAGTCTGGGGTCGCGCAGCAAGGCAATTGGTCTGGCACGTTATGTCAGCGCGCAGTATGTGCTGTACAGCGACGTCAGTGGCGACGTGAAATCGCCGCAGATCGACATGCAGCTGATGCTGGTGCAGACCGGTGAAATTGTGTGGTCAGGCAATGGCGCCGTTCAGCATTAAACAGGCGGGTATCCAGCAGCACCTGACTACGGCGATCCAGAAACATTTTCCAGCCGTGGAGATGGATGATATTCGCTTTGAATTAGTTGGCGGATTAAGCAGTAAAAGTTGGCGTATCCGTGGTCCTGGCATTGAGTGGCTTGCGCGGCGACAGTCGCCAACTGAGCGAAAAATGGGCGTTAATCGCCAGCGAGAGTTCGCTTTGCTACGGCAGATGTCAGCGATAGGGCTTGCGCCACGGCCACTGCTGTGGCGCGATGGCTGGCTCATTGTTGAGTGGGTGCCGGGGCGTATTGCCACCTCTGATGAGTTCCTGATGATGCTGGTGAATGGCGAAGTAGCGCGGACATTGTCCCTGCTTCATCGTCTGCCGTGTAGCGGCCATCCTGTCGATCTCAAAACGCTATTTGCTCAACATTGGCAGTTGATGGACCCACGGCGCCGTTCGCCTGCGCTGTTGCGCGCCCACCATTATTTTCAGCGTACTGCATTACCCACGCCGTTGGCTCTGGCTCCCCTTCATCTGGATGTGCATGCGGAGAATCTACTGATTACGCAGCAAGGCACGATGCTCATTGACTGGGAATATGCCTCAGATGGCGATATCGCCTTTGAGCTGGCGTTCATTGTGCGAGCTAGTCAGATGGAAAGCGTGGCGCAAAGGCGTTTTCTACAAAACTATCAGCAGTATCGGCGAGGGTTTTCCGTGAGCCGCCTCCAGCAACAGATGACGCGGTGGTTTCCCTGGGTCGATTATCTGGTATTGATGTGGTTTGAAATTCGCTGGCAGCAAACAAAGAACCCCGAATTTTTAGCAGAAATCCCCGCACTCTATCAGCGGCTACAGCTGGTCCATCGGCTCTAGTCTGGTTGACGGCGTGATGTTGCGGTAGTGACCATTTTACTCAGTTGTACTATCTAAAGAATGAGGTTTTTGTGGGTCCGGTAATGTTAGATGTCGCCAGCTATGAGCTGGATGCAGAAGATCGTGAAGTGTTGGAACATCCGCTGGTTGGCGGCGTGATTCTGTTTACCCGTAATTTTCATGACGCGGCGCAGTTACGTGAACTTGTACGCCAAATCCGCGCCGCATCGCGCGAACGTCTTGTCGTTTCTGTGGATCAGGAAGGTGGACGCGTTCAGCGTTTTCGTGATGGGTTTACCCGTTTGCCTGCTGCACAGGCATTTGCTGCATTAAATAGCCTGTCGGAAGCTCAGCGGTTAGCGGAAGAGGGCGGCTGGCTGATGGCGGCAGAAATGATTGCGATGGATATCGACATCAGTTTTGCACCGGTGCTGGATATCGGTCACCAGAGTGCGGCGATTGGAGAACGCTCGTTTCACGAACAGCCAGAAACGGCGTTAGCGGTGGCGCAGAGTTTTATTCGCGGTATGCACTGCGCGGGTATGAAGGTCACGGGTAAGCACTTTCCCGGCCACGGAGCGGTCAGCGCCGACTCACATAAAGAAACGCCGCGCGACCCGCGTCCGCTTGCGGAGATTCGCGCACACGACATGCTGATTTTTAAAGAATTGATCCAGCGCCAGCAGTTGGATGCGATCATGCCTGCCCATGTGATTTACACTGAAGCCGATCCGCGTCCCGCCAGCGGCTCACCCTACTGGCTTAAAACGGTACTGCGTGAAGAGCTGGGTTTTGATGGCATCATTTTCTCTGACGATCTCTCGATGGAAGGTGCCGCCGTGATGGGCAGCTATCCCGAGCGGGCTCAGGCGGCGTTGCAGGCTGGATGTGACATGATTCTGGTCTGTAACCATCGTGAAGGGGCGGTCAGCGTGCTGGATAACCTGTCCCCGGTCAAAGCGGAGCAACTGACGCGCTTATATCATCAGGGTTCGTTTTCTCGTCGGGAACTGCTGGATTCGCCACGCTGGAAGCAGGCTAATCAGGCGCTCACATTACTCAGCGAGCGCTGGCAGGCGCATAAAAATGGCGAGAAATAGGCAACTTAGTCTGCGGTGAGGATGAAAGATGATTATCTATTTACACGGTTTTGACTCGACCAGCCCCGGCAACCATGAAAAGGTCCTGCAGCTTCAGTTTATTGATGAAGATGTTCGGCTGATTAGCTACAGCACGTTGCATCCGCGTCATGATATGCAACATCTGCTCAAGCAGGTGGATAAGACGATTCAGCAGTCTGATGACGATCGCCCGCTGATCTGTGGCGTGGGGTTGGGGGGCTTCTGGGCCGAACGCGTCGGTTTCCTGTGTGATATACGACAAGTTATCGTTAATCCTAACCTTTTCCCGCAGGAAAACATGAGCGGGAAAATCGATCGTCCAGAAGAGTATCTGGATATCGCCACGAAGTGCGTGGCGAACTTTCGTGAAAAGAACCGCGATCGCTGCATGGTGATGCTCTCTCGTCAGGATGAAATGCTCGACAGCCAGCGTAGTGCGCAGACGTTGGGAACGTATTATGAGATCGTCTGGGACGATATCCAGACGCATAAATTTAAAAGCATCTCCCCCCATTTGCAGCGAATAAAAGCCTTCAAAACGCTCGGTTAACCCTGCGTTAGCGATGACTTGTTAACGGCTGCTGTCGTTCCTTCTGGTATCCTTTTTTGAGGGGGATCAGGAGGAATGACGCAGTTTATTTACTTTCCTTATTTCATCCAGCGGCGCAGATGCGCACGATTCAGCATTTTCTCTTCGCGCAGATTTCTGCTAATTCACTGAAATAAAGATGGAATTTTCTCGCTAAAAACCTGCTCGACAAAATAAATTGATATATATCAATTTTGGTATGACCAAATAACCTAGCGTGCTATTCTTGCAGCAGATATCAGGCTTAACTTACGCGAACCCTATGTTATATAAGGATATTATTTTTTACTCTTTATTAACGATTGGTTCACATTTTAGGGGGTCATTTTGACATCACCAACCAAAAAAATTGTCATTGTCGGCGGGGGAGCTGGCGGACTTGAACTTGCTACAAGTTTAGGCCACAAGTTAGGACGCAAGAAAAAAGCGGAGATCACGCTGGTGGATCGTAACCATAGCCACCTGTGGAAACCGCTGCTGCATGAAGTGGCAACCGGCTCGCTGGACGACGATATGGATGCGCTGAGCTATCTGGCGCACGCCCGCAATCACTATTTCCAATTCCAACTGGGCATGTTGACGGATATCGATCGTGAACAGCAGCAGATTCAACTGGCTGAGGTGTGTGACGAGCAAGGCGATGTGCTGGTCGCAGCACGCCGTATTCCGTATGACATTTTGGTGGTGGCATTAGGCAGCGCCTCAAATGACTTCGGCACGCCGGGCGTGAAAGATCACTGTATTTTCCTGGATAACCCGAAACAAGCCCGTCGTTTCCATAATGAAATGCTGAATTTGTTCCTGAAATTCACGGCAAATCAGGAAGAAAAAGAGCGCGTGAACATCGCGATTGTGGGCGGCGGCGCGACAGGGGTCGAGTTGTCTGCGGAATTGCATAACGCGGTGAAACAGCTGCACAGCTACGGCTTTGACGGGCTGGATAACCAAACGTTGAATGTGACGCTGGTTGAAGCGGGCGAACGTATTCTGCCTGCGCTGCCGCCGCGTATTTCAGCGGCTGCACATCACGAGCTGAACAACATTGGCGTCCGCGTGCTGACGAAAACCATGGTAACCAGCGCAGAACGTGGCGGTCTGAATACCAAAGACGGTGAATTTATCGACGCCGACCTGATGGTTTGGGCGGCGGGCATCAAAGCACCGGATGCGATGAAAGAGATTGCCGGTCTGGAAACCAACCGGATTAACCAACTGGTGGTTGAGCCGACGTTGCAAACAACGCGCGATCCCAACATTTTCGCTATTGGCGACTGTGCATCCTGCCCGCAGGAAGGCGGCGGGTTTGTGCCACCGCGTGCGCAGGCGGCTCACCAGATGGCATCACGCTGCCACAGCAATATCATCGCGTTGCTGAACGGGCAAACGCTGAAACCTTACGTCTATAAAGATCACGGTTCGCTGGTTTCGCTGTCTAAATTCAGTACGGTGGGTAGCCTGATGGGGAACCTGATGCGGGGTTCTGTGATGGTAGAAGGGCGGATTGCACGTTTCGTGTATATCTCCCTCTATCGTATGCACCAGGTTGCTCTGCATGGCTATGTTAAAACTGGCCTGATGATGTTGGTCGGTGGGATCAACCGGGTGATTCGCCCGCGTCTGAAACTGCATTAATCCATCGCCGCTGACAGCTTTCTGATACGGGCGCGAATGCGATTTCGCGCCCGTATTCTTTTCTGTCAGCAGCCATCTTTTTACTTACTCAGTAACCCCCTCTTTCCGTCAATCTACTCACTCCTCTGTTTCTGAGCCGTAGCGCGATGGACTACTTCTCTGCTATGGCAGTATAAAATATCGTCCTATTGGCAATTCTAGTTAAGATAATTCCCAAATGACGCTTTTATGTTACGAATCTGACACTTTTGGTTAATGAGTCTTATTGCGAGAGTGTGAAACATTGTGCAGACTTTCCACTGTTTACAGATGGCGTAGCACGCACGCCGAAAATTCTGAATGCTGATATTCAGAAGGAACCATCGGATTCATCGCGTTAAACGCGAGTTGGCGTAAAACAATGTTTCGCCAGGATTGCAGGTGGGGAATGCGTGAGAATAGATTCGGGAGGTATCCTGTGAACAAATCAATGTTAGCGGGTGTAGGTATTGGTGTGGCTGCGGCATTGGGTGTGGCGGCGGTGGCGAGTATGGACGTCTTTTCCTCTAAACCTCAGTATGCACAGGTGCTAACGGCAACACCGATTAAAGAAACGGTCAAAACACCTCGCCAGGAGTGCCGCAATGTTAGCGTGACTCACCGTCGTCCGGTACAGGATGAAAACCAGATTGCTGGATCGGTATTGGGTGCTGTGGCTGGTGGCGTTCTGGGACATCAGTTTGGTGGCGGACGCGGTAAAGATGTCGCGACGGTAGCGGGGGCGCTGGCAGGCGGTTATGCAGGTAACCGCGTACAAAGTGGTATGCAGGAAAATGATACGTACACGACACAGCAGCAGCGTTGTCAGACGGTGTACGACAAATCACAAAAAGTTTTAGGTTATGATGTCACCTATAAAATCGGCGACCAGCAGGGCAAAATCCGCATGGATCGCGATCCGGGTACACAAATTCCAGTAGATCGAAACGGGCAATTAATTCTGAATCAACAGAGCTGATTGACCCCAACATCTACGGTTTTGCGCTGACACCATCTCTAAAAACCGCGAGCGACCTGAAGAAGGTGCTCGCGTTTTTTTTATTATACGATCTTCCTGCTCTCAGCCAGTTTCATGCTCAACGATAACAATATGGAGACAGCTGCAAATCCAGCGGCCAGCCAAAGCGTCGTAATCAGGCCAGAGCTATCGACTATCTGACCGCTTACCTAAGCGGTTTAACCGTCAAACGGCCTTGGGAAGGGAGGCTGGATGTTCCCGAAAACGCAGGTATCCCCATAGCGCGACCAGCAGCACTAAAACGCCAGCGCACAGCGCCACGGCGAATCCGGCTTGGGTTCCATCGTCATCAACAATGTGGCCTGATAAGGCTGCGCCCACCGCCACACCGATGTTTAGCCCCGCCAGCAGCCAGCTCATGCCTTCGGTTAAACGGTGTTCAGACACCAAACGTTCGACCAGCGACATCGCTACGATCATGGTGGGGGCGAAGAACAGCCCGGCAATCAGTACGGCCGCAGCCAGTGCAGGAAGACTGCTAACCAGCAACAGGGGGAGTGTGGTGATTGCCGTTGCCAAACCGCCTAGCAATAGCAGGTGATGCAGTGCAGTTCGCAGCTTGAGAGCACCGAACAGCAGGCCAGCCAGACAGGAACCGACCGCATAAGCCGACAACACCAGACTGGCCGATGCCGGTTGACCACGCTGTTCGGCGAAAGCGACGCTGACGATATCCACAGTGCCAACGATGATGCCCATCGCGACCATCAACAGCGCTAGCAGGCGGATGTTTGTCTGCTTGATCACCGACCCTGAACGATCCGTGCTGACATCCTGCGCTTCTACCGGCGGTTCGGTGCCGCGCTGTGTCACCAGTGCGAACACGCCAACAATCAGCAAAAGTGTCGCTGCCAATGGGCCCGCCTGAGGGAACACGGCTACGGATAGCCCGACAGCTAGCGGGGGGCCGGCGATAAAAGTGACTTCATCGAGTACCGTCTCCAGCGAGTAAGCGGTTTGCAAACGAGGCTGCCCGCGATAGATGGCTGTCCAGCGGGCTCTTACCATCGCGGACATGCTGGGCATGAACCCCGCCAGCAAGGCTCCGATGAATAAGCTCCAGTCAGGCGCTTGCCACCAGGTGCTGGCGAGCAGAAGCAGCATGCCGATCGTACTGACGGTGGTTGCAATCGGTAGCACGCGGCCTTGCCCGTGGCGATCGACCAGACGGGAAGTTTGCGGTGACAGCAGCGCGTAGGCCAGCACAAAGGTGGCAGATACCGCTCCCGCCAGCGCGTAGCTGCCACGCAACTGCGACAGCATGGTGATAATGCCGATACCTGTCATGGGCAGTGGCACCCGTGCTAACAGGCCAGCTAGCGCAAAGCCCTTGGTGCCGGGTGCGGTGAAAAGTTCTCGATAAGGATTGACCATCTCATTCTCCAAAGTGAATCCACTTGCCACCGCGCTGTGGCACAGCGACAATACATACAGAGCGTATGAATAAAAGCATATATTCATACGGATTGAATGTAAATAATCATACGATGTGTATGTAAGGATGTGTCGATGGTTCGTCGTACCCGTGCTGAAATGGAAGAAACCCGCGCTACGCTGCTGGCGACCGCCCGTAAGGCCTTCAGCGAACGCGGCTATGCGGATACTTCAATGGACGATCTCACTGCGCAGGCGAGCCTGACCCGTGGGGCGCTTTATCACCATTTTGGTGACAAGAAAGGATTACTGGCTGCGGTGGTGGCGCAGATTGATGCTGAGATGGATGAGCGACTGCAAGCGATCTCCGATACTGCCGAAGATGATTGGGAAGGTTTCCGCTGTCGCTGCCGCGCCTATCTGGAAATGGCACTGGAGCCGGAAATCCAGCGTATCGTGTTGCGTGATGCGCGTGCTGCGTTGGGTGGTGCATCGCCGGATTCACAGCGCCATTGCGTCGAGTCGATGCAGCGGCTGATCGACAATCTCATACGCCAAGGTGTAGTGGCTGAAGCCGACCCACAGGCGCTGGCATCGTTAATTTACGGCAGTCTGGCCGAAGCGGCGTTTTGGATCGCGGAGGGAGAGGAGGGCAATGCGCGGCTGGCACAAGGCACTGCCGCGCTGGAATTGCTGCTGCGTGGGTTGTTAGTTAAGCCACGATAGTTGATCAAACTACCACAGTTAATAAAACTATAGCCTTACGTCCCGTATTTGACTTAACGGCGAAAGATGACCTCTGCCCAGCGTGCCAGACCGGCGGTAACGGAGCCAAAATCATTGCCGCTGGCGATAGGAATATCAGGCAGCAACTGCTGAATGGTCTGGCGCAGCAGAGGTGATTTGGCGCTACCGCCGGTCAGGTAGATCACTTCTGGTCGGGTCTGGCTGGTTTCTAACGCCAGCGTCACCTGTTGCTGAATACGCGTGAGCGGGTTATCGATCGCGGCGTTGAGTTCATCAGCATGAATGCGCGTTGCCAGACCTGATTCGATAAAGTGTAAATCGGCTGCCGTTTCCGATTGGTTGGAAAGCGCGATTTTGCTCTCTTCCGCCAGTTGAATCAGGCGGTAGCTCAGGCGCTGTTGCCACACGGTCAGCAATCTTTTCACTAATTCTGGCTGGCGAGCATCGCGGATCATTTCGTTGATTAACGCGCGGCTAGCGGTGCTATGAAACTCTTTTTGCGCCGGAATATCGTTAATTGCGACCGCATTCCACCAGGTCATGATCGGCAGAGCGATGCCTTTTTCCGTCTCGCTATTCATGCCAAGCAGCGGCATTAACTGTTTGAACGCGAGCATGATGTCCAGATCGTTACCGCCAACGCGGCAGCCGCTGTGTCCTAACAGGCTTTGCGAACGTTCGTGTTGCTTGTGCCACTCCGGTCCCATCAGCAGCATGGAACAGTCGGTGGTGCCGCCGCCGATATCCACAACCAGCACGCGCGTTTCTTTCGTCAGCGTAGATTCGAAATCCAGCCCGGCGGCCACGGGTTCAAACTGGAAGACAACGTCTTCAAACCCAGCACGGTGGGCGGCGCGATCTAAAATTCCTTGCGCCTGCTGGTTGGCTTCTTCGCCACCGATACTTTGAAAGTTAATCGGGCGACCAATGACGGCTTGACGAATAGGCTGATCAAGCTGGGTTTCTGCCTGCTTGCGGATATGCAGCATCATGGCGCAGACCAAATCCTCAAACAGCGCAATCTGCTGTGCTTTCAGCCCGACGGCACCGAGGAAGGATTTCGGCGATTTAACGAACCAGGTCTCTTCCGGGTCATCCATGTAGTGCCGTAATGCTTCGCGCCCGAACTTCACGCTATCGGGCTGCACGCGAATGTCTTCCTCGCGGTTGTAGCTAATCGCGCGTTGTAGCAGCAGCCCGTTCTCACCTTCTGCGTTGACCTGATGGTGCCGCCATAGCCACTCGCTCACCGCTTCACGCACGGGCGCGCACAGCAGGGAAGAAAGATAAGGCGAGCCATTTTCCAGCGACAGGAGCCGTGGCGTCCCTGCCTCCATAACCGCCACTGAACAGTTGGCTGTACCGTAGTCAAAACCGATAAACATAGTGAGGCCCATGCCATAAAAAATTTCCGGGAAAAATTTTTAACGTCGCACCAGCGACGGCCCGGAAGGGAGGCCGCCAAGAATGGCGGGCCATAAAAAGGGTGGCGACTTTACTGCGTTACGGCAGTGCTTGTAAAGGCGGATGTATTAGTCAGCGGTAGGGCATGTTTATATGGCATGAATTGCTACTATCCTGGCGTATATAGCAAGTTTTCTGCCTTTCTTTTACCCTAGAATGACAACCTGTTTATCAACCGACGATTCCATCACCTGATGGTCCAAGAAGCGAAGATGACACGTAGCGAGATATTTTTCCTCAATGCAGGCTGGAAGATCCTGTTTAAGGATCTGGGTGTGCGGCCTGTTAATGTAATGCGCAGGGCTGGTCTGCCGGATGATTTACTGTCGAGAAGTGCGGTGGGGCTATCTACGGCAGAATATTTTCGCTTTTGGCAGGGGCTTGAAGATGAAGTCGGAACGCCTTTATTTCCTCTGGATATCGTGAAAAAAGTGTCCGCTGACTTTTTTGATCCTCCCCTCTTTGCGGCCTTATGCAGTACCAGCCTGATGCAGGCTGCCCAGAGATTGGCAAAGTATAAGCAGTTGATGGCACCGATGAGTTTGGATATCCGGGTGGATCAGGAAGGCGATATGACGCTCGTACCTTCCTGGCTCTATGCACAGAGCGAGGTGCCGCTCTCATTGCAGATTGCCGAACTCGCCTTTTTTATTCGTTTAGCAGAGCTGGGTACGCGTGAATCTGTAAAAGCACGCAGTGTCGTTCTTCCTGTGCTCCCTGCGCAGCCGTATTCCCGCCATTACACCCATTTTTTTGGGTGTGACATTGTGCATGGTCCACAGCCGTTAATCACGTTTTCAGCGGCCGACAGTTTGCGTCCTTTCCTGACGGCCAGTGACGGAATGTGGAAAATTTTCGAGCCTGAACTTCGCCGCCGCCTGAGTGAACTTGATGAAAAGGCAAGTATCGCCGAGCGTGTCCGTGCGCTGCTATTGGAATTGCTGCCCAGCAATACGGCGGGGGTGGATGTCGTCGCTAGTCGATTGGCGATGAGCAGGCGAACTCTCCAGCGTCGCCTTGAAGAAGAAGGTGAAAGCTTTCGCTCGCTGCTGAACAGCACGCGTGAAAAACTGGCGCGACATTATCTGGAGAGCACGTCAATGCCCGCAGGTGAAATCGCTTTTCTCCTCGGATTCGACGATCCGAATTCCTTTTACCGAGCGTTCCATGAGTGGACAGGCCAGACGCCGGACAGTATCCGTAATACGGCGCGGTTACATTGATTGGCATCCTTACGTCACAACATCGTCACACCTGAATATCGGGAGCTTGCTGCTGGCGCATAAAGCAAGTGACATGGCGCAATACGCTATCCCAGCGGCCGACCTTATCGCCTAAAGTGCATGACAAGGACGGTGATGAACGCATGGCGTGCACCACCGCATTATGTCAGCAATAAGGGCCCGATATATGAAATCAAAAGTTATTCTGGTGACTGGCGCCTCCTCGGGGATTGGTGAAGCGACTGCTCTGCGTTTAAAGGCCTCTGGTCATACTATTTATGCTGCTGCACGCCGGATAGAGAGGATGCAGAAACTGGCAGATGCGGATATCCGGGTACTGCCGCTAGATGTGACTGATAGTGTCTCGGTACAGACAGTGGTGGATACCATCATTGCTGAATGTGGACGTATCGACGTGCTGGTGAACAATGCAGGCTATGGCTCCTACGGTACTGTGGAAGAGGTGTCTCCAGAGGAAGGCCGCGCCCAGTTTGATGTGAACGTCTTTGGTGCAGTACGGCTAACGCAGTTGGTTCTTCCTCATATGCGGGCACAACGCTCTGGCACGGTGATGAATATCACCTCAATGGGTGGGAAGATTTATACCCCGCTCGGTGCCTGGTATCACGGAACCAAGTTTGCCCTGGAAGCGATCAGCGACTGCCTGCGTCTGGAAGTGGAGCCTTTCGGCATTGATGTCGTCGTCATTGAACCCGGTGGTATTAAAACCGAGTGGGCAGATATTGCCGCCGCGAAACTGCTTGAGGTATCAGGGCGCGGAGCCTATGCAAAACAGGCAGAGGCGATGGCTGATTCAATGGTGGGTGAAAGCAGTCGGAAGCGCCAGTCTTCCCCGCAGGTGATCGCTGACACTATCGCTCAGGCGGTGAGTGCCCGCCGGCCCAAAACTCGCTATGCCGTCGGCTTTGGTGCAAAACCGATGATAGGCATACGTCGTCTACTGTCAGACCGCCTCTTTGACCGCTTCATGCGTATGGCGACCGGTATCTCCCGCCACAGCCAATGAGGTCAAAAGGAAATGCGGTGAATTCCGGCGTGACGTAGCCTGCAACAGGGTAGCCGTTGCTACAACACGGTAACGGGAACCCGAAGGTTCCCGTTTAGTGTGATGAAAGTGAGTTACGCCGCCAGCGTATGCTGCGCCATGTTCCCCAGCAGTGAGCCGATAAACTCGATGCGCTGCGGACGGTCGCTCAAATCTTTCATGAATTTCAGGCGGGTTGGACCATCAAGGCGGTAGGTGCCCGGATCGCGCTGTAACAGGCCGATAAGATGGGTCGGATCGACGCGATTTTGCTCGCCGAATTCGATAAATCCGCCTTTCTCATTGCCTTCAATACGGCGAATACCCAGCGCCTGCGCCTGCTGGCGCAGGGCGGCAATCTGCAACAGGTAACGGCTTGCATCGGGAAGCAGACCGAAGCGATCGATTAGCTCGACTTTCAGCTCATCCAGTTCGGTGGCGGTTTTCGCACTGGCAATACGTTTGTATAACGACAGGCGCGTATTGACATCGGGGATGAAATCGTCGGGCAGTAGGGCGGGCAATCGTAGTTCCACGTCAGTCTGGCTGTTGATCAAATCTTCCAGTGACGGCTCCCGGCCTGCTTTCAGAGCGTCGACCGCGCTTTCTAACAGTTCCATATACAGTGAAAAACCGACGCTGGTCATCTGTCCGCTCTGATCGTCTCCGAGCAGTTCGCCCGCGCCGCGGATCTCCAGATCGTGTGTTGCCAGTGCAAAACCGGCACCGAGGTCTTCCAATGAGGCGATCGCTTCCAGACGTTTCTGCGCGTCGGTGCTCATCGCTTTAGGGTTCGGCGTCAGCAGGTAAGCGTAAGCCTGATGATGAGAACGCCCTACGCGACCGCGCAACTGGTGCAGTTGTGCCAGGCCGAAGTGATCGGCACGCTCAATGATGATGGTGTTGGCGCTCGGTATATCGATCCCGGTTTCGATGATGGTGGTACACACCAGCACGTTAAAACGCTGGTGGTGGAAGTCGTTCATCACCCGTTCCAGCTCGCGTTCACGCATCTGGCCGTGGCCGATCGCAATGCGTGCTTCCGGCACCAGTTCTGCCAGCCGCTGGGCGGCTTTTTCGATATTTTCCACATCGTTATACAGGTAGTACACCTGCCCGCCGCGCAGCGTTTCACGCAGGATGGCTTCGCGTACCACCAGACTGTCATACTCGCGCACGAACGTTTTTACCGCCAACCGACGAGCAGGGGGCGTGGCAATAATCGACAGATCGCGCATCCCGCTCATCGCCATATTGAGCGTTCGCGGAATCGGCGTGGCGGTCAGCGTCAGAATATCGACATCCGCACGCATCGCCTTGATACGCTCTTTGTGGCGGACGCCGAAGCGGTGTTCTTCATCCACAATCAGCAGGCCTAAATCGCGCCAGCGCACATCGCTCTGCAACAGCTTATGAGTACCGATCAGAATATCGACTTTGCCTTCCTGCGTTTCTTCCAGCACCTGAGTTTGCTCACGCGCACTGCGGAAACGGGAGATCATCTCAATCTTCACCGGCCAGTTGGCAAAGCGATCGCGGAAGTTATCAAAATGCTGCTGTGCCAACAGCGTTGTTGGCACTAAAACGGCAACCTGCTTATGGTTTTCTACCGCCAAAAATGCGGCACGCATCGCTACTTCGGTTTTACCAAAGCCGACATCGCCACACACCAGACGATCCATCGCCAGCGGCTGGCACATATCGCTCAGCACGGCGTTGATGGCCTGTGCCTGATCGGGTGTGGTTTCGAAAGGAAAGCTTTCGCAGAACAGTTGGTACTGTGTTTTGTCGTGCTTAAAGGCAAATCCGCTCTTTGCCGCTCGCTGGGCATAAATATCCAGCAGTTCGGCGGCGACATCGCGCACTCTTTCCGCTGCTTTCTGCCGCGCACGTGACCAGGCATCGCCACCCAGCTTATGCAGTGGCGCATTCTCATCAGCACCGCCTGCGTAACGGCTGATCAAGTGCAGCGAAGAAACCGGAACGTACAGTTTGTCCTCGCCTGCATAGGTTAAGATCAGGTATTCGGCCTTAATGCCGCCCGCTTCTAGCGTGGTCAGCCCGGCATAGCGACCCACTCCGTGTTCGAGATGAACGACGGGCTGCCCCGGCCGCAGTTCCGCCAGGTTGCGGATCAGCGTATCGGTATTAATCGTGCGGCGGCTATCCTGACGGCGGCGGCTGACGCGTTCGCCCAGCAAATCGCTTTCGCAGATCAGGGCGCGCTGGCGCAGAGTATCAATAAAGCCATGTTCGCTGGCGCCGATGATCAGATAAGCGCCACGCCCCTGTGCCTGTTCGAGCGTATTGATGAGCTTAGGATTCAGCTTGATACGTGCCAGCAGCTCTTGTAACGTCTCGCGCCGACCTTCGCTCTCAACAGAGAAAATGACCTGACCGTCGAACTGTTCGATAAAACGACGCAGTGCATCCAGCGGCGATTTCTGCTGGTGTTGAATCGCGAGATCCGGCAGTGGCAGATAGGCCAGATTCACGTTGGCGGCTTTTTCCGGCAGCGTATCGGTTCTTAACTGCACGCGCGGCCACGCTTTTAGCTCCGTAAACAGGCCATCGACGCGTAGCCAAAGTGAATCCGACGGTAAAAGGGGTCGCATCGGATCGACACGGCGGCTTTCAAAACGCTGCTGAATATCCTGCCAGAAACGCTCGGCGCTCTGTTCGATATTGCCCGTGTTGACGATCAGCGTGTTGTTCGGGAAGTAGCTGAACAGCGACGGCAGCGGCTCACTAAAGAATAATGGCTGCCAGTATTCGATCCCGGCGGGCCAGACGCTCTTGCTGACCTGCTGATAAATGTGCTCGGCATCGCGTCGTACTTCAAATTGTTCGCGCCACTGGCTGCGGAAAAGCTCGATTGCAGTTTTGTCGGTCGGGAATTCATGCGCGGGCAGCAGGTTAATGTGCGGTACTTCATTCAGCGTCCGCTGCGTATCGACATCGAACAGGCGCAGGCTGTCGATTTCATCGTCGAAGAAATCGATGCGATAGGGTTCTTCACTCCCCATTGGGAATAGATCCAACAATGCACCGCGCGTCGCATATTCACCGTGCTCCATGACCTGATCGACGCTGCGATAGCCCGCCTGCTCCAACTGTGTCCGCAGTTTATCACGCGAGAGGCGCTGGCCTTTTTTCAACACCAGCGCATGGCCGTGCAGGAAACTGTGCGGGCAAACGCGCTGCATCAGCGTATTGACTGGCAGAATCAGAACGCCGCGCGTCATGTTGGGCAATTGATAGAGCGTAGAAAGGCGGGTCGAAATAATTTCCTGATGCGGAGAAAAACTATCGTAGGGCAGCGTTTCCCAGTCAGGCAATGTGGTGACGTGCTGGTCGGTAAATTGCTGAATTTCGTCACGCAATCGCAGGGCATTTTGCATATCAGGGGCGATAAGCACCACCAGTCCGGCGTGGCGTTCAACGATTTCTGCACATTCAACGGCGCAGGCAGCGCCGGTTAACTCGCCCAGCAGGCGCTGCTCACCCGCTTTGGGCGGCAGCGAATAACGGTAATTTTCAGGTATCATCTGATTATCGGGTCTCGCCTCCCTGCATCCGACCAAGAAAAAGCCGTAGAGTGAGGGTGTTAGGGTTCCATAAAGCAGTACTACCCTTTATTATCCTTGATCACTTTGCTTTGGCAACCTTATCCAGACGGATTTCATGTATCAACCTGTCGCTTTATTTATTGGCCTACGCTATATGCGTGGGCGTGCATCAGACCGCTTCGGGCGGTTTGTCTCCTGGTTATCTGCTATTGGCATCACGCTTGGCGTAATGGCGCTGGTCACCGTGCTTTCCGTCATGAATGGCTTCGAGCGCGAGCTGGAAGGCAATATTCTCGGCGTGATGCCCCAGGCGGTGATCTCTACGCCACAAGGCTCGCTGAACCCCGCGTTGATGCCTGCTTCCTCTTTAGACTCGCTGGACGGTGTGACGCGTATCGCGCCGCTGACAACGGGCGATGTGGTGCTGCAAAGTGCCCGCAGCGTCGCGGTCGGTGTGATGTTAGGGATTGATCCTGACGAGAAAGAACCGTTATCGCGCTATTTGGTCAACGTCAAACAGCAGCAGCTTCAGCCAGGTCAATATCACGCTATCTTGGGTGAGAAACTGGCTGAGCAACTGGGCGTGAAAACGGGCGATCAGGTGCGCATGATGGTAACCAGCGCCAGCCAGCTGACGCCGATGGGGCGTATTCCCAGCCAGCGTATTTTCACCGTCGCCGGAACCTTTGCTGCCAACAGCGAAGTGGATAGCTACCAACTATTGGTGAATCAGCAGGATGCCTCACGGCTGATGCGTTATCCGGCGAACCAGATTACCGGCTGGCGTTTGTGGCTGGAAAAGCCGCTGTCGGTCGATTCGCTGAGTACGCAAACGCTGCCGGAAGGCATGGTCTGGAAAGACTGGCGCGAGCGTAAAGGTGAGCTGTTTCAGGCGGTGCGCATGGAGAAAAACATGATGGGGCTGTTACTCAGCCTGATCGTAGCGGTGGCCGCGTTCAATATTATTACCTCACTGGGTTTGCTGGTGATGGAAAAACAGGGAGAGGTCGCCATTCTGCAAACGCAGGGGCTGACTCAACGTCAGGTGATGGCGGTATTTATGGTGCAGGGGGGCAGCGCTGGCGTTGTTGGCGCGCTGTTAGGGGCATTGCTGGGGGCGCTACTGGCCAGCCAACTGAATACGCTGATGCCTGTGCTGGGCGTATTGCTGGATGGGGCCGCGTTGCCAGTGGATATTGATCCCATGCAGGTGGTAACGATCGCGATTTCCGCGATGGTGATTGCTCTCTTATCGACACTTTACCCATCATGGCGTGCTGCCACCGTTCAACCCGCTGAGGCTTTACGTTATGAGTGATTTATCATTATTGCAGTGTACTAACCTGTCCAAGCGCTATCAGGACGGCAAGCTCTCTACCGACGTGCTGCGCGATGTCTCTTTTGAGATGAGCAGCGGCGAGATGATGGCAATCGTCGGGAGTTCTGGCTCGGGTAAAAGTACGCTGTTGCATATGCTGGGCGGATTAGATACGCCAACGTCAGGCGAGGTTATTTTCAAAGGTCAATCGCTGAGCACGCTTTCGGCGGCGGCAAAAGCGGATTTGCGTAATCGCGAGCTGGGTTTTATTTATCAATTTCACCATCTGCTGCCAGATTTTACCGCATTGGAAAACGTGGCGATGCCGCTGCTGATTGGCAAAGTACCCACGTCACAGGCGCAGGATAAAGCACGTGAAATGCTCGCAGCCGTTGGGCTGGAATCGCGTAGCCACCACCGTTCGTCGGAATTGTCCGGCGGTGAGCGGCAGCGTGTCGCCATTGCCAGAGCGTTGGTCAACAGCCCCTCACTGGTGCTGGCGGATGAACCAACCGGTAACCTCGATCAGCGCACAGCTGACACCATTTTCGAACTGTTGGGAGAACTGAACGTTCGACAGGGTACGGCTTTTCTGGTGGTGACGCATGACCTGCAACTGGCTGGTCGACTGAACCGCCAACTGGAAATGCGCGACGGTCAGTTGCAGCAGGAACTGACCCTGATGGGAGCGCGGCAATGACTTTTCCTCCGCTCTCGTTGCAGATTGGCCTGCGATTTAGCCGTGGCCGTCGGCGTGGCGGCATGGTTTCGCTGATCTCCATCATTTCAACGCTGGGTATCGCCCTTGGCGTAGCGGTGTTGATTCTCGGCCTAAGCGCGATGAATGGGTTTGAGCGTGAACTGAATAACCGCGTTCTTGCCGTGGTGCCACATGGCGAGATTGCTCCGGTTAATCAGCCTTTTGACGGCTGGCAGGATATCTTGCCGAAAATCGAACAGGTTCCCGGCGTTGCTGCCGCTGCGCCTTATATCAACTTCACCGGGCTGCTGGAAAACGGCGCCAAGCTTCAGGCGATTCAGGTAAAAGGCGTCGATCCACAGCAGGAAACACGCCTTAGCGCGCTGCCCAACTATGTGCTTAATAACGCCTGGCAGCGGTTCCGCGCGGGTGAACAGCAGGTCATTATTGGTCAGGGCGTGGCAAAGGCGCTGAATGTGGTGGAAGGGGACTGGGTCACGGTGATGATCCCGAACAGCGACCCGGAAATGAAGCTGATGCAGCCGAAACGCATCCGGCTGCACGTCAGCGGTATTTTACAGCTGAGCGGCCAGCTCGATCACGGCTTAGCGCTGATTCCGTTGACGGATGCCCAGCAGTATCTGGACATGGGGCAGAGCGTAACGGGGATCGCTATCAAGGCGAAAGATGTCTTCTCCGCCAATAAACTGGTGCGCGATGCGGGCGAAGCCACGAAATCTTATGTCACTATTCGCAGTTGGATTGGCACCTATGGTTATATGTATCGGGACATCCAGATGGTGAGAACCATCATGTATCTGGCGATGATTCTGGTGATCGGCGTGGCCTGTTTTAATATTGTTTCAACGCTGGTGATGGCGGTGAAAGATAAAAGCAGCGATATCGCGGTTCTACGTACGCTGGGTGCATCTGATGGGCTGATTCGGGCTATCTTTATTTGGTACGGGCTATTGGCCGGGCTGTTGGGCAGTGTGATTGGGGCTGTGGTCGGCGTGATTGCCACCTTGCAATTGACGCCGATTATTCGCGGTATTGAAGCACTCATCGGCCATAAGCTGCTGTCCGGTGACATCTATTTTATTGATTTCCTGCCGTCGGAATTACATCTGATGGATGTGTTTATCGTATTGAGTACATCGCTGGTGCTGAGCCTGATTGCCAGCTGGTATCCGGCGCGGCGCGCC
Source organism: Pectobacterium polonicum (assembly GCF_005497185.1). Classification (GTDB taxonomy): domain Bacteria; phylum Pseudomonadota; class Gammaproteobacteria; order Enterobacterales; family Enterobacteriaceae; genus Pectobacterium; species Pectobacterium polonicum. The sequence continues at coordinate 21,316 of NZ_RJTN01000016.1, read as the reverse complement.
AGCCGTATTGACCCAGCCCGCGTGTTGAGCGGACAGTAAGACAAGCCAACGCACATGCGGCTTGAGAGATGACGGGGATAGTCCCTATCGTGTGGTACGGTGATCACACCCTAAGGAGCAGTCATGTACTACGGTTTTGACATGGGCGGCACGAAAATTGAGCTGGGCGTGTTCGACGCTACGTTGAATAAGGTGTGGCAAAAGCGGGTACCGACCCCGCGCACGCATTATGATGAACTGCTCACTACGCTGATCGATCTGGTGCATGAAGCCGATGCTCAGGTTGGCATGCAGGGGAGCGTGGGTATCGGCGTACCGGGTATCCAAAATGAGAGCGGGGCGTTATTCACCGCCAACCTGCCTGCGACGATGGGAAAACCGCTACGTATTGACTTGTCACAGCGCTTGCAGCGCGACGTTCGCATTAGCAATGACGCCAACTGTTTTGTGCTTTCTGAAGCCTGGGACGCAGAATTCCGTTCCTATCCTGTCGTATTCGGGTTGATTTTAGGTACGGGATTGGGTGGCGGTCTGGTGATTAACGGGCGTCCGGTCGACGGGCGCAACGGTATCGCGGGTGAATTCGGTCATCTCCGCCTGCCGTCCGACGCGTTGGATATCATCGGCATAGATATTCCCCGCGTGAAATGCGGCTGTGGGCAATCAGGCTGTATCGAGAACTATATTTCCGGTCGCGGTTTTGAATGGCTATATGAACATCTGTATGGTGAACCTCTACCCGCTGTCACTATCATCCGGCACTATCGTGGCGGAGAAGAAAAAGCGCTGGAGTTTGTCGACCGTTTTATGGATTTGCTGGCGGCCTGTCTGGGCAATCTCCTGACTCTGTTCGATCCGCATTTGTTGGTATTGGGCGGTGGTTTGTCGAATTTTGACGAAATTTATCAAATTTTACCGACGCGTCTTCCTGCGCGACTTTTACCGATCGCGAAACTGCCACGTATAGAGAAAGCGCGTCATGGCGATGCGGGCGGCGTACGTGGCGCGGCATTGCTACACTTAATGGATAACTAGCTGGAGTAAGTATGTATACGCGTCAACGATTAGGGCGTTTTCACAAGGGAAAGCGACTGCGGCAACAGCGTCTTCGGGCGCGTATTTTCCATCGTGATTATCTGGCAGCAAGCGAAGTAAAAAAGCCGCGCGTTGTGGTACTGACGGGCGCAGGCATTTCGGCAGAATCTGGCATTCGTACCTTTCGCGCAGCCGATGGCCTGTGGGAAGAACACCGCGTTGAGGATGTCGCGACGCCTGAAGGCTTTCAGCGTAATCCCGGACTGGTACAGGAATTTTATAATGCCCGTCGTCGTCAGCTACAGCAGCCGGAAATTGTGCCTAATGCCGCGCATCTGGCGTTGGCGAATCTGGAAGCGATGTTGGAAGACAATTTCCAACTGATTACACAGAACATCGATAACCTGCATGAGCGTGCTGGTAGCCAGCGCGTCATCCATATGCACGGTGAACTACTGAAAATACGCTGTAGCCAAAGTGGACAGATTTTTGAGTGGACGGACGATCTCGCCGTCGGCGAACGCTGCCACTGTTGTCAATTTCCCGCGCCGTTACGCCCGCATGTGGTGTGGTTTGGTGAAATGCCGCTGTACATGGATAAGATTTACCATGCGCTGGCGCAGGCCGATTACTTTATTGCGATCGGCACCTCGGGGCATGTCTATCCCGCCGCGGGTTTTGTCCATGAAGCCCATTCACACGGTGCCTACACGCTGGAATTGAATCTGGAGCCGAGTCAGGTAGAAAGCCAGTTTGATGAAAAAATTTACGGCCCCGCGAGCACCGTGGTACCCGAATTCGTCGGTGCCTGGCTGACGCGTGGTCAAAGCATCAAGTTTTAACCGTCAAGCACAACGTGAAAACGTCATGAATGGTATGAGGATGACGTTTTCTCTTGCCGATCGTTGCCGCAGCAACATTCGTCAAGCTGGTCGAATGGCAACATCGCGGCGTGGTTAAAGAAACAATACTCACTCTCGCTACAGTGAGTATGCGAAACGGTTTCTGTCGGCGAGTCCGCCTGCGGATGCGGTGGCCGTGCCCCATGAAGAGATAAGGTTCGTCGGAAAAAGCCCAGCATAGCGTTACCTCACAGCGTCTTATAAAGACAGATATGTTAATGAGAGTTATTCTCATTAATGTAAGTTAAGCGTAGTCGATAATCCGGTAATACGGGAATGACAATTGTCAAAATCTATATCCAAAATTGTTCTATAGCACCGCCATGCTTCATTTTACAAAGCCTTAGCATGATCAGTCAGAATGTCCGCCGGGCCTCGGCAGCCAGTTCTTCTAGATAATTCAGATCGCACAATTCCACCTGATGGCCTCGATAGGTTATGTGGCCTTGCCGCTTCCAGTCGGACATCAATCGACTCAATGTTTCACTGCGCATCCCCAATGACGTGGCGAGTTGACCACGGCTCACGGGTAATGTTAGATGCTGAGTTTGTTGAATGTGATGCTGCCGCAGCAGGTAATCTGCCAGGCGCTGTGGCGCGGAGCTGGAGGTCAGCCAGTCGATTTGGTTGATGGTCGAATAGAGCTTCTTGCCCAGATAATTCAGCAAACGCAGCGCCAGCTCCGGGCGCTGTAAACAAAACTGGTGAATATCCTGCCGTGGAATCATCAGCGTGTGACCATCGCTCAGCGCACGGATGTTCATTGGGAAGCGACCGTGATCCATGAATACAGCAGCAATAGCGACAAACTCACCGCGTTCAAACTGCCCGAAAATTTTCTCATCTCCACCATAGGTATGGCGAAAAGCCTGCAATTTCCCCGTTTCAACCAGCAAACAGTGCTGCATTTTGTCGCCCTCGCGAAACAGAACATCGTCCTGCCGGAAAAACAGGCGCTCGCTTTTGGCTAATAGTTCACACACCACGTCGCTGGGTTCGCCGTGCATCCAGTCATGCTGAAACAGCACTTCGCCGTATTCATCGGGCGATAGCGCCTTTTTGACAAATGTCATTTGCCCTCCCAGAGGCGGGTATTACCATTAAGCTAGTAAATGAAAATAATAATCACTTGCATGAATTCAGCAAGCAAAATCACGGCACGCTGAATCGAAAATAGCGGAGCGTTTCCATGAAAGACAATACTCTTCCGGCGGCACAGGCGCTGGTTCTCCATGAATTAATTACCCCAACCGAACACGGTATTGCCAGCCGCGTGTTGGCCCGTACCGACGGCGGCAACGTTACGCTGTTTGCCTTCGATCAGGGGCAGGGGTTGAGCGAACACAGTGCGCCTTATGATGCACTGGTTATGGTACTTGAAGGTGAATTATTGCTGACGATCGGTGGCGAGCCGGTTATCGCACAGCCCGGCACGTTGGTACGTATGCCCGCCAATATCCCTCATGCCGTTGATGCGCAGCAGTCGTCACGTATGTTACTGACTATGTTGAAGACGCTGAAAACGCAGTAAATAGCGAATGCGATAACACAGAATTAAGGAGTGACAGTATGAGCGATCATGAAGCAGGACATAAATTTTTAGCCCGATTGGGGAAAAAACGTTTGCGCCCCGGCGGCAGAAAGGCAACTGAATGGCTGCTCAGTCAGGCCGGGTTCCGGCAGGACAGCGTAGTATTAGAAGTCGCCTGCAATATGGGCACTACGGCGATGGAAATTGCACGTCGATTTGGCTGTCAGGTTATCGGCGCGGATATGGATAAAGTCGCGCTACAGAAGGCGCAGGAAAATGTGGCAGCGAACGGTCTGGCTTCGCAGGTCACGATTATGCAGGCGAATGCGCTGGAACTGCCGTTTCCCGATAATCACTTTGACGTAGTGATTAATGAAGCCATGCTGACGATGTATGCCGACAAGGCCAAGAGCCGCATTATTGCCGAATACTATCGCGTGCTGAAGCCAGGCGGTCGTCTGATTACCCACGATATCATGCTGCTTTCCGAGAAAGATACCGGGGCATTGCAGGCGGTGGAACAGATGCATAAAGCGATTAACGTACATGCACAGCCGATGCTGCGTGAACGCTGGGTGACGCTGTTTCAAGAATGTGGTTTTAGCAAGGTTAACTATGATAACGGCGCGATGACGCTGCTGACGCCACAAGGGCTGATTTATGATGAAGGCGTAGCGGGTGCGGCGCGTATCGTAAAAAATGCGCTGAAAAAAGAAAACCGCAGCATGTTCTTCAACATGTTTCATACCTTCCGCCGCAATCGGAACCAGCTCAACTATATTGCGGTATGCAGTACCAAGTAATGGTCGTATCCATTTTGACCGCGGAGCGGTAGCAAGGAAAAAGCGTGTAAGGCAGGCAAAATCGTTTACCATACATGACTATACTTAACTACCGCCGGGTGATATCCCGCTAAAGCACGCGATGCCGTTACCTCACTACAGCCAGCTAAAACAACAGCAGTGCAGACGCGATCGTCGGAGTCTGGCACTGCTGTTGGCGTTTCTCGTGCTCACGCTGGTTATCAGCCTGTGCGCCGGGGAACGCTGGATTTGGCCGACAGCCTGGCTGGATGACGCACAGCAGCTCTTTGTCTGGCAACTGCGTTTGCCCAGAACGCTGGCCGTCATGCTGGTGGGGGCCAGTCTGGCGATGTCAGGCACCGTGATGCAGGCCGTCTTTGATAATCCGCTGGCGGAACCGGGATTACTGGGCGTAGCGAACGGTGCCGGCGTAGCCTTAGTGTTGACGGTGTTGCTGGGACAGGGACTGCTGCCCGTCTGGGTGTTAAGCCTGAGTGCTATCGCTGGTGCGTTGCTGATCACCTTTCTATTACTCCATTTTGCCCGCCGTCATATTTCCAATACCCGTTTATTACTCATTGGCATTGCGCTTGGGATTATCTGTAGCGCGGTGATGACCTGGGCGGTCTATTTCAGTACCAGCCTCGACTTACGCCAACTGATGTACTGGATGATGGGCGGCTTTAGCGGTATTGACTGGCGACACGGCTGGCTAATGTTGACGCTATTGCCGCTGCTATTGTGGTTGAGCCGTCAGGGCGCGGTGTTGAATGGACTGACGCTGGGTGAGATTCAGGCGCGCCAATTGGGTATCCCAGTTTACCGCTGGCGGACAATTCTCGTGCTGGTCATGGGCGTACAGGTCGGCCTGAGCGTGGCGCTGGCCGGTATCATCGCGTTTATTGGATTGGTGATTCCGCACATGTTGCGATTGTGTGGATTGACCGATCAGCGTTATTTATTGACCGGATGTGCGCTAGCCGGTGGTGGTATTCTGCTGCTGGCGGATACGGTTGCGCGCGTGGCGCTGAATTCAGCCGAGTTGCCGATAGGCGTGGTTACCGCTACGCTGGGATCGCCATGGTTTATCTGGCTGTTATTACGTAATCGACTGTAGCGAGATGTCTTGTTTTACCAACTCTTGTTTTATTACTGAAGGGAGCAAAACGATGAGCACTGAAATCTATGCCATTCCGCTGACCACCATCGACGGGAAAGCGACAACGTTTGAAGCGTTTAAAGGGCAGGTGGCTTTAGTCGTCAACGTCGCCTCTCAATGCGGCCTGACTAAACAATACGACGCGTTGGAAAAACTCTACGAAACCTATCGCGACAAAGGTCTGGTCGTGCTGGGATTCCCCTCCAATGAATTTGCAGGGCAGGAACCAGGCTCGGAAGAAGAAATTCAGGAATTCTGCCGTGGGACATTTGGCGTTCAGTTCCCGATGTTCAGCAAAATTGAAGTGAATGGTGAGAACCGCCACCCGCTGTACCAGTTATTGATTCGTCAGCAACCGGAAGCCAATGGAACCTGGAAAAGTGACTTTTTTGCGCGTTTGGTCAATAAAGGCCGTAAACCCAAGAATCCAGAAGACATCCTGTGGAATTTCGAAAAATTCCTGGTGGATCGCGAAGGGCGCGTGATTGATCGCTTTGCGCCGGATATGGCTCCTGACCATGACACCATCGTGAAAGCGATCGACGCGGCGTTGGCAAAATAATTGACGCAGCAGACTTCCCCGGTATTGCAGTTGCGGCAGGCCAGTGTCTTGCCGCGTTTGTCACCAACGACTGCGGAATTTCATCGCGGTGAACTGCTGCACATCATTGGCCCAAACGGTGCAGGAAAGAGCACGTTGCTGGCAAGGGCGGCGGGTTTGCTGGCAGGAGAAGGTGACGTGTTGCTGGCTGGTACGCCGCTGTCGCAGTATACGGCAGCGGATTTAGCCGTGCGGCGTGCCTATCTGGCGCAGCAGCAACCGCCGCTGGCGTTGATGCCGGTATTTCAGTATTGGCAATTGCATCAACCACCACTGGCGCAGGAATACGCGGTTGAAAAGGTGGTGCACTCTCTGGCGGAACGCCTGATGTTAACCGACAAGCTGGCGCGTCCGCTCACTCAACTATCGGGCGGTGAGTGGCAGCGTGTTCGGCTGGCTGCGGCGCTATTGCAGGTTTGGCCGACGATCAACCCGCACGCGCGTCTGCTGCTGCTGGATGAACCGACCAACAGTCTGGATGTGGCGCAGCAGGTGGCGCTGGATGCGTTACTGAGTGAACTCTGTCGCTTGGGGATTGCCATCGTGGTTTGCGCACACGATCTCAACCACAGCGCCCACCATGCGGATCGCGTCTGGCTGTTGTCAGCAGGCGTTTTGGTGGCACAGGGCGAAACGGCGAATGTCATGCTGCCGGAGGTGCTGTCTCCTGTATTCGGTGTCGCGTTTCAGCGGCACGTGGTCGATGGCAGAAACTGGATTATCACGCGCAGCGCCTGACTGCTGCCGTAAGAGAATCTGCGTCGCCAGAAAATGGGAAAAATCACCTTTACTTGCCAGCAACCCTGATTAAACGCTAAATTAATCCAATACCTAGCATTTTCAGACGCCAGAGGTTTATGGCCTCGGCGGTTTTATGGTAATCGCGCATGATACCTTTACGACAAGGGTTGACTTTACAATACAGAGTGACTCTACGATATGCTTTGCTCCTCGCCAGCCTGATTTTGGTTGGCTGTAGCAGTAGTCGGCATAATAATCCGCCGCCGAATGCGCGTCTGAGTGATTCGATCATGGTGATGGTGCAGCTAAACGATCAACTGGGGCAATGGTACAGAACGCCTTACCGCTATGGCGGCCTGGATCGTAACGGCATCGATTGCTCCGGTTTCGTCTACCTAACGTTTCGCGATAAGTTTGGTATGCAATTACCACGTACCACAGAAGAGCAAACCGAGCTGGGTGAGCGCATTGACCGTGATAATTTGCTGCCGGGCGATTTGGTCTTTTTCAAAACGGGCAGCGGCAGTAGCGGGCTGCACGTCGGTATTTATGACAAAGATGACCAGTTTATTCACGCGTCCACCAGCCAAGGCGTCATCCGCTCGTCGCTGGATAACGTGTACTGGAAACGGGCGTACTGGCAGGCCCGCCGTATCTAATTTTCCTTCCTTATTTTGTTGACGGCACGGAGCTACCCACTTATGTCCTCTCTGCGTTTACTCATCTCTGACTCTTACGATCCCTGGTTTAATCTGGCCGTTGAGGAGTGCATCTTTCGTCAGATGCCCACCACACAGCGGGTGCTGTTTTTGTGGAGGAATGCGGAAACGGTGGTCATTGGCCGCGCCCAGAACCCGTGGAAAGAGTGCAATACGCGGCGGATGGAAGAGGACGGCATCAAGCTGGCACGGCGCAGCAGCGGCGGTGGGGCGGTCTTTCACGATCTCGGTAATACCTGCTTTACCTTTATGGCCGGTAAGCCGGAATACGATAAAAGCGTCTCAACGCAGATTGTTCTGGATGCACTCAGTGCGCTTGGGTTAAAAGCCAGTGCGTCTGGGCGTAACGATCTGGTGGTAGAAACGGCTGATGGCGTGCGCAAGGTATCCGGCTCTGCCTATCGTGAAACCAAAGATCGTGGTTTTCATCACGGTACGCTACTGCTGAACGCAGATCTCAATCGTTTAGCAGACTATTTGAACCCGGATATTAAAAAATTACAGGCGAAAGGGATTACGTCCGTGCGTTCCCGCGTCGCCAATCTGGTGGAATTACTGCCTTCTGTCGATCATTTGGTCATTTGCCAAGCCGTGACGCAGTCCTTCTTTGATTATTTTGGCGAACAGTGCGAACCGGAAATTATCTCGCCTTCTGCCCACCCAGATTTACCGGGATTCAGTGAACAATTTGCGCGTCAAAGTAGCTGGGAATGGAATTTCGGTCAGGCACCGGATTTCTCGCACTTGCTCGATAACCGGTTTACCTGGGGCGGCGTTGAATTACATTTCGATGTGGAACGCGGTGTGATTGTTCGGGCGCAGATTTATACCGATAGCCTGAATCCGGCGCCATTAGAAGCACTGGCGTCCGCATTACAGGGAACAGCATATCGCCCGGAAGCCTTGGCAGCCGCGTGTCAGGAACTGATGGCTCCCTTCCCTGAACAGCAAAACGAACTACAGGAACTGGCTGATTGGCTGGCGCAAAGTTTGCGTTAATGCGATACAACGGTGGTCCTCGAAAGAGGATACAACCTGGGGGATCGTCATATCATATGCGATAAAGCCATCGAGTTATCCAAACCGCGTACCAGTACAGACTTGGAAGGTTGACTCGATAAGGACGTGCTGGAGCGGTGAAGATGAGCCGTTTTATTGTCACGTTCGGTGATCGCTTGAGCGATCACCCTGGACGATAGTAATTATTTAATTAACACTTGCCGATAATGTCGCTGACCCAGACCGTTACGGTATTCATTTCTGGAGTATCATGGTATTCAAGGGTTTCTGTGAGTAATAATTTATTATCCTTAGTAATTAACCATTGCTCCAACGTGGTCATGCCTAATGCTGTACTGTTTCCCACAAATGCATTTTTAGCAACAACGTCATACCCTATAGTCATATCAAAAGCGGATGAATTATCCTGTTTTATCTTGACCTTATCGCCAGTAATATCAATGTAAACGTTTCCTTTGCTCGCTCTGCTATTTTCTATAAATTGATATTTTGATCCATGCGATGCGGTATAACCTTTAAAGTCACCATTTGCAATCCAGCATTGCGCATAGGAGGACATAGAGAGCAACATCGAACATACAAATAAAAATCCTTTCATAATTAATTCCTTAGGTTATGTAAACTCGATGGCATTATATATAAAATAATTTAATTAGTAAGGTTATTAAATGGAAAATCAACCAGTTAATTCATGGATTAATACGGCATAATCCGTTCTCTCAAATACCCCATCTGCAATTTTTCTACTTTTTCTCATTTCTAGAGAGATCAATTTCAGCAGAGGTCTAACCTTATCCTGCACTTTGCCATAGATATCAGGCATAGAGACGGTTGCGCTGCGCGACGACATCACAGAAAAACGCTTTTCGTGCGGTATGCGAGCAAGCGCGGTGGATTTGGCTATAATAATAACGTAATGTGATTATTATTTGTTTTGTGTAGTACAGGATCATGCGCATCCATCTTGCTGTTGATTACACCAGTGATTACGTTTTTTGGCCGATATTTAGGCTGGATGGAACGTTGCTGGCTGTTGAAATGATCAGCCATTTTAACGGTCTTGCGGGTAAATTGAGTATGCCTGCCGATCTTCTTCTCATGCAGTTAAGCCCGCGACAACAATATGATTTTATTCATGAGCAGCTTCTTTTTATCAAAGAAAAATCCGCATGGTTTATCGATAATCACATCCAACTGGTGTTGAAGGTAGGGCGGCAGATAACAGAGATGTTAATTAAATCCGACGTACTGCGTGGTGAAATCAAACACCTCAATTTTGTTTTGTTGGAAATTAATGAGCTTTTCCCACAGCTATCACAGGGAAAAGAAAACGCTGCACTACTGAACCTGAGTCAATCCGTTCCTTTGTGGTTGGATAATTTTGGCTCTGGAAAGGCCACGTTGAAACCTTTGCACGATGGGCTAGTGCGCGGTGTGAAGTTGGATCGTCAGTTTATCGGGCAGCTTTTATCGCGGCCGACCAATACGCTGATGATGGAGCCGTTATTACGGACGATTAAAAACAGCTATTCAGGCATCAGTATTATCGCCAAGGACATTAATAATATGGCGATTTTGAATAAAATTGGCCAACTGAATGTTGATGCCGTTCAAGGACAGATGTGGCCTGCGGTGCATTTCGAACGGCTTGAGCAGCGCACGTCGCTTATCGGCTAATTCAATAACCTTGTTGCTTTCGGGAGTGAGGGTTCTTTCCTGAATGTGAGTGATGGAAATAATACCCCTGTGTTTCCTCCGTGTTAATTTCACTGCCATCCCTCTACACTTTCTGCCTACCCGTTAGTCGTTGTGTGGTGAGCGTGTGGCTCTCTTCACCTGAACAGGGTGGTATTAGGGAGACAGGATGCAGCAAACACCGTTATTTAAAAATCACTACTTTCATCAGTTGCCGGGGTTCTATACCGCGCTACAGCCGACGCCGTTGCAGGGGGCTCGTCTGCTTTATCACAGCGAAGGTCTGGCTACTGAGCTTGGTTTATCTCCCGACTGGTTTACGTCAGAACAGGATGGCATCTGGAGTGGAGCGCGTTTACTGCCGGGAATGGCGCCGTTGGCGCAGGTGTATAGCGGCCATCAGTTTGGCATGTGGACCGGTCAACTGGGCGACGGGCGTGGCATCTTGCTGGGGGAACAACAGCTGGCGGATGGCCGCAGTATGGACTGGCACCTCAAAGGTGCGGGGCTAACACCGTATTCACGCATGGGCGATGGTCGTGCCGTACTACGTTCGGTGATACGTGAATTTCTGGCTTCGGAAGCGATGCACCATCTGGGGATTCCCACCACGCGGGCGCTAACGATTGTTACCAGCGAACATCCGGTGCAGCGTGAGCAGGAAGAAAAGGGCGCAATGCTGCTGCGCGTGGCGGAAAGCCATGTGCGTTTCGGCCATTTTGAACACTTCTACTACCGTCGTGAACCGGAAAAAGTGCGTCAGTTAGTGGAGTATGTGATTGCTCGTCATTGGCCGCAGTGGGAGAACGACGAGCGTCGTTATGAACTGTGGTTCGGCGATGTAGTAGAACGTACCGCTCGGCTGATTACACATTGGCAGGCGGTTGGATTTGCGCACGGTGTCATGAATACGGACAACATGTCGATTTTGGGATTGACCATCGACTATGGCCCTTATGGTTTTTTAGATGCCTACCAGCCGGGCTTCATTTGTAATCACTCCGACCACCGCGGTCGCTACGCGTTTGATAATCAGCCAGCGGTTGGGCTGTGGAACCTGCATCGTCTGGCGCAGGCACTCTCTGGGCTGATGGATACCGATACGCTAGAACGCGCGCTTGCGCGCTATGAACCGGCGCTGATGCAGCACTATGGCACCCTGATGCGCGCCAAACTGGGCTTATTTACCGCGAGTTCTGAAGATAATGACGTGCTGGTCGGGCTGTTGCGTTTGATGCAGCAGGAAGGCAGCGATTACACCCGCACGTTCCGCCTGCTGGCAGATAGTGAGAAGCAGGCATCGCGCTCGCCGCTCCGTGATGAGTTCATCGACAGAACGGCATTCGACAGTTGGTTTGCGACCTATCGCCAGAGGCTGATGCAGGAAGAGCAGGGCGATGAGGAACGCCGTCGGTTGATGAATACGACGAACCCGAAATATATTCTGCGTAATTATCTGGCGCAAATGGCGATTGAACGGGCGGAAAGTGACGACATCAGCGTGCTGGCTCGTTTGCATCAGGCTCTGTGTCGACCGTTTGATGAACAGTCGGATAACCATGATTTGGCAGCGTTACCGCCAGAGTGGGGTAAGCATCTGGAGATATCCTGCTCCAGCTAAGCCAGAGCAGGCATACAGGCTATTGCCGCAGATAAACCTGCGGAATGGCGTAGTCAGGATGTGAACCTACGCTAAGATCGGCACGATACCAGTGCGCCAGCGTCTCTGCCTGTAGTACGTGGGTAGGCGATCCTTGTGCGACCAGTTTGCCTTCGTGCAGCAGCAGAATGCGGTCGGCATACAGCGCCGCCAGATTCAGGTCGTGCAGAACACAGCACACGGCTAGCGGTTGTTCACGCGTGAGTTGCTTGAGCAGCCGTAAGAGGTGCTGCTGATGGTACAGATCCAGCGCCGAGGTTGGTTCATCGAGAAATAACCAGCCCGGCGTCGGTTCTGGATGCCACAGCTGCGCCAGCACGCGAGCCAATTGCACTCGCTGCTGCTCTCCGCCGGAAAGATGGCGATAGTCGCGTGTTGCCAGTTCCAGGCAGCCCGTTTGCGCCATGACCTGTTGAACCACGTCATCATTTTTCGGGTAACGCCCATGAGGAGAACGTCCCATTGCGACGACATCCTGTACGCTAAACGCAAACGCCATGCCGCTATACTGACGCATCACCGCACGCGTTTTTGCCAGTGCGCCGGGCTGCCAGTGCGAAAAGGGTTGTCCGGCTAACAGACACTCGCCTTCATCGGGTGTCAGATAACCGGTCAGTAAGCGGAGCAGGGTAGATTTCCCCGCGCCGTTAGGACCAATAATCGCCACGATTTCCCCACAATTTAGTTCCAGAGAAACATCATCGGTCAGATAGCGCCCGTTGGTCTGAAAGCGCAAATTGTGGGCGGATAAGGTCCGGTCGAGCGCTGAGTCAGTCATTGCCGCGTCCTTTATGCTGAACGATCAGCCATAAGAAATAAGGGCCGCCAATCAGGCTGCTTAATAACCCAACGGGCATTTCCGCCGGAGAAAGCAGCGTGCGTGCCAGCGTATCGGCAAACAACAGCAAACAGGCACCGCCGAGTATAGATCCAGGAAGGAGCCAGCGATGATCGGCACCCAGATGCATGCGCATCAGGTGTGGGATGATAAGCCCGATAAACCCGATTACGCCGCTCACCGCCACCGCCACACCAACCAGCAGCGAACTCAGCAACAAGAGCGTGTATTTAGTGCGCTTCACGTTAACGCCGAGGTAGTGCGCTTCTTCATCTCCTAACTGCAATAGGTTCAGACGACGCGCATAATATAAGGTGGCGATCATCGCGGGAATGGCTAGTGTGCTGGCGACGAGCAGCATGGGCCACTGCGCTTGTCCGAGACTCCCCATACCCCACAGTGAAAACTGCCGCAACTGCTGATCGGTACTGAGGTAGGTCAAGACGCCGATGAGGGCAAGACACAACGCATTGAGCGCGATACCCGCCAGCAATAGCCGTGTTAATCCACCCTGTTCGGAACGGCTGAGGATGAAGATGATGGCAGTAATCGCCAAACTCCCGGCAAAGGCGGCGAACATCGGGCCATAAAGCGCTAACAGCGGAGGCAAACCAAGCGGCAGTACGATGGTCAGTGCGACGCAGAGCGCGGCACCGCTGCTGATCCCCAAAAGGCCAGGATCGGCGAGCGGATTACGAAACAGCCCTTGCATAATCGCGCCGGAACAGGCCAGCGCCCCGCCGACGAGTATCGCCAGCAGTACGCGGGGAACGCGGATATTCAGCCAGATATGCCAAATCGGATCGTCAAACGGCGTTTGCCAGAGCATGTTTAGCGACAGGCTTAACGCGCCCATGTTGGCGGCACCCACCATCAGTGCCACCATCAGCAACAGCAGCGCGATCAACCAAGAGCGCGGATGAAACCGTGACGTCATTTTATCGCTTCGGCTGTCTGACGCAGCGTTGCCATCAGCGCCGGGGTTTCGAGCGTAAAGCCGAGCATCGCCATGTCATCGACGACTAACAAACGCTTGTTTTTACCGGCTGGGGTCAGTTCCAGACCAGGTAATTTCCAGACCTGTGCGTCGCCGCCCAGCGTTTTCAGTCCCTGACTGGAGATCATAATCAGATCCGGCGCGCTGGCAATCACACCTTCCTGCGACAGTGGCTGGTAGCGCTCAACGTTTTGCATGGCATTTTTCAGACCCGCGCCGCGGATAATGGTGTCTGGCGGGGTGTTTTTACCCGCGGCCAGCGCAGTCATACCGCCGTGGCTGAGAATGAAGAGCACGTTAACCGGCAGCGGCGACGTTTTTACTGCCGCCAATTTCTGCTGATAGGCTTCCGTCAGTTTTTTACCTTCAGTCTCTTTTCCTAGCGTCTGAGCGATAGCACTGATTTTCTTCGGCACGGCATCCAGCGACGGCTCGGCGGTCACATGAACCACTTTGGTGCCGCTGTCCGCAACCTGCTGTAAAGTCAGCGAGGGCTGAGACAGATCGCTGGCAACAACCAGAGAAGGTTTCATTGCCAAAATACCCTCGGTATTGAGGTGACGCATGTACCCTACATCAGGCAGTTTCTTCACGGCTTCTGGGTGCAGACTGGTGCTGTCGCGTGCAACTAAATCTTTCTCTGCGCCGAGCGCGTAGATGATTTCCGTGACGTCGCCGCCGATAGAAACGACACGTTCGGCAGCAGACACCCCCAACGGGAGTGTCAATAACAGAGGGAATAACCAGTTTTTCATGCGGCAAGATCCTTACGCGGTTTCAGGGCATCGACCTGGTCGCGCCACTGTTGTTGTTCCGGCGTGCCTTCGGTACGTTGTCCAAAGAGTTGTGCAATTTGAGAGCCGTCTGCGGCGTAGAGTTCCAGGCTGGTCACGATACCGTCGACCGTTGGTTTACGCGTGATCCAACTTTCAGCAATCGCGCCTTCGATCAGGTGCAGCGTGAAATCTTTATTAAAGATATTGATCCATTCCGCGTGTTGCTCCATGCGCTCTACACGCTCAAGCGTACCCGTGAAGATTTGCACGCAGCCACGGTTACCGACAAATACCATGATTTCGTTCTGATCTTCACGTGCGGCAAACAGAATCTGTGACAGGGCGTCGTTTTCTACACGGTAGGCCAAATCGTCAGCGACCGAGTTAAACGCCTGCTGACGTGTCAGATTGTAACGCTTGAGCAGGATGAAGAAATCATGTACGTCCGTCATCGCACGCCAGTCTGCTTCAAACTGAGGATTATGGGCAACGACCTGCTCGGCTGCGGCGTTATTACTTGCTGGACGAAGTGCTAATGCTGGGTTTTCGCTGCTGGTAAATTTCTCAACGAATAGCTGCCAGGCGGCCATGTCGGTGGTGTCGGTCGTATAGACCTTCAGAATGGCATCACCCTGATGATCGAAGAATTGAATGCTCTGGCGTTCACCGCGAGCGGTGTTTTCACGCAGTTCAAAGGCTGAAGCCCACTGAGAAAGGAACAAACGCAGGTCCAATTCGCGTGGATTGAGGATAAGACCGGCATGCCCATCCAGCGTCTGATTTTGATAGTAGCCAGTATGTTCATGCACGGCGTACTCGTTGCGGGTGATCGACTTGGTATTACCAACCTGCTCCAGTGCACTGAGCCACACTTTGGCGTCACCCTGTAGGCGCTGCGCATCGTGTCCAACACGGGCGTGCGTCAGCTCCGCTTCGCTGATGCCGAGTAGCGCAGCGAGATCGCGTGCGTATTTACGCGGATGTTCAACTTTAGCCTGGAGGTATTGTTGGTAAATGGACGTCTGCATCGGGTTCCCTTAATCGTTGTCGTAGAGATTATAGCAATGAATGAGAATCATTTTCATGTAACAAAAACGCAACCTCAAGTGAAGTTTTCTTAATAAGTGGAATAAGAGGAATCGTAAGAGGTATTTACGTGCTGCGAGATAGCGAGATGGGCGGGGGAAAGCAGGAAAATGGCTGACACACTACCGGGGACGGTGTGTGCCAGCGCGTATTGCGTTAAAAACGACAGTCGACGGCGCTTGCCAAACGCGCCAGCAGCGTTTCGGTGTCCTGCCAACTGAGGCACGGATCGGTAATGGATTGTCCATACGTCAATGCCAGAGGGTTAATGGCGGACTGGTTCCCTTCGATTAAGAAACTTTCCGCCATGATGCCCGCGATAGCGCGCGATCCTGCGCGGATTTGCTGGCAGATGTCATCGGCGACGTCGAGCTGACGACGATGTTGTTTCTGACAGTTAGCATGGCTGAAATCGATCACCAGATGCTCAGGCAGAGAAAACTCGCTGAGATGCGCACAGGCGGCGGCGATATCTTCCGCATGGTAATTCGGCTTTTTCCCGCCACGCATAATAATGTGGCCAAACGGATTACCCTGGGTCTTGTAGACGGACATGAAACCCTGCTTATCCGGCGAGAGAAACATGTGCTGGGCGCGCGCGGCACGGATCGCATCGACGGCGATACGCGTATTGCCGTCTGTCCCGTTTTTGAAGCCGACAGGGCAAGACAGCGCCGAGGCCATTTCACGGTGGATTTGGCTTTCGGTGGTTCTCGCGCCAATGGCACCCCAGCTAACCAGGTCGGCAATATATTGACCGGTGACCATATCGAGGAATTCCGTCGCGGTCGGCAGTCCAAGCTGGTTGATGTCCAGCAGCAGGCGGCGGGCAATCTCCAGACCTTCGTTCACCTTAAACGTACCATTAAGCGAGGGATCGGAAATCAGCCCCTTCCAACCCACGACCGTGCGTGGTTTTTCAAAGTAGGTGCGCATGACGATTTCCAACCGATCCTGATACTGCGTGCGTAGCGCAGCCAGACGGCGTGCATAGTCTAATGCGCTGTCGGTGTCATGGATTGAACACGGGCCAATCACGACGAGTAAACGGGCATCGTGGCCGGAGAGAATAGCTTCAATTTTCTTGCGTGATGAGGTGACATTTTCGGCAACGGCAGGGGTAATCGGGAGTCTGGAAAGTAACGTTTGGGGCGTAACCAGACTCTCGATGCGCGCGCTCCGCAGTTCATCTGTTTGTAGCATGTTTTGTCTCTAAATACGGTCAAGTCGAAAATCGGTTGTCATCGAAAAAACGTGGATATGGCAGTATTTTCAGGCAATGTTTCCGACTAAATGGGTTGCTTCGCAGCGGCGAAATGCCGGGAAGTGATGGTGCACACAATAAACGAAATGGCACACATTACAACCGTATCAGGACAAAAAATCTATCATGTACTAGTACATTCTTCGACTCATGCCGAGAATGTCGATGATTTTGGCGGAAATTTCCTCAACGGAATAATTGGTGGTGTTGAGATATTTAATCTGATGCTTGCGAAATAGAGCTTCAACTTCACTGAGTTCCATACGGCATTGGCGCAGCGAGGCGTAGCGACTGTTGCCCCGACGCTCTTCCCGAATGGCCGCCAGCCGTTCGGCATCAATGGTGAGCCCAAATAGTTTGTGCTGGAAGGGTTTCAGCGCATCTGGCAGGCGCAGGTTGTCCATATCATCGGCAATAAAAGGATAGTTGGCGGCGCGGATACCGAACTGCATCGCCAGATACAGGCTGGTCGGCGTTTTACCACAGCGTGACACACCCAGCAAAATAACCTGAGCCTGATCGAGGTTGCGCAGAGAAATGCCGTCATCGTGCGCTAGCGTATAGTCGATAGCCGCGATACGCGCGTCGTATTTGCCTAGGTTATTGGCTGTCAAACCGTGAGTGCGGTTGGCAACGGGCGTCGGAGGAGTATTTAATTCTTCCTGCAAGGGCGCAACCAGCGCTTGTACAATATCCTGACAAAACCCGTCGCTGCTGGTAATAATGTTACGAACGGTGGGGGTGACGATGGAATAAAACACCAGTGGGCGAACACCGGTTTGCTGATACAACGTATTGATTTGTTCACACACGGCTTTAGCGCGGGCTTCACTTTCAACGAAGGGTAAGGTATAGCTAACCGTGTTAACGGGGAATTGGGATAAGACCGCATGACCCAATACTTCAGCCGTAATTGCCGTGCCGTCCGAGACATAAAATACGCTTCTTTCCACATAACCTCCTGATGATATTTCCGACAGTTCGAACACCTTAACCTCGTCAAAAATTGTGTTTTACGAATAGTTTTATTAAAACACCATTTCATTATCTTTATGATAAAGAATGCTAATCTTCTACGATATTGGATTTTTACTGCGTTAGGCAATCATTCGCCATGAAATCAGTTTTTTTTCATAGGTTGATCGATTCACCTGTCCATGTTCATCAAAACGCTATGCTAACCTGATTGCGTTGAGGCGATTCTCAACCGAACTCTTTCATACCCTAATTGTATGCAGAAAGGATTATTTTCGATGTCCAATAACGGCCCTGATTTGCGTAATGTCCTTTGGTATAACCAGCTCGGTATGCACGATGTTGAAAGGGTAGGGGGCAAAAATGCCTCTTTGGGTGAAATGATCACCAACCTTTCAGATTTGGGCGTAGCCGTTCCCAACGGTTTTGCGACAACGGCGCAGGCGTTTAATGATTTTCTTAATCAAAGCGGGATCAATCAGCGCATTTATGAGCTGCTCGATCGCACCGATATTGACGATCTGAGCCAATTGGCCAGCGCTGGCGCGCAGATTCGCCAGTGGATTATTGATACGCCGTTCCAGCCAGAACTGGAGAAGGCAATCAGTGATGCCTATCAGCAACTGGCTGATGGTGAAAAAGAGGCGTCATTTGCGGTGCGTTCTTCTGCCACGGCGGAAGATATGCCGGATGCGTCCTTTGCAGGCCAACAGGAAACCTTCCTGAACGTGCAGGGCATTGACGCGGTAATGGTCGCGGTGAAACACGTATTTGCGTCGCTGTTTAACGATCGCGCGATCTCCTATCGTGTACATCAGGGGTATGACCACCGTGGCGTGGCGCTGTCGGCGGGCGTACAACGTATGGTGCGCTCCGATCTGGCTTCCGCGGGGGTGATGTTTACCATTGATACCGAATCCGGTTTTGATCAGGTGGTGTTCATCACCTCGGCTTACGGTTTGGGTGAAATGGTGGTGCAAGGGGCGGTGAACCCAGACGAATTCTATGTTCATAAGCCGACCTTACAGAACAACAAGCCTGCGATCGTGCGCCGTAACATGGGATCGAAGAAAATCCGTATGGTTTATGCCGCGAGCCAGGAACATGGTAAGCAGGTGCGGATTGAAGATGTGCCGGCAGAACAAACGGCGCGTTTTAGTTTGACGGACGACGAAGTGCAGGCGCTGGCGCGTCAGGCACTGCTGATTGAGAAACACTATGGTCGTCCGATGGACATCGAGTGGGCGAAAGATGGTCACACGGGCAAACTCTATATCGTGCAGGCGCGTCCAGAAACGGTACGTTCCAACGGTCAGGTTATGGAGCGTTATCACCTGCCAGCCAGCGGCACGGTGCTGGTGGAAGGCCGCGCAATCGGCCACCGTATCGGCGCGGGTGAAGTCAAAGTGATTCAGGACATCAGCGAGATGCACCTGATCAATGCGGGCGACGTGCTGGTAACCGACATGACCGACCCGGACTGGGAACCGATCATGAAGAAAGCGGCGGCGATTGTTACCAATCGCGGCGGACGTACCTGCCACGCGGCGATTATCGCACGCGAGCTGGGCATCCCTGCCGTTGTGGGCTGCGGTGATGCGACCGAGCGTTTGCGCAAGGGGCAGAAAGTGACAGTGTCCTGTGCGGAAGGCGACACCGGTTATGTGTATCAGGATCTGCTGGACTTCTCCGTGAAGAGTTCACAGATTGATGAAATGCCTGAACTGCCGCTGAAAATCATGATGAACGTAGGTAACCCTGACCGCGCGTTTGATTTTGCCTGCCTGCCAAACGATGGCGTCGGTCTGGCGCGTCTGGAATTCATCATCAACCGCATGATTGGCGTGCATCCGCGTGCGCTGCTGGAATTCGATCAGCAAACCCCGGAGCTGCAACGTGAAATTAAAGCGCTGATGCAGGGCTTCGACGATCCGGTGGAATTCTACGTCGGTCGTCTGGTGGAAGGGATCGCGACGCTGGCAGCGGCATTCGCGCCGAAGCGCGTTATTGTCCGTTTGTCCGATTTTAAGTCGAACGAATACGCCAATCTGGTCGGCGGTGAGCGCTATGAGCCGGAAGAAGAAAACCCGATGCTGGGCTTCCGCGGTGCGGGTCGCTATGTGTCGCCGGACTTCAAAGCCTGTTTTGCGCTGGAATGTGAAGCGGTCAAACGCGTGCGTAACGTGATGGGTCTGAAGAACGTCGAGATCATGATCCCGTTCGTTCGTACCGTGGCGCAAGCGGAAGCGGTGATTGCCGAACTGGCGAGTCAGGGGCTGCGCCGTGGCGAAGACGGCCTGAAAATCATCATGATGTGCGAAATTCCGTCCAATGCGCTGTTGGCCGATGAATTCCTGCAACACTTTGATGGTTTCTCCATCGGTTCAAACGACATGACGCAGCTCGCGTTGGGTCTGGATCGTGACTCCGGCGTGGTGTCATCACTGTTCGACGAACGTAACGATGCGGTGAAGGCGCTGCTGTCGATGGCAATTAAGGCTGCCAAAAAGCAGGGTAAATATGTCGGTATTTGCGGTCAAGGCCCGTCAGATCATGAAGATTTCGCGATCTGGCTGATGGAGCAGGGCATCGATAGCCTGTCGCTTAACCCAGATACCGTGGTGCAAACCTGGCTAAATCTGGCGGAGCACAAGTAGTCCGTACTGTGGATGCCATGACGCTCGGTAGTTAGCGGGCGTCACGGTCGCCAGCGATGTCAGATTTTAGATACCGTCTTGCCAGCTATCTGGCAAGACATATCTCAGCATCGAACGGACGACCCGATTTCAGCACCCCGTAAGCCAGTTGCAGCAGCTTTTTCATTGCTGCACACACCACCACTTTCCCTGACTTATTACGGGCATTCATCCGCTCTCTCAACGCAGCTACCGCCGGGTTATACTGCATCGCAACTATCGCTGGCATATACAGTGAGCGGCGCATTATGCTGTTACCCATCTTCGAGATCCGACTTTTTCCCTTCCACTGTCCTGACTCCTGCTGCATCGGATTCAGCCCTGTCCACGCCACCACCGCCTTACTGCTGCTGAACCTCGACATATCGCCCAGATACGCCAGCAGCGTACTGCTCAGCACACCTGCTATCCCGGGGATCGACTCCAGCAGTTTCCTGTTTTTCCTCAGCCCCGGGTCATTATCGATATGGTCGTTTATTGCCCGCCGTGTCTCTTCTGACTGGGCATCCAGCATGGCTATCACTTCGCTGATGGAAGGCTGCACCACTGCATCCGCTGTCTCCAGACGATTTTCTTCCATCTGCTTCATCTCCAGCAGATTATTCAGGCGGTTTACCAGAGCCCTGAGTTTTCTTTCATTCAGCGGGATCGGCTGCCATTCCACCGGAGAGTGCTGACCGCAATAGCGCGCTATCATACGTGCATCGCCTTTGTCCGTTTTGTTACGGCTCAGCTCGCTGCGACCGAAGGATTTAATACGCGCCGGATTTTCCACGCTGACGACATAACCCGCATCACTCAGGAAGGTGGCCAGCGGC
>NZ_RJTN01000015.1 GCF_005497185.1 Pectobacterium polonicum | reverse complement strand
AACGTGTATCAATGGAATATTTTGTTCCTACATAATCTTCCCATGGCATACCTTGCTTCATGTTGCCCTGGCCCCACAATATACCAGATTCGGCTGCGTTGACGGTGCTGATTGCCGAATTTCTAGCCATGAAAGTTCTGGCGGTCTGAATCAGCGATTTCCCTAGGCCAGCTAGAGGTACTAGCGCAACTTGGTTTTCGGGATCGGTTACAAACGCCGCAAATTTGGTCCATGACGGGCTACTGATATCAATAATAGCCAGATCTTGTCCGTTCCACTGTTGAACGTAGGCCTTTGCCTCATCGGAGGTCATCACTGAAGCCCCTAACAACCCCAGCCATTCTGGGCGGTCAGAAATACTTACTCCACCAATAACAACCTCTTTGTCATATACTTGGCAACTAAGAGGGTAGGATTTACAGAGTGCTTCTAGTTTTTCACTATTTATATCGCTTAGTTTTTTATATTTCTCTATGATGACTGAGCAGTCACCGCCAGTATCTTGACAAGCCTTCATTTCTTTATCAAATTTCAGCGCTTCAGAGCCACTCAGATAATTGCTTGTAATAACAATTTCTGCGGCACTCGCACCACTATAAGCCCCCTGAGCTTTACCACTAGCAACAGCGCCAGCTAGTCCGCCAATAAACTTTGATGTTTCTCGAACTTTTAACTCCCAGTTTTTATCGACCTCGAAGATATCTCCAATAATTCCAGCGGCCAGCTCAGATGCTAATGCGCCAGCGGCTGCACCTTTAACATCTCCACCACTGATTTCAGCAGCGAGCGCTGAAAGCGTAGCATAACTTAAGGCTTTTCCTGTCGTGGTCTGAATATAGCCATCATTGGCAATAGTATTGATTGCAAAAGACGATGCTTGATTAGCCGCACCTGTTAATAGCGCCGTGGTGAAATTATCCTTAAAGCTGCCGCCGTTAATCGCCGTGCCGATGCTGGAGCTGATTACTGACTGCCCGGCGACGCGCTGCGCGACTTTGCTCCAGTCACCCTTGCTGAGCATGGGGAGCTTAGCCTTAGCGGGGTCGATTACGGTTGTGCCGTTAGCAGCCTGGCTAAATTGCATGATTTCATCGAAGCCTGCTAATGCGCCGCCGATTACCATTGAGGTAACCAGAGATTTAACAGAATCGCTGTTGCTCATGGCCTGGAACGTTTTGGACAGATTGCCTTTGTTATCCACTAGCGCGACTGCCGCCTGCGAGGTCAGCGCTGTCATGCCTGAATAAGCTGCACCGTTTACTACAGCGATTGTTGTCGCGCTGGCTCCAGTTCCCACAGCACCAGCAGCCAACTGACCCGCTGCTGCTGCCAGTCCTGTGCCTGCGGTTACCGCCGCAACAGCGATTGCAATTACTGCACCTACAACGGGGTTCAGGCTTTGTGTGGTGTGGTTCCAGGTACTGTAAGCGTCTTGTACCGCGTTCCATTGCACATCGGGGCGGGTATTTAAGTCTTTCAGCCAGGCTGTGCCGGGGTTATTACCTAGCGTTAGTAGGGCATTTTGCAGGGACTGCGCATTCTGGGTTTTTGCATCAGCGGTAATGCCAGTCGCGGCATCAATAGTCAGTTGGCCGCCAGAGTAGATGCTTGGAAGCAACCAGGTGTCTTTGGTATAGCCTTTATCATTGCTCTTGATGAAGAACCCTTTTGAGGTGGTGATCGTCTGCTCGAATGCCGTATTTTTGACGGCTTTGAAGTTCACCTTGCCTTGTGTGCTGGTCAGCTTGGCGTTTTTGCCTGCGTTGATTTTGCTGGCTTCATAGGTGCTGTCATCACGGCTGAGCAGATTGATATCACCGTCTGCGGTGAATTCTGTCACTTTGTTCGTGACATTGTGGCTGGTTTGCCGAATGGTGGTTTTCTTTCCGTACCATTTGCGTGTGGTAATGGTTTTTTCGTAATGGCTACTTTCTTCCGCCGCTTGCGCATAGAGGAAACCACCTTTGGCTGCGGCATCTAATGCACCTTTAGCGATAAGCTGGGTCGCCTGGAAGAGAATGCTGCCATTGGATAACAGAGTGAGTATTCCTCCGCTGTTCAAGACGGCATTTTTTTGCGTAACGGACTCACTATATTCGTTGGTTCCTTCCCGATAGACATGATTGGCCACGGCGTTAAATTCCATTTTTCCGCCGGAACTTAATGTCATATCAGCACCGGAAGAGAAATCGGTTCCGGTGGCAATAAGAGTGCCATTCGCCGAGAGCGTTAATTCTTTATCGGTATGAAGTGAGGCTACAGATTGGCGATCATCTTTATTGTTATCATTTAAATCATCAATGAATGAGTATGCTAATGCGGGAAGAGTGAAATCGCGCCCAGCGACTAATGTAGCTCTTCCTTTACTTTTTACTTTCATTCCTTGAGCTTCAATATCCCGTCCTGCGCTAATTTGTAGGTTATTGCCGCTATATAGTTGACTGACGCTCTCTGGGGCACGACTTGGTAGAAAATCGAGAGAATATCCTTTTATTTTACTCTTCGGATTGATTATTACATCCAATGCACCGCTGAGGTTGATATCTTTTCCAGCATTAAGGCGTTTTCCTTGCAA
Organism: Pectobacterium polonicum; assembly: GCF_005497185.1. Taxonomy (GTDB): domain Bacteria; phylum Pseudomonadota; class Gammaproteobacteria; order Enterobacterales; family Enterobacteriaceae; genus Pectobacterium; species Pectobacterium polonicum. Next base: position 117,817 of record NZ_RJTN01000015.1, on the reverse strand, counting down.
CAGAAGACTGCCTCCAGCATTCATTAAAATATCGTTCGTGGCGTTAACTTCGCTGGTTCTTAGTAAGGCATCGTTGTAAAGAGGCTGACGTTGCTCCGAAGATGGAGAAAGATCTGGCGATTGTTGTAAGAAATTGTCAGAATGGATGAATGATATATCTTTATTCGCTGAAATGGCTATATTTTTGCTTTGTGATATCTCTATATCAGATAGATGTATATTACCACCTGAGTTAATGTCTAGATTATCAGAAGCAGAGAGTGTGGAGAATTTTTGACGTTTTTCTGGTGTATAATAAAGCCCTGTTAAATAATTTTCATCTTTGGGCTGACTGTGTATCGTAATGTCACCCGTACGGCTTGTGAGCATAGCGTTTTGACTGATGAAATTTCCCTGAAAAGCAGAAATATTATTACCCGCTATGGCTGATAAATTTTTTTCAGCCTGAAGTTTTGCATCAGAGATAGAAATGTTTTCTTCTGCTATCGCCGTTATGTTTCCTGTTGCTTGTAACGTATCGTTGATGAAAATGTTCTTTCCATTTAGTACGATGTTTTTTGCGGTAATAGCTGGCTGAGATGTAATAGTAAAAACTGTATCTGGGGTTTTGATATCGTAAGGTGCTTTTTTATCAAAGCTTAATGTGTCTATGAAATCAACAACCAGATCACTTCCAGCCGTAATGCGAGAAGATAATGGTAGGCTCTCACGCCAGTTGTAAAAAGAGTCTAATATTTTAACCCATGAGGAATCTTTTCTATTTGGGTCAAAAAAATTGGGGGCTGGTGGTGGGGTCCGTAAATTCTCCTCAATATCATAAATATAATCAGACTGTATATCCATTGTCCCCAGTCGATGGCTTAACGAGGTGAAGTTTTTCCCGGTAAGCATGATGTTGTTTGATGCTGAGATCAAACTGGCATTGTTATTCAATTGAGTTGCATTAATATAAATATTTTTACCAGAAAGAATTGTAGCTTCAGGCGTTTCCTGAGACAGGAGATACTGCGTCTTCGCCTCATTAATTGTCAGTGCGACACCATTATCAATAGCATCCCCAAACCATTTCTTATTTTTATTATCTTTAAAATGAGGTTGATGTGTTATCTCTGCACCTTCTTCTGAAGGTTTGATGGATGTTGAGGTTGGAACGATGTCATTATCTTCTATTGTGAACTGGTGACGTAAGTTATCCAACTGCCCCGTTCGAACCACCAAATCCCCGGTATTGGTTTTAATCGTCCCCGAGCGGTTTTCGACCTTAACGCCTTTGTTCCCTGCCGCGTCTTTTTGAATCCACAGGTTGTTGTTGGCCTCAATGGTGGCCTGTGTGTTGGTCAGGCTATCGTTGAACAGGCGCATATCTTCGCCCGCGATGATATTCCCTCGGTTATTCAATACGGTACTGGCAAGCGTGATATCGCGGCCGCTTTTCACCGTATTGCCAGCAGCAATATCGACCTGCTGTGCATTCAGATTAAGGTCGGTTTTCGCGTGTACATTACCGAGCTGGATTTTACCTTTGCTGTCCAGCGTAATGCCCTGTTGAGTGCTGGTCAGGTTAGCGACGTTAGCGCCGACTCCGTCCTCGGTTGCCACAAGCCGGATGCGTTCTGCATACATGCCGCCGAGCGCTTTGGTATCGACTGCCAGCAGCGGTTTAGCACCTTCTCCGGCGATGGGAGTAATTGTGCCGGTTTTGAAATCGACCCGGTTGCTGCCTTGGGTAAGCGTCAGGCTTTTCGCGTTGATTTTGCCGTTCAGTTCGGTTGCCCGGCTGAGGATATCGACATAATCCGTCGCTGAACCGTCCAAGCCTTTTCCGCCAATGGTAATGCTGCCTTTTTTAATCTCCAGCGCTTCCAGTGCGCCTTGCTGGTCTAATACCGGTTTCCCCGTTGTCAGCGTGGCGGAAGGCGTATTGATGAACCCACAGCCATCACAGGTGATGCCGTTAGGATTAGCAATCAATACGTTGGCTTTATTCCCGAAAACCTCGACCTTCCCTTGCAGGTCTGAGCGGGTGGAGCCTGTGACCTCGTTGATAATCAGGTCGGCCGCTTTGCCATTGAGGTTAGCGTTAGCGTTTACCTGTCCGGCCAACTGCGATTGACCCGCGGTAATGCTGTTGTTTAGCACCGCACCGGGTGTCCCGACGCTGAAATCTTTATAGGTGTTGTGAGAAACGCCCGCTGCGTTCGGCGTGGCGATATTCACGACTGGGACAGCACCCGCGTTGTTGACCTGCGTGCGTGGGCCGTCTGGCGTGAGCGCCGCGAACGCGGGGTGTAACGGTTGGATCGCGGTCATGTAGATCAGCAGATAGCTAAGTCCGCGTGTGGCGCGGTTATTGAATTTTTCCATGTGACTTTCCTTGTTTTCCTTTTGCTGTGAATAAATGCTTAATCAAAAAGTGCTGTAACGGGGAGGGAGACTTGCCAGTAAACGACGGCGTTATCGGGATGGAGATCGTCTGGAAAGTGCAGCGGCATACCGAAAGACACCGATTGGCTTACCCAACGTGAAGACGCGGACAGGCCGACGGAAGCACCGGTCATATTGCCGCCATCGACTTTGCCAGCTTTCCCCGCGATCCACCCGCTATCCAACGCGGTGGTTAATGCGATATCACCCAAGAACGGCAGGGTGGTGAATTGCCAGTTCAGTTCATTACGCCAGTAGAAACCCCGGTTGCCAGTTAGCGTCTGTTCCTTAAAGCCCCGGACGGAATACTCGCCGCCGAGCGAGATGCGTTCGCTGGTATACAGGTTGTCCGGCGTGATTTGGCCGTAAAGGGATGTCAGGAAGGTCAGCGAAGGTGCAAGCGGATAGAAATAGCTGCTGCTGACGCTAAATTTGCGGAACTCGCTGCGCGGCAGGCCACTGCTCTCTTTTACGTCATCCGTCGCGCCCCAGCTCCGCAGGCCGTGGCTTAACATTGGGTTGAGCGTAAAATATCCCCCGGCCAGCGTGGTGCTATAGCTGAGCCCAAGGCTGGCGCTACTGACCGTAGGGCTGCTGACTTCAAGACGCTCACCCGCCATCCGGTTCTCGGTGCGTCGACGAGAGAATGCGCTATCCAACGCCAGCTTCTGTTTCCCATCCCGATAGAGCGTTCTGTTAAGGCTGAGCCGATGAGTATTACTTTGCCCTTCATAGCGATACGCGCTGCTGCCGATCGGGATCGGTTGGAAAAAGTCATTCCAGGCGTATTGGTAGCCGAGCGTCCAGTAGCCATAAGGCAAAGACATCCCGCCCGATAAGGCTTTGCTGCCATAGCTATGGCTGAACGCACTATCGCGGCTGGCGGTGAGCCACCAGCGATCGGCGAGCCGCAGCGGGTTGTCGAGGGTAAGGTGGGTCGAAAGCTGTTCGCGGCCCGTGTTTTTTTGTCCGCTGTTGTCAGCGCTGAGAGTGAGGGTGACAGGGCGGGCTTGTGTGGTGCGTTTGAGATAAACAATCGAACTTCCTGCTTGTTTTCCCGGTTGAATATCAATGGCAACCTGCCGCGAAGGCAGACGGTTCAACTGTTCCATCCCTTGTTCGATGTCGCGCAGATTAAGAATATGTCCTTCCAGCCTGGGGAAGGCCATCTTGATTGCGAGTGGCGTTTCCCCTTCCATGCGAATGGCTTCTATCTTTCCCTCGCTGACGCTGATGATGAGCGTGCCGCCGGAGAGGTCTTGCTCTTGTAAATAGGCTTGGCTGGTGACAAAGCCACGATTGAGGTAGGCGTTAGTGGTTTCCCTTACGGCGTTATGGATTGTGGCTAAATCAAGGCAGCGGCTTTGGTAGCGTTGCTGAATGGCCGTGCGATCTTTCGCTGGGAGTGACTCTGCATCATGAAAAACAATCTTTTGGATGGGGAAACAGACGGCATCCTTTATGGTTGGTGCGGTGACTGTCGGTATTGTTAAGGTGGTGCCGTTTTCCAGCGATAAACGCTGCTGTTTGGCCTGTTCCAGTAATGACTTTTGTTGGAATTCCAGCGCATCTCGATCCGTTGGGCTGATGGCGGTGGCTACAAAGGTTGAGCCGCTGAGACTCAAAAAAATAAGGCTTATAAAAGAAAGAGTTTTACACAAAATGAACGCAATCCTTACGTTGATTTACATTTTGCGCTTATATACACAAATGCCTTATGCCGTGGCTAGGTAAAATCGATACCCGATAGAAATTCGACAGAATGCATTGAGAAATTTAATTTATGAGAATAAAAATGATAGTCATTATCATTTTTATATAAATAGGCAGGTAACTCTATCGCAAGATAGCGTCATCTTTATATTTATCATAGGGTTTCCGCTATGATGGAAACCCTATAAAGTCTGAAGTGAGGACGGTTACTTAAAGTCTGCGTACGGTGTAAGCGGCTGCGGTGGGCTGTCGAGATCGCCCTGCCAGCCGGAGGCGGAGTAGCGCAGGTAAAGGAGGCCGTGGCTTGGGGTGTAGTCCTTCGCCTGCTGAATGTCGATACCGACACCCAGCGTCCAGTGTGAGCTGAGGCGGCGTTCGACGATGGCACGCGCCGTATAGCCGAAACCGGAACTGCTGCTGCCTTGTTCGACGGTGTCCCTGTCGGTGAGCGCGGCGTTACCGAGCAGGCCAGTTAGCGGATAGCGTCGCTGGTCTTTGGTAGAGGAGCGTGACCACGACAGCGATCCGCCAAGTTCCCACGACCAGTTTTCCGTCCGTTGCCGATAGTTTACCGGCACGCCCAGCGAGAAGTATTGCTGTGGGCTGTAGTAGCCGCCCTGACCGAGTGAGTAGCCGCTTAAGTCTTTCTGGTGTCGCCACCACATGCTGTTCAGACCGACCGTGACACGTCGGTTATCTTCGTTAATCAGCTTGTAGTAGTAGCCCGCCATCGCACGGGCGCGATCGTTATCAGCCACGTTTTTACCGGTAATCTGGTGGACGCTGAAATCACTCCAGACGCCGTGTGCTTCGCCCCGATCGTAGCTCAGACCAAGGCTAACACCCGTCGCACGTACGCCGCCCCAGGTAACGCCGGTGCCCGGATCTCTGGTGCCGCCGAATGCCAGTAATGAGCTGGAGATCGGGCGGCGTGAGGCGGTCGCCGTCCAGCCGATTTGCCGCCAGTCGCCGCTGTAGCTGGCACCGCCGACGACATCGACCACGTCAAAGCCGAGCGGCGTGGTGCCGATATCCGCTGACCAACGGTTGTTTTTCCAGCCTGTGGCGACGCTGGTGCCAGTCGCTTTCTGTGATTTCCCGTCGAAACAGTCCCGCGTGGCGCAGGTGCCGAAGGTTTCCCGGTAGGCACCGGTACTGTCTGCTGAGAAGGAACCGGCGTTCATCTGCACAGTATCGGTGCGGAAGAAGGCACGGCCATCGTACAGCGGCATATCTACCTGCAACAGGGTGTTGTGAGCGCTTAGATCGGAAATCCCCCCGGTGCCGCTCGAACTCGAGTAATCATGATCGAGGGTGACGGTAATATCCTGTTTGCGATACAGATCTGCGGCATCGGCGCGGATGCTGCGTTGTAGCCAGTCGTCGCTGCGATGATTACGCGTCAGTCGGGTGTAGTCGTCGTCGCTTTGTGGCAGCGCGGGGGTAATGCTGCTGGCAACCATGGCCTGTTTATAGTCCTGCTTTGCCTGCTCTGGTTGAGACTGCTGCTGTTCAACCCGTGCCGCATCGCGGTAGACCAATGCTTTGCCCTGACCGATCGGTTCTTTCTGGGCGTCGATTTTTAGCTGATGGAAAAGCGCTGTCGATTTTTGTGGATTCCCTACCGCTTGCCAGGCGTTGGCGACGCGCCGCTGGCCGTTGAGGGACTCTGCCGCCTGTGCTGAGAGCTGGTTCAGACGCTGGCGCGCGTCATCTTGCCGACCCTGCGCGATAAACGCGTCGATCTCGCCCAGTTGTGCGTCAGGGTTCTGTGGCTCACGTATGCGGATGCGTTGATATTCCGTCAGTGCCGTCGCGTATTCACCCCGTGCCAGCGTCCAGTCTGCCAACAATAGATCGATACGAGGGTCTGTCGGTTGTTGACGCAGGAATGCAATGGCGGCAGATTCGTTACCTGAATCGCGCATCGCTTCCGCTTTCGCAAGCCGGGTCTGCATTGCCAGACGCTGGGATAAGTCGCGCATATCATCGCTCCATTGCGCTGTGGGAAGCGTGTTCAGGTGAGCGAGTGCTTGCACATCCCGGTTGGTGGACGACAGGTAAAGTGAGTAAACATAGTTTTTTTCCGCGCTGGCGGGTGGAACGGCAGTAGCACGCTGTACCACGCTGTCCGCCTGCTGCGTTTTCCCCTGTTGGCGCAGTACCTGAGCATAGTGATAGGCCAGCCAGACGTCATTCGGGTCTTGCTGGTTCGCCTGACGGTATTTCTCCTCCGCCTGCGCCCATTGCTGCTGCTCTGCCAACCGATCCGCCTGCTGTTTCAGGATGTCGAGTTGCAGGGCAGCAAGTGTCTCTCGCTGGGTATTCTGCTGGCTGCGCGGCAGGCTGTTGAGGTAAGCGAGTGCTTTCTCCGGCGATTGGCGTTGGTAAATACCGACCAGACCGCGCAAGGCGTTGTCATTGCTGGGTTCGAGATGTAAAGCCTGTTGATAGAGTGGTTGTGCGGCGGCATCATTTTTACTGGCAACAGCCACGTCGCCCAGACCAATCAGCGCATAAGCATTGGTGTTATCCATTTGACGTGCCTGCTGATACTTCTGCCGCGCCAGCGGTAGGTTGTTAGCTTTCAGCGCGTTGTCGCCTTCCGCAATCGTGTTCCAATATTGCGTGCTTTGGATGAGACCTTCCCATTTACCGCTGTTGAGGCGATCAGTATCCGCCTGCAATGCTTTCTGGAACTGTGTCAGTGCTTTTGCCCGATCGCCTGCGCGCAGATAAACCAGACCCACTGCGCCGATCAGCTCAGGATCGTTTGGCGTGGCAGCCAGCGCTTTATTTAACTCGCCAAGCGTGGCGCTATTGCCGCCGCCATCCTCAATCTGTGCCAGCGCGCGCAGCCGACCCTGATAAACCGGGTCGGCGAGTATTCCCTGCTGACGACTGAGTTCTTTACGTGCGGTTTCTGCCTGCTCACCTTCATCAAACACGGTCAGAAAACGGTTTAGTTCAGCCACGCTTTGTGGTGTAACCAGCATCCGGCCAATAATTTCCAGCCACAGCGAAGCCGCCTGTCCACGTCCGACAGGATCGTTAGAAAGCTGCTTCAGTAGGGGATAGGCTTGTTCGTTACGATTCTGACTAAACAACAAGCGCGATAGCGCCATGCGCAGCGGCACATTATTAGGATAGGCCTGATCCAGCGTTTCCAGTTGCTTAATGGCAAGAGGTTGCTGGTTTGGCAAACGTGAAACCAGACGCCAATACTCCACGGCAAGCTCGAGCGTGGGTGGGTCGCCGTGAAAGAGCGCGTCATATTGCACTTTGGCTTCCGCATAGCGCCCGGATGCTGATAACAAGCGCGCCTGCTGCAATTGTTTACGCGGTTCTTCCTGCGTCAGCGCCAGCGTTATTGCTGACTGACGGTAGATGGCAGAGTTGGGTGCCACAGCCTTTAACTTTTCCAACTGCTGGCGCGCCTGCGCCTGATCGCCTTGACGCAGTACCAGCCGCAATCTGGCAGCGATAACATCGGGGTTATCCGGGTTGATCAGTTCCAGTCGATAGAGTGACTGGCGCACGATATCGTCTTTATTGCTGGCTTCTCCCAAACGCACTTGATCCATCAGGAACTGTTCTGGTGATGCGGTTTCTGCGCTGTAGGCCTGCGGTGCCGCAATCAACAATAACGGGAGGAGGCGCAGCCAGTTTACGGTGTTGTTGTGCATTGGCTACCCCGCGATGGTAAAAGTTGGCCTTGTGACGTGAAGCGGTAGCGCTTCTCATCCCATCCCTGACCAAAGAGCGTCAGAGAAGCAGAGAAATAGGCATCGTCACCCGGTGGATTCGCGGTGAGTCGTTGCCGCTGGGCGGCTAGCGCATCCGGCTGGCGGGATAGCATTGGCAGCAGTGAAGCGGAAAACCCTACCGACCCCTGTCCGGTGACGGCACCTGTTGCCGTGTCCGTTTTTTCAGGTGGTAGCCCTTGTTGGATCGTCTGCTGAATCATGGGCTGAAACTGTTTGATCAAGTCGGCTTTCCCTCTGCTGCTGTCAGCCATCATCCCCGCCCACAGATAGACGCGAATAGCGTCATAGCTACCGATATTGGGTTTGGTGGTATCGGGTTGCCAACCTTTGCCTTTTTGCCAGATGACCCAATCAGGTGAAAATCCTTTCGGTGCGGTTTCCAACAGCAGGCGCTGCGTGGTGCGTTGCATGGCTTTCCACGTTTCACCTAACGGAGCAAAGCGGGCCAGCAACTGTGGCGGCAGGTAGCTGGGGTTCAAGCGCCAGCTCTCTTTCTCTGCGAAACCCACTTTGCCGGGCAAGAGCATCACGCCCAGCCCCGGAATAGTCACGACCTCTTCCTTGGCAATACGTTTAAGTAGCGCCGTGCCCAGCGTGCTGTAGCGCGTATCTTTCCACAACCGACCCGCTTCAAGCAGGTTATAGGCGATCCACAAATCGGCATCGGACGCGGAGTTAGGGTCGAGCACCGTCCACTGCTTATCTTTGCTTTCTCCCCACAGCCAGGCGGGCAGATTGGCACTTAAATCGCCTGCGGACAGGTTGTCCTCCGTCCATTTCAGCAGCCGATCAAACATCACGCGATCGTTAGCGACCAGCGCAAAGAATAGGGCGTAGCTTTGCCCTTCGGACGTGGTGATTTTATTGGGTGTTGAGGTATCAATCACCCGTCCTTCCTCGCTGATGTAATACTGCTTGTACTGCTCCCAGGCGGGCCAGTCGCAGACAGCGGCGGTGGCCAGGGAAGTCCATAGCCACAGCAGCGTGGGGATCAGGTAGCGCAGCACGCGCGGCATGGTGCGTTAGTCCCTTTCATCCGGCGACAGACGACGGCGGCTGAAGAATTTCAGGCCACGCCACAGCAGCCAGGCAACAATAATCACGGTGAGCGTCGATATGACCGCGAGCCAGATGGGATGTTGTGCTAATGCGTGCCAGATACGTTCCCACCACGGCAGATGGCCGACGTAATAAACGTCTCCGACACGCAGATTATTGATGCCCGATTCGCGGATGACGGAAACGGAACCGAACAGAGAGGCTCTTTTTTCGCTGTCGATCAGCGCGTTATTGAGTAGCGTATAACCCTGTGGACTATCGGCCAGTAAGGCGACAACACTGCGCTGGTCGTGATACGGAGACTGAAAGCCAATAATCGCCGACATCGCACCAGTGCTGCTGACGGTGGTTTTACTGTCTGGTTTCGCGTCAGAGTCGGGCGAGCTGATGTCCGGGATAGCGGTCTGGCGTATCGGCTGCTTGATCCAACTTTGCGTTTGCTCGACCAGCAGATTGATTTTGCTGTTGTCGTGCAGCTCAGGCGGGATAGTGCCGATCATCAAAATATCGCTGTCCTGCTTGTCGACCTGTGTCCAATCATCGCTGAGCTGTACCGCCAATGCTGGGTAGCCAGTTTGTGCACCAATATTACCGATGGCGTTCAGCATGGCGCTGACCTGAGCGGGTTGCGGCTGTTTGTTCACCAGTACCAGCGTTTGTGATAGGTCAGCCAGTCGGCTGAATGGGTAGCCCGCATTGGCAAAAGCACGTAGATCCGGCATGGCCATAAAGTGGCGATAGCCAGAGAAGTTAATGGTTGAATTGCTATCGATGACGGCGTGATTCACGACCGGTGTATAGGTTTCACAGCGGTCAGCCGTGCCGCTGGAGAGCAGCGTGGTGTAATTGAAATCAAAGCGTAGCTGGTTGATGGTGCCCAGTTTCAACGCAGGGATAGTCAGAGTTTTGTTGGAATCCAATAACCCCTGTGTGAGCGGCAAGCGCATCAACAGGGAATTCTGGTCGTGTTCCGCAGCCAGCGAGAAGGCTTGTACAAACTGGTTGTTTAGATTGATGCTCAGACGTGAACCGTCCTGCACCTGCGGCGCGGTGTAGCGATATTTCAGGCGCATGTCGATACCCTGACTGCGGATAAGAAACAGATCAGGCGGCAGGTTCATCGTCAGTGAAATTGGCCGAGGTACGATACCGTCGGTTTGCAACTGCTCGTTGTATTGCTGAAGCTCGGCGAAGGTCATCGGGCGGTCGGTGCGTACCCAGTTTGGCGCATCATACGGTTGGCGTGGGGCGAGCTGTTCGACCTTATCGATGGTAACGCTTTGCCCACGGAACAGCGTGTTCCCCTGTGCAATGCCCTGCACGGCGGTGAGCAACTCATTATCATCACGACCCTGCACCAATAATAGCTTAACGTGGGGATCGTCAGGGTGGCTGATGAGAGACACCGTCGGTCCGTTCACGGCAGGGGCATCGCGCAGGAAATCAGGGCGCTTGTTGTTGGTGGCGAAAACAATGCCGTGGCGATCTGGCAGTTGGTTGAAAAGAGCAGGGAAAGATTGCCCGCGCCATTGTGCTTTGCTGCCAAACCAGGAGGCGAGCATGGCGGCGGCACGCTGTTGCACCAGATCCGGCTGGCCGGCAAAGACGATGGGCAATGTCAGTGGACGAGTATCGCGGCTGTCAAAAAATGGTGCAGGGAACGGCGATAGGTCGTCTTTCAGCGTCAGCTTCTGAAATTGCAGATTGAGCGCGCTGGCTTTGCTGATATCCAACCACAGGCTGGTGCTGGCCGGGTTTTCACAGATGTTTTGATAATGGCCGACGAACACCAGTTGCAGGCGGTTGAAGTCCGTGATGTAGCGCGGATCGATAGGAATACGAACGCGGTTGGACTTACCCATCTGCTCCTTGCTAATTGCGGTGACGCCCATCAGCTCATTGTTCAGGTAAACCTTGATATGAGATTCGGTGGGGATCAACGCGGGTGACGGCGTAAATTCGAGATCGAGCGAGGCCTGCGTTACAACTTCATCGCTGCGAACGCCGAATTCAATCTGTCCGTTGGGATTGATACCGCGTAGCGCAAATGTGCCCGGTGCAGGCGCGATTTGCGCAAACGGCAGCACCATGTTGCGCACGGCGGCGTTCTCCTGCGGTTGCGCCTGAGGGATCGCGGGCATCGCCGTCGCTGCGGTGGCAGCATTGGCGGGTGGCTGGGCGGCACCTCCCGCAGCCGGAGTTGGTGCATGCGGCGCGGTGACAGCCTGCGATAATGAGCTGACGCCTAAAGCCAATGCGGTGAACCAGATTATTTTTTTCGTCATTGTGTCATCATCAATGTTAAGGGTCTTTTTCTTTGTCGGGAAAAAGACCGTTGGTCACGGCCTGTGAATGGCAATCAAGCCACTGTCTTTTCTGTAAACAGGTTCTCTTGTGCAAATCGCGTTTCATGGGCAGACGGCGTATTGCCCCGATGTACGGCCTTTTTCGCCAGTACAGCATCTGGCGGGTCGGTTACAGCACGTCTTCCTACATAGCGCGGGATGAATGACACGACCCACACCACGATGTTGAGGAAGGCCAGGATGATATTGCGTATCACTGGCGGGGCGTAATCGGCCAGACGCAGGTAGCCGCGAAAGCCGAGAGCCAGCACATCGACCAGACTTTCGACGGGTTTATCCTGCGGGAAGCTGTCTTGCCAGAGCGCCCAGGTATCGGCGCGGGCAAAGGTACATTGAATGAAATCAATATGCTGGCGGATGGTCAGGTTGGTCATACGCAGGCCAATTTTGTTGTCGAATGCGCGGGTGACGCTGAAAGGAAAGGCGTACTCCTGCTGACCGCGTTTTAACAACAGCGAAATGTTGTCCCCGACCTGAAGAATGCCTGATTCACGGGCTTCAACGCCGACACCGCCATCAGAGTAGTCGCGTAGAACACAGGGGAAAAGGTGGCCATCGGCACGGAGGATGGCAGCGGACATCGACATCTCCACCCGGTGTGCCTGACGTACCTGCTTGGCTTCTACGGCAACCGCAACCGCACCGCCTAAAATGGTCATGTTATACACAACCCAGAGCAGGCTGATGAGCACCGTCATGATCTCTTCTGGCGGCCCGTAAATCAGACGCCAGATGCCATAGAGCACGCCAGCAATATTCAGCAGTACGAGCACCAGATAAGGCCGCGTAATCACCCAGTCGACATGCTGTTCTTCAACCAGTCCCCCCTTGGCCGTCACGTTGAATTTCCCTTTGTGTGGGTTAAACAGCGCTACGGTGGTAGGGCGGGCGATGTACCATGCCAGCACGGTTTCATAGATTTCACTCCAGAAAGAGTGGCGGTAGCGGCCCTGAATGCGTGAGTTGGTCAGGCTAGCGTGCACCATATGTGGCAGAACGTAGAGCGCAATCGCTAACGCCGGGGCGAAGATGATGTAAGCGTGCATCAGGAGAAACGCCAGCGGCGCGGTCAGGAAGATCAGCCGGGGAATACCGGACAGAAAGTGCATCATGGCATTGGCGTAACACAACCGCTGCCCGAGCTTCAGCCCTTTGCCGAATAAAGGGTTATCCAACCGGAAAATTTGCACCATCCCGCGCGCCCAGCGAATACGCTGACCGATGTGAGCCGAGAGACTCTCGGTTGCCAGTCCCGCCGCCTGCGGAATGCGGATATAGGCTGAACTGTAGCCACGGCGATGCAGGCGCAGTGAGGTATGGGCATCTTCCGTCACCGTTTCGACCGCAATGCCGCCAATCTCATCCAGCGGTTTACGCCGCAGGATGGCGCAGGAGCCGCAGAAGAACGTGGCATCCCACATGTCGTTACCGTCCTGAACCAGACCGTAGAACAGCGTGCCTTCATTGGGCGTGCGGCGGAAGCGTCCCAGATTGCGCTCAAACGGATCGGGCGAGAAGAAATGGTGCGGTGTTTGTAACATCGCCAGCTTTTTGTCTTTGAAAAACCACCCCATGGTTAACTGCAAAAAGGAGCGGGTAGGGACGTGGTCGCAGTCGAAAATGGCAACGAACTCGCCTTTCGCCTGCTTCAGGGCATTGTTGATGTTACCGGCCTTGGCGTGTTCGTGTGTGACGCGGGCGATGTAATGGACGCCGACTTCTTCAGCGAAGGCTTTAAATTCGGCGCGCCCGCCGTCATCCAGAATATAAATATTGAGCTTATCTTTAGGCCAGTCGATACCGAGCGCGGCATACACCGTCGGTTTCACCACGCTCAACGGCTCATTGTAGGTTGGGATCATCAGATCGACGGTCGGCCACGTATTGCTGTCGTCGGGCAGCGAAACGGGATGACGGTTCAGCGGCCAGATCGTCTGAAAATAGCCTAGCACCAACACCACCCAGGCGTAGGTTTCCGCTGCCAGCAGCAGCAGGCCGCATACCAGGCTGAGGGGATCGTCCCAGTTCAGGGTTTCGGTATAGCGCCACCACAGGTAACGACACGACACCGTGAAAGAGAGTGCGATCATCATGAGCGTCGGCATGCGTCCCGGCATGTTGCGAACGAGCATGGCGATGCCCCACAGCAGCGTCATAAAAATAAACTGCGATAGCAAATCAAACGGCTGCGTGATGCACAGAAGTGCTAGCGCCGCACACAGCAGACTCAGTGCCACCGTGACCAGACTTTGTACGCGGTTCGTCGATGTGGTGCTTGATTGACTGTCTTCACGATCGTCAGTATTGGCGTGGCTAAAGCGGGTAAATAGCTTTTGCTGCGTGTTCATGTAGCGCTGCCGCCAGCGCGGTAGCGCGGAGAAGACACGGCGGCGTGATGTGGGTAACTGGCCGTTTTTGATAGTTAGCAGCCAAATACCCTGTGTCAGATAGCGAAGCACATCGGCTGGGCGCGGGCGTTGAGGCGAGATGTGCGGGAACCAATAGGTTCGCTGCGCGCGGATTTGTTGCCAACTGTCAGATTCCAGCCGCAGGACGATCCAGCCGAGTATCGCAAACAGCGTAGCGAAAAAAGCAGCAAAGGCGGAGGCACCCTGCTGACGATAGCCGCGATAACGCCGCTGTATCGCCTGTCTGGCGGGCGGAACGAGGAATACGCGCAGGATGCCACTCATACGCCGCTTTCCTTGACGTGAATCAGGCACCAGTTTGCCAACGTCATGATCTCTTCCGCCGCCACGCTGTCCGGGCGGCATTCGCCTAGTGGCTGTTTTAGCATCAGTGATTCTGCCAACGCTTCGTCACGATGTACCACCAGCGGCAGCAGGTGTGACAGCGTGTGTAGCCAGAGCTGGTGTAAATCCTGCTGGAGCGTACTGAGGGTAGAAAATTGATTAACCAGAAAATGGCACTGGCGCGGTAACGCCTGTTGATGTAGACGTGAATGGCAGTTGGCATCCGCGACAACCACCTGAAAAACCGTGTTGGCGGTAGCTAACGCTTGTCGCGTAAGCGGGCTATTGTCTGCCGGCACGTCGATCAGTATCCAACGGTGGCGACCCGCCGCGCTGAGCTGCGCCAGATTGTTTTGCCAGAGTGCGGCGTGTTGGTGGTAATGCTGTTGAAGCGTGGCGACTTCCTGCATGTTCAGGCGACCAAACGGCAGAAAATCCAGACCGGGGAGATACTGCATGGCACCCGTTTGCCACGGTGCGCCGTCGGTTTCCGCCCGCGCCCAGCCGCGACGCTGCTCAAACGACATATTAAAGTTAATGCGTAGCAAATTGTCCGGCGAGAAATCAATCACCAGTGCGGATTCGCCTAGCCGTTGGAAGGCCCATCCCAGTGCGGCGGTTATCGAGGTTGTTCCTACGCCTCCGCGGATTCCTTGCAATGCAATAACGGGCATTGTCAGTTGCTCCCAGCCGGTTCTTTTAATTCATCCAGCAGCGGCCAGCGAGCCATCATTTGGCTCAGACGCGCCTGACGGGAAATATCGATATAACTTATTTCAGGCAAAGAAAAAGCCTGACTGAGGACCCGTAGATCGTCATCGGTTCTTGCGTTTTCGGTTAAATCGGCGCGTGTACGGGTATCTATACGAGTCGGTTCGTTATTCATTCCATGCCTCTGAAATAGGCTATCCATTATCATTGAGATCGATAAAGGGAAACATCTGAATGGCAGATGTAGTGGTTCTTGCACCCATAACGGACAGTCTGGCAGATGAAGGACAATACCTCTGCTGTCTTTAATAATAATGTAGTCAGGTGTGCCAATTAACTATAGCAATGAATTCGCGATTGCAATGTGAATAGCCAAAAATAGTAATGAGGTGATTTATCAAGGGATCGGAATAATTAATGGCGGGACGTTGTGATCCTACAAGGGGCTGCTAGAGTTTATTTTGACTGCGTCATTCTCGTCATACTTCGAGTTGCCTATGCGTTGACTTTCTTAAGTACCCGGCCCGCCGTAAAGGGCCGCGGCAAGCAGCGTTCAAATCTGCTTCCAGCAGGTTTGCCACGCCAGTCTCCTACTGGTGTATGTCCTATCGCCGCCTGCCTGCAATTCGAATTATCTAGGGAATATTTAAGGGTTGGTTGCTGCCATTAACGGAAAAGAAAATCAGTCTATGAAGCAGAACTTTTCATTAGGTATCCGTCACCTTTGGGATGAGCTGGCTACGCTCCAACTGGCGGGATTTTATTGGGTAAATATTGATCGACAGGTTGATGCCGCATTATTTTGCCAACAAGTTATGCATAGCCAAAATAACGACGCGAGAGTGGCGTTAATCGGCTGTGGGGAACGGTCTGACGCGCTGTTGACGACATTGTTTAATACCGAAACAAAACAGTTATCTTGCTATATATTGCCGGAAAATAAAGCCGCGTTGCTGAATTTAACCGACGACTTGATGCGCGCATTACGTCCGGAACATCGTCTGTTAGTGCTTTATGCTCCCGCCAGCCTGTGGCGAGATATTTCACCGGAAAGACTACAGCGTTGGGTGGATGACACGGCAGTATGGCTACATCAGCGCCAGTGTACACTGGTGGTTCTCAGCCATAGCAGCGGCGTAACCCGTTTGAGAAATATGCTGATCTCCCAACACCGCGGGCTTTACGGCTTGGCCAGCCTGCAATGGCAGCAGGATCGCGCACAGTATCTGGTGTCATGGTGGGCAACGGAAAGAGGCGTGCGGGCGAATAAGGTACAAATGCTGCAACCCGATAATGACGGTTGGCAAATGCTGGCGGAAGAGGAGCCCATCCTCACGCCATCTCTGAATGACGATGGGCTCTTTCTGATGGAAAAGAGCGTGATGGAGGGGGCCCCTGCGCTGTCAGAAAATTGGCAGTTACTGGAGGACAATGCCATTTTGGTACAAACCGGCATGTTGACGAATGCGGCGACGCTCGTTTTTGCACTGAATCAAACCAATCAGGTGGATACACTCGTCAAACAGGTTCATAGCCTGCGGCGGCAGCGTGGTGAATTGCTGAAGATTGTGGTGCGGGAAATGAAGCCCTGCCTGCGCGCCAGCGACGAACGCTTGTTATTGGCGTGTGGTGCAAATCTTATTGTCTCCCATTCGGAACCGCTATCTCGCTTCCTGACACGGATTGAAAGCGTGCAAGGGCAGCGCTTTACTAAACATGTTCCTGTCGATGTTGACGTCTTGCTGACCACCATGCGGCCGCTACAGATTAAGGGCTACCAGCCTCCAGAGACATTTCGGCAGTCTGTGCAGATGTTGATTGATAGCACGCTGATGCCAGAAGGCAGCAAAGGTGTGCTGGTCGCATTGCGCCCCGTGCCGGGCGTGCGGGCGGCGCAGGCGTTGACGCTGTGTACACTGCGACGCTTTGGTGATGTCGTCACGATCGCGCAGGGTCGCCTGTTTTTGTTCCTGTCCAATTGCCGTCTGAATGAGCTGGATATCGCGTTGAAATCCATTTTCCGTCTGCCGGTGGATGAAGCGTTCAGCAATCGGATTGTCTGGTCACAAGACTTACAGATTCTGGCAGAAGTTAAATCGCTGGTGCAGGGCGATACGCTGGAGCAAGAGCGGCAGATTAACGACTATGTCCAATTGCAGCAGACCGAATCGGCACCGCGCAGCCAGACGCCGCGGCGTGAGCCTATTGCGATTGATTTACTCAAACCTGATTTACTGGGACCCGATTTACCGGCCCGTGTACCGGGAGAACCATCATGATGAATCTGATTGATATCGTTCAACTGGTGCTATTAAGCGCAGTCATCTTCTTTACGCTTGGCTATCTGGCGCACCGTGTGATCCCCCACTGGCTTCAGTATTGGAAAAACAGGCTATTGTCGCCGCGCTACCTGAAGCCAGCCAGTGTCTGGATGCGTAGCCCTTCTTCAACCAAGACGGTCTCAACCACGCCGACTTCAGCAGAGACTAAAAAATAAAATGGACGAAAAAACACGCAAGCAACAGCAGGATATGCAAAAACAGCAGGATATATGGCGCTACTGGCGCGGGCTCGGTGCCTGGAATGTGTATTTCTTGCTGAAATTTGCCCTGTTATGGTTTGGATACCTGAATTTTCATCCGCTGCTTAACCTGGTATTTCTGGCGTTTTTGTTGTTTCCGATCCCCAATGTCACGCTGCACCGCTGGCGTCATATTATTGCTATCCCACTCGGTATTGGGCTTTTTTACCACGATACCTGGCTGCCGGGCATCAACAGTATTCTCAGCCAAGGGACGCAGGTTGCTGGCTTTAGCGCCGCTTATTTGCTGGAGCTGTTAAACCGCTTCATTAACTGGCAAATGGTCGGTGCGGCTGTGGTTATCACCGTGGCCTACCTGTTTTTCGCGCAGTGGATTCGTATTACGGTGTTTACCGTGGCGGCGCTGACATGGCTAAATGTTGTCAATCTGGCAGGCCCTGCCGTTTCGCTGATGCCTACGGCCTCGACGACGCCCGCGTCCTCGGCGGCGGCTTCCCCAACGGGCGGGGATACTGCGCTGCCGGAAGCAACGTTACCGCCAACGAACGCGAACCTCACCGCTTATTTGAACCAGTTTTATACGCGAGAAAAGTCGCGAACTACGGCGTTCCCGGCTACGCTGCCACAGGATGCGCAGCCGTTTGATCTCCTGATTATCAACATTTGTTCGCTGGCATGGTCGGATATAGAAGTGGCGCAGTTGGAAAATCATCCGCTGTGGAAGAAGTTCGATATCCTGTTCCGTCAGTTTAATTCCGCTACCGCGTATAGCGGGCCTGCGTCAATTCGCCTGCTGCGCGCAAGCTGTGGTCAACAGTCTCACACCGATTTGTACCAGCCTGTGAACCAGCAGTGCTTCTTGTTCAGTAATTTGGTGAAGCTGGGTTTTGAAGAGCAACTGATGCTCGATCATTCCGGCGTCTTTGGGAATTACCTGCGTGAGGTGCGTGAAGAGGGTGACATTCAGATTCCGATGCTGTCGCAGGAGGGCATCAGCCACCAGATTACCTCGTTCGACGGCGAGCCGATTTATAATGATTTGGAGCTGTTAAATCGTTGGTTGGGTGAGCGAAATAAAGCAACGACGACGCGTAACGCGACCTTCTTTAACCTGATTCCGCTGCATGATGGTAACCGCTTCGTGGGCACCAACCAGTCGGCGGACTATGCGCCACGGGCGAAGATTCTGTTTGATCAACTGGATGCTTTTTTTGACGTGTTGCAGAAATCTGGCCGCAAAGTCATGGTGGTGGTTGTACCGGAGCACGGCGCAGCGCTGGCTGGCGATAAGATGCAAATGTCTGGGCTACGTGATATTCCCAGTCCGAGCATCACGCATATTCCTGTCGGCGTAAAACTGTTTGGTTTGCAGGCTCCGCATCAGGGCGATGCGCTGGAAGTGACATCACCGAGCAGCTATCTGGCAATTTCGGAATTGGTTGCACGGATGGTGGACGGCAAAGTGTTCACCGCGCCTTCTGTGGATTGGCAAACGCTGGCGAGCACACTGCCGCAAACGGAAGCGATTTCGGAGAATGAGAACGCGATAGTGATGCAATATCAGGGAAAACCCTACATTCGTTTGAACGGCGGAGACTGGGTGCCATACCCGCAATAGCGCTGACGAACATATCCTATCGGGTTGCCGCGAAGTTGCCGCAGCCCGCCTTCCTTTATCGCTCGTTATCTTCACTCTGCCCCTGAATAGCCATACTGGCTTATGCAGGGGATATCCCCTATTCTGAGGCCGCGTTACGGCTCCCGCCAAAGGGGAGCCTAGGATTAAGATGAAATCCCCTGAGCACCAGCAGAAAACAGCGTTGAGGCGGCGATAAGCTGCCTTATACTGTTTGCGGCGCGTTACTGGTGCGCGTGGCGGTGCGTTTTTCGCGCTGTGTATGGGGCAGATATTCAGATCTGCATAAAAGGTTGACGGAGAAAGCGCTTGCGGCTCAGACGTTCATTAACGATTAAACAGATGACAGCCGTGTCTGCTGTGGCACTGGTGACGATCAGCCTGTTCATCGTCATACAGCTTTTCCACTTCGTTCACCAGCGCCGTGAAGATTATGCCAAGCAGTTGGAGAGCATCGCCTATTCCGTGCGTCAACCCCTGACGGACGCGGTGCTACAAGGGGAGGTGCAACGCGCTGGCAATATTCTGGATAGCTTGCTGCCGGTTGCCTTTCTTAGCCGGGCAGATGTATTGCTGCCGGATGATTTTCAGACGCTCCACGCCAATTTCCCGAAAGAACGCCCGGTGCCGGACTGGATCGCGCGGGTCTTTAAGCTGCCGATCCGTATCTCTATTCCACTCTATTCGCCCCCGCAGACGCAATATTCGGCACCGCTGGCGCATCTGGTCTTACAGGCAGATTCCTATCGGATGTATCAATTTATCGTCAGCACCTTTTCAACCATGTTGGCGACGTATCTGCTGCTGGCGTTGATTATGTCGATCGCCATTACCTGGTGCATTAACCGACTGCTGATACACCCGCTGCGTGGGATTATTGTCGAGCTACAGAATCTACCGCCGGATGCGATGCTTCACCGCCCTCTCACGCTGCCACCCTGGCACCAGGATGACGAGCTGGGCGCGCTAGTGCGCAGCTACAACCGTAATCAACAACTGCTGGAGCAATCTCTCTCTGCCAGTGCTGAAGGCGTGGGGTTGCCGGACAACGCACATTTTATACGACGCCTTGAACAACGTCTGGCGGATGCGACTCCGTTTAGCCTGCTCGTTTTTGGGCTTGATTCCTCCGCCAGCCAGAGTGACATGGCTGCGCTGGCGGAGCAATTCCGCGCGGTGATAGAAGAACAACATGAGGCAGGGAGCCTTTATCTGGCTCGCCTCGATTGTGACGAGTTCGCCATCATCGGGAAGACGCTGGACTCCGCTGGACGAGCGCAAGATTGGGCACAAAACGTGATGCTGGCGATTAATTCCCCCTTTTTACCTACGGGATCGCACCCTGCTCGGGCTGTCAGCGCCGGTGTCCTAACGATTACCGAGCCTCTGCCAGAGGAGGCGGCGCTGCGTTTGTCACAGGCGCGTTTTGCCATGCAACTGGCGCGGCGTGATAAGAAATGCGGTATTCATCTCCTTATCGCGTCTTCCTGAATATCAATAGGTAACGGAAATGTTACTTTTTATCGTGGTGTTTCCTGAACGGCATCTTCCCCGTATAGCGGGGCTTTGAGGGCTTTTCACGGATTTTTTCTGCTGTAAAAATGTGCATCTGTTACAAGTAAATTGCACTGATGTTTCTTTATAACTCTTGCTGACGTGATTCAGCTCTTGTTTTTAACCTATCGTTCACAAACTAAACTTATAAAACATTCTCAGCTTGTTATTGCAATGTTACTTTCCGGCGCAATCACAGGCGGCATTTTCGTACCCTATTCCCCTCCTGTGTTTTCCCCACCATAGGACGTATGTATGAAAACATCAATTTTTAAAAGTCTTTATTTTCAGGTTCTTGCCGCCATTACGATAGGGATACTGTTGGGGCATTTCTACCCCCAGCTTGGTGAGCAAATGAAGCCGCTGGGCGATGGGTTTGTTAAATTAATTAAAATGATTATTGCGCCGGTTATCTTCTGTACGGTCGTAACCGGTATCGCAGGCATGGAAAGTATGAAGTCGGTCGGTCGTACTGGTGCGGCCGCTCTGCTGTATTTTGAAATTGTGAGTACGATTGCGCTGATTATCGGTCTGGTCGTGGTCAACGTGGTGCAACCAGGCGTGGGAATGAATATCGATCCGAGTACGCTTGATGCATCTGCGGTGGCGGTCTATACCCAACAGGCTTCGCAACAGGGTCTGATTCCATTCCTGATGGATGTGATCCCGGCGAGTGTGGTCGGGGCGTTTGCCAGCGGTAATATTTTACAGGTTCTGCTGTTTGCTGTGATGTTTGGCTTTGCGCTGCACCGCCTGGGGCCAAAGGGCAAGGTCATTTTTGATGTGATCGACAGCTTCTCCAAGGTCATTTTCGGCGTCATTAACATGATCATGAAATTGGCTCCTCTGGGTGCGTTCGGTGCCATGGCCTTCACCATCGGTAAATATGGCGTTGGTACGCTGGTGCAGTTGGGGCAACTGATCCTCTGCTTCTACATCACCTGTGTTCTGTTTGTATTCCTGGTGTTGGGCAGCATTGCGAAAGCGACGGGCTTCAGTATCTTCAAATTTATTCGCTACATCCGTGAAGAACTGCTGATCGTACTGGGGACGTCCTCTTCTGAATCCGTGCTGCCACGTATGCTGGAGAAGATGGAGAAGGTCGGTTGTAAGAAATCTGTCGTCGGTTTGGTTATTCCTACCGGCTATTCATTCAACCTGGATGGCACCTCGATCTATCTGACAATGGCGGCCGTGTTTATCGCTCAGGCAACCAACAGCCACATGGATATCTGGCATCAGATTACGCTGCTGGTGGTGTTGCTGCTGTCCTCTAAAGGCGCAGCAGGCGTGACGGGAAGTGGATTTATCGTGCTGGCAGCAACGCTGTCTGCCGTAGGCCATCTGCCTGTTGCTGGTCTGGCGTTGATTCTGGGTATTGACCGCTTCATGTCAGAAGCCCGTGCGTTGACCAACCTGATTGGTAACGGTGTTGCGACTATCGTGGTAGCAAAATACTGCCGCGAGCTGGATGAGAAGAAACTAGACGCTGAGCTGTCCGGTAACAATAAGGGCGATAACGCTGCCACGCCAACGGCACAGTCGTAATTCCAGCATGCAGTTGTAATTTAAGCATCGTTCTCATGAGCATAGTTTTCTAAATCAATTCCCTACGGTGTTCTGCACCGTGGGGAATTTTTTTGTCTGTAAATTGTTTGTGTGTAAATAAGCCGCCCCAACCCAACGGTTTCCCCTCATTTTTTGCACGTCCCAAAACGTAAAAATATTGTTAAATATGACTATTTTTATCTTTTTTGCAGATTATTTCTCCTCCTGAAGTGACATAGACAAAAGCGCGCTGTCCAAGGGAATGGTACACTTCGCGTCTTCAATTTTTTTCCGTGATATATCCACGAGAGTGTGCGGTGGCAGACGCAAGGCCACCATAATGATCAACAATAACCACATTATTATGTTGGATAGCTATAAGTAGGGGTTCACATGCAGGGCACCAAAAAGGCGCTTTTCGTTGGTGGTGTGTTGCTGGCCATGGTCAGCAGCAGCGTGCAGGCTGAAGCACTACAGCCCGATCCTGCCTGGCAGCAGGGTAAACTGGACAATGGTTTTACCTGGCAGTTATTGACCACGCCACAGCGCCCCGGCGATCGGGTTGAGCTGCGTCTGGTTGTTAATGCTGGATCGCTGCTGGAAAATGCCCAGCAGGTAGGTTTTGCCCATTTTCTTCCCCGTCTGGCCTTAGCGCCGGGCGATAAGCTGTCCGCCGCCCAGCGGCCTTCCATGTGGATGCGAGACGCTAATAGCTCACGCGTCCTGCCTCCAGTTATTGTCTCGTACGATTTCACGTCGTATAACCTGAGCCTGCCGAATAATCGCCCTGAACTGCTGAAAGAAGCGTTGACGTGGCTGGCGGAAAGCGCAGGGCAGATGACGTTCGACGAGAAAAGGCTACAGGCTGCGCTGAAGGTTCCCGATCAGGTGACCACCTTTCCGATTAACCCGCAGGACCCGAGCTGGCGCTATCGCCTGAAAGGCTCACCCCTATTGGCGCATGATCCTGCTCAAGACGTCAAACCGCCTCTGAATGGCGAGCAACTTCAGCAATTTTATAAAACCTGGTATACGCCAGATGCGATGACGCTCTACATCGTTGGCCATGTGGATAACCGCAACGTGCTCGAGCAGATCGGTAAAGCCTTCTCCCCGTTGGAAGGCAAACGCGAAACGCCAGCGCCACTGCCGACATTAAGCCCGCTGCCGCCACAGGCGATCAGCCTGATGAATAACAATGCCCAGCAGGATACGCTGTCGCTGATGTGGGATGCGCCGTGGCACCCGATTCGTGAATCTCAGGCGCTGGTTCGCTACTGGCTGGGTGACATGACGCGGGAAGCGATGTTCTGGCATCTACAACAGGCGTTGGAGAAGAGCCCGCAGAAGGGCAACAATCTCCGTTTCGACTGCAACGTGTTTTATACCCGTTCTCAGTGTGCAATTCATATGGATGTCCCGAATAGTGAGAGCGTCGAGCCGGGTGTGACGTTTATGGCACGCGAGCTGGCTACACTGCGTGAAAAAGGGCTGACACAACCAGAGTTTGACGCATTGATCGCGCGTAAGACGGACGAGCTGAACAAGCTGTTTGCCACCTATGCGCGTACCAGCACGGACATCCTGATGGATCAGCGCTTGCGATCCCAGCAGAATGGCGTGGTGGATATTGCTCCCGAGCAGTATCAGAAACTGCGTCAGACTTATCTGTCCGCCTTAACGCTTGATATCCTGAATCAGGAACTGCACCAGCAGCTGGTACAAGATACGACGATGATGTTGATCCAGCAGCCGGGTGAACCTGAAGCGAATATGAAGGCGTTGCAGGAAACCTACGACCAGATTATGACGCCAGCCGTCGAACCGGTTGCCAGCGCGTCTGCGGCAGCGTCTGAAGAGGCTAAATTACAGGACAAGGTTCCCGCCGCGCAGTAAACCCGTAATCAATAAATAGAAAAGGCCGCAGTCGCGGCCTTTTGCTTATTATCACACTATGTCATGTTTACGCAGGCATCGCGTCAAGCGGGATGATCGCGCCACGGTATTGAATGACTGTGCTGGCTGTCAGGTGGCCGCGCTCTGCCGCTGCCTGCGTGCTGCCGCCGTTCAGGCGTACTGATAGATAGCCCGCGCTGAAGGAGTCGCCTGCTGCGGTGGTATCAACCACTTTCTCTTTTGGCAATTTGATCGCGGGAACATCAACCAGTTCTTGCCCGCGCTCTGACACGATGCAGGAATCGGCACCGCGTTTAATGACCACTTCGCTAACGCCCAAACCGTGCGTCCGTTCCAGCACCGCTTCCAGCGGCTTCGTACCCCACAGCATGTCTTCGTCATCCAGCGTCAGGAAGGCAATATCCGTACAGGACAGGATGTCGGTGTAGGCCTGTTGCGTTTCTTCCTTGCTCTGCCACAAGCGTGGGCGGTAGTTGTTATCAAAAATCACTTTACCGCCGTTGGCGCGGCAGGCGCGCAGCAGGGCGAGCAGACGCTGACGGCTTTCGGCATTCAGAATCGCCAGACTGATACCGCTCAGGTAGAGATAGTCAAATTGAGCCAGCGCCTGACCAATTTTTTCTGCTTCTGGGCTGTCCAGCCAGTAGCGTGCCGCAGCATCGTTGCGCCAATAGTAGAATGTGCGCTCGCCGCTATCGTCGGTTTCAATGAAATATAAACCGGGCAGTTTGTTATCCAGTCGCTGGATCAGGTCGGTTTTCACCCCTTCGTTTTGCCAGGCGGCAACCATTTCTGTACTGAAGCTATCGGTGCCGAGTGCGGTCACGTAATGCACGCCCAGCTTTTCAGCGTTTACCTGACGGGCAATGTAAACGGCAGTGTTCAGCGTATCGCCGCCAAATCCACGGTTAAGATCCGTGCCCTTCTGCGACAGTTCGATCATGCATTCGCCGATTACGGCAATGTTAGTAGTTGTCATCACTTTTGGCCTGTTTGAAAAGGTACCCTGGGACGCGAATTATTCGGGTATAAAAAACGCGAAATTAACCTCAGTCTCAACATTACGTGAGACTGAGTCAATAGCCTTGAAACGATGTTTTATTTTTTCATGACGCAGATCGGAAAACCAGCGCTTTCCCGCTGTTTTTAGCGAGGCGGGGGCGGTGCTTTCTCTTTTTCCTGTTCATTCTGATCTGACGAGGTGTCGCCTTTGTAGTTCGCCGTCGCGATCCAGGCGGCGCAAAACAGCGTTAGGCGCGCGAAGAAATAGAAGAACGCCATCAGGCCAATGACCGAACCGAACGCGGCTCCCGAAGGAGAACTGGCCAGTTTAGGCAGCGCGACGGTCATCGCAAATTTGATGGCTTCAAAACCGACTGCGGCAATCAGCGTGCCGCGAAAGAGCGCTTTGCGCTTGGGTTTGTGGCGCGGTAAAACAAAAAATATCCATAGAAATAACAGGTAGTTGGCGAAGATGGAGATTGACAGCGCAATCAGTGTCAACGCGGGACGTAGCCATTCGATGCCATCCAGCCCCAGCGCGGTGACGATCATGTTTTGCGCGGTGCCAGCAACAGAAGTCAGGAAAAGCGTAATAATGAGCGCAATAACCAAACCGGTCAGCGACAGGAAGTCCCGCGTGTACTGAAAGTAAATCTTCTCTTCATCTTTCGGGTTCCGCTCCCAGACGTCGCGCGACTGGGCGCGAATCGCTTCACGCAGGTTTCCCATCCAACTGATGCCAGAATAGAGTGCGATCAGCAAACCGGTAAGCCCGACGGTGGTACGCTGCTGCACGGCGGTGTTGACGGTACTTTTCAGCGTATTAGCCAGATTGGGATCGCTGATACTGTTAACGATGCGGTTAATCAGCCCGGTCAGCAGGTCGGGGTTAGAGGCCAACACAAAACCCACGGCGGCAAAAGACACCATGAGAATGGGGATCAGCGACAGAAAGGAAAAATAGGTAATCGCCGCGCCAAACTGGTTGCCCATGCGATCGTTGAAACGTTCGCCTGCGCGAATCAGATGTGCCACGCTGGGAATCGCCTGAATTCGTGCGGCCAGACGTTTGCTCTTGCCCAGAAACGAGAGCGGCTTCTGTGGCGATGTGTCCCCTTCTGGGGTTGACGATGTTGGTTTGCGATCCGGGTCTGCCGGTACAGGCATTGCGTTTCTCCTGTGTTCGGGATTATAAGATTGATTATAACCAACAATATAAGAATGTTACTTTTCGATGTTTTTTGAACGTACGTCATACACGGACGTTAAGCGAGTGAATTTTCCATGCCAACACCTTCCCCATCCGAACCGGCGCTGAGCGGTTTGCGCCTCAATTTACGCATCGTTTCGATTGTGGCGTTCAACTTCGCCAGCTATTTGAATATTGGTCTGCCGCTGGCGGTGCTGCCGGGGTATGTGCATGACCACCTTGGCTATAGCGCATTCTGGGCCGGGTTGGTCATCAGCCTGCAATATTTCTCCACGCTAGTGAGCCGCCCTCATGCCGGCCGTAGCGCTGATGAAAAAGGGCCGAAGAAAATCGTCGTTTGGGGATTGGTCGGCGTCATGCTGAGTGGCGTATTTTACCTGCTCGCTGCTTTTAGTGACGGCTCTCCTGCCATCACGCTGCTGCTATTATGCCTCGGGCGCGTCGTGCTGGGTGCTGGGCAGAGTTTTGCCGGTACAGGTGCAACGCTCTGGGGAGTTGGCGTCGTGGGTTCCCGGCATATCGGGCGCGTGATTTCGTGGAATGGTATTGCGACTTACGGCGCAATGGCGATTGGCGCACCGCTCGGCGTCTGGCTCAATCATGTTGGTGGGCTAAAACTGCTTTCCGTATGCATTATCCTGATCGCAGCCGTGGCGATTATCTTCGCGCTGCCGCGTCCAGCCGTGCAGGTCGCGCCTGGTAAAAAGATTCCCTTCCGCGAAGTGCTGGGGAAAGTCTGGGTTTACGGCATTATTTTGGCGATCGCCTCTGCGGGTTTTGGCGTGATCGCCACCTTCATCACGTTGTTTTATGCCGATCGTCACTGGGATGGCGCGGCGCTGACGCTGACTATTTTCAGCTGTGCTTTTGTTGGGGCGCGGCTGGTTTTCCCCAACAGTATTCAGCGGTTTGGCGGGCTGCGCGTAGCGATGGCGTGTTTTGTGGTTGAAATTGTAGGCTTGCTGTTGGTGTGGGGCGCGGTGCAACCGCTCATGGCGGAAGTCGGAGCATTCCTCGCGGGGGCGGGCTTCTCTCTGGTATTCCCGGCATTAGGCGTCGTCGCCGTCAAGGCGGTATCACCACAGAATCAGGGCAGCGCGTTGGCAACCTATACGATATTCCTCGATCTGTCGCTGGGCATCGTCGGGCCAGTGGCGGGCGTACTGATGGGCTACACCGGCATCGCCTCTATTTATCTGGCGGCGGCAATGCTAGGAGTGGCTGGTTTGACGCTGACGTGGCGGCTGACCCAGCGCACGGTAAACGGGTAAATCAGCCACCGAAGTGGCTGCTATTTGGCGATAACGTCGCTTATTTCAGCTTCAGCGTGTGGATGATGCCTTCCGCTTCGCTTTGTGCCTGTTGCTGATTGCTGGCTGGCAGCGTGATCTGCAAGGTCAGCAGTTGGTTTTCCACTTTCCCTAGCACCACAGAGGAATAAGCCTGCTGTCCGCTGCTGGTGATAATGCTGTCGAGCTGTTGCAGTTTCTTGCCGTCAACGTCGATGGTTTTGTTAGTGACGACCTGAAGGTTGGCGTCACGCGTGCGCTGCTGATCTTCCAGACGTTGCGCCAGCACGGTCAGTTCTTCCGTGGTGTTATCACCGAGGATCACGATCACGGCTTTCTGCCCGTTGTCATTGGCATAAACGTGCATGTTGTTCGCTTGCGTACCGACTTTACCGCTTTGGTCACGCATATCGGCTGGTAGAGTAAACGCAATTTTACCCTCCATTAATTCAATGTTCTGGCTCGCGCTGGCTTCTGCGGTGGGTTTACCTTGTGCGCCCGCTTTTGCGGCGTCATCCGTTTTGCCATCACAGGCAGCAAGCAGGCCGACAAGCAAGCCGACACCGAGGTATTTGATTACATTCGACATAGGTTCCCTTTCTCTCGTTTTTGAAACAGATAATCGTTTTTAAATAGGTAATAGCAGTATGGCACCCTATTCAGATAGCAAAAACAAGCGTTTTGTTGTTGCAAACCGTTGTTGCTGCCTGCGTTTTTTTACAAAGCGATGAGTGACCTAAAAGGAAAAGGCGGCGTAAATGGCCGCCCGATTGGCATTAATGGTGGCTGCTGACAGAATGGTAGTCCGTCGAGTCTTTTTGTTCACTCAGACGTTTGAGCACCATGTTCAGCATGACACCGTACATCGGCAGGAAGAAGGCCAGACTGATAAGCAGTTTGAAGGCGTAATCGACCATCGCAATTTCGACCCAGTTTGCCGCCATGAAGGCATCGGTGCTGCGGTAAAACGCGATGAAGAAAAAGGCCAGCGTGTCGCTGAAGTTACCAAACACGGTTGAAACGGCGGGGGCTACCCACCATGCGCGTTTCTGGCGCAGTCGATTGAAGACGTGAACATCCAGAATTTGACCGAGAACATAGGCCATGAAGCTGGCGCAGGCGATACGTGCCACGACGATATTCACCTGACTCAGCGCCTCGAATGACTGCCACGATCCCTGATAAAACAGTGACGAAACCAGATAGGAGATTGCTAACGCAGGCACCATGACGGTCAGAATGATACGACGCGCCAGCGGTGCACCGAAAACCCGAACCGTCAGGTCAGTGGCCAGAAAAATAAACGGAAAGGTAAAGGCGCCCCAGGTGGTATGAAAACCGAAAATCAATACCGGGAGCTGAACCAGATAATTACTCGACGTAATGATCAGGATATGGAACAACGATAGCCAGATCAGCGCCGTAAGCCGCTGCTGGGGGGTAAAACGATACATAATGTGACCTTTTTGGTTATTGGGGTTAGGGAACCCAAGGGATAACGTGCAGATTTATGCTGCAACGCGGCGGCATAATACGCAATTGCTTTGCTAATGCAATGTGTTTTGCCAGGAAAGTATGGTTGTTTTCTGCGCAAACGTTGTCGTCGCTTGCGTCGGGAAATCCTCAGCGTAAACTAAGGCGGTTTTTTGATTCCAGCACTGAGAACGTTGATGACCGATCCCTTTACCAACCCGGATAAAACCCTTGATGCACAGGGGCTGCGTTGCCCTGAGCCTGTGATGATGGTGCGTAAGACGGTGCGCCAGATGGAAACCGGGCAAACGCTGCTGGTTATTGCCGACGATCCGGCTACCACCCGCGATATTCCGGGTTTTTGCGTCTATATGGAGCATGAGCTGCTGGCGCAGGAAACCGAACAGCTTCCCTATCGTTATCTGCTGCGCAAAGGCCACTGATATTCAGGGCGTTATACCGCACGCTGAAGTGTGTTATTAGGATAAACACGGGGATGAGGTTCCCGTAGGGAGACCTCGCCCCGTGGTCGCTCTGTGTATCTCGAGCCTTCAACCAACAGCCAGCATTAACGGTAATATCAGTCCTGTTTTCTCAATAGCCGTAGCGCGTTGGCGGTGACTAACGCCGTTGCGCCGGAGTCTGCCAGCACCGCCAGCCACAGTCCGGTAATGC
The DNA here is from genome assembly GCF_005497185.1 of Pectobacterium polonicum. Classification (GTDB taxonomy): domain Bacteria; phylum Pseudomonadota; class Gammaproteobacteria; order Enterobacterales; family Enterobacteriaceae; genus Pectobacterium; species Pectobacterium polonicum. Next base: position 88,178 of record NZ_RJTN01000015.1, on the reverse strand, counting down.
CCAGCACGCTGGTGACCAGAAATACCGCTTTCAGCCCCAGTGCGATCGTAATGTTCTGACGAATATTACGCTGCGTCGCCCGTGACAGGCTAATCATGGCCGCCAGCCCGGTCAGGCGGCTGTGGGTTAATGCTGCATCGGCTGTCTCCAGCGCCACATCGGTACCGCTTCCCATCGCGATGCCGATGGTTGCGGCTTTCATCGCCGGCGCATCGTTGATGCCGTCGCCCACCATCGCTACGGGGTGCTGCTTGCTCAATTCGCTGACTGCCGTGACCTTATCAGCAGGGAGCAGGCTAGCGCGGTAATCGATCCCTAATGTTGCCGCAATGGCTGCCGCCGCACGGGGATTATCGCCCGTGAGCATGACGCCGCGAATCCCCAACTGCTGTAAGGCATCCAACGCTTCACGCGCATCGTGGCGTAGCGTATCGCTCAACGCCAACAAGCCTAGCAGCCTGTCGTCTTCTTGCACCACCACCACCACGGTTTTCCCTTCGTTCTCCAGCGCATCAATCCGTTGCAACCAGCTGGCATCAAGTAAACCCGGTGCGACGCGAGTCGGGGCGCTGACCTGAATCCGCTTGCCGCCTATCGTGCCTTCAACGCCGACACCCGCCAGCGCTTTACGGTTTTCTGCCATCGGCAGGAATGTGCTACTGGACAGCGCATGCTGGACGATGGCTTTGGCAAGCGGATGGTGCGAGCCTGACTCCACCGCGGCGGTACGCGTTAGCAGCGCCGTTTCGCTAATGCCTGCGGCGGGCAATACGTTCGTCACCTGCGGCTTGCCTTCCGTCAGCGTACCCGTCTTATCAAACGCGATGGTCTTGATGCTGCCCAGCGACTCCAGCGCGGCACCGCCTTTAATCAGTGCCCCCCGGCGCGTTGCCGCAGCCAGCCCAGATGTAATCGCCGCAGGCGTTGAGATCACCAGCGCACAGGGACAGCCGATTAACAGCAGCGTCAAACCGCGATAAATCCACTCTTGCCACGGCTGTGCCAGCAGCAGTGGCGGCACCAAAATCACCAGCAGCGACAACAGCATGATGGCCGGCGTGTAGTAACGGCTGAACTTATCGAGGAAGCGTTCTATCGGTGCACGGCGCTCTTCCGCTTCTTCTATCAGTTGCAGAATGCGGTCAATAGCGCTGTTGCCCGGCTGTGACACCACGCGTAGCTGCACGACCCGATCGACACACAGGCTGCCGGCGGCAATTTTTTCACCCGGCGTGCGCTCAACGGGCACCGATTCACCGGTCAGGGCGCTTTCATCAAAGCTGGCATCGCTGTTCAAGAGTTCCGCATCGGCAGGGAGCCGCCCGCCGGGGGCGACTTCAATGACATCGCCGGGAACCAGACTGGCGACAGGAACGAGGCGTCGCTGCCCGTTGACGATTGCCGTGGCGTCTTCAGGAAGCAGCGCCATTAGTGCGGTTACACCCCGCCGTGCGCGATTGGCTGCGTAAGATTCCAGATATTCGCCCAGCATAAACAGCAGCAGGATGACGGTGGCTTCGGTGGTGGCGCCAATCAAGAGCGCACCGATGGAGGCCACGCTCATTAGCGTCTCAATTGCAAAGGGTGTACCCGTGCGAATGAGCTGTATCGATTTTTTCAGTATCGGAACCAGCCCGACAATTGTGGTTGCGATAAACGCAATCTGCCCGCCGCGCTCGCTTAGCAGGGAAAGTCCCCAGCTTGCAGCAGCCAGCAGAGTGAAAAGTATTAAGAAACCATATTCATGCACGAAACGACGTAAGGTAGACGTGTCAGGTGGGGCGAGGGGGAGTGCGGTATCCTGCAAGGCGAAGCCCGCTTGCTGAACGGCATGTTGAACCTGAAGTCGAATATCGGTGTCGGCATCGACAACCAGTTTTTCGGTGGCGAACAGCACTTTGGCTTGTTCAATTCCGGTGAGATTTTTTACTGCATTTTCGATTTTACGTGCGCAGCTGGGACAATCCATCCCGCTGATTTTCCAGCTGAAACGCTGGTTGGATCGGGGCCTGTCGCTGTCTCCGCCGTCGGGGTCGTCTGAATCCGCGCTACCGCCGCTGTCCGACGAATGCTGCTCTGTGCCACACGCGCTCTGCACTACGGCGTCAGACGTGTGTTTGGTTGAACAGCAGCTGTGGTCGGCGTGGTTTGAATGCTGTGTGTGCTCGTTGCAGCAGCTTTTGGTGCTGCGTGGCGCGTGGTGAACGCTGTTATTGCAGCAGGCTGATTTCTCAGCGCTGTGGTTATGCTGATGAGAGTGCATTTCTTCCTCCTGGGTTATTAGTGATAGCCATTCTCATCAGGAACTTTACACCGCCGCTTAATGCTTAGCCAGATTTTCGTGAGCGCCGCGAACGTCAGAAATAGAGAGAGCGAACGATCAGGAAATGGCCGCCAAAATAGCCCGCCGCGACAATCGCCTGATGGGCGCGGAATGGAAAACGGTAATGGTGAATCAGCCAGGCCGCATGGGCGATAAACAGCAGTACGGTGCCCGTCAGCAGGGAGAAATTCGCGTTTGTCCCCAGCGCAAAATAACGTTCACCGGCAATCCAGACCATCAGCGTCGTCATGATGATAAAGGCGCAAGCGGGCCAGCGCTGTGCGTCCAATCGCCCCCAAATAATGGCGATAAGCAGTGCGGCCACCACGATCAGCGTCAATGCCAGCGGCCAGAAAAACGTGAACGAGACTTGCCCGGTAAAAAAACCGATGGTGTACAGCAAATGGGAAAGGAAATAGGCCGCAAAGGCATAAAGCAGGCGCTGAGTCGGCAGCAACAGCAGGGTATCTGCCACCAGCGTTGCCAGTAAACCCAGCACGATCAGATAGCCCGGCACGCCGAGTAGCGGCGTCTGCCAAGCCAGAGCCAGCAGCAATAGCATGGTGACGGGTTTGAATAACCAACGCTGCCACGTTGGGCCACGATAGCTGGCGTCCACATACAGCCAACCAGAAAAAAGCACAGCAATAAATGACCAAAGCATAGCGTGTCCTTTTTGTGTTTTTGTTTGTGTCAGGATAAAAATAAACCGTTCTTTATCCAGTGTAGGGGATTGTGAGGAAGTTAAACAACACGGCGTGAGACGGATACGCCTTTCGTGAGCTTCATGGTATGTTATCGCCCGTTTTTACGCCGCGACGTCGCTGAAGGGAGCATTGTGTTGAATGAGTAATGAATCCGCACTTTATCGTATTCAATTTATAAATAACGGTAAGAACTACCAGCTTTATGTGCGTGAGTTGGTGCAAAGCAGCCTGTTCGGTTTTATTGAAATTGCCGACTTTGTATTTGATAGTCAGTCTACGCTGTTGGTTGACCCGTCGACCGAGAAGCTAAAAACGGAATTCTCCGGCGTTAGCCGCAGTTTCATCCCTTTGCAGGCGATTATTCGTATTGATGCCGTGACGGAAAAAGGCAGCGCTCGCATTTCTGATTTAGGCGATAACGTCACCGCGTTCCCTTACCTTCCCGGTAAAAAATCCTGATTTTTGCGCTGCGCCCTCTGTGGGACGAAAGGGCACCGTATTGATACCTGGTTCCCCAGGAAATATTGTGCCCCAGAAGCGGTTACGGTTTAGGCGATTTAGGCTGTTTTTTCTGCCACGCCAGTAGTTCAAACACGCCAAAAAGGAAAATGCGTGCCTGAAGCGCACGGTTTAGCGCAGGACTATCTTTCGGTTGGCTGGATTTCAACAGCAGCAGTTGGAAACCGTGCATCAGGATCATAAATATCATCGCCACGGTCATGAAGATATTCAACGGCTTGGGAAACGGCTGAATCAGATTAAGCAACAAAAATCCCCACACGCCCAGCATCAATAATCTGCCAAGGTTAATCAAAATCATCTCTTACCCTTACGTTGCTGCAAAGATCACTGACGGATGTACAAACGGTAGGCAACCTGACCCGCAATTTTTTCACGGTGCAGTTGCCAATTCTCTGGGATGGTCAGCTGCGCATTTTCCGCTTCGGTTTCCACGTAAATCCACGCGTCTGGTGCCAGCCAGCCCTGTTGTTCCAGCAGAGCAAGCGTGTTGTTCATCAGCTCCTTGCGGAACGGCGGATCGAGAAACACGACGTCAAACGGCGTACCCGGCTTCGCCAGCCAGCTCAGGGCATCAGTATTGACCACCTCAGCGTTTTCCGCCCGAAGCAGCGCCAGATTTTGCGTTAATTGCTGGGCGACTGCACGTTCCATCTCCAATAATGTGGCATGAGCTGCATAACGGGACAGCGCTTCTAGCCCGAGTGCGCCGCTGCCAGCAAAGCAGTCCAGGCAGCGCGCCTGTTGAATCACGGGAGCCAGCCAGTTAAACAAGGTTTCCCGCACGCGATCGGTGGTGGGGCGTAAACCGGGGCTATCAGGTACCGGGAGTTTTCTGCCGCGCCATTGACCACCGATGATTCGGATTTGTCCGGCGGCTGACGATGCATTTTTTTTAGCCATAGCTCACAGGGTTATTGTTGTGCCGCATCATCATGGTGTGGATGCGGGCAGGAAATTTCTGGCGCTATTCTAACGGCGGTTACGTGTAGAGGGAATGTTAAGATGGGAGTTAAGGCGCTCAAGCCAAAATTTTGTGCTGTCGGCGGCCTTCCGGTAACGCGCGGCGTTTGACACACTTCGTTACGGACATTGCCTTTCGTTACGAAGATTGTGAGTAGCGAGGAAGATTGTCTGCCATTGCTCCTGCTGGCTGCGTGTTGCTGTCGGCAGGAAAGTGTTAAACTTGTTGTTTAAATATGATTTTCATTGATTGATTCGCTGCGGTGAGCAGCGTGGAGCGCGATCGTACATGTCAAAAGAAAAGAAGCGCGGTTTTTTTTCCTGGCTGGGACTCGGGAAACAGGAAGAAAAACAACAAGAACAGCCGCAAGAGAAGCCCGTTGTTGCAGAACAGCCGATAGCATCGGAGCCAGATGCCGCCGCATCGACTCACCAACGCGTTGAGCCTACGCCGGAGCGCGTAGAGCAATCACTGCCGGAAAAGTCGGTAGTGGAAGAAAATAGCGTCGTTGAAGAAAAGATAGAGGTTGAAGCCCAGACGTTGGCCCCATTGGTCGCCGAGCGTGAGGTTACCGTTGAGGCAGACGAATCGACACATGTTGCCCCGGACGTTAGCGCGTCGTCCCCGATTATTCCTGCAACAGACGATTGTGACCCGATCGAGCATGACGTTCTCGACCGAGATGTCGTCGATCCGATCGTGCAGGACGAAGAACAAGAACCCGCGCAGTTAGATGACGTGCCTGTTGTGGCGCAGGAACAAGAACGCCCGACGAAAGAAGGTTTCTTCGCGCGCCTGAAACGCAGTCTGGTGAAAACGCGTCAGAATCTCGGTTCCGGATTTATCGGATTGTTTCGCGGTAAGAAAATCGACGACGATCTGTTTGATGAACTGGAAGAACAACTGCTGATTGCGGATGTCGGGGTTGAGACGACCCGTAAGATCATCAGTAGCCTGACAGAGCACGCCAGCCGCCGCCAACTGAAAGATGCGGATACGCTTTTTGTGAAGCTGAAAGAAGAAATGGCGGAGATTCTTGCTAAGGTGGACGCCCCGCTGAATATCGAAGGTAAAACGCCGTATGTCATTCTGATGGTTGGCGTTAATGGCGTGGGCAAAACCACCACCATCGGTAAAATGGCACGTCAGTTCCAGGCACAGGGTAAATCTGTGATGCTGGCGGCGGGAGATACCTTCCGTGCGGCAGCCGTCGAGCAGCTTCAGGTCTGGGGACAGCGCAATAACGTGGCGGTGGTCGCGCAGCATACCGGTGCGGATTCGGCATCGGTGATTTTCGATGCGATTCAGGCCGCGAAGGCGCGCGGTATTGATGTCCTGATTGCTGATACCGCTGGGCGTTTACAGAACAAAGCGCACCTGATGGAAGAGCTGAAAAAGATTGTGCGCGTGATGAAGAAGCTGGACGAGGACGCGCCGCATGAAGTGATGCTGACGTTGGATGCCAGCACTGGGCAGAATGCGGTGAGCCAGGCCAAGCTGTTTAATGAAGCGGTCGGGCTGACAGGTATTACCTTGACTAAACTGGACGGCACCGCGAAAGGCGGGGTGATTTTCGCCATTGCCGACCAGTTTGCGATTCCTATCCGCTATATTGGGGTAGGTGAAGGCATTGAAGATTTACGGCCATTCAAGGCCGACGATTTTATTGAGGCACTTTTTGCCCGAGAGGATTAAAACGGATGATTCGTTTTGAACAGGTCAGTAAAGCTTACCTCGGTGGGCGTCAGGCATTGCAAGGGGTGGATTTCCATCTGCGCCCAGCGGAAATGGCGTTCCTGACGGGTCATTCCGGCGCGGGGAAAAGTACCCTGCTGAAGCTGATTTGTGGCATTGAACGTCCCAGCGCGGGTCAGATTTTGTTTGGCGGCCACAATATTAGCCGCCTGAAAAAACGCGAAGTCCCATTCCTGCGACGTCAGATCGGCATGATCTTTCAGGATCACCACCTGCTGATGGAGCGCACGGTCTATGACAACGTCGCCATGCCGCTCATTATCGCGGGTGCCAGCAGTGAGGATATTCGTCGTCGGGTATCTGCGGCGCTGGACAAGGTTGGCCTGCTGGATAAAGCGAAGAACTATCCTATCCAGCTGTCCGGCGGTGAACAGCAGCGTGTGGGCATTGCGCGCGCGGTGGTGAACAAACCCGCCGTGTTGCTGGCGGATGAGCCGACTGGTAACCTGGACGAAGCATTGTCAGAAGGGATTTTACGCCTGTTTGAAGAATTCAATCGCGTTGGTGTCACTGTCCTGATGGCGACGCATGATACTGGGCTTATCGCTCGCCGTCATTACCGTGTGCTGACGCTGTCGGATGGCCGCATGGTGGGGGGAAACCACAATGGCGAATAACGTCCGTAATGCGAAAAAGCCTGTCGCAAAAGCGAAAGCGCTGCGCGGCGGCTGGCAGGAACAGTGGCGCTATGCCTGGACCAATACGCTGGCCGATATGCTGCGCCAGCCGCTTGCCACTTTTCTGACCGTGATGGTCATTGCCATCTCGCTGGCGTTGCCCAGCATCTGTTATCTGGTCTGGAAAAACGTGAGTCAGGCCGCCACACAATGGTATCCATCGCCACAGTTGACGGTGTATCTGGATAAATCACTGGATGACAACGCCGCGCAGGCAGTCATCACGCAGCTACAATCTGAAGACGGCGTTGATAAAGTCAATTATCTGTCGCGCAATGAAGCGATGGGCGAGTTCCGTAACTGGTCTGGTTTTGGCGGCGCGCTGGATATGCTGGAAGAAAACCCGCTGCCGGCCGTCGCGATTATCACGCCGAAAATGAGTTTTCAGGATTCCACCACGTTGACGACGCTGCGCGACCGCGTGGCGGCGACGCAGGGCGTGGATGAAGTACGGATGGACGACAGCTGGTTCGCACGACTGGTGGCGTTGACCAACCTTGTCGGACAAATTTCCGCGACGATTGGCGTCCTGATGATTGTTGCCGTCTTCCTGGTCATCGGTAACAGTGTGCGTCTGAGTATTTTTAGCCGCCGTGAAACCATCAATGTAATGAAGCTGATCGGTGCGACGGACGGCTTTATTCTGCGCCCGTTCCTGAACGGTGGGGCGGCGATGGGTCTGGGCGGGGCGGTGCTGTCGCTGATTTTATCGCAGGCGCTGGTTTGGAAACTGGATGCCGTGGTGGCGCAGGTTGCTGCCGTCTTCGGTACGACGTTTGTCGTCAAAGGGCTGAGCTGGGATGAGTCCCTGCTGCTGCTGTTAATTGCCGGTATGATTGGCTGGCTGGCCGCCTGGCTGGCAACGGTACAACATTTACGTCGTTTTACACCACAGTAAGCTTTTTCTGGTATAATTTTCCCCTGTAATTCAGACCGTATTGCAGGGGAAACCTCCTCAGCGCCATCTCTTTTTTGTACTTCCCGCTGCGCTTTCCCCTTGATTCACCGTTCGTTTGTCTCCTGCTTGATCTCTGGCATGAGGTGAATAAAATGATAGGAACTTGCGAGCGAAATCACAGTCTGAATAGACGGATTTTAAGGTATTCGATAAATACGCTTTAAGGTGCCGCATTTTGCCATTTTCGCGCAAAACGATGCGGTGAAGCAGTGCTAAGATAGCCGACTGTAATATGACGAGCAGAGTCACTGAGAGGGTTGAATGACCAACGATATGCAAACTTTCACCTTAGTTCCCCAGGGCAGTCTGGAAGGGTATATTCGTGCCGCCAATGCCTATCCGATGCTGACGGCGGAGGAAGAGCGGGCGCTGGCTGAACGACTGCATTATCAGGGCGATCTGGAGGCTGCTAAGCACCTGATTCTGTCACACCTGCGCTTTGTTATTCACGTTGCCCGCAACTATTCCGGCTACGGCCTACCGCAGGCGGATCTGATTCAGGAAGGGAACATCGGCCTGATGAAGGCGGTACGTCGCTTCAACCCTGAAGTTGGCGTGCGTCTGGTTTCTTTCGCCGTGCATTGGATCAAAGCTGAGATTCATGAATACGTGCTGCGTAACTGGCGTATTGTGAAGGTGGCGACCACTAAAGCACAGCGTAAGCTGTTCTTTAACCTGCGTAAGACGAAAACGCGCCTCGGCTGGTTTAACCAGGACGAAGTCGAATTGGTTGCGCGTGAACTTGGTGTGACCAGTAAAGACGTGCGTGAGATGGAATCCCGTATGGCGGCGCAGGACATGACGTTCGATCCGACGCCGGAAGAGGATTCGCACGACGGCAAAGCGATGTCGCCGATGCTTTACCTACAGGATAAATCGTCTGACTTTGCCGATGGCATTGAAGAAGACAACTGGGAAACGCATGCGGCCGATAAGCTCACTTACGCGCTGGAAGGGCTGGATGAACGTAGCCAGCACATTATTCGCGCTCGCTGGCTGGATGATGACAACAAATCCACCTTGCAGGAACTGGCCGACCGATACGGTGTTTCCGCCGAGCGTGTGCGTCAGTTAGAAAAGAATGCGATGAAAAAACTGCGAGCAGCAATAGAAGCCTAATTGCTTTCATTGTGTCTTGGTAAGCGACCGGGTAATGCCCGGTCGTTTTGTTTGTGTCTGCTGTGAGCGTCAGGAATTCGAGGAAGGTTTACGGCTTCTCTGAATTGATGGCGTCAAGAATCAGCGGCGTTTCTTTTCTGCGAATATAACGCCAGCCGCCAGATACGGGTGAGAAGCCGCAGGACACCATAAACCGTGCCAGCACGTCCTCTTTGATCGCGGCATGATTGGCCGTTGCCAGCCACCACTCTTTAACCTCAGGAAGCTGACGACGCGCTTCGTCAATCAAAAGCTGCCCTACACCACGTCGCCGCGTGACTTCTCGCACCATCAGATCGCTCAGTTCTGCATATTCCCCTTCAATCTCGACCAATACTCCGCCTAACAGCCGATCGTTAAAACGGGCGGTAAACAACCGCCGATCGAGCGTGAGTCCCTCTTCGAGTAACTCAATGTTCTGATGTGGCCAAATTTTCGCCAGATCAATTTTATCCTGGGGGCTGAACCGGGTGAGGCATTCAACGGTTAGTTTCATTTTTATCGGCACTCCATCATGTGAGTGAAGAATAATGTAGTTGTTTTGTAGTGGAACGGTTGTGTAATTTGAGCGTTATGGTTAATAGGGCAAATGTTTTTCTCATTCTTTGTTTTTCGAGTAATCCATCAACAATTAATGCATAAAGTAGAATATCTGACTATATATAAATTAAATGCTGGTTTTTGCATCTGGCGTTTTATGCTGTTTGCTCCGCTTGTTTCTGACAGTGTTAGTTGATTTGCAGCATAATATTCCTGTTTAATAATATGAAAAATAAAGCCTTATTAGAAATTATTACTAATAATAACCTAAGCCTTTCTTACTTATAAGAAAATAGTCAGGTTATGGCGGATGGCGGTCAGGTTTTCGGCAATATCCATAATGACAGATGGGGTAAAAAGAATGAAATTCAGTAAAGGTAAAGTATTGCTGATGAGTTGCGTGGCGATGGCGTTTAGCCACGCTGTTAATGCTGCCGATATTAAAGTTGCGGTTGTTGGCGCGATGTCTGGTCCCGTTGCGCAGTATGGTGATATGGAATTCATTGGCGCACGTCAGGCTATTGCCGATATCAACGCAAAAGGCGGCGTAAACGGCAACAAACTGGTTGGCGTTGAATATGATGACGCGTGTGACCCTAAACAGGCGGTTGCCGTCGCGAACAAAGTCATCAATGACGGTATCCGTTACGTGATTGGACATCTGTGTTCCTCCTCCACGCAGCCTGCGTCTGATATCTATGAAGAAGAAGGCGTGATCATGATTACGCCTGCGGCAACCAACGCCGATTTGACCACGCGCGGCTATAAAATGGTGCTGCGCACGACGGGGCTGGACTCCGATCAGGGGCCAACTTCGGCGAAATACATTGTCGAAACCCTCAAACCACAGCGTATTGCCGTGGTTCATGACAAACAGCAATACGGTGAAGGTCTTGCCCGCTCTGTTCAGGATAGCCTGAAAAAAGCCGGTGCGAATGTTGTGCTGTTTGAAGGTGTGACGGCGGGTGACAAAGATTTCTCCACGCTGGTTGCGCGTCTGAAGAAAGAAAACGTGGATTTCGTTTATTTCGGCGGTTACTACCCGGAAATGGGGCAGATTCTGCGTCAGGCGCGTCAGGCTGGTATGACAACCAAGTTCATGGGCCCAGAAGGTGTGGGTAACTCCTCGCTGTCTAACATCGCAGGTGATGCCTCTGAAGGCATGCTGGTGACGCTGCCGAAGCGTTATGATCAGGTGCCAGCTAACCAACCGATTGTGGATGCGCTGAAGGCCAAGAAACTGGACCCAACGGGCCCATTCGTCTGGACGACCTACGCTGCGCTGCAATCACTGACCACGGCGATGGCTCGTACCGGTAGCGATGAGCCGGAAAAACTGGTCGCGGATCTGAAAGCAAACTCCGTGGATACCGTAATGGGACCATTAAGCTGGGATGCAAAAGGCGACCTGAAAGGGTTTGAATTTGGCGTATTTGAGTGGCACAAAGACGGTACTTCCAGCGCAGTGAAATAATCATCATGCTGGGAGGTGGTAACGGATAAATGCCGTTGCCTGCCTCTTCGGCGTGGAGAGCATTCTTCGCTTTCTGAGTGTGTACCACTACTAATCCCTCAATACCGAAGCCCCCGTTGCCGCAAGGCGCGGGGGCGGCATTTAAGGTTAAGGTATGTCCGAGCAGTTCCTCTATTTTCTTCAGCAGATGTTCAACGGCCTGACGTTGGGCAGCACCTACGCGCTGATCGCCATTGGCTACACCATGGTTTACGGCATTATCGGCATGATTAACTTCGCGCACGGCGAGGTTTACATGATCGGTAGCTATGTTTCCTTTATCGTTATTGCGGCCCTGATGATGATGGGCATCGATGCTGGCTGGCTTCTGATTAGCGTCGCCTTCGTTGCCGCAGTGGTCATTTCCAGCGCCTACGGCTGGAGTATCGAACGGGTAGCCTATCGGCCTGTTCGAACGTCAAAGCGTCTGATTGCACTGATTTCTGCCATCGGGATGTCGATTTTTCTGCAAAACTACGTCAGCCTGAATCAGGGCTCGCGTGATGTTGCGCTGCCGAGTCTGGTGACCGGGCAGTGGGTGTTGGGCGAAAGCAATGGCTTTGCCGCCACCATTAGCACCATGCAGTTGACCATCTGGATTGTGACGTTCCTCGCCATGCTGGCACTGACGTTATTTATTCGCTATTCCCGTATGGGACGCGCCTGTCGCGCCTGTGCGGAAGACCTGAAAATGGCCAGCCTGCTGGGTATCAGCACCGACCGCGTCATCTCTCTGACCTTCGTTATTGGCGCGCTCATGGCCGCCGTTGCTGGTGTGTTGCTGGGACAATTTTACGGTGTTATCAACCCCTATATCGGCTTTATGGCCGGGATGAAAGCCTTTACGGCTGCGGTGCTGGGTGGGATTGGCAGTATCCCAGGCGCGATGATCGGCGGGTTGATTTTGGGTGTAGCCGAAGCGCTGACGTCCGCTTACCTGAGCACGGAATACAAAGATGCAGTGTCATTTGCGCTGCTGATAGCGGTGCTGCTGGTGATGCCAACCGGTATTCTGGGTCGCCCGGAGGTTGAGAAGGTATGAAACAGCTCAACCTGTTTAATGCGTTGGTTTCCGCGTTCATGCTGCTGGTGCTGGCCTCGTTTTTAATGGGCATGCAACTGGCGCTGGATGGCACCAAATTGGTAGTGCGTGGTGCCGATGAAGTTCGCTGGTACTGGATCGGTGCGGGCTGCATCGTGGTGTTCTTCTTCCAGTTGATTCGCCCGTTCTTCCAGCAAAGCATCAAGAAATTTTCCGCACCGTCACTGGTTCTGCCGAGCTTTGATGGCAGTACGCCACGGCAGAAGGTATTGGCTGCGGCATTGATTATCGCCGCGATCGCCTGGCCGTTTCTGGTCTCGCGCGGTACGGTAGATATCGCTACCCTCACGCTGATTTACGTGATGCTGGGTCTGGGCTTGAACGTCGTCGTCGGTCTGTCCGGTCTGCTGGTTTTGGGCTACGGCGGGTTTTACGCCATTGGCGCGTATACCTATGCGCTGCTGAACCACTATTATGGCCTGGGCTTCTGGGAAAGTTTGCCGCTGGCGGGCATGGTGGCGGCGCTGTCTGGCTTCCTGCTGGGGTTCCCGGTACTGCGGTTGCGCGGCGACTATCTGGCGATTGTGACGCTTGGGTTCGGGGAAATTGTCCGTATCCTGCTGTTGAATAATACCGACATTACCGGTGGTCCGAACGGCATCAGCCAGATCCCTAAACCGACCTTCTTTGGTCTGGAGTTTGGTCGCAGCGCGCGCGATGGCGGATGGGATACGTTCCACAACTTCTTTGGCCTGCAATATGACCCCAGCGACCGCATTATCTTCCTGTACTTGGTCGCGTTGCTGCTGGTTGTGCTGACCCTGTTTGTGATTAACCGTCTGCTGCGGATGCCGCTGGGACGCGCCTGGGAAGCACTGCGCGATGATGAAATCGCCTGTCGTTCTCTGGGCCTGAGCCCAACGCGTATTAAGCTGACCGCTTTCACCATCAGCGCCGCGTTCGCTGGATTTGCCGGTACGCTGTTTGCCGCGCGTCAAGGGTTTGTCAGCCCGGAATCGTTCACGTTTGCCGAGTCGGCCTTTGTGTTGGCTATTGTCGTGCTGGGCGGCATGGGCTCGCAGTTTGCGGTCATTCTCGCTGCGATTCTGCTGGTCGTGTCCCGCGAACTGATGCGCGATCTGAATGAATACAGCATGCTGTTGCTGGGCGCATTGATGGTTCTGATGATGATTTGGCGTCCGCAAGGCTTGCTGCCGATGAAGCGTCCTGAAATGAAGTTGAAAGTCGCGAAGAAGGAAGAGCAAGCATGAGCACGCAGCCACTATTATCAGTCAGAGGTCTGATGATGCGTTTTGGCGGCCTGCTGGCGGTCAACAACGTTGAAATGGATATTCATGCGGGCGAAATTGTCTCGCTGATTGGTCCGAACGGGGCGGGGAAAACTACGGTCTTTAACTGCCTGACCGGTTTTTATCGCCCGAGTGGTGGCACCATCATGCTGCGCGATCGTCATTTGGAAGGGCTGCCCGGACAGGCGATTGCCCGTATGGGCGTGGTGCGCACGTTCCAGCACGTTCGTCTGTTCCGTGAAATGACGGTGATCGAGAACCTGCTGGTGGCACAGCATCAGCACTTGAAAAGCGGCGTGTTTGCCGGGCTGTTGAAAACGCCGGGCTTTCGTCGTGCGGAAGCGGATGCGCAGGAGCGCGCAGCGGTGTGGCTGGAGCGAATCGGCCTGCTGGATTTAGCGAACCGTCAGGCGGGAAATCTGGCTTACGGCCAGCAGCGCCGTCTGGAAATTGCTCGCTGCATGGTGACGCGGCCTGAGCTGTTGATGCTCGATGAGCCCGCAGCAGGTCTGAACCCGAAAGAAACTGATGAGTTAAATCAGCTGATTGCGGAGCTGCGCGATAGTCATCAGGTGTCCGTTCTGTTGATTGAACATGATATGAAGCTGGTGATGGGAATTTCCGATCGGATTTATGTCGTCAATCAGGGCACGCCGCTGGCACAAGGCACTCCAGCTGAAATTCGTAACAACCCGGATGTCATCCGTGCCTATCTGGGTGAAGGATAACGTTTATGCTGTCATTACATCAGGTTTCGGCCCATTACGGAAAGATTCAGGCGCTGCACCAAGTTAGCCTGCATATTAATCAGGGCGAGATTGTTACGCTGATCGGTGCCAACGGTGCCGGTAAAACCACGCTTCTGGGTACGCTGTGCGGCGATCCGCGTGCGACGGAAGGCACCATCACGTTTGACGGTAAGGACATCACAAACTGGCAGACTGCGCAGATTATGCGTGAGGCTATCGCGATTGTCCCGGAAGGCCGTCGCGTCTTTTCCCGCATGACGGTAGAAGAAAATCTGGCGATGGGTGGTTTTTTTGCCGAGCGCGATCAGTATCAGGAGCGCATCGCGCGCGTCTACGATCTGTTTCCGCGTCTGTATGAGCGACGTGCCCAGCGTTCCGGCACCATGTCTGGCGGTGAGCAGCAGATGCTGGCGATTGGCCGCGCGTTGATGAGCCAGCCGCGTTTACTGCTGCTGGACGAGCCGTCGCTGGGGCTGGCACCGATTATCATCCTGCAAATCTTCGACACGATCCAGCAACTGCGCGAAGAGGGCATGACCATCTTCCTGGTAGAGCAAAATGCCAACCAGGCGCTGAAACTGGCTGACCGGGGTTATGTACTTGAAAACGGTCATATCGTGTTGGAAGATACCGGTGCGGCATTGTTAGCTAATGAAGCGGTACGCTCGGCCTATCTGGGCGGATGATATTAATAAATAGTCGATATCGGGCCGGTTTACCGGCCTGTTTCGTAGAAGGGTTAAGAAGACATGGCTATTGAAGGGTTGTTGGCGCACCGCATCGCTCAGTTAAAAAGTTCCGCCATCCGTGAACTGCTGAAACACAGCAAGATGGAAAACATTATCTCGCTGGCTGGCGGGATTCCGTCAGATGCCTTGTTTGATTTCGAAGGGTTAAATCAGGCCACGCAGTTAGCGATTACTGAACAGCCGAAAACGGCGTTCCAGTACGGCTTAACCGAAGGCAGCAGTGTGTTGCGCGATCGCATTGCCGATCTGTGCGCGGTGCGCGGTGTAAAAACACGCGGCGACGATATTGTTGTGACGGCCGGCTCACAGCAGGCACTGGATCTGATCATGCGTGCGATGGTCGATCCGGGCGACGTGTTCGTCGTTGAACGTCCGACTTATCTGGCGGCGCTGCAAACGCTGGAGCTGGCGCAGGCGCAGGTGATGTCGGTGTCATCCGATGCTGATGGCATGGTGGTCGATGAGCTGGAAGAACTGCTGAAGACACAGCGTATCAAAGGCGTTTATATCGTACCGAACTTCGGTAACCCGAGCGGCGTGACGCTGAGTTATGAACGTCGCCTGCAATTGATTCAACTGGCGGAGCGCTATGGGTTTGTCATTATCGAAGACGACCCGTATGGTGAGCTACGCTTCACCGAAGAACGCAACCCGACGCTGTTCCAACTGGCGCAGGATAAGTTGGGTAGCACGGAATACGTGCTGTATACCTCCACGTTCTCGAAAGTACTGGCACCGGGGCTACGTCTTGGTTGGGCGATTCTGCCGGATTGGCTGTTGCACAAAGTGGCGATTATTAAACAGGCCGCCGACCTGCACGCCAGCGCCTTGTCGCAGACCGTCGCAGAATGCTATCTGGGGCTGGGACGTCTGGATACGCAGATCGAAAAAATCCGCCATGCCTATAAGCACAAAGGCGAGCTGTTGGCACAGCTTATTGAGAAGGAACTGGGTGATGTGATCACCTTTAACCAGCCGAAAGGCGGGATGTTCCTGTGGGCGAAGTTTCGTCAGGACGATTTTAACACCACGGAATGGCTGAAGAAGACGCTGGAACAGGGCGTTGTCTTCGTGCCGGGCGAGTTCTTCTTCCCAGATAACATTGATTACTCAACGCTGCGCCTGTCCTTTGCGACGGCAACGGATGAGCAAATGCATGAAGCGGTGGCTCGCCTGCGTCGGGCGCTGTAATTGCTGTAAAACGTAATCTGTTAATGAAAAAACCGCTGAAATATCAGTAGTCTGAAGCCGCCCAGGAGGGCGGCTTTTTACTGTCGGTTGTAGCGAAAAGCTTCGTGGATTAAAACGTTTCCCAGTTTGTGTTACTCGAATGACTGGCTAACGCCAGTTTCGGTCTGGAGAGCGTAGCCACTTGCGGTGCGGCTCGCTGTGGCTGGACGCTGTCAATTTTGAACGCGCCCATCAATTCAAGCAGGTTTTTGGCCTGTTGGCTCAGGCTATCTGCGGCGGAAGCCGACTCTTCAACCAGTGCCGCGTTCTGCTGAGTGACCTGATCGAGCTGATTGACCGCATCATTGACCTGAGAAACGCCCTGTTCTTGTTCGTGGGTGGTCAGGCCGATCTCATTAATTAGGTCGGCGACACGCTGTGACTGCTCTACGACTTCTCCTATGGTGACGCCCGCTTCGTTAACGAGCGCTTCACCGGCTTCCACTTTTCCTACGCTAACGCTAATTAGATCCTTGATTTCACGCGCAGCAGAAGCGGAGCGTTGAGCCAATGAGCGAACTTCTCCGGCGACGACTGCGAACCCGCGTCCCTGTTCTCCAGCTCGCGCGGCTTCGACGGCGGCATTGAGCGCCAGAATGTTGGTTTGGAAAGCAATACCGTCAATCACGCCGATAATATCGCCGATTTTACGTGAGCTAGCCGTGATCTCTTCCATGGTCCGCACGACGTTGTTGACGACATCCCCTCCTTTACGGGCGGCGGTGCTGGCCGAGTTGGCGAGCTGTGTGGCGGTACGCACGGTGTCGGCGTTCTGTTTAACCGTGGTATTCATTTCTTCCATGGAAGCCGCAGTTTCTTGCAGGTTGGCGGCCTGCTCTTCTGTACGCTGACTGAGATCGGTATTCCCCATCGCAATCTGGCTGGCGCCCGTGGCGATAGACTCGCTGCTTTGATGGACTTGCCCGACGATATTGCTCAGGCTTTGGCGCATGTCCTCCATTGCGGCGAGGACGCTGGTGGTGTCTCCGGCACGTCGTTCAATCGCGACAGCAAGATTCCCCTGTGCAACCTGACGGGTAATCTCCAGCGTATAGGCGGGTTCCCCACCAAGCTGGCGCTTGATTTTCCGGGTAATCCACCAGGCAACAACACCTCCCAGTAGGGCAGAACCCAGTGCGATGATCAGCATTAGGGTGCCAGCGCGTAACGCATTATTCTCAGATTCATTGGCGAGCGTGACGGTCAGCTGTTTTTGCATCTCAACCATTTTATCCAGAATATCGAATACGCTTGCTTGCGTGGTGCGCACTTCCGTCAGCAGAAAGTGACGAAATGCGTCGTGTTCGCTGGTCATAGCCAGTTCGATGGCTTTTTTCATGCTGTTGGTATACGCAGGGCGAGCCTGTTCCAGCGTGGCGAGCAGTGTTTTAGCCTCGCTATCCACTGCGTTTTTACGTATTTGTGCGAGCAAGTCGCTATTACGTGCGATGGTTTGTTCGATGCGATCTTTTTCCACCTTCATTTGCTGCTGATCGGTCAGAAGTGCAATATTTCTGATGGATCGTGCCGCGATGTTGACGTTGTCTTTAACTTCCTGCATGAGCAGGAGATTGGAAATACGTGTTTGTGACAAAAACTGAATATTTCCCCCGAGTTTTTCTAATTGCACGCGACCTAATATGGCGACTAAAAAACCAATAACGATAATGAGCGTAAAGCCTGCTCCTAACATTTTTCCCAAACTTATATTCTTCATGATGTTCCTTTTTTATTTATTGAAGTCTGACACAGCAGGTGTCGTTGTTTTATGCTAGGGGTGATGGTACAGATGCGATTCGCCCCACAGACTCTATTGTTTTCATCATTCCGTTTATCTCCCAACGTTTCTTCGATGCAGGAGTATCGGCGACATGTATGTCCAGTCGCTGCATTGGCGAAAGGAAATAATTGTCGCTTTCATACGCGTATGGAGTGCCTGTTGGGGATATTTACAGGCTAAGGGAATGACAAATAAAGTGTAGACAGTAACGTGATAGGTTGATGGCAGAATAAACGTAACAAAAACCCCTGATTTATTAGGCGGCAGAAATTTAATATTATTTTCTTATGGTAATTAGGATAGGTAATAAATATCAATCAATAAATTTATACCTAATAAGAGGTATTTATTTTATTTATTGCTATTAGTTTGTAACTTGTTATTTCTAATTGTGATGTTTATTATTTTTTGCGGTTTTTTTAACCTTGTTATTTATTCTTGCTATTCCTGGACGATAAAAAAGCCGCTGAGGGTTCAGCAGCTTTATTTTTATGGTTGACCTCGAAGGAGACGCTAGATCGGTCGTATTCGTTAAAAGGTTTCCCAGTTATCGCTGGTGGCGTTACCTGATTGGCTAGCTAAAGCCAGTCTCGGCGCAGCTGGCTGTTTCACCTGTGACACCAGTCGTGGTGCGTGTGCTTGAATGCCGCTGATTTTGAAAACGCCCATTAATTCGAGCAACGTTCTGGCCTGTTCACTCAGGCTGTCGGCGGCAGAGGCTGATTCTTCCACCAGTGCGGCATTCTGTTGAGTGACCTGATCGAGCTGATTCACCGCATCATTCACCTGAGCGACACCCTGTTCTTGTTCATGTGTCGTCAGGCCGATTTCACTGAGCAGGTTAGCAACATGTTGAGATTTTTCTACAATATCTTTGATGGTGATGCCTGCGTCGTTAACCAGTTTCTCACCCATTTCTACATTGGCTACGCTCGTGCTAATCAGATCTTTGATTTCACGCGCGGCGGAAGCGGAACGCTGCGCCAGAGAGCGCACTTCACCCGCGACCACGGCGAAGCCACGGCCTTGCTCACCGGCTCTGGCCGCTTCAACGGCGGCATTCAGTGCTAAAATGTTGGTCTGGAAGGCGATACTGTCGATGACGCCGATAATGTCGCCGATCTTGCGAGAACTGGCCGTAATATCTTCCATCGTTCGCACCACGTTATTAACCGCGTCGCCGCCTTTTTGTGCCGTAGAGCTGGCGGAATGGGCTAACTCCGTTGCGGTGCGCACGGTTGCTGCATTCTGCTTCACGGTGGTATTCATCTGTTCCATTGAGGCGGCGGTTTCCTGAAGATTCGCGGCCTGCTCTTCTGTACGTTGGCTGAGATCGGTATTTCCCATCGCGATCTGTGTCGCACCCGTGGCGATAGATTCGCTGCTCTGATGTACCTGGCCGACAAGGTTACTCAGGTTTTGGCGCATGTCTTCCATCGCCGCCAGTACGCTGGTGGTGTCTCCATCGCGCAGTTCAATCGTAACGGCCAGATTCCCTTGTGCAACCTGACGTGTCACTTCCAGCGTGTAGGCTGGCTCTCCCCCAAGCTGACGTTTAATAGTCCGGGTGATCCACCATGAGATAAGCATGCCCAGCGCGACAGAAAGCAGGGCGATAATGACCATCAGCGTACCTGCGTTCGTCGCATTTTTTAAAGACTGGTCGGCGATTTCAACGGTGAGCTTCTCTTGCCAGTTAACCATGTCATTCAAGGCATTAAAGACAGAATCCTGCTTGGCTTTTACATCGGTTAATAACAGGTCGCGTGCTTCGCTATTCTTACCTGCCATCGCCAGCGTGACGGCCTCT
Organism: Pectobacterium polonicum; assembly: GCF_005497185.1. Classification (GTDB taxonomy): domain Bacteria; phylum Pseudomonadota; class Gammaproteobacteria; order Enterobacterales; family Enterobacteriaceae; genus Pectobacterium; species Pectobacterium polonicum. The sequence continues at coordinate 68,394 of NZ_RJTN01000015.1, read as the reverse complement.
TTCATGATGCTGCTGTAGGCTGGACGTACCTGTTCCAGTATTGCTACCAGTTCTTTGGCATGCTTATCGACAGTGCTACCGTCTATTTTGGACAGTAAGGCGTTATTGCGGGAGATTATCTCTTCGATACGCGCTTTCTCTTCCTGCATCTGTCTCTCGTCTTCCAGCAATACCAGGTTCCTGACGGCAATCGCATTGGTGTTGATGTTATCTTTAAACTCTTCCATCATCAGGAGGTTGGCGATACGGACTTGCGACAATACCTGAATGTTTTCGCCGAGTTTGTCTAACTGGATACGACCAAATACCGCCACCAGAAAACCGATAGCGATGACCAGAGTAAAGCCTGTCCCTAGCATTTTACCCAGGCTGCTATTTTTGATGAGATTCATTTTGTCCCTTATTATATGTTGAAAGCGATTAGTGTTAAAACTGGTGTACTTTTAATGTGAAAGAGACGTTGCGAGAACATATTGATTTTGCAAGCGTCATAGCGTTTATGTTTCCCTTTACTCATTGCCCGTTTCCTTGTGGTAATAAACGCAAGCTGCGCTTACTGGTTCCTGTGACGTTATTCGTTAAATGATGACGATGGATAAATGCGGTGTGCTGTGAGTGTGAGCCCGATCGGAAGAACGTTTACATATAAGAAGAGATGATGGCGCAGCAGTATAGAGGGGTGAAAGGAAAGCCGCAATATCGGTAGGGTTTATATTTGGCGCTAGCGGAGGTGGGTAAGTGTAATGTTAAATTGACAGCGATGTTAATAAACGTTGCGATTATGATTTTTTGCTTATTTATTCATCCCTAAATCGATCTTTGTTTTTTATTCGTTCTTTTTTTTCGAAAGATATGATGTTTTTACCATCATATATTTGATGTTTTTATAATCTCAAACCGTCGTTTTTCTTATTTTTCATTGATTTCATTCTATTTCACTTAATATACAGTCAAGTGCTGATTTTTATTTTTTATTAATTGTTTTTCCCTATTGAAAGTGTTGGCTATTTTCTTCAATTTACGGTGTAAACGTACCGTGTGGCGATGTGATGAGCGCCTGTCATCAAGGGATAAAAAAAACCGCCGATCGCGCAGCGGTTTTAGATTTCTTTCGATTAGCTGTTAAAAGGTTTCCCAATTTTGGCTACTGCTTCCCGTTTTGCTCTTCGGATTGGCGAGGGGAAGCGTTGCGCTGGTGGGCCTTTTCAGCGGCGATGCAACGTGCTGTGATGACCCGCCTTCAATGATGAAGACTTTCATCAGTTCTACCAGATGAGCGGCCTGATCGCTCAGGCTATCGGCTGCGGAAGTAGACTGCTCAACAAGCGCAGCGTTCTGCTGGGTGACCTGATCGAGTTGGTTAACGGCATCATGAATCTGTGAAACGCCGGACTCTTGTTCCTGCGTGGTGACGCCAATTTCGTTGATCAAGTCGGCAACGTGGCGAGCCTGACGGACTAATTCTTCGATCGTTGCTCCCGCATCGCTGACGAGCGCGGAACCGGCTTCGACTCTCTCTACGCTATGGCCAATTAGCTCTTTAATCTCTTTGGCGGCGGTGGCGGAGCGCTGTGCCAGCGAGCGCACCTCGCCTGCGACCACGGCAAAACCACGCCCTTGCTCGCCAGCGCGTGCGGCTTCTACCGCGGCGTTGAGCGCCAGGATATTGGTCTGGAACGCGATGCCGTCAATAACGCTGATAATGTCGCCAATTTTCTGCGAGCTGTTGGTGATTTCTCTCATGGTGATAACAATATTGCTGACGGCTTCACCGCCTTTAGCCGCGGTGTTGCTGGCGGCCTGCGCTAGTTGGGCGGCGTCACGCACCGTATCTGAGTTCTGGCGTACGGTTTGGCTCATTTCTTCCATGGAGGCGGCGGTCTGTTGCAGGTTAGCCGCCTGTTCTTCCGTGCGTTGGCTGAGATCGGTGCTGCCTGCGGCGATTTGGCTGGAACCGGTCGCGATAGATTCACTACTTTCTCGCACCTGTTCAACAATGCCACTCAGGCTTTTGCGCATGTGGTTCATGGCGGACAATAGGCTGGTGGTGTCGCCTGCCGCCAGATCAATCGGTATGGCGAGATTACCTTGGGCGATTTCCTGCGTGACCAACGTCGCGTAGGCGGGTTCACCACCCAGTTGTTTCTTGATATGGCGAGTAATCAGCCAGGCGATGCATCCGCCAATCAATGACGCTATGCCCGCCAGCATCAACAGCGAATTGCCATCATAGTAAGACTCTTCAATCGCATTGGTGGCCGTTTGCGTGGTGTAGTCTTTCTGCAACTGAATCATGGTGTTCAGATTGTTAAAAAGCTTGGTTTGTATCGGTTCAAGCTGGGTTTTAACCAACTCGATAGATTCAGCCTGCCTTTTGCTGAGTGACAGTGCGACGGCCTGGCGGCCCACGGTGGCAAATTCAGTGCGATTTTGCTGAAGTTCACCCAGAATATTGCGGACCTCGGTTGCCCGTAAATTTTCTTCTAACTGAGCGACGAGCTTGGTGTTTTTGGCGCTCGTGGTTTCAATCAGCTTTTGATTGTCTTCCAGAACCTTTTGTTCGGTCGCGATAAGCATACGCAACGTGGCTTTGATCGTGACGTTAAGATTATCTTTCAATTCTTGTAGCACGATGAGGTTGGCAAGGTGGTGTTTGGCCAGCCTGTCAGTGGTATTACCGAGGCCAACCAGATGCATTCTGCCGAAAATGGCCACTAATAGGCCGATAACAATAACAATGGCAAAACCCGAACCGACCTGAGTACCCAGTTTCATTTTTCTTTTATTCTGCATGTTATCCTCATGACTTATTGACACTGTTTATTGTTATTAAGCGGATTTTCTTCTGCACGACAAGAGCAATGTACGACTGAGGTTTCTAAATCCTTCTGATGAATAACCAAGCAGTCCACTCTAGGATATCGGCATGACCAGCGAAAACATTGATTTTAATTGTCGATATTGCCGCATGCGGATGAGGAAAAAACGGGAAACGCAGGGAAGGGATGATGTTGGCGGTGAAGGGATGTGAAAGTGGAGTGGGGGATGCGCGATCCATCCCCCGCGTAGAATTAGAATTGTTCCCAGTTTTGGCTATCGCTTCCCGTGCTGCTTTTATTAGGATTCGCGAGAGAGAGTTTGGCGCTGTCAGGCCGTTTCAACGGCGGTGTAATGCGCTGTGACGACCCGCCTTCAACGATGAAGACTTTCATCAGCTCTACCAGATGGGCGGCCTGATCGCTCAGGCTATCGGCAGCGGATGCGGATTGTTCGACGAGTGCGGCGTTCTGCTGAGTGACCTGGTCGAGTTGGTTAACGGCATCATGAATCTGTGAAACGCCGGACTCTTGTTCCTGTGTGGTGACGCCAATTTCGTTGATCAAGTCGGCAACGTGACGAGCCTGACGCACTAACTCTTCGATCGTCGTTCCTGCATCACTGACCAGAGCCGAACCCGTCTCAACTTTCTCGACGCTGTGGCCGATCAGCTCCTTAATCTCTTTGGCGGCGGTGGCGGAGCGCTGTGCCAGCGAGCGCACCTCGCCTGCGACCACGGCAAAACCACGCCCTTGCTCGCCAGCGCGTGCGGCTTCTACCGCGGCGTTGAGCGCCAGGATATTGGTCTGGAACGCGATGCCGTCAATAACGCTGATGATGTCGCCAATTTTCTGCGAGCTGTTGGTGATTTCTCTCATGGTGATAACAATATTGCTGACGGCTTCACCGCCTTTAGCCGCGGTATTGCTGGCGGCCTGCGCCAGTTGAGCGGCGTTACGCACCGTATCTGAGTTCTGGCGTACGGTTTGGCTCATTTCTTCCATGGAGGCGGCGGTTTGTTGCAGGTTAGCCGCCTGTTCTTCCGTGCGCTGACTGAGGTCGGTGCTGCCTGCGGCGATCTGGCTGGCGCCGGTCGCGATAGATTCACTGCTCTCACGTACCTGTTCAACAATACTGCTCAGGCTTTTACGCATACCGTTCATTGCCGCGAGTACGCTGCGATCGTCTCCGGGGCGTAGATTGACCGCGACGGCCAGATTTCCCTGTGCAACCGCTTGGGCGATTTGTGCGGCGTAAGCCACTTCGCCGCCCAACAAGTTTTTGATGGTGCGGGTAATTAGCACAGAAACCAGAATACCGACGAGAACCGCAATCGCTGCGAAGAAGATCAGGGTGTTACCATCTGAGCGTGCTTCCTGCATGGCGCTTGTCGTCATCTCCAGCGTTCGCTTTTTCTGTAATTCCGTCATGCTGTCAAGCGCGGCGAAAACCGGTGCCTGCGTAGCCTGCATCTCGTTGACCATGAGCTGTACGGCTTGTGCTCTTTCTTCCGTTTTTTCGGATACGCCAAGCTCAACCGCTTTATTCACCGCATCTCGGTAAGCTGGGCGTGCCTGCGTCAGGTTGTCTAGCAGGCTGCGGGTTTCTGGCTCAGACAGGTTTTCATACAGCTTGGACAGGGTTTCCGTATTACGAGCAATTTGCTGATCGATCAGGCGCTTTTCTTCCTGAATACGGCTCCTATTGTCTGTCAGGCCGATAGTACGTACCGAACGTGCCACCGCGTCAAAACCGCTTTTAGCATCCTGTATCAGGATGAGGCTGGTGAGGTTTTTTTCGGACAGCGACTCAATATCCTCGCCTAGGTCGAGCAAATGCACACGCCCCAGAACGGCGACCATCAGACCGATGATAATGACAGAGGCGAAGCCCGTACCCAACATGGTGCCAAGCTTCATTTTTGCTAAAAAATTCATAATGTTCCTTTATTATTTTTCATCGGTTGGTGCAGGTTTAGCCTTATGGATTGGGCTGCTATCTACGATAGGTCAGGAATAGGGCGTATTGCTGATGACATGCACGTGTTATGCAGACTTGCCTGACAGGAGAGCGTGTTGTCTCTTGCCGTGGATATATTATAAAGACAGTGCATGGATAGGCAGATGTGGAATATAAGAGTAAAACGGGCGTATTTTTTGGCATAAGGCGGAAAACCGCCGAATATCAGCGGTTTTCCGTAGTGAAACGTTGAAATTCTTACATGACCAGCCACAGCGCCCAGGTAAAGAGGAACCCGGCAAGCCCGAGGAGGGTGGTCAGCACCGTCCAGGTACGCAGGCCATCGGCGACGGACAGCCCCAGATATTTGGTGACGATCCAGAAACCGGAGTCATTGACGTGCGACAGACCCAGCCCACCAAAGCAGGCAGAGAGCGTCACCAGCACCAGTTGCATCTGATTCAGACCGCTGACGGCTTCGCTCAGCAGGCCGCAGGTGGTAAGAATGGCAACGGTGGCCGAACCTTGCGAGGCACGCAGCGCCAGCGACAGAATAAAGGCGGCAGGCACCAGCGGCAGGTGAATGCTGGTCAGCGTATCCGCCAGCGCTTTACCGATGCCCGACTCCACCAGCACCTTGCCGAACACACCACCGGCACCGGTCACCATGATGACCATTGCAGCGGTAGGCAAGGCATCGCCCATTACGCCGCTGGCTTTTTCCAGCGACCAGCCACGACGCAGGGCAATCAGCCAGAACGCTAATCCGAGAGCAATCAGCAGCGCCACGGCGGGAGAACCGACCAGCGACATCACGTTACGCACCGGGTGTCCGGCAGGCAGAACGGTTGCGGACACGGTGCCGAGCATAATGATGGCGATAGGAATGGCGATCAGCGCGGCGATCAGCCCAGCCGAAGGGGCAGAAACGGGGGCGGTATCCGGTGTTGAATCTTCCGGCTTCGCCAGTTGTAATTGCTCTAACACGTCGACGGAAAGCGCATACTTACGACGGTTCATGGCCTTGGCCGCCCAGTAGCTGATGATGCCGACAGGAATCGACACCAGCAGGCCAATGATGGTCAGCCAGCCGATATCCGCATTTAACAGGCCAGCGGCGGCGACCGGACCGGGGTGCGGCGGCAGCGCGACGTGCACCGTCAGCATCACGCCCGCGACGGGCAAGCCGAATTTAATCGGGGAGACTTTCGCGACTTTCGCAAAGCCGTAAATAATCGGGGCAAGGATAATAAAGCCGACATCGAAAAAGACCGGAATACCCAGAATAAAGGCGGAGATGGTTAAGGCTGCCACCATTAATCCCGGCCCCATTAATTGGGCAAAGCGGTGCGCTAAGGATTCCGCGCCGCCGGACACTTCGATCATTCTGCCGAGCATGGCGCCGAGGCCGATAATAATCGCCACCGAACCGAGAATACCGCCCATGCCGGAGGTAATCACCTTCATCACGTCAGCAGTAGGAATACCCGTTGCTAAGGCAACAAGTAAACTGACGACTAGCAGGGCGACAAAAGGCTGGATTTTAAATTTAATGACCATCAGCAGCAGGAGTAATACCCCGGCGATAGCGATGCAGAGTAAGAGCGAGGTGGCCATGTTCTTATCCTCATTGACCCATTTTGCAATTCAGAGGCTGAAAAGGTATTGGGTTATTGTTTTATTTGAAGAAAAGGGTGACCTGATTCCCGCATCGGAATAATGCGGGAACCTGACCTTTTCTCGATATTTTATAAATATGTCTCTGGTGTTTATTCTTTTATGGGAACAGTAATATTTTCCCGCGATAACTTATTTCTTCAGATAGGGTTTAGCCCATCCCAACCCGTCTTCCGTTTTACCGCGTGGGTTATATTCACAGCCAACCCAGCCGGAGTAATTCACGCGATCCAATTCGGCAAAGATGAACGGATAATTAATTTCTCCTTCATCGGGTTCATGCCGGGCAGGCACCGAGGCAATTTGAATATGTCCGATGCGCCCAGCCAAATCGTGAATAATTTGCGTCAGGTTGCCATCGACAATCTGTGCGTGGAAGAAATCGAGCTGGATATAAACGTTCGGCCTGTCGATCAGATTGGCTAATTCCAACGCCTGATACTGACTGGCGAACAGGTAATTCGGCTTCACCTTCGCGCTCAGCGCCTCAATCATGATGTTGATGCCGTGCGGCGCAAATTTATCGGCGGCGTAGCGCAGGTTATCGATGAAGGTTTGCTGATAGGCAGCACGGTCTTCACCGGGCGGCACCACGCCCCCCATCACCAGTACTGAAGGGCAATTCAGCGCCAGCGCATATTCCAATGCGTTATCGATATCCCGGCGGGCATCTTCAATACGGTCGGGCAGGGCGGAGACGCCCCATTCTCCTGCCGCAATATTGCCGGGTGCGGTATTGAACAACACCTGCTTCAGGCCATTTTCCCGCAGCTTTTCCGCCAGCAGCGGTGCCGGATATTCATAAGGAAACAGGTACTCGACCGAGGTGAAACCCGCATCGGCAGCGGCTTTAAAACGATCGAGAAACGGCACATCAGTAAACAGCATAGAAAGATTGGCAGCAAACTTAGGCATGGTTAACTCCATAGCTCAGTAAAAAGTCACTCATCAAGAGAGCTCGGTAATTTCGTCAGCGGTGAGGTAGCGAATTTTTCGATCGCCGAGAATAAAAATCAGCTTGGCGGTTTCTTCCAGCTCTTCCATGTTGTCTGCCGCCGCCCGTAGATCCTTACCGGTGACGACGGGACCGTGATTAGCCAACAAGAACGCTTTATAGCGCGATGCCAGCTTCGCCAGATCTTCACCGAGTCGTGCATCGCCGGGGCGGTAATAAGGGACGACGGGCACTTTACCGACTCGCATCACCACATAGGGCGTGAACGGCTTGATGGCATCCTGCGTGTCCAACCCTTCCAGACACGAGAGCGCCGTCAGATAGGTGCTGTGCAGGTGGACGATCGCTTTGCATTCGGGATCGTTACGGTAAATTGACAGGTGAAAACTGACTTCTTTCGACGGTTTATCGCCGGAGATCCACTCGCCACTCATGCTGACTTTGGACAGCCGCTCGGCATCCAGTTCGCCGAGGCAGGAGCCGGTCGGCGTTGCCAGCAGCGTGCCGTCATCCAGTAGCAGTGAGAGATTGCCCGCGGAACCGGTGGCGTAGCCGCGCTGGAAAAAGGACGCGCCCAGCTTGACCATTTCCGCGCGTGCACGCTGTTCGCGGTTCAGGGCTGCTTCGGTGCTGTGGTGTTTTTCACTCATGCGGCAAACTCCTTTTGGGCGCGGGCAAAAAAGTCTTCATCGCCGAAATTGCCGGATTTCAACGCCAGAGAGAGCGGATGAGTGGTCGAACGCACCCACGGCACGCCGGGAGAAATAGACGGCCCGATATGGAATGCGTGGATGCCCAGCGTCTGTACCACGATGCTGGAGGTTTCACCGCCCGCGATGATGAAGCGCTGGAAACCATCTTGCTGAAGCTGGCGGGCAACGGCGGCAAACAATTTCTCTACTGCCTGACTGCTGGCTTCCGCGCCCCAGCGCTGCTGAATTTGCGCCAGTTCGTCGGGTGATGAGGTGGCGTACAGCAGCGGCGCGAGTGGGTCGTCACGGTGTGCCTTCACCCAGTCGGCCAGCTCCTGAACGTAGGCTTGCTGAGCGTCATTGCTCTCTAAGCAGCGTGCGACGTCAATCGCACGACCTGCCGCCTGTTTCAGGTAGTGGGCGACCTGCTTATTCGTCATCACTGAACAGGAGCCTGATAGCACAACGCCTGCGCCGGACTGCGGCTTGCCGGCGTCGGTTGCGGAACCGGTTTGTGTCGCGGGTTCCGCCCACTGACGTGCCAGTCCAATCGCCAGGCCGGAGCCACCAGTGACCAGCTTCACATCGCGCAGCGCCTCGCCCTGCGTTAACAGGTGCTGTTCGTTCAGCGTATCCAGCACCACGTAGCGAACGCCTTGTTCTTTCAACTGCGCCAGACGCTGTTTGACGGCCTCTGCCCCCTGATCCATCACGGCATACGGCACCAAACCGCAGCGCCCGGCAGCTTGCTGCTCCATGACGCGCATCAGGTTGCTGTCCGTCATCGGTGTGACTGGATGATGGCGCATTCCAGATTCGGACAGCAGTTGATCCATCACGAATAGGTGACCCTGATAGACGGTTCTGCCGTTCACCGGCAGCGCCGGAGAGATGATGGTTTGCGTTTCGCCAAGCTGCTCTAACAGCGCATCGGTCACCGGACCGATGTTGCCTTTCGCGGTGCTGTCAAAGGTGGAACAATATTTGAAGTAGAACTGCTGACAGCCCTGCTGTTGCAGCCACGCCAGCGCCTTGAGGGAATCCGCCACCGCCTGTTCCGCCGGGCAGGAACGTGATTTCAGGCTAATGACCACGGCCTGTGTCTCAACCTTAAAGTCGGACGGCGGCACGCCGTTGAGCTGGACGGTCGGTAGCCCGTTGTTGACCAGAAAGCTGGCGATATCTGTGGCACCAGTAAAATCGTCGGCAATCACACCTAGCTTGATCATGGCGCCTCCTTCTTTTCCGGCAGCGTAATGCCGTTAAAAATCTTGATGACCGCGCTGTCGTCTTCTTTACCAAACCCAGCGTTGCTGGCGGCGGTGAACATGTTGAACGCGGTGGAGGCCAGCGGTAGCGGGAAGTGCAGCGATTTGGCGGTGTCGGTAACCAGCCCCAGATCTTTGACGAAGATATCAACGGCGGATTTTGGCGTGTAGTCGCCGTCCACCACGTGGCGCATGCGGTTCTCAAACATCCAGGAATTCCCGGCGGCGTTGGTCACCACGTCGTACATGATATCCAGCGGGATATCGGCGCGAGCGGCCAGCGCCATCGCTTCTGCACCAGCGGCGATGTGTACGCCGGCCAACAGCTGGTGGATGATTTTAACCGTCGCACCTAGCCCGATCTCTTCACCGATGCGGTAGACCTTGCCTGCGACGGCGTCGAGTACCGGTTTCAGCTTCTCAAAAGCCAGATCGGAACCGGATGCCATTACCGTCATGTCGCCTGCGGCAGCTTTCGCTGCCCCGCCGGATACCGGTGCATCCAGCATGATGAGCTGATGCTCGGACAGACGCTGCTCGATATTTTTGGCATCCTGCGAGGAGATCGTGGAAGACACCATGACTACGGTGCCGGGTTTGAGTTTCGCGGCGACCTGCGGCTCACCGAACAGAATTCCGTTGACCTGCGCGGCGTTCACCACCAGCAGCACGACCGCATCCAGCCTGTCAGCGAAAGCATCAATGCGCGTGTCAGCCTGCGCCGCACCCGCCTGACGTAACTTTTCGAGTGCCTGCGGATTGATATCGACGCCGTATGTTGTCAGGCCAGCGTTGATACAGGACGCCGCAGCGCCAAAGCCCATGGAACCCAGACCGATAACGGCGACAGCATAATCAGAAGTCTTTTTCATCGTGGTTGCCTTGTTAAAATTAGTGATTTTTTGTTCTCTGGTGTTAAATATAAGGACTATTAGAACAAATTATGGTGATTTTTATCACATAAATTAACATTGAAATCGTGATGATTCAGTGTAGCTGAACCCCGTCGGGAAGATGGGTTGACTTATTATCTTTATATATCAGTGGATTGTATCTATTTTGGCAGTGAGTGATGAGGAAGGTTGTTATGTCTGGCGTGGTTTATGGCGTGAATTTATGGTAATTATCGTCATTAAACGGGGTGTTTCTCACAATCTTTACCAAACCGACTTTATCTGATTAGCATTGATCAAACAGGGAACGGACAGCGTGATTCCAGTAGAACGTCATCAACAGATTATGGCGCTGATCGCCGAGCGTGGCGCAGTAAGCATTAACGAACTGACCGAGCGGCTGGGTGTGTCACATATGACGGTGCGGCGCGATGTGCAAAAGCTGGAGCAGGATGGCCTGCTGCTGAGCGTCTCCGGTGGCGTGCGTTCGCCTGAACGGCTGGCGATTGAGCCGTCGCATCAGGATAAATCTGTGATGTTCAGCCAGCAGAAAGAAGCGATTGGCAAGCTGGCGGCGCAGCATATCCCGTTCAATAGCTGCATTTATCTGGATGCGGGCACCACCACGCTATCGCTGGCGCGTGAACTGGCCGAGCGTGACGATCTGCTGATTGTCACTAACGACTTTGCGATCGCGGCCTTTCTGATTGAGTCCAGCCAGTGTCGCATGATCCACACCGGCGGCACGCTGTGTCGGGAAAACCGATCCTGCATCGGCGAAGCGGTGGCGCAGGCGCTGCGCAACCTGTTTATCGACATCGCCTTTATCTCCGCATCGTCATGGAGCCTGCGCGGGCTGTCCACGCCGAATGAAGACAAAGTCGTGGTGAAACGCGCGGCGGTGGAAGCCAGCAGAAAACGCGTGCTGCTGTGCGACACCTCAAAATACGGCCGCATTGCTACCCACCTCGCCACGCCGCTCAACGTATTCGACAGCATCATCACCGACGACGGCCTGCCCGCCGCCGCCAAAGACGCGCTAGGTAAAATGGGTGTTGAGGTGCTGGTAGCGGGGTGAGGGGGTTGTTTATGCTAATGTTTTATAATATGAAAAGAAGAATAAGCATACTGTTAAGTATATCGATCCTAATTGCGTTGCCGCTTATCTATTATTGGCCTGCAATGGTTATCCTGACGGAAGGGAGTTCTCGCTATACAGAACAGGATACTCGGCGGTATGAAATGCTTACAGACGACATCATTAAAAATAGCCCGCGCATTTCTTCTCTCTATGATTTTGGCTATGCAACGGTTGATGGCCCTGCGTTGGAAGTCAGCAATATTACGTTTCAAAACATCGATGATGCGACAAACATACGCGGCTATCTAGCGTCGCTTGGTTTTACGCTGAGCTACACAGACACGACGGGTGAGTATTGGAAGTCGACGGATTCAGATAAAACGATACATATAGGAATCATCAACGATCCTAAAACCGTTATCGTTGATGTCATACGAAAATAGCCCTGAGCGTGGTAGTCAGAGTGTTTAATATAACCTTATGGTTTCACACCGTTACTCTAGCCTTCATTATGAGGCTGGTTATGAGACCGCTTTTGATTCGCGGCAATTTCATGCAGCGTCAATGGGCTTTCGCCGCTTTCATCTCCTGCCAAGATAGCGTGATATAAAGAGTTGCGGTCAGCATTATCTTGAGGATCGGTTTTTAGGCCGTTACTCCACTTATTACTCCTGTTGTCGTCCATGTTTAGTGAAAACCTGTAAAATTTATTTCCTGTAGCATAAGTGAATTCTTTACTTATGCCCCCTCCCTCTGTCACTTTCCCGTCATCTTCCAGTTATTTTTCTGTCATGCGCTCATGTCATGTTTACCTTCGCATAAAAAACGCCGTGATGATGGCGAACTTAATCGATTGCAGGAGACAGGCATGTTCAACAACACAATTCGTAAAACACATGCTATTCGCACCGCCGCGGCGTGTGTGGCATTCGCGCTGATGAGCGCCAGTGCGCAGGCCGCGACAGAAATTCCTTTCTGGCATTCCATGGAAGGCGAATTAGGGAAAGAAGTGAATTCTCTGGCCGACCGTTTTAACCAAGCACACAGCGATGTAAAAATTGTGCCGGTCTACAAAGGCAACTACGAACAGAATCTGGCTGCCGGGATTGCGGCCTATCGTGCGGGGAATGCACCCGCCATTTTGCAGGTCTATGAAGTCGGTACGGCGACCATGATGGCAAGTAAAGCCATCAAGCCAGTCTATGAAGTGTTCAAAGACGCTGGCATTAATTTCGATGAGTCGGTGTTTGTACCGACCGTCTCCGGTTATTACACCGATGCGAAGAGCGGCCACCTGCTGTCGCAGCCATTTAACAGCTCGACCCCGGTGCTGTACTACAACAAAGATGCCTTCAAGAAAGCAGGGTTAGATCCAGAGCAGCCGCCGAAAACCTGGCAGCAGATGGCCGACTACACCGCCAAACTGCGTGCTGCTGGGATGAAGTGCGGCTACGCCAGCGGCTGGCAGGGCTGGATTCAGATTGAAAACTTCAGCGCCTGGCATGGTCTGCCCGTTGCGAGCAAGAACAACGGTTTTGACGGCACCGATGCCGTGCTGGAATTCAACAAGCCGACGCAGGTCAAACACATCCAGCTGTTGCAGGACATGAACAAGAAGGGGGACTTCACCTATTTCGGGCGCAAGGATGAGCCGACCGAGAAATTCTACAACGGCGACTGTGCTATCACGACCGCTTCTTCCGGTTCGCTGGCGAACATCCGTGAACACGCCAAATTCAACTACGGCGTTGGCATGATGCCGTATGACGCCGATGCGAAAGGCGCACCGCAGAACGCCATTATCGGCGGAGCAAGCCTGTGGGTGATGGGCGGTAAAGATGCCGCGACCTACAAAGGCGTCGCTGAGTTTATGAAGTTCCTGGCCGAGCCGGAAAATGCTGCCGAATGGCACCAGAAAACCGGTTACCTGCCGATCACCACGGCGGCGTATGAGCTGACGCAGAAGCAGGGCTTCTATGAGAAAAACCCTGGTGCAGATATCGCTACGCGTCAGATGTTGAACAAGCCACCGTTGCCGTTCACCAAAGGGCTACGTTTGGGCAATATGCCGCAAATTCGTACCGTCGTGGATGAAGAATTAGAAAGCGTATGGACAGGTAAGAAGACGCCACAACAGGCGTTGGATAGCGCGGTAGAACGCGGTAACGCGCTGCTGCGTCGCTTCGAGCAGTCAACGAAGTAATACGTGTTGAGTAATACCGGGCCGAAGGGAATCGGCCTGTTTCTTTTCTGTTTGCAATGAGTTACCGCATGACATCATCCCGCCCCGTTTTTCGCAGCAGTTGGTTGCCCTATGTGCTGGTGCTGCCTCAACTGCTGATTACCGTGATTTTCTTTATCTGGCCTGCTGGTCAGGCGCTGTGGTATTCGGTGCAGAATCTGGACCCGTTTGGGCTATCCAGTGAGTTCGTCGGCATGGAGAACTTCAGACAGTTGTTCAATAACCCCTACTACCTCGATTCGTTTTACACCACGCTGATATTCAGCTTTCTGGTGGCAGGGTTTGGCATGCTGATTTCACTCTTTCTGGCCGCGCTGGTGGACTACGTGATCCGTGCCAGCCGCCTGTATCAGACGTTGATCATCCTGCCGTATGCTGTGGCACCTGCTGTCGCTGCCGTACTGTGGATGTTCCTGTTTAACCCCGGACTGGGGCTGATTACCCATTTTCTCGGGCTGCTGGGCTATACGTGGAACCACGCGCAGCACAGCGGTCAGGCGATGTTTTTAGTCGTACTGGCCTCGGTCTGGAAGCAGATTAGCTATAACTTCCTGTTCTTCCTCGCCGCGCTGCAATCGATCCCCCGTTCGCTGGTGGAAGCGGGTGCGATTGATGGTGCTGGCCCCGTGCGGCGCTTCTTCAATCTGGTGCTGCCGATGATCTCGCCGGTGAGCTTCTTCTTGCTGGTCGTCAATCTGGTGTATGCCTTTTTCGATACCTTCCCGATTATCGATGCCGCGACGGCTGGTGGGCCAGTGCAGTCGACGACCACGCTGATCTACAAAATTTATCGTGAGGGCTTCGCAGGGCTGGATCTGTCCAGTTCAGCAGCGCAGTCGGTGGTGCTGATGATACTGGTTATCGGGTTGACCGTGATTCAGTTCCGTTTTGTTGAGCGGAAGGTGAATTACCAATGATTGAGAATCGTCGCGGGTTAGATATTTTCAGCCACGTCATGCTGATCGTCGGCATTCTCGCCGTCTTGTTTCCGCTGTACGTGGGGTTTGTCGCTGCCACGCTGGATAATCAGGAAGTCTTTCAGGCTCCGATGACGCTCATCCCCGGTTCCCACCTGTGGGAAAACCTGCGTTATATCTGGCTGCACGGTGCGGGCAACAACACCACGCCGTTCGGGCTGATGCTGCTTAACAGCTTCGTGATGGCGCTGGCGATCACGGTGGGCAAAATTACCGTATCGATCCTGTCCGCCTACGCCATCGTCTATTTCCGTTTTCCGCTGCGCAATCTGTTCTTCTGGATGATTTTCCTGACGCTGATGCTGCCGGTGGAAGTGCGTATTTTCCCGACGGTGGAAGTGATCGCGCGGCTGGACATGATGGACAGCTACACCGGTTTAACGCTGCCGCTGATGGCCTCGGCAACCGCAACCTTCCTGTTTCGCCAGTTCTTTATGACGCTGCCGGATGAGCTGATGGAAGCGGCGCGTATCGACGGTGCCAGCCCGATGCGCTTCTTCTTCGACATGGTACTGCCGTTGTCGAAAACCAATTTGGCTGCGCTGTTTGTGATCACGTTCATCTACGGCTGGAACCAGTACCTGTGGCCGCTGCTGATTGTCAGCGATGCCAATCTGGGTACCGCCGTCGCTGGGATTAAAAGCATGATTGCCTCCGGCGATGGCGCGACCCAGTGGAATCAGGTGATGGCCGCAATGCTGCTGACCATGCTGCCGCCGCTGCTGGTGGTACTACTGATGCAGCGCTGGTTCGTTCGCGGTCTGGTCGACAGCGAAAAATAAATCAAGACGAATTTCGGAAACGCTTATGGCATGTTTAAAACTTCAGGCCGTCACCAAGTCTTACGATGGCAAAACACAGATTATCCAACCTATCGATCTGGACGTCGCTGACGGCGAATTCGTCGTGATGGTCGGGCCGTCAGGCTGCGGTAAATCGACGCTGCTGCGCATGGTGGCAGGCCTCGAACGCACCACCAGCGGCGATATCTATATTGATAACCAGCGCGTCACCGATCTGGAACCAAAAGATCGCGGTATTGCGATGGTGTTCCAGAACTATGCGCTTTATCCCCATATGAATGTATTCGACAATATGGCTTACGGCCTGAAAATCCGTGGCTTCGGCAAGACGCAGATTCGTGAGCGCGTGGAAGACGCGGCGCGAATTCTGGAACTGATGCCGCTGCTGCAACGCAAGCCGCGTGAACTATCCGGCGGTCAGCGTCAGCGTGTGGCAATGGGACGGGCAATTGTACGCGAACCAGCAGTGTTCCTGTTTGACGAACCGTTGTCGAATCTGGACGCCAAACTGCGCGTACAAATGCGGCTCGAACTACAGCAGTTGCACCAGCGCCTGAAAACCACCAGCCTGTACGTCACGCACGATCAGGTTGAAGCCATGACGCTGGCACAGCGCGTCATCGTGATGAACAAGGGTATTGCCGAGCAAATCGGCGCGCCGGCTGATATTTATCGCCGCCCGGCATCGCTGTTTGTGGCCAGCTTTATTGGCTCACCGGCCATGAACCTGTGGTCGGGTCGCATTAGCGATGACGGCTGCCGTTTTGAAATCGATGGTGACATCGCACTGGCGCTGCCTGAACCGAAGCCGCAGTGGCGCGGTAAAGCATTGACGCTGGGGGTTCGACCAGAGCATATTCAGCTGGCGACGCGTGAAACTGGCGGTATTCCGTTGCAGATTTCAACACTCGAACTGCTGGGCGCGGACAATTTAGCGCACGGCAAGTGGGGCGGGCAGAACGTGATCGCGCGGCTCTCTTATGAGCACTGCCCCGCGATTGGCTCGACGCTTTGGCTACACTTACCGACGTCATCATGGCACCTGTTTGATTCGCAAAGCGGATTACGGATGGAATAATGGAAACACTCTGGCCTTACCCGAGCATTGTCGCCCATCGCGGCGGCGGTTCACTGGCACCGGAAAACACGCTGGCGGCGATTGATGTCGGTGCCAGCCTCGGTCACAAGATGATCGAATTTGACGCCAAGCTGTCGCAGGACGGCCAGATTTTCCTCCTACACGACGACACGCTTGAGCGCACCAGCAACGGCTGGGGAATTGCAGGAGAACTGCCGTGGGACAAGCTGGTTGGGCTGGATGTCGGCGGCTGGTACGGCCATAAATTTGTTGGTGAACGCCTGCCGCTGCTATCGGAAGTGGCAAAACGCTGCGTGCAGTATGGCATGGCGGCCAATATCGAGATTAAACCCACCACCGGATACGAAGCAGAAACCGGGCGGCTGATTGCGCTGGCGGCGCGTCAACTGTGGGCCGCTCATCCGGTTGCACCGCTGCTGTCATCGTTCTCTGTCGACGCCCTGGAGGCGGCGCAACAGACCGCACCGGAACTGCCGCGCGGGCTGCTGCTGGATGAGTGGGAAGAAGACTGGCTGGCGTTAACGCAGCGTCTGGGGTGTGTGTCCATTCACCTGAATCACAAACTGCTGACGGCAGAACGCGTCGCGGCGCTGAAAGCGGCGGGTTTGCGCATTCTGGTTTATACCGTCAACCAACCCGATCGCGCGCAAACTTTGCTGGATTGGGGCGTTGACTGTATCTGTACTGACCGGATAGATTTAATCGGGGCTAACTTCGCGACCGGCTGAGGTTTGCCTCTATACCCGTCATACTTCAAGCTGCGGCGATGTTGATATTGCTGCAAGAAAATATAATGCGGGGACCTTCTTTCTGACTTGGTGCCGGTAATAAGGAAGTGGCTTCATGCCCGCATTTATTGTTTCGCTTTGGCACCAGATTTTTCTGTCGTTACCCCTCTTTGTTCTTATTGCGCTCGGTTATAGCCTGATTCGCTACGGTAAATGGCCGACCACCGTGACCGACGGCATGACGCGCTTTGTCTTCTCTGTGGCGATGCCCGCTATGCTGTTCCGTCTGATGTCGGATTTCTCTAAACGTCCGGTGGTGGATGCCCGACTGCTGATCGCCTTTTTCGGCGGCTGCCTGCTGGTGTTTGTCCTTGGCCGCATCGTGGCGCGCAAAATCTTTCATCTTGATGGCGTCTCCGGCTCGCTGTTTGCGCTGAGCGGCATCTTCTCCAACAACGTGATGCTGGGGCTGCCGATTGCCACACTGATGCTGGGTGAAGAGGCGATCCCGTCTGTCGCGCTGGTGGTGGTGTTTAACGGGCTGATTTTGTGGACGCTGGTGACGGTGTCGGTGGAATGGGCGCGTAACGGGGCGTTGTCGCTACAGGGCTTCACCAAAACCGCGCTGGGCGTGCTGAAGAACCCACTGATTATCGGCATTCTGTCCGGTACGGCGTTCAGCCTGACGGGCTTGCCGCTGCCGTCGTACGTCGATCAGCCGCTTTCCATGCTGGGGCAGATTGCCGCACCGCTGTCGCTGGTGGCGCTGGGGATGGGGCTGGCGGAATACCGCGTGCGTGATGGTTGGCAGATTAGTACAGCGATTTGTACCATCAAGCTGCTGGTACAACCGCTGGTGATCTGGGGGATTGCGATTGCGCTCGGCCTGCCGGAAATGGAGACGCGTGCGGTTGTGTTGCTCGGGTCGATGGCGGTGGGCGTTAACGTCTATTTGATGTCGCGCCAGTTCGATGTATTGGGCGGCCCGGTGGCATCAAGCCTGCTGCTATCAACGGCGATGGCGGCGTTAACCACGCCGTTGATTTTAACGCTGATGGGTGTGCGGCTATAAGGCCGCCATCGCATCAGGGATTCTGCTTAATTGGCGGTGGCGGTGTGGTTCTCTGTGACCGCTGCAAATCCTTCTGTAGCTGCTGTTGGCGTTGTTGCTGCAATTGCTGATTACGCTGCTCAAGCTGCTGATTCAGCTGTTGCTGCTGCAATTTTTGGCTTTGCTGCATACTTTGCTGTAGCTGTTTCTGGCTGCTGATGCCATTTTCAAACTGCTGCTGAGGCGTGGGCGCTTGCGGCGTGTTGGCGCTTGCCAGAAGCGGCAGGCCGAGCAGGGCAGCACAGGCCAATAGTGTCTTAGGGTGTTTCATTAAACCTCCACACAGGTCTTCGGCCTGTCGATAAGCCATTTGTGAAACGCAAACAGCGATAATGAGATAGAAGAGTAAAGCGTTTGCGCCATGGATGGCGCAAGCCGAGCGTACAGGGATGTATTTACAGCGTCTTTACGATCTATCCATTATCGCTGCTCGAACGCCTTTTTCCGTAAGATCGAGTGTAATCGCTGCGGATGAAAACGTCGTGCAGAGTAATCCGCATTCCGGCGTGCACAGGTTTTGGGCTGCCCCGTTGGAATGCGTTATACTGCGGCGGAATTTTTCTTCGTGGTTGACGTTATCTCATGTTCCATATCGCGCTCTATGAACCGCAAATTGCACCAAACACCGGCAATATCATCCGATTAGCTGCCAACAACGGCTGTACGCTTCATTTGATCGAACCGCTTGGGTTTGATTTTGAAGAGAAGAAACTGCGCCGCGCAGGGCTGGATTACCACGATCTGGCGAAAGTCAGCCGTCATAAGAACTATCAGGATTTTCTGGCCGCAATTCCCGGTCAGCGCATTTTCGCCTGTACGACCAAAGGCAGTCGTCCCTATGACCA
The DNA here is from genome assembly GCF_005497185.1 of Pectobacterium polonicum. Classification (GTDB taxonomy): domain Bacteria; phylum Pseudomonadota; class Gammaproteobacteria; order Enterobacterales; family Enterobacteriaceae; genus Pectobacterium; species Pectobacterium polonicum. The sequence goes on along the minus strand of NZ_RJTN01000015.1, from coordinate 49,247 downwards.
GCCGACCTATCAGCCGGGCGATGTGCTGCTGTTTGGATCGGAAACGTCCGGCCTGCCAGACGAGATCCGTAATGGCTTCGAATCGGATTTCCGTATCCGTATTCCCATGCAGTCCGATAGCCGCAGCCTGAATCTGTCCAATGCGGTGGCAATTATCAGCTATGAAGCCTGGCGGCAGAATGGCTTCGGTGGCTGTCTGTAGTTATAGATAGTTACTCCGCTTTACTGCTGCGCGATGGTGATTTCCTCGTCGGAGGGTTTACCAAAAACACCACTTCCCCGCGATAATACGGTGAAGTGGCAAGGCGCTGCTGCCACTGTTTTTCCCATTTGCCGTTTTGTACCAGCCCCAGGCGGAAAGGCAGGGTCAGCTTCATCAGTGCGGGCAGGTACTCAGCGTAGTTGGTTATCGTGTTGCGCCCTTGATAAGTTTGCACCACTACCTCATCCAACTTGCCCTGTAAGCGGTTCAGTGCAGAGACATCCCCCGTTTTCGACCAGTCAAGCAGCCCGGTAATGCTGAGTTGACAATCTTCGGGTAAACGCTCGCGCAATTGCGTTAGAAATGCGACATAGCCTGCCAGTTGATAGCTTTTCGCGTCAAAATCTATCTGAATCCCGACAACGTGATTGCCGTGGCGTTGCCACTTTTCCCGTAACTTTAGCATCCGGTTCAGATGGCGATCGGAAAGCTCCAGTGTGGTCATACGGAAAGCCAGCCAGACGCGCTTAACGCGTAGTTGGCTGGGTGGAACCCCTTGTCGCAGGAAAACGACATTACCCTGACGGCGGGCGACTTCTCCCTGATGCAGGTACAGCGTCTGTGTCTGATGCAGAATCGGCTGGGGTCGCACTGCGGCCCACAGCCAAAAATCCTGATAGCGCGTCGCGTCGACGGTGGCGTTCGCCGCGTTGACGGTTGACGGTACAGCGTTAACGGAAGCGGCCTGCGTACAGAACGAAAGCAGGCAGGCCAGCACGATTGACGGCGTTACCAGTAATAATCGAGCTTTTCTGCCCACACGCTGCCTTTGTATTTGGTTTTCAGTTGAGTAAACCAGGCTTTGCGGGTTGCCTTGCTGATTTCCTGTGGGCCACAGTCGTTATAGCCACTCGGTGCATAGCAGTAGACCGCGCGATACAAGGCATAGGTTTTGTCTTCCGGTGGCGCTTTTGGATCGGCGATCACCTTCATATAACCATCCAGACGGTTATATTCGGCACCGACGAATTGCGTTGGCGCATTGGTGAGTCCGCTCAACATACTGCCTTCACCCCAGTCGAAGCCCACGCTGTTATTGGTGCGCAGGAAGAACTCGCCGAGGCAGTTAATCGCACGAGCGTCATTGGGGCGTTGATTCAGCGTCGCAACTACGCTATCCAGCGCCGGGCATTGATAGTCTTCCTCGGTGTCGCTGCCGTCCCAATCAAAGGCCGTTAGATCTTCCTGATTCCAGCTTTGATTTTCGCTGCTCACCAGCGGCGGGATGTCTTTTCGCAGCTGAACATCTTTGAGATAGCTGGCGTAATCACCGTGGGTCAGCGATTTGGTTAACAGCGTATGCAGCGCAATCGCTCGTTCCTCATGGCTCTGCTGCGAGCCTGTCTGCTGACGGAGTAGATCCGCGTTGGCGCTAACTTTGAGCACGGCAGAACGGAAACGTAGGTTTTTCACCGGGCTATCGGCAGCAAAAATGCGCTCTGGGTGGCCCGCTTTGACCAGCGTTTCTGCCAATGCTAATTGCAGGAACTGATTTTGCGTGTACCCCATTTTATGCGTTAACAGCTGACGCCAGTGCGCTTCAGCCTCATCCCAGTGTTCCAGACGCACCAGCGCTCGACCACGTAATACCTGTAGGCTGAAACGCACGGTATCGGTCAAATCGTTCGCCTGTGTGGCGGGAACGCTGTTAACCACGGCAGCATAGTCTTTTTGACCATAAAACAGCTGGGCGGCCTGGAGGTAGCTGAACGCTTCCTGCATGTTGCCTTGCTCAAACAGCGGTTTCTGCGCGGCCAGTTCGTCGGCAGATAAGGTGGGTAATGCCAGCCAGCCTTCGTCTGAACGCAGGCGTTTGAGATCTTGCACCATCGTCAACGGCGCGCTGCCCGATGCGCTGGTGAACTGCCGATTTTCCAGCAGCTTGTTGTCGATTTCGTCGCTTAATTCAAGGAGGGTTTCGATATCGGCGGTGCTGTCCAACTCATGTTGGTACGTTTTCGCTAAGGCATCCATATCGTTCATGATCCAGTAAGCGCGACGATATAGCCCGTTAGCAGAATCGATGTATTGCCCCTCTGGATACTGTTTCAGATAATCATCAATACGCTTAACCGCCAACTGTGCAGTGTCTTTATCGGCTTTACTGGCGTCGAACATGTTGTACTCATCTAACGCGTTCTCCATGGCTTTATTGATTGCCACGCGAATCAACATGTAGCGCGAGGTTTCCGTCACCCACGGCTGTGGTGAAGACGTTAACGCCTGAAAGCCGCTTTCCGCCTCATCAAAGTGACCCTGATAAAACGCCAGAGCAGCGAATAGATACTGATTGAGTGCACCGGCATGTCCTTCGTCCGGCAGACTGACAAGACCCTCGTTCAGCGCCTCTTTGGTATACAATGGGTTGAGGAGATTGACCCGCTGATGTGCCAGCAGCGTGCGTTGTTCCTCGGTGAGCTGTTTGTCTGCCAACAGGACATCAAAAAACGCTTCCAATGTGGAGAGCGCATTGGAAATATGCCGTCCTTCGTTGTCGTCAGGCGAAAACGTGGAGAGGGTGCCCTGAACGGACAAAGGAAGATTCAGTTGCTTCGCTTTGTTGAGCGTAGAGAGATAAGGTGCATCCGCCGTGACATCTTCCCCTGCCTCTGACGTTTGAGGTGTTTCCGTCGCTGCAATCCCCATGACCCGATAGGCGGTGAAAGGGTCGATACGTGAACGCGTTTGATCGGGTAAAGGATGGGGCAACGGAAGCGACATGTTGTGGAGACGGCTTTGCAGCAACATCAGGTTAGCACGCGTGTCGTTGCCCGGCTGCAAATAGGGCAGGGCGGACATGCCACATTCCGAGTCGGAAAAGCCGCACACTCCATCGCTGGAACTGAATGCCTGACTGCTCATTAACGTGGTCAGTACGCCAGCCAGCAGCGTTACTCCTTTCATGGTTGGTATCCTTCATTCAACACGGGTCTTGCCTGTTTTCGGCATGAGTGCGATCACTCTACGCAATCGCGTAAAAAACTCAATGCAGAGAAGATAAACAGAACGTGACAGGTGCCCGTGTTGGGCACCTGAGAGGATGTAGCGTAGGAAAGAGGTTGTCCGATTTAGCGTTGATGCAACGGCAGCCAGATGATTAAGCGCAATCCACCCAGCGGGCTGTCTTCCGCTTTTACCCACCCTTTGTGCTGCGTAATCGCGGTTTCCACGATGGCGAGCCCTAAACCGCTGCCGCCGGATTCGCGGTCACGCGCTTCATCGGTACGGTAGAAAGGGCGGAAAATCTGTTCACGATCTTCCGGGCTAACGCCGGGGCCGTCGTCATCCACTTTGATGGTGATGCCCTGATTATCGACCGAGAAAGCCACTTCGATGTGGTTGTGAGAATAACGCAGCGCATTGCGCACGATATTCTCCAGCGCACTGTCGAGCGAGGCCGGATTACCGAAGAGCGTCCAGGGACCCGGAGGGTAAGGGACTTCCAGCGTTTTACCCATCTGCTCGGCTTCAAAAGCCGCATCATCCAACACATTGCCCCACAGTTCATCAGCATGCAGGAACTCGCGGGTCAGTTCATTCTTGTGCTGATTGCGTGACAGCACCAGCAGGTCGTTAATCATGCTGTCGAGCCGCTGCGTTTCCGTCTCGATGCGGTTCAGTTCATTGCCTTCTCCCTGACGCCGACGCAGTAGCGCCGTTGCCAACTGCAAGCGCGTCAGCGGCGTGCGCAGTTCGTGCGAGATATCCGACAGCAGACGTTGCTGTGCGGTCACCATCCGTTCCAGCGCACTGACCATTTGGTTAAAGCTGACGCCCGTCGCCTGAAACTCCTGCGGACCAGATTCCAATTCAGGATGCTGACGTAAATTGCCTTTGGCGACTTCATCGGCGGCGTGCTTGAGCTTCCGCGCGGGTTTCGCCAGACTCCAGGCGAGCCAGAGCAATAGCGGTGAACTGATCAGCATGGTGAAGATCAGTAGCAGCAAAGGACGGTCAAACAACAGGCTAATGAAATCGGACTGCGGGCTACTGGCAGGACGAATCAGATAAAGCTGGTAGTTGTCATCACCATCGCGGATCGCAAAGGGACCGAGAAGCTCAATGCGGCCGTAATTTTTCTTTTGTGGATGATCGGCGTTATCCGACAACCCGATAAAATTACGCACAATCGGAGTTTCATGTTTCTCTGCGCCAAAGATCCGACCTTCGCTGGTGACCAGAAAAAGGCGCTGCCCCGGTGGAGCCCACTTCTCCAACACCCAGAACAGCCGTAGCCACCAGCGCAGATCGTTGGCAGGGGTGTTGGCGAGGTCTGCTTCAATGTGCTGTTCCAGCATGATGCCCTGCCGCTGCTCGTTTTCCAGCAAGGCAGTAAGCTGGCGTGAGTCCAGCTTGGGCACCATCAAAACCAGCATGAGTACCAGCGCCAGCGTTAACCAAAAAATGGCAAAGATACGGGCGGTCAAACTATTGATCATGCAGCCGATACCATCAAATAGCCTCGTCCACGCAGCGTTTTAAACCAGGGCAAGCCGTCTTTACGTTCTGGCAATTTACGCCGCAGGTTCGAGATATGCATATCAATCGCACGATCAAACGGCGTCAGCCGTTTCCCCAGGACTTCCTGACTTAAATGCTCGCGGGAAACCACCTGTCCTAACCGCTGCGCCAGCAGATAGAGCAGCGTGAATTCGGTGCCTGTCAAATCCAATACAACATCGTCAAAGCTGGCTTCCTGTCGTCCGGGGTTCAGACGCAGGCCATCGACTTCCAGCGTGGGCGCGCTGTTATCACCCGCCTGCTGTTGATCGGTCCAGTTGGAACGGCGGAGAATCGCGCGAATTCGTGCTACCAGTTCCCTGTCGTTAAAGGGTTTCGGCAGATAGTCATCGGCACCCAGCTCCAGGCCAAGAACGCGATCTAACTCACTGCCGCGGGCGGTCAACATGATGACCGGCGTTTGATGCTGCTGTCGTAGTTCTTTTAATGTATCGATACCGTTTTTCTTCGGCATCATCACATCCAGTAATAACAGGTCAATGGTGTTATCTATTATCTGTAACGCCTGCTCGCCGTCGTAGGCGACAACGACGTTAAAACCTTCCATTTCGAGCAACTCTTTCAATAAAGCCGTCAGCTCTTTATCGTCATCAACCAGCAGAATTTTATTCATGTTTTCTCTACCTCCAAGGGCAAAATACGACATAGATTAGCGCTATTCCATGACTTTACGTAGTTTTACATCCTCTGACGCATGTTTGCAGCAAGATGCGTAGACTCATGCTCATTGATTCACAAAATGACGTACCGCTCTGGAGAGTTATTGATGCAACAGTTCGCAACCTTATCTCTTGCTTCACTGCTTATGTTAGGCACTTTTACCGCCTTTGCAGCAGAGAGTGGGGATGCTCCGGCGAGCGGCGGCTGGCATATTGATGATTCCGCCACGAAAGGCGTATCCAGCCAGCAAGGTATGTTCGATGGCGTGAGGTTGACTGAGCAACAGCGTCAACAAATGCGTGATTTGATGCACCAGAGCCGTCAGGACAAACCGGCGTTTAATACCGAAGATATTAAAGCCATGCACCAGTTGGTGACTGCGGAAACGTTTGATGAAGCGGCGGTGCGAGCGCAGATAACCCGAATGATGAGTGTGCAGATTGAGCGTCAGATTCAGATGACCCGAGTGCGCAACCAAATGTATAACCTGCTGACGCCAGCACAGAAAGAAATACTAGAGCTGAAGCATAAGCAACGCATGAAAGAGATGCAGCAGCAGATATCCATGTTTAACCAGATGGCCGCGCCGGCACCAGGCACGACAAGTAATCCTGAGTAGTAGTGTAGTAAGTAGTCTGTAAGCGTAGTGCAGTCCGAGTAGTAAATGTGTAGTAGGTACACACCCTGTTTTTCCTTGCCATAGACACCATCCCTGTCTTTTTGCCCTCCATGATGGAGGGCTTTTTTTTGGGTTTTTTTAACGTCGATGGTGCATTTTGACTCCAATCGAGCTGTGTCCGATTTACGTGGGCAAGATCATTCTTCGGCATAGTGAAGTGCTGTCATTAACTGGCATAATACACATGTCATTCTCGGTCAATATATTAACGGGAGACGCCTACTGGGCATGCGTTGGTGTGTTGTCCTACACTCGTTAAGGCCGCGCCGGTTAGCGCTGATGCATAATCGTGGCGGAGAGAAACACTGATTGCTGATACTTGCCGGTGAGAAAGGGCGGGTATATATCGTTATTATTGAGGTTTTCGCATGAAAAAAGTTACCGTTGCCGCAACACAAATGGCGTGTTCCTGGGATCTGCCCAAGAATATCGAAAACGCTGAAAAGCTGGTGCGACAAGCGCAGGCAAAGGGCGCGCAGGTTATCCTGATTCAGGAACTGTTTGCCGCACCGTATTTTTGTATCGATCAGAGCCCTGAGCACTATGCACTGGCGCAGGAGCTGGAAACCAGCCCGCTGATTAAACACTTCTCCGCACTGGCGGCGGAGCTGAATGTGGTGTTGCCGTTGAGCTTCTTTGAGCGTGCCAATAATGCCTATTACAACTCGCTGGTGATGATTGACGCGGACGGTTCAGTGTTGGACGTTTACCGCAAAACGCACATTCCGAACGGTCCGGCGTATCAGGAAAAGCAGTTCTTCATTCCGGGCGACACTGGCTTTAAAGTTTGGCAGACACGCTACGCAAAAATCGGCGTGGGCATTTGCTGGGATCAGTGGTTCCCAGAAACTGCACGCAGCCTGGCGTTGCAGGGTGCCGAGCTGATTTTCTATCCTACCGCGATTGGTTCTGAACCCGCTTACCCAGATATCGACAGTCAGCCGCACTGGACCCGCGTTCAGCAAGGTCACGCCGCCGCGAATCTGGTGCCAGTGATCGCATCCAACCGCATCGGTACGGAAGCCAGCAAATACATCGACGGTTTGGAAATGACGTTCTACGGCTCGTCCTTCATTGCCGACCAAACGGGTGCGCTGTTGGCACAGGCCAATAAGACGGATGAAGCGATTCTGGTGCATGAATTTGATTTAGAAGCCATTGCAGCACAGCGTGCGTCATGGGGCCTGTTCCGCGACCGTCGTCCGGAAATGTACGGCACCATTGCCACCTCTGACGGCAAGACCCGGAGATAAGTGATGTCACAGTTAGCGACTCCCCCTCTCACCACGCCGCAGCAGGATGGCTTTGCGATGCCCGCCGAATGGGCACAGCATGATGCCGTGTGGATGATTTGGCCGTATCGTACCGACAACTGGCGCGAGCAGGGCGTTCCGGCGCAGAAAACCTTCGCGCGCGTGGCGGAAGCCATCGCCCAAAACACGCCCGTTATTATGGGCGTGCCTGCACGCTACATGGCGGATGCGCAAAAAGTGATGCCGGTGAACGTTACGCTGGTGGAAATGGAAAGCGATGATGCCTGGATGCGTGATACCGGTCCAACCATCGTGCTGAATCCGGCGGGTGAACGTCGGGGTATCGACTGGCAGTTCAACGCGTGGGGCGGTGAGTTGGGCGGCCTGTATGAAGACTGGCGTCAGGATGAGAAAGTCGCTGCACAGGTGCTGGACTATCATCAGGCGGCACGCTATGCCGCTCCGCTGATTCTGGAAGGTGGCTCGATCCATGTCGATGGTGAAGGCACGCTGTTGACCACGGCAGAATGCTTACTCAATCCGAACCGCAACCCGCACCTGAGCAAGGCGGAAATCGAACAGCTGATGCGTGATTACCTCAGCATCTCGACGATTATCTGGCTGGAAGAGGGCGTGTACAACGACGAAACTGACGGGCATATCGATAACATGTGCTGTTTCGTGCGTCCCGGTGAAGTCGCGCTGCACTGGACGGATGATGAAAACGATCCGCAGTATGCACGCTCCGTTGCAGCCTATGAGGTTCTATCGTCAGCACGGGATGCACAAGGGCGTGAGTTGAAAATCTGGAAATTGCCTGCTCCCGGCCCGCTCTATGCGACTATCGAGGAAGCACAGGGCGTGGACAGCGGTGATGCGATTGAGCGTCTTGCCGGTTCTCGTCTGGCGGGGTCTTACGTGAATTTCCTGATCAGCAATCAGCAGATCGTTTTCCCACTGCTGGATGAGAAGACGGATGACGTTGCACGCGATCTGCTGCAACAGATGTTCCCTGGCTACGTAATTAGCGGCGTGCCTGCGCGGGAAATCCTGCTGGGTGGGGGAAATATTCACTGCATTACGCAGCAAATCCCTACTGTGGAGTTCGTACTGAACTGTTAACGCAAGGTTGAAAGAAGAGTAAAGAGTGCCCTGTTCGTCATAAAAAAGCCGGTTGGCGCGACAGCGTGAACCGGCTTTTTGATTAGACGAACCGTTGTCCGTCCGTTTTCGATAAACGCTTAGCCGCGTTTAGCGCCGGCTGCGGCTTTCACGATGACCGCAAAGGCGTCAGCTTTCAGTGATGCACCGCCAACCAGCGCGCCGTCGATGTCCGGCTGGGTGAACAGCTCTGCCGCATTCGCCGCATTCACTGAACCGCCGTACTGGATGATCACTTGTTCGGCAACGGCAGCATCTTGCTTGGCGATGTGGTCACGGATGAATTTGTGAACGGCCTGAGCCTGTGCTGGGGTGGCAGATTTGCCCGTACCGATAGCCCATACTGGCTCGTAGGCCACCACGGTGTTTTCAAACGCTTTCGCACCCAGTGTATTCAACACGGCGTCCAGTTGACGCGCACAGACGGCTTCCGTCTGGCCTGCTTCGTTTTCTGCTTCAGTTTCGCCAATGCACAGCACTGGAATCAGGCCTGCGTCTTTCAGCACGCCAAATTTCTTGGCAATGAATTCATCGCTTTCTTTGTGGTAGGTGCGGCGCTCAGAGTGGCCGATGATGATGTATTTCGCACCGATGTCTTTCAGCATTTCAGCAGAGGTTTCACCTGTGAAAGCGCCAGAAAGGTTCACGTCAACGTTCTGTGCGCCCAGAGCAATGCGGCTGCCGGCCAGTTGGTGATTAGCTTGATCGAGGTAGATAGCAGGGGGTGCAATGGCTACGCCACAACCGTCAACGGCGCTGAGCTCTTTACGCAGGCCCGCGATCAGTTCGTTGACCATGTTTGTGCTGCCGTTCAGCTTCCAGTTACCCATAACTAATGGATGTCGCATCTTTTTTCCTCCAGCCGGAATCGCGAATGAATCAATATGTTAATAAATCAATGTATTAATGAACCGATGCATAAATTTTACTGCCGTCAGGCAATATAACTTGTCCACAGTATAGAGACGAAATGTGACCGTGGCTCTGTTTTTCGTCATGAATTACCGTGTTGATCACGGTTCAGATAGCGTTAGCTTAATCGGTTCAACAGCAAAAGTTAGCCCTTTTTCGCCGTCATCTGCAACCACATAACGCAAGGCTCCCTCCGTTTGCTGATAAAAGCGCTGTCCTTTGCCCTTTTCCAGCAACTCGGTGACCTTTTTCATACTTTGTTCTTCCGTCAGTGAAGGGGCGAACGTGCGTGCCAGCGCAGCCATATAGTCGATGGCCTGTTTACGGCGCACCGTCGTTGCTTGTTCGCTCTGTGGCTGCGGTAGCAAGGTGATTTGCAGCGTTTTGATTTTCCCCGTGCCTTTCTCCAGCGCGGTTGAAGCATAGAGGTAGTCGTTGATCCGGCTGGCAGCCCGCGTCAACATGCTGGTGATATTGCCGGTATCGACCACCCGAAATTCGCCGATCGGCAACGTTGGGTTGCTCAGGTTGTAGCGAGAACGGAATTGTGTGATGGTTTGATCGAAGGTGGGGGCACCAGCTAGCAGATACGGCGCATTGGCTGAGGTTTTGGGCGGAAACGTCGGATCGGCTCCCGCGTGAGCCTGGTACAGCACCAGCGATGATAAAACCAATAGTGAAGCGATGCGTTTTCGTGTCATAGGGATTCGGGTCAGCCACTTCAGAAGATGTCCAGGCCGATAACGGCAGAATACGTTTGATTAAAGCGGCATTTGTACGTCGTTGTCAAAAATAGTACGTCGTTGTGAGAAATCGCACGCGGCTGACAAAAATCGCGTAAAGATTGCAGGCAAATACTCGGGTTGAGGTAAAATCAGCCACAATAAAATACAGATTAATTCGGCCAGACAGGCTGACAATTCAGGGCGTTATCGTTAATGACATTACAGCAATGGTGCTTCTCGTTTAAAGGCCGAGTCGGTCGTCGTGATTTCTGGCTTTGGATGGCGATTTGGGTCGCGCTGATGGCGGTGCTGTTTACGCTATCCGGTCAAAGCTGGCTGGATACGCAATCGACGGCGTTTGGTTTGGTGGTATTGCTGTGGCCGACGGCGGCGATGATGGTGAAACGGCTGCATGACCGTAATAAGAGCGGCTGGTGGGCGCTGTTGTTAGTGGTGGCGTGGATGTTGGCCTCTGGGAATTGGACGATGTTTTCGTCCATCTGGCAGTGGGGCATTGGCCGCTTCTTGCCGATCCTGATTGTCGTGATGACGCTGCTCGACTGCGGCGTTTTTCTGGGGACAAAAGGGGAAAACCGCTTTGGAGCAGCGGCGGAGCCATTTCGCTTCCGCCGCTAATTAGAACAACTGGCTGTTTACCAATAGTTTTCGGCAGTCATATGACCGGGTCTGCGGCGCAGGTGTTTGGTCATGTTCCGCTCTTCTTTCAGCAACAACTGAGTATCACGCACCATCTGCGGGTTACCGCATAGCATGACATGGCTGGTAGCGGTATCCATCGGCAAGCCTACTGCGGCTTCCAGCGTGCCGTTGCTGATCAACGTAGGAATACGTCCTGTCAGCGAACCTGCTTCCTCTTCCCGGCTAACCACCGTTTGAATATGCAGCTTACCAGGGTAGCGCTGCTGTAATTGCTGCATCAGCGGCAAATAGCTCAGATCGCGTGAGAACCGGGCGGCGTGAACCAGCACGATGTTCTTAAAACGTTCCAGCCCCTTGCCTTCCTGAAGAATGGACAGGTAAGGGCCAATGCCCGTGCCTGTTGCCAGCATCCACAGCGTTTCACAATCAGGAATCTCTTCCAGCACGAAAAAGCCAGCGGCCTCTTTGACGATCATGACTTCCGAACCGGGTTGCATGGCATGTAAATGAGGACTCAGTTTGCCTTCCGGCACCGTCACCAGATAGAACTCAAGCGTAGGATCGCTGGGCGCGTTCACGTAGGAATATGCGCGCTGCACTTTTTCACCCTCAATCTCCAGCGCCAACTTGCCATATTGCCCGGCAGTGAATGAATCGACGGGTGCATGAACCCGAATGCTAAACAGACTTTCTGTCCAGTTTTCCACCTGAACTACCTTGCCTGTCACCCATTCAGCCATATTTTTCTGCTCCTGTTGCTTGCATTAGACGCCGCTATTTTTGCATGTAAGTCGTGCATCTACGATACGCTATTTATTAACAACTGTGAAACAATCAGTCAGCCGACAGTGGCCTGCTACAGCAGGAATTCGTGCAGCGTACGATCCTTACGATCCAGGTAGTGCGTTGATTTAATCCGGCGGATCGTGCGGGATTTGCCGCGGATCAGCAGCGTTTCCGTGGTGGCCATATTGCCTTTACGCGCGATCCCATCCAGCAAATCACCTTTGGTGATGCCCGTTGCGGAGAAAATCACGTTGTCGTTGCGTGCCATGTCGTCGAGTTTGAGGACACCACCCGCCTCGATGCCCATTTGCCGGCAGCGTGCCAGCTCGTCTTCACCGATGCGGCGGTTTTCAACGCTATCGCCTTTGACCTCATGACGAGCCAGCAAACGCCCTTGCATGTCGCCATCGAGCGCACGGATAACCGCTGCCGAGATCACGCCTTCTGGCGCACCGCCGATGCCGTACAACACGTCAACTTCGCTGTCTGGCATGCAAGTAAGGATGGATGCCGCTACGTCGCCGTCTGGAATCGCGAACACTTTCACGCCCAACTGCTGCATTTCCGCGATGCAGGCATCATGGCGTGGTTTAGCCAGCGTAGTGACGGTTAACTGGCTGAGCGGTTTACCTAACTTCAGCGCGATATTGCGCAGGTTGTCCGCCAGCGACAGGTTGAGGTCAATCGACCCTTTCGCGTCGGGCCCGACGATCAGCTTTTCCATGTACATGTCTGGCGCGTGCAGAAACGCCCCTTTTTCGCCGACGGCTAGCACAGCGAGCGCATTCGCCTGACCCATTGCCGTCATCCGCGTGCCTTCAATCGGATCGACGGCGATGTCTACGGCATCGCCCTTGCCCGTGCCGACCTGCTCACCGATGAACAGCATGGGCGCTTCGTCGATTTCCCCTTCGCCGATGACAATCTGACCGTTGATATTGACCTGATTCAGCATGATGCGCATCGCCTGTACGGCGGCATTGTCGGCGGCATTCTTGTCGCCACGACCTAGCCACTTATAGCCTGCCAGCGCGGCTGCTTCGGTGACGCGTGAGAACTCAATGGCTAATTCACGTTTCATAAATACCTGTCTGTTGTCGATCGGGAAAAGAAGAGATGTGGGCGGGGATTTTATCACAACGGGGAAGGACGGCGGTTAAGCGATGTGGAAAAAACGGGCGCGACAGGCGCGCCCGATGTGGCGAGTTAGGCGTCGTGCTCTTCCCAGTTACGGGCGCGGGCAACGGCTTTCTGCCAGCCGCTGTAGCGCACGTTACGCTCCACCGTTTCGATGCTAGGGCGGAATTCACGCTCAATAGTCGCTTTGCTCTTCACTTCATCCAGATCGTTCCAGAAGCCAGTGGCAAGGCCAGCCAGGAAAGCGGCACCCAGCGCGGTGGATTCACGCACTTCTGGACGTTCCACGAGCGTGCCGAGGATATCGGATTGGAACTGCATCAGGAAGTTGTTGGCGACGGCACCACCGTCAACACGCAGTGATTTCAGACGCGTACCTGCATCTGCCTGCATCGCATCCAGCACGTCACGGGTTTGGAAGGCGATGGATTCCAGCGTTGCGCGGATGATGTGGTTAGCATTCACGCCACGGGTCAGGCCGAAGATCGCGCCACGGGCATACGGGTCCCAATAAGGGGCACCCAAACCGGTGAAGGCCGGTACGACATAGACGCCGTTGGTGTCCTTCACTTTCGTTGCGAAGTACTCGGAATCCATGGAGTCGCCGATCAGTTTCAGCTCGTCACGCAGCCATTGGATAGAGGCACCGCCAACAAACACAGAACCTTCCAGCGCGTAGTTCACTTCGCCACGCGGGCCGCAGGCGATGGTGGTCAGCAAACCATGTTTGGACTGCACGGCTTCCTTACCCGTATTCATCAGCAAGAAACAGCCAGTGCCGTAGGTATTTTTCGCCTGCCCAGGATTGACGCAAAGCTGGCCGTATAGCGCCGCCTGCTGGTCACCTGCGATACCGGCGATAGGAATACGCGTACCGCCTTTACCGCCAATGTTAGTCTGGCCGTAGACTTCTGAAGACGCGCGCACTTCCGGCAGCATTTCGCGCGGAATATCCAGCGCTTCCAGCATGGGGGCATCCCACTCCAGCGTATGAATGTTAAACAGCATGGTGCGGGAGGCGTTGGTGTAATCCGTCACATGAACGCGCCCTTGCGTCATTTTCCAAATCAGCCAGGTATCAATCGTACCAAACAGCAATTCACCACGTTTGGCACGTTCACGGGAGCCTTCAACGTGATCCAGAATCCATTTAACCTTGGTGCCAGAGAAGTAGGGATCGACCACCAACCCTGTGGTGTTGCGAACATACTCTTCCATACCGTCTTTTTTCAGCTTCTCGCAAATTTCAGCAGTACGGCGACACTGCCAGACGATAGCGTTATAAATCGGTTTTCCGCTCTCTTTTTCCCATACGACGGTGGTCTCACGCTGGTTGGTGATACCAATACCCGCGACTTCATCTGCGCTGATATCGGCCTTAGCCAACACTTCGACCAGCGTCGAACTTTGTGTCGCCCAAATTTCCATTGGGTCGTGCTCTACCCAGCCGGCTTTTGGATAGATCTGGGTGAATTCACGCTGTGACACGCTAATGATATTGGCGTCGTGATCCAGTACGACAGCGCGGGAGCTGGTTGTGCCCTGATCGATAGCAACAATGTATTTTTTTTCCGGGTTCATAAATCCAATCCTGTAATGATTTACCGTGAAATAGGATGGTCGTGGCGTTAAGTTTAACGGCTTTCACGACGCGTGGTAGCTTCTGCCTCGGGTTCGCACACATCGCATGGCAGATTACGGCCAATCAGTGCGCGATAACCGAAGGCACCCAGACAGGCACCGATGATGGGGCCAAAGATAGGAACCAGGAAGTAAGGGATTTCGCGTGCGCCAGTGAAGGCGACATTGCCCCAGCCCGCCAGGAACGCGAACAGTTTAGGACCAAAGTCACGCGCCGGATTGAGGGCAAAGCCGGTCAGTGGCCCCATAGACGCACCGATGACGGCAATCAGAATACCGATCAGCAGAGGAGCGAGCGGTCCACGTGGGATGCCGTTACCATCGTCGGTTAGCGCTAGAATCAGGCACATCAGAATCGCGGTGATGACGGTTTCAACCAGCAGCGCCTGCATCACGGAAATGTGCGGGTTCGGGTACGTCGAGAAAATGCCCGCTAAATTCAGGCTTTCTGTGCTGCCACGTACCATATTGTTAGTTTGTTCAAAATCCACAAACAGGTTGTAATACAGACCGTAGACCAGTGCGGCGGCACAAAATGCGCCCGCAATCTGCGCCACAATGTAAGGCACAACCTTGCGTCCATCGAAGCAGGCAAACAGCCACAAGGCGATAGTGACGGCCGGGTTGAGGTGAGCGCCGGAAATAGCGGCGGTCAGGTAGATTGCCATCGCAACCCCCAGACCCCAAATGATGCTGATCTCCCACTGTCCGAAGCTGGCTCCCGCCAGTTTTAACGCGGCGACGCAGCCGACACCGAAGAAAATCAGCAGGCCAGTGCCGAGAAATTCGGCGATGCACTGGCCTTTTAGCGTTGAACGTTCTGCTTGGCTCATATTTTTTTCCTGCTGGGTAACGTACAGAGTGGTAGGTCTAAGGATACCGTTGGTGGCATCCCCTGTTTTAAATGTATTTATGATGTGAATTTATCGTTAATGCTCGAAAACGAGAAATATCGAAATTGAAATGTGTGTTGCGTGTCAAAAAAATGAGCGTATTCGCTTATAAAATGACTCGCAGTGGTTTTTCGTCCACGGTTAATAGTAACGTTCAGGTTAAATTTATTAACACATTAGGAGTAACGGAGAAGCGAATGGGGTAGTTTTTAGTTTGAGCTGCCCGTTTTTCAGTTTGTACTGATAGTGTTAAGTAAGAAAAGCTGCGACACTCGTGTAGTGGGGGATGTACGCTAGACAGGGCGCCATTGGCTACATACAATTTCGCTATGGTCTGTCTTGCCAGCCGTCCCGCGGTCAGGATTATGTTTGTGGGCGGATGACGCGACACCGTGAGTGTTGGTTACAGAGTCCGAAAGCCAGCGTTAACCGATCTTTGCCTTGTTGCGATTAAAAGGGGTTTGAAGAATGTCATTTGAAGTGTTTGAAAAGCTGGAAGCGAAAGTTCAGCAGGCGATTGATACCATCACGCTGTTGCAAATGGAAATTGAAGAGCTGAAAGAACAGAACAACACACTGTCCCAGGATGTTCAGGCGGCAGCGGGTTCACGTGAAGCGCTGGTGCGCGAGAACGAGCAGTTGAAAGAAGAACAAGTGGTATGGCAAGAGCGCCTGCGCGCGCTGTTAGGCAAAATGGAAGAAGTCTAATCGGACTTGCTGGCTCAGGCGAAGGAACGGCTTATCGATTGAGCCAAATAAAAAAGGGCGTGTATCGCCCTTTTTTGTGGTGAGGTTGCCGCAATAAAAATGCGACCAACTCAACGATATTATTCAATATCCAGCGGGTCTTCCGCCAAAATAATACCGGTATTATCGGCATACAGATGGTCACCGGAGAAGAAGGTTACGCCGCCGAAGTTGACGCGGATATCACTTTCGCCAATGCCTTCGCTACCTGCACCAACCGGAATGGCCGCCATCGCCTGAATACCGATATCCAGTTCCGCTAAATCGTCAACCTGACGCACCGCGCCATAAACGACAATGCCTTCCCACTCGTTTTGTGTCGCCAACCGGGCGATTTCCGCGTTGATCAACGCGCGGCGCACTGAGCCCCCACCATCGATCAGAAGTACGCGCCCGAGGCCGTTTTCTTCAAGGAGATCGAAAAGCAGACCGTTATCCTCGAAACATTTCACCGTGGTGATTTTGCCACCAAATGAGGTACGCCCGCCAAAGTTGGAGAACAGAGGCTCAACAACATTCACCTCTTCGTGGTAGATATCGCACAGCTCGGAAGTATCGTATTTCATAGGATTAACGTCAGGTTGCCGCCGGGATCATGAGTATATCCCTTTCTGGCGGCTGTTGGCAAAATCATCAAATGTTAACTTGATGCGCATCAGTAAATGCACATCGTTTTTTGCCCGCACTAACTTTACCCGCACTAACTCAGTATCACACCCACGGCGAACAGAATATTGGTCAGCAGCGCGCCTTTCACTGTTTTTTCCAGCATCGGACGCATACTGAATGCGCTGGTTTCACGCAGCACATAGAGCGCCTGTTTAATCAGCAGCGGGAGTGCCAGAATAAACAGCCAGCCCGCCAGACTGTGCAGATAAAATGTGGCAAACAGACCGAGGCAAACCGGAGCCAGCAACAGAAGCATCGTGTGGTAGAAGCGCGCTTTTTCCGCCCCAAGACGCACCGCCAGCGTGTTTTTTCCGCTAAGACGATCGTTGTCGATATCGCGCAAATTGTTGATATTCAGTACTGCGGTTGCCAGCAGGCCACAGGCCGTTGCAGGCAGCATCACGACGCTGTCGAAATGCCCGGTTTGCAGATAATACGACCCCGCGACGCTGAGCCAGCCGAAAAAGATCAGCACCGAGATATCGCCAAGCCCGATATAGCCATAAGGTTTGTTGCCGACGGTATAGGTGATCGCGGCAAAAATCGCTAGCAGCCCCAGAATCAGGAAGCCAAAGATATCCGCTGGCTTTTCACACGCCAGAATCACCAGACTCACGCCGGAAACGATGGTGAGCGCCACGGTCACGATGAGCGCATTGCGTAGCTGTGACAGCGTAATAGCACCGGTTTGGATACCTCGCAACGGCCCGATACGTTCCTCGGTATCGCTACCTTTTACCGCATCCCCATAGTCGTTCGCCAGATTGGAGAGAATTTGCAGCAGTCCGGCGGTCAACAACGCCAGTAATGCTACGCCCGGTTTAAAGCTGCTATGCCAACTCGCAATCGCCGAGCCGGTGACGATGGATGCAAAAGCTAATGGCAACGTTTTTGGACGCAGACTATCCAGCCAGGCTTTGGTTTTGCTGCTATGGGTCGATAAGGTCATGGTGTGCTTCAATTTTTATTGACGATTCAATTGCGTGAATCATCCGTTTATAAACAAAAAAAGTCAGTGATGGCGGCGTCAGAAACAAAAGTGGGAGGCCAACGCCTCCCACTTTATCGTTAATCGTGCGATCCGCGAAAACGGATTATAAGATAAATCGACTCAGATCTTCATCTGCTACTAATTCATCCAGATGATTACGTACGTAATCTGCGTCAATGGTAACGCTTTGGCCGTGCATTTCGCTGGCGTCATAAGAAACATCTTCGATCAGACGCTCCATCACGGTATGTAAACGGCGCGCACCGATATTCTCGGTGCTTTCGTTTACCTGCCAGGCCGCTTCGGCAATGCGGCGGATACCATCGGCGGTGAATGAAATATCCACGCCTTCTGTTGCCATCAGCGCTTTATACTGTTCAGTCAGCGAGGCGCTTGGTTCTGTCAGGATGCGCTCGAAATCTTCCGTCGTCAGCGCCTGCAATTCCACGCGAATCGGAAGACGTCCTTGTAATTCAGGAATCAGATCGGACGGGCTGGCAACCTGGAACGCACCGGATGCGATAAACAGAATATGGTCGGTTTTGACCATACCGTGCTTGGTCGATACGGTGCAGCCTTCAACCAGCGGCAGCAGGTCGCGCTGAACGCCTTCACGAGAAACATCCGGGCCGGAGCTTTCGCCACGCTTACAGATTTTGTCGATCTCGTCGATGAACACGATGCCGTGCTGCTCAACAGCTTCAATCGCCTGCTGTTTCAGCTCTTCCGGGTTCACCAGTTTGGCGGCCTCTTCTTCTATCAGCAGCTTGAAGGCATCTTTGATTTTGACCTTACGGGCTTTCTGCTTCTGTCCTGCCAAATTCTGGAACATGGACTGTAGCTGATTAGTCATCTCTTCCATGCCCGGCGGTGCCATGATCTCTACGCCAACGGGAGCGGCAGCCAGATCGATCTCGATCTCTTTGTCGTCCAACTGGCCTTCACGCAGTTTCTTGCGGAATGCCTGACGTGCGGCGGAAGGCTCCGGCGTGCTTTCTGACTGCCCCCAGTTGTTTTTTGCTGGAGGAATCAGCACGTCCAGAATACGGTCTTCCGCCATTTCTTCCGCACGAAAACGATTTTTTTCGATGGACTGATGGCGCACCATTTTGATCGCGGAATCTGTCAGATCGCGGATGATAGAATCCACTTCTTTGCCGACATAGCCGACTTCGGTAAATTTGGTCGCTTCCACTTTGATGAACGGCGCATTGGCGAGCTTCGCCAGACGGCGAGCGATTTCGGTTTTACCTACGCCAGTAGGGCCAATCATCAGAATATTTTTAGGCGTCACTTCATGGCGGAGTGCTTCGTCCAACTGCATACGGCGCCAGCGGTTACGCAGCGCGATGGAAACAGCGCGTTTGGCTTTATTCTGGCCGATAATATAGCTGTCGAGTTCGCTGACTATCTCGCGCGGGGTCATTTCAGACATGGTTGATCCTTACGCCTTGGAGGCTAATTCTTCTATCGTGTGGAACTGGTTGGTGTAGATACAGATGTCGCCAGCAATCCCCAAAGATTTCTCGACGATATCGCGCGCACCCAGTTCGGTATTTTCCAGTAAAGCGCGCGCGGCGGCTTGTGCGTAAGGACCGCCGGAACCAATGGCGATCAGATCGTTTTCAGGCTGTACGACATCGCCATTACCGGTAATGATCAGTGAGGCATTTTCGTCTGCGACGGCTAACAGGGCTTCCAGCTTGCGTAGCATACGGTCGGTACGCCAGTCTTTCGCCAGCTCGACAGCGGCTTTCACCAAATGGCCCTGATGTAATTCCAGCTTGCGCTCAAAAAGTTCAAAAAGGGTGAAGGCATCCGCGGTGCCACCTGCAAAACCCGCGATGACGCGGTCATGATAGAGACGACGTACTTTACGCACGTTGCCTTTCATCACGGTATTGCCCAGAGTCGCCTGTCCATCACCGCCAATGACCACTTGGCCATTGCGGCGTACGCTTACAATTGTTGTCACGAGTCAGTCCCCGTTTGAAGAAAAAGATCCCCGCATGATGCGGGGCACATTGATGTTATAGATGGGGGAACGCGTGGGGGTTTTCAACCCCCGCTAGCAAGAGGAATACAGTTTGATGCGCCCGCGCCTTTAAGGCGTTGGAGCATGCTGTCTGCGGCAGCACGGTTGCTGTAAGGCCCTAACATAATACGGTTCCAGCCGCCGTTAGAGGTGATGCGGCTTTCGATACCTGCAAACGCCAGTTGTGCTCTCACTGATTCGGCAGGGTCCATGGTTTTAAAGGAGCCACACTGAATCGCCCAGCGTTGAGTTTTTTCGACTTTTGGTGCTTCAGGCTGTTTGACCGGCTGTTGCTTCGGTGCTTCCTGCTTTGGTGCCTCTTGTCTTGGCGCTTCTTGTCTTGGAACCACTGGCGTCGTTTGCGTGACCGTTGGTGCGCGTGTTGCAGGCTGTGTCGTCACGACGGGCGGCGGCTGCATCGATTGCGTCGGTGGCTTAATGGTCACCTGCGAGCGTGGAACCTGCGTCTGGTCGTTATACGGCACTTCGGAAAGCTGTGTTGGCTGGCGACGCATATCAGACTGCATCTGTTCCAATAGCTGACGCTGTTCATCCGTCAACTGCACCGGCGAACGGATCTCTCCACCAGCCGAAGGCTCCGTTGGTGCCGTGACGCCCAACTGACGATTTTCCAGTTCTTTGATGTAACGCCAACGTTCTTCCGGCTTGGGTGGCAGCCCGTTACCTTTGCCCACGTTCTGATGCGGAAGGACGGGGGACTCTTCGGGTTTATTATGGGCGATAAAGTACAGACCGCCCGCGAAGGTGACCAAAACGGCAACAGCAAGCGCGACCATCGTTTTGGATGCACCTGAAGCGTTGCCTTTTTTTCGGCTATTTGTCGTTTTCCGACGCGTTCCTGATGAACGTCCCCGGCTCACGTAGTCTCTTTGTGCCACTGTCGTTTCGCTGTGAATTGATAGATAAAGAATATAATTAGGGGGTCATGTTACTGAACCCTCAAATATTTGACCAGCACCTGAAGTCTTAAAGCCTGTTACGGGCGTAATTCGGGGCGGCGACGCTGTCGCGTATGACCAGCTCACTGGACAACAGACGCGAACCGCTTTGTACCGTGTTACCTTGCAACTGCTCTAAGAGTAGCAGCATTGCCTCGCGTCCGATCTGATAACGGGGCTGGGCGACAGAAGTCAGCGGCGGCCAACTGTATTGCGCCTGTTCGATATCATCGAAACCGATAATGGAGAGATCGCGCGGGATGTCCAGCCCCATCTTTCTGGCCTGCGCCAGCACGCCCAGCGCCATGAGGTCGCTATGGCAGAAGATGGCGCTGGGCGGCTGAGGATGTTGCATCAGCGCAATCAGACCGTTGATCCCCGTTTCGTAGGTGAAATCGCCCCGAAAGATATATTGGTTATCGATAAGAATGCCATTGCGACGCAGAGCCTGAATGTACCCTTGCAAACGATATTGACTCAGATGCATATGCTCCGGGCCGGCAATGCAGGCGATGCGCTGGTGACCCGCCTGATACAGATAATGTACGGCTTCAAAGGCGGCGGTCAGGTTATCGATATGCACGGTGGGCAGCGCCAGATCCGGTGAGAACTCATTCGCCATCACCATCGGTGGCAGATTACGCTGCTCTTCCTGGCCGGCATCAAACGGCAGGTTAGAGCCGAGCAACACCATACCGTCGATCTGTTTAGTGATAATCAGATCGACGAAGGTTTTTTCCCTTTGATGTTGGTGCGCGCAGTCGCCAATCAATACCAGATAGCCGTGTTCGGCAGCCGTTTCCTCGATCCCGCGAAATATTTCGGAGAAATAGGGATCGCAGATGTCTGGTACGATCGTCAGGATCGTGCGCGATTCGTTACGCTTGAGGTTTCGGTTGAGTGCGTGAGGCGAATAGCCAACGGCGATGACAGCCTGCTCGACCTTCCTACGGGTGGTCGCAGAGACTTTTTCTGGGTTCATTAACGTTCGGGATACGGTGGCGGTGGAAACGCCCGCTTCATCCGCCACGTCTTTCATCGTCGCCGTGGTGACGCCTTTCTTCTGCTTCAACGCTTTTCTCCTTGCGTCAGCGTTAACTGGCGCTGACTGCCAGCAGAAGGTTCCTGTCTGCTGACGCTCTATGATTACGGGTAATGCTGTTCGGCACGTAGACTAAGGGAAGGGTACCGCGCCTCAGGATACTGCCTGCGCAGACAGTGATAACA
This sequence comes from Pectobacterium polonicum, assembly GCF_005497185.1. Lineage (GTDB taxonomy): Bacteria > Pseudomonadota > Gammaproteobacteria > Enterobacterales > Enterobacteriaceae > Pectobacterium > Pectobacterium polonicum. The sequence goes on along the minus strand of NZ_RJTN01000015.1, from coordinate 27,329 downwards.
GATTGAACGCAGGTTTTGTTGCTTAATTTGCACAGAAAATGTGATGGATGTCGTGTTCTCGACGCCGATCGCAAAAATGTGTGGCAAGAAACCTGACATTGCTTAACAGGAAACGCTAACCATCTGTGGGGTCGACATCCAGCACCCATTTCACTTTACGCGCCTGCGGCAGCGTACCGATTAGCGTCAGCGACGTTCTGACCAGTTTCTGCAATAGCGCTCTGGAGGGGTGCTGTAGCAGGAGCTGCCAGCGGAAGCGCCCCGCACGTTTGGGCTGTAAAGCGGGCACCGGGCCCAGCAGCCAGAGTGATTCATCCCGCAGCGGGCTGGCTTCCAGTAAATTACGTAATTGCTGGAGAAATAAGGCGGCCTGCTGATTATCGTGATCGTCAGCGCGGAAGAGGATATGGCTGGTAAACGGCGGCAGAAAAACACTCTTTCGTTCGGTGAGTGCTTGACTGGCAAAGGCATCGTAGCCTTGGTGCAGCAGCGTTTGTAATAGCGGGTGTTCCGGGTGATGCGTTTGCAGCGCGACTTCGCCTGCTTTACCTGCACGTCCCGCACGTCCAGCTACCTGAGTATAAAGCTGGGCAAAACGTTCGGCCGCGCGGAAGTCGGCGGAGAACAGTGAACCGTCAACGTCCAGCAAGGCGACCAGCGTTACATCAGGGAAATGGTGGCCTTTTGCTAACATCTGTGTACCGATAAGAAGGCGTGCACCTCCCTGTCTGACCTGCGAGAGCTGCTGCTCAAGCGCACCTTTCCGGCTGGTGGTATCACGATCGATGCGGGTGATTGGGACATCGGGAAAGAGCGGGGCAAGGCTTTGCTCCAACTGCTCGGTGCCCAGACCGACGGGCACCATATTGGTCGAGCCGCAGCCGGGGCACTGCTGTGGAACCGGGCGCTGGCTGTCGCAGTGGTGGCAGCGCAACATCTTCTGGTGCTGGTGGTAGGTATAATAGTGATCGCAGCGCTGGCACTCGGCAATCCAACCGCACTCATGGCACATCACCACGGGGGCGAACCCGCGCCGATTAAGGAACAAAATAACCTGATTATCGTTCGTCAGATGGTGGCGGATACGGGTAATCAGCGGCTGGGATAACCCGGCCGTCAGCGGCAAACTTTTCAGATCGATAACGTGTTGTTTGGCTAGTGCGGCGTTGCCCGCTCTTTTGGTCAGATTCAAGCGTCGATACTTGCCGATCTGGACGTTATACAGCGTTTCCAGCGCGGGCGTCGCCGTTCCCATCACGATCGGAATATCTTCCTCTCTGGCGCGGAAGACCGCCAAATCACGGGCGTGATAGCGCCAGCCTTCCTGCTGTTTGTAGGAACTGTCGTGTTCTTCATCGATCACAATCAGCCCTAAACGGGCAAAAGGAGTAAATAACGCTGACCGCGTTCCGATGACGATCGCGGCTTCACCGCTGCGGGCGCGTAGCCAGACGGCGAGGCGCTCGCTGTCGTTGAGTGCCGAGTGCAGCACATCCACCGGGGCGTTAAATCGTTCGCGAAAGCGGGCGATCGTTTGCGGCGTCAGGCCAATTTCCGGCACTAATACCAGAGCTTGTTTGCCTTGTGCCAGTACGTTTTCCAGCACGCTGAGATAGACTTCGGTTTTGCCCGAACCGGTGATGCCTGCGAGCAGCCAGGCGGCAAAGTGGTTATCTTCGCTGCGGATCGCGCCGACAGCAGTGGCCTGTTCAGTATTCAGGCGCAGGCGATCGGTTGCCAAACTAAAGCTTTGACGCCAGTCGTGAAGCGTTTGCTCTGCGGCCTGTAATTCGCATAGCCCTTTGCTACGCAGCGCCTGCAATGCTGTCTCCGTCAGCCCGATTTCGCTCACCTGATGGCGATAAAGCGGCGATTGAAGTAAAGCCGCCAGCGCCTGCTGCTGTTTCGCGGCGCGTTTGAGCGTGCTGAGCGGTGTCGCTCGGCCCTGTTCGGTGGCAAACCACTGCCAGAGCGGCGCGCGGTGTGCGGGTTTCCCCTGGCGCAGTAGTATCGGCAGCGCGTGGAACAGCACTTCGCCAATCGGGTAGTGATAGTACTCGACGGCCCACAGCAAAATACGCCACAGGCTGGGCGGGAACAGCGGCTGTTCGTCCAGCACGTCATGCACGGGTTTTAATTGCTCAAGCGGAAGTTCGCTGGTGTCGCTCAGCGCGGTAATAATGCCGATCGCTTTACGGTGACCAAAGGAGACGCTGACGCGTGCGCCGACCTGCGGAGCGATGCCTCCTGCGGGTAGCAAATAATCGAATGTACGTGCCAGTGGCACGGGCAAAGCGACCTGAGCGACAGACATAGCTTCTCCGTGATAGTCGACGTGATTTGCGTGGCGATCAATGACATAACCGAGCGGTCTGTATCATACGCGACGCGGGTAGAAAATAAGGCAAGGCGCTAGTGTACATGCTGCGAGGGATAATGTGTGGATGCGATTGCATCGGGGTAGCGGATTCTGTATGATCCGCCGCCATTATGCCATTTGCATAATGAAACTTACTTATACAACTTTCGTGTGGTGTCTGGCGGAACAGGGCTGGATAGCGACACGGCCTTAACTGAGGTTTCCCCATGAAAAAAGGTATTCACCCGAATTATTCTGCAGTTACTGTAACTTGCTCTTGCGGTAACGTGATCAAAACCCATTCTACCGTGGGTCGTGACCTGAACCTGGACGTCTGTGGCGAATGCCACCCGTTCTACACCGGCAAACAACGTGATGTTGCAACTGGTGGCCGTGTTGACCGCTTCAACAAGCGTTTCTCCGTTCCAGGCGCTAAAAAATAAGTTCTACTGGCCAATTGGCACAGTAACTTTCTGCAAAGGCACCGACAGGTGCCTTTGTTGTTTTTGGCGTATCAGCATTGTTCATCGAGAAGATGAGATTCGTTCTAATGCCGCCTGTGCGAGAAAACCCGAACGACTTTTAAATTCTGGGTTACTCGCCACGCAACGATCAATGCGGTCAATCAGCGACTTAGGCAGCGTGACGTTAATTTTTTCTGAAGCGCCCATTAAACGCGTCACATCAATATCAACAACCGCCCACGTGTACCCAGCGTATTCTGCGTTTTTTGCCAGTTGGCCTACTGACGACACGGTGGGAATATCCTGACCCATCTCGACCAACAGTCCGATATGTCCGGTAATCGCCTCTTTAGCATTCGCGATGGCATCGTCTAGCGTATCGCCTGCAGAAAAACAGCCCGGTAGATCTGGCACGGTTACACCGTATGCGTGGGTCTCGTCGCCTGCTTCAATTGCAATCGGATAAAACATAATTCAGCCTCTTCGAGTCAGCGATGATCATATTCCTGCCTGTTTCCTGATGCTTTTTACCGTGCCTATCGGTAAATCTTTCTTAGGGTGGGGGATGGTGACTAACCCCGGTTTGCTAGGGGGCATAAAATGGTGGTGGCTTCTGTTCACTCTTATCAGTTCCCACCCATCGGCCTTGATTTCTGCTATTAACGTCCTGCTATCCATCCCTGCACCCCGCAGCCCTTTACTACGATAACGATAACCCCAATAACTCCATCTGGCAATGTTTTGGGGTTATTGGAGTTATTTTTAAACCTGCATTTTTCACCCCTGCTGGCGTTTTACCAGCATCCCCAGAACGAAGATGCCGCCCAATCCCGCTGTAATAATCCCGATAGGCAATTCCTGGGGGGCGAGCAACTGTCGGCTGAGCCAATCGCCGCCGCACAGCAGTATCGCGCCCAGCACGGCGGTCAGCGGCAGCAGCTTCTTGTGCAATACGCCACTCAACGGGCGAGCCAGATGGGGAATCATCAGGCCGATAAAACCGATCACGCCGGTCAGCGCGACTAACAGCGACGTGGCGAACGCGCAGCAGATAAAAATTTCCACCCGTACGCGGGACAGATTAACGCCCATCGAGGCTGCCGTTTGTCCGCCCGCCAGCAGAGCGTCGAGCGCCCGCCAGCGCAGGGCGGTGAGGCCGAATAGCAGCAGGACGCTGAATACCGCGAACGGTAATGTATCCCAGCGGGCAAGACCCAGTCCGCCCAGTGACCAGAAAAGAATCGAGCTGGCTGCCCGCTGATCGCCGGAAAACACCAGATAGTTCGTCAGGGCACCGAACAGAAATGAGATTGCCAATCCGCAGATGATCAGTCGCTCTGCGCCCCGCGCCTGTTGCAGCAGGAACAATACCGTCACGGCGACGGCCGATAAAATGCCGCCACAGAAGGCCGCCATAGGCAGCGCCCAGTCACCGAGCTGCTCGCCAAAGCGAGTGATGACGGCGACCGCGCCCGCCGAGGCTCCGGCAGATAGGCCGAATAGAAAAGGGTCGGCCAGATCGTTGCGGGTTGCCGTTTGCAAAAAGGCACCGACCATCGCTAAACCTGCACCGCACAACGCTGCTAGCAGGCTGCGGGGAATGCGCAGCTCCAGAATGATGCGTGACGTCATCGGCGAGACGTCTGCCGACGATAGCCCCAGTACGCTGGCGACCTGCGTAAGGGGAATCGTCGTACTGCCTGTCGCAATATTTAACAGCATCAGCCCAACCAATATCAGCAGCGCGATAACGACGGTCGCGGCATAACGTGAAGACGTTGGGTTCACTTAAAGGCATCCGGGTAGAGTGCGCGTGCCAGTTTATCGACGGCGGCGATATTCGCTGGTCCCGGTGTTAGCTCTGCATATTGCAGTTTCAGATAGCGATGCTGCTGTACGGCTGGGGTAAATTTCATTAGCGGATGTGATTCCAGAAAGCGCCTTAACGCATCCGCACCGTTGCCCGTCTGGTAATCCAGCAAAATGATAAAGTCGGGCTCGCGGGCCGCCACGCTTTCCCACGATGTCGAAGCCCAGCTCGTTTCCATATCGTCCATCACGTTCTTGCCGCCTGCCGCTTCAATGATGGCGGTTGGCATCGCGAATTTCCCGCTGGTAAAGGGCTTATCGTCGCCAGAGTCATACAGAAAAATCTTCTGCTTTGGCTGATTGCCAATGCGGGTTCGCAGTTCGGCAAGGTGCTGTTTCCAGCCGTCAATTTGTTCCTGAGCCTGTTCCTGCTTACCGAAGATTTTCCCCAGTTTCAGCATGTCGCCGTAGAGCAGATCCATGCTGGCACGTGGACGCTGTTGCTGTTGTTCGGTGAACACGCAGCTTTCGCTGAGTACCAGCGTCTGAATGCCGTATTTTTTCAGCGATTGCGGGGTGACTTCGCCGCCCACTTTCATGCCGTAGTTCCACCCAGCAAAGAAAAAATCCGGGTGTACGGCCAGCAGGTTTTCTAACGTCGGGTATTTTGCTGCCAGCTCAGGGATCGTACCCTGCTGTTGGATAAAGTCTGGCGTTGCCTTATACCAGTCGGTGATCCCAGTCAGCCCGACGATATTTTTTTGTAAGCCCAGAGCAAACGCCATCTCGGCCATATTCAGGTCATGAATAACGGCTCGCTGCGGCGGCTGGGTAAAAGTTAGCGGTTGCCCACAGCTGTCGACCGTGACCGGAAAACCAGAGGCGTGCGCCCAGCATGACGTCAATGCCAGCAGTCCAGATAGAAGCGTTATTTTCATCAGGGTTCCTTAGTGCAGTTCGGGGGCTTCAAAGATGCGAATGGGTGAGCCGTTTAGCGGATGCGGCACCGTAAAGCTCTCCATCCCAAATACGGATTTCACACAGTCGGCGCTTAGCGCGTGCGCAGGCGTTCCCCAGCGGAGTAGCGCCCCCTGCTGCAAAACGGCAACGCGATCGGCAAAGGGGGTAATCAGTGGCAGATCGTGCAGCACCGCCAGCGTTGAAATACCGCGCTTCCGCACCAGAGACAGCAACTGCGCACGCGCTAACGGATCGAGATGGTTAGTCGGTTCATCCAGCAGCAGGAGCTGCGGCGTTTGTGCAAAAGCGCGCGCCAGCGATGCGCGTTGACGTTCCCCGCCGGAGAGCGTACCCAGCAGGCGGTGGCGCAGCGGTAATAATCCGGTATCGTCCAGCGCTTCTTCGATGAGTTGGCGATCCTGCGTAGGCGTACTGAACCCGTGATGTGGAATTCGTCCTAAGGCGACGTATTCCGCGACCCGCAAACGCAGATCCGGTGCATCGTTCTGCGCCAGAATTGCGATGCGCGTTGCTCGTTCATGGCGGCTGAGTGTGTTCAACGGCTGGCCGTTCAACTGGATGTACCCCGTTGTCGCGCCGAGTTCGCTGGTTAACACGCGTAACAGCGTGGACTTGCCGCTGCCGTTGGGGCCAACCAGCGCCAAACGCTCTCCAACTTGCATGGACAGCGAAATATCACTGAGCCTCGGAGCCCGATTAGCGTCGGCAACGGAAACATGGTGAAGCTGTAGCAGTACGGGGCTGTTGGAGAGTGGCTCTATCATGATGCGACATATCATCGTTATACGCTAAAAAAGATATGTTATAACATAACAAATTAAATGCAATCCCGATTCACAACATGAGCGGAAAAGGAAACGGCGGAAAGAAGATAAGGTGGCGGGTGTTAAAGGCGCGATAGGAAGAATGAGGGTTTTCTACATAGCAAAACCCCGCCGGGGGAGGCGGGGTTAGCAAGAAAATCGATAGTGCAAACGCGATCAGTATTCCCACGTATCCGGGTCGATGCCCATTTCACGCATGATGATCTTCGCTGCTTCAGGAATTTCATCGCTGCGTTCTTTACGCAGGTCTTCGTCATTCGGCAACGGTTGTCCTGTGAACGCATGCAGAAACGCTTCGCACAGCAGCTCGCTGTTGGTGGCGTGGCGCAGGTTGTTCACCTGACGACGTGTGCGTTCGTCAGTTAGTATCTTCAATACTTTCAAGGGAATAGATACTGTTATCTTCTTGACCTGTTCGCTTTTTTTACCGTGTTCAGCGTAAGGGCTGACATACTCGCCGTTCCACTCAGCCATGGGATACCTTAAAAATTAATCTAATGAAGACAGCATCTGTCATGAAATGCCACAATTCTAGCGGTTATTATGCTTATGCTCAATCTATACGCAAAGAAGTTTAGATGTCTAGATGTGTTGACGTCCATTAAAACTGCGTTTACTCTTAAGTTCCTATTTTTCAGTCTCCAGCCAGGAAAAGAGCCGATGACGCGTAAACAGGCAACGATCGCAGTCCGCAGTGGGTTAAATGATGACGAGCAGTATGGCTGCGTCGTCCCCCCCATTCACCTTTCCAGCACGTATAACTTTACCGGATTCAACCAGCCACGCGTACACGACTATTCGCGTCGCGGTAACCCTACGCGTGATGTCGTGCAGCGTGCGCTTGCCGAACTGGAAGGTGGCGCTGGTGCGGTAATGACGAGCAGCGGAATGTCGGCGATTATGCTGGTTTGCACGGTATTCCTGCGTCCCGGCGATCTGCTGGTGGCACCGCATGATTGCTACGGTGGCAGCTATCGTCTGTTTGACAGCCTGAGCAAGCGCGGGGCGTTTCGCGTTAAATTTGTCGATCAAAGTGATACCGATGCGCTCAATGCCGCATTGGCAGAAAAACCGAAGCTGGTGCTGGTGGAAAGCCCGAGCAATCCGCTGCTGCGCGTCGTGGATATTGCCGCGATTTGTCAGGCTGCGCGGGAAGCAGGCGCGGTCAGCGTAGTGGATAACACCTTCCTGAGCCCGGCGTTGCAGAAGCCGCTGGAACTGGGCGCCGATCTGGTGGTGCATTCGTGTACCAAGTACCTGAATGGTCACTCTGATGTGGTCGCAGGTGCGGTGATCGCCAAAGATGCCGACACCATTACTGAACTGGCCTGGTGGGCGAACAACATTGGTGTCACGGGGGCGGCGTTCGACAGCTATCTGCTGCTCCGTGGCCTGCGTACCTTATCGCCGCGTATGGCGGCCGCGCAGCGTAATGCGCAACAAGTGGTTGAATTCTTACAGACGCAGCCACTGGTGAAGGCACTGTATCATCCTTCACTGCCGAACAATCCCGGCCATGATATTGCCCGCCGTCAACAATCTGGCTTTGGCGCTATGCTAAGTTTTGAGCTGGATGGAGATGAAGACACTCTGCGGCGTTTTCTGGCCTCGCTGGAGCTGTTTACGCTGGCGGAATCGCTAGGTGGCGTTGAGAGTCTAATCTCGCATGCGGCAACGATGACGCATGCGGGTATGGCACCGGAGGCGCGTGCCGCAGCGGGTATCTCTGAAACATTACTGCGTATTTCTACCGGCATTGAAGACGGCGATGATCTGGTTGCCGATCTGGATCGTGCGTTTCAAGCCGCAGCCAAGAGGTAAGAATGAGTGCATTAGGAGTAGCGCCATCGGTAACAGGCCGACAACTGCATAAGTTTGGCGGTAGCAGTCTGGCCGATGTGAAGTGTTACCTGCGCGTAGCCGGTATTATGGCGGAATATAGCCACCCCGGAGATTTGATGGTGGTGTCTGCCGCAGGCAGTACCACAAACCAGTTGATTAGCTGGTTAAAACTGAGCCAGAGCGATCGTCTGTCGGCGCATCAGGTTCAACAGGCATTACGTCGCTATCACAGTGAACTGATTACCGGGCTTTTGCCTGCGCAAGAGGCAGAGGCGCTGACAGCCCAGTTTATTCGCGATCTGGAGCGTTTGGCTGCGCTGCTGGATGGCAAGATGACGGATGCCGTCTATGCCGAAGTGGTTGGACACGGTGAAATCTGGTCAGCTCGTTTGATGTCGGCCGTACTGAATCATCGAGATATGAATGCAGCCTGGCTGGATGCGCGTGATTTTCTCTGCGCGGAACGTGCCGCGCAGCCGCAGGTTGATGAAGGTCGTTCCTGGCCGCTGTTGCAGCAATATCTGACGCAACATTCAGGGCAGCGTTTAGTGGTAACCGGTTTTATCTGCCGCAATGACGCGGGTGAAACGGTACTGCTGGGGCGCAACGGGAGTGACTACTCCGCGACGCAAATCGGTGCGCTGGCTGGGGTTGAACGTGTCACCATCTGGAGCGATGTCGCCGGGGTGTATAGCGCTGACCCACGCAAAGTAAAAGATGCTTGTCTGCTGCCACTGCTGCGGTTGGATGAAGCCAGCGAACTGGCACGTCTGGCAGCACCAGTGCTGCATACGCGTACTTTACAGCCCGTTTCCGGTAGCGATATCGATCTGCAACTGCGTTGCAGCTATCAGCCTGAACAAGGGTCGACGCGTATCGAACGCGTGCTGGCCTCAGGGACGGGTGCCAAAATTGTCACCAGCCATGATGATGTGTGCCTGATTGAAGTTCAGGTGCCTTCCGAACACGATTTCGTGCTGCTGCAAAAAGAGGTCGAACAGCTTCTGAACCGTGCGCAGTTGAAACCACTGGCAATAGGTGCACATCAGGATCGTAGCCTGCTGCAACTGTGTTACACCTCCGAAGTGGTGGAGAGCGCATTACAGTTGCTGACACAGGCCAAGCTGCCTGTGGAACTCAGCGAGCGTGATGGATTAGCGATGGTGGCGATGGTCGGGGCGGGTGTAGGTAAAAATCCGCTGCACAGCCACCGTTTTTATCAGCAGTTGAAAGATCAGCCGATTGAATTTGTCCGCCAGGCCGATGATGGCATCAGTCTGGTCGCTGTTCTGCGCGTTGGTCCGACAGAGCATTTGATTCGCGGTTTGCACCATTCGCTGTTCCGTGCCGAAAAGCGCATTGGTCTGGTGCTGTTCGGTAAGGGAAATATTGGTTCACGCTGGCTGGAGCTGTTTGCACGTGAGCAGAGCAACCTGTCTGCCCGTACCGGCTTTGAGTTTGTACTGGCTGGTGTGGTGGACAGCACGCGCAGTCTCTTGAACTATGACGGGCTGGATGCCAGCCGCGCATTGGCTTTCTTCGAAAGTGAAGCGCAAGAGCGGGATGGTGAAGATCTGTTCCTGTGGATGCGTGCGCACCCCTTTGATGATTTGGTGGTGCTGGATGTGACAGCCAGTGAGTCGGTCGCCGATCTGTATCTGGATTTCGCCAGCTACGGCTTCCATGTCATCAGCGCCAATAAACTGGCAGGTGCATCCGGCGGCAATAACTATCGCCAGATTCGTGATGCCTTCGCGAAAACGGATCGCCACTGGTTGTATAACGCGACGGTGGGCGCAGGTTTGCCGGTCAACTTTGCCGTACGCGATTTACGGGAAAGTGGCGACAGTATTCTGGCGATCAGCGGGATTTTCTCCGGCACGCTCTCCTGGCTGTTTTTGCAGTTCGATGGCACCGTACCGTTCACCGATCTGGTCGATCAGGCGTGCCAGCAGGGGCTGACGGAGCCCGATCCGCGCGTTGACCTTTCCGGTCAGGACGTCATGCGCAAGCTGGTGATTCTGGCACGTGAGGCGGGATATGATATCGAACCGAGTCAGGTGCGGGTTGAGTCGCTAGTGCCGCCGGGCTGTGAACAGGGATCAGTCGATTACTTCTTTGAAAACGGCGATTCGCTGAACGAGCAGATGCTGCAACGTCTGGAAGCGGCACAGGAAATGGGCTTAGTTCTGCGTCACGTCGCACGCTTTGACAGCAATGGTAAAGCGCGTGTGGGCGTTGAAGCGGTTCGCCCCGATCATCCGCTGGCCTCGCTGCTGCCGGGTGATAACGTGTTTGCGATTGAAAGCCGCTGGTATCGGGATAACCCGTTGGTTATCCGTGGGCCAGGTGCAGGGCGCGATGTCACGGCGGGTGCGCTTCAATCTGACCTAAACCGTCTGGCACAGTTACTGTAAAATCTGCTGTAAGCGCAATATACCGTTGGCCGTCTCCGCGTATGGGGAGATGGCCAATACTAAGAGACCCATTCCCTCGTTTCCCTTCTCGCTAAAACGTTTTCGCTGCTATTTTCCCCGTCATTCGTGTCATTGAAATGTCACGGTGGCAACACGCCACTGACACGATGTCACCGCACAATCAGCGCATTGTTTGCTTATCGTGGAATGCACAGCTGTGCAAAAAACAACTTCCTCTGCGGCAGCCCCGCACATTGTCATCGACCATCTACATGTTGGATACGGCACGACAGCCGTATTGAACGATATCCATCTGGAGATTGCGCAGGGCGAGTTCGTGGCGTTGCTCGGTTCGTCAGGATGCGGCAAGACGACGTTACTGCGTACGGTTGCTGGATTCTCGTCACCACGAGCGGGGGCGATTCGCGTTAACGGGCAGGATATGACGCAAGCGCCGCCAGAGAAACGCGGAATGGCGCTGGTGTTTCAGAGCTATGCGCTATGGCCGCACATGACGGTGGCGCAGCATATTGCTTACGGACTGCGTTTGCGCCGCGTCCCGCGTGCGGAAATTGCCAGCCGGGTGGCTGAGCTGGAAACCATGCTGGGTTTGACGGGCCTGAGCGCTCGTAAGCCAGCGGAACTGTCTGGTGGACAGCGCCAGCGCGTCGCCTTGGGTCGTGCGCTGGCGGTACGGCCCGATATTCTGCTGCTGGACGAACCGCTCTCCAATCTGGATACCCGTATTCGCCTACAGCTACGTGATGAGATCCGTGCGCTGCAACAGCGGCTGGGGTTGACTGCGATCCACGTGACGCACGATCGGGAAGAAGCGATGGTGATGGCGGATCGTATCGTGATTTTGAATCAGGGTCGCATCATGCAGGCGGGTAGCCCGCAAGAGGTGTACCACCATCCGGCCAGCGCGTTTGTCGCGGCGTTTATGGGGGCGGAGAATCGGCTCGTGCTGGAAGCGCGCTATGATGGCGATACGTTGACGATTCCTGAGGATACAGAAAGCCATTCACTGGTGCCGGTAAACACGTCGCTACCGCCCGGCCCGATAGAAGCGCGCTTTCGCGCGGAGGCTGCTCAACTTTACGATCCAGCAGAGGTTCCGCTCATTCAGCCCGGCATGTTGATGCGCTACGGCACGGTACAGGCACAGACCTACCCCGGCGGATACTGGTTGCATACGATTTCCAGCGGCACCTGGCGGATACAGGTTCATGCATCACATCCCTATGCTATCGGGCAGCGGGTTGCCGTGCAGATTCCCGCCGAGGCGCTGTTTCTTTTCCCACTGGCAGAAGAGGCTACCTCTTCGACAGCGGAACCCAATACCACTTCACGTTATTCCTCGCTTCCCGGCCTGACGGCCTGATCCTGAATTGGAGACAAATGATATGAAACGCATTTTTGCTGCAACGCTGATGATGAGTACGCCGCTGGCGGCGGTACAGGCACAGGAATTAACGGTGTTGACGGCGGGCGACCAGAACATGGTCGACTATGTGAATGAATACTTAGGGCCGCTGTTTGAAAAGCAGCATCCCGGCGTGAAAGTACGCGCTGTCGGCACTGGGCCAGGTGATGCAGGGTCGCAGAAGATTCTTGAGCGTTTCAATGCACAGCAGGCCGCCGGTGCCAAAGTCTGGGACACCGATGTGGCGGTCGTGCATGAGAAATTTGTCGGCCCGATGGTGCAAAAGGGCGACCTGCTGAAATATCGCGATGATATCGCCAGCGGCAAGCTGGTCAGCATGGCTGCTGCGGATAAAGCCATGGGCACAGACGTGAAAGGCTATGTCATGCCGATGTTCAGTAGCCAGACGGCGCTGGCCTATAACCCCAGCATGGTAGCGAATCCGCCTAAAAGTTATGACGAAATCCAACAGTGGGCAGCCGCGAATCCGAAGATGTTCGGCTACAACGGTATTAAAGGCGGTGCATCGGGCGTGAGCTTTGTCATGGGCTGGATTTACGCTTACGGCGGCGATGCCCAGAAGTTAATGAACGGACCGTTTGATGAGGCGGAAGCGAAGAAATGGCAACCCGCGTTTGAACGCCTGAAAGCCTTTAACAAGAACGTGACGCTGACGCCGGGCAATGCGGGCACGCTCGACATGTTGAGCCGTGGCGAAATTGCCATGGGGCCGGTATGGGTCGACATGTTCTATTCCTGGAAAGCGAGTGGACAACTGCCGGACAACTTTAAGCTGCTGCTTCCTGCACCGGGTATGCCAGGGCAGCCGATGCACTATGTCATCCCCGCGCAGGCACCGAATCGTGAACTGGCTAAACAGTTTGTCGAGCTGGCAACCAGCGCCAAAGTACAGGCTGAAGGAATTGTAGAGCGCTTTAACTGGTATCCGGGGATCGATGCCAAGTACGTTCAGGCCGAGCTAAAGCCTGTGGTATGGCAGCGTCTGTTCACCGATGTGACGCCGGATGAGCTGGCGAGCAAAGGCAAGACGTTCCCTATCGCGCCTTATCACACTGCGATTTTAAACGCCTATGAGCAGGCGATGGCGAAATAATCCACTCGCTGTATATATCCTTAGTATTACAGGCGCTCTGGCGGGATGAGGTCAGAGCGCGGAGACCTTCATGTTGCAAGTATCCCAATTCTCTTCCCGACTCGCGGGGATCGCGCTTGTGCTACCCGCGTTGGCGGTGGTGGCTGTCTGTTTTATCGTACCGCTGGGGCTGTCGGTTGGGGGCGCTTTCGTCAGTCAGAATGGCGTAGGCATTGATAATTTTGTCACGGCATTGACGCTGTATCTGCCCGATATCCTGTTTACCTTACTGATTGTGAGCCTCGCGACGCTGCTGATCGGCCTGCTGTCCGTCATGATCGGCGGCTACCTGACGCTGGGGGAAAGCCCGCGCATGGTGGCGCTGCTGCGCTGGGTCTATCGCTGGCCGCTGTTTATTCCGTTTATCGTGACCGGGCAAATTTTACGCACGTTTCTGGCCAAAAACGGCTGGCTGAATGGCGCGCTGGATACGCTCGGTATTGTTGATATAGCCAGCGCCAGCAATTGGCTGGACTGGCGCGGCATCGTGTTCGCCTTTGTCTGGAAACAGACGCCGTTTGTGGCGCTGCTGGTAGCTGGCGCGATGGCGTCACTGGATCGCACGATGATCGAATCCGCCCGTAATTTAGGCGCATCGCGCCTGCGAATCCTGTGTGAAATTGTGGTGCCTCAGGTTGGGCAAACGCTGCTCACTGGGCTCATTCTCTCTTTTGTCACCATGATGTCGGTACTGTCCGTGCCGATGATGATCAACGCCCAGTCGCCGACGATGCTCACCGCTAATATTGCCTTCCGCATTAACGCCTACGGCGATTATGGCGTAGCGAATGCGTTGGGGGTGATTTCTCTGCTGATGACTGGCCTGTTTGCTGTGATTTATCTCCGCTTGAACATGAGGGAGAAGGCATGAAGAACGTACTGTGGTGGGTTCCGAGAATGCTGATTCTGGGGACACTAATCTTCTTGATTTTTGGGCCATTGGCTAATCTCCTGCTGTGGTCGGTAGCGGAAAAATGGTTCTATCCGCATCTCTTGCCGAATGACTGGGGCTTTGCCTTCTGGAAGCGGGTATTTTCGCCGCGCGGTGTGGCGTGGGAAGCGTTGGGAAATAGCGTGCTGGTTGCGGTGTTCACGGTGCTGGCTTCGCTATCGCTGGCGATTCCGGCGGGATATGCGCTGGCGCGCCTGCCGCTGCCTGCTCGTGGATTGATATTGCTGATATTCCTGATCCCACAGGCGTTTCCGAATCTGACGGTGTACGTCAATATTGCCCGCCTGTTTTATCAGTGGGGACTAAACGGCACGTTGCTGGGGGTTGTGCTGGTTCACACGGTTCACGGATTGGTGTTTGCGGTCTGGATTGCCTCGGCGGCATTCTCGGCAGTGGGGCGTGAAATGGAACAGGCGGCACGGTCGATTGGCGCCGGGCCGTGGCGTGCCTTTGTCGATATTACCCTGCCGCTGGCTATGCCAGGTTTGATGGCATCAGCGATCTTCGTCTTCCTCGAATCGCTGGATGAATTTACCGGCAGCTACTTCGTTGGGGCACCGGATGTACAGATGATGCCGCTGCTGCTCTATACCGCAGGGGCGGGCGGTAACTATCAGATCGCCTCTATTACCGCGCTGGTGCTGCTGATTCCTTCTGTTCTGTTCATGCTGGTGGTGGAACGTTTTTTGAAGGCCGACGTCATGGCAAGGATTGGGAAATGACGGTGGGTAAACCGGGTTATGTCAGCGCACAGGATGTTGCACGTCGAGCGGGTGTATCGCGCTCGGCGGTATCTCGTAGTTTTACCCCCGGCGCCAGCGTGTCGGCTGCTACCTATGCCAAGGTCATGACCGCGGCACAAGAGTTAGGGTATCAGGTTAACGATCTGGCGCGTGGCCTGCTGGCGAACAGCAGCCGTCTGGTGGGGCTGGTGGTGACGCACCCTGAAGTCGGGTTTCGTGCCAATTTGGTCGCAGAGTTGTCGCAGGCGTTAATTCAACGCGGCTCGATTCCTGTTCTTATCAACACCAGCCATGTGCGGGAAGCGATGGCCGCAGCGCGTTCCATTTTGTTTGGTCACCGTGCGGAAGCAACGATTGTGCTTTCTGGTTCGCCGCCGAAAGAATTTGTCGAACTGGCGCAGCTAAACGGCCAGCCGCTGATTGTCATCGGGCGGCACGAACCCGCGTGTGACAGCGTACACATTGATAATGATACCGCAGCAAGGATGGCCGCGCGGCTGTTTGCCTCATCAGGAAGAACACGTCTGGCTCTGGCTGGCGCGGCGTCGGCAACGCCCAATATCATGGAACGTGAACAGGCGTTTTGTGATGAGGCTCAGCGGCTAGGGCTGCCTGTGGCCGTGGTGCGCGGTGGTGATACGGATTATGACGACGGGCTGACGGTGGGGCAGGCTCTGTTTTCGCTCCCGAAAGTTGCCAGACCGGACGCGGTGTTCTGTGTTAACGATTTAGTGGCGTTTGGCGTGATCGATCGCGCAAAGCAGTGTGGGCTTGCCGTGCCGCAGGATCTTATGGTTGTTGGGTTTGACGATATTCCGGCCGCAGGATGGGATGCCTATGCGTTGACAACGTTTCGTCAGGACCCGGCAACGATGGCGGCACAGGCGTTGGCGTTGCTTGACCGACGCCAGTCTCAGGTACAAGAACCCGCGTGCCGGGCGAAAGTGGCGGCTCCGTTAATCCGCCGCCAGTCGGCGTAACGGCATTGGCGGGTGATAGCGCATGGACAGTAAAAACCGAGGATAACGATGAAACTGATTCAACTTTCCGACCTTCATTTGATCGCACAGGGTGGCCATTTACACGGTCGCGATCCAGCGCAGCAGTTGAAAGCGGCGATTGCCGATATCAATGCCCATCATCGCGATGCCGATCTGGTGGTCATCTCTGGCGATCTGTCCGATGACGGCAGTGCGGCATCTTATGCATTTCTGGCATCGGCACTGGCTGAGCTACAGGTTCCCTGGCGTGTGACGATGGGGAATCACGACGACCGGGAAATGTTTTTGGCCCAGTTCCCGATGCAGGTGGACGAATACGGATTTGTACAGAGCACGAGCGCGGTGGGTGATGATTGCGTCATTCTGCTGGATTCGCTGCATGTCGGTGAGGTAGCTGGAACGCTGTGTTCAGCACGGCTGACATGGCTTGAACGACAGCTTCAGGCCGCGGAAGGAAAAAATGTATTCCTATTCCTGCACCATCCTCCCATGTCGATTGGGCTTCCGGCGCTTGATGACGTTCGGTTGGCACCCGAAGCGGCAGACGCGCTGTATCAGGTATGTCATCGCTTCGGTAACGTGCGGCATATTTCCGCGGGGCATGTGCATCGGCCTGCCAGCGGAAGTTGGCGAGGGATATCATTCACCACGATACGCGGCACCAACCATCAGTCTGCCCTGCGTTTCGCTCCGGGCTTTGAAACCAGTCTGGAAGCCCCGCAGTACGCCATTTTTCTGACGACGGAAGAAGGTCATACCGTACATTTTCACGATTTCCCTAGTGGCTGATGACGTGCTCTCTTTCGTTTAATCACATTTTTTATGCAGTCTGAGAGGCGGTTTTGCTGTTATCCGGCGTAAAAAATTATGCAGCGGTGGGCTTGACCGCCGAGTGAGCGACAGGACGTCGCGAAAGCCAGTGCCGCGTAGGGAACGCGTCACTGGCGGCTCGGTTAGCGGTCAGGAACACCGATGGAACCGCGTCAGCGGCATAATTCCCGCCGAAAGCCTGGGGTCATGGGGCGAGCGGCGTTTGAGCCGCCCCATGTCGGGCGCGTGCTACGAAGTAGCATGAAAATAACGACATTATCGCGCACGAAACTGTCTCCGCGTTGACATAACAATGTGACGAAGAGACAGCACTTTTGCGGGAAACCCATCATGAAATTTTTTCATTTACCGTGAGTAATCATCACCACCTACCGGGCTGAAAAACGTTGACTCTTTAAGCGGATTACGTCATTTTCTATATAGACGTCTAAACGTATAGACGTGTAGCGAATGATAATAACAGTCACGGTCAACGGGGTAGCAGGTATGAGCTTTTTTCACGCAAACCAGCGGGAAGCGCTGAATCAAAGTCTGGCGGAATTACAGGGACGGATTAATGTGTCATTCGAATTTTTCCCGCCACGTACCAGCGACATGGAAGAAACTCTGTGGAGCTCGATTGATCGATTGAGCAGCCTAAAGCCTAAGTTTGTTTCCGTGACTTATGGGGCAAATTCTGGTGAGCGTGACCGTACTCACAGCATTATCAAAACGATTAAAGAACGTACCGGTCTGGAAGCTGCCCCCCATCTGACCTGTATTGACGCTTCGCGCGAACAGCTGCGTGGAATCGCGCAGGATTACTGGCAGAGCGGTATCCGCCATATTGTCGCGCTGCGTGGCGATTTGCCTCCAGAAGGCGGTAAGCCGGACATGTATGCGGCGGATCTGGTTTCCCTGCTGAAAGAGGTTGGTGATTTCGATATTTCGGTTGCTGCCTATCCTGAGGTGCACCCTGAAGCCAAAAGCGCGCAGGCTGACCTGATTAACCTAAAGCATAAGATTGACGCGGGTGCGAATCGCGCTATCACACAGTTCTTTTTCGATGTAGAAAGCTATTTGCGGTTCCGTGACCGCTGCGTGGCAACGGGCATCGACGTAGAGATCGTGCCGGGGATCTTACCGGTATCAAACTTTAAGCAGTTGCAAAAATTTGCCACGATGACAAATGTGCGCGTGCCGAACTGGATGACAAGTGTGTTTGACGGTCTGGATAACGACCCGGAAACCCGCAAAATGGTCGGTGCCTCTATTGCGATGGACATGGTGAAAATCCTGAGCCGCGAAGGGGTAAAAGATTTCCACTTCTACACGTTGAACCGCGCTGAGTTGAGCTACGCGATTTGCCACACGCTGGGTGTGCGCCCAGAAGTCACGCGTTAAGGTAGCGCGCAAGATTTCAGGAAGAAAAAGGCTGCCACGCCGTTGCGATAGATTTAGGTATTGGAATAGCTGAATCTATGGCTTGTGGGAGCCTGGAAAGGGAGGAGTCTCAGGGATGAGATTCCTATTCGTATGTTTCGATGTGCCATAACGGGCTGAATCATTTTTTCTCTTGCTCCTTTGACTACATAAACCTTGCCAGCCCCCACGTACTCCCTCTGTCGTTTTGTGCCTATTTGTATTGCCGATCGTCCAGCCTACGCATCGTATTTCCCTGCCTCCATCACGTCTCTTTGTTTGACCGAAGAACACAAAATGCTGTCATCGTCAAATCACTTGAATATATTAGCCTGCTCGTTATAGCGTGACGGGAGGTTGCAATAAGCAAGCACGTTTCGGTGGGATATATTATTCATTTTGGATGTTGATAGGGATTGTCGTTCGTTGATATCCTATCTATCGCTGTTAGCTATCATGATAAGGAGAATAATAATGAATATTCGGGACTTAGAGTATCTTGTCGCGCTGGCAGAACATCGTCACTTTCGGCGTGCAGCAGATTCCTGCCATGTAAGTCAGCCCACGCTCAGTGGACAGATTCGCAAGCTGGAAGATGAGTTAGGCGTGATGCTGCTTGAGCGTACCAGTCGTAAAGTGCTATTTACGCAAGCCGGGCTGCTGCTGGTCGAGCAGGCGCGAACGGTATTACGCGAGGTCAAGGTATTAAAAGAGATGGCGAGTCAGCAGGGCGAAACCATGTCGGGGCCGTTGCATATTGGCTTGATCCCTACTGTGGGGCCTTATCTGCTGCCGCAAATTATTCCGATGTTGCATCGCACCTTCCCCAAACTCGAAATGTATCTGCACGAAGCGCAAACCCATCAACTGCTCGCGCAATTGGACAGCGGCAAACTGGACTGTGCCATTCTGGCGATGGTGAAAGAATCTGAAGCCTTTATCGAAGTTCCTCTGTTTGACGAGCCGATGAAGCTAGCGATTTATCAGGATCACCCTTGGGCGAACCGCGAACGCGTGGCGATGTCCGATCTGGCGGGTGAAAAGCTGCTGATGCTGGAAGATGGCCACTGTCTGCGCGACCAGGCGATGGGCTTTTGTTTCCAGGCTGGAGCGGATGAAGATACGCATTTCCGGGCGACTAGCCTGGAAACACTGCGTAACATGGTCGCCGCCGGAAGCGGGATTACGCTGCTGCCGTCGTTGTCGGTACCGCGTGAGCGTGAGCGCGATGGCGTTTGCTATTTGCCATGTTATAAACCGGAGCCCAAGCGCACTATCGCGCTGGTGTATCGCCCCGGTTCACCGCTGCGCGGACGCTATGAGCAACTTGCTGATACCATCCGCGAGCACATGCAAGGTTATATGGAAAACCTGTCAAAATAAGCGGTTCAATCCGTTCAGCGCCGCCACACGGTAAGCTTCTGCCATGGTTGGATAGTTGAAGGTGGTATTAACGAAGTATTCGATAGTATTACCTTCACCTTTTTGTTCCATGATGGCCTGCCCGATGTGGATAATCTCAGCGGCGCGCTCACCAAAGCAGTGAATACCCAAAATCTGTTTCGTTTCGCGGTGAAACAGAATCTTCAAACTCCCCACGTTCATCCCGACAATCTGCGCCCGTGCCAGATGTTTGAACTGTGCCCGCCCGACTTCATAAGGCACTTTCATCGCGGTGAGCTCTTGCTCGGTTTTCCCCACGGAGCTGATTTCCGGGATGGTATAAATGCCAGTGGGAATATCTTCGATCAGATGCGCGCTGGCATCGCCTTTAATGATCGCCTGCGCGGCGAGCCGGCCCTGATCGTAAGCGGCCGATGCCAGGCTGGGATAGCCGATAACATCACCGATGGCATAAATATGCGCCAGCGCGGTCTGGTACATGCTGTTGACCTTGAGCTGCCCGCGGCTGTCGGTGCTTAGGCCGATATTTTCCAGCCCCAGCGTTTCCGTGTTCCCCGTGCGCCCGTTGGCATAGAGCAGGCAGTCTGCTTTCATCTTCTTGCCAGATTTCAGATTGACAATGACACCATCAGACAGCCCTTCAATACTCTCGAACTCTTCGTTATGGCGGATAACCACGCCGTTGTTCCAGAAATGGTAGGACAGCGCATCCGACATTTCCTGATCGAGAAAGGCCAACAACCTATCGCGGGTGTTGATTAGATCGACCTTAACGCTCAGGCCGCGAAAGATAGAGGCGTATTCGCAGCCGATAACGCCCGCGCCGTAGATGATAACGTGCTGAGGTTCGTGGTCGAGTTGCAGTATAGAGTCGCTATCGTAAATGCGCGGGTGGTCGAAATCGACGTCTGCCGGATGATACGGACGTGAACCGGTCGCGATAATGATATTCGCGGCGGTCAGCGTTTCATGGGTATTATCTGGGTAATGAACGGCAATCGTATGGGCGTCGATGAAGCTGGCTTCACCAGAGAACAGCTCACACTGATTACGCTCATAAAACCCTTGTCGCATACGGGTTTGCTGACCAATGACGCTGTCGGCATGGCGCAGGATGTCAGAAAATGAGGAGCGAATAATGCGGGAGTTGTCACTGTAGAGGGGGTTTTGATTGAACTCGATAATGCGGCTGACGGCGTGGCGGAGGGCTTTAGAAGGAATCGTACCCCAGTGGGTACAGCCGCCGCCGACATTGTAGTGACGTTCAATCACCGCAATTTTGGCACCGTGCTTAGCCAATCCCATTGCTGCGCCTTCACCGCCGGGACCGGAACCAATAACGATGGCATCGTAATCGAATTGATGTTGTAGAGTCATGGTAGGTTAAACCTGTTTTTATACAAAATAATAACGTGGCCTTAACATCGTGCGATTGTAGCATCGACTGTGGCAGAACCCAATCATCCCTGCCTTTACTATGGAAACAGATTTTCACATTCTTAATATGGCAAACTTTGTCTCATTCTGCGGACAATAAAGTTTGCTATAGTGCCCCTCTGGAAAAGGGAGTAGATCATTTGGGCAGCATAATGGGTGTCAGAGCACAACAAAAAGAACGGACCCGTCGTTCCCTTATCGAAGCTGCATTTAGCCAGTTAAGCGCTGAGCGCAGCTTTACCAGCTTGAGTTTGCGTGAAGTGGCCCGCGAAGCAGGTATCGCGCCGACCTCTTTCTATCGTCATTTTCGTGACGTAGATGAGCTGGGGCTGACAATGGTCGACGAAAGCGGGCTGATGCTGCGCCAGCTAATGCGGCAGGCTCGGCAACGTATTGCCAAAACCGGTAGCGTAATCAGGACGTCGGTTTCCACCTTTATGGAGTTTATCGGTAATAATCCTAATGCCTTCCGGCTATTGCTGCGTGAGCGCTCGGGGACATCGGCGGCGTTCCGTGCGGCGGTGGCGCGGGAGATTCAGCATTTTATCGCTGAGCTGGCGGATTATCTTGAGGTGGAAAATCATATTCCTCGCAGCTTCGCAGAAGCGCAGTCAGAAGCGATGGTGACCATTGTTTTCAGCGCGGGGGCGGAAGCTCTGGATGTTTCTCTGGAACAGCGTAAACAGCTGGAAGAACGGCTGGTGCTGCAACTGCGGATGATCGCCAAAGGCGCTTATTACTGGTACAGAAAAGAACACGACAGCAGCTTTACCGTGCCATAAATCCTCTATACCCACATGAGAAGGGAGAAACCATGACAGAAAAACCTCATCAAGAAAAAGGTACGCTGGTTCTGGCGCTGATTGCGGGCTTATCCGTCAACGGCGCATTTGCCGCCTTGTTCAGCAGTATTGTTCCATTCTCGATTTTTCCGCTGATTGCGTTGGTATTGTCGATCTACTGCCTGCATGAACGTTATTTGCACCACAGTATGCCGGAAGGCATTCCGATGCTGGCGGCGGCCAGTTTTCTGCTGGGGTTATTGATTTACAGCACTATCGTGCGCGTGGAATATCCCGCTATTGGATCGAACTTTATTCCGTCGATCCTGTGCGTGGCATTGGTTTTCTGGATTGGCCTGAAACTGCGTCGTAGAAAAGCGACGGAGCCCGTCTCAGCAGAAGAGAGCGATACGCTGTAACGAATGCGTTTTGGCGGGGTGACCCGCCAGTTTGCGTGTGTTACTGACGTTTTTCCAACAGCACGCCACACTCCATATGGTGGGTGTAAGGGAATTGGTCGAACAGTGCCAGACGGCGAATGTCGTGGGTTTCCGATAGCGTTTGCAGGTTGTTGCTCAACGTTTCTGGGTTGCAGGAAATATAAAGAATACGCGGATACGCCTGCACCAGTTTCACTGTTTCGTCATCCAGTCCGCTGCGCGGCGGGTCAACAAAAATGGTTTCGCACTGGTAGCTTGTCAGGTCGATGCCTTGTAAACGGTTAAACTGACGCACGCCCTGCATGGCCTGCGTAAATTCTTCTGCCGCCATGCGGATGATCTGCACGTTTTCTATCTGATTCGCGGCGATATTATATTGTGCTGCCGCGACGGATGGCTTGGCGATTTCGGTTGCCAGTACGCGTTCGAAATTTCTTGCCAGCGCGAGTGAAAAATTACCGTTACCACAATACAGTTCCAGCAAATCCCCTGTCGATCCCGCTGTCGCATCCAACGCCCACTCCAGCATCTGAATATTGATTGCGGCATTTGGCTGCGTGAAGCTGTTTTCCACCTGTCGATAAATCATATTCCGGCCTGCAACCGGCAGACATTCATCGACATAGTCTCGATCGAGGCAGATTTTGGTTTTCGTCGCGCGACCGATCAACTGTAGACGGAACCCCTGCGCTATCAGGCTATCGCGCAGCGCACGGGCATGTTGCTGCCATTCCTCATCCAGTGCACGGTGATACAGCAGAGAAACGATCACTTCGCCGCTTAGGGTCGACAGATAGTCTATCTGGAACAGTTTACGGCGCAGTACGGGGTCAGGCTGAATGGCGGCAAGCAGCTCCGGCATCAGGCGGTTGATCAGTTCACTGGCTGCCGGAAAGCGATCGACCCGAATGCGCTGTTTGGTTTGCTGGTCAAACATGATGTGGTAAAGCTCGTCACCCTCGTGCCAAATACGGAATTCGGCGCGCATCCGATAGTGGCTGACGGGAGAACGGAAGACGACAGGCTCCGGTGCATTGAAAGGTGCCATCATTCCACGTAGACGCTCGGTTTTCTCTGCAAGCTGGTCGTCATAGTCTTCGATAGGCAGGATTTCTGGCGTCATGGTTTTCTCGTCTGAACAGCGTCTAAAAGGGGGTTATTGGCCGGGAATTGTAGGGAATCCGGCCAGGAAGTCCAGTTTTGTTACGTTATTATCCTGTAGTGATATAGAAGTCTAGACTTCCGTAATGTGCGATTGTAGGATGGGCGTCCGGCCTTGTTTCACAAGTCAAAAGGGAATCCAGTGTAAATCTGGAGCTGACGCGCAGCGGTAAGGAAAGCCCCGGCGATAGCATTATTATGCAGACACTGCCTTCATCCTTTGAGGGTGGGAAGTCATCGCTTTCGTTGTACGCCCTACCGTCGTTGACGGTTTGTGGTAACAACGGCATCCAAGCCCGAAGACCTGCCGGAATACGTCGCAATTGGTTCTGCATATCGCGTGCTATTAACAGAGCCTGCGGCATCCTTATTATTTCTCGGATGCTTTAACAATGATTAAAAAAGTTTCGCTGCTGACGGCGCTTTCCGTCACGGCATTTTCTGGCTGGGCACAGGAAAACAGTTCATCTCCAAATTCGTCATCGGAAAAAAATACCGATGACATAGTGGTAACCGCAAACCGTTTCGCACAGCCGGTTTCTTCGGTGCTGGCGCCCACGACTGTAGTGACAAGAGAAGAGATCGACCGCTGGCAGGCTAAAAGCCTAACTGATGTTATGCGTCGTTTGCCGGGTGTGGACATCGGACAAAATGGCGGCTTAGGGCAAAAAAGTTCGTTGTTTATTCGTGGGACTAACTCTAGCCATGTGTTGGTACTGATCGATGGTATTCGCCTAAATCAGGCTGGTATTAGCGGTTCTTCTGATCTCAGCCAAATCCCCCTCTCACTGGTGCAGAAAGTTGAATATATTCGTGGCGCACGTTCTGCGGTTTATGGTTCTGATGCGATTGGCGGCGTAGTAAACATTATTACTACCAGAGAGAAGAACGATACGACGCTATCCGCTGGTATCGGCTCTAATGGGTATCAATCTTATGATGCAGTAACGCAACAAGCGTTGAGTAACAGCACAACGGCGACTGTTGCTGGTAATTATACTTATACGAAAGGGTTTGATGTTGCCGCCGCAGATGCGCCGCGTCAGCCAGATCGTGATGGGTTTATGAGTAAATTACTCTATGGCGCGGTCAGCCATCGGTTTAGTGATGAGTTTGGCGGCTTTTTACGTAGCTACGGGTTTGACAACCGCACTGGTTATGATGGGTTTGGACATGATACGCGCCAACTCTATGGTCAAACTTGGGATTCTGGCTTGCGTTATCAGAATGGCATTTATGCCACACAACTTATCGGAAGCTACAGCCATAGCAAGGATTACGACTACGATGCGCAAAAAGGCCCATATGAGCGCAGTGCGACGTTAGTTGATTCTCAGCAATACAATGCGCAGTGGGGCAATACGCTGCAAGTAGGTTCGGGTACGGTGAGTGCTGGTGTTGATTGGCAAGATCAGGTCATTAAACCCGATTCAACCAACGTAAACCGCGAAGAAAGTCAGCACAATACGGGAGTTTACCTTACTGGCCAGCAACGCTTTTCTTCCATAGTGCTTGAAGGTTCTGTACGTGGTGACGATCAATCTGAATTCGGTTGGCACAACACTTGGCAAACAGGAGCATCTTGGGAATTCATTGATGGCTACCGTTTAATAGCTTCTTATGGCACTGCATTTAAAGCGCCAAATATGGGGCAGTTGTATGGCAGATCAGGGAGCAACCGAGCACTTCAGCCAGAAGAAAGCAAACAATGGGAAGGCGGGGTTGAAGGCCTTAGTGGGCCAGTTACATGGCGAATTTCTGGATATCGTAATGATATTAACAATCTAATCACTTCAACGAGTGGGACTAACTGGGTTTTTCAAAATATAGATAAAGCTGAAATTAAGGGCATTGAAGCAACAGCTACTTTTGATACTGGGCCTGTAAGCCATCGTGTTAGCTATGATTATGTTGACCCACGCAACGCTATCACCAATGAGGTCCTGATTCGCCGAGCTAAGCAGCAAGTTAAATATCAGTTGGATTGGCAACTCTACGATCTTGACTGGAGCGTTACATACCATTATCTCGGCCAGCGTTATGACAAGGATTTCAGTACATTTCCTGAACGCTCTGTCAAGCTTGGTGGCGTAAGTCTCTGGGATCTCGCCGCCTCATATCCGATCACCTCTCATCTGACAGTTCGTGGTAGAATCGCCAACCTGTTTGATAAAGATTATGAGACGGCATATGGCTACCGCACGGCAGGGCGAGAATACTATCTCACAGGAAGCTATACCTTCTAACCTGCCATCCCGTCCTACGATTCTGGTCTTCGATTCCGGCGTAGGCGGGCTGTCTGTTTATGATGAAATCCGGCAGCTCTTGCCGGATCTTCACTATATATACGCATTCGATAATGAAGCGTTTCCCTATGGTGAGAAATCACAGCAGTTTATTATCGAGCGCGTGGTTGAGATTGTTAGCGCAGTCCAACAACGTCATCAGCTCGCATTGGTTGTGATTGCTTGCAATACGGCAAGTACGATTTCCCTTCCTGCATTACGTGAGCGCTTTGCTTTCCCTGTCGTGGGCGTTGTCCCAGCGGTTAAACCGGCGGCTAAGCTGACACGCAACGGCGTTGTTGGCCTATTGGCGACTCGCGCAACGGTTCAACGTCCCTATACGCATGAACTGATTGCCCGTTTTGCGACGGATTGCCAGATTCTGTCATTGGGATCGTCAGAACTGGTCGAGTTAGCAGAAGCGAAATTGCAGGGTGAGACGATCTCAATTTCCGAACTGCAAAAAATTCTGCGTCCTTGGCTACGTCTGCCAGAGCCACCCGATACGGTCGTGCTCGGGTGTACGCATTTCCCATTGTTAGCAGAAGAGCTGAAAATGGCTCTGCCAGATGGTACACGTCTTGTGGATTCAGGCGCTGCTATAGCCAAAAGAACGGCATGGCTGATTGCTAATCTGGATAATCCTCCACTTTCTACAGATAAAAATCTGGTTTATTGCCTGACGATTACGCCTAAAGTCGCTACGCTGTGGCCAATATTGCAGCGTTATGGCTTCGATTCGCTGGAAAAACTGCCACTTTAATCGCTTTGTGGGTGAATAGTAGACAAACGATAATTATTTTGCATTTAGCACTTGTCAGCCGCCGAGAAGTCCCTATAATGCGCCTCCACTGACACGGCAACAGCGACACGCGGTCGTGGTGACAGGAAAAAGATTTACGAAAGGCAGTCAGTAATGACTTGACTTTAAAGCGGATTAGCATAGTATATGCAGCCCGCGCCACCGAAGAAGTGGCACTGCTCTTTAACAATATAATCAGACAATCTGTGTGGGCACTCACAAGACCGTATCTTAACGATATAAAAAAGTCTTGAAGAGTGAACAACAGTAAATTCATTACGAATAAACAGTTACTAATTCTTTGAGCATCGCTGACGAGTTCAGCAAATCAAACAAATCTTAAATTGAAGAGTTTGATCATGGCTCAGATTGAACGCTGGCGGCAGGCCTAACACATGCAAGTCGAGCGGTAGCACAGGGGAGCTTGCTCTCTGGGTGACGAGCGGCGGACGGGTGAGTAATGTCTGGGAAACTGCCTGATGGAGGGGGATAACTACTGGAAACGGTAGCTAATACCGCATAACGTCTTCGGACCAAAGAGGGGGACCTTCGGGCCTCTTGCCATCGGATGTGCCCAGATGGGATTAGCTAGTAGGTGAGGTAATGGCTCACCTAGGCGACGATCCCTAGCTGGTCTGAGAGGATGACCAGCCACACTGGAACTGAGACACGGTCCAGACTCCTACGGGAGGCAGCAGTGGGGAATATTGCACAATGGGCGCAAGCCTGATGCAGCCATGCCGCGTGTGTGAAGAAGGCCTTCGGGTTGTAAAGCACTTTCAGCGGGGAGGAAGGCGGTGAGATTAATACTCTCA